>NZ_JAVDUL010000001.1:0-1256175 GCF_031456345.1 Pseudomonas sp. 2957
TCCATAGCTACAACAACTACCGGTCACCGGTCGCCATGGAGAAAATGGCGGCCTGAAAAACCCTAACGGGTGTCCAATATTACTTGACCAGTTCAGCTTGCCAGCGAAGGCGGCCTGACAGCCGACTCATATCTTGCTGATGTATACGATCCAGAATTGTGGGAGCGAGCCTGCTCGCGAAGGCGTCTCCACTGCCAACCCATCCCTGCCAGATTCACCCCGTCCCTGTGCGAGCTGGCTTGCCAGCGAAAGCGGCCTGACAGCCGACCTGTTTCTCACTGGTGCACGCATTCCAACTGTGGGAGCGAGCCTGCTCGCGAAAGCGGTTTATCTGACACCTCGAATGTTGAATGTGCCGAAGCCCTCGCGGTCGGGCTCGCTCCCGGGAGGTCAGCTGCGTGACGGGAGCTGATGGATTTCGTAGTTATCCAGCACCCGGTTCACCGCCAGTTCCGCCAGCATGATCACCTGCTGGATGGCCAATATCGTGTGCCGTTGTGGGCTGTCGACGTGGGCGGCGATGTCGCTGCTCATGATGCTGGCCGAGGCGAGGGATTCGCAGGCGTGGGCCAGCAGGCTTTCGTTGTCCTGGTCCGGGGCGACCTGGAACATGGTGCTGGGTTTGTGGTTTTGCTGCGCGCTGGCGGGCGGTTTGAGGTAGTGATCCAGCGCACGCTCGGCGGCGTCGTGGAGTTTCGTTGAGTCGGGGGATTGGTAGGGTGAGGTGCTTTCGGATTCGGGGGGATTGGGTGTGGGTTTGAACATGGTGAAACTCCATTCTGGAAGTGGAGTTCGCCACTGACTGCGACCAAGCAATCGGGTGGCGAACCGTACGCGGGTTGGTCGACCAGGGAATGGAAACCCGGCAGGGACGAGGCCCTCCCACGCACAGCTCGCCATTAAGCATGCTTGAAAATGTGCGCCATTCTAAACCCGGACGACCAAGTCCGGTCGCTGATTCGTCAGCAACCACCAAATCCTAGCCAGCGCTCTTCCGACGGACAACCTGCAAAACCTGTCGGAAACTTCCCCGTAAACACCGCGATGTAGGAGCTGTCGTAGGCTGCGATCCGTTGTTTTTTAAACAACAAGATCAAAAGATCGCAGCCTCGTTGCACTCGTCAGCTCCTACACGAAGTCAGCGGTGTTTAAAGTCAGGTGGCGACGCGCGCGCCAGCCAGACTCCCGCTCAACTCATACGCGACCAATTCCGCCTGATGCGCCGCCAATATCTCCGGCAACGACCCACGCAAGTACTCCACCCAGGTTTTGATCTTGGCATCCAGGTACTGCCGCGACGGGTAGATCGCGTAGAGGTTGAGTTCCTGCGAGCGGTAGTTCGGCATCACGCGCACCAGGGTGCCGTTGCGCAGGCCTTCGATGGCGGCGTAGACCGGCAGCACGCCGACGCCCATGCCGCTGGTGATGGCGGTTTTCATGGCGTCGGCGGAGTTCACCAGGAATGGTGAGCTGTTGATGGTGACCGTTTCCTGGCCGTCCGGGCCGTCGAAGGCCCATTTCTCCAGGGGGATCACCGGGCTGACCAGGCGCAGGCAGGCGTGGTTGAGCAGGTCGCTGGGTTTCTGTGCGGCGCCGTTGGCTTTCACGTACGCCGGCGAGGCGCAGACGATGCTGTAGGTGATGCCCAGGCGCTGCGAAACGAAGCCCGAGTCGGGCAGTTCGCTGGCCAGCACGATGGACACGTCGTAGCCCTCGTCGAGCAGGTCCGGCACGCGGTTGGCCAGGGTCAGGTCGAAGGTCACGTCGGGGTGGGTCTTGCGGTAGCGGGCGATGGCGTCGATGACGAAGTGCTGACCGATGCCGGTCATGGTGTGCACTTTCAGCTGGCCGGCGGGGCGCGCGTGGGCGTCGCTGGCTTCCGCTTCGGCTTCTTCGACGTAGGCGAGGATCTGTTCGCAGCGCAGCAGGTAGCGCTTGCCGGCTTCGGTCAGGGCGATGCGCCGGGTTGTGCGATTGAGCAGACGGGTTTGCAGATGGGCTTCGAGGTTGGAGACCGCGCGCGAGACGTTGGCGGTGGTGGTGTCCAGTTGCACGGCGGCGGCGGTGAAGCTGCCCGCTTCGGCAACACAACTGAAGGCGCGCATGTTTTGCAAAGTGTCCATGGGGTGCTCTCAAGGGAGATGGCAAATTGTGACACGAAGTTTCAGGGGCTGAGACCCCCGACCAAGGGATTATCTCGTTAACCGTAACAAAGATTCACAGAAATCCCAGCTTATCGCCGCAGAGGCAGCTCCATAGAATTGCGCCGATCCCTGTAGGAGCTGCCGAAGGCTGCGATCTTTTGATGTTGTCTTTAAAAAGATCAAAAGATCGCAGCCTTCGGCAGCTCCTACACAAGTCCCTCGATTGATCCCTTTCTCAGGAATTCGCAGCTGTGCCGCGTCGCATCAACAGAGCGCTTTTGCCGCTCAGTGTTCTGGCTTTAACCCTGGCTCTCGGCGGCTGCATCTCTACCCAAGGCATTGCCCCTCACGGCGAGGCACTCGCGGCCGATTCACTGGCCACCGACGCGGCCATTGCCGAGGCCGCCAAAGACGCCCACTGGCCCAGCGCCCAATGGTGGCAGGCGTTTGGTGATGCGCAACTTAATCGCTGGATCGACCTCGCCGTGCAAGGCAGCCCGAGCATGGCCATGGCCGCTGCGCGGGTGCGTCAGGCCAAGGCGATGGCCGGTGTTGCCGAAGCGGCCGAGGCGTTGCAGATCAATGGCGAGTCGACCCTCAAGCGCCACAACTGGCCGACCGATCAGTTCTACGGCCCCGGCGAACTGGCCAATACCACCACATGGGACAACAACGCCGCGCTCGGCTTCAGCTACGCCCTCGACATCTGGGGCCGCGAGCGCAATGCCAGTGAACGCGCGGTGGATCTGGCCCATGTGAGCGTGGCCGAGGCGCGACTGGCGCAGCTGGAACTGCAGAGCAATCTGGTCCGCGCCTACATCGAGTTGTCGCTGCATTACGCCCAGCGCGACATCGTCGCCGCAATGCTCAGGCAGCAACAGCAGATTCTCGATCTGGCGCAGAAGCGTTTGAGCGGTGGCATCGGCACGCATTTCGAAGTCAGCCAGGCCGAAACGCCGCTGCCCGAAACCCATCGCCAACTCGATGCGCTGGACGAGGAAATCGCCCTTAGCCGCAACCAGATTGCAGCGCTGGCCGGTAAAGGCCCGGGCGCTGCGGCGCAACTGCAACGGCCGACGCTGTCCCTCGCGGCGCCGTTGAAGTTGCCCACGGCATTGCCCGCCGAACTGCTCGGGCAGCGTCCGGACGTGGTCGCCAGTCGTTGGCAAGTGGCGGCGCAGGCGCGTGGCATTGATGTTGCCCACGGCGGTTTCTACCCCAACGTCGATCTGGTCGGCAGCCTCGGCTACATGGCCACGGGCGGCGGCGCGCTGGAGTTTCTGACCGGCAAGAAACTCAACTACAACGTCGGCCCGGCGATCTCGTTGCCGATCTTCGACGGCGGCCGACTGCGTGGTGAATTGGGCGAAGCGGCGGCCGGTTATGACATCGCCGTGGCGCACTACAACCAGACCCTGATCAACGCGCTGAAGAACATATCCGATCAGTTGATCCGCCGCGAGTCGATGGACAAGCAGCAGGACTTCGCTGCCGAATCCGTGGCCGCCGCACAGAAGACTTACGACATCGCGATGATCGCCTATCAACGCGGCCTCACCGATTACCTCAATGTGCTCAATGCGCAGACCTTGCTGTTCAAACAGCAGCAAGTGCAGCAGCAGGTCCAGGCGGCGCGGTTGAGTGCGCATGCCGAGCTGGTGACTGCCTTGGGGGGCGGCCTCGGTGCCGGTGATGACGTGCCGACAGCCGCGCAGACCCAGGCCCCGAAAACCCCGGCGCTGCTGCGTTGAACACAGCATCCATTGTGGGAGCGAGCCTGCTCGCGAAGGGGGCGTATCAGTCAATGAACATGTTGCCTGAGACTGCGCTTTCGCGAGCAGGCTCGCTCCCACAGGTTTCGAGTCCGCATTGCATGCCTGAGTATTTTCAATGACCTCCTTGCCCGCCCCCCTGCGCTGGCTCCATTCCCTGGAATGGCGTCGCGGTTTTTTCGACTGGGCACGCAGCGATGGCGTGACCTGGGTGTATATCTTCAAGGTGTTGCTCGCCGCGTTTCTCACGCTATGGCTGGCGATGCGTCTGGAACTACCGCAACCGCGTACGGCGATGATCACGGTGTTTATCGTCATGCAGCCGCAGAGCGGCCAGGTGTTCGCCAAGAGTTTCTATCGCTTGCTCGGCACGCTGGCCGGATCGGCGATGATGGTCACGCTGATCGCTTTGTTCGCGCAGAACACGGAGCTGTTTCTCGGCTCGCTGGCGATCTGGGTCGGCATCTGCTCAGCGGGTGCCGCACGGTGCCGCAATTTTCGCGCGTATGGATTTGTGCTCGCCGGTTACACCGCAGCGATGGTCGGTCTGCCGGCGCTGGCCCACCCGGACGGCGCCTTTATGGCGGCGGTGTGGCGGGTGCTGGAGATCTCGCTGGGCATTCTCTGTTCGACGCTGATCAGCGCGGCGATCCTGCCGCAGACCGCCAGTGCGGCGATGCGCAACGCCTTGTATCAGCGCTTCGGTGTGTTCGCGCTCTTCGTCACCGACGGCTTGCGCGGGCGCAGCAAAGCCGAAGCGTTCGAAGCCAGCAACGTGCGCTTCATTGCTGAAGCCGTCGGCCTGGAAGGGCTGCGCAGCGTGACCGTGTTCGAAGACCCGCACATGCGCCGGCGCAACGGTCGTCTGAGTCGTTTGAACAGCGAGTTCATGGGCATCACCACGCGCTTCAACGCCTTGCATCAATTGCTCGAACGCCTGCACGGCAATGGCGAAGAGCACGTCGTGGCAGCGATCAAACCGGGCTTGCAGGACCTCGCCGAAGTGCTCGACGGCTTCAGCGGTCGCGCGCTGACCAGCCCGGATGCGGCACGTTTGGCGACCGCGTTGGCCACCTACAAGGAAGGTCTGCCGGCTCGTGTCCGAGCGTTGCGCGGAATCTTTCAGGACACTGCTCCGAGCGAAGCCGAACAACTGGATTTTCACACCGCCTACGAATTGCTCTACCGCTTCGTCGATGACCTGCACAGCTATGCGCAGACCCACGCGTCGCTGGGCGAGCATCGTCACGAACGCGAACGCTGGGACGAGCCGTTCACCCCGCAAACCAACTGGTGGGCGGCGGCCGCTTCGGGGATCCGCGCCTCGTTCATTCTGCTTGTGCTGGGCAGTTACTGGGTCGCCACCGCGTGGCCGAGCGGGGCGACCATGACCCTGATCGCCGCCGCCACCGTCGGTCTTTCCGCCGCCACACCGAACCCGAAACGCATGGCTTTTCAAATGGCCTGCGGGACTTTTCTCGGCGCGCTGATCGGCTTCGTCGAGATGTTTTTCATCTTCCCGTGGATCGACGGTTTCCCCTTGCTCTGCGTGATGCTCGCGCCGGTGATCGTGCTCGGTTCGTTCCTCGCCTCGCGGCCGCAATACGCCGGTGTCGGACTGGGCCTGCTGATTTTTTTCAGCACCGGTTCAGTGCCGGACAATCTCACGATCTACAACCCCTATACCTTCATCAACGACTACATCGCCATGGTCATGGGCATGCTCGTGTGTGCTGCGGCGGGGGCGATTATTCTGCCGCCGAACAGTCGCTGGCTGTGGCAGCGCCTGGAGCAGGATCTGCGCGGGCAAGTGGTCTATGCGATCAGTGGAAAACTCAAAGGCCTGGCCTCGAGTTTCGAGAGCCGCACCCGCGATCTGCTGCATCAGGCGTACGGCCTCGCGACGGGGCAACCGAAGGTACAAAAGAGTCTGCTGCGCTGGATGTTCGTGGTGCTGGAAGTCGGCCACGCGATCATCGAATTGCGCAAGGAGCAGGCGATCCTGCCGGTGCACCCGGCGTATGCCGAATCGCAGCCGTGGCGTCAGGCAATCCGCGTGATGGGGCGTGCGTTGGTGCGGCTGTTCTTGCAGCCGAACGCAAGCAATCTCGAACGCGCACTGGTCGCGGTCGATCACGCCATCAGCCGCGTCGCCGCCACCGATGAGCCGTTCGCGCCGCACTTCGATACCTCCGCGTTGCGCCGGGTGAAAAGCTATCTGCACTTTATTCGCACCTCGTTGCTCGACCCGCAATCACCCCTGGCCGAATTCGCTCCCGCCAGGCCCGAAGGACTTGCCCATGCCTCGTGAAATCGCCTTCCACGGCGTGTACATGCCGACCATGACCCTGATGTTTTTCATTGCTGCGGGATTGGCCTGGGCAGTTGACCGCTTCCTCTCGGGGTTCGACCTGTACCGCTTTTTCTGGCACCCGGCGCTGCTGCGCCTGAGCCTGTTTACCTGTCTGTTCGGTGCCATGGCGCTGACTGTCTACCGTTGAGAACATCTTGATGAAAAAGTTTTTCAGCCTGCTCGCGACCCTGCTGGTGCTGGCCCTGGCGCTGTGGATTGGCCGCACGTTGTGGGAGCACTACATGAACACGCCGTGGACCCGCGATGGCCGCGTTCGCGCCGACATCATCAACGTTGCCGCCGACGTCACCGGCGAAGTGGTCGAAGTGCCGGTGCGTGACAACCAACTGGTGAAAAAGGGCGATCTGCTGATGCGCATCGACCCCGAGCACTACCGCATTGCGGTCAAGCAGGCGCAGTCACTGGTCGCTTCGCGCAAGTCGACCTGGGAAATGCGCAAGGTCAACGCCCATCGCCGCGCCGACCTCGACAATCTGGTGATCTCTAAAGAGAACCGCGACGACGCCAGCAACATCGCCGACGCCGCGCTGGCCGATTACCAACATGCCCAGGCGCAACTGGAAGCCGCCGAACTCAACCTCAAACGCACCGAAGTGCGTGCGGCGGTGGACGGTTACGTGACCAACCTCAATGTGCATCGCGGCGATTACGCACGCATCGGCGAGGCGAAGATGGCCGTGGTCGACATGAATTCATTTTGGGTTTACGGCTTTTTCGAAGAAACCAAGTTGCCGCACGTCAAAATCGGTGACCGAGCCGACATGCAATTGATGAGCGGCGAAGTGCTCAAGGGTCATGTCGAAAGCATTTCGCGCGGGATCTACGACCGCGACAACCCGGAAAGCCGCGAACTGATTGCCGACGTGAACCCGACGTTCAACTGGGTGCGGCTGGCGCAGCGCGTGCCGGTGCGGATTCATATTGATGAGGTGCCAGAGGGCGTGTTACTGGCGGCGGGGATTACTTGCACGGTAGTGGTGAAGCAGGACCTGGCAGGCAATTGATCGACCGCGTCGCCCCTGACCAGGGCGACGCGGTGATGCTTCCAGCTACTGGGAAATGTTGTAGCGATACAGACAACCCAGAGGGTTTTCTGGATTGATGTTGAGGGCAACAATCAATTTGCCTGGGGCCTGCTGATAATGAAGCCTGGAGAGCGAGTCGGTGGTCTCCTCGCGATGGATGACGCCACCCGCGTCTGAAAAAGCGGAGTTGTAGCCACCGCTACGGGTTTTCACACAGGCAATATAATTGCCCTTCTCGTCTCCACCAGAAACTACGATGTTATCAGCGAAAGGAACATGGTCCGCCCAGTTGACTCGCCTGTCGCTGCCGAGAGCTGGTGGGAGTGGCATGACATTCGGATTGCCGAAAACGTCAAAATCGGGCTTACCTTTTTCATCGAAGGCGAACAACATGCCGTATCGCTCACTGACACCGCTGCCCATGTTGGTGTAGCCAGATGCCGTAAATCTATCAGGGGCTCGCTGTCTCACAGTATTGAGTTCGGCACCCATGAAGTTGTACCGGACTACCACAACCCCGGGTCTTTCCGGGAGGCCGAAACTCTCATGGAGCGCGCCACTGTCTGAATTCAACATCACGAGGAGACCGTCCGTGTTCACGTCGGGCTCGTATTTTTCGTAGCCTGCAAATAACAAGAGTCCATTGTCGAGCACGCAACCGTCGCTGAGTGAAGTCGATGCATGCGGCATCCCGTGATTAATTTCAACTCGGCCATCTGTGCCGAATGCCTTCACGGGTGCGCCTTGCGCATCGAATTTGTAAAGGTGCGCCCTGAGCACGTCAGGCGTGTGGTAATCAACGCCGACAATAACGCTGCCATCGGGTAGCGCGAAGACGAATGCCGGGCCTTTTTTCGTAAGCCGTTGTGTGTTTGGGGGATCGATGATGACTTGGCCATTCTCGCCAAAGCTGCTCACTCGATTGCCTTTGCTGTCAAGGCAGAGAATCGCAGCGCTAACCTCGTTCGATTGCTCATTGGCTGTGCTGCCTGCCATGAACAGCCGCCCGTCGGCACCTTCTGCAATCGGCCCGCCAGAGGCCTGCTCATTGGCCAGGAACGAACCCGTGACACGCCCTGCGACCCCAAACGCCAGGTCTACGGCACCCAAGTGGTTCAGCTTGGAAATGAAGAAGACGCCTTTGTCGAAGGTACTGGTGACCAGCAACGATTTATCGCTCAGCAGCGTCGACCCCGTGAGGGGCCGGGACTTCGTCGGGTCATCCTGGAATATATCGTCAAGTTGAAGTTTGCCTTGGCCGCTTCCCCATGTAGCGTCGATTGTCGCCCTGATGTTCGCGGCCTTCTCTGCGATTGCCATATACGTCCCTGCGCGGTTGTCGTGAGGTCGGTTGATTCGCCGGGCGCTAACACGGTCTTAACACTGTTCACCTGGCTTGAACTCACGATAGGCCTTCGCTTAGAGGGCGCCTACTGTCAACTCTGACAGGTCTGGCTACCGATGGTCGCAACGACTGGGGATCAGAGCCTGGCGCGCAACCCGAACCGCTTCATCAACGTCGATTCGAGTAACCCTTGCGGCAACAACGCCGCCAACAACGGCAACGCCCGGCTGCCGTTGCCGATGCGAACCAGCCGTGGCGGCTTGCTCTGCCGCACCGCTTTCAACAGCTCAGCCGCAAACTCACTGGCCGGTGTTGGCTTGTCCTGCGATGCCTTGGCCCGTGCCCGAATGCCTTCACGCAGGGGAAACCACGGCGATTGCTCGTTGATCAACTGCTCGGCTTCATGTCCGGCATTCTTCGCAAAACTCGATTCAATCGCACCGGGCTGGACTTCCATCACACGGATGCCAAACGGTGCCAGCTCCATGCGCAATGCATCGCTAAGCGCATGCACCGCCGCTTTCGACGCGCAGTAGGCGCCGGCAAACGGTGTGACCAGCACACCCGACACACTGCCGATATTCACCACCAACCCCTTGGCCGGACGCAGCAGCGGAAACAACGCGCGGGTGACGCCAACAATCGAAAACACGTTGGTCTCGAACTGGCGCTGCATCGCCTGCACGCCGCCGTCGAGCAGCGGCCCCATCGCGCCGTAACCGGCGTTGTTGATCAGTACATCGAGGCCGCCATGTTGCTGGCGGAGGCGCTCGGCGAGTTGTTCCAGCGCGGCGCCATCGTTGACGTCCAGCTCGATAGCGGTGAAACCGGCAGCGCTCAGCGCGCTGACATCTTCAGCCTTGCGCGCACTGGCCCAGACTTCGTAGCCAGCGGCTTTGAACGCGTCGGCAAGGGCGCGGCCGATGCCGCTGGAACAACCGGTAATCAACGCAACGGGCATGGCGCATTCCTTGTGCAAACAGTCGGGGGAGGGGATTAGTCGGAGAAACTACCTTGCAAATGCTCGGCGCGAAACTCCAGGGTTTGCGGGCGATAGCCGGGGCGCAGCGGCGGCAGTGGCAAGCAGTCTTCCCAGGTCGCGCCGGCCTGCAATTCGCCGGGGCCGCGATAGCGTGGGGCAGTGTATTGATTGTCGGCCAGGTTGACCGTATCGCCCGGCGCATAAGCGGCGATGCGCCAGCGCAGCTCGGTCAGCGGCACATTGTTGCCATTGTTCATTTTCAATTGCAGCGGACGGTCGGCCGGGCATTGCTCGGGAGCGTAGGCAATGCGCAGTTCCAGGCGCGCCAGTTGCTTGATCTCGCGGTTGTCCATCCACACCACCCACATGGCCACGAAACCCAAGCCAATCGCAGCGGCTACCGAAACCGGCAAGGCCTTGGCCGGGTAGCGCAGCAGCAGGATCAACCAGGTAATGACCAGCAGGATGCCGATGAACATGCGTGAGCGCTCCGTGGGTGAGTGAGCCCCATCCTACCGAAGGCTTGGCGCAATGGGTATTCGGGACGAGTTTGTGCGCACCGTTGGTCGGGACTGTAATTTCTGACAGTAGGAATGCGGTTCCGCGCTTGCTCTCATGAGCCAAGGGCACACTGGGACGTTGACGCACTATGGGCATCCACAGCAATACGCCAACGCTTGCCGTGAACGATCCGCGCGGTTTGGCCATCCTCAACGTCAACTACTGGCGCGCCGATGCGGCGTTGGCAAGCGAGCCCCGGATCGAGCGGACGTTGCGCGACAACGCCGGCCGTGCAGTCAAACAATGGGATGCGCGATTGTGGGCGTTGCAGGCGAATGATCCACAAGCGCCCGCCAGCCTCACCACTGTCCATGCCTTGAACGATATCGCGCTGCGCTCGGACAGTACCGATGCGGGAGTCCAGGTCCAGTTGCCGGGTTTGGCCGGCCAGACGTTGTGCAACTGGGACAGCCGTGGCACATGCCGCGAAATTGCATACGATGACTTGTTGCGACCTGTCGCGGTGTTCGAGGAAGGCACCGGCGTACCTCGCCGTTGTTCCGAGCGCCTTGCCTATGGCCGCCCCGGCGCGGGCGATCCGCTGCGCAATCAGCTCGGTCAAGTGATTCGTCATGACGATCCCGGTGGCAGTGTTCTGTTCTCGCAGTTTGCGATCACCGGGCAGTGCAGTGAAAACATCCGTCACTTCACGCTTGAGCCGGTTGCCGCGGATTGGCCAGAGGCTCTCGCCGATCGACAGAAGTTGCTCGAACCTCAAGGGGCAACCACACAATGGCGCTATGCCCCGCTGGGACCTGTGCTCGAACAGTTCGATGCCGGTGGCAATCGGCAGGCCTTCGCACTGACTCTCCACGGCCAGTTACGCGCAGTTGAAATACAGCTCAAACTTCAGACTCAGAACCATTCGGTCGTCAGTGATATTCGCTACGACGCTTACGGACAAGTCACTGATGAACTGGCAGGCAACGGCGTGCTGACTACGCTGAGCTACCGTCCCGAAGACGGCCGCCTGCTCACGCGCCATGCTCAGGACAATCTAGGCAATGTGCTGCAGCATCTGATCTACGCCTACGACCCGATGGGCAATGTAACGAGTATCGAAGACCAGGCATTGCCCGTGCGCTGGTTCGCCAACCAGCGCATCGAGCCGGTCAGTCGCTACCGCTATGACAGTCTCTATCAGTTGTCCCATGCCACTGGCTGGGAGGCCGGCGTTGCCGGTGGCGGGCCGACCGCTGTCGCCAACTACAGCCAGCGTTATCATTACGACGCCGGCGGCAATTTGCGCGGGCTGACTCACGTCGGCCAACAGAGTCCAGGTCATCAACTGCAGGCCGCACGCTTTAGCAATCGGTGTTTGCCGTGGCACGACGGTAAGCCGCCCTCTGAAGCAGAGATCGCTGCAGCTTTCGATTCGCGGGGTAATTTGTTGTTGCTGGATCAGGGGCGCCGGTTGCAGTGGAATCTGCGTTGCCAGCTGGACTCGGTCGTGGTCGTCTCACGCCGAACAGATGCCGATGATCGTGAAAGCTATCTCTATGACGGCGCCGGTCAGCGGGTATGCAAGACGCGTTCGTCACGGGCCTCTGCACGCAGTCTTCTTGCACAGGTGCGTTATCTGCCAGCGCTGGAATTACGCACCGATACCGGCACCGGTGAGAGCCTGCAGGTGATCATCGTGCGGACCGGACTCAATATCGTACGCGTCCTGCATTGGCAGAGCCCATCGCCGACCGGCCTCAATAATCTCTACCGATACAGTTTCAATGATCATCTGGGCTCAATCAGTCTTGAGCTGGACGCGGATGCGCAACTGATCAGCCGCGAGCATTTTTATCCATTCGGTGCAACGGCGTGGGCCGAAGAACCCGACGTCAGCTACAAGACCGCGCGGTATTCGGCAAAGGAACGTGACGCCACGGGACTTTACTATTACGGGTTTCGCTATTACGTGCCGTGGCTGCAACGCTGGCTGAACAGCGATCCTGGTGGAGCGATCGACGGCCATAATCGCTATCGCGCGCTGCGCAACAACCCAATGACTTACAGGGACAGCGACGGGCGCAAGCCCGACAAGCCCGACAAGCGTGCTGGCGACCGGGTGTATCACGATCTTGCCGACAAGAAACTGGTCAATCCCGTGCAAGCCGCCGGCATGCAGCCCGTGCGCCGTTACTTCGAGAATGACCCAAATCCCGACGTCCAGGCCTACCGCCGCGAAATACCGGTAGCGCTGGCAGAGCTGGGAGCCCGGGACAATTCCGTGCTCAACACACATCAGGCGCATGTCATTGCCGCCGTCCGGACGCACACCGCGCCACCTTCGGGGGCCGTGCTGTACCACTCCGGTGAATTCGTTTCTTCGACAATGAATCGGGTGTTGGGGGAGGAGACCACCAGCCGGATCATGGGACCCATGTCCGTTGCGTTCAATAGCCCTGTCGAAGAACCGCAAGTGCTTGCAGCCAGGCGCGGTGCCGTGGCCAAAGGCTTCCAGATCGGCGGAAATCTGCTGATGCACGCCGCTAACCCCGCAGCTCAGTTGGTGGGCTCACTGAGTGTGGCAATGGGCAATGCCATGCAGGTTTCCGAGGCTCAGACGCGGATCCAGTACAAACTGCTCAGCACACCCGTTGCCGTGCCTCTTGCCATCTCCTCGAACAGTCCGGCGGTCGACTTGCAGTCCTTCAAGCGATCGACCCGGCGGCAGCCGTTGTTCGCAGAACCGGAATCAACGTCCACACCGTTGGCGCAGCAACTGTTTGCAGCCGCGTTTACACAGGGTCCCGCGGGGCTGGCGCAGGCGACGGAAGGCGAGTCGGTCGATGAAGATTCACCACTGGCGAGACGCCGCAATTCAGTCTTCGGCTAGACAAAAAAAGCCCCCGCCCAGCCCGCTGCGGATAGGGAACGCAACGGGCTGGACGAGGGCTTCTTGTTTCAGCAGGCGATTACTGCGCGATGGTCTTCACCGACACGCCGCGTTCGATCGGGGTGGAACGGCCGTAGATATCTTCGAAACGCTCGATATCGTCTTCACCCAAGTACGAACCCGACTGCACTTCGATGATTTCCAGCGGGATCTTGCCCGGGTTGCGCAGGCGGTGCACCGAGGCGATCGGGATGTAGGTCGACTGGTTTTCGGTGAGCAGGAACACGTTTTCGTCGCAGGTCACTTCGGCGGTGCCGCTGACCACGATCCAGTGTTCGGCGCGGTGGTGGTGCATCTGCAGCGACAGGCACGCGCCCGGCTTGACCGAGATGTGCTTGACCTGGAAACGCCCGCCCATGTCCACCGAGTCGTACGAGCCCCACGGACGATAAACCTCGCAGTGGTTCTGGGTTTCGCTGCGGCCCTGGGCGTTGAGGGTGTTGACCATCTGCTTGACGCCCTGGACCTTGTCCTTGTGGGCAATCATCATCGCGTCCTTGGTTTCGACCACGACGATGTTTTCCAGACCGATCACCGAGACCAGTTTGCCGTTGCCGTGGATCATGCAGTTCTTGCTGTCCTGGATGACCACATCGCCTTTGCTGACGTTGCCGTTGGCGTCTTTCTCGTTGACTTCCCACAGCGACGACCAGCAGCCGACATCACTCCAGCCGGCGGTCAGCGGCACCACGCAGGCGCGCTGGGTTTTTTCCATCACCGAGTAGTCGATGGAGTTGTCCGGGCAGCAGGCGAAGGTGGCTTCGTCGAAGGTGATGGTGTCGGCGTCCTGCTGGCTGCGCTCAAGGGTCAGCAGGCAGGTGTCGTAGATGTCCGGATCGTGCTTTTTCAGTTCTTCGAGGAAGCGGCTGGCGCGGAACAGGAACATGCCGCTGTTCCAATAGTAACCGCCGGATTCGACGTACTCGGTGGCGCGCTTCACATCCGGTTTTTCGACGAAGTGCGAGACGCGGCTGACGCCTTCGGGCAGCAGCGAATCAGCAGTGGATTTGATGTAGCCGTAGCCGGTTTCCGGTTTGGTTGCCGGTACGCCGAACAGGACCATCTCGCCGTTCTCGGCAGCGACAGTCGCCAGGGCCAGCGCACGTTGCAGGGCTTTCTGGTCTTCCAGCACGTGGTCGGCCGGCAGCACCAGCATCAGTTCGTCACGACCTTCATTGACCAGCATCATCGCGGTCAGGGCCACGGCCGGCGACGTGTTGCGGCCGAACGGTTCCATCAGGATGCGCTGACATTCCAGATTGCGCGCGGCCAGTTGCTCGTTGACGATGAAACGGTGCTCTTTGTTGCAGACCACGATTGGCGTGTCCATGCCCTCGAACACCAGGCGCTCGAGGGTTTGCTGGAACAGTGTGTGTTCGCCGGTCAGGGCGAGGAATTGCTTGGGGAATTGCTTGCGCGAAAGAGGCCACAGACGCGAACCGCTACCACCTGACAAGATCACCGGAATCATAGTGTTTACTCCATAAAATCAATTTGGTTAGAGCAACGAACGTTGTGTCGTTTCACTCTTGTTTTTGTCTCGTGTCCGAAGACGCCGCATCCCTTGTAGGAGCTGCCGAAGGCTGCGATCTGTTGATCTTGATCTTCAAAATCAAAAGATCGCAGCCTCGTTTCACTCGACAGCTCCTACAGGGATCAGCGTCTCTGCGGGAAATTGGTTAGCGAGTCGACACCGGGCGTTTCACCCAGACTGGCGACAGGTTGCTGCCGTTGCCGGTGACGTACAGCACGGCTGCCTCACCACGCTCCAGGGCGACCGGTTTCACGTCGCCGACTTTCTTGTCGCCTTCGTACAGCGCCAGGCTGACTTTCACCGGGTTGATTTCACGTTCGCCACGGCCCTTGGCTGCCACGTTCGGCACCACTTCGGTCTTGCCGTCGGCGGTTTTCAGGGTCAGCGATTTGTCGCTGAGGTTCTGTACACGCACCAGGGATTTCTGCTTGTTCTTGAATGGCGGCTCTTCGATCAGTTGTGGCGCGCCGGAAGCGTTGTTGACCAGGGTGTAGTAGTGGTCGCCGGCGAGTTTGACCGGCAGGGTCTGGCTGCCGACCTTGGCGCTGTAATCGCCGCCCGGCATGAAGCTGAAGTCGCTGCTGGCCAGTGGCGCGATGTCGCTCAGGTTGGTGCTGCCGACAGTCGCGCTGACTTCAGCGTTGCTGGCGTTGTAGACACGCACGAAGGTCGAGCCTTTCGGTGCGGTCGGGCCGTACAGCGCGGCGTCGCCGCCGGCGAAGGCTGGGACGGAAAGTACGCTGAGGCCAGCAACCAGTGCGAAGCTTTTAGCGAGACGACGAGGAGTAGTAGTGAAAGTCATGGTGTACCTCTCTTTCAGTTTTGCGCCCGATCGGGCGTCTCGGATTTAGTGTTGATGGCTACGTTTTGTTGGCGGGCGCCGGCTTGTTTGAGCTCTGCGACCCACTGCGGGTCGGCGTCGCCGATTTCGTTGTTCACAGGCAGATATCGTTCAGGAAACTCCCAGATCAGCACTTGTGGCGGGCTGTTCTTGAAGTCATCGCTTTTCAGGTAGCTGAGCATCGGCAGAATCGGGCCGTGGCCGTCTTCGGCGTAGTTGACGACGTCACTGTGCAGCGCTTGTTTGAGCGCACCGACGAAGTTCCAGTTGGGGTTGGCGCTGTAGCTGGTGCCGATCAGCGCGACCGGTACTTCGCTGTTGGCGAACAGGGCGTCGTCACCGGCAGGCTGTTCGGCGGCAACGGTGTTGCGTTTGAGCAGT
The DNA here is from genome assembly GCF_031456345.1 of Pseudomonas sp. 2957. Lineage (NCBI taxonomy): Bacteria > Pseudomonadati > Pseudomonadota > Gammaproteobacteria > Pseudomonadales > Pseudomonadaceae > Pseudomonas > Pseudomonas sp. 2957. Next base: position 15,853 of record NZ_JAVDUL010000001.1, read on the forward strand.
GGCTCAGGCGCCGGCATCATGTTTTCGAACAGCGGATCGAGTGGCAGGAACAGACGCAGATCGCCCTTGTGCGTGACCTTCTCTGCTGGCGTGGTAACGAAACGCTGTGGCTCGCCGCTCAGCGGGAATTTCTCGGCAATGGTTTTCGCCAGCGTATTGGCTGCGATCTCGGCGCCTTCCGGCGTCCAGTGGGTGTCGGTGCGCAGGAACACTTGCTCACCGTTCTGCTTGGCCTGTTGCAGCGGGCCGAGCAGGTCAGGGGCGAGGATCTTGTCGGCCGCGACACGGGCGTGGAAATCCTGGTACAGATTCTGGTGAATGCTCGAAGGCTTCACTTCACCCAGATGCTCCGGGTACAGACGCACCTTGGCTGGAACGATCGCCATCACCAGTTTCACGCCTTTCTCTTTCAGGGTCTGGCGCACGCCTTCGACCAGCGCGTAGTTGCCTTGCAGGTTCTGCTGTTCGTTGACGATCGGGTTGAATTCCTCATCGCTGTACAACCACTGGTCGCGGCCGAGCACGACGCCCGGACGACCTTCGTTGAACAGTTTGAAATCCAGCGCGGCCCAGAGGTTGGTGCCCAGGCGCTTGATCGGGAATTCATCGTCGTAGTGGGTTTCCACCGCCTTCGTCCAGCGGCCGTTGAGCACCGTCGCATCGGCGTTGGTGCTGAAGCCGAAGAAGCTGCGAACCGACCACAGACCGAGGACCAACAGCGTCACCAGGAACAGGGCGATGTAGAAGATGCGTAATGAGCGGGTCATGTCAGATCCCTCAGAACTGGAAGTAAAGGAACGGCGAGAAGCTTTGCGCCGAGAGTTTGAGAATCGAGGCGATGAACAGCAGCAGGATCAGCCCGCGCATCACATAGCGCGACCAGTCAGCGGTCCAGTAAGCCGGTTGCACTTGGGCTTCTACGCCGACGGTGTAGCCAGGTTCGTGGATGCTCGCCGGATTTTCCCCAGGCGCTGCCTTGATCATTCCCGGCGTCGCCGTGGCAGGGCCATTGGCCTCGACGTTGACTTCCGGTTTGGTGTTGGCTGGCGGCTGATTGGTGTACAGATCACGCAGGCCGAAGAACGCCAGGGTCACGTAAGCCACCACCAGGGTTGCCACTTGCAGACCGGTGAGGCTGGCCTGATTGAGTTCCGACAGCGACCAGTCGCCGAAGCTGAACATTGCACCGTACATGCGACCGGCGACGTGCAGATTCTCGGCACGGAAGATCACCCAGCCCATCACCACCAGCAGGAAGGTCAGTGCCCAGCGGATCGGGTTGAGGCTGCGCGGCGAAGTGTTCAGGCCGAGCATTTTTTCGATCGCCAGCCACATGCCGTGCCAGGCGCCCCAGATGATGTAAGTGATATTCGCGCCGTGCCACAGACCACCCAGAAGCATGGTCAGGAACAGATTGCGATAGGTCATCAGCGTGCCTTTACGGTTACCGCCGAGGGTGATGTACAGGTAGTCACGCAGCCAGGTGGAGAGGCTGATGTGCCAGCGGCGCCAGAACTCGGTGATCGACTGGCTGATATACGGCTGCTTGAAGTTTTCCATGAAGCGGAAACCCATCATCAAGCCCAGACCGATGGCCATGTCGCTGTAACCGGAGAAGTCGAAGTACAGCTGCGCGGTGTACGCCAGCGCACCGAGCCAGGCATCACCCGTGGTCGGATTTTGCAAGGCGAAGCAATGGTCGGCGACCACGGCGAGGGTGTCGGCGATGAAGACCTTCTTGATGAAACCCTGCATGAACCGCGTGCAGCCCTCGGAGAACTTGTCGAGGGTGTGCGTGCGGTTGTTGAACTGATCGGCGAGGTCGCGGAAACGCAGAACCGGGCCGGCAATCAGGTGCGGGAAGATCGCCACGAATGCTGCGAAGTCGATCAGGTTGCGCGTGGCCGGAGTGTCGCCACGGTACACGTCGATGATGTAGCTGATCGATTCGAAGATGTAGAACGAAATACCGATCGGCAGCAGCACGTGGGTGAGGATGAACGGCTCGAGACCGAACGAAGTCATGATTTCGTTGATGCTGTCGACACCGAAGTTGGCGTACTTGAAGTAGCCGAGGATGCACAGGTCGACGGCCACGCCGAGCAGCAGCCAGCGCTGCGCCGGTTTGGTTCTGACGCCAGCGGCACCGACTTTCAGGCCGATCCAGTAGTTCCACAGCGTGACCGCTGCGAACAGCGCGAGGAAGTCCACCCGCCACCAGGCGTAGAACACATAGCTGGCGATCAGCAGCAGCAGGTTGCGATAGCGTTGCCCGCTCAGGTAGTACAAGCCGAGAAAGATCGGCAAGAACAGAAACAGGAACACGTTGGATGAAAATACCATCCCGATCTCTCCATGTTTGAACCAACAGTCAAGGGCCAAAGCCCCCCCAAACCCCCCGTGGTAGTGGAGGGGTGACACAGTGTTTGCTTGAGGTCTGGGCTGGCCGTCAAACCGCGCCCCTCACCCCCCGCCCTCTCCCGGAGGGAGAGGGAGCCTGATCTCCATGGTTTTCAAAAATGGAGATCGACTCGGTATTTCATTTCGGCGTAACTCGCACAGCCACCTCGGTCAGTCCCCTCTCCCTCCGGGAGAGGGTTAGGGTGAGGGGCTTTTAGCCCTTTTCATGCGACGGGTCGTAGACCTTGGTCAGATCGCCGCCAAGACGGAAAGTCTTGAACGGTTGCATGTCGCGCTTCTTCTCGATGACATCCGGCGCACAGGTGTAGAGCGTGCAGAACGGTTCGAGCCAGGCGAATTTCATGTCCTCTTTCAGGTCGGTCATGTCCTGCTTTTTGCCGTTCTTTTCTTCGAACTCGTCAGGGTCCTTCACGCCGGCCAACACGCGGTCACCCAGACGCTTCAGTGCGCCATTGTTTTCCTGACGCAGATCGACACCGTTGACCTGGGCGAAACTGGCGATCATCGCCAACGGTGGCAGGGCGTAGTTGTGATAGGCGAGGGCGCGTTGCTGGCGCTTGAGTTCGTTAGGCAGGAAGCCATCGGCATCGACTTGATTGACGCCAACCTTGTATTCCTTCACCGCCCAATCAAACAGGTCGCGGCGGTTGGTGGCGACGGCGGTGGCCATCACCGACCAGGCGGCCCAGTACGAGTGGTTGTTGGTTTTTTCCAGCGGCAGGTTGTCCCAGTCGCTGACCACCTGATCGGCCATTTTGCTGAACCAGGCTTCGATCAGCTGCGCTTCCTGCTGATGCTGGGCCAGCGGATGCGAGTCGGAAAACTTCAGGCGAATGTACGACGAGGCCATGCTGCCCAGTGCCCATTTGCGCATCGACTTGCCGGTGTGGTTGAAGTCTTTGGACATCAACGCGTCAGCCTTGGCCCATGCGGTCAGCCAGTTGAGCGTGCATTCGAGCTGCTCCGGGCGACCGTCGCGCATGAACTGCATGACGCGCTTGGCGGTGCCGCGCTCCAGCGTGGTGATGTCTTTGGTTGTGTCGCGAAAGGCTTTTTCCGACTGCACATTCAGCGTCGCGCGGGCCTTGTCCGAACCTTCGTATTTGCTGCGAAATTGCAGCGGACCGGTGTATGGCGCCGGCATCGCGTCGCAGCCGTCGCTCTTGTCGCCGGTCTTGAATTTATCCACCGGGGCGAAGTAGCCCTGCGGTGGACGCAATGGCGCGGCGGCCTGAGTCGCCCCGGCGAACATCGCCAGGCTCAGGAGTGTCGGTGCCAACAGATTTTTCAGTTTCGGATTTCGCATAGCAGACCTCATTGCCCGAGCTGCGCGGTCTGTTGACCGACGCCCGGGAATACGTTGCGTTTGCAGATTTTCGCTTCGACTTTTTGTGGCGCGGCGCCAGGTCCGGCTTCAGGACCCTGGACTTCGACTGCCAGCAGGTTTTGCGAGGCCCAGTCTTCGTCCGTGCGCAGCTCAAAGGCGAAACGACCGTCGGTGTCGGAGGTTTCCGGTTTCTCGATCTTGATGTCCTCGTGGCGACCGTTCATGTACCAGAGGGTGGCTTGCAGGGTTTTCACCGAGGTGTCGGCGAAGCGGATATCAACCTGATGGTTGGCGTTCTGCAGGTTCAGGTTCTTGCTGTTGACCAGCAGTTCTTGCTTGCTGCCCGGCTTCAGCGTGGCGCTGGCGGACATCTGCGCGTCCTTGCCTTCGCAACCGTTATCCAGCAGCGCCATCATCTGGCGATAGATGGTTTCCTGGTCGAGGCGATACAGCGGCGAGAATTCCCAGATGAGAATCTTCGGCGGGGTCTTCTGAAATTCTTCGCTGCCCAGGTACTGCAGCATCGAACCTTCGAAACCGCCGCCGGGGAAGGCCACGTTGAGGATGTCGGCGCCGATGGCTTCTTCGAGGAAGCCGGCGAAGTTGTAGTTCTTGCCGCTGTGCGACGTACCGACCAGGGTGATCTGCGGATTGCCGGAATCGCCGAACAGATCGCCGTCGCCTGCCTCGCCTTTCGGCTCGGTGGTGAACTGGTCCATGTACTGGATCGCATAGCTGGTGCCGCACAGTTGCCCGGCCATGTTGTGCAGAGTGCCGGTCTTGCCCATGCGCCCGGAGCGCTTGGTCTCGAATTCACGCTTGGGAATGTCGGCGAAGGCCGGGATCTGCTTGACCTTTTCGGCGACGATTTTTGCCGTGCGCTGGGCACCGTAAGGTGTCCAGTGCTGGTCGCCACGGAAGTAGAAATCGTGGGCGGGCAGGGTGTCCGGCAGCGATTCGTTGGTCAGTGGCGACAGGTCAGGCACCACGTAGCCCATCTTGGCGAAACGGCCGAGCATGGTCTTGTAGTTGCCCAGCGCTTTCTCGTAATCGAACGCGGCTTTTTCCTGCGGGTTGAGCTTGTTGCGGTTCACCAGGCCACGGGTCGGCTGGTAAACGATCACCAGCTCGACGCCTTTGCTCTTGAACGCATCGTGCAGTTGTTGCAGGCGCTTGTAGCCGGCCGGCGTGGTGTTGAACTCGGTACGCAGATCTTCCTGGGTACGGAACAGCCAGTCGCCCTGAGCCTGTACCAGGGTGGTGAAGTTCTGCTGATAACGCGTGGTGTAGTTCTTCGCGTCATGGGCCGCCGGGCACAGGTTGCAGCACGGCTCGGCGGTGAACTTCGGTGGCGTGACGCTTGCGCCGTCAGCGTCGGCGCGGGCGTTGCCGGCAGCGAGAATGCCGAGAGTCAGGGCCGAGAGGCTGAGCAGTTTGATCATGTGTGGGTGCATAAAATTATCCTCAGTCCTGCAATTCGGTCTGGCGTTCGACAGGGTCGATCAGCACGGCTTTCTGCTGGCGCACCAACAGATCGAGAATCTCATCCTGGCGCTCGCCGAGAATGCCGTTGAAGCTGATCCCGCTGGACTTGGTCGGCGCCAGCATCGACACGCGATACAGCTCGACACTCAGCGGCGAGTCGATCGACAGCGGGCCGCTGCCATTGGCCGCCAGCTCGCCGCCGACGACGATCAGCGAGACCTGCGCGTCGAACGGGTCGAGCTTGATGTCACGGTCGGTGTCGGTCAGGTCCTTGATGTGGCCGTAGATACCGGTCAGGCCGTTGGTCATGGCAACGTTTTCGTAGAGGCGGATGTTCACGCTGTTACGAATACGAATGCCGTGACGGGTATTGCTGATGACCTTGTTTCCCCACAGCAGGTTGTCGGCGGACTCGTAGAGCGTGATGCCGTCGGTGTGGTTCTTGTAGATCTCGTTGTAGGCAATGATGTTGTTGACGCTGTTACGGTCGATCACCAGGCCCGACAATTTGTTGTCGAAACTCTTGTTGTTGAAGATGAAGCTGTCGTTGACCTCACGGGAAATGATGATCCCGTGCTTCTTCTTCGTGCCGTGAACGGTGTTCTCGGCAATGATCAGACGGTGCGAGCGGTCATGCGGGTCGATGCCGTAGACGATGTTGTCTTTGTAGGTGTTGCCCTTGACCACAAAGTCGCTGGTTTCGTAGCAGTAGAAGCCGTACCACATGTCCGAGAACTCGGAGCCGACGATCCAGCCGGTCGGTTCCGGGCGCTTGAGGACCTTGGCCATGTTCGGCGTGTACTGGGAAATACTCACCCCGTACGACTTACTGTTGGCGTAACCGAAACTGGCCATCTTGCTGTTGACGATGTAGGTCTCGGTGCCGCCCCAGGCGAGCAGGAACGGACGGAATTCCTTCGGCGAACGGAAGGTCGCCGGGCCGTTTTCCTTTTCGCGCCAGCCGGTGACTTTGGTGTCACGCACGAACAGCTTGCCGTCGTTGACCAGGAACGAACCGGCCTCTTGGGACAGGCGCAGTTCCTGGGTCTGGCCGTCGATTTCGAGGATGCCTTTCTCGCCGACGACGATCGGCAATTTGGCCAGATACACGCCCGGGGACGTCTCGCTGAAATACTGCTTGGGCAGTTTTTTCGCCAGATCCTTGAGGTTCATGTAGCCGTCGTCGATGAAGATCGCCTGCGGGATGCCGTGCTGACGCACCACCCATTCGGCCATCTTGTTATCGCCGCCGATGAAGTCCTTCAGGGCGTTTTCCTGCATCATCCGGCGCACACTGATCTTGCCCGGTTTGCTGCGCACGATCTTCGCGGCAGCGGCTTCGGCGGTGAAGCCGGAGAGGTCGGGCAGTGTCGGCTTGGCCAGTTTCAGTGCGTCGGTCGGCGCGCTGCTGACGGTGTAGGTCTTGGCCTGTTGCAGTTCTTTGGCCACGGTCGCAGGTTTCGCCGGTTCAACATTGGCGAAGGCGCTGGCGCTGGCCAGCAGCATCGCGCCGGCCAGCAGGCTGAGTGAGCCTGTTCTGGTGCTGATCATGTCGGGCACTCCCTTGGCGGTTTGCATCAGAAGCGCCAGATCACGTCAATGAATGCGCGGTGCATGTAGGAATCAACCTGGCTGCCATAGGCGTCGCCCGGTTTGAACACACCGCCACGGAAACGCACCAGTGCCGAAGGCTCGTCGATCGACTGGCTCAACGCCGCCGGCAACAGGCCCTGCTTGAAGTACTTGGTGACGACCAGGTCCATTTCCTGACCCAGGTCCTTGTTGCCATCTTCAAGCGGCAAGGATGTGCTGGAGAGGATTGCGCCGGTGACGTCGTCGGTGTTGTTTTCCACCGCATTGATGCCGTTGCTGCCGACCGGCTTGTTGCCGTCGACACGCCAGAACTTGTGGTAGATCAGGCTGGCGTCGTACTCGTCGTTGACCATCCACGAACCGAACAGGGTGGCGGTCTGCATGTTGTTCATTTCGCCACGGAACGCTTCGCCGAAACGGTGCACGCGCGAGCGGGTACCGGTGTAGTTGGAGCGGTTGCTCTCCAGACCGTTCTGTTCGTAATCAGCGCTGGCGCGGGCGTAGGCACCGCCGACTTGCCACTGCGGATCGAGGCGCAGACGTACGCCGACGTCGGCTGCCCAGCCGCTGATGTCATCGCTGCGCTTGGCTTGTGTCGGGCGCGTGCCGTCGGCGTTCAGCGCGTTGACCGTGTCGCGGTCGCCGCTCATGCCGGTGATGCTGCCCCAGTAGTTGACGGTGTTGGTGTTGCGCCAGTTGTAGGCGTCGCTGTCAGCGGTCAGGCCGATCCAGCTGATGTCGCCGTTCTCGGTCTTGTCCAGCGAGTCGCGCGGGACGCCCGGCTCGGCGTAATCGAGTTTGCCGTCATCGTGAGTGTGGTGGCCGCGAATGCCGACCCACTGGCCCGGTGTCCACTGGTAAGCAGCGTCGGCGTAGGCGTGCAGGCGATCCTTGTCTTTCGGCGCCAGCTCTTTCAAGTCGGTGCGGTATTCGCTGAAACGCTCGGCAACACCGGCATTGGCGCGCAGCAGGGTGGTGTCGAAGGTCCAGTTCAGCGCTTCGATGTTGGTGTCACGCCATTGGCCGTCGTCATTGCGCAGACGCTGGCGACCGAACTTGAGCATCTCGCCCGGGTACGGGGTGAGGCCGCTGTAGCCGACCCAGAACTCGCGCATCGCCAGGTAGTTCTTCTTGGTTTTGCGATCACTATTGTCGGTGGCTTGTTCACCGTCGGATTGTTGCAGGGTGTCGGTCTCGATGATGTCGGTCGAGGTCACGGCCTGACCCATCGCGTAGGCGCTCCACGCGCCGCTTTCGCCGTAGATCCACGGACGCAGGTCGAGGCCCACGCCATTGACGTCACCGCCGCCGGCAGTGCCGAGGTCACGGTCGTCTTCGGACTGGCCGGTGAGTTTCACTTCCAGACCGAAGTTCTTGGTTTCAGTCATCGCAGCCAGTGTCGGGCAAGACCAGAGCAGCGCGAAGGTGAGGCCAATACCGGCCTTCACGAATGGGTTCAGCTTCATAGTTTTTCCTCGCCGTCTTCTTCTTGCAGGGCGTGCAGTTGCAGCGTGTTCGAGTTCAGGGCGCCACGGCTGGCCTGTTCCTGTTGCAACAGGCGGCGGGCTTCGGGCAGGCGCTCGGGCGGCAGTTGCGCCTCGAGGGTCGCTGCCAGTTCATCGGCTTGCGGGGTGTTCTGGGCCTTGGCCAGTTGGCTGAATACGTAGGCGTTCAGCGGGTCGGGCTTGGTACCCTTGCCTTGGGAAAACAACTGGGCGATGGCGAAGTCGGCACTGTTCTGGCCGTTGCGCGCAGCGGTCAGCAGGTGGTCCAGAGCCTTCTGCGGATAGACCTTGCCCAGGTAGCCACGACGGTAGATCTGGCCGAGGTAGTAGTCGGCGGCGACTTCGCGGCCAACGGCTTTCTGGAAGTGTTCCTCGGCGACTTTCGCATCGGCCGGGACCATTTTGCCTTCGTAGTAGACCTTGCCCAGCAGCAGTTCGGCGCGCGGCTGGTCGGCGGCGCGACCGTTGTCCAGGTACTTCATCATCTGGTCGACGTCGCCCAGTTCGGGGAAGTCGTAAAGCAGTTGGGCGAGGGTGACCCACGATGCCGGGTAGCCCGGAGCGATCGGCTCGAGCAGCGCCTGCGCGGTTTTTTCGTCAGTCTTGCCCAGGGTCGAATCGGCCAGCACGCGGGCTACTGAGTCGACACGCTGCGCGGTGACGGTGCCACGGCTGTAACCGGCCTGCATCTGCTTGATCAGCTCGGCCTGTTGGTCCGCCTGGCCACGTTTCTGGTAGACGGTGGCCAGTTCGACGTAGCAGATGTCAGTGGTGTTGAGCGCGGCCTTGCAGATCTTTTCCACGTCATCCAGATGCTGGTCGTAAGTGCCTTGGGTGCGATACAGCAGCACCTGCGCCAGACCCGCTTCCGGGTAGCCCGACTTGCGCCACTGATCGATCTGCTGCTGCGCGTTGATGTTGGGGAAGCTGTGCGGGTATTGCAGGTACAGCATCGCCAGCGGGATCAACGTGTTGCCTTCGCCATTGGCGGCGGCTTTTTTCAGCAGGGTTTCGGCTTCGTGGTGCTCGGCTTCGGTGGAGCCCGGCTTGGCCACCAGCAAACGACCGAGACGTGCCTGGGCACGCGGCGACACGCTGGCCGCTGCGCGGTAAGTCGCTTCGGCCTGTTTCATCTGCGCCGGGTCACGGCTGTCGACCTGGATATCGGCCAGGCCGACTTGCGCCTCGCTGTAACCCAGATCGGCCAGTTGCTGGTAATTCTGCGCAGCGGTGGCGGTGTCGCCACGCTTGAGCGCTTCGTTGGCCAGACGCTGATCGGGCAGCCCGGCGCAACCGGCCATAGAAACTGCCAGTGCCAGCGAGCACACCATCAATCCCATGTGGGAGCGAGCCTGCTCGCGAAGCAGTCGACTCGGTACTTCAGACAAACCGCGCTGGCCCTTTCGCGAGCAGGCTCGCTCCCACAGGGTCGGCGGTGTGTTCAAGTTATGCGTAGTCACAGGCATGTCCTCGACTTAAAGACCGGCAGCCATGGCTTTGTCGATCAGCCAGTTCAGGTTCGGGCCACGGTCGCTGTTCACTTCAACCGGGCGGCCGGCCAGGCTGCTGTCGAGCGGCTCGTCTGGCTGGATCTGTACGCGGATGTCGGAGGACAGGTCGGCGCTCTTCAGGCTCGTGCTGCTGACGATCTTGCCGGTGCGGGTCTTGTCTTCGCCGGCGATCTGGAAGCTCACCGGGGTGCCTGGACGCACGTCGCCGAACTGGCGATAGGAGAAGCGTGCTTCAACGTTGGCCTGGGTGTTGCGCGGCACCAACTGGAAGATCACGTCGCCCTTGCTCGCGTACTGACCGTCAGCCACCAGTTGCTGGGCCACGGTGCAGTCGCACGGCGAAGTCAGGGTGCCGGTCATTTGCTTGCCGAACAGTTCTTCAACCTTGGCCGGGGCCAGTTGGTCTTCGGCCAGATGGCCCTTGAGCACGTCGAGCATGCTGGTGCTGAAGGTCGCCAGCGGTGCGCCTTTGGCGGCAACTCCGTCGGACTTGACCAGGCTCTGTACGGTGCCGTCACGCGGCATGGTGATGTTCATCCCCGGCACGCTGACCAGACCGGCCTGGGCGTGGCTGACGAAGTACATGCCGTACACCGACTTGAAGATGAAACCGGCGGCGACCAGACCAACAGCGAAAATACCGGCGCTGAAGGTCACGGCTTTCAGGCGGCCGAACGGGGTCATGCCGGTGTCGTTGGTCTTGTTCTTGCGCGCCTTGGTGAAGTTGTCGCGCTGCAGGGTCGCCAGCACTTCGCCGATGCTGACGATGTCGCCGGCCAGGTGCGAAGTGATCAGGTGGCGCAGGGTGGAAATGTCCTGCGGCTCGAGGTTCTGGAACTGGCAGCCGGCGCGGCCGGTGGCGCGGTCAAAGGAACGCACCTGCAGTTCAACGTCCATGGCCAGGCCGAGGTTGTCGATGACAAATTGCAGACGCGCCTTGTACACCTCGCCGATGGTCAGTGGCATCTGCCCGGCGTTGAACGCCAGACCGCCAGCCGACAGATCGAGGACCCGCGCTTCGAGCGGAGTCCGGTCAGGGCCGAAGAAACGCAGCTTGGCCGGGATTTTCACGCGAGCGTGCTGGCGCTGGGCTTCGGATTCATGCACTACGTTGACGTTGACGGCGGTATTCATAGGGGCGATTTCCTTGTTAATTCAATAGGAGCGGGTCAGACCATCATCAGCAGCACGGCGACAAAAATGCTGCCGGCGGAGAAGGTCATGGTCCGAGACGACCAGGTGTTGAACCAACGTTGAAAGCTGGCGAGATCACGGGTCAGGGATGTGGGCTGGCGAGTCCAGGATTGTTGGTCGAGGCGGAAGAACACGTAGATCTTCACCAGGGCGCCAACGATCTGGTTGTAATACAGAATCGCCGGGTAAGCAGGGCCGATGCGGTGACCGGAACACGACAGCAACAGCGTCAGGATCAGGCGGGTGATACCGATCCACAGCAGGTACACGAGGATGAACGCGGTGCCGTACTTGAAGCTGGCGATCAGTGCGACGGTCAGGCCGAGCAGCGAGGTCCACATCGACACGCGCTGGTCGAACAGCACCACCGAGGTGAACGCGCCGAGGCGGCGGATACCCAGGCCCAGTGCGCGCGAGTTCTGGCGCAGGTTGTTGCCGTACCAGCGGAACATCAGCTTGCGGCTGGCCTTGATGAAGCTCTTTTCCGGCGGATGTTCAACGGTGTTGATCGCGGCATCCGGCACGTAGAAGGTGTCGTAACCCAGGCGCATCAGGCTGAACCAGCTCGACTTGTCGTCACCGGTCAGGAACTTGAAGCGGCCCAGGCGCCAGTGTTGCAGCGAGTCGCTTTCAACGTCGGCGATGAACTCCGGATTGGTCACCACGGAGGCTTTGAACACCGACATCCGACCGGTCATGGTCAGTACGCGCTTGGACAGGGCCATCGAGCACATGTTGATGTGGCGCTGGGCGAAACGCAGCTTGTGCCATTCGCTCATGATGTAACCGCCGCGCACTTCGCAGAACTCGTTGGTGGTCAGGCCGCCGACATTGCCGAACAGCTGGAACCACGGCACGGTCTTGCGCACGACGCCTTCGCCGAGCACGGTGTCGCCGTCGATCACGGCCACCACGGCACGGTCGTCCGGCAGGTGACGGGAGATCGCACGGAAACCGAAGGCCAGACCATCGCGCTTGCCGGTGCCGGGAATGCGCACGAAGTCGAGCTTGACCCGCTCCGGCGGATTCATCCGTGCCCACAGCGCCTTGACCAGCAGCTCGTCGGACATTTCCACGATCGAGCAGACAATGGTGGTCGGCAGTTCGCAGTCGATGGCTTCGCGGATCACCGAGCTGTAGACCTGCGCGGTTGTCAGCGCGTCAATACGAAAGCTGGTGACCATCAGAAACACATGCGACGGATCGGCCGCTTTACCCAGCTTGCGTACTTTGCGACGCAGGTGCGGGTAAACGATGTAGAGAAAAATCATGCCGCGCACAAAGTGCGTTGCACCCATCGAGTAGCGCCAGATACCCACGGCGCCAATCAGGAAAATGAAGTCCTTCGACTCGGAGTCGAATGTGGACGTGGGCAGCATCAAGGCCAGGCCCATCAGCAGACTGAGATAAAAAAGCCAGCCGGCTGATTGCAGAAAAAAATGTTTGAGCTTGGTCATAACCGTCATCCGAAGGTGATGGAGGCTTCAAGCCGCAAGCGTGTTGCTTTTGCTTGCGGCTTGAAGCTTGAGGCTTGCCTTACCAGCAAATGCCTTCGGTGCGGCTACCGGCGCTGGTGGCCTTGGACATGAAGCCCACCAGGTCGATGACTTGCTTGCCCTGCGGCGCTTCCTGGGCCAGCGAACGGAATTTCTCGTCGCGGTTGCCGAGGATGATCACGTCGGAGTTGTCGATCACCGAGTCGAAGTCGGAGTTGAGCAGGGACGATACGTGCGGAATCTTCGATTCGATGTAGTCCTTGTTCGCACCGTGGACACGGGCGTATTCGACGTTGCTGTCGTAGATGCTCAGGTCGTAACCCTTGCCGATCAGCATTTCCGCCAGTTCGACCAGCGGGCTTTCGCGCAGGTCGTCGGTGCCGGCCTTGAAGCTCAGACCGAGCAGGGCGACTTTGCGTTTTTCATGGCTTTCAACGATGTCGAAAGCGTTCTGCACTTGCGATTCGTTACTGCGCATCAGCGAGTTGAGCAGCGGTGCTTCGACGTCCAGGGAACCGGCGCGGTAGGTCAGCGCACGTACGTCTTTGGGCAGGCACGAGCCGCCGAAGGCGAAGCCCGGACGCATGTAGTACTGGGACAGGTTCAGGGTCTTGTCCTGGCAGACCACTTCCATCACTTCACGACCATCGACGCCGACGGCTTTGGCGATGTTGCCGATCTCGTTGGCGAAGGTCACTTTGGTCGCGTGCCAGACGTTGCAGGTGTACTTGATCATCTCGGCAACGGCGATGTCCTTGCGGATGATCGGGGCGTCGAGTTCTTCGTACAGCGATTGCAGAACGTCGCCCGAGGCGGTATCGAACTCGCCGATAACGGTCATCGGTGGCTGATCGTAGTCAGCGATGGCGGTGGATTCGCGGAGGAATTCCGGGTTGACCGCAACGCCGAAATCGACGCCGGCCTTCTTGCCCGAGCAGTCTTCCAGAATCGGGATGACCACGTTGGCCACGGTGCCTGGCAACACGGTGCTGCGCACGACGATGGTGTGGCGGGTGGTTTTTTCACGCAGGACAAAACCGATCTCGCGGCACACGGCCTCGATGTAGTTCAGTTCCAGGTCGCCGTTCTTTTTGCTTGGCGTGCCGACGCAGATCATCGACAGGTCGGTATCACGAATCGCCTCGGCGAAGTTGGTCGTGCCGCGCAGACGGCCGGTCTGGATACCCTGCTGCAGCAGTTCGCCGAGGCCTGGTTCTACAATCGGCGATTTGCCGGCGTTAATCATGTCGATCTTGTCTTTGGCAACATCGACGCCAACTACGTCATGGCCCCGTGCAGACAGGCAACCGGCACATACTGCGCCAACGTAACCCAAACCAAATATGCTGATGCGCATCGCAATTACCTCTGTATATATCAGGCCTTAGAAGGCCGGAGTTAATGGTGTTCAGCGGTCACTAGTGCACTCGGAAGTGCGGCTTACAGGCGCCACAATGCCGTGTGCAGGCATACAAAGTTCCGAGTGTCTAATAAGTGCACTCAAGATGTGCGCAACTAGGCCTTGTTGTTATGACTTGCCCTGTTATGCAGCCGATCTTCCGTGCGGGAAGACTCTAGTGCAGTCGTGTAGCCTGCTCGACGTCCGGTAGGGGGCCGGTAAATCAAGCAGTTAGGTGCTCAGGCGAGCACGTTTATAGGGGCGCGGCCTTGGCCTTTGTAGGGGATATTAATGGTGCGTATCTCCTGTCCTTCGATTGTTTTGAGACTAGTTAGTCACTCAGGCAAGTTGCTGTGACAACTTGGTTACATGGCTATCAGCTCTGCGTAAGTTATCTCGTACAAACTCGGCGAGAATCGTTACCGGTGGTATGAGCAACGCATTTGGACATAGTTCCAGCCCGCTCATCGTGCCAGCCGAAATTTTTTGAAATATTGATGAAGATGGCACTGGGTGCAAATTGATAGCACTAACGATTTCGCCCTTTAGTTATCGGGGTGAAACCGGGGTCGATAGTTTTGTGCCACTACGGGTAAAAAATTTAGGTGCCACTACTGAAAAAAAACTTCAGTGTCGAGTGAAACTAAAATTAGAAAATAGAGTGTGGTTTTATTGGCGCCATGAATTTGGCGATATGTCGCAGGGGGATTTTGACTTCGGGCGGACTGCACGACTCTGGAGGAAAAGAGTCGTGCAAAGGGCATGCTTTATTCCGGGGCGTGGTCGCGCAAAAACACCAGATTGTCAGGTTTCGATTGTTCGGCGCTGTAGCGATAACCCTGTACATCAAATTGCTTGAGCTGAGCCGGGTCGTTGATGCGTTCCTGGATCACAAAACGGCTCATCAGGCCGCGCGCTTTCTTCGCGTAGAAACTGATGATCTTGTACTGGCCGTTCTTCTGATCCTTGAACTCGGTATTGATGATCCGCGCCTTCAACGCGCTGCGCTTGACCGCAGAAAAGTATTCGTTGGATGCAAGGTTGAGCAGTACGTCATCGCCCTGATCGGCCAGCGCTTCATTCAGCCACTCGCTGATGCGCGTACCCCAGAACGCATACAGATCCTTGCCACGGCCGTTGGCCAGTTTGGTGCCCATTTCCAGGCGATAGGGTTGCATCAGGTCCAGCGGCCGCAGCAGGCCATAAAGGCCGGAGAGCATGCGCAAATGCTTTTGCGCGTAATCGAATTGCGCTTCGCTGAAGGACTGCGCATCCAGGCCGGTGTACACGTCACCCTTGAAGGCGAGCAGGGCCTGCTTGGCGTTTTCCGGGGTGAAGGCGGGTGTCCAGCTGCCGAAACGCGCGGCGTTGAGGCCACCGATCTTGTCGGACACGTGCATCAACTCGCTGATCTGCGCCGGACTCAGCTCGCGCAACTGCTGGATCAATTCCTGGGAATGGTCGAGGTACTGCGGCTGGGTAAAGCGCTGGGTCGCCGGCGGTGTTTCGTAGTCGAGGGTCTTGGCGGGGGAAATCACCATCAGCATGAAGTCGTCTCCTTTAATCGTGGGGGCGATTCTAGGGGGTTGTCCGGGTTGACTCCAGCTATCAAGCCCATAGGTGATCGACGGCTTAACTCAAACCCCTTGTAGGAGCGAGCCTGCTCGCGAAAGCGGATTCACATGATCGTTCCCACGCTCCGCGTGGGAATGCAGCCCGTGACGCTCTGCGTCACAGTCGTCTGACGCGGAGCGTCCGGGGAGGCGTTACCACGCAGAGCGTGGGAACGATCATCCGTGGCTGAGGGGAATAGGACAGGATCAGCTATAGTGCCGCGCGGGTTTTGTTATGGAGACATCCCTTTGCGCATTGTTCTTTTATTCACCGCGTGGCTGCTGAGCTTCGGCGCCATGGCGGCGCCCGGTGATGCGGCGACGCTGGATCGCACGACCTGGCCGGAGCAGCTCAGCAACCCGACCCTGTTCGACGTCGCGTCGCGGGCGGAAATCCTCATGTTCGCTCGCGGCCTGCTCGGCACCGAGTCCATCGACGAGGCGGCACTGGCCCAGCGCCTGGGCCTGCGCACGGTCAATATCGATGCGGTCAATCAGCTGCGCCAGCGCCTCTGGCAGCGCTTGCTCGCCAACTACAACCACGCCCAGCAAAGCTGCGATCAGGACGCCTCGTTCTGCTTCCTCGTCGAAGACCTGCCGACCCTGCGCGAGCAGGCGGCCAAGTTCGTCGTCAGCGACGACAGCTATTACACCAAGTGGGCCGAGCCGAGCCGGATCTTCCATTTGCAGTACCTCGACGAGCTGATGCGCAAGGCCGCGCTGTCACCGCAAACCAGTAACGAATTCGATCGTTTCGGCGACTACGAGCGCAACGGCGACGACATGCACGACCGGCTGTTTCTGCTGACGTTCGACAGCGCCGCCAACGTGCAACCGGACAACACCGACTGGCTGACCGAATACCTGCGAAAATCTAATCTGAGCGGGACATTCTTTGTACTGGGCAAGGATATTCAGGCGCGACTCGCTGGCCGTTCGGTCAGCAGCCTGCAGGCGAGTTTCTCCCGGCAGTGCGTTGGCGTGCAGGGCTGGGAGTTCCGCTCTCACAGCCATTGGCAGGACTGGCAGGATTCGGTGCGGCGCAGCGCCGATCTGGTGAAGAACAAACTGCCGGAAAACTACGTGCCGCTGTTCCGTCCGCCGGATGGCCAGCGCCGCAGTGACGCACAAGGTTTCTTCAATAGCCAGGGCCTGCAAGTGGCGCTGTGGGACATCGATGCCCAGGACGGTGCCGGCAAACTCAAAGGCCCTGCAAGCGCGCAGCGGGTGCTGACCCTGATGCTGCTGTGGCGGCACGGGGTGATCAATTTCAACATGAAACAGGATGCGGTGAAGACGTCCCTGCCGTGGCTGATCACCCAGACTGCGCAGAGCGGCATTGGCTGGGAAGACTGTCAGGACGCGTTTCGTTGAGAATCGACAAAAAGCCCGGAAACATTGGGCTTGGGGTGATTTTCAGGAGGAATTCGATGCAGGCGGACTTCCGACTTTAGCGGGGTACGGGGAGTCCGCCAAGGGCTTTTCGTCACTCTGCAAAATAAACTTAAAAAAACCGTCAAAGAGCTTTTTTATGTCATCGGTTTTGGAGTATTACGAAGACAGACCGCCGAAACCTGCGACACAGGTGGCGTCTTCCCAGACTCCTATTGTGTGCAGTTCATCCAGGCCCTCGTGGATGAATTCGGCAGTCACCTCGAGGCGCAGCACTGTCACGGTATTGCGTCGAATGGCTCCCACAAAGGTGACCGAGTATGGATGATCACGGACGCAGCCCTTCCTCCAACCAGCCAATCCTGTATGTACTCGATACCAACGTATTGATTCACGATCCAAATGCCCTGCTGAATTTCGAAGAACACCACGTCGCCATCCCGATGACCGTGCTGGAAGAGCTGGACAAGCTCAAGAGCGGCCATCACAGCGTGGCCGCCGAATGCCGCCAGGCGATCCGCCTGATCGACAAGACCCTGGGCGATGCGTCCCCTGAAGACGTTGAGCTGGGCGTGCCGATCCAGCGCGGCAAGGGCGGGCCAAAGGGCTTGCTGTCAATTCTGATGAGCAAGCAGGCCGAGTCGAACCTGATTCTGCCCGAGCATCTGAACGACAACAAAATCATCAACCAACTGATTGATCTGCATACCCGCGATCCGCAAAAACCGGTGGTGCTGGTCACCAAAGACATCAACATGCGCCTCAAGGCGCGCGCCTGTGGGATCGACGCCGAGGACTACAGCACCGACCAATTGGTCGATGACGTGTCCCTGCTGCCCAACGGCTACCACAACATGACCGGCTCCTTCTGGGACCGCGTGAGCAAGGTCGAAACCCGTCAGGACCACGGCCGCACCTGGCATCAGGTACAACTGATCGACAACCTGCCGGCCGTGCACATCAACGAGTTCATCATCGACGAGCAGGGCTTTGTCGGCTGGATCAAGGAAATCCAGGAAGACCGCCTGCTGATCCTCGACCTGCACCAGGAGCCACTGCTGCATCAGGAGGCCTGGGGCCTGAAGCCGCGCGACATCTATCAGAGTCTGGCGCTGTACGCGTTGCTTGACCCGGACATTCATCTGGTCAACCTGTCCGGCGCCGCCGGTTCCGGTAAAACCATTCTGGCGCTGGCCGCTGCCATCGAGCAGACCATGGTCAGCAAACGTTATCGCCGCATCATCGCCACCCGCAGCGTGCAGGGTCTGGACCAGGAAATCGGCTTCCTGCCCGGCACCGAAGCGGAAAAAATGGAGCCTTGGCTGGGCGCCATCACCGACAACCTCGAAGCCTTGCACATGGATGACGAAAACACCCATGGCAGCGTCGACTACATCCTCAGCAAAGTGCCGTTGCAGTTCAAATCGCTCAACTACATTCGCGGTCGCAGCTTCCAGCAGAGCCTGATCCTGATCGACGAATGCCAGAACCTCACGCCGCACCAGATGAAAACCATCATCACCCGTGCCGGCGCCGGTTCCAAAGTGGTGTGCCTGGGCAACCTGGCGCAGATCGACACCCCTTACCTGTCCGCGACCAGCTCCGGGCTGACCTACCTGACCGAACGTTTCAAGGACTTCCCCAACGGTGTGCACATCACCCTGCAAGGGGTGCCTCGCTCGATCCTGGCCGAATACGCCGAATCGCATTTGTAACCTTTCACCCAGAACCGGGCGGCCCTTAAAGCCGCCCGGTTTTTTTATGGATAAATGCATATCTCCTGTGGGAGCGAGCCTGCTCGCGAATGCGGTGTATCAGTCGACATCTATAGTGAATCTGAATCCGCTTTCGCGAGCAGGCTCGCTCCCACAGGGGGCAACGGTGATTTCATAATCAGTGATGCGGATATCTGACCCACAGGTTTACAATCCACGCTCCTGATCAGGAGTAATCCCGTGCTGACTCATCTCGATTCCCAAGGTCGCGCCAACATGGTCGACGTCACTGAAAAAGCCGTGACGTTCCGTGAAGCGACCGCTCAAGCGCTGGTGCGCATGCTCCCCGCAACCTTGCAGATGATCGTCAGCGGCGGTCATCCCAAGGGTGATGTGTTCGCCGTGGCGCGCATTGCCGGAATTCAGGCGGCGAAGAAGACCAGCGATCTGATTCCCCTGTGCCACCCGCTGATGCTCACCGGCGTCAAAGTCGAACTCAGCGCCGAAGGCGATGACAGCGTGCGCATCGTCGCTCGCTGCAAGTTGTCCGGGCAGACCGGCGTCGAAATGGAAGCGCTGACCGCCGCCAGCGTCGCCGCCCTGACCATTTACGACATGTGCAAAGCCGTCGACCGGGGCATGACCATCGAAAGCGTGCGTCTGCTGGAGAAAGTCGGCGGCAAGAGCGGCCACTTCCAGGCGGAGCAGCCATGAAACTGACCGTGAAGTTTTTTGCCCGTTACCGTGAAGCGTTGGGCGTGGATTCGGTTGCGGTTGAAGGCGATTTCGCCACCGTCGATGACGTTCGGGCGCATGTGCTTGAAATGCAGGCGCAACGTGATGGCGCCGAAGTATTGAGCGAGCAGAACCTGATGTGCGCACGCAACGAAGATCTCTGCCAGCTCGACGAGCCGGTGGTCGATGGCGACGAAGTGGCGTTTTTTCCCACCGTCACCGGAGGCTGAGCATGACGATTCGCGTGCAGGCCAAGCCGTTTGATCCGGGCGCTGAAGTCAATGCGATGCACGCGGCCAATGTCGGCGTTGGCGCGGTGGTGAGCTTTGTCGGTTACGTGCGCGACTTCAACGACGGGCTTGACGTGGCCGGGATGTTCCTCGAACACTATCCGGGCATGACCGAAAAGGCTCTGGGCAAGATCACTGTCGAAGCCGAGCAGCGCTGGCCGCTGTTGAAACTGGAAGTGCTGCACCGCATCGGCGCGCTGGAGCCGGGCGAACCGATCGTCTTCGTCGGCGCCGCCAGCGCCCACCGCCAGGCCGCGTTCGATGCCTGCGCCTTCGTCATGGACTACCTGAAAACCCGCGCGCCGTTCTGGAAAAAAGAGAACACCAGTGACGGCCCGCGGTGGGTCGAAGGGCGCGACAGTGATCATGCTGCCGCCGATCGCTGGAATAAATAACTCCTGTAGCGCCCTCCAATCCGCCATCGCTGGCAAGCCAGCTCCCACAGGGTTTTGCGTCGTGCACATATTTTTTGTGCACCACTGAAACTGTGGGAGCTGGCTTGCCAGCGATGAGGCCATCTGCAACACCCAAAAACCTCGCAGACACTCTCTTCTCCCTGATTGACGGCTTGTACCTATGAGTCCAGTATGGATTTCCAAGTACAAAAAGCTTCTGTCTTGCCGCTATCAGCTTGCCGCTTGTAGCTGCTCTTCTTCGCCAAACCAACAACAACCCGCGAGAGAACGAACATGAAGAAACTCCCCCTCATCACCGGTCTGGCCCTCAGTCTGCTGGCCTGCTCCAGCGTCTTCGCCGCCGAGAAAACCCTGCGTATCGGCATCGAAGCGGCCTATCCGCCATTCGCGTCAAAAACCGACAAAGGTGAAATCGTCGGCTTCGACTACGACATCGGCAATGCCCTTTGTGCGCAGATGAAGGTCAAGTGCGTGTGGGTCGAAGGTGAGTTCGACGGGCTGATTCCTTCGCTGAAAGTGAAGAAGATCGACATGGCGCTGTCGTCGATGACCATCAACGAAGATCGCAAGAAGTCGGTGGATTTCAGCCACAAGTACTATTTCACTTCTTCGCGTCTGGTCATGAAGGAAGGCGCTACGGTCGATGATCAGTACGCCAGCCTCAAAGGCAAGAACGTCGGCGTGCAGCGCGCGACCACCACCGATCGTTATGCCACCGAGGTGTTCGAACCCAAGGGCATCAACGTCAAGCGCTACAGCAACAACGAAGAAATCTACATGGACCTGGCGGCGGGGCGCCTCGATGCGATTTTCGCCGACACCATCCCGCTCAATGACTTTTTGTCGATGCCGCGCGGCCAGGGTTACGCGTTTGTCGGGCCAGAGTTGAAGGATCCGAAGTACGTCGGCGAAGGTGCGGGTATTGCCGTGCGCAAGGGCAACGGTGAACTGGTCAGCCAGTTGAACAGCGCCATCGACGGGATTCGCGCGAATGGCGAGTATCAGAAGATTTCCGAGAAGTATTTCAAGACCGATATCTACGGCGATTGACAGTCCGTTATCGCTGGCAAGCCAGCTCCCACAGGTTCAGCGGTCGCCATAAATTTTGTGTGTGACGCAATTACTGTGGGAGCTGGCTTGCCAGCGATGGGGCCGGACGAGTCACCGCAGAATTCAGCTCTTCAATTCCTTCAAATGCTTGTACACCGTCGCCCGCCCCATGTTCAGCACATTGGCCACGTAGTTCGAGGCGCTCTTGCCCTTGAACGCGCCCTCGGCGTGCAGCGCCAGCACCAGTTCGCGTTTGTGATCGCGGGTCAGCAGGTTCAGGCTCAACTGCCGCTCGCGCAACCAGGCGTGGAGGAAGGTGTTGATGCGTTCCTGCCAGTCATCACGGAACAGCGAGTCCGGCTGCGGAATCAGCTTGCTCGGCGAGAGAAACAGGTCCAGCGCCGCTTTGGCGTTCTCGAACAGGGAAATGTTCAGATTGATGCACAGCACCGCCAGCGGCCGACTTTCGCTGTCACGCAGCACGGTGCTCAGGCTGCGAATTTTCTGACCGTCCCAGTTGAGCTTTTCGTACGGGCCGATGTTCCTGTCGCTGACATCATCGCTGAGCATGTCTTCCAGTGACGAGTCGTCGCCGATCTCGCGCTTGGACAGGTTGTTGGCGATGTAGTCGACCTTCTGCGTGCGCAGGTCGTGCAGCACCACCTCGGCGTGGGGGAAGAACAGCGTGGCAATGGCGTCGGCGATGGCGCGGAAGTTATCCAGCGCCGGGTCGAATTCGGGGGCAGTCATGACAGTGGAGCTCCAGGCAGCGTCAGCGCCCCTTGTGCCGGGGCGCTGCGAGTGTGCCGCAATCTTTTCGACGAGTCGATGCGATCAAGCCAGTCGGGCCGGGGAGAGCATGGCGCTGTCCAGGCCGAATTGATGCAGGTGCTCGGGGAATGGCTCGCCGCGCACCAGCGCCGCACTGGCCTGGCCCATCGCCGGCGACGTCTGAATGCCGTAACCGCCCTGCGCGGCGACCCAGAACAGCCCTGGCACCTGCGGATCAAAGCCGCTGAGCAAATCACCGTCGGCAACGAAACTGCGCAGACCGGCCCAGGTGCGGGTCGGACGGCGGATGGTCAGCGTGGTGGCCTCTTCGATCTGATAAATGCCCATGGCGATGTCGAGTTCTTCCGGCTGCACATCGTGCGGTTCGACCGGATCGGCGTTGGCCGGCGAGCCGAGGAACATGCCGGCGTCGGGCTTCATGTAGAAGGATTCGTCGAGGCTGACCAGCATTGGCCAATGATGAGTGTCCACGCCTTCCGGGCCGGCAAAGATAAATGCGGCGCGGCGTTTCGCTTGCAGCCCCAGCGGCTGCGCACCGGCCAGGGCAGCGATCTTGTCGGCCCACGCACCGGCGGCGTTGATGATCACCGGTGCGCTGAACGTCTCGCCATTGGTCTGCACGATCCACAGGCCATCGGCATCGTGGCTCAAGCCGAGCACTTCGCAATCGGTGCGCACTTCGCCGTGGTTGCGCCGGATGCCGCGCAGGTAGCCTTGATGCAGCGCGTCGGTGTCGATGTCGCAGGCCGATGGGTCGTAGATCGCGCCGTGGACTTTTTCCCGGCGCAGGATCGGCAGACGCGCGCAGGCTTCGTCGGCGCTGAGCAGTTGCATCTGCGGCACGGTGGCTTTGGCGCTGAGGTATTGATTGTTCAGTTCGGCGGGATCACCGATGAAGTCGACGGTCATTTCGCCGCGCGGAGTCAGCAGCGGGTGCTCGCAAAAGCCGCTCGGAGGACTGTCGAAAAACGCGCGGCTCGCCTGAGTCAGTGCGCGGACCTGTGCGGTGCCGTAGGCGGCGGTGTACAGCGCGGCGGAGCGACCGGTGGAGTGATAGCCGGGATGGGTTTCACGCTCGAGCACGATCACTTTGCCGTGCGGCGCCAGCCAGAACCCGGTGGAAGCGCCGGCAATCCCGCCGCCGATGATGATGAAATCTGCGTGGCTCATGTGGGTCTCCAGTGGGTACGCAATATCAAGGCGTTCGCTAGTCCATCGTGGGAGCGAGCCTGCTCGCGAAAGCGGTGTATCAGTCGACATCTTCGCTGAATGTCAGACCGCATTCGCGAGCAGGCTCGCTCCCACAGGGGATTGTTGGCGTTAGTGGGTTAAGTGATAAACCGCATTGGCGAGGGCAATGTCTTCCAGGCCCAAGCCGATTGAACGGAAGAACACGTGACGGTCGTAACCCGGGCGCTGCACTTTTTCGCTGAGCAAGTCGGCGAGGTCGCCGACAATCGAATCCTTGTTCCAGCCATGCTGTTCGGCGGCAATCAGCATCTCACCTGCCGAACCCGGCGTGGTCAGACGATAGTCGCAGAACACCTGCATGTCGTTGAGACTTTGCGGCGGTACCTCATGGGCGCGGGGGGCGTTGGTGCTGATCGAGGTGATCAGCGCCGGTTTGCTTAACCCGGCAGGATCGATTACCGGCCCGGCCGACGAGGTGCAGAGCATGATCACATCCGCATCGGTAACGGCGGTCTCGCGGCTGTCGGCAATCTTCAGTGACGGCGCGATGGACTTCAACACAGCCTGTGTTTGCGCATCTTCCAGCAGCGATGGCGAATACAGGCTGATGCTCTGCCAGTCGCGCAGCGCTTTGGCGTAGTGCAGATGCGCTTGAGCAACCTTGCCGCTGCCGATGATCGCCAGTCGCTGTGCATTCAACGGGGCGAGGACGTCGACCGCCACGGCCGTGGTCGCGGCGGTGCGCGCGGTGGTCAGTTCGCCGGCATCACAGAGCAGCAGCGGCTGGCCGGTTTTCATCGACATCAACAATGTCCATGCCGTCACCAGCGCACCCTGCTCACGGACGATGTACGGCGAAGTCTTCACTCCGTACACGCCGTCCTCGGCCAGTACACCCAAGTAGTTGATGAAGTCGCCGGCACCCTGCGGAAACTCGACCCATTGCTGCGCCGGCTGCACGGCGTTCCCGGCCGCCAGATCGCGGAACAGCTTGCGCAGGATTTGCGGAACATCGATACGCGCCAATAGCTCATGGGCCTGGGCTTGATCGATCACATAGGGCGTACTGGACATTTCGCGCTCCGAAACTAAACTTATTTTTCCATTATGGACTTTTAGTTCTGGCGAGCAACCATCGGGCATAAAAAAAGCGCAGTCCGTTTCTGGCTGCGCTTTTTCATATGGCGGGGCTTACTGTGGACGCTTGCGCTCAACCGCACGCAGTAGATGCGTCGGCGGGGTTTCACAGCTGATCTTGCGACCAAGCTTTTCTTCGATCGACGGCAACTGGTAGGAGTCGTCCTCGCCGGCAAAGCTGATCGACACGCCATCGGCGCCGGCACGACCGGTACGGCCAATGCGGTGCACGTAGTCGTCCGGGACTTCCGGCAGGGTGAAGTTGATCACGTGGCTGATGCCGTCGATGTGGATGCCGCGACCGGCGACATCGGTGGCCACCAGCACGCGGATCTTGCCTTCGCGAAAACCTTCCAGAGTCTTGATGCGCTTGTGCTGCGGCACATCACCGGAGAGTTGCGCGGCGTTGATGCCGTCACGCACCAGACGCTCTTCGATGCGGCGTACTTCGTCCTTGCGGTTGGCAAACACGATGACTCGCTCCCAACCGTTATCGTTGACCAGGTTGTAGAGCAGCTTGTATTTGTCGGCAGCGGCCACGGCGTAGATGTGCTGCTCGACGTTCTCGTTGGCGACGTTGGTGATTTCGATTTCGACAATCGCCGGGTCGGTGGTCCATTGCTTGGCCAGATTCATCACGTCTTCGGTGAAGGTCGCGGAGAACAGCAGGGTCTGGCGCTCGGACTTCGGCGGGGTCTGGCGAATGATCTGCCGTACCTGCGGGATGAAACCCATGTCGAGCATGCGGTCGGCTTCGTCCAGGACCATCACTTCGACCATGTCCAGGTGCACGTCGCCGCGCTGGTTGAAGTCGAGCAAGCGGCCCGGCGTGGCGACGAGGATGTCGCAATGCCGCGCTTCGAGGTGCTTGAGCTGTTTGTCGAAGTCCATGCCGCCGACGAACGTCATGACATTGAGGCCGGTGTATTTGGTCAGGTCAGCGGCGTCCTTGGCGATCTGCACCACCAGTTCGCGGGTCGGCGCGATGATCAGCGCACGCGGCTCGCCCATATAGCGCTCTTTCGGCGGCGGCGTCTGCAGCAACTGGGTGATGATCGAGATCAGGAACGCGGCGGTCTTGCCGGTGCCGGTCTGCGCGCGGCCAATGGCGTCTTTGCCGGCGAGGGTGAAGCCCAGCACCTGCGCCTGGATCGGCGTGCAGTACGGAAAGCCCAGGTCCTGGATGGCGTGCATCAGTTCCGGGGCAAGCTTGAAATCGTGAAAGCGGGTTTTGCCTTCCTGTGGCTCGACGACGAAGTCTTCGAGTTTCCATGGAATGACCGGTGCCTTGGGCTTCGGTTCGCGACGCGGTCTGGCCGGTTTCGGCGCTTCGCCGGGTGCAGGCTCTACGGCCATTGGCGCGGCCGCAGCGGGTTTTTCTTCGGGCTTCGGTGCGGCTGCGGGAGCGGGGCGGTCGGCCTGCGGGGCATCGGCGCGATGACCGGGGGCGTGCGACGGCGCACTGGGAACTGGCGCGAGCTGCTCAGCCTCGCTTTTACCGAACATTTTCTTGAGTGCTTTGAGCACGGTCATCTCATCAATTGGTTAAGGAATGTACGCCGGCCAGTGTAATGCAAGAATCGGGCGCGGCGTAGTAGGAGGGATCAATGGGCAGGGATTGGTCGACAATCAGCGCAGTCGTTCGCTCAACCAGACACCAATGTCGCGAATCTCTTCAGGTAACACTTCGTGCTCCATTGGGTATTCCTGCCATGTCACGGTGACACCATGCTTCTTCAAATGCTCGTAAGCACTGCGGCCCATCGAGTTCTGCACCACGTTATCGAACTGGCCGTGCAGCGATAGCACCGGAATGCGCTGCTGGCTGGCGGATAACTCCAGTTCGTCGCTGAATGTCGGTGCGTAAGTAGACAACGCCAGCACCCCACCCAACGGCCCCTGCCACTTCAGAAATGCGGTGTGCAGAACCACCGCGCCGCCCTGGGAAAAACCGGCGAGAAAAATCCGCGAGGCGTCTATTCCGCTGGCGCGCTCGGCTTCGATCAGTTCGATGATGCGCTCTGCCGAAGCTTCCAACTGGTCACGGTCGATCGCCCGGGCCGGGCTCATGGCCTTGATGTCGTACCAGCTGGGCATGGCATATCCGCCATTTATCGTCACTGGACGCGTCGGCGCCTGCGGCAGCACAAAACGCGTGCTCAGCAGGCTTTCCTGCAACGCCTCGGCCACCGGCAGGAAGTCGTAACGGTCGGCGCCGAGGCCGTGCAGCCAGATCACGCAGGCGTCTGCGGGCTTAACAGGCTGAAGAATCAAGGGCTCGGTCATGTCTGCTCCAAAAATGTGCGGGCGCTCTCATTGAGTGCGTGATTGAAGTGCGCGCCCGGTTGATCCGTTAACAAGATGTCGCAAGGTTACAAGTTTAGCTATTGACGTGTCGCGCAATCACTTTCGCAAGCGGTGTGGTACGGCGTTTGCTATGGAGGTTTGCGTACGAAGCGTCCTACGCGTGGCGGTAACACTATCAGTGTCAGTCGCGTGATGGGATAGCAACGAATCCGGTGATGGATGTTCGCCAATGGCCGCTACGGGCTTAGCGAACGTGAAAGGGCTACAGCCCGTTCGGCCGATTGGTGAGAAGTGAGTGATCCATGATGTGGATTTTCTCCTACTAGACTCATAGCGAAGGTCTTACGTCGGTTGACCCCAAAAAAAGCCAACACGGGTCAACAACGCCTCAAAAGGGTGCGACTGGACTCAAGCTCCGACACAACAAGAGCAAAACTGGAGGTTTGAATGAAGATGTTGAAATCCACTCTGGCGGTCGTGACTGCTGCAGCAGTACTCGGCGTCAGCGGGTTCGCTCAGGCGGGTGCAACCCTGGATGCGGTACAGAAAAAAGGTTTCGTGCAGTGTGGCGTGAGCGACGGTCTGCCGGGCTTCTCGGTACCGGATGCGACCGGCAAGATCCTCGGCATCGATGCCGACGTCTGCCGCGCTGTGGCCGCAGCCGTTTTCGGCGACGCCAACAAGGTCAAGTTCAGCCAGTTGAACGCCAAGGAGCGCTTCACCGCGCTGCAGTCCGGCGAGATCGACATCCTGTCGCGCAACACCACCATGACCAGCTCCCGTGACGCGGGCATGGGCCTGAAATTCCCGGGCTTCATCACCTACTACGACGGCATCGGCTTTTTGGTGAACAACAAGCTGGGCGTGAAAAGTGCCAAAGAGCTCGACGGCGCGACTATCTGCATCCAGGCCGGTACCACCACCGAACTGAACGTTTCCGACTACTTCCGTGGCAACGGTCTGAAATACACCCCGATCACCTTCGACACCTCCGATGAAAGCGCCAAGTCGCTGGAATCCGGTCGTTGCGACGTGCTGACCTCCGACAAGTCCCAGCTGTTCGCCCAGCGCAGCAAGCTGGCCTCGCCGAAGGACTACGTGGTTCTGCCGGAAACCATTTCCAAAGAACCACTGGGTCCGGTCGTACGTAACGGCGACGACGAGTGGCTGGCCATCGTGCGTTGGGTCGGCTACGCGCTGCTCAATGCCGAAGAAGCCGGCATCACTTCGAAGAACGTCGAAGCTGAAGCCAAGTCCACCAAGAACCCGGACGTGGCCCGTATGCTCGGTGCTGACGGCGAATACGGCAAAGACCTGAAACTGCCGAAAGACTGGGTTGTGCAGATCGTCAAGCAGGTCGGCAACTACGGCGAAATCTTCGAGAAAAACCTCGGCAAGAGCACTCCGCTGGAAATCGACCGTGGCCTGAACGCCCTGTGGAACAACGGCGGCATTCAGTACGCACCACCAGTGCGCTAATGGTTCTATCGCCCGGCGGGCCAACCGCCGGGTGATGTTCTTGTTCCATTTCTTCCGGGGCACTTCATGCAAAATTCTATCGGCGCACCAAAGCAGAGGCTCAGCCTCAGCGATCCACGAGTGCGTGCGTGGCTATTCCAGATCATCACCGTTGTGGCGGTGATCTCGCTTGGCTGGTACCTGTTCGACAACACGCAAACCAACCTTCAGCACCGGGGTATCACTTCCGGTTTCAGCTTTCTGGAGCGCAGTGCCGGGTTCGGCATCGCTCAAACCCTGATCGACTACACCGAAGCGGACAGCTACGCGCGGGTGTTTGTCATCGGCCTGCTCAACACCCTGTTGGTGACCTTTATCGGCGTGATCCTGGCGACGATCCTCGGTTTCATCGTCGGCGTGGCGCGGCTGTCGCAGAACTGGATCATCGCCAAACTGGCGACGGTGTATGTGGAAGTGTTCCGCAACATTCCGCCACTGCTGCAGATCCTGTTCTGGTACTTCGCGGTGTTCCTGACCATGCCGGGGCCGCGCAACAGCCACAACTTCGGCGACACCTTCTTCGTCAGCAGCCGTGGCCTGAACATGCCGGCCGCACTCGCCGCTGACGGCTTCTGGGCGTTCGTGATCAGCATCGTGCTGGCCATCGTCGGCATCGTGCTGATGTGCCGCTGGGCCAACAAGCGTTTCGAAGAAACCGGCGTACCGTTCCACAAGTTCTGGACCGGCCTGGCAATTGCGCTGGTGATCCCGACCTTGTGCGCGCTGATCTTCGGCGCTCCGTTGCACTGGGAAATGCCCGAGCTCAAGGGCTTCAACTTTGTCGGTGGCTGGGTGCTGATCCCGGAACTGCTGGCGTTGACCCTGGCGCTCACTGTGTACACCGCAGCGTTTATCGCCGAGATCGTGCGTTCCGGGATCAAGTCGGTCAGCCACGGTCAGACCGAAGCGGCGCGTTCGCTTGGCCTGCGCAACGGCCCGACCCTGCGCAAGGTGATCATCCCGCAAGCCCTGCGCGTGATCATTCCGCCGCTGACCAGCCAATACCTGAACCTGGCGAAAAACTCCTCGCTGGCCGCCGGCATCGGTTACCCGGAAATGGTTTCGCTGTTCGCCGGCACCGTGCTCAACCAGACCGGGCAGGCCATCGAAGTGATTGCCATCACCATGAGCGTGTACCTGGCGATCAGTATCAGCATTTCCCTGCTGATGAACTGGTACAACAAGCGCATTGCGCTGATCGAGCGGTAAGGAAAAGCGCATGAGTACTCATACTTTCAAACCCGACATGCCTCCACCGAACAGCAGCATCGGCGTGGTGGCGTGGATGCGCGCGAACATGTTCTCCAGCTGGCTCAACACCCTGCTGACGCTGTTTGCGTTCTACCTGATCTACCTGGTCGTGCCACCGATTCTCAGCTGGGCGATCGTCGACGCCAACTGGGTCGGCACCACCCGCGCCGACTGCACCAAGGAAGGCGCCTGCTGGGTGTTCATTCAGCAGCGTTTCGGCCAGTTCATGTACGGCTACTACCCGACCGAGCTGCGCTGGCGCGTTGATCTGACCGTGTGGCTGGCGGTCATTGGCGCAGCACCGCTGTTCATCTCGCGCGTGCCGCGTAAAGCGGTGTACGGCCTGAGCTTCCTGGTGCTGTACCCGATCATTGCCTTCACTTTGCTGCATGGCGGTTTCGGAATGACCACCGTGCCGACCAGCCAGTGGGGCGGCCTGATGCTGACCCTGGTGATCGCCACCGTCGGCATCGCCGGGGCGTTGCCGCTGGGTATCGTGCTGGCGCTGGGACGACGTTCGAACATGCCGGCGATTCGTGTGGTCTGCGTGACCTTCATCGAGTTCTGGCGCGGCGTGCCGTTGATCACGGTGCTGTTCATGTCCTCGGTAATGCTGCCGCTGTTCCTGCCTGAAGGCATGAACTTCGACAAGCTGCTGCGGGCGCTGATCGGCGTGATCCTGTTTCAGTCGGCGTACGTCGCCGAGGTGGTGCGTGGCGGTCTGCAAGCGATTCCCAAAGGTCAGTACGAAGCGGCTGCGGCGATGGGCCTCGGTTACTGGCGTTCGATGGGCCTGGTGATCCTGCCGCAAGCCCTGAAGCTGGTGATCCCGGGCATCGTCAACACGTTCATTGCGCTGTTCAAGGACACCAGCCTGGTGATCATCATCGGCCTGTTCGACCTGCTCAACAGCGTCAAGCAAGCCGCCGCCGACCCGAAATGGCTGGGCATGGCCACCGAAGGCTACGTGTTCGCCGCCCTGGTGTTCTGGATTTTCTGTTTTGGTATGTCGCGCTATTCCATGCATCTGGAACGCAAGCTCGACACTGGCCACAAGCGTTAGGAGTTCTCTGTAAATGAGCGAAGCAATCAAAAAGCCTGTGGGTCCGGAAGGCATTATCCAGATGCAGGGCGTGAACAAGTGGTACGGCCAGTTTCACGTACTCAAGGACATCAACCTCAACGTCAAACAGGGCGAACGCATCGTCCTGTGTGGTCCGTCGGGCTCCGGTAAATCCACGACGATCCGTTGCCTCAATCGTCTGGAAGAACACCAGCAGGGGCGCATCGTCGTCGATGGCGTGGAACTGACCAACGACCTCAAGCAGATCGAAGCGATCCGCCGCGAAGTCGGCATGGTGTTCCAGCACTTCAACCTGTTCCCGCACCTGACCATCCTGCAGAACTGCACCCTGGCGCCGATGTGGGTGCGCAAGATGCCCAAGCGCAAGGCCGAAGAAATCGCCATGCATTACCTGGAGCGCGTACGCATTCCGGAGCAGGCGCACAAATATCCGGGGCAGCTTTCCGGCGGTCAGCAACAGCGTGTGGCGATCGCCCGCGCCTTGTGCATGAAGCCGAAAATCATGCTGTTCGACGAGCCGACTTCAGCGCTTGATCCGGAAATGGTGAAAGAAGTTCTGGACACCATGATCGGTCTGGCCGAAGACGGCATGACCATGCTCTGCGTGACCCACGAAATGGGCTTCGCCCGCACCGTGGCCAACCGCGTGATCTTCATGGACAAGGGCGAAATCGTTGAACAGGCGGCGCCGAACGACTTCTTCGACAATCCGCAGAATGATCGGACCAAGTTGTTCTTGAGTCAGATTTTGCATTGATGCCCGTCAGGCGCTGAAACAAACCCGGACTCAGTTCCGGGTTTGTTTTATCTGGGCTCATCTGGCCAGAACAGGTTCCCGCTCCGGGTAACGAGTTTCCAGAAGTTGTTTGAGACCGTCGTCTGCGTGAAGTGCCTGAATTTCCTCTAGCAGATCGGGATGACGATCCAGAAGCCGCATCAGTGTGAACAACGGCTGCGGCGGAGCCAGTTCGCCGCGTTCATATCGTGAAAACGCATTATGCCCACCTCCTGACAGCCACTTCACCGCACTTCTTTGAGTGAGATGGAGCTTTCGGCGAATACGCTTCATTTCGGTACCGATCAGCCGAAGTACGTCTTCGAGTAATTGATCGCCGGCATCTACGTAGCGCTCGGCACTGTCGGTACCACTGTCAAAAATGATTTCGCCACAGATCCTGCACTCCCAGCCGGCGAGAAGGTGTACGGGCCGCGAAAACTGTTTGTAATTGACGTCGAGACTGCGATCTTGAAAGTGGTGCATTGCGTGTTCGGTGCCGCAACTCAGGCATTGCCTCTTGCTCATGTGTTTTTCTCCTTGAAGGAGATCACCGGAGAACCACCGCTCGTGCAGTAGGTCACTTTGATATAGATCTCCCGATTTCGAAACGATACGTGATAGACGTCGTGCCAGTTACGATGGTTGGAATAAGAGGTCATGGATTTGTAGAGCATCCGCCGCTCAAGCGTTGCCACAACCTGCATCATCACTTTCCAGGACATGCCCATGTCCCGGCCTGTCTCAAGTGCATAACGTGTAAAGGCTTCTTTGCCTCGTCTAACTACTTCGGCCTTCACGACTGTCAAATCGTAATGGGGTGTGTTCTTTTCCATAAGAAGCCAAAACCCTGTCCCTGAAATTATCCTTAAAGGGTAATTTTGACCAATCGAAAATGCCGCTCCATGTGTCTCCGATTGACCCTAGGTGGTTGCCGTCCTACATGGGTCTGACTAACATGTCGGAAAATTCATCCTATGATTGGATGAAAAGGTGAGGCTCATGTCCGACATTTCCCCTTTGATCAAGCGATCTCTGGTCGATCAGGCTTTGGATCAACTGCGGCAGCGCATCAACAGCGGTGCGTGGCAGGTCGGCGAGCGTCTGCCGACCGAACCTGAGCTGTGCGCCGAGCTGGGCATCAGCCGCAACACGGTGCGTGAGGCGATGCGTGTTCTGGCGTTCTCGGGATTGATCGAAATTCGCCAAGGCGACGGCAGTTATCTGCGCGCCGTGGTCGATCCGCTGGATACGCTGAAGGCGTTGTCCCGCTGTTCCCTGGAGCAGGCTCGGGAGACCCGACACATCCTTGAAGTCGAGGCCATCGGCCTGGCGGCGTTGCGTCGTACCGATGAGGATCTGGCGGCGCTGCGTGAAGCGCTCGGCACCAGCGGCAGCCACTACCACGGCGATCTCGACACCTATATCGCCTGCGATCTGGTGTTCCATCGCCGACTGGTCGACGCCGCGCACAACCCGACCCTCAGCGAGCTGTATCGCTATTTCTCCAGCATCGTCGGCGCGCAATTGCGCCAGACCTTGAATATTTCCCCGCGCCGTCAGGAAGTGTTCGATCTGCACATCGACTTGCTCGATGCGGTCGAGCAACGCGACCCGGAGCGGGCCAAAGCCTTGTCGAGGCAGTTGATCAATGAACCTTGAAACCGAGAAATCCATGTCCCGCAATGAGTTATCCACAGCGTCGAAACGCTCGCCCGAACTGGAGGAATTGCTGATCGATGCCGAGGCTGATGACGAGCAGGTCCAGCAAAGCCACCCATTGGTAAAACGCCCGTGGCTGTTGCTGCTCGGCTTGATTCTGGTGGCGCTGAACCTGCGCCCGGCGTTGTCGAGCATGGCGCCCTTGCTCAGCGAGGTCTCCAGCAGTCTCGGACTGTCTGCGGCGCAGGCGGGATTGCTGACCACGTTGCCAGTGCTGTGCCTGGGCTTGTTCGCACCGCTGGCGCCGATTCTGGCGCGGCGTTTCGGTGCCGAGCGCGTGGTGCTGGGAATTCTGCTGACGCTGGCCGGCGGGATTATCCTGCGCAGTAATTTCGGCGAGATCGGCCTGTTCGCCGGCAGCGTGCTTGGGGGCGCCAGCATCGGCATTGTCGGCGTGCTGTTACCGGGCATTGTCAAACGCGATTTCGCCAAACATGCGGGGACCATGACCGGCGTCTACACCATGGCCCTGTGCCTGGGTGCGGCGATGGCGGCGGGTTCGACCGTGCCGCTGAGTGAACACTTCGGCAACAGCTGGGCGATGGGCTTGGGCTTCTGGGTGATTCCGGCATTGGTGGCCGCGGTATTCTGGCTGCCACAAGTCGGCTCCAAACATGGCGCACACAACGTCGCCTATCGCGTGCGCGGGTTGCTGCGTGATCCGCTGGCCTGGCAGGTGACCTTGTACATGGGCCTGCAATCGTCGCTGGCCTACATCGTATTTGGCTGGTTGCCGTCAATCCTCATCGGGCGCGGGCTGACACCGACTCAGGCCGGATTGGTGCTGTCCGGTTCGGTGATCATTCAACTGGCCAGTTCGCTGGCCGCGCCGTGGCTGGCGACCCGGGGCAAGGATCAGCGCCTGGCGATTGTCGTGGTCATGGCGCTGACCCTGGCCGGCCTGTTCGGCTGCCTGTACGCACCGATCGAAGGTCTGTGGGGCTGGGCGATTCTGCTCGGACTGGGGCAGGGCGGCACTTTCAGTCTCGCCCTGACCCTGATCGTGCTGCGCTCGCGTGATTCCCATGTCGCGGCGAACCTGTCGAGCATGTCCCAGGGGTTTGGCTACACGCTGGCGTCCATGGGGCCGTTTGCCGTGGGCGTGGTGCATGACTGGACCGGCGGCTGGAATGCCCTGGGCTGGATCTTCGGCGTTATCGGCGCCGGTGCAATCCTCGCCGGGCTGGGTGCCGGGCGGGCGCTGTATGTGCAGGTGCAAAGCGAAAAGATCTGAATGCACTGGGTGCAAATGTGGGAGCGAGCCTGCTCGCGAAAGCGGTGTTTCGGTCAACATGGATGTTGAATGTTGAATTGCCTTCGCGAGCAGGCTCGCTCCCACAAGGGTTTAGCGTATTGCCGATAGTGTTTCTGCGCGCGGCAGATTATGGTGCTGGCAATCTGTACCTATTTCCTTGGAGATTGCCTTGAGCGAAGCCCATAGCGCCCTGATCACCCGCTTCTACCAAGCCTTTCAGCGCCTCGACGCCGAGGCCATGGCGGCCTGCTACACCGATGATGTGGTCTTCAGCGATCCGGCCTTCGGCGAGTTGCGCGGGCGCGATGCCGGCGACATGTGGCGCATGCTGACTACCCGCGCCAGGGATTTTTCCCTGACTTTTGACAATGTCCGCGCCGACGAGCGCACCGGCGGCGCGCATTGGGTGGCGACTTACCTGTTCAGTCAGACCGGCAACGTCGTGGTCAACGACATCCAGGCGCGCTTCGTCTTCCGGGACGGCAAGATCTGTGAGCACCACGACCACTTCGATCTGTGGCGCTGGTCGCGGCAGGCGTTGGGTTTCAAAGGCCTGCTGCTGGGCTGGACGCCGCTGGTGCGCAACGCGGTACGTGCCCAGGCGCGCAAGGGACTGAAGGCATTTCAGGCCGGGCGCTGATAAGATCGCCGCCTGTTTTCCTACACGTTCAGATCCCGAAGTGACCAGCCTTAGCGAAAAATCCGTCGATGCTGCCGAACCAGTGAGTAAATCCTGGTTCGTCTACCTCGTGCGTGCCGCCAATGGCTCGTTGTATTGCGGAATCAGCGACGACCCCGTACGCCGTTTCGCCAAGCACCAGAGCGGCAAGGGAGCGCGGTTCTTTCTTTCCAGCCCGGCGATGGCGTTGGTCTACACCGAACTGTGCCGTGACAAAAGCGATGCCCTGCGACAGGAACGGCTGATCAAGAAACTCAAGAAGAGCGCCAAGGAATGCCTGGTCGCGTCTTATCAATCTGACTGATTGGTTCCCATCAGGCAGATCGGTAGGCCTGTCAGGCAATGCGCGCTAAGCTGCGGATTCACTTTTCCAGCGGCGGAGCCGAGCATGTCCGAGTTGATTCTGCACCATTACCCGACCTCTCCATTTGCCGAGAAGGCGCGCCTGCTGCTGGGCTTCAAAGGCCTGTCCTGGCGTTCGGTGCATATTTCCCCGGTGATGCCCAAGCCTGATCTGACGGCATTGACCGGTGGCTACCGCAAGACTCCAGTGTTGCAGATCGGTGCCGACATCTATTGCGACACCGCACTGATCGCTCGACGCCTGGAGCAGGAAAAAGCCCTGCCGGCGTTCTTTCCCGAAGGCCAGGAAATGACCAGCGCCAGTTTCGCGGCGTGGGCCGATTCGGTGGTGTTCCAGCACGCGGTGAGCCTGGTGTTCCAGCCAGAATCGGTAGCCGTGCGTTTCGGCAAATTGCCGCCGGAAGCGATCAAGGCCTTCCTGGCCGACCGCGCCGGGTTGTTCAGCGGTGGCAGCGCCACGCGTCTGTCCGCCGAGCAGGCCAAACATCAGTGGCCGACGATTATGGCGCGGCTGGAGCAACAGTTGCAGCGCGAGCAGGGCGACTTCCTCTTCGGCGAGCCATCGATTGCCGACTTCGCCCTGGCGCATCCGATGTGGTTCCTCAAGGCGACCCACGTCACGGCGCCGCTGGTGGATGAATATCCGGCGGTTGCGGCGTGGCTGGGTCGGGTGCTGGGGTTCGGCCATGGCGCAGCGAGCGAGATGTCCTCTGCCGAGGCATTGGAGGTCGCGCGTAACGCGACGCCAGCGGCATTGCCGGATGAGCGGTTCGTTGATCCGAACGGCTTCAAGACGGGACAGCAAGTGGCAATTGCCGCTATCGATTACGGCGTTGATCCGGTGGTGGGCGAGCTGCTGTTTGCTGGCAGTGAAGAGCTGATCATTCGCCGTGAAGACGAACGTGGCGGCGTGGTGCATGTGCACTTTCCGCGTTTTGGTTTCCGTATCGAAGCGCGCTGATTTATCAAGCAGCTGCAAAACCTGTGGGAGCGAGCCTGCTCGCAAAACGATGGATCATTCAACATGGTTGTTGGCTGATGCAGCGCTTTCGCGAGCAGGCTCGCTCCCACATTGGTTATTTCAGGGCTGCGAGGATTTCGTCCGGATCGAACCCGCGAATCAACGTGCCGTTCACATCGATCAGCGGAATCCCGCGTCCACCCAATGCTTCATACGCCTTGCGCGCATCAGCATCTTTCTCGATATCGAACTCCTTGAACGGTATGCCCTTGCTGTCGAGAAAGCGTTTGGTCTGTTTGCAGTAGCCGCACCAGTCGGTGGCATAAAGCACGACATTGGCTTGCGCCCGGGTCTGCTGCGAGACCATTTGCGCGGGATTGAATACCCGCTCGATCTTGCCCCAGTTCTGATAGACCACGACCACCAGCAGCACCAGGGCGACCTTTTTCAGCACATTGCCGAGCATCAGTTACGCCGCTTCAACTGATCGGTCAGCGAAGTCGGCAGGCCTTTGATGATCAGGGTGCCGTTCTCTTCGTCGTACTCGATCTTCGAGCCCAGCAGGTGCGCTTCGAAGCTGATCGACAAACCTTCGGCGCGGCCGGTGAAACGACGGAATTGATTGAGGGTGCGCTTGTCTGCCGGAATCTCTGGCGACAGGCCATAGTCCTTGTTGCGGATGTGATCGTAGAAGGCTTTCGGGCGTTCTTCGTCGATCAGCTCCGACAGCTCCTCAAGACCCATCGGTTCGCCGAGCTTGGCCTGGCTGCTGGCATAGTCAACCAGGGTCTTGGTTTTCTCGCGGGCCGAGTCTTCCGGCAGGTCTTCGCTCTCGACAAAGTCGCTGAAGGCCTTGAGCAGTGTGCGCGTCTCGCCGGGGCCGTCGACGCCTTCCTGGCAACCGATGAAGTCGCGGAAATACTCCGAGACCTTCTTGCCATTCTTGCCCTTGATGAACGAGATGTACTGTTTCGACTGCTTGTTGTTCTGCCACTCCGAGACGTTGATCCGCGCTGCCAGATGCAACTGGCCAAGGTCGAGATGGCGCGAGGGCGTCACGTCGAGCTCGTCGGTCACCGCCACACCTTCGCTGTGATGCAGCAGGGCGATCGCCAGATAGTCGGTCATGCCTTGCTGATAGTGGGCGAACAGCACGTGGCCACCCACCGACAGGTTGGATTCTTCCATCAGCTTCTGCAGATGCTCGACCGCCACTTTACTGAACGCGGTGAAGTCACGGCCGCCTTCCATGTACTCCTTCAGCCAGCCGCTGAAGGGGAATGCGCCGGATTCCGGATGGAACAGGCCCCAGGCTTTGCCCTGTTTGGCGTTGTAGCTTTCGTTGAGGTCGGCGAGCATGTTTTCGATGGCGGCGGACTCGGCCAGTTCAGAGTCACGGGCGTGCAGAACTGCGGGCGTGCCGTCGGGTTTTTTGTCGATCAGGTGGACGATGCAATGACGGATCGGCATGGGCTTCTCGGCTGTTGGAAGGGAGGAGGGCAGGCTCCCCCGAAAAAGCGCTCAGTGTACCGCAACCACTGGTTTTGGCGCGGGTTGCAGGGCAAAACCGGGGCGCGCGCCCGGCCTTAAGCGGTTTTTTACCGATTTAGCGCAATAAAGCTGACCAAATGGGTAGCTAGAGGCGGATATTTCCTTGTCGCTGTGCTAGTTTTGCCCGGTCTTACGCGAAGTCACTGCGTTAAGCGTGCATTCAGCATTTGTCAGGTCGAACCAAACCCTGATTTCGGCATCTATAACCCGACTCGTCGTGGTTATCGCCGAGGGTGCCAGATCCAGAAGATCGGGCTCGATGGCTGACACTGCACTCTGCAATCCATATGAATTTGATAGGGAAGGAACACTACATGGCTCTTACTAAAGACCAACTGATCGCCGACATCGCTGAAGCTATCGACGCGCCGAAAACCACCGCGCGTAACGCTCTGGACCAACTGGGCCAAATCGTTGCCGATCAGCTGGAAAACGGCGGCGAAATCACCTTGCCAGGTATCGGCAAGCTGAAAGTGACCGAGCGTCCTGCCCGCACCGGCCGTAACCCTTCGACTGGCGCTGCCATCGAAATCCCTGCAAAGAAAGTGATCAAGCTGGTTGTGGCCAAAGGCCTGACCGACGCTGTGAACAAGTAAGACGCAGCGATAAAAAAACCGTGCTTCGGAGTGATCCGGGGCACGGTTTTTTTGTGTCTGTGATTTAGCGACTGAATCGCAGTGCCAATGTGGGAGCGAGCCTGCTCGCGAAAGCGGTAGGTCAGTCGATATTGAAGCTGACTGACACGCCGCCTTCGCGAGCAGGCTCGCTCCCACAGGGGATCTGCTGTGTGTTAGCGAACCCAGCGCTCGCGTCGCCAGATCTGCTGCTCGGACTTGGTCTGGAAGGTCCAGGCGACAAAGCGGCTCTGCTTCTGCCCCTGCGACATCTCCACGACCTGGCTCTCCAGCACGCCAGCCTTCTTCAGTGCCGTCTCGATGGCCGGCAGGTTCGAGGCCTTCGACACCAGGGTGCTGAACCACAACACTTTGTGCTGGAAGTTCGCACTTTCGGCAATCAACTGCGTCACAAAGCGCGCTTCACCGCCTTCACACCACAGCTCCGCCGATTGCCCACCGAAGTTCAGCACCGGCAGCTTGCGTTTCGGGTCGGCCTTGCCCAAGGCGCGCCATTTGCGCTCGCTGCCCTTGGTCGCTTCTTCCATCGAAGCGTGGAACGGCGGGTTGCACATGGTCAGGTCGAAGCGCTCGCCCGGCTCCAGCAAGCCGATGAGGATGTGTTTGCGGTTTTCCTGCTGGCGCAGCTGGATCACCTTGCTCAGATCGTTGGACTGCACGATGGCTCGCGCCGCCGCCACGGCTGTCGGGTCGATCTCCGAGCCGAGGAAGTGCCAACGGTATTCGCTGTTGCCGATCAACGGATAAACGCAGTTGGCGCCCATGCCGATATCCAGCACATTGACGATCGCGCCGCGCGGGACCTTGCCGTCGTTCATGCTCGCCAGCAGGTCGGCGAGAAAGTGCACATAGTCGGCACGCCCCGGAACCGGAGGGCAGAGGTAGTCCGCCGGGATGTCCCAATGCTGGATGCCGTAGAACGCCTTGAGCAGCGCCCGATTGAACACACGTACCGCGTCGGGGCTGGCGAAGTCAATGCTTTCCTTGCCGTACGGATTGGTGATCACGTACTTGGCCAGTTCCGGCGTGGTCTTGATCAGTGCCGGAAAGTCGTAACGACCCTGATGGCGATTGCGCGGATGCAGGCTGGCCTTCTCGCGCGGCTCGACGGCTTTGCTCGGGGACGCGGCGTCAGGCTTCTTGCGCGCAGGTTTGGGTGTGCGGGGGGCAGTCATGGGCGTGGTCGATTCGGGTATGGCTGAAAGTGGCGGGCATTGTCCCACATCTGAAGGCAACACCGTTCAAACTGTGGGAGCGAGCCTGCTCGCGAAGGCGGTTTCACATCCGGCAGATTTGTCGGCTGACACAGCGCTTTCGCGAGCAGGCTCGCTCCCACAGGGGACTCAAGGTTTTTCAGGAATAAAAAAGGGAGGCCACCTGGGCCTCCCTTCTTCAGTGCGATTTGCCGTTACAGGCTGGCAATCCGAGCATGCTGCTCGGCCAGTTTGCCCAGGGCCTGTTCGGCCTCGGCCAGTTTGGCGCGTTCCTTCTCGATGACTTCGGCCGGGGCCTTGTCGACGAATCCTGCGTTGGACAGCTTGCCGCCAACCCGCTGGACTTCGCCCTGCAGACGCAGGATTTCCTTGTCCAGACGCGCCAGTTCGGCGCCCTTGTCGATCAGACCGGCCATCGGCACCAGCACTTCCATCTCGCCCACCAGTGCGGTGGCGGACAGCGGGGCTTCTTCGCCAGCGGCGAGTACGGTGATCGATTCCAGGCGCGCCAGCTTCTTCAGCAGCGCTTCGTTCTCGGTCAGGCGGCGCTGGTCGTCAGCGCTGACGTTCTTCAGGAAGATCGGCAGTGGCTTGCCCGGGCCGATGTTCATCTCGCCACGAATGTTGCGCGTGCCGAGCATCAGTTCCTTGAGCCATTCGATGTCGTTTTCCGCCGCCGGATCGATGCGCTCTTCGTTGGCCACCGGCCAAGGCTGCAGCATGATCGTCTTGCCCTGGATGCCGGCCAGCGGCGCGATGCGCTGCCAGATTTCTTCAGTGATGAACGGCATGAACGGATGCGCCAGACGCAGCGCCACTTCCAGCACGCGTACCAGCGTCCGGCGAGTGCCGCGCTGACGTTCGACCGGTGCGTTCTCGTCCCACAGCACAGGCTTGGACAGTTCCAGATACCAGTCGCAGTACTGGTTCCAGATGAACTCGTACAGCGCTTGCGCGGCGAGGTCGAAACGGAACTGATCCAGTTGGCGGGTCACTTCGGCTTCGGTGCGTTGCAGCTGCGAGATGATCCAGCGATCAGCCAGCGACAGCTCGTAGGCTTCGCCGTTCTGGCCGCAGTCTTCGCCCTTGTCCAGAACGTAACGCGCGGCGTTCCAGATCTTGTTGCAGAAGTTGCGATAGCCTTCGACGCGACCCATGTCGAACTTGATGTCGCGACCGGTCGAGGCCAGCGAGCAGAACGTGAAGCGCAGGGCGTCGGTGCCGTAGCTTTCGATGCCGTTGGCGAACTCTTCGCGGGTGGCTTTCTCGATCTTCTTCGCCAGTTTCGGTTGCATCAGGCCCGAGGTGCGCTTCTGCACCAGGGTTTCCAGATCGA
This sequence comes from Pseudomonas sp. 2957, assembly GCF_031456345.1. NCBI lineage: Bacteria > Pseudomonadati > Pseudomonadota > Gammaproteobacteria > Pseudomonadales > Pseudomonadaceae > Pseudomonas > Pseudomonas sp. 2957. Next base: position 56,766 of record NZ_JAVDUL010000001.1, read on the forward strand.
TGCCGTCGATGATGTCTAGCGGGTCAAGGACGTTGCCCTTGGATTTGGACATTTTCTGGCCTTGGCCGTCGCGCACCAGACCGTGTACGTAAACGGTCTTGAACGGAACCTGCGGCGTGCCGTCTTCGTTCTTCATCAGGTGCATGGTCATCATGATCATCCGGGCAACCCAGAAGAAAATGATGTCGAAACCGGTGACCAGCACGTCGGTGGAGTGGAATTTCTTCAGGAACTCGGTCTGCTCAGGCCAGCCCAGCGTGGAGAAGGTCCACAGGCCGGAACTGAACCAGGTGTCGAGTACGTCATTGTCCTGTTGCAGCGCAACGTCCGGGCCGAGGTTGTGCTTGGCACGCACTTCGGCTTCGTCGCGACCGACGTAGACCTTGCCCGACTCGTCGTACCAGGCCGGAATCCGGTGGCCCCACCACAGCTGACGGCTGATGCACCAGTCCTGGATGTCGCGCATCCACGAGAAGTACATGTTTTCGTACTGTTTGGGCACGAACTGGATGCGACCGTCTTCAACGGCAGCAATCGCCGGCTCGGCCAGAGGCTTGGTCGATACGTACCACTGGTCGGTCAGCCACGGCTCGATGACCGTGCCGGAACGATCGCCTTTCGGCGTTTTCAGGTTGTGATCGTTGACACTCACCAGCAGGCCGGCAGCGTCGAACGCGGCAACGATCTGCTTGCGCGCTTCGAAACGCTCAAGGCCGGCGAACTCGGCCGGAATCTTGCCGTCGATGCTCTCGTTCAGCGTGCCGTCGAGGTTGAACACCTGAGCGGCAGGCAGCACGTTGGCGTTCTTGTCGAAGATGTTCAGCAGCGGCAGGTTGTGGCGCTTGCCGACTTCGTAGTCGTTGAAATCGTGGGCCGGGGTGATTTTCACGCAGCCGGTGCCGAATTCAGGATCGCAGTAATCGTCGGCGATGATCGGGATGCGGCGGCCAACCAGTGGCAGCTCGACGAATTTGCCGATCAGCGCTTTGTAGCGCTCGTCGTTGGGGTTAACCGCGACGGCGGAGTCGCCGAGCATGGTTTCCGGACGGGTGGTGGCGACGATCAGGAAGTCATCGCCCTCGGCGGTTTTTACACCGTCGGCCAATGGGTATTTCAGGTTCCACAGGAAACCTTTCTCTTCGTGGTTTTCCACTTCGAGGTCGGAAATCGCCGTGTGCAGTTTGGTGTCCCAGTTGACCAGACGCTTGCCGCGGTAGATCAGGCCGTCTTCATGCAGGCGCACGAAAGCTTCCTTGACCGCTTCCGAGAGGCCGTCGTCCATGGTGAAGCGCTCGCGGCTCCAGTCGACGGAAGAGCCGAGGCGACGGATCTGCCGGCTGATGTTGCCGCCGGACTGATCTTTCCATTCCCAGACTTTTTCGAGGAATTTTTCCCGGCCCAGATCGTGACGATTCTGGCCCTGGGCTTCGAGCTGACGCTCCACCAGCATCTGCGTGGCGATACCGGCATGGTCGGTGCCCGGTTGCCACAGGGTGTCGCGACCCTGCATGCGGCGGAAACGGATCAAGGCGTCCATGATCGCGTTGTTGAAACCGTGACCCATGTGCAGGCTGCCGGTGACGTTCGGCGGCGGGATCATGATGGTGTAGGACTCGCCCGCGCCTTGCGGGGCGAAGTAGTTCTCGGACTCCCAGGTCTTGTACCAGGAAGTTTCAATGGCGTGCGGCTGGTAGGTCTTATCCATGCGCGGCGGGACCCTATTGGCATTTATTCAGGAAAAGCCGGGAAGTATAGCGGGGCGTGGTGCCGAGGGCGAGCGGGGGAGGTCGGGCGGAGATCTAAATGTAGGAGCTGCCGAAGGCTGCGATCTTTTGATCTTGTTTTTTGTGAAAGCAAAGTCAAAAGATCGCAGCCTTCGGCAGCTCCTACACCAGCGGCTTATTCGTACTGGCTGAGCAGCCGCTCCATCCGTGCATCGAGGCGACGTTTGATTTCGGTTTCGATGTGCGGGGCGAAGTCGTCGATCACGTCTTGCATGATCAATTGCGCGGCGGCGCGCAGTTCGCTGTCCAGGTGCAGCAAGGCATCCGGGCCTTTATCGACCGGTGCGGCAGCCGGGGCAGCCGGCGGCGCTGGTGGCGGCTCGACGGCCGCCGGCTGATTGCCGACGGAATCGAACAGCATCGGAATCTGTTCCTGTTCGCCGTCATCGACCGTATCGGTCAGGAGCGGCGGTTGCAGGTTGTCATCGCCGAGCAACTGGCGGATCGATTCGAGATCGTCCAGCAGGTGTGCGGATTTCTGTTGCGGTTTCGGAGTGTCCATTGGAATGCTCAGAGTCGCTGTAAACGGTGGTCTTGCAGAGAATAGCCCTGTTCGCGGTAGAAACGGAAACTCTCCCGCGCCGCCGCTCGGATGGTCGGATCTTCGACCACCACTTCCGCCACGCGGGCAAATTTGCTGGCGAAGGCCGGGACTTTCAGGTCGAGATTGACCAGCAGATCCTGGTGCTCACCGCAGTCTGCCCCGTGTCCCAGTACGATCAAACCGTCGGGCTCACTGTCGGCCGGGCCGTGGGGCACGAAGCTTTCGCCCTTGAAAGCCCACAGCCGCGCATCGAGATCGTCACGCTGGGCCGCATCGCTGCAATGCAGATAGATGCGGTGACCCATGCGCCAGGCTTTCTCGGTGAGCTTGCAGGCGAAATCCAGACGCGCTGAAGGATCGGCGCTGGGCAGGATATAGAAGTCGACTTTGGTCATTGCGGTTCCAGAGCGGCAAGTGGCGTCACCCGGGAGTGACGCCACCTTTCAGCGGTTTCAGGCCTTGGCGCGATCCAGCAGGTACTGGGTCAGCAGTGGAACCGGACGGCCAGTGGCGCCCTTGTCCTTGCCGCCGCTGGTCCATGCCGTGCCGGCGATGTCCAGGTGCGCCCAGTTGAGGTTCTTGGTGAAGCGCGACAGGAAGCAGGCGGCGGTGATGGTGCCGGCCTTCGGCCCGCCGATGTTGGCGATGTCGGCGAACGGGCTGTCCAGCTGCTCTTGATACTCGTCGAACAGCGGCAGTTGCCAGGCGCGGTCGTCGGCAGCCTTGCCGGCGCTGAGCAATTGCTCGATCAGTTCGTCGTTGTTGCCCAGCAGGCCGGAAGTGTGTGCGCCCAGGGCCACCACGCAAGCGCCGGTCAGGGTGGCGATGTCGATCACCGCTTGTGGCTTGAAGCGCTCGGCGTAGGTCAGCGCATCGCACAGCACCAGACGGCCTTCGGCGTCGGTGTTGAGGATTTCCACGGTCTGGCCGCTCATGGTGGTGACGATGTCGCCCGGACGGGTCGCATTGCCGCTCGGCATGTTTTCGGCGCAGGCGAGGATGCACACCAGATTGATCGGCAGTTTCAGCTCAAGCACTGCACGCAGGGTGCCGAACACGCTTGCCGCGCCGCCCATGTCGTACTTCATCTCGTCCATGCCGGCGCCCGGCTTCAGGCTGATGCCGCCGGTGTCGAAGGTGATGCCCTTGCCGACCAGCGCGTATGGCTTCTCGGATTTCTTGCCGCCGTTGTATTGCATGACGATCAGGCGCGGCGGCTGGGCGCTGCCCTGGCCCACGGCGTAGAACGAGCCCATGCCGAGGGATTTGATCTTCTTCTCGTCGAGCACTTCGACTTTCAGATCCTTGAACTCTTTGCCCAGATTCTTGGCTTGTTCGCCCATGAAGGTCGGGTGGCAGATGTTCGGTGGCAGGTTGCCCAGATCGCGGGTGAAGGCCATGCCGTTGGCGATGGCGGTGGCGTGGTTCACGGCGCGCTGCACTTCGGCTTGCGCAGCCTTGATGGTCAGCAGGGTGATTTTCTTCAGAGCGCGCGGTTCGGCTTTCTGGCTCTTGAACTGGTCGAAGGTGTAGCCGCCGTCGACCAGGGTTTCCGCCAGCAGGCGGGTCTTGCCGTAGCTGTCGCGACCTTTGACGATGACTTCATCCAGCGCCAGCACGGCATCACCGCCGCCCAGGCCTTTGAGGGTGTTGAGGATGCCAGCAACGATTTTGCGGAACGGACGGTCGCCCAGTTCCTCATCCTTGCCCACGCCGACCAGCAACACGCGCTCGGCTTTGAGATTCGGCAGGCTGTGCAGCAGCAGGCTTTGACCGACCTTGCCGGCCAGGTCGCCACGCTTGAGCACGGCGCTGATGGCACCACCGCTCGACTCGTCGACCAGTCTGGCGGCGACACCGAGTTTGCGGCCTTCGCCGACGGCAACCACCAGGGTGGCGGTTTTCAACGTTTCTGGGCTAACGCTTTTTACAACCAGTTCCATGTCCGGATCCCTGAATGAATGGTCAACACGCAGGCGTTCGACGCTGTCCGCAGTCGCCTGCTTATAGATAGAAGAGGCGCAGGCCAAAGCCTGCGACAAGGGCCGCAGTTTGAACCTCGCTCCCCGCGCCTGACAACCCTCAGCAAAGGATTACAGCGATGGATGAGTGTGCGCAGTGACAGGCGCACCCAATCACAGGATAATGCCGCATCTTTTTTCGACCGCTCTGCATGGCGGGCCGGTCGATGTGTTTGCTTGTTTGGCCGCCTTAGCCTGACAACCCTGGAGTGTCTGGTTTGATCGTCTTCCGTTATCTGTCCCGCGAAGTCCTGTTGACCCTCAGCGCCGTAAGTGCCGTGCTGCTGGTCATCATCATGAGCGGTCGCTTCATCAAATACCTGGCGCAGGCTGCGGCCGGTCAGCTCGATCCGGGCTCGCTGTTCCTGATCATGGGCTTTCGTCTGCCGGGCTTTCTGCAACTGATTCTGCCGCTGGGCCTGTTCCTCGGGATCCTGCTGGCCTACGGTCGCCTGTACCTTGAAAGCGAAATGACCGTGCTCTCGGCCACCGGCATGAGCCAGCAGAAGCTGTTTCGCATGACCCTGTTTCCGGCGACGCTGGTGGCACTGGTGGTCGCGTGGCTGAGCCTCGGCCTGGCTCCGCAGGGCGCCAACCAGTTTCAGCTGCTGCTGAACAAGCAGGACGCGCTGACCGAGTTCGATACCCTCGAGCCGGGCCGATTCCAGGCCCTGCGTGATGGCACTCGGGTGACCTACACCGAAACCCTGAGCGACGATCGCGTCAATCTCGGCAGCGTGTTCATCTCGCAGAAGAACCTCGGTGCCGATAAGAAGGACCGCGGGATTTCCGTACTGGTGGCCGAGTCGGGCCGTCAGGAAATCCGCCCCGATGGCAATCGCTACCTGATTCTCGACAACGGCTATCGTTATGACGGCAGCCCCGGGCAGGCCGATTACCGCGCCATTCATTACGAAACCTACGGCGTGCTGCTGCCCAAGCCGGACGTCAGCGAAGAAGTCACCGACCGTGACGCGATGCCGACCTCGTCCCTGTGGGGCAGTGATGACATCCGTTCGAAAACCGAGCTGCAATGGCGCATGTCCCTGCCACTGCTGGTGTTCATCGTGACCCTGATGGCGGTGCCGCTGTCGCGGGTGAATCCGCGTCAGGGGCGTTTCCTCAAGCTGCTGCCGGCGATTCTTCTTTATATGGCTTACCTGACCATCCTGATTGCCGCTCGCGGCGCCCTTGAAAAAGGCAAGATCCCGCCGGCCCTCGGCCTGTGGTGGGTGCACGCGATCTTCCTGGTGATCGGCCTCGGCCTGCTGTATTGGGAGCCGCTGCGCCTGAAACTGGCCAGCCGTCGCAGCGCTGCGCTGGAGGTGGCCCGTGGTTAAACTCGACCGCTACATCGGCAGCAGCGTGTTCATGGCGATCATCGCTGTGCTGGCGATCATCCTCGGCCTGGCGACGCTGTTTGCCTTCATCGATGAAATGGGCGACGTCAGCGACACCTACACCCTGGTCGACGTGCTCGGTTTTGTATTGCTGACCGCACCGCGCCGGCTGTATGAAATGTTGCCGATGGCCGCATTGATCGGCTGCCTGATCGGTCTCGGCAGTCTGGCCAGCAGCAGTGAGCTGACGGTCATGCGCGCTGCTGGCGTGTCGATCGGCCGCATTGTCTGGGCCGTCATGAAACCGATGCTGGTGCTGATGCTCGCCGGCGTGCTGATCGGCGAATACGTCGCCCCGGCCACCGAAAGCATGGCCCAGGCCAATCGCTCGCTGGCCCAGGGCAGCGGCGATGCGCAAAGCGCCAAGCACGGTATGTGGCATCGTCAGGGTGAAGAATTCATCCACATCAACGCGGTTCAGCCGAACGGTCTGTTGTACGGCGTGACGCGCTATCACTTCGACAAGGAGCGCCATCTGCTCAGCTCCAGCTTCGCCAAAAAGGCCGAGTTCGACGGCAGCAAGTGGCAGCTCACCGACGTTGCCACCACGCTGTTCCATGAGCGCAGTACTGAAGTGGTCAACAGTCCGAGCGAGGAGTGGGACGTGGCGTTGAGCCCGCAGCTGCTCAGCACCGTGGTCATGGCGCCGGAATCGCTGTCGATCAGCGGTCTGTGGGGCTACATCCACTATCTGGCCGAGCAGGGCCTGAGCAATGGCCGTTACTGGCTGGCATTTTGGGTCAAGGTGTTGCAGCCGCTGGTGACTGCCGCGCTGGTGCTGATGGCGATCTCGTTCATCTTCGGTCCACTGCGTTCGGTGACCCTCGGTCAGCGTGTTTTCACCGGCGTGCTGGTGGGCTTCACCTTCCGCATCGTCCAGGATCTGTTGGGGCCATCGAGTCTGGTGTTCGGTTTCTCGCCGTTGTTTGCGGTGTTGGTGCCGGCCGGCGTGTGTGCGCTGGCAGGTGTCTGGCTGCTCAGGCGAGCGGGCTGATGAACAAGCTTTCATTCAGCGCTTGAACCCTGAAAACGCCTCGGTCGCCAGACCGGGGCGTTTTTGCATGCGATCCGGGTGACAGGCGAACGTGACGCTTGCGCCGTGTATCAGGTACAATTCCCGGCTATTTTTCGGCGGGCCAAGCCTGCAGCCTTTTTGAGTGTTGATCCGTGAGTGATTTGAGTCATATCCGCAATTTCTCCATCATCGCCCACATTGACCATGGCAAGTCGACGCTGGCTGACCGTTTCATCCAGATGTGCGGCGGCCTGGCCGAGCGTGAAATGGAAGCCCAGGTACTGGATTCCATGGATCTTGAGCGTGAACGCGGGATCACCATCAAGGCCCATAGCGTCACCCTCTATTACAAAGCCAAAGACGGCATCACCTACCAGCTGAACTTCATTGACACCCCGGGCCACGTCGACTTCACCTACGAAGTCAGCCGTTCCCTGGCCGCGTGCGAAGGTGCCTTGCTGGTGGTCGATGCGGGGCAGGGCGTAGAAGCCCAGTCCGTGGCCAACTGCTACACCGCCATCGAGCAGGGCCTGGAGGTCATGCCGGTACTGAACAAGATCGACCTGCCACAGGCCGAGCCGGATCGCGTCAAGGACGAGATCGAGAAGATCATCGGCATCGACGCAACCGACGCCGTTACTTGCAGCGCCAAGACCGGCCTGGGTGTCGACGAAGTGCTCGAGCGTCTGGTGCACACCATTCCTGCGCCGACCGGCAACATCGAAGATCCGCTGCAAGCGTTGATCATCGACTCCTGGTTCGACAACTACCTGGGCGTTGTTTCCCTGGTACGCGTGCGCCACGGCCGTGTGAAGAAGGGCGACAAGATTCTGGTCAAGTCCACCGGCAAGGTGCACCTGGTCGACAGCGTCGGCGTGTTCAACCCGAAACACACCGCCACCGTTGATCTGAAGGCCGGCGAAGTGGGCTTCATCATCGCCAGCATCAAGGACATTCACGGTGCACCGGTCGGTGACACCCTGACCCTGAGCTCCACCCCTGATGTGCCGGTGCTGCCGGGCTTCAAACGCATTCAGCCACAGGTTTACGCCGGTCTGTTCCCGGTCAGTTCCGACGACTTCGAGGATTTCCGCGAAGCGCTGCAGAAGCTGACCCTTAACGACTCGTCGCTGCAGTACACCCCGGAAAGCTCCGACGCCCTGGGCTTCGGCTTCCGTTGCGGCTTCCTCGGCATGCTGCACATGGAGATCATTCAGGAGCGCCTCGAGCGCGAATACGACCTGGACCTGATCACCACCGCGCCGACAGTAATTTTCGAACTGGTGTTGAAAACCGGTGAAACGATTTACGTCGACAACCCGTCGAAGCTTCCGGATGTGTCGGCGATCGAGGACATGCGCGAGCCAATCGTGCGCGCCAATATCCTCGTGCCGCAGGAACACCTTGGCAACGTCATCACCCTGTGCATCGAGAAACGCGGTGTTCAGGTCGACATGCTGTTCCTCGGCAATCAGGTGCAAGTCACCTACGACCTGCCGATGAACGAAGTGGTCCTGGACTTCTTCGACCGTCTCAAATCCACCAGCCGCGGCTATGCTTCGCTGGACTACCATTTCGATCGTTACCAATCGGCTAATCTGGTGAAACTGGACGTGCTGATCAACGGCGACAAGGTCGATGCCCTGGCATTGATCGTGCACCGTGACAATTCGCACTTCAAAGGTCGCCAGTTGACCGAGAAGATGAAAGAACTGATTCCTCGTCAGATGTTCGACGTGGCGATCCAGGCCGCCATCGGTGGTCAGATCGTGGCCCGGACAACCGTCAAGGCGCTCAGAAAGAACGTATTGGCCAAATGCTACGGCGGTGACGTCAGTCGTAAGAAGAAGCTGCTCGAGAAGCAGAAGGCCGGTAAGAAACGCATGAAACAGGTCGGCAACGTGGAAATTCCACAGGAAGCCTTCCTCGCCGTGCTCAGGTTGGAATAATCAGGTCCTATGTCGCTAAATTTCCCGCTGTTGCTGGTCATCGCCGTGTTCGTCTGCGGCCTGTTGGCGTTGATTGATCTGCTGTTCCTGGCACCGCGTCGGCGGGCTGCCATTGCCTCTTATCAAGGCAGTGTCAGCCAACCCGAGCCTGTGGTGGTCGAGAAGCTGAACAAAGAGCCGCTGCTGGTTGAATACGGCAAGTCGTTCTTTCCGGTGCTGTTCATCGTGCTGGTGCTGCGTTCGTTCCTGGTGGAGCCGTTCCAGATTCCGTCCGGCTCGATGAAACCGACCCTGGATGTCGGCGACTTCATTCTGGTGAACAAGTTTTCCTACGGCATCCGTCTGCCGGTGATCGACAAGAAGATCATCGAAGTCGGTGACCCGCAGCGCGGCGATGTGATGGTGTTCCGCTACCCGAGCGACCCGAACGTCAACTACATCAAGCGTGTGGTGGGCCTGCCGGGTGACACGGTGCGTTACACCGCCGACAAGCGTCTGTTCGTCAACGGTGAGTCGATCGCCGAGAAGATGGCCGGCGCCGAAGCAGGTTCGCTGGGCAGCGCGGAGCTCTATCAGGAAAAACTCGGCGCAGCCGAGCACCTGATCCGCAAGGAAATGAGCCGCTACCGCGCCACTCCGGACCGTTCGTGGACAGTGCCTGCCGGGCACTACTTCATGATGGGCGACAACCGCGACAATTCGAATGACAGCCGCTACTGGGATGATCCGAACATTCCCAAGGATCTGCTGGGCATGGTTCCCGACAAGAATATTGTCGGCAAGGCCTTCGCGGTCTGGATGAGCTGGCCAGAGCCGAAACTCAGCCACCTGCCGAATTTCTCGCGGGTCGGCCTGATCAAGTAATCAAACACGGCGCTGTTGACCACAGCGCCGAATGCATTTCTGGAGCCGGCACAATCGGCTTCGCAATCGCCAGGATCTATTTTTGAACACAGCGTTAATTGTCCCAGGCCTGCGCCGTACCCCGGCGATGGCAGTGGAAACCAGCCACGAACTCAGCGTGGGTAAACCGTGAGCGTTTCTCTAAGCCGTCTCGAGCGCCAGCTCGGTTACACCTTCAAGGATCAGGAGCTGATGCTGCTGGCCCTCACGCACCGCAGTTTTGCCGGGCGCAACAACGAGCGTCTGGAATTCCTCGGTGATGCCATCCTCAACTTCGTCGCTGGCGAGGCGCTGTTCGATCGCTTCCCGCTGGCCCGCGAAGGTCAGTTGTCGCGTTTGCGCGCACGGCTGGTAAAAGGTGAGACGCTGGCCGTACTGGCTCGCGGTTTCGACCTCGGTGATTATCTGCGCCTGGGTTCAGGTGAACTGAAGAGCGGTGGTTTCCGCCGTGAATCGATTCTCGCCGATGCCCTCGAAGCTCTGATCGGTGCGATCTACCTCGATGCCGGCATGGACGTCGCCCGCGAGCGCGTACTGGCGTGGCTGGCCGGCGAATTCGAAGGCCTGACGCTGGTCGACACCAACAAGGATCCGAAAACCCGCTTGCAGGAACACCTGCAATCGCGCGGTTGCGAACTGCCACGCTACGAAGTGGTGGATATTCAGGGCGAACCGCACTGCCGTACCTTCTTCGTCGAATGCGAAGTGGTCTTACTGAATGAAAAAAGCCGAGGTCAGGGTGTGAGCCGTCGTATTGCCGAACAGGTAGCGGCCGCCGCAGCACTGATTGCCCTGGGCGTGGAGAATGGCAATGACTGATACAAACGCAACTCGCTGTGGCTACGTTGCCATCGTCGGCCGTCCCAACGTCGGCAAGTCGACGCTGCTCAACCACATCCTCGGGCAGAAGCTCGCGATCACCTCGCGCAAGCCGCAGACTACCCGCCACAACATGCTCGGGATCAAGACCGAGGGCGACGTCCAGGCGATCTACGTCGACACTCCGGGCATGCACAAGGGTGGCGAAAAGGCCCTGAACCGTTACATGAACAAAACCGCTTCGGCGGCGTTGAAAGACGTCGACGTGGTGATCTTCGTCGTCGACCGCACCAAGTGGACCGACGAAGACCAGATGGTGCTCGAGCGTGTGCAATACGTGACCGGCCCGCTGATCGTCGCGCTGAACAAGACCGATCGCATCGAAGACAAAGCCGAGCTGATGCCGCACCTGAGCTGGTTGCAGGAACAGCTGCCAAACGCCCAGATCATCCCGATTTCCGCGCAGCACGGGCACAACCTCGAAGCGCTGGAAAAGGTCATCGCCGATCACTTGCCGGAGAATGATCACTTCTTCCCGGAAGACCAGATCACTGACCGCAGCAGCCGTTTCCTTGCCGCCGAACTGGTGCGCGAGAAAATCATGCGCCAGATGGGTGCCGAGCTGCCGTACCAAATCACCGTCGAAATCGAAGAATTCAAGCAGCAGGGCAAGACCCTGCACATCCACGCGCTGATTCTCGTCGAGCGTGACGGCCAGAAGAAAATCATCATTGGCGACAAGGGCGAGCGCATCAAGCGCATCGGCACCGAGGCGCGCAAGGACATGGAGCTGCTGTTCGACTCCAAGATCATGCTCAACCTGTGGGTCAAGGTGAAGGGCGGCTGGTCCGATGACGAGCGCGCGCTGCGTTCGCTGGGTTATGGCGATCTGTAAGTAGCGATCTCGAAAACACCGCTACTCACTGTGGGAGCGAGCCTGCTCGCGAAGAGGATGTAACATTCAGCATTGATGTTGACTGTCACTCCGCTTTCGCGAGCAGGCTCGCTCCCACAGTGGTTTTGGGTTGTATGTAAAACCGCGTTTCTTCATCGAGAACTCAATGTCGCAAAACCCGCCTCCCGCCCAACCCGCCTATGTCCTGCATTCGCGCGCCTATCGCGAAACCAGCGCATTGGTCGATTTCCTCACGCCGCAAGGTCGGCTGCGGGCGGTGTTGCGCAGTGCGCGGGGCAAGGCCGGGACGCTGGCGCGGCCGTTCGTGGCGCTGGAGGTCGAGTTCCGTGGCAAGGGCGAGCTGAAGAATGTCGGGCGCATGGAGAGTTCTGGTACCTCTGCGTGGCTCAACGGCGAGGCGCTGTTCAGCGGCCTCTATCTCAACGAACTGTTGATTCGGCTGTTGCCTGCCGAAGATCCGCATCCTGCAGTATTTGATCATTACGCCGCGACCTTGCTGGCGCTGGCCGAAGGTCGACCGCTGGAGCCATTGTTGCGCTCCTTCGAATGGCGATTGCTGGATGATCTCGGCTACGGCTTTTCCATGAACACCGATATGCACGGTGAGCCCGTCGCTGCTGACGGCCTCTACCGTTTGCAAGTGGACGCCGGACTCGAGCGGGTGTATCTGCTGCAACCCGGCCTGTTCAACGGTACCGAGCTGCTGGCCATGGCCGAAGCCGACTGGTCGGCGCCCGGTGCGCTGTCGGCGGCCAAGCGTCTGATGCGCCAGGCGCTGGCGGTGCATTTGGGCGGGCGTCCGCTTGTCAGTCGCGAGCTGTTTCGCAAGCCCTGATATGCTGTGCGCCGAACCTCTCAATTCAGGAGCGCATCCGTGACCAGCAGCAATCGCATTCTTCTCGGCGTGAACATCGACCACGTCGCCACCTTGCGTCAGGCCCGTGGCACGCGCTACCCGGATCCGGTCAAAGCGGCGCTGGATGCAGAAGAGGCGGGCGCCGATGGCATCACCGTGCACCTGCGCGAAGACCGCCGTCACATCCAGGAGCGCGACGTGTTGCTGCTCAAGGATGTGCTGCAAACGCGCATGAATTTCGAAATGGGCGTCACCGAAGAAATGATGGCTTTCGCCGAGCGCATTCGCCCGGCGCACATTTGCCTGGTCCCGGAAACCCGTCAGGAACTGACCACCGAGGGTGGCCTGGATGTAGCGGGGCAGGAGGAGCGCATCAGGGCTGCGGTCGAGCGTTTGTCGAAGATCGGCAGCGAAGTGTCGCTGTTCATCGACGCCGACGAGCGCCAGATCGCCGCCTCCAAGCGCATCGGTGCACCGGCCATCGAGCTGCACACCGGGCGCTACGCCGATGCCGAAACTCCCACCGAAGTGGCTGAAGAGCTCAAACGCCTCGCTGATGGCGTGGCGTTTGGACTGGCGCAGGGCCTGATCGTCAATGCCGGGCACGGCCTGCATTACCACAACGTCGAGGCCGTGGCGGCGATCAAAGGCATCAACGAACTGAACATCGGCCACGCGCTGGTGGCGCATGCGTTGTTCGTGGGCTTCAAGTCCGCCGTATCGGAAATGAAAGCGCTGATTCTGGCTGCTGCCAAATCCTGAGCAGCTACACAAAACCCCTGTGGGAGCGAGCCTGCTCGCGAAAACGATGTATCAGTCAAAGATAATGTCGACTGACACGACGCTTTCGCGAGCAGGCTCGCTCCCACAGTTGGATTTGAGGTTTGGGTTAGAGCGGGGCGGGCTCTTGCGCCGGTTTCGACTTGTCGATCGCCGGCACATGCAGGTTGCCCTCGGCCACCTGATCGCCCTCAAGCTGCGGCTGGGTCACCCAAGTCAGGATGTCGTAGTAGCGACGGATGTTCGCCACGAAGTGCACCGGTTCGCCACCGCGGGCGTAACCGTAGCGGGTCTTGCTGTACCACTGCTTCTGCGAGAGGCGCGGCAGGATCTTTTTCACGTCCAGCCACTTGTCCGGATTCAAGCCTTCCTTCGCCGCCAGTTTGCGCGCGTCATCCAGATGACCGCTGCCGACGTTGTACGCCGCCAGGGCGAACCAGGTGCGATCCGGTTCCTGGATCGAATCGTCGAGCTGATCTTTCATATAAGCCAGGTACTTGGCACCGCCCATAATGCTCTGCTTGGGATCGAGGCGGTTCGACACGCCCATCGCCTGCGCGGTGTTCTGGGTCAGCATCATCAGACCGCGCACGCCGGTTTTCGAGGTCACCGTCGGCTGCCACAGGGATTCCTGATAACCGATGGCGGCCAGCAGGCGCCAGTCGACTTTCTCTTTCTTCGCGTAGTTCTTGAAGTGCTGTTCGTATTTCGGCAGGCGCTGCTGCAAGTGCTGGGCGAAGGTGGTGGCGCCCATGTAGCCAAGCACATCAACGTGGCCGTAGTAGCGGTCCTTCAGGCGTTGCAGGGTGCCGTTTTTCTGCACCTTGTCCAGATAGGCGTTGATTTCATTGAGCAGGCTGTTGTCTTCGCCCGGGCCCACCGCCCAGCTCTGGCTGCGCGCGTCGCCGAGGTCGAAGGCCACGCGGATGTTGGTGAAGTACACCTGATTCATCGCCACTTCGTTGGAGTCGACCAGGGTCAGGTCAATCTGGCCTTCATCGACCATGCGCAGCAGATCGACCACTTCAACGGCGTCGGATTCTTCGTATTCGATGCCGGGATATTTCTGTTTCAGCGCGGCCAGTTGTTCGGCGTGGGTGCTGCCCTTGAGCACGGTGATCTTCTTGCCGACCAGATCCGCCGGATCTGTAGGGCGCGACTGGCCGTTGCGGTAGATGATCTGCGGGGTGACTTCGAGGTAGGAGTGGGAGAACCGCACCTGCTTCTTGCGTTCATCGCTGCTGACCAGACCGGCGGCCGCGAGTACCGGGCCGTTCGGCTTGCCGACCTGGTTGAACAGGTCATCGAGATTGTCGGCCGTCTCGATCTTCAGCTCGACGCCCAAATCGTCGGCGAAGCGCTTCACCAGCTCGTATTCGAAGCCGGTTTCACCGCTGCGATCCTGAAAGTAGGTGGCGGGGCTGTTGCGGGTAACCACGCGCAGCACACCATCCTCCTTTACGCGCTCGAGTGTGTTGGGTTTATCAACACAGCCACCGAGCATCAGGAAGAGTCCGGTTGCGATCAGCCATTTGGCGTATCGCGGACGCAAAGCCGTTGGGAAAAACATCTGCGCAGTATACGCAAACGGCCACGAGCGCCATATCTCGACAGCGTAGGACTAGTCTGCTAGCGATCACAAATCCGAGCGAAATCCCTTGAATACGGGCCTTCAGGGCATTTTGTTACAGTAAAAATAAGCCATGCTGAAACGCTCGATTTACCTGACCCCGAAGGCAGAAACACAGATTGCTACCCGAGTGCAACCGTGCGTAGCGTTTCGGGTGATGTTGAGGTCGGTTTAGGCTAGAATGCACGGCCTCAAAGCACACCCCTTCCCGAGGCTGTCCCGAAGATGTTGATCCTGCGCGGCGCTCCTGCCCTTTCTGCCTTTCGCCACAGCAAACTCCTTGAGCAACTGAGCCAGAAGGTTCCAGCTGTCAGTGGCCTGTATGCTGAATTCGCTCACTTCGCCGAAGTCACCGGCGTCCTGACCGGCGACGAACAGCAGGTGCTAGCGCGCCTTCTGAAGTACGGCCCAAGTGTTCCGGTTCAAGAGCCGACCGGTCGTCTGTTTCTGGTGTTGCCGCGTTTCGGCACCATCTCGCCGTGGTCGAGCAAGGCCAGCGACATCGCCCGCAACTGCGGCCTGAGCAAGATCCAGCGCCTGGAACGCGGTATCGCCTTCTATGTTGCAGGGCAGTTCAGCGAAGCCGAAGCCCAGCTGATTTCGGACGCGCTGCATGACCGCATGACCCAGATCGTGCTGGCCAACCTCGAGCAGGCCGCCGGACTGTTCAGCCACGCCGAGCCGAAGCCGCTGACCGCCATCGACATCCTCGGTGGCGGCCGCGCCGCGCTGGAAAAGGCCAACACCGAGCTGGGCCTGGCCCTGGCCGAAGACGAGATCGACTATCTGGTCAACGCCTTCAACGGTCTGAGGCGCAACCCGCACGACATCGAACTGATGATGTTCGCCCAGGCCAACTCCGAGCACTGCCGCCACAAGATCTTCAACGCCAGTTGGGACATTGACGGCCAGAGCCAGGAAAAAAGCCTGTTCGGCATGATCAAGAACACCTATCAGATGCACAGCGAAGGCGTGCTGTCCGCTTACAAGGACAATGCTTCGGTGATTGTCGGCAACGTTGCCGGCCGCTTCTTCCCGAACCCTGAAACCCGCCAGTACGGCGCGGTGCAGGAGCCGGTGCACATCCTGATGAAGGTTGAAACCCATAACCACCCGACCGCGATTGCTCCGTTCCCGGGCGCATCCACCGGTTCCGGTGGCGAGATCCGTGACGAAGGTGCAACCGGTCGTGGCGCCAAGCCCAAGGCCGGCCTCACCGGTTTCACCGTATCGAACTTGCAGATCCCGGGCTTCGAACAGCCGTGGGAAGTGCCGTACGGCAAGCCTGAGCGCATCGTCACCGCGCTGGACATCATGATCGAAGGCCCGCTCGGCGGCGCTGCGTTCAACAACGAATTCGGCCGTCCGGCGCTGACCGGCTACTTCCGTACCTTCGAGCAGTCGATCACCACCCCGCACGGCGACGAAGTGCGCGGTTACCACAAGCCGATCATGCTCGCTGGCGGCATGGGCAACATCCGTGAAGAGCACGTCAAGAAAGGCGAGATCGTGGTCGGCTCCAAGCTGATCGTGCTCGGCGGCCCGGCGATGTTGATCGGTCTCGGTGGCGGCGCGGCTTCGTCGATGGCCACCGGCACCAGCTCGGCGGATCTGGATTTTGCTTCCGTGCAGCGTGAAAACCCTGAAATGGAGCGCCGCTGCCAGGAAGTCATCGACCGTTGCTGGCAGTTGGGCGACAAGAACCCGATCAGCTTCATTCACGACGTCGGCGCGGGCGGTCTGTCCAACGCTTTCCCGGAACTGGTCAACGACGGCGATCGCGGTGGCCGTTTCGAACTGCGCAACATTCCAAACGACGAGCCGGGCATGGCCCCGCACGAAATCTGGTCCAACGAATCCCAGGAACGTTACGTGCTGGCGGTCGGCCCGGAAGATTTCGAGCGCTTCCAGGCGATCTGCGAACGCGAGCGTTGCCCGTTTGCCGTGGTCGGGGAAGCCACTGCCGAACCGCAATTGACCGTCACCGACAGCCACTTCGGCAACAACCCGGTGGACATGCCGCTGGAAGTGTTGCTGGGCAAGGCGCCGCGCATGCACCGTTCGGTGGTTCGTGAAGCCGAGCTGGGCGATGACTTCGATCCGTCGAACCTCGACATTAGCGAGTCCATCGAACGCGTTCTGCATCATCCGGCCGTGGCCAGCAAAAGCTTCCTGATCACCATCGGCGACCGCACCATCACTGGCCTCGTCGCCCGTGACCAGATGGTCGGCCCATGGCAAGTGCCGGTGGCCGACGTTGCCGTCACCGCCACCAGTTTCGACGTCTACACCGGTGAAGCCATGGCGATGGGCGAGCGTACTCCGCTGGCTCTGCTGGACGCGCCGGCATCGGGCCGCATGGCCATCGGCGAAACCATCACCAACATTGCTGCCTCGCGGATCAACAAGCTCTCCGACATCAAACTGTCGGCGAACTGGATGTCCGCTGCCGGCCACCCGGGCGAAGACGCGCGTTTGTATGACACCGTGAAAGCGGTCGGCATGGAGCTGTGCCCTGAGCTGGGCATCACCATCCCGGTGGGCAAGGACTCGATGTCCATGGCCACTCGCTGGAACGATAACGGCGAAGAAAAAACCGTGACCTCGCCGATGTCGCTGATCGTGACCGGTTTCGCGCCAGTGGCTGACATTCGTCAGACCCTGACCCCGGAACTGCGCATGGACAAGGGCACCACCGACCTGATCCTGATCGACCTCGGTCGCGGCCAGAACCGCATGGGTGCATCGATCCTCGCGCAGGTCCACGGCAAACTCGGCAAGCATGCGCCGGACGTCGATGACGCTGAAGACCTGAAAGCCTTCTTCGCAGTGATCCAGGGCCTCAACGCCGACGGTCATCTGCTGGCCTACCACGACCGTTCCGACGGTGGTCTGCTGACCTCCGTGGTGGAAATGGCCTTCGCCGGCCACTGCGGTCTGAGCCTGAACCTGGACAGCGTTGCCGAATCCGCTTCGGAAATCGCCGCGATCCTGTTCAACGAAGAACTCGGCGCAGTGATCCAGGTTCGCCAGGACGCCACCCCGGACATCCTCGCGCAGTTCAGCGCCGCCGGTCTGGGCGACTGCGTGTCGGTGATCGGTCAGCCGATCAACAATGGCCAGATCAACATCACCTTCAACGGTGACACCGTGTTTGAAGGCCAGCGTCGTCTGCTGCAGCGTCAGTGGGCCGAAACCAGCTACCAGATCCAGCGTCTGCGCGACAACGCCGACTGCGCCGAGCAGGAATTCGACGCGCTTCTGGAAGAAGACAATCCGGGCCTGAGCGTCAAGCTCAGCTACGACGTCAATCAGGACATCGCCGCGCCTTACATCAAAAAAGGCATCCGCCCACAGGTTGCCGTGCTGCGTGAGCAGGGCGTCAACGGTCAGGTGGAAATGGCTGCCGCGTTCGATCGCGCCGGTTTCAGCGCGATCGACGTGCACATGAGCGATATCCTCGCCGGTCGTGTCGACCTCAACGAGTTCAAAGGCCTGGTGGCCTGCGGCGGTTTTTCCTACGGCGACGTGCTCGGCGCCGGTGAAGGCTGGGCCAAGTCGGCGCTGTTCAACAGCCGCGCCCGCGATGCGTTCCAGGGCTTCTTCGAACGTAACGACAGCTTCACGCTGGGCGTGTGCAACGGTTGCCAGATGATGTCCAACCTGCACGAGCTGATCCCGGGCAGCGAGTTCTGGCCGCACTTCGTGCGCAACCGCTCCGAGCAGTTCGAAGCGCGGGTAGCGATGGTGCAGATCCAGGAATCGAATTCGATCTTCCTGCAGGGCATGGCCGGTTCGCGCATGCCGATCGCCATCGCCCACGGTGAAGGGCATGCCGAGTTCGCCAGCGAAGAAGCACTGCTGGAAGCCGATCTGTCCGGTTGCGTGGCGATGCGTTTTGTCGACAACCACGGCAAGGTCACCGAAGCCTACCCGGCCAACCCGAACGGCTCGCCGCGCGGGATCACCGGTCTGACCAGCCGTGACGGTCGCGTGACGATCATGATGCCGCACCCGGAGCGTGTGTTCCGCGCGGTGCAGAACTCGTGGCGTTCGGAAGACTGGACCGAGGATGCTCCTTGGATGCGCATGTTCCGTAATGCGCGCGTCTGGGTGAACTAAGGCCTGTGTACAAGCTGGCGTTTTTTGTTCCTGACAGTCATGTCGAGGTGGTCAAAGGGGCTGTGTTCGCTGCCGGTGGTGGGCGGATCGGTGACTATGACCACTGTGCGTGGCAGGTGCTTGGCCTGGGCGAGTTTCGACCGTTGGACGGCAGTCAGCCGTTTGTCGGTCAGGCGGGGCAGGTTGAGCGGGTTGAGGAATGGAAGGTTGAGCTTGTTGTTGCGGATGAGTTGATTGTGGCTGTTGTGGCGGTGTTGAAGCTCAGTCATCCGTATGAGACGCCGGCTTATGAGGTGTGGCGGCTGGAGGATTTCTGATCTTCTTTGCTGCTGGAACGGGAGACCCGCAGATGAGGGATTGTCTGCGGGTTTTTTGTTGGCCTTGGTTTTGTTTTGATTTGGGTGAATATCCGTTGCTTCGGGTGTGGCGGCTGGCGGTTTCGCCCTTACGGCGAGTCACCTTTTTCAAACGCCAAAAAGGTAACCCAAAACGCTAGCTCCTGCGTTCGGCCCTCGCAGGCTCGGGTTCCTTCGTTTCGGGACTGATCCGGGCGCAGCGGCTCCGGTTTGCTTCGCTGCACCTCCTTCCGCTGTGTTCGACTTCGTCGAACGGTCGCTACGCTCCCACGCCCGGATCAATCCCTCCACTCAGCCTTCCGACGTCGCCGGTGGATCAAGATCAAGAGCAGGCGAGCTGACACTCGGCCTATTGAGTGGTGAAAAGCGTGTGTGTCCGGCTTTTGATTTGTGTTGTTGCTGCCCCTCACCCCAGCCCTCTCCCGAGGGAGAGGGGGCCGATTTTGTGTGGTTTGCAAATCCTGAGTTCAACTCGGACTTTCACGTCGGCGTACCTCGCCTGAACAACTCGGTCAGTCCCCTCTCCCTCTGGGAGAGGGCTAGGGTGAGGGTGGCGATCTGGAGTGTGTTTAAAGCGGTATCTGAGTTCGCAGAACCTTCCCACAAGGTTTTCAGGTTGTCCGTCGGACGTGCGATCTCTAGTCTTTTCCCGTCGCTGCGAATCAGCGATCGGGAGTGAGATCCCCGGATAGCTTGCAACTGGCGCCAGCACCACGATAATTGGCGCCAGCTCAATCTGCTGCCTGCTTTATGGCGGCTGTGTGCGGGCAGACTTCGGTCTGGCCGGTTGCCTGCTCCGGTGGATCTCACCTCGCACATAGCTGCCACCTATCCGCCGCGTGAGATCCGGCGATCGATGGCTGTCCATCAGCATCAGCAGGAGAAGCATTGTGGATAAAATCGTTCCCGATCCACCATACGAACCCACCCCCCTCGAACAAACCATCCGCGCCGACGACCTCGCGAAAAACCGCGAAGCGATCAAGCGGGCTCTGGATTTTTACCTGTGCCCGCAACCTGGCAAGGCGCACCCGCCCAGCACCATGTTCCTCATCCAGCCGGAAATCGATACCGAAACCCTGCTCGCCCATGCCTGTGAATCCCTCGCTTCAGCCAACACCCTGGCCAGTGATTTCGCTGATCAGTTGGGGCGACCGCAGCGCAATACGGCGCTGGCGATTCAGCAGATCATCATGCTCGCTGAGCTGGCGGTGAACCGTGCGCTGGATCGGGTGGATCCTCAGGCATGAAAAAACCACTGGGCCGTCAAGCCCAGTGGTTTTCCACAACGTGCAATCGCCCGGGCGTCACGTCACCTGTTTCAGCTTCACGTCTGTGACGAGCATGTCGATCAACGTTCGCAGGTAGGTGAAGGTTTGATCTTTTTTCTCCCAGCGATCAACGAAGAACAGACCCTTGTCATTGATCTGAATCGGCGTCTCAACGATCTCGCCGGACCTGGATTTATGCACCACGCTGGCGTTGCGGGTGTCTGCATTTTCTATAAGGAAGTTTCCGGGTTCGGTCAGTTTGCTGCGACTGACAGAAGGCGTCGCAGCAGGCTTTTTCGTTCCGGGGACGGCCACCTCCATCACAAAATCGCTGCTCAAAGCCCTGACGTTGGCCTCGTGCTTGCCGCT
Organism: Pseudomonas sp. 2957; assembly: GCF_031456345.1. Classification (NCBI taxonomy): domain Bacteria; kingdom Pseudomonadati; phylum Pseudomonadota; class Gammaproteobacteria; order Pseudomonadales; family Pseudomonadaceae; genus Pseudomonas; species Pseudomonas sp. 2957. The sequence goes on from NZ_JAVDUL010000001.1 coordinate 77,501, forward strand.
GACAAATTCCCACGACCCACGGTGAATATCCCGGGCCAGTTCAGGGGCTGTGTCGCGCACGTGCAGGCTGACGGCGGACAGTGTATCGGCCAGACCTGGCACACCGAGGTTGTAATTGGTATGCGCACTGCCGATGAAGGCCACCCATTTATGCGGCCCGTTGGCCAATTGATCAGCCTCGATCACTTGGGTTGCAAAATAGCTGAACATCTCGTTTCGCGAGACGTGTTCGTCATACACGCCCTTGAGGTGATAGGACGCCGTGCAATCTAGGGCTCTGATGCGAATGTTGTATTTGGCCGCCGCCTGACAGACCGCCGTGTACGTATCGTTCCCTGTGTAATTCGGCATCTGCCCTTGATCCTGACGATGCAGATAAGCCTTGAGCCTGTCGGGCATGCGCTGGGTACGCAGAAAAATGTCGAGATCGGCCTGGTGCAGGTCGGTGAGCAGGTGCTCGACGTACAACGTGTCATAACCGGCTTGCTTAAGGGCTTTCATGTGCTTTTTCAGCAGCGCTTTGCTCGCTACATCGACGTGGGCTTCGCCGATCAGCAGATTCAGACGTCCGTCGGTCAATTGCCGTAAAAAAGCTTCGAATGTGCAGTCGGAGGCGAGCACCGGCAGGATCGGCGCATCGGGTGGGACGTAGTCGGTAAAAGCGTCCCTGGCGGTTTTTTCCAGACGTTTGCGTTGGGCAAGGAAAGCCTCGTAGGCCGTTCTTTCACTGGCTACTGTCGGGGTGTAATGGGAGTCCATGGAGTAGGGCTTATGCAACATTTCAGCAATATCGTCGCGCAGTGGCGAAGCAATATCGAACTCGCTGAAATGTTCAACGGCGCTAGCTGCGGCGGGCGGCTTGGAGACAGGTAGAGGTGCCTTGTAGGCACTCGGCATCTGTACGAGGTAATCACCTTGCGCTGTCGCGTCTCCCGCGATGGCACCGGGCGCGTGCCTGCTTATGCGTGCGGGTTGGTACAAGTCGATGTCTTCAATACGCACGGCAACGGCCTCGTGGAGGTCGGCCAGGCCCGGGGTGTTGTCGAACGTGGTCATGCGCGACTGCTCGGTCAGGGCAATCCAGCGCTCTTCGCCGATCTCGGCCATATCGGTGGCAAGCGCCTTGTGCGAATAAAAGTTTCTGATGCGGTTGTTTCGCGGGGTCAAAGGCGAGAGCCTGGACATCACCATGATCCCTTCGAGTTGATAACTGGTCGAGCCGTCCAGCGCATGAATGCTCATGCCTTTTTCCCGTGCCTTGCGCACCAGCGCCAGGTAAGAGAAAGGCGCGTCAGGCTCATGGCCCATGGCTTTATCGAGCGCTTTCAGATGTTTCTTGATATGGCGCCAGGATTCTCCCTTGTTGAATTTTTCCAGTTTGAGATGAAATACGTCTCCCGGCAGGTATTCGAGGAAGAGGTGCTTGTAGCCGTTCTCCAAAAGCACGTCGAGATTTTCGATCAGTGCCTGTTTGCTGGCGATAGAGCCCGGCTGTGCACCGATGACCAGATTCTTTGCGGCGAATGCATCGCTGGCGATCAACTGTGCGAATGAGGTGTTGGCGGCAACCGCCGGCACTTCGGCGCGAGCGGGCAGCGGTGCGAGTTGGGCAAAATGGCGCGTGGCGTCCGTGGTGAGTTTTTCCACCTGTTGCAGATAGGCTTGGCGCATGCTGGCCATTTTGTCGACCACGTTGACCAGGATGACCTGGGGTGAGAAGCCCATGTAATGCTCGCCCTCCTGGAGCATTCGTCGTCGCGATTGCGGGTCCAGCAACTCTTCAACGAGATCCCGGTACTTGATCGCGACTCCATAGTCCTTATGCGGGCCGGGTGTCTCGGGCACGGCTTCGTATTTTGGTGCACCGCCGGACAGGCCGCTGCGCACCATCACTCCGTCGGAGTTGCGCACGGTCAGAATGCCGGTCGAAAGCAGTCCGGAGCCATTCGGATCCGGGCGGTAGAGCAAATAACGGCCGAGTGCGTCCGGGGTAGTGCTGGCGTAATACGACTGCCCTCTGAAAACGACGGCATGCATATCGTCCCGGACCGGTTCGGTCGCCATTTGATCGATCAATGGCAGAAGATCCTCTTGCTCGTCGCCAACGGTGGTGACAGCCCGACGCAACGGGCGCCGGACGGGCTTGAGTGAACGCAGCGCCGGACGCAGATCCGTCAGCACCGCGCCAGCACTGTTGAACAGATAACCGAGCAAGTGCCGGAACGCTTCGTTGTTATTTCCCTGACGATAGGCATGCAGGGCGAGCATCGCGTCCTTGAAGGCCAGCAACAGGCCGGTGCTCAGGCTCAACAGCGGGAACGGCGCGGTGGCGATGGCAGCGACCCATTCGACGCTCGTCCAGATCAGGCCGGCAATCATTTCGGCGCGACTGGTGGTCGTGGCATGGACGTTGTCGATCCGCCGTTGCAACTTCATGTCGTAGAGCGCGGTACGCAGGTCGCTGACGGCGTCGGCCGGGCGCATCGAGTCATAACGGGCGGGGCTGGGGCTGGTTCTGTTGAGGTCTTTGGGCAGTTTATTGCGGATGTTTTCCAGGTACGTACGCACCCGGGTCTGGGCACTGACTCCCACCCGCTGGGTCAGGTACTCGATCATGCCGGACTGCAGCAGCAGGTAATTGAACAGGCGCGCTTCGCGAAAACGCACGCCGTCCGGTGCGTCCGGCGTATACAGCAGGACCGGATCGCCGCCATGGCTGAACAACCAGGCATCGATCACCCATTCGCCGTCGATCATCAACCGGTGGATCGGGTATTTCGTCCGGGTCTGCCCCGACGTTTGATCCAGGCTGCTGATGCTTTGCTGCAGCCATTGCAGGTCGCTGCTGGCGATATGTCCTTGCAGCTGGCATTCCAGCGCGGCGCTTTGCATCTGGCGCTGAGTGATGGCCAGCGTCGCGTTGCGTCGGAACGCGTAGCCTTCGCTTTTCGAATCCTGCAGCTCGTTTTTGACTTTGTCGGTATAGCGTTTGCCGATCCAGACCCCCGTGACCGAGCGGGCTACATTCTGCGCGGTCAGGCTACTGATATCGACGCCTGGCGGACCTTTGAAGCGCGCCGAGCGTGAGAATTTCTGGTCGAGAAAACCGACGCCGTCGGCATAGCCGTCGCGATACAGCCGGGTATAGGTCAGCGGTTTCGGCGTCCATGAGGGCACGATCGACTTTGGCGAATAGGCCCAGACGGTGTCCGGATCGACGTCATTGGCAGGGCGTTTGAGCAAGCGGTTCAGGCTGATCTTCGCTTGCGCATGCACGAAATCGTCAAACGCCTGAAAACGTCCGCCCGACAGCGGATGCTGATTGAACGCGCGCAAAGCGCCCTCAGCGTCGTCGCTCAGGGTCGAGAGTTTTCGGCGATTGGCCGCAGTGGTCGAGCGATACCACACCGGGGTGCTGAAATCGTAGTCGTCGATGCGTGTGGCGAGCATGTGTTCAGCCATCGCTTTGAGGCAATCGAGATGGTTGCCCAGGTGGTCGAAGGCGACTTTCTGGTGCTCTGCTGCTTCCGGCTTCAGGCTCAGCCCCGACAACACCTTGCGCAGGGTCGAACGAAAGCGCATCGGCGCGCGGCTGATCAGATAGCCGGCCATGCTTTCGGCGGCGTCATTCTGCTTGGCCCAACCCAAGAGATGGGTCTGCAATTGGCGCTCGCTGTCGAACGCCTCGAACTGGCGTTCACGGGGCGCCTGCGGTGTGCAGAGCAGCAGGCGGCGGATCGCACCGGATTCGTCGGTCTGACGCAGCACCCAAAGATCCTGCAGCTGGGCGCCGTGCAAAGACAGGGTGGCGGCGCGCAGCTGTGGATCGCTGCCGTTACGCAGGCGCTGGAGCATTTGCAGATCGCCGTCGAGCAGGTGCCCTTGCAGCGCTGCGGCATGGGCGAGCGCGACGATGCGCTGATCGAGCATCTGCTCGATCGCAGGTTTGATCGCGGATCTCGCCTGCATCTGCGTTTGCAAGCGTGCGAAGTCGACGCGCGGTTCCAGCTCCAGTGCCTGCTTGATCACCCAGGCGGGCGTTACGTCCGCGTACTCGTCGGATAACGGCAGGTCGTTGTAAGTCAGCCGGGTGTGGCTGAGAAACGCCGAGCCTGGTAACTCATCGCCGGTGTGCGGGCCGCGCAAGGTCAGCTCGAGCAAATTGCTCTTGTGCACATAAGCGCCGAATCCGGGGACCTGCCGATCCGTAATGATCTGCAGCTTGTCCGGTTCCAGGTCGTCGATTTGCAGATCATCACTCAGCCGTTCCAGCCATTGGTGGCGGGCGACGGCCATCAGGCTGACCGCCGGCCCCATCAGGTCAAGCAGGTTTTGCCGGGCATGGTTGTAGTTGCCCAAGTGCAACGCCAGTTCGGCCCGCTTGGCGGCGTCGGCGCTGCGGTACCAGTCCGGGGCGCTATTGCGCAAATGCCGCTCGAACAGGGTTTGTGCCTGAAGTGCCAGGCGCGGGGTGAGATCCGGCAGCGCAGCGTCGATGGCGCGCCCCAGCTCGGCGATCAGTACAGCGCCATCCTGCTGCGGATTGGCGGCGAAACTCAATGCATGTTCGATATCCAGGGTGCGCTTTTCGATCAAGGCATCGTAGATGTGTTCGAACAGCGGTTTGCTGTCGATGGGCGCCAGCTGCAATGGCCAGATTCCCGCTGTACCGACATCGTGGTAGCGGCTGGGCAGCAGCTGCATCAATTCGCCACGGCTGATGCTGTGCTGCATGGTCTTGAGCAGATGGGCATCGAGATCAGCCAGGGAATTGAACAACTCCAGGCCCCTGGCCGGTGTGAACAACACGACGAAGCCAGCGTTCTGGTCGGTCAACAGATCGCTGACTTTCGGGGTGTCTTTTTGCGTCACAACAAAGGCCCCGGCCAGCTCGACAGTGGTTTGCTGATAAGTGAACTGCAACGCATACATGGCCGGACGCAACAGCGGGCCGAGTGCCAGTTTCTGTATCAGCTCGCCGGCCTGTGGGTGCAGCAGGCGATCGGTGACGGCCTGTTGCGCCTCGTACTCAAGCGCAGTGAAACCGGCGTCGTATTTGAGGAAGGTTTTTGCCGATTTGCCGTCGATCTGGTCACGCAGATCCATGTTGATCAGTTGCGTGTTGAGGCGCACCTTCAGCGTGGCGATCAGTTGCTTGCCTGCCTCGCTCTGCAGGTCGCTGGTTGCCAGCGCCTGATAGAGCGCGCGGCTGCGTTGCAGGTAGCCGTCGCGATAGGTTTTCAGCTGCTCTTCGAGGCGTTTGAGATGAGCCTGCTCGGTGCTCGGTTTGTGCTCGGGCAACAGCGGGGTTTCGGTGTTGAAGAGCAGACGACCGATCTGGTTGAGATCGTTTTTGAGCTCATCGGGTGTGGGTGCGTTGGGGGTGCTCATGGGCACGATTTCCATGCTGGGGATGAAGGGCCAGCATGGCGAGCAGGGCGTGGAGGAGGGTGGTATTCATGTATCGTGCGCGTGCCGTATTTTCGGCGCCCGCTCCAGCCCTCCCGCCACCCGCGCAGATCAAACCTGCGCGCTGACCTCCCCGCGACTCAGCAACGCCTCGATCGCGCCACTCAAACTCGCGGCCTTGTCCCCCACCAGCAAATGCCAGACGCCACCGTCCAACTGGCTGACACCCAGGCAGCCGAGCGCTTTGAGCTGCGCCTCGGACGGCGCCTTGGCATCGGCCAGTTGCAGGCGAATACGGGTCATGGCGATGCAATCGAGCTTCAGCACATTGTCGCGACCGCCCAGCGCATTCAGCCATTGCTGCGCCTCGTTGCGGGTAAGCGCAACAGTCGTCGGCTCATCGGCAACTACTACGGTTTCTGCCAAAGTTGTACGGCCCAGGGCAGGCATGGCCAAGCGAATCTCATCGGCAATGCTGTCAGCCAACGGCCCGACCACGACCTGCAAACTGCCGCCCTTGCCCGGGCGCACCACCGCCATCGCGCCCAGCGCTTTCAGCTCGGCATCCGAGGCCTTGTTGCGATCGACCATCTCAAGGCGCAGTCGGGTCGTGCAGGCGCCGACGGTGAGCAGATTCTCGGCGCCGCCCAAGGCTTTGATATACGCACTGGCGCGTTCGGTTTCCGAGAGCACGGCTTTTTCGGCGCTGGCGACGTCTTCGCGCCCCGGCGTCTTCAGGTTGAAGCGGCGAATACAGAAGTCGAAAACCAGGTAATAGATGACCGCATAAGCCAGCCCGACCGACACCACCAGCCAACCATTGGTCGACTTGCCCCAGCCGAGAATCATGTCGATGAAACCACCGGAAAAGGTGAAGCCCAGATGAATGTTCAGGGCGTTGGTGATCGCCATCGACAGCCCGGTCAGCAGCGCGTGCAGAAGGAACAGCAACGGCGCGAGAAACATGAAGGCGAATTCGATGGGCTCGGTCACACCGGTCAGAAACGAGGTCAGCGCCATCGACAGGAAGATCCCGCCCATCACCTTGCGCCGCTCCGGCAACGCGTTGCGATACATCGCCAGGCACGCGGCGGGCAGGCCGAAGATCATCATCGGGAACATGCCGGTCATGAACTGCCCACCCTTCGGATCGCCGGCGAAATAACGCGACAGATCGCCGGTCACCAATGCCCCAGTGGTCGGGTCGGTGAAGTTGCCGAAGACGAACCACGCCATGTTGTTGAGGATGTGGTGCAGGCCAGTGACGATAAGCAGGCGGTTGAACACGCCGAAGACGAAGGCGCCGATGCTGCCGCTTTCCATCATCAGCGCGCCGAACGCATTGATGCCCTGCTGGATCGGCGGCCAGATATAGCCGAACAGCACGCCCAGCCCCACCGCTGCAAAACCGGTGACAATCGGCACAAAACGCCGGCCACCGAAGAACGCCAGGTACTCCGGCAGCTTGATGTCCTTGAAGCGGTTGTACAGCGCACCGGCCATCAGGCCGCTGACGATCCCGGCGAGCATGCCCATGTTGATGCTCGCATCGAGCACCTTGAGCGTGGAGATCATCACCAGATAACCGATCACTCCGGCCAGGCCGGCGGTGCCGTTGTTGTCTTTGGCGAAACCGACGGCGATGCCGATGGCAAAAATCATCGCCAGATTGGCGAAAATCACTTGCCCGGCATCGTGAATGATCGCGATGTTCAACAGGTCCGTATCGCCCAGGCGCAGCAGCAGGCCGGCAATCGGCAGGATCGCGATCGGCAGCATCAGCGCGCGGCCCAGGCGTTGCAGGCCTTCGATGAAGAGTTGGTACATGGCGTTTGTCCTTTTTGTTTTTGTTAGCGCAGAGGCCAATGTTGATGACAGGCGTGGCGAACGGCGGCGGCGCTGGACAGCTTGAGCAAGTCGCGGCTCAGGCGCTGACATTCGGCTTCGTGCACCTGGCGCACGCGGTCCTTGATTTCACCGATCTGCACCGGGCTCACCGACAGTTCAGTGACGCCCAGGCCGATCAGCACCGGCGTGGCCAACGGGTCGGAGGCGAGGGCGCCGCAGACACCAACCCAGCGCTTGTGTACTGCCGCACCCTCGCAGGTCATGGCGATCAGGCGCAGCAACGCCGGGTGCAGGGCATCGACCCGCGCCGCCAGCCCGGCGTGATCGCGGTCCATGGCCAGGGTGTATTGCGACAGATCGTTGGTGCCGATCGAGAGGAAGTCGGCGTGTTCGGCCAGTTGCTCGGCTTGCAGCGCGGCGGCGGGGACTTCGATCATCACGCCGATTTCCGGGCGCTCGGTAATCCCCAGCTCCAGACACAAGGCATCGACGCGCTGGCGGATGTGCAGCAGCTCGTCGACCTCGGTGACCATCGGCAACAGAATCCGGCAACGCGGCAACGGCGTGACCTGCAACAGCGCGCGCAGTTGCTGATCGAGAATTTCCGGGCGCGCCTGCGCCAGACGAATGCCGCGCAGACCGAGCACCGGGTTGGCCTCGGCGGGCAGCGGCAGGTAGTCGAGTTGCTTGTCGCCACCGACGTCTATGGTGCGGATGATCACCGACTTGTCGCCCATGGCATCAATCACCGCTTGATAGGCGCTGCGCTGTTCTTCGACGTCGGGTGCCGTCTGGCGATCGACGAAGAGAAACTCGGTGCGCAACAGGCCGACGCCATCGGCACCGTTGGCAAAAGCGTCTGCCGCTTCGTTGCTTGAGGCGACATTGGCGACCACTTCGATGTGCACGCCATTGCGCGTTTCAGCGGGCAAATGGGCTTTGGCCTGTTGGCTGTCGCGGCGATGCCGGCGCTCGATTTGTGCCTCTTGCACTTCGCTCAGGCGCTCGGCGTTTGGCGTCAATTCGAGGCGCCCGCCGTCGGCGTCGAGCACCACGGCCTGATCCTGCGGCTGCTCAAGTAATTGCGCGCCCAAAGCGACGAGGCACGGCAGACCTTTGCCGCGCGCCAGAATCGCTACGTGGGAAGTCGCGCCGCCCTCGGCCATGCACAACCCGGCGACGCCTTGCGCGCTGAGTTGCAGCAGATCCGACGGCGTCAGTTCATGGGCGGCAACGATGGCGCCGGCCGGAACCTGGTATCCCCAGGCCTCGCCAAGCAGAGCGCGCAGGACGCGTTGCTTGAGGTCGCGCAAATCGTTGGCACGTTCGGCCAGCAGCGGACTGCCGGTGCCTTGGAGCATGTCGCACTGGGTGTCGATCGACTGACTCCAGGCGTGCGTCGCAGCGGTGCCTTGCGCGATGAATTGCTGCGCGGCGTCGAGCAGGGCCGGGTCTTCGAGCAGCGCCATGTGTGCGGCGAAGATCGCTTCTTCGTCGGCGTTCCTGTGCTTTTTCGCCTGGGCGAGGGTGGCGGCGATTTCGCTGCGCACCGCGTTCAATGCCGTTTCAAGAATCGGCTGCTGTTGCACCGGATCGTGATGGCCCGTATCCGCCGGCAAGGTGATCGCGTTCAAGCGAAACAACGGCCCGGCCACCAGCCCCGGCGCCGCGCAAACACCGTGCAACACACCTGCCTCGGCAGGGCGTTTCGGCGCCGCAGTGCTGACCGGCGCTTGCGCGTGAAGATCGTCCGGCAGCGCCGTGGCCAATGCGCTGAGCAGAGCTTGCAATGCGGCATCGGCGTCCGGCCCCTGACAGCTGACCTGCACCTCATCCTGCTCGCCAATGGCCAGACCCATCAAACCGATCAGGCTGTTGCACGGCGCCGACTTACCGTTGAAGTGCAGCTGTGAATGGCTGCTGAAACCCTGGGCGGTCTGGCGGATCAGTGCAGCCGGGCGCGCATGCAAGCCGCCGCGATGAGCGACCTGCACTTGACCACGAACCTCTGGCCCAGCGCTTATATCGGTATTCGCCGCGACAACATTGCGCGCGATGATGTGCAGCAGCGGCTCGCCGACTTTCACTGTTTTGAGGGTGATCGGCCGTACCTGAAAATCCGCGCTGTTGGTCAGGATCAACAGGCTGACCAGGCTTTTGCAGTGCTGGCCGACCTTGTCCAGGTCATAGCGCAGCAGCGGCTGACCGAGGCTGACGCGATCGCTTTCCTTGACCAGCATGGCGAAACCTTCGCCGTTCAGCTCAACGGTATCGAGGCCCAGATGCAGGAGGATTTCCGCACCATTGTCGGCACGCACGGTCACCGCGTGGCTGCTGCGCGCGACGTGGATGACCACGCCGGCGCAGGGCGAATACAGCGTGTCGTTGAGCGGGTCGATGGCGATGCCGTCGCCCATCGCGCCACTGGCGAACACCGCGTCCGGGACGTTGGCGAGCGTCAGCACCGGTCCGCTGAGCGGGGCGCTGAGGGTCAGCTCTTTATTGTTGTCGGGCATGGCTGGGTCTCATCAGTTGAATCTCGGTTCGATGCCCCCTGTAGGAGCTGCCGAAGGCTGCGATCTTTTGATCTTGTTTTTTCGCTACGTGAAAAAAACAAAAGATCGCAGCCTTCGGCAGCTCCTACACGGAGTACATCCGTCAACGGCTATCAGTGCGTGCGGGTCACTTTGCTCAAATGGCGCGGCTGATCCGGGTCCATGCCCCGCGCCACGGCCAGGCCTGCGGCCATTACGTAGAAACTCTGGATCGCCAGAATCGGGTCGAGGGCCGGGTGTTCGGCGCGTGTCAAGGTCAGGTCGCGTTCGCTGACGTCATCTGGCGCGGCGAGCAAGACCCGGGCGCCGCGTTGACGCATCTCTGCCGCGAGGCTGAGCAGGCCGGCCTGCTCGGCGCCGCGTGGGGCGAATACCAGCAGCGGATAGTGTTCGTCGATCAATGCCATCGGGCCGTGACGGACTTCGGCGCTGCTGAACGCTTCGGCCTGAATCGCCGAGGTTTCCTTGAACTTCAGCGCCGCTTCCTGGGCAATGGCGAAACCGGCTCCGCGGCCGATCACCATCAGGCGCTCGCAATCGCGCAGGGCTTCGATGGCCAAGCTCCAGTCCTGTTTAGCCGCTTCGCGCAGGCCTTCTGGCAGCGCATCGTGGGCTTGCAGCAATTCGCTGTCCTCTTTCCAGTGCGCGATCAAACGCGCGCTGGCGCTGAGGGTGGCGATAAAGCTTTTGGTCGCAGCGACGCTGCTTTCAGTCCCGGCAAGCAGCGGCAGGCTGAATTCACAAGCTGCCTCCAGGGGCGAATCGGCGGCATTGACCATCGACACGCTCAGCGCGCCACGTTTGCGCAACAGGCGCAGGCTGTTGACCAGATCCGGGCTCTGCCCCGACTGCGAAAACGCAAAGGCGACCTGACCGCTGACTTTCAGCGGCGCCTGCTGCATGGTCACCACCGACATCGGCAGCGAGGCCACCGGCACGCCCAGTTGCTGCATGGTCAGGTAGGCGAAGTAGCTCGCTGCGTGGTCGGAGCTGCCACGGGCGACGGTCATCGCCACTTGCGGCGGCTGGCGGCGCAGGCGCCCGGCGATCTCGATCATCGGCGCGTCGAGCTGTTGCAGTTGGGCTTGCACGGCCTCGAACGAGGACAGCGCCTCTTCAAGCATTTTTGAAGTCAATGTCTTCTCCTTCGACCATGACGGCGGTCAGTGTGAGTGAGCGATCGAGCCGCACGCAGTCGGCCCAGGCGCCGGGGGCAAGGCGCCCGCGTTCGGTGATGCCGAGGTAGTCGGCGGGAAATTGCGACAGACGCTGCGAGGCTTCGGCGATCGGCAAACCGATCTTCACCAGATTGCGCAGGGCCTGATCCATGGTCAGGGTGCTGCCGGCCAGCGTGCCGTCGGGCAGACGCACGCCGCCCAGGCATTTGGTCACGGTGTGGCTGCCAAGCTTGTATTCACCGTCGGGCATGCCGGCGGCGGCGGTCGAATCGGTGACGCAGTACAGGCACGGAATCGAGCGCAGGGCCACGCGGATGGCGCCGGGGTGCACGTGCAGCAGATCGGGAATCAGCTCGGCGTATTTGGCGTGGGCCAGTGCTGCGCCGACGATGCCCGGCTCGCGGTGATGCAGCGGGCTCATAGCGTTATAGAGGTGAGTGAAACTGCTGGCACCGGCAGCCAATGCGGCGACGCCTTCCTCGTAGCTGCCGAGGGTGTGGCCGATCTGCATGCGGATGCCACGGCTGCTGAGTTCGCGAATCAACCCGTCGTGACCGGCGATTTCCGGGGCAATGGTGATGACGCGGATCGGCGCCAGCGCCAGATATTCTTCGACTTCTGCCATCAACGCGGTGTGGGCGAAGTTCGGTTGAGCGCCGAGTTTTCCCGGGTTGATGTACGGGCCTTCAAGGTGCACGCCGAGGACACGCGCGGCGCCTTTCGGACGCTGTTCACAGAATTTTCCTACCTCTTTCAGGACATTTGAGATCTCCGCACTCGGCGCGGTCATGGTGGTGGCCAACAGCGAGGTGGTGCCGAAACGCACGTGGGTTTTGCTGATGGTTTCGAAGGCTTCTGCGCCTTCCATGATGTCTTTGCCGCCGCCGCCATGCACATGCAGGTCGATGAAACCCGGCAGCAGATAGGGCAGATCGTTAGCGGCCGGATCGCAGGGCACGCCTTCGATCGACACGACCTTGCCGTGTTCGTGAATCAGCCGGCCGCGAACCCAGCCGCTGGCGGTGAGGATGTTGTCTTCGGACATTTTCGTTCTCGCTTGGGGCCGCGCTCAGCGACGCGGCTCTTTATCTACGAAGCTCTGCAACAAAGTCGTAGTAGTCGTTGCGGCAATAGGTGTCGGTGACTTCGATCGGCGTGTTGTCTTCCAGATAACCGACCCGGGTCATCAGCAGCATGGCGGTGCCGGGGGCGATGCCGACCAGTGCGGCGAATTCGTCAGAGGCGTTGATTGCCTGGATGTGCTGAAGGGCGCGGACGATCGGTTTGCCGATGCCGTCGAGGTATTCGTAAAGCGAATCGCCCACCGCTTGCGGCCTGGGCATGATCGACGCGGGCAGGGTGCTCATCTCGATCGCCATGACCGTGTCATCGGCTTTGCGCAGGCGCTTCATGCGCGCCACCTTGTCATTCGGCGACAGGCTGAGGCGGATCAGTTCTTCGTGGGTTGGGAGGGTGATCTCCCGCTCCAGCCATTTCGAACTCGGCACGAAACCTTTCAGGCGCAGCATCTCGCTGAAGCCGGAAAGACGCGACAGTGGTTGTTCCAGGCGTGGGGTGATGAACGTGCCCGAGCCTTGCAGGCGGCGGATCAGGCCTTGCTCGAGCAAGACTTCCAGCGCCTTGCGTGCGGTGACCCGGGAGATGCCGAGCTGGTCGCTGAGATTGCGCTCGGACGGCATCGCCTGTTCGGCCTTCCACTGCCCGGCATGAATCGCCGCTTCCAGATTGCGCGCCAGTTGCAAGTACAGCGGCGTCGGCTGGGAATCGTCAGGACGTAGGGGCTGGAGGTCGTTCATGTAGGTCGTTTCCGTCGCGAGTATAGGATTGTTGTGGCTCGCTTGTGCGACGGAAGCTAATACCACTTGAATACCATGTCAACGCGATGAACTGGCGTCTGACCCAGTGGATTGGCGGTTTTCAGGGGGCAGTGTTTAAAGTGGTATTAGTGATGGCCTATAAAAAGCAAAAGATCGCAGCCTGCGACAGCTTCTACAGTTGAGAGTGGTATCACCCCTGTAGGCGCCGTCGCAGGCTGCGATCTTTTGATTTATTTTTTTTGCGGTGACCAGCGGTCGAGGTTACGGACGAATCTCGATCATCGTGCCGTCCGGTACCAGATTCCAAACTTCACGCATGTCGACGTTGCGCATGGCGATGCAGCCGTCGGTCCAGTCGAGGGTATGGAACAGCTGTTCCGGATTGTCTGCCGAGTCCGGGGTGCCGTGGATCATGATCATCCCGCCAGGCTCAACGCCTTCACGACGCGCGCGGGCGGCATCGCTGATGTTCGGGTAGGAAATGTGCATCGACAGGTTGAATTTCTCGCTGGTCTTGCGCCAGTCGATCCAATAGAAACCTTCGGGTGTGCGTTTGTCGCCCTCGATCAGTTTCGGCCCTTTCTTCGCGCCCTTGCCCAAGGAAATGCGATAGGTCTTCAGCGGCTTGCCGTCGGCAATCAGCTGCAGTTGGTGGGCTGATTTGAGTACCAGGACTTTTTCGATCAGTGGAGTGTTCGAGGGCGTCACGGTGGTCACGAATGACGCTTGCGAAACGCTGACGAACGACAGGCAGAACAGGGCAAGCAACCAACGCATTGAAACGATTCCCCAGGGAGTGACGCAATCAGGTTTTAGGTAGGAGTTGCCGAAGGCTGCGATCTTTTGATCTTCTAGCCAACAATCACCGGCTGAACCAATGGCGGAATCGATTCCGAACGAACCGGATACTTCTCGACGCGCCGATCAGCGAAGAAGCATTCTAAGGTACGCCCGACCGTGCGGAAAGCCAGCTCGTCCCAAGGAATGTCGGCTTCTTCGAACAGCTGCACTTCAAGGCTTTCCGGCCCGGCCGCGTATTGCAGATCGGCCAGTTCGGCGCGGAAGAACACATGCACCTGGCTGATGTGCGGCACGTCGATCAGCGTGTAAATGCTCAGGTTGCGCACCCGGGCGCAGGCTTCTTCAGCCGTTTCGCGGATGGCGGCCTGCTCGATGGTCTCGCCGTTTTCCATGAAGCCGGCAGGTAGCGTCCAGTAACCGAGACGCGGCTCGATGGCGCGGCGGCAGAGCAGCACTTTCGTCCCCCAGGTCGGCACGCAACCGGCGACGATATTGGGATTCTGGTAGTGAATGGTCTGACAGCTGTCGCAGACAAATCGCAGCCGCGAGTCGCCTTCGGGAATGCGCTGGGTGACCGGGTTACCGCAGTGGCTGCAAAATTTCATGCTCGGGTTCCTGAATGCTGCGCCTATCTTGGCGTGCAGCGGGGCCGGTCGGCAAGTTGTCGTTTCGCGACACGACGGGTTTCGGGGGCTTGGGCGCTCGCTTTGATTGGTGCATGATGCGGAGCAAGGCACCGATCGAGAACACTCATGCTGGACGAGCTACTGCATAGGGTAAGCAACCACACACCGCGCACGCTGGAGACCGACGCACGTTTTCCCGAAGCCGCCGTGCTGGTGCCGATCACCCGCAGTGACGAACCGGAACTGGTCCTGACCCTGCGCGCCAGCGGGCTTTCGACCCACGGCGGCGAGGTCGCCTTCCCTGGTGGACGCCGCGACCCGGAAGACCCGGACCTGATCTTCACCGCGCTGCGCGAAGCCGAAGAAGAAATCGGCCTGCCGCCGGGTCTGGTCGAAGTCATCGGCCCGCTGAGTCCGCTGATTTCCCTGCACGGCATCAAGGTAACGCCGTATGTCGGGGTGATTCCCGACTTTGTCGAATACCAGCCCAACGATGCCGAGATCGCCGCCGTCTTCAGCGTACCGCTGGAATTCTTCCGCAAGGACCCGCGTGAGCATACCCATCGCATCGACTATCAGGGCCGCAGCTGGTACGTGCCGAGCTATCGCTTCGGCGAGTACAAGATCTGGGGCCTGACGGCGATCATGATCGTCGAGTTGATCAACCTGCTCTATGACGCCAAAATCAGCCTGCACCGACCGCCGAAAAGTTTTATCGATACCTGAGCCGTCGTTCGAACGGCCGTGAGCCCGAGGAAAACAAAATGAAATACCGCCTGGGCGACGCCCGTGTCGAAACCCATCCGCAGAGCTGGGTCGCGCCCAATGCCGTACTGGTGGGCAAGGTCCGCCTGGAAGAGGGCGCCAACGTCTGGTTCAACGCTGTGTTGCGCGGCGACAACGAACTGATCCTCATCGGCAAGAACAGCAATGTGCAGGACGGCACGGTGATGCACACCGACATGGGCTATCCACTGACCATCGGTACCGGCGTGACCATCGGCCACAACGCCATGCTCCACGGCTGCACGGTCGGCGATTACAGCCTGATCGGTATCAACGCGGTGATTCTCAACGGCGCGAAGATCGGCAAGAACTGCATCATCGGCGCCAATTCCCTGATCGGCGAAGGCAAGGAAATTCCCGACGGTTCGCTGGTGATGGGCTCGCCGGGCAAGGTAGTGCGTGAACTGACCGAGGCGCAGAAAAAGATGCTCGAAGCCAGCGCCGCGCACTATGTGCATAACTCGCAGCGTTACGCCCGCGATCTGGTCGAGCAGGAACAATGACGACTGTTGAACGACCAGTCGCCTCGCCGTGCGTGAATATCTGCGCGCTGGACGAAGATGACGTTTGTACCGGGTGCCAGCGCACGGTCGCGGAGATCACCCGCTGGGGCCGCATGAACAATGACGAGCGCCGCGTGGTGCTGGGGTTGTGTCATGAACGGGCGAAGGCGAGTGGATTGGTCTGGATGATTCCCGCGAAGTCAGGCGTCTGAACCACCGCTTTCGCGAGCAGGCTCGCTCCCACCTTGAAAATGCGTTCCACTGTGGGAGCGAGCCTGCTCGCGAAGACGTCGGTCCTGTCACCGCACCTATTGGCGCAATACCGGCGCTCAAGTAACCTGTGCGCCAAATCGACAGGCCGCCACCATGATCTTTCTCATCGCCTACATCAGCAGCGTCGTGCTGATCAACTTCGCCTTTTCCACCGCACCGCACCTGGACATCATCTGGTCGGCCTGGGGCGGGCTGGTGTTCGTGCTGCGCGACATGGTGCAAACGCGCTTCGGTCACGGCGCGATCGTGGCGATGCTGGCGGCGCTGGTGCTTTCCTACATCACGTCCGACCCTTCCATCGCGCTGGCCAGCGCCACGGCGTTCGCGGTCTCCGAGTGCATCGACTGGCTGGTGTTCAGCATCACCAAGCGGCCATTGCGTGATCGTCTGTGGATCAGTTCGGCGCTGAGTATTCCACTGGATACCTTCATCTTCTTCGGCATGATCGACGCCTTGACGCCGCCGGTGATCATCACCGCGCTGGCCTCGAAGTTCGCCGGCGTCACCGCCGTCTGGCTGATCATGGCCTGGCGTGATCGCAAACAGGCTGTCGCCAGCTGAAGCCAAACCCTCGGGTTCATGTAAAATGCCGCGCTTTCTCCCCATGGAAAGCGCACCTGCGTGGCTTTCCTCGATGATCCGCTTCCTTTGAGGACCTGAGATGACCCGTATCGGAACTCCATTGTCGCCAACCGCGACCCGCGTATTGCTGTGTGGCTGTGGTGAGTTGGGCAAGGAAGTGGTAATCGAACTGCAGCGCCTGGGCGTTGAAGTGGTTGCCGTCGACCGCTACGCCAACGCGCCGGCCATGCAAGTCGCCCATCGCAGCCACGTGATCAACATGCTCGACGGCGCCGCCCTGCGTGCAGTCATCGAAGCCGAGAAGCCGCACTTCATCGTGCCGGAAATCGAAGCCATCGCCACCGCCACGCTGGTCGAGCTGGAAGCCGAAGGCTTCACCGTAATTCCGACCGCGCGTGCGGCGCAACTGACCATGAACCGCGAAGGCATCCGTCGTCTGGCTGCCGAAGAGTTGGATCTGCCGACTTCGCCGTACCACTTTGCCGACACCTTCGAGGACTACAGCAAAGCCGTTCAGGACCTGGGTTTCCCCTGCGTGGTCAAGCCGGTAATGAGTTCGTCGGGCAAGGGTCAGAGCCTGCTGCGCAGCGCCGATGATGTGCAAAAAGCCTGGGATTACGCGCAAGAGGGCGGTCGCGCCGGCAAAGGTCGGGTGATCATCGAAGGCTTCATCGATTTCGATTACGAAATCACCCTGCTGACCGTGCGCCACATTGGCGGCACCACGTTCTGCGCACCGGTCGGTCACCGTCAGGAGAAGGGCGACTATCAGGAATCCTGGCAGCCGCAGGCCATGAGCCCGATTGCTCTGGCTGAATCCGAGCGTGTTGCCAAAGCTGTGACTGAAGCGCTGGGAGGTCGTGGTCTGTTCGGCGTCGAGCTGTTCATCAAGGGCGACCAGGTGTGGTTCAGCGAAGTTTCGCCACGGCCGCATGACACCGGGCTGGTGACGCTGATCTCTCAGGACCTGTCGCAGTTTGCCCTGCATGCCCGCGCCATTCTCGGCCTGCCGGTACCGCTGATCCGTCAGTTCGGCCCGTCGGCGTCGGCAGTGATTCTGGTTGAAGGCCAGTCGACCCAGACCGCATTCGCCAATCTGGGCGCTGCGTTGAGCGAGCCGGATACCGCGCTGCGTCTGTTCGGCAAGCCGGAAGTGAACGGTCAGCGCCGCATGGGCGTGGCGCTGGCGCGGGATGAGTCGATCGAGGCTGCTCGCGCCAAGGCGACCCGTGCGTCGCAGGCGGTTGTTGTCGAGCTGTAAACCGGGTCGCGGCATCCATTCGCGAGCAGGCTCGCTCCCACATGGGATTGGGTGAACAGAGAATCTGTGACCAATCCCAAAACCCTGTGGGAGCGAGCCTGCTCGCGAAGCTCTTGATCTTCTGTCAGGCAACCTGATTCAGATCGTTATTGCGCGTCTCCTTCAAACACAACACCGCGATCAGGCTCAACACCGCTGCCGCCGACACATACCCGCCGACATAGCTCAACCCGCCCATCGCCACCAGTTTCTGCGCGAAGAACGGCGCCGCCGAGGCCCCGACGATGCCGCCCAGGTTGTACGCCGCTGATGCGCCGGTATAACGCACGTGGGTCGGAAACAGCTCAGGCAACAGCGCGCCCATCGGTGCGAATGTCACGCCCATCAAAAACAACTCGATGCACAGAAACAGCGCCACGCCCCAGGTCGAGCCCTGCGTCAGCAACGGTTCCATCAGGAACCCGGACAGAATCGCCAGCACGCCACCGATAATCAGCACCGGTTTGCGCCCGTAACGGTCGCTGGCCCAAGCGGATAATGGCGTCGCTGCAGCCATGAACAACACGGCAAAGCACAGCAGGCCCAGGAACGTTTCGCGGCTATAACCCAGCGTGGCCACGCCGTAGCTCAGGGAAAATACCGTCGAGATGTAGAACAGCGCATAGCAGACCACCATCGCCGCCGCACCGAGCAAGGTCGGCGCCCAGTATTGGCTGAACAACTCGACCAGCGGCACTTTCACTCGCTCCTGACGGGCGATCGCATTGGCGAACACTGGCGTTTCATGCAATTTGAGGCGCACATACAGGCCGACCATCACCAGCGCCGCGCTGAGCAGAAACGGAATGCGCCAGCCCCAGCTGCGGAACTGTTCATCATTCAGGGTCATCGCCAGGGTCAGGAACAGGCCGTTGGCCGCAAGAAAACCAATCGATGGCCCGAGCTGCGGGAACATGCCGAACCAGGCGCGTTTGCCCTTCGGCGCGTTTTCCGTGGCCAGCAGCGCCGCACCGCCCCATTCGCCGCCAAGGCCCAGGCCCTGACCGAAACGCAGCACGCACAGCAGAATCGGCGCCCAGGCACCAATGCTGTCGTAGCCCGGTAGCACGCCAATCAAGGTGGTGCACACGCCCATCAACAGCAGCGAGGCGACCAGCGTCGATTTACGGCCGATACGGTCGCCGAAGTGGCCAAACAATGCCGAACCCAGTGGTCGGGCGAGGAAGGCAATGCCGAAAGTGAGAAACGCCGAAAGCATCTGCGCCGTGCCGGAGGTCTGCGGAAAGAACACCGGCCCGATCACCAGCGCCGCAGCAGTGGCATAAACGTAGAAGTCGTAGAACTCGATGGCGGTGCCGATGAAGCTTGCCGTGGCCACGCGGGTGGCGGAATTGGTCGGCTGGGCAGGCGCGGTTTCGCTGTAAGCGGTATGGGTCGTCATGCGGTGATCCCTGACAGTCATGAGCTCCAGTGGAGCGAATTATTATGGTCGAACACCCAGGGATGTGGGGTAGGGCGCGAGCGCTGTTTCGAGTAGGAACAGTCGTCGGTTTGCAGCGGAAACAGTCAGGATCCGGGCAGTGCCGGGTAGGCACAGGGATCGACGGCGCTTGGGTAAGCGCCTCGATTATAGGAAGGGGGCTAACGATCAAACAAGCGCAAAAGATCGCAGGGTAGGAGCTGCCGAAGGCTGCGATCTTTTGATCTTCTATCGAGCAGGCACCAGAGCAGGCACCGATGAGGTCAGCCAGATCAGCACCTTGCTCACCCGGTTCTCCTCGGTCTCGAGGATTTCCAGTCGATAACGCCCGATCTTCAGGCACACCGCGCTTTCCGGAATGGTTTCCAGCGCTTCGGTGACCAGGCCGTTCAGGGTCTTCGGCCCGTCGCTCGGCAGGTGCCAGCCCAGGCACTTGTTCAGGTCGCGGATCGACGCGGCGCCATCGATCACCATGCGACCGTCGGCCTGGGGATGAATGTGCGGATTGTCGAGGCTGTGCTCGCTTTCGAATTCGCCGACGATTTCTTCGAGAATGTCTTCAAGGGTGACGATGCCCAGCACTTCACCGTACTCGTCCACGACCATGCCGAGACGGCGTTGCTGCTTGTGGAAGTTCAGCAGTTGCAGTTGCAGCGGCGTGCTTTCCGGGACGAAGTAGGGCTCGTAGCTGGCGGCCAGCAGTGCCTCGCGGGTCAATCCACCGTTGCTCAGCAAATGGCCGATCTGGCGAGTGTTGAGCACCGCTTCGACCTGATTGATGTCACTGTGAAACACCGGCAGACGCGTGCGCTTGTTCTCGCGCAGTTGCTCGATGATCTCTTCGATCGGATCGTCGAGGTTGATGCCGTCGACGTCACTGCGCGGCACCAGAATGTCGTTGACCGTGATGTTGTCCAGCGCATGAATGCCCGACACCGGGTGGGCGCGGACCGGATGTTCGGGATCATCATCGTGATCGGCCGGCAACTCGTCCTCGCTCTGTTGCACCACCTGAGCCTTGCGCGTGAACGGGGTCAGCAGCAAAGCGCTGACCCGGCTGAACAGCCACGCGAACGGGTAGACGATTTTCATCGGTACGGCCAGCAGGGCATTGCCGAACGCCAGCACGGCGTCGGGATAGCGCCGGGCCAAAGTGCGCGGGAAATAATCGGCGAACACCAGCAGGATGGCACCGGCGCCCAGGCAGGCCGCCCACGGGCCATTTTCTTCGCAGAGAAAAATCGCCAGCAGCGTCGCGAGGATCACCGCGAGGGCGCGGCACAGGGTGTTGCAGAGGATCAGGCTGTCGAGCGGGAAGCTCAGCTTCGCCAGCGGCTTGTCGCTGGCGCGCGAGGCGATCCGTTGCGCGAGCAGGTGCTGCTGCGCGATTTCGACGGCGGTAAACAGCCCTGACCATAAGATCAGCAGGACAAATACCGCGAGCATCGGCCCTATGGGCAAACCGTCCATTTATGCCGCCCGTCAGATGTGCAGTATGTATTCACGAACCAGTTTGCTGCCGAAGTACGCCAGCATCAGCAGGCAGAAACCAGCGAGGGTCCAGCGAATCGCCTTGTGGCCGCGCCAGCCCAGTCGGTTGCGACCCCACAGCAGCACGCTGAAGACGATCCATGCCAGACAGGCCAGCAGGGTCTTGTGCACCAGATGCTGGGCGAACAGATTCTCAACGAACAGCCAACCGGAAATCAGCGACAGCGACAGCAGCGTCCAGCCGGCCCAGAGAAAGCCGAACAGCAGGCTTTCCATGGTTTGCAGGGGCGGGAAGTTCTTGATCAGTCCGGACGGGTGCTTGTGCTTGAGCTGATGGTCCTGAACCAGCAGCAGCAACGCCTGGAACACGGCGATGGTGAACATGCCGTAGGCGAGGATCGACAATAGAATGTGCGCGAGAATGCCCGGCTCTTCGTCGATGATCTGCACTGTGCCGGTCGGCGCGAACTGCGCCAGCAATACCGTGATCGCACCGAGCGGGAACAGCAGCACCAGCAGGTTTTCCACCGGGATCCGCGAACAGGCCAGCAGAGTCAGGGCAATCACCGCAGCGGCGATAAGGCTGGACGCGCTGAAGAAGTCCAGACCGAGGCCGATCGGGGTCAATAGATGTGTAAGCAGGCTGGCGCCGTGGGCGAGCACGGCGAATACGCCGAGGCTGACCAGCAGGCGCTTGTTCGCCTTGGCGCCGGTGGCCAGGCGGGTACTTTGATAGACGGTCGCAGCGGCATAGAGCAGGGCGGCGGCGAGGGTGGTCAGCAAACTGGGTGACAAGGGGAGCATAAATCCTGTTAGGCGAGCCCGAAAGGCGCTGAGTTTGGCATAGAACCGGCACGGCACGAAAGACTCCGCAAGCTGACAGCGAGGTGTCCGCCGGCCGCAGTCTTCGCTATAATCCGCGACCTGCCCACGCCGCAGGCTCGCCGAGCACATGTTGATTCCGGTCTGGGCCGCCATTATCCCGGTTCGTACAGGGCCTGAAAGGATCGCGCAATGTTTGAAAACTTAACCGACCGTCTCTCGCAGACGCTGCGCCATGTCACCGGCAAGGCCAAGCTGACCGAGGACAATATCAAAGACACCCTGCGTGAAGTGCGCATGGCGTTGCTCGAAGCTGACGTCGCACTGCCGGTGGTCAAGGACTTCGTCAATTCGGTCAAGGAGCGCGCTGTTGGCACCGAGGTGTCGCGCAGCCTGACGCCGGGCCAGGCGTTCGTGAAGATCGTCCAGGCCGAACTCGAAAGCCTGATGGGCGCGGCCAACGAAGACCTCAACCTGAGTGCCGTTCCGCCAGCCGTGATTCTGATGGCCGGTCTGCAGGGCGCGGGTAAAACCACCACTGCCGGTAAGCTGGCGCGCTTCCTTAAAGAGCGCAAGAAGAAGTCGGTCATGGTCGTGTCTGCGGACATTTACCGTCCGGCCGCGATCAAGCAGCTGGAAACCCTGGCCAACGACATCGGCGTGACGTTCTTCCCGTCCGACCTGAGCCAGAAGCCGGTCGACATCGCCAATGCGGCTATTAAAGAAGCCAAACTGAAATTCATCGACGTGGTCATCGTCGACACCGCCGGTCGTCTGCACATCGACGAAGAGATGATGGGCGAGATCAAGGCGCTGCACGCCGCGATCAACCCGGTCGAAACCCTGTTCGTGGTCGACGCGATGACCGGTCAGGACGCCGCCAACACGGCCAAGGCGTTCGGCGATGCGCTGCCGCTGACCGGTGTGATCCTGACCAAGGTCGACGGCGACGCCCGTGGCGGTGCCGCGCTGTCGGTGCGTGCCATCACCGGCAAGCCGATCAAGTTCATCGGTATGGGCGAGAAGAGCGAAGCGCTCGATCCGTTCCACCCTGAGCGTATCGCCTCGCGCATCCTCGGCATGGGCGACGTGCTCAGCCTGATCGAACAAGCTGAAGCGACGCTGGACAAGGACAAGGCCGACAAACTGGCCAAGAAGCTGAAAAAGGGCAAGGGCTTCGACCTCGAAGACTTCCGCGATCAGCTGCAACAAATGAAGAACATGGGCGGCCTCGGCGGGCTCATGGACAAACTGCCGAGCATCGGCGGCGTCAACCTGTCGCAGATGGGCAATGCCCAGAACGCCGCAGAGAAGCAGTTCAAGCAGATGGAAGCCATCATCAATTCCATGACCCCGGCCGAGCGCCGCGACCCTGAGCTGATCAGCGGTTCGCGCAAGCGCCGGATCGCCATGGGTTCCGGCACGCAGGTGCAGGACATCGGCCGCTTGATCAAGCAGCACAAGCAGATGCAGAAGATGATGAAGAAATTCACCGCCAAGGGCGGTATGGCGAAAATGATGCGCGGCATGGGCGGTATGTTGCCCGGCGGCGGCATGCCGAAAATGTGAGACAGGACACCAAGACTTCGCCGGTCGTCGCACCGGCGCAGACCCTGCAAGGACGCAGGATCAACAGCAAACCCGCACTCGGCGGGAGCTGACTGGCCGTTTTTAACGACGGCTCTCTATGCAAATCTGCACGGCATGCCATGGGCGCCGGAAAAAGTCATTTGCAAAAGTCCGGATATTCCTTAGAATATGCGGCCTTTCGGGCACCCATGCCCGCTGTGCATTTAGATTTGCAGCACCGACTACAGGAACGATGTTCACATGCTAACAATCCGTCTTGCCCTTGGCGGCTCCAAAAAGCGCCCGTTTTACCACCTGACCGTAACCGACTCGCGTAACCCGCGTGACGGCTCCCACAAAGAACAGGTTGGTTTCTTCAACCCTGTTGCCCGTGGTCAGGAAATCCGTCTGTCCGTGAACCAAGAGCGCGTTGCCTACTGGCTGAGCGTTGGTGCACAACCTTCTGAGCGCGTTGCTCAGTTGTTGAAGGAATCTGCCAAGGCTGCGGCCTGAGCAATATGAACGCGACGCCAGCCCCTGCCGATGATTTGATCGTTATTGGCAAAATTTATTCTGTTCATGGCGTTCGCGGCGAAGTGAAGGTTTATTCCTTTACTGATCCGACTGAAAACCTGTTGCAGTACAAAACCTGGACGCTCAAGCGCGAAGGCAATGTCAAACAGGTCGAGCTGGTCAGTGGACGCGGGAGCGACAAGTTCCTGGTCGCCAAGCTCAAGGGTCTCGATGATCGTGAAGAAGCTCGTCTTCTGGCCGGTTATGAGATCTGCGTGCCGCGCAACCTGTTCGCTGAATTGACCGAAGGCGAGTACTACTGGTACCAGCTGGAAGGTCTGAAGGTCATCGACACCCTCGGGCAACTGCTCGGGAAAATCGATCATCTTCTGGAAACCGGCGCCAATGATGTAATGGTCGTCAAGCCTTGCGCTGGCAGCCTGGATGATCGCGAACGCCTGTTGCCCTATACGGAGCAATGCGTGTTGGCCGTCGACCTGGAAGCGGGCGAGATGAAGGTGGATTGGGACGCGGACTTCTGAACGTGGCTAACTTGCGCGTAGAAGTGATCAGTTTGTTTCCCGAGATGTTTTCCGCCATTGGCGATTACGGCATCACCAGTCGTGCGGTCAAACAGGGGCTCTTGCAGCTGACCTGTTGGAATCCGCGAGATTACACGACGGATCGGCATCACACTGTGGACGATCGCCCGTTTGGCGGTGGTCCGGGCATGGTGATGAAGATCAAGCCCCTGGAAGATGCGCTGGCTCAGGCCAAGGCAGCAGCCGGGGAGGCGGCGAAGGTGATTTACCTGTCCCCCCAAGGCCGTCAACTGACTCAGTCGGCGGTACGCGAGCTGGCACAATCGGATGCATTGATCCTGATTGCCGGCCGCTACGAAGGCATTGACGAGCGCTTTATTGAGGCTCATGTCGATGAAGAGTGGTCGATTGGCGACTATGTACTGTCTGGCGGCGAGCTGCCGGCCATGGTCCTGATCGATGCGGTTACACGACTGCTGCCTGGAGCTTTAGGGCATGCGGATTCCGCTGAGGAAGATTCCTTTACGGATGGTCTGCTGGATTGCCCGCACTACACCCGACCGGAGGTGTATGCGGATCAGCGTGTTCCCGACGTGTTGCTGAGTGGCAATCACGCGCATATCCGGCGTTGGCGTTTACAGCAGTCCCTTGGTCGGACCTATGAACGACGCGCCGATCTTCTGGAAAGCCGCTCGCTTTCTGGAGAAGAGAAGAAGCTGCTCGAGGAATACATCCGCGAGCGGGACGATAGTTAACAACGTATCGATGGTAGATCGAACGATTTACCTTAGGAGCACAGCATGACCAACAAAATCATCCTTGCACTCGAAGCAGAGCAGATGAGCAAAGAAATCCCTACCTTCGCCCCAGGCGACACTATTGTCGTTCAGGTGAAAGTGAAGGAAGGCGATCGTTCCCGTCTGCAAGCGTTCGAAGGCGTTGTAATCGCCAAGCGTAACCGCGGCGTGAACAGTGCGTTCACCGTTCGTAAAATCTCCAACGGTGTTGGCGTAGAACGTACTTTCCAGACCTACTCCCCGCAGATCGACAGCATGGCTGTTAAACGTCGCGGTGACGTACGTAAAGCCAAGCTGTACTACCTGCGCGACCTGTCGGGTAAAGCAGCACGCATCAAGGAAAAACTGGCTTAAGCCCAGCTTCCGATGCAGAAAAAAGCAGCCTACGGGCTGCTTTTTTGTTGCCTGCGATTTACCGGATCAATCTGACACGCCTCATTCAATGAAGCTGCCTGTTTCTTGATCTGGCCGGCTATGAAAGACTAGCGCGCCTTTATTCTCTATTTGCACGCAGCTTGAAAAAGCCCTGCCCTGAGCACCCATGCCTGCCATCGACCATCCGCTGATTGATCAATTCCTCGACGCTTTATGGCTGGAGAAAGGCCTGTCCGACAACACCCGCGACGCCTATCGCAGCGACCTCGCGCTGTTCAACGGCTGGTTGCAGGAGAAAAATCTCGAGCTGATCAATGCCGGTCGCGAATTGATCCTCGATCACCTGGCGTGGCGGCTGGAGCAAAACTACAAGCCGCGCTCCACCGCGAGATTTCTCTCCGGGGTGCGTGGCTTTTATCGCTATCTGTTGCGGGAAAAACTGATCAGCGTCGAGCCGACGTTGCGCGTCGACATGCCGCAACTGGGCCGGCCGTTGCCCAAATCGCTATCGGAAGCCGATGTCGAAGCGCTGCTCAAGGCACCGGACCTGAGTGAAGCCATCGGTCAGCGTGACCGCGCGATGCTGGAAGTGCTGTATGCCTGTGGCCTGCGCGTGACCGAACTGATCAGCCTGACACTGGAGCAGGTCAACCTGCGCCAAGGCGTATTGCGGGTGATGGGCAAGGGCAGCAAGGAGCGTCTGGTGCCGATGGGCGAGGAGGCGATTGTGTGGGTCGAGCGCTATATGCGTGATGGTCGTGGCGAGTTGCTCGGTGGCCGTCCCAGCGATGTGCTGTTCCCCAGCCAGCGCGGCGAGCAGATGACCCGGCAGACGTTCTGGCATCGGATCAAGCATCAGGCCAAGGTCGCCGGGATCAGCAAGTCGCTGTCGCCGCATACCTTGCGCCACGCATTTGCCACGCACCTGCTCAACCACGGCGCGGACTTGCGCGTGGTGCAGATGCTGCTCGGGCACAGCGACCTCTCTACGACGCAGATCTATACCCATGTCGCCCGCGCCCGCTTGCAGGATCTGCACGCGAAACACCACCCTCGCGGCTAAGGCAGGCTTCCATGTTGAGAGAATTACCTGTGGTGAGGGGATTTATCCCCGTTCGGCTGCGCAGCAGTCGCAAACCCGGCTGGCTCGATTTTGACTGAAAGATCGCGGTGGATGGTTTAGGGCTGCTTCGCAACCCGGCGGGGATAAATCCCCTCGCCACAATAATGTGTGTCAGCCACATGTGGTTGTGGGTCAACTGTACAAGCATGAAGATGTGTCAGTTGCACATGAGTGTGTGGCGACAGGCGCATTCGGCCCTCGTGACCTTATGTGTTAGGCTTTGCCGGTTTGCACGATGGACGGTTATGACCCGGTGTTTCGCACGGGCGTTCTGATCGTTTCATTGGCCCGCCCTCAGGAGTACTCATGCGTCTGACCCAGATTTTCGCCGCCGCCGCTATTGCGCTGGTGAGCACCTTTGCCGTCGCCGACGACGCGGCTGACAAAGCCATTCGTCAAAGCCTGGAAAAACTCGAACTCGAGGTTCCGGTCGAAAGCATCAGTGCCAGCCCGTTGCCTGGCATGTACGAAGTCAAACTCAAAGGCAGCCGCGTGCTGTACGCCAGTGCCGATGGCCAGTACATCGTGCAGGGCAACCTGTACCAGCTCGCGAATGGCAAACCGGTCAACCTGACCGAGAAGACCGAACGCCTGGGCATTTCCAAACTGATCAATGCCATCCCGGTGGCCGAAACCGTGGTCTACCCGGCCGTGGGCGAGACCAAATCGCACATCACCGTGTTCACCGACACCACCTGTCCGTACTGCCACAAACTGCATGCCGAAGTGCCCGAGCTGAACAAGCGCGGCATCGAAGTGCGCTACGTGGCGTTCCCGCGCCAGGGCCTGAATTCGCCTGGCGACGAACAGCTGCAAGCGGTTTGGTGCTCGAAAGACAAGAAAGCCGCCATGGACAAAATGGTCGATGGCAAGGAAATCAAAGCCGCCAAGTGCGATAACCCGGTTTCCAAGCAATTCGCGCTAGGTCAGTCGATCGGCGTGAACGGTACACCGGCCATCGTTTTGGCCGACGGCCAGGTCATTCCGGGCTACCAGCCGGCGCCACAAGTCGCCAAACTGGCACTGGGCGCGAAGTAATTCGCATCGTCACGGGTAACCGTTGACGATCGTGGTCCGGCAGCAGCAGCGCCGGGCCATCAACAGAGAGCCGCGAGCACGCGGTTGTTTTCCGGCCGACCCTGTGTCGGCCGTTTCATGGGGAGTTCACAGTGAATCCGGTCAAAGTAGGCATCTGTGGGTTAGGGACCGTCGGTGGCGGTACCTTCAACGTACTTCAGCGCAACGCCGAGGAAATTGCTCGTCGTGCCGGGCGTGGAATCGAAGTGGCGCAAATTGCCACGCGCACGCCAAAGCCTCAGTTCCAGACGACCGGTATTGCGATTACCAACGATGTCTTCGAAGTGGCCACGAACCCTGAGATCGACATCGTCATAGAGCTGATGGGCGGCTACACCGTTGCCCGCGAGCTGGTACTCAAGGCCATCGAGAATGGCAAGCATGTGGTCACCGCGAACAAGGCGCTGATAGCCGTTCACGGTAATGAGATTTTCGCCAAGGCACGCGAGAAAGGCGTGATCGTGGCATTCGAAGCGGCGGTGGCCGGTGGCATTCCGGTGATCAAGGCGATCCGCGAAGGCCTGTCCGCCAACCGCATCAACTGGGTTGCCGGGATCATCAACGGCACCGGCAACTTCATCCTCACCGAAATGCGCGAAAAAGGTCGTACGTTCGAAGACGTGCTCGCCGAAGCGCAAGCGCTGGGTTACGCCGAAGCCGATCCGACCTTCGACGTCGAAGGCATCGATGCCGCGCACAAGCTGACCATTTTGGCGTCTATCGCCTTCGGTATTCCGCTGCAATTCGACAAGGCGTACACCGAAGGCATCACCAAACTGACCACTGCCGACGTCAACTACGCCGAAGCGCTGGGCTATCGCATCAAGCACTTGGGTGTGGCGCGCAGCACTGACGCCGGCATCGAGTTGCGCGTGCACCCGACGCTGATTCCGGCCGATCGCCTGATCGCCAACGTCAACGGCGTGATGAACGCCGTCATGGTCAACGGTGATGCGGCCGGTTCGACGCTGTTCTATGGCGCTGGCGCTGGCATGGAGCCGACCGCTTCGTCGGTGATCGCCGATCTGGTCGACGTGGTTCGCGCGATGACTTCCGACCCGGAAAACCGTGTACCGCACCTGGCCTTCCAGCCGGACTCACTGTCGGCGCATCCGATCCTGCCGATCGAAGCCTGCGAAAGCGCTTACTACCTGCGCATTCACGCCAAGGACCACCCGGGCGTACTGGCTCAGGTGGCGAGCATCCTGTCGGAGCGCGGCATCAATATCGAATCGATCATGCAGAAGGAAGTCGAAGAGCATGACGGCCTGGTGCCGATGATCCTGCTGACCCACCGCGTGGTCGAGCAACGCATCAATGATGCGATCACCGCGCTGGAAGCTCTGGCTGGCGTCGACGGCCCGGTTGTACGGATCCGTGTCGAACATTTGAACTAAAAGCAGCGGCAAGCTTCGAGCTGCAAGCGGCAAGAGAGAAGCAGTCTGGCTTTTACTTGCGACTTGCAGCTTGCAGCTTGCAGCTCAAACCGAAGGTTTGAAAAAAATGCGATATATCAGTACTCGCGGCCAGGCCCCGGCCCTGAATTTCGAAGAGGTCCTGCTGGCCGGTCTGGCGACCGATGGCGGTCTGTACGTCCCGGAAAACCTGCCACGTTTCACTCAGGAAGAGATCGCTTCCTGGGCTGGCCTGCCTTATCACGAACTGGCCTTCCGGGTGATGCGCCCGTTTGTCACCGGCAGCATCCCGGATGCCGATTTCAAGAAGATCCTCGAAGAAACCTACGGTGTGTTCGCCCACAGCGCCGTTGCGCCACTGCGTCAGTTGAACGGTAATGAATGGGTGCTTGAGCTGTTCCACGGCCCAACCCTGGCGTTCAAGGATTTCGCCCTGCAACTGCTCGGTCGTCTGCTCGATTACGTGCTGGAAAAGCGCGGCGAGCGCGTGGTGATTGTCGGTGCCACCTCTGGTGACACCGGTTCTGCGGCCATCGAAGGCTGCAAGCACTGTGAAAACGTCGATATCTTCATCCTGCATCCGCACCAACGAGTGTCTGAAGTGCAGCGTCGGCAGATGACGACAATCTTCGGCGAGAACATCCACAACATCGCCATCGAAGGCAACTTCGATGACTGCCAGGAAATGGTCAAGAACAGCTTCGCCGACCAGAGCTTCCTCAAAGGCACGCGTCTGGTGGCGGTGAACTCGATCAACTGGGCGCGGATCATGGCCCAGATCGTTTACTACTTCCATGCGTCCCTGCAGTTGGGCGGTCCGGCGCGTTCGGTGTCGTTCTCGGTACCGACCGGCAACTTCGGCGACATCTTCGCCGGCTACCTGGCGCGCAACATGGGCCTGCCGATCAATCAGTTGATCGTGGCGACCAACCGCAACGACATCCTGCACCGCTTCATGAGCGGCAACCAGTACGTCAAGGAAACCCTGCACGCAACGCTGTCGCCGTCGATGGACATCATGGTTTCGTCGAACTTCGAGCGCCTGCTGTTCGACCTGCACGGTCGAAACGGTGCGGCGATTGCCGGCCTGATGGACTCGTTCAAAAAGGACGGCAGTTTCAGCGTCGAACAAGAACGCTGGACCGAAGCACGCAAGCTGTTCGATTCGCTGGCGGTGGACGATGCGCAGACCTGCGAAACCATCGCCGACGTCTACGAGCAAACCGGTGAAGTCCTCGACCCGCACACTGCCATCGGTGTGAAAGCTGCGCGCGAATGCCGTCGCAGTCTGGATATCCCGATGGTGATTCTGGGCACTGCCCATCCGGTCAAGTTTCCTGAGGCAGTGGAGAAAGCGGGTGTAGGAAAAGCGCTCGAACTACCTGCACATCTTTCTGATTTGTTTGAGCGAAGCGAGCGTTGCACGGTTCTGCCAAACGACCTGAAAGCCGTGCAAGCCTTTGTCAGCCAGCATGGCAACCGCGGCAAGCCACTCTAAGCCAGTAAAAGCTGTCACATTTTGAAGCCCGTCTCCTGACGGGCTTTTTTGTTTCTGCTGCCACACTGCTCGGGTTTTCACCCACGAAGGACGGGTGAGTCGATCACGAAGGAAATGGCAATGCTGTTTTACAGAGGTTTGAAACCGGCACTGGGCTGGTTGTTTTTGTTGGCGGTGCTGGGATGGATGCACAGCGGCGTGGCAGCGCAGATGGCACTCGATCAGGCCAATGCGTCGGGCAATGTGCCGGCTGTCGAGCTGGATGCGCACGAGCGGCAATGGATCCGTGACAACCCCAGAGTAACGGTGGCATCGGTGCAATATCCGCTGTACCTGTTTCAGGACGAACACGGCCAGTGGAGCGGTCTGAACAACGATGTGCTCAAGCGGGTCAGCGCAATGACCGGACTGCAATTCGAGCACCAGGAATCGTTCTCTACCGACCATATGCTTGATCGCCTGCAAAGCGGGGTCGCGGACATCAGTACGACGTTGGCCATGAGCGATGAACGCAAGGCGTTTCTCGATTTCAGTCATGCTTTCGGAGGGGCTGGCTGGGTGTTTGTCGGACATGCCAATGCCCCGAGGGTGGAGTCTTTCGAGCAACTGGCGAAGCGCGTTCTGGTGCTGCCCGCCCGTCATGCCCTGGAGGATGCGATTCGGCGCGATTATCCGTCGATTGAAATACGCTCGGTGAAAACCTACGCCGAAGCGCGGGCGCTGGTCGAGAGTGGGGAAGCCTACGCAACCATCGAAAACGAAATCGGCGCGCAGCTCTATCCGTTGGGCATGCTCAAGGTCGGTGCTCTGGTAGAGGGCAAGTGGGAAGCCGATCATCTGGCTGTACGAAAAGGCATGCCGCAACTACTGAGTATTCTCAACAAGGCGCTGGAAGCTTTCCCTGCTGCGGAGTTGCGGGCGATTCGTCTCAAGTGGCTGGCAGGCGTTTCGCCGCCGCCCGTGCCCTCCGTGTGGAAGCGCCTGGTCGAGTGGGCATGCTGGGCGATGGGGGGAATCGGCGTTTTCGGAATGCTGTCGCTGGTGTGGAACCGGCGCCTGGCGGCCGTGATCAAGCTGCGCTGCGCGGCGGAAAAGGAGTTGGGTGATCAACTGGCCTTTCAGCACGCCCTGATCGATTCGATGCCGGATCCGGTGTTTGTCCGTGATCTGCACGGGCGTTTGATCATCTGCAATCGCAGTTACGAAGAGGCGCTGTCGGTGCGCCAGGACCAGATGCAGGGACGCTTGCTGATCGAAGTCGATGCGTTTCCGGAAACCACCGCGCGGATGCTCCACGACGAATTCATCGCCCAGTTGCAAACCCGCAAGTCGCGCTTCAGCAAACGTCAACTGCTGTTCAAGGGCGGGCCTCGCGAGGTTTATCAGTGGACCGTGCCGTTTTACAGCGGCGACGGCAAATTGCGCGGCTTGTTGGGCGGCTGGACCGACATCACCCAGCGTCGGACCGAGAGCGGGTGCCGCTGTCTGCAGTAAAGAAGGGAAATGTCCTGCAAGACGCGGCTACTTTTCTGATGGGAGGCTTAAGACGCCTGCCCTAGAGTGAACGACACCTGCGGTGAGAGTCCGCGATGATCGCTCCAGAGGTCGCCCATGCGCTCGCTTAAAGTCCTGATTCTTGAACCCAACCCGTTCCAGCTGATGGCATTGCATCAAATGCTCAATGCCATCGGCATCTACGACGTATTGACCGCGCCTTCGCTGGCGTCAGCCTTGTCTTCACTGGGGCATCGCGGTGCGGTCGATATCGCCATTTGCGATCCGCAGCTCAAAGGTGGCGATGGGTTGGCATTGATTCATCACCTGGCGGCGCACCATGAGGCGCGTGCCCTGATTCTGCTGGGCTCGGTCGCGCAGAGTTTGTTGAGTGACCTGGAGCCGGTGCTTCGTCAACAACGCCTGCGCCTGCTGGGGCGTCTGCAGACACCGGTTTCGGCGGTATTGATGCGAGGTCTGCTGGACAGCTACCTGGTCGCTGCGCAGGCACTCATCGAGGCCTGATACCGGCGAATATTTTTCTGTCATCTTCGCCATGCATGCTCTGTCAGACACGGTCCTGCAAGGTCGGAACGTGACAGGCAGAACTTTCTTCTCGGGCCGGTGGTCATTTAATGTGAACACGCCCCAGGCACTGTGTTTTCGGACTATTGAGTGGAGATCGAGATGGAAAGTATCAGTCTATTGCTCGGTGAGGCTCTGAGCCCGTATCAGGTGACGCTGACCCCTCGCGGCAGCCATGGTGAATGTCTGGTGACGCTGAAGAACAGCAGCGGCGCCATTGTGGTGGAACGCGAATTCAATCAGGCCCAGTTGAGCGACAAGCGCTTGCTGACCGACGTGGTGGACGGTCTGCACCGTGACGTGATGATCGCCGAAGGGCGGCTGGAACCCTGCGTCATTGCGGCGTTGCGCAATGCAGCTCTGGACAAGCGTCCGGCCCTGTAAAGATGAAATATTTTTTGTGGGAACCTTCCTGCATCCCTGTCAGTCAGACCCAATAACAGCAGGATCAAGCATTGTGCTCCGGTGCTTGTCGCTTGCTGCTACGGGTCTCGAAGCAGACCCCGTTTAACCCCGAGTCGTCTCCCCACTTCTCGGGGTTTCTTTTGCCCGGCGTTTGCCCTGTGCACAGCTTTTTGCTCGAAAACCAAACCTCCAGCGTTGCTCAAATGGCCCCGTCTTCGCGCAGCCGAGCGATTTGCGCCGCGTCGTAGCCCAGATCGCCAAGCACCTGCGCATTGTGTTCGCCAAGCTGCGGTCCGACCCATTCGGACGAGCCCGGCGTTTCCGACAGCTTCGGCACGATGCCGGGCATCTTGAAGTCCTTGCCGTCCGGCAGCTTGGCATGCAGGAACATCTCCCGCGCCAGGTATTGCGGATCGTTGAACATGTCCTCGGCGCTGAAGATCCGGCTGACCGGTACGTCGGCCTGATTGAGCAAGTCGAGAACGGTCTGCAGCGGTAAGGAATTGACCCAGCGATCAATCACGCCATACAACTCGTCCCGGCGACTGTCACGCCCGTCGTTACTGGCCAGCACCGGGTCGTTGGCAAGATCTGCGCGGCCAATCACGAGCATGAAGCGTTTGAAGATTGCATCACCATTGGCGCCGATTTGCACATGCTTGCCGTCGGCGCTGGTGTGGATCGAAGAGGGCGTGATGCCCGGCATGATGTTGCCGCTGCGCTCGCGGATGAAACCGAACACGTCGAACTCCGGCACCATGCTTTCCATCATCGCGAAGATAGCTTCATACAGCGCAACGTCGACCACTTGGCCCAGCCCGCCATTGACCTCGCGATGACGCAGCGCCATCAGCGCACCGATCACGCCCCACAGCGCGGCAATCGAATCACCGATGGAAATCCCGGTACGCACCGGTGGCCGGTCTTCGAAACCGGTGATGTACCGCAGGCCGCCCATGGATTCGCCGACCGCGCCGAAGCCGGGCTGATCTTTCATCGGCCCGGTCTGACCGAAACCGGACAGGCGCACCATCACCAGTTTCGGGTTCAGGGCGTGCAGGGTTTCCCAGCTCAGACCGAGTTTTTCCAGTACGCCGGGGCGAAAATTCTCGATGAGGATGTCGGCTTCGCTAAGCAGCTGTTTCAGGATCGCCAAGCCGTCGGGGTGTTTCAGATTGAGGGTCAGCGACTTCTTGTTGCGCGCCTGGACAAACCACCACAACGAGGTGCCTTCGTACAACTTGCGCCATTTGCGCAGGGGATCGCCGCCGTCAGGCGATTCAATCTTGATCACTTCGGCGCCGAATTCGCCGCAAATGCGCGAGGCAAACGGACCGGCGATCAACGTACCCAATTCAATGACTTTCAGACCCGAGAGCGGTTTGCTGGTGAACGGCATGCGAAATCCTGTAGGACAAGGCTGAGCGGATACAGGGTTTTAACATAGCCGACTGTCAGACGCCGCAGCTTGATTGCCATCAATTCGATGATTGCCTGTGGCATCGGTTAGACTTGCCGACTTTCCTCGTATCAAGAAGCCCGTTCATGGCCCAGCCGTCCACTACCTACAAATTCGAACTGAACCTCACCGACCTCGACCGCAGCGTCTACGAAAGCGTCAAGCAGACCATCGCCCGTCATCCTTCGGAGACCGAAGAACGCATGACTGTGCGGCTGCTGGCCTACGCGCTCTGGT
Source organism: Pseudomonas sp. 2957 (assembly GCF_031456345.1). Taxonomy (NCBI): domain Bacteria; kingdom Pseudomonadati; phylum Pseudomonadota; class Gammaproteobacteria; order Pseudomonadales; family Pseudomonadaceae; genus Pseudomonas; species Pseudomonas sp. 2957. The sequence goes on from NZ_JAVDUL010000001.1 coordinate 112,043, forward strand.
ACAACGAGCAGCTGTCGTTCGGCCGTGGTCTGTCAGACGTGGATGAACCGGCCTTGTGGGAAAAGAGCCTGGACGACCGTGTCCTGCACTGGATCGAAGTCGGCCAGCCGGATGCCGATCGCCTGACCTGGTGCTCGCGCCGCACCGAACGCACCAGCCTGCTGGCCTACGGCAGCCTGCGTGTGTGGGAAACCAAGGTGATCCCGGCGATCAAGAACCTGAAAAACGTCAACATCGCCGCCGTCCCGCAAGAAGTGCTGGAGACCCTGGCCAAGGACATGCCCCGCGTCATCAAGTGGGACGTGATGATCAGCGAAGGCACGATCTTCGTCACCGACGATCGCGGTCAGCACGAAGTCCAGTTGCAATGGCTGCAAGGTGAGCGCGGCTGAGGTCGCGACACCGCTGATATTTCCCACGAATCAAAGAGAAGCCTCCGTCGCCCCATGCGTATCGAACCTCGTGAATTGCCTGCCACGTTGCCTTTCCTCGGTGATCTGCCGCCACTGCTGACCCGCCTGTACGCGGCGCGGGGCGTGCAGTCGGAGGCGGAGCTGGACAAAAGTCTGGCGCGCTTGATCCCGTTCCAGCAGCTCAAAGGCATCGATGCGGCGGTTGACCTGCTGGTGACGGCATTGGAGCAACGCCAGCGCATTCTGATCGTCGGCGACTTCGACGCGGACGGCGCCACCGCCAGCACTGTCGGTGTCCTCGGTCTGCGCCTGTTGGGCGCCGCGCATGTCGATTACCTGGTGCCGAACCGCTTCGAATACGGCTACGGCCTGACGCCGGAAATCGTCGAAGTCGCGCTGACCCGTGAACCGCAATTATTGATCACCGTCGACAATGGTATTTCCAGTGTCGAAGGCGTCGCGGCGGCCAAGCGCGCCGGACTGAAGGTGTTGATCACCGATCACCATTTGCCCGGCGATGAACTGCCGCAGGCTGATGCGCTGGTCAATCCGAATCAGCCGGGCTGCGAATTTCCGAGCAAAGCGCTGGCCGGCGTCGGGGTGATCTTTTACGTACTCATGGCGTTGCGCGCGCGTCTGCGCAGCCTCGGCTGGTACGAGAGCAAGCCACAACCGAACATCGGCGAACTGCTCGATCTGGTGGCGCTGGGCAGCGTCGCCGACGTGGTGCCGCTGGATGCCAACAACCGCATTCTTGTGCATCAAGGGCTGGAGCGGATTCGCGCCGGCCGGGCACGGCCGGGGATCAAGGCGATTCTCGAAGTCGCCAAGCGAGAGGCTGCGCGGATCACTTCCACCGACCTGGGTTTCATCGTCGGCCCGCGCCTGAACGCCGCCGGACGTCTGGACGACATGAGCCTGGGCATCGAATGCCTGCTCACGGCCGACGCCAATCTGGCGCGGGAAATGGCTGCGCAACTGGACGGCATGAACCAGGATCGCAAATCCATCGAGCAGGGCATGCAGCGTGAAGCGCTGGCGCAGCTCAAGGATTTGCCGGTCGAGTCGATGCCGTTTGGTCTGTGCCTGTTCGATCCGGAGTGGCATCAGGGCGTGATCGGCATCCTCGCCTCGCGCATGAAAGAGCGCTATTTCCGCCCGACCATTGCCTTCGCCGATGCCGGTGATGGTCTGCTCAAGGGCTCCGGTCGCTCGGTGCAGGGCTTCCATATTCGCGATGCGCTGAGTGTGGTCGCGGCGCAGCATCCGAACCTGATCGCCAAATATGGTGGCCACGCGATGGCCGCTGGTCTGACCTTGCCGCAGGAGAATTTTCCGCTGTTCGCCGAGGCATTTGACGCTGAAGTGCGTAGGCAACTTCGCGAAGAAGACCTCACTGGGCGGATGCTTTCAGATGGCACGCTGGCCGTTGAAGAGTTTCATCTCGAACTGGCCCGCGCCTTGCGCCACGCCGGGCCGTGGGGGCAGCATTTTCCCGAGCCGCTGTTTCACGGTGTGTTTCAACTGGTCGAGCAGCGCGTGGTCGGCGAACGGCATTTGAAAGTGGTGCTGAAAAGCGAATGCGGTTCGGTGAAGCTCGATGGCATCGCGTTTGGCATTGATCGCGATGTGTGGCCGAACCCGACGATTCAATGGGTTGAACTGGCTTACAAGCTCGACGTTAACGAGTTTCGTGGCAACGAGACTGTGCAGCTGATGATTGCTCATATCGAACCGCGCTGAAGATCAAAAGATCGCAGCCTTCGGCAGCTCCTACAGGGGATCGCATTCCTCTGTTGGAGCTGCCGAAGGCTGCGATCTTTTCTGGAACCCCCCAAGATCCCCCGTTGTCGACTAGGCTCTAAGCACTGCTTGATTGGCCTTGTGACGTCTTGTCGAATTTTTGCCCGCGGGGGCGGGTGCTGCACCCTTTTTCTGTCACTCGTCGACTTTTCAAACAGAACCCTGGAGCCTGCCCACTGATTCGAGAGGTGCCCCATGAGTCTGCTGCTTGAACCCTTTACTCTTCGCCAACTGACCCTGCCCAACCGCATCGCCGTGTCGCCGATGTGCCAGTACTCCAGCGTCGACGGCCTGGCCAACGACTGGCACCTGGTGCACCTGGGTAGCCGCGCGGTGGGCGGTGCCGGTCTGGTTTTCACCGAAGCCACGGCGGTTACCGCCGACGGACGCATCACCGCCGAAGACCTTGGACTGTGGAACGACGAACAGATCGAACCGCTGCAACGCATCACTCGCTTCATCACCGCCCAGGGCGCGGTCGCCGGTATTCAACTGGCCCACGCCGGGCGCAAGGCCAGCACCCACCGGCCGTGGATCGGCAAGCATGGCAGTGTCAAACCCGAGGACGGCGGCTGGACCCCGGTCGGGCCATCGCCGATTGCTTTCGACCCGCAGCACACCCAACCCAAGCAGCTGGATGAAGGGCAGATCGCCGAAGTGATCCAGGCCTTTGTCGACGCGGCAAAACGCGCGCTGACGGCGGGTTTCAGCGTGGTCGAGGTGCATGCTGCGCATGGCTATCTGCTGCATCAGTTTCTCTCGCCGCTGAGCAATCAACGCCGCGATCAGTACGGTGGTTCGTTCGAGAATCGTATCCGTCTGGTGCTGCAAGTCACTGAAGCGGTGAGGGCGGTATGGCCGGAGGAATTACCGGTGTTTGTCCGCGTCTCGGCGACCGATTGGGTCGAAGATGGCTGGAATCCGGATGAGACCGTGGAGCTTGCGCGCCGCCTTCATACGCTGGGCGCCGATCTCATTGACGTGTCTTCAGGAGGGACTGCTGCAAACGCGGAAATCCCGGTTGGACCCGGATATCAGACGCGCTTCGCCGAGCGTGTGCGCAAAGAGTCAGGCATCGCCACCGGTACTGTCGGAATGATTACCGAGCCGGCCCAGGCCGAGCACATTCTGCGTACCTGTCAGGCCGATATCATTTTCCTCGCGCGCGAACTGCTGCGCGATCCGTACTGGCCGCTGCATGCCGACGATGATCTGGGCGGGCGCAAAGCAGTGTGGCCGGCGCAGTATCAGCGCGCGACCCATCGGGATCAGCCGATTCATGAATCGGATTTGCGCGATTGATTGAAGGCTGGAAAGCAAAAGCCCCGAGCCGGTGAGGGTCGGGGCTTTTCTATTCGGCACAATTTTGCGTTGTCAGGCGGGCCTCTTCGCGAGCAGGCTCGCTCCCACAATAGGAATGCGGACCCCTGTGGGAGCGAGCCTGCTCGCGAATGACGCCAGAACAGCCGCCTTAGAACCTCAAGGGTATTTACGCTTGTCCGGGGTCGGCGGGAAATACTGGTACAGCCAGGTCTCGCTCAACGTGCGGTCATTGGTGCGAATGAACAGGCGCAGTTCCACTGGCTCGACACTGTCATTGGTCGGATACCAATCGAACAGAATCCGGTAGCCCTTGATGTCATCCAGCACCAGCACGCTGAAGTCCTGCACCTTGCCGTTGGAACAGGTAATCACCGGCTCGATTCCGGTGCCCTGTGGCAGGCGCTCGAGGCCGCCACCGGTGAAGTCCACGGCAAAGCGCCGCGCCCAGACCGGCGGGTAGTGCTCACCCGGCGCCCAGCCCTCGGTGAAGCCGCCCATGCCCGAACGCGTCGCGTGCACCCGCGCCAGTGGCGTGCCGACCGGTGGCAGCGCGCTCCAGTACAGCTTGTACCCGTAGTTCAGCGAATCACCGGCAGCCACGGGTTTCTTCGGCGTCCAGAAGGCGACGATGTTATCCAGCGTCTCGCCGGTCGTAGGAATTTCCAGCAGATCGATAGAGCCTTCGCCCCAGGCGGTTGTAGGTTCTACCCACAGGCTCGGGCGCTTGCTGTACCAGTCGACAGTGTCCTGATAGTTGGCGAATTCGTGGTCGGTCTGCACCAGGCCGAAACCCTTCGGGTCCTTGTCGGCAAATGCATTGAATTGCAGCGTCGCCGGGTTGTTCAACGGCCGGCAGATCCACTCGCCATTGCCGCGCCACATTGCCAGGCGATCGGAGTCGTGGATCTGCGGATGAATGGTGTCGCACATGCGCCGTTCGTGGGTGCCGCAGCTGAACATGCTGGTCATCGGCGCCACGCCCAACTGTTCGATGGTGGTGCGGGCGTTGATGTGCGCGTCGATTTCCATGACCACGCGCTCGGCCTGGCAATCGATGTCAAAGCGATAGGCGCCGGTCGCGCTCGGCGAGTCGAGCAGGGCGTAGACCACAAAACGCGTGGCGTTCTTGTCAGGCGTCTCGAACCAGAACTTGGTGAAGTCGGGAAACTCTTCGCGCTTCTTTGCGTACGTGTCGATGGCCAGGCCGCGTGCGGAGAGGCCATATTGGCCAGTGGCATCGACCGCACGGAAATAGCTGGCGCCCAGAAACGACACCACGTCATGCCGATCCAGCTCCGGCGCCTTGAACAGTTTGAAGCCGGCAAAACCCAGGTCGCCTTTGAGCTGCTGGGTGTCGACCGAAGTGTTCTCGTAATTGAACAGCGCCGGACGGAAATGCACCTCGCGCGCCATGCGCGTCTTCGGATCAACGCTGTACATGCGCACCGGCTGACGGAAACCCATGCCGACGTGGAAGAACTGCACGTCCAGCTGACCTTTGTTTTCCTTCCACAAGGAATGCTCGCCGTCGTAGCGGATCGCGTTGAAGTTCTGCGGAGTCATGGTCGCCAGGGTTGGCGGCAACACCTGTTTCGTATCCTGATAGGCACTGCCGGCGAGCTGCTTGGCCTGACGCTTCAATGCTTCGAAATCGAAGGCCTGGGCCTCGCCATCGGCGGCGCCGCCATTGGCTGCCCAAGCGCGGGCGGCCAACAGGCCCGACGCGGAAAGACCGGTATAGGCCGCAATGGCCATGGACGCTTTGAGCAAATTCCTGCGGTGCATAAATACAACCTGTCGTGTGCAATCCAGCGCCGTTCCTGGCACCTGTCGGATCGGAAATTACGGTTCGGTCATGCCTTCGGCCAAACGCAACGGACTATAAACAGATGCCCGCTAGCTTAATCGGTTCGATTGTCGGGCAAAAAGGCTTGTTTGCGTTGCGTCACCTGGCAATGAAACAAGACATGTCTGTAATTTTTCTGACAGGGCTCTCTGATTTAGAGGGCATATCTGCTTTTTTCGATTAATTACTCTAAAAACCGCTTTTCAACGCCGATTTAATTCCTATTCTATGGGCAAGACCGGATACAAGCCTTCGTGCCGGCGGGGCACACGACGCTGCTCGAAGAGGCAGGGCGATGTGAGGTTCAGCAGTTTCTTGACTCAATAGAGAAGGACATCGTCCATGGCAAAAATACAGAGCATCACCGAAATGTTGGGCATCTTCCCTTGCTTGGGCGGCGGGCGCAGAAGACGCCGCCTCAATTCCGAAGAATTGAAACTTGTGGAGCGTTATCGAGAACTATCGGAAAGCGACCGGATCGCCATGCGCTATCTGGTGGATGCGATGCGGAGTGTTTCGCGGTTTTAAGGAGGAGGGGAAAAGGGGGCAGGTCGAAAGGCCTGCCCCTTTTCATTGGGTAACGCTCGGAACGGGCCCTTCTGAGTGGCGAGCAACATCTCGAAGCACACTCGCGGGGCGGGTCCCGGCACTTTCGAACTAGGCTGAGGGCCTTAGATCCGGATAACCCTTGTTTGGAGACGGAACATGAACACCCGTGGATTGCTCGATCAACTGCTCAAGTCCGGGCAGGAAATGCTGCAGAACAAGACTGGTGGCGCTTCCAACAAGTCGGCTGCCAGCGGACTGGGCGGTTTGCTCGGTGGCTCGTCTGGCTCCAGCGGCCTCGGCGGCCTGCTGTCCGGCGCGGGCGGCGGCGCATTGGCCGCGGGCGCGATGGGCCTGCTGCTCGGCAACAAAAAAGTCCGCAAGGTCGGCGGCAAAGTCGCCATCTACGGCGGCCTCGCCGCGCTGGGCGTACTGGCTTACAAGGCCTACGGCAACTACAACGCCCAAAAAGGCAGCGCACCCCAACGCGAACCACAAACCCTCGACCGCCTGCCACCCGCGCAAGTCGAAGAACACAGCCAGGCCATCCTCAAAGCCCTGGTCGCCGCCGCCAAGGCCGACGGCCACATCGACGAGCGCGAGCGCGAACTGATCGAAGGCGAATTCACCAAACTCGACAACGACCAGGAACTGCAACACTGGCTCCACGCCGAACTCAACAAACCCCTCGACCCCACCGACGTCGCCCGCGCCGCGAGCACGCCGGAAATGGCGGCAGAGATGTACATCGCCAGTGTGATGCTGGTGGATGAGGAGAATTTTATGGAGAAGAGTTATCTGGATGAACTGGCACGGCAGTTGAAGCTGGAGCCGGGGTTGAAGGTGGAGTTGGAGAGGCAGGTGCGGTTGGTGGGGGCGGATAGCGTGTAATCGTAGTGGCGATCGCCCGGCATCAGCAGGCGGTTGCCCTTTTACGTTAGCTAGACTTCCTGCGTTTCAGTAGTTTCCGTAACGGCGTTGAATCGATCTTTGTCCCGATAGCGGACACTGCGCATGCCGCTGGCTCTGTACATACTTTTGGCACTGACCGGGTAATAGAGCTGGCAAATAGATCACTAGCAATCGGTGATTAGCGCACTGACGTCGTCGCCAGATCAGTGTTATTTAACAGTCGACCATTGAGGTCTGAGTCGGCGGGCCTGCCGTCGAGCAAGTTTCCTTCTGCTAGAAGTATTTGAATGGGTATGTGTCTCCCGTGATTATTATTGAATCTTTCTCTGTATATACGCTGTTGATGTTGTTGATAACCAATTGTGGGTTGGTTGGGTTTTGAAAAAGATGATAGAAGAGTTCGAAGTAAAGATGATCTTCGATCAAACTTGCTGCTAGGTTTGGATGGGTGTTCAGAAGTTCATTGAAAGTCGGGTAATCAACTGTCGCAAGCTCGGGGATGTCCGCATAGCCTTGCACGGTATCGTCAATCCTGCATTCCGAAATAAACGTATCTGCAATAATTTCAAACTTTCTTGGAAAGTCGCCGGGTTTGATTTGCAGTATGTAGGGCTGAGTCTTGATCGTAACCGCCTCTCCGAATCCCAAGCTTCTATAAGATACGGTATTTGGATTGACTGCGTTGCCCGAGCACTTAAATATCATGGTTTTGCTTTCGCTGTTATAGGTTTGGTTGTCGAGATTTTTTTACCCGAAAGAAAACTCCCCTTGCACTACAAGTCTGAGGCCTTTCCCAAAACAATCGCATCGGCATCGGCATCGGCATCGGCATCGGCATCGGCATCGGCATCGAACGCAGACTGCTTTAGCTTAGGGTGTTGCTTAAACATTTTTTTGCTGAGAGAGTGGCGCCGCCACATCCTATGTATTAGCCAATGTCAGGTCCACTGCTTTCCCCGTATACTTCAGATTTGTAAAGGCTGCATCAGATTTGTTTAACTTTATGTAGTGTGTGGTCTAAAGTTTTTTCAAGGCCGCTCCAAGTTTTGGCGGTGTCGGTGAATATTGGAAATTCTCCAAGCTTGATTTGCAATTAATGAAATTCTAAAAGTGCCATTTTTGCTAAATAATAGATGCCATCCGATGTCTATTATTTGTTCCAGGCCAGTAGTTGTGCTCGTCGTGATTTTTGCTGTTCACGTCCAGGTTGTCGGTGCATTCGTAGCGGGTAGTACTGCCGAGTTCGCTCTATTCGGGAGTTACGCGATCGTCAGTTGTTGGTATACGCGCGCGTGGTACGCTGAGCAGATTAGATGTGCCAGGTGACTCGCGGCGTTTCATTTGTAAAAAAGCTGCACTGAGAAAGGGCAAGCATCGAAAATCTTGTGTCGACACTTCCTATGTTTTGAAAAATCGATAGCCGGCATCAAAGACGCTTATGGTATGCATGTTGCTGTAATTCACTTCGAATATTCCTTCAATTGGCGGTTGCGTGCGTTTCGCCTGTAAATTTAGAGTTTCTGCCACGTTTCGAAGTTTATGGTATGTTGCTATGTAGACATGATCGGAAGCGGAGAAGTCAAGAGTTATCTTTTGGGGTGAAATAATCGCAAGATTGATTAGGAGTTGAGGTGATGTGAATGATCTACCTCCAATGTCATAGATCTTGTCTTTATTTTCCAGTTTGGGTCTGTAAATTTCATGTAATAAGTAGTCTTTCCCTTGATCTAAGACTCTTGCCAGTTTTTCGTGACCTTTTATTTTTTCAAATGTAACGGCTGCTTTTTTGATTATTAGGAAGCCATCCTCGTCCATGTTTTCTAGAAAGTTTAAGTCTTGGCTTTCTATTGAAGACGTTATTGGCTAATCTAATAGGTTGAGAACAAAATTGAAGATTTCTACTTGGAATTTTTCCTTTATGTTTTCAGTGGGAGGGATATTCATGTAGGATATAATTCCGCCTGCATTGTCGTAATCGATTGCACCAAAATATCTGTAATGTCAATGTAGATATTCATTTTGCTTTTTTGATTGCCGATTGATTATAGGCTGTCTTAATTAATTGTTGGTTCTTTATTGGCGCCTTTTTGGTAAGTGGCGTTGGGCGTTTGTCGGTAATATTTTAAAAGTTCGCTTATACAAGATTTGGTGGGCTTAGCTATTATATTTCTGATGATTCTGCTTTCGCAAGTAAACTATATATTTCTGGTTCTATTTCACTTTTTGGTGTGGTATCTATTATCTGCTTTACATGGTGAGAGTACTTTTTTTCAATCGGTACTTCGGCCCAGTCGAGCTCGTAAATAGAAATAATTTTAACGTCTTTATATCCCGATTTTGAAAGTAGAGTCTTTAAAATTTCTATGGCTTGGGTGGTACGATTTTCTCCAAGTGAAACGGCGCATCTTTGTTGCCAAAATTCCGGCATTTTGAGTATTGCTTTTTTTAGGACTTCCCAGTCCTTATCACTGAAGTCTATGAGTACCGTTTTAGCAACTAGCTCGGTGCTGTATTCAGTCCATGGTGAATCTTCAGATTCACCTATCCATGAGCAGAGCTTTTTATATAGATTTTCTTCATTGCCAGTCGTCATGGTGTTGCTCCCGTAGGGTATGAAGAAGTGATGACATCGTTTTCTTTAATAACCTGCCATTGAACTCCGTCCACGATTTTGGTGTGTTCGGTCACTACCGCGCCTGGATCGTTCCGTAACACTCTGCCTGGCTCTGCTGCTACCTCATCAGTAACTCTCAAGATTTTCGCGTCACTCCAAGATTTCGGCGCAAATGTATGTCTATTTGGAGACTTTGCTGCAGACCAGCCGATGGTTCCATCCTTTCGCTCTAAAATCATTTTAAAATTTTTAACGCTGGTAGTTCCGTCCTTGTTAGTGCTGACAATATCGTACTGATATTTTGGAGAGTTCATAACCTGCGCCGAATGACCGCCTACTGGTTTGTTATGGCCGGGGCTCCGTGTGCCATACAGTATTTTGTTCTGCATTGCCTTGGGGATCGGTCCGGTATATGGCGCTTCGGGGCTGCCGTCATCAACTTTCGATTTTTTTTCTTCTTGGTCAGTTCGGTTACCTGATGAATCTTTATCTCCGGCTCCGGGACATGTATTCAATCCTAGAGGATCCACCCACCCCGTAGGGTTAGGCACGTATTGGTAGCTATTCAAACCACCCGCAAGCTTGATCGGATCAGGCGTCAAGAACCGTCCAGTTCCCGGATTGTAGTAGCGGTGGCGGTTGTAATGTAACCCTGTCTCGACGTCGAAGTACTGACCCTGAAAACGCAGCGGGTTATCGATTTCGCTGATATCCAGCGCTGCGAGATTGCCGTAGGCGCGGTACTTCGCCGACCACATGATTTCGCCGCTGTAGTCGGTCAGTTCTTGAGGGGTGCCGAGGTGGTCGAGTTGGTAATAGAACGGGGCCGCTTTTAGCGGGCCTTCGCCGTCGAGCATTGCCAACGGGCGGAAGGTGCCCGGTTCGTAGATGTAACTGCGGTAGCGGTTCTCGGCGCTTTCAGCGATGAGGCGTTCGCCTTGCCACAGAAACTCGGTGGTGTGACCGTCGACTGACTTTTCAATGCGGCGGCCAAAGGCGTCGTATTTGTAGGTTGCAGTGCTGCCACCCGGCAGGCTGACGCCGATCAGGCGGTGCTGGCAGTCGTAGCGGTATTCGGTGACAAGTTTTTGGCCTGTTCCTCGACTCTCGCGGACTAGGTTGCCATAGGCGTCGTAATCGTAGTGGCGGTCGCCTTGCATGAGCAGGCGATTGCCTTTAACGTTGGCGAGATTCGCAACGGGCAGGTCATTTTGTCCGAGCAGGTTGCCCGCCGGGTCGTGGGCGAAGCTCTCTGGCATGGCGCCGCGCACGCTGATCAGGCGATCCAGCGGGTCGTAGTGATAGCTGCGGTTGCCTTTGCGGCTGTCGTCGATTCCGGCGAGGTTGCCGTTGGCGTCGTAGTTGTAGCGACGCTGGAACAGGTGCTTGTCCCGTTGGCTAACGCTGTGCGCTTGCAGACGTCCCTGTTCATCGTATTGGTATTGGCTAAGCAGCAGACCTTGTTGGCGCTGTTGCTCTCGACCAGCGTTGAACTGATGAGAGGTCAGGCGAGAACCGTTGAGGTCGATGCTGGTGAGTTGCCCGCCAGGCTGGTGGCGGTAATCGAGTTTGCTGCCATCGGGCAAGCGGCAGTGCTTGAGCTGGCCGACGCTATCGTATTCGTAGCGCAGAGTGCCCCAGCCTTGGTGCTCCTCGATGAGTCGGTCTTGCAGGTCGTATTTGTAGGCGAGCGGCCAGTGGCCGTCGTCAACGTTAACGAGGCGGCCAAGCGCGTCGTAGCTGTAGTGAATCTCTTCGCCGTCGGGCAGCGTTTTTACAAGCAACCGGCCTGCGGCATCACGCTGATATTCGGTGACCAGTTCGCTGCCGTCGTCGCCGAACTCGGTTTTCTTCAGCAGTTGGCCGTTGAGGTCGTACTCGTAGCCAGTCCGACGACCATCGAAGCCGGTTTCCTGTTGAATCAGGCCGTTGGCGTAGTAATCAAGGTGATAGTGCTCGCCGCGCTCGTTTTCAATTTCAGTGAGCAACAGACGCGAGTTGTCGTAGCGGTAGCGCAGTTGGCTGCCGTCGGGATTGATTCGGCGGCTGACGAGGTGAAGATTGTCGGCATATTCATAGCGGGTGATACGGCCAAGTTCGTCACGTTCAGCAGTGACATTGCCGTAGGCGTTGTAGCTGAATGCGCGAGTGGCGCCGCCGGGCAGCGTAACTTGGGCAAGGCGATTGGCAGCATCCCATTGGTAATGAGTGATCGCGCCGGACTCTTCCTGGCGAGTGATCTGCCTGCCTAGTGCATCGTAACGGTACTTGCGCTGACCGCCGTCGGGAAGACGTTCTTCAAGCAGTTGACCGAGATTGTTCCAACCGAGTTGATGACGGCTGCCGTCCGGGTGACGGATTTCCAACAGACGACCCTGCGGGTCATAGCTGTAATGGCTGGCATTGCCGTCCGGGTCAATCTGCGCAGTGACATCACCTTGTCGGTTGCGTTGATACTTCCAACTGGCTTTGCCGCGACGAACGTCGCTGACGAAACCATTGATGTACTCGTAAGTGGTGGCTTCGTCTTCCGGCGGGATGACCGCGGTCATCAATCCGTTATCGTCATAGCGATATTCGGTAACGGCGCCCAGCGGATCCTTTTCGGCGATCAATTGGCCTTTGTCGTTGTAGGCCTTGAGATGCTCGGCACCATCCGGATCGATCTTGCTGATCAATCGGGCCTGATCGTCGTGGGTATAGACCTCTTCGCTGCCATCGGCGTTGGTTACGGTGACGCTGCCTTTGTCATCCCAGACGTACTGCGCTTCCATCTGCGAAAAGTTGGCCCAGTGACGAGTGCAGCGAGACAGTTTGCCTTCGTTTTCCCATTCCCAATAGAACGCTGCGCCGCCTGCCAATTGCCGCTCGAGAATGACGTGCTGCTCGTTGTAGCGATAACGCTCGGCTTCGCCCGCCGCGTTTTTCGCCTCGATCAGGCGATGTTGCGCGTCGTAGCTATAGGTGACCAACGTCTGCACGGTATTCCAGACGTCTTCCAGATTATCGGCGGGCAGAAACTGCTGATAATCGACGGCGATGATGTGCTTGCGGTCGTAGCGCAGAAGCAGGGCGCGGCCGGCACCGTTGTCGAGACGTTTGATGCGCCCATGGATGTCGCGAGTAACGTGCAAGCGGTTGCCATAGCTATCGCTGATGGCGATCAGGGTCGCGCCTTTGCTGTCGAAGCGGAAGTGATAGAACGATGGTCGCTTGCCAGCCTGCGCGAGAATCAGCTCGGATGGATCGTCACCTAGAAAAATGGCCGCGTGCGATAGGCTGTTGGTGATGGCGGGACGCTGCTCGCTCGGAAGTGGGAAAACGGTGGAGCGGTTTTCCTGATCGGTCCAGATGACTTCATCGCCATTGATCTCGATGCGGTGGGCGAGCGCGTGGCTCCAGCCATAGCCGAGACCGCAGTCGATTTCCACAGCGCTGGTGCGATAGAGACGGGTCCATTCGAATGGCAGCAGGCCGTCGAGTTGGCCGTCAGTTAACGTCAATAACTCTTCGCCAGTGACCATCGAAACAGGGCACCCGTTAGTGCAAGTCTTTGCAGCAGGTTCTGCGCTCTTTTCGGCGGGATTCGTCGCCTGGTTCGATACGTCATCAGCGACTTTACCGTCAGCAAGTCTGGCGTTTTTCTTGCCATCAAAACGCAACTCGGAAATCCCGTTTCTGACCTTTGCCGTTACCCCTCGGGCCGCCACAGCGGTGTACTTGGCGACATACTCCATAAAACCGTTGATGATCTTGAACACCGACTTCACGAAGCCGATCACAGCCTTGATGACAAGCTCTCCGTACTTCTTCAGTCGGGCCGCAAGGTAGATTATGCCGGTACCTTCGGCCGCGATGGTCAATATCACGCCGATCACGATGTCGATCGCAATGCCTACGACAATGGCCGTGGTCATCTTCGCTACGTCGCCCGCCATCTTCATCGGCGGCAAGCCCGCGAGCCAGATCACCGCACTGCGCACCAGCAAAAACAAAGCCGCCTCGTCGCTGGCCAGCAACATGGCCTTTTTCATGATGTCCGGCGAGCTCTTGGCGACTCTGATCAGCTCGTCTGCGCCAGCGCCGAGATCCTTCGCAAACTTTCCTGGGTCCTGAAGGATGTCGAGCACGAGACTGATGCCGTCCCATACGCCCTTGATCGCTTCCCAGCCACCTTCAAGAATGCCGTTGCCGATGGCCATGGCTGTGCCGGAGGTCGAAAGATTCGACCATTGCGGTTTGAAGCCGGCCCATTCCTTGCGCAGGAAACCTTCAAGGTCCGCAGTCACGCCGCTGTAAGAACTGAAGAGGGCGTCGATCTGGGCCGGGGTCACTTCGTTATGGACGCGAATCGTGTAGAACTTGCCGGGCACACCGCCGGTCCATGCGGCTTTGCCTTGGGCGTCGAGTTTGACCTTGCTGACAGCACCACCGTCCACGGCCACGATTTCGACTTCGATATCGCCGACGGGAATGTCGTAAACCGATTCGAATTTGCTCTCGATCAGCAACGGACCCTTGAGCGGACATTGAGCCACGTTCGAGGTGAAGTTACCGTCGGTCATGCTCACCGTTTTACTGGTGTTGCCCGCCTTGATGACACGCTCCATGCCCAATAAGGACGGCATGTCCGCGGCACGGCTACCCTTGTCGAGAGCCTGTGCGTACCAAGTTTTTGTTTGTTCTTGATACAGCTTCAGACTGTCCTTGAAGGTGTTCAGTTGGTTGTCAACAAAGGCAACGCGATCCATCAGCCTTGCTCCAGAATCAGGTGGTTTATCAATGCTTCTTTAAGATTTTGCGGCGCATCCGGGCGGCGCACGAAGCGGGTGATTTTCAGCTTCAGATTGTTCTCGGGCCATGCGGTGTAGAGGTCCGGGCGGTCTTCTTCCAGCCATTGCATCAGGTTGCTGACCAGCGTCGCCGGATTGTCCTTGCTCAACCCTTCCAACAACCCCTTCGGCACCTCCCACCACGGCCAGTCCTTGACCTTCGGCACCACCCGAGTGCCCACTTCCAGCGCCTGCCCATTGATCAGATACCGCTCAAACACCGGCAGCACTTCTCCAGCCTTCTCCCCAAGCCCCCGCAGAATCGGATAGATATGCCGCCCATCCCAAAACCGGAAAAACACCTCGGTGCCATCCGGCATTTTCACCTGCGTCAGGCTGCGCAGATGTTCGAACACTTCGTTTGGCTCTGAGCGCGATACGGCCAGCCAGCCCCAGTCGAGGGCGTCGGTTTCGGCGATCCATGGCAGGAAGGCGGAGTTGGCTTTGAGTTCGGTGAGGTAGGGCATCACCGGTTGCCAGGTGGAGTAGGGCGTGCCGCCCCAGATCGGGATGAGCTGGGCGGTGGGTTCGGTGAGGTACAGGGTTTTCAGGGCGTCTGCGTCGCTGGCGGCGCTGATGATCAGGTACAGGCGCTCGCCGCTTTGCAGCGGCTGTTGCGCCAGCCAGTCCTTGGGGGAAATTCGTTCAGATGGCACAGGCACCTGCCTTGCATTTTTCGCATTCTTCACAGAACGGCGCGTTGCGTTTGAGGGTGTTGATCTGCGCCGGGGTCAGGACTTGGCCAGCCTTGTCTGCATCCGCCTGTTTCAACACGCCGGGCATCAATGGCGCGGCGCCCGTACCAACGCCGGGGCTGCCACCGGAATTCATGTTGATCACTGGCCCGCTCATGGTCACGCCGCCGGCGTCGATCTTGATGAAGCTGCCACCGCCGACCAGGGTCAGCTCTGCACCAGCTTCCATCACCACTTTCATGCCGCTGCTCAGGTGGATTTCCTGGCCGGCGTCGATGAACTGGCCGGTGCCGATCTTGATGTGCTGGTTGACGCCGACGGTGAGGTGGTCGTTGGCGCGGGTTTCGACTTTGCGGTCGGCGTAGACGGTGTGGTGTTCTTCGGCCTTGAATTCGCTGTAGCTGTTTTGCTCGACGGTGTCGTGGCGTTCGTTGCCGACGCGGATTTTCTGGTCGTGCTCGATGTTTTCGTCCCAGTCGCGCTGGGCGTGCAGGTAGATTTGTTCCTGGCCTTTTTTGTCTTCGATGCGCAGTTCGTTGTAGCCGCCACCGCCCATGGAACTCAGGGTCTTGAAGGTGCTGCGGGTCTTGTTTGCCGGCAGTGGATAGGGGACGGTGTTTTCCTTGTGGTACAGGCAGCCGCTGATCAGCGGTTGATCGGGGTCGCCTTCAAGGAACGTGACCAGCACTTCCATGCCAATGCGCGGGATGGCGATGCCGCCGTACTGGGCGCCTGCCCAGGCGGAGGAGACGCGCAGCCAGCAACTGGTCTTGTCGTCGGCCTGGCCTTCGCGGTCCCAGTGAAACTGGACTTTGACGCGGCCGTATTCGTCGCAGTGGATTTCTTCTCCTTTCGGGCCGGTAACTACGGCGCTCTGGCTGCCGAGGATGCGTGGTTTCGGGTGGCGCAGCGGCGGGCGGTTGGGTACGTCCCATGGCGTGGCCTGGAAGCGGTTGCGGTAGCCCTGGTGGAAATCGTCTTTGAGTGCGGTGGTGTCGCTGGTCACCGACTCCTCAAGCACTTGCGGCTGCTTGCCTTCGTGCAGGACTTCGGTGAGCAGCCAGAGGTCGTTCCACTTGGCTTTCGGGTGTTCGTTCAGGGCGAGGAAATGGCCGCTGACCAGCAGTGGCTGATCACTCTTGCCTTCGGCCAATTGGAAGTCGCTGCGATGACGTTCGAGGGCGCGTTTGGCCAAATGCTTGCCGCGCTCGCGGTCGATGAAGCGGCCCGGGTAATCGTAGTCTTCGAGGTCGGGCAGGGCGTCGCCACGGTTTTCGCTTTCCAGGGTCAGGCGCGGTTTTTCGAAGTCGTAGTCGCGACGGGTGGTGCGGCTGGTGCGGGTTTCCAGGCGCAGGTCGAAGCGCTTGATAACCGGGTTGCTGGCGACCATGCCGGAGTCTTGCTGATAGGGCACAGGGGCCAGTTTCGGGAACACCGTCTGGTCATCGCCGAAAACGAGCTTGTGCGCGTTGGCGCTGTGCTGGAAGTGGAAGTGAATGCCTTCTTCCTCGCACAGGCGCTGGATGAAGTGCAGATCCGACTCGTCGTATTGCACGCAGTAGATGCGTTCAGGATAGATCGAACCGGTCTTGAATTCGTAGGCGTTGCTCTGGATGCCGTGCTCTTCCAGCACCATGCCGATGATTTTCGGCACGCTGAGGTTCTGGAAGATGCGCTGGTTGATGCGGTGCGCGAGATACGCCAGTTGCGGGCGCAGCGTCACCGAATAACGGGTCAGGCGTTTGCCCGAGTCACCTTGCGCGGCGCGGTAGATCTGGCCATGGATGCCGCTGCCGTCGGGCGACAGCTGCAGGAAGGCCGGTTTGTGCAGCAGGGTTTCGAGGTCCAGCGACGGCTGCTCACTGACCAGCTCCACCTCAAAGACAAAAGGCTGGCTGATGGCTTCCCGGCCGGTGAGGGTAAACACCTGAAAGTCGGCGGAAAGCCCTTCGATGGTCAGGGCAAAGTGGGTTTCATTGGCCGGCGCGAACATCCCTTGTTCCTCGTGCTGTACAGCGGCGCTCGTCGACGGCCGCAAAAAAGCGGCTCAACGTACGCGAAATTCTGGAGGGGCGTAAACAACATCGACCAGCAGAGCTGGCCGATGCGTGTAACGGTCAGCCGTAATTAAACGACTGGAGCACGCCAGTCATCGGAACCCGAAGTACCGGATACTTCGTGGGTCCAGGTGATTTTGCGGTAGGTGAACTGCACTTCTTCCAGGTGGGTGAAGTGCGCGTTGCCTGGATCCTGGCAGTTGTGCATTTTGTTGTTGATGGCGACGATGATCGCGTCTTCCAGTTTGGTGGTGTAGTAGTGCTCTTGGGTGCCTTGAGCCGAAGTGCGGTACCACTGGATAACGATTTCGCTCATGCGCTCGCCGGAAGTCAGTGCTGCTTGCAGCAGTGGCGAAGCCTTGTCGTAGACCTTGGTGATCACAACTGGCTTGTGTACGCGCTGACCGGTTGGCTGACCGGATTGCGGGTCACGCGGGATGATCACGTCGTGGGTGAAAGCCTGAACCATAACCTGGTCTTCGTGGCCTTCCTGGTAGGTGTTGCCAACGGAGTCGGCGGTGAAAGCGCCGGCAGTGATCAGGCCTTGTTTTTCGCCGGTAACCGACATGTACGCTGGTGTTGCCATGGGGTGCTCTCCTTGCGGATAAAGTTAGGGTGCCCGGAGGCGAAATCGCCCGGTGGGTGACGCAGTGTTATCAAGGAGCGTGCCAGGTTCTGCGCGGTGCCCGGATGGCGGGGGCGCCACGGTAGTTGGTGATCATTCGGGGCGATTTTCAGCGGGAAAGTCGGGAGAAAGTGCGCAAGAAGTTGCGCAGTACTGCGCAACTTCTTGCGCACTTGGCTGCAGGGCTTGCACTGCTTGGGCTGCAGAGGATTTAGGTCGTGAAATATTACGGGCTACTGCGCAACTTCTTGCGCAGTTGGGGATTTGCCGGGACCGCGATGTTGCCTTCGCGAGCAGTCTCCCTCCCACAAGGACAGTACTGCCAGCGAAAGCGTCTTATAAATGAAACACCGCCCTCGGCTATACTCCCCGCATTTCGATCAGGCACGAGGATTCACTGTGAAGAACTGGACGTTGCGCCAACGCATTTTGGCGAGCTTTGCGGTGATTATCGCCATCATGCTGTTGATGGTGGTGCTGTCCTACTCGCGGTTGTTGAAAATCGAGGCCAGTGAAAACAGCGTGCGCGACGATGCCATCCCCGGCGTCTATTACAGCTCGATGATTCGTGGTGCATGGGTCGACAGTTATTTGCAGACGCAAGAGCTGCTCGGCCTCAAGGAAGGCCAGGGCGTTTCCAGCGAAGACGCAGCGGACTACAAGGCATTTGAGGCGCGTCTGCAAGAGCAGATGGCCAACTATCGCAAGACCATGGCCACGGATGAAGACCGTTCCGAATTCGCCCTGTTCGAGAAGTACCACGATACCTACATGCAGATTCAGGATGCCGTGCTGGACCTGCACAAGCGCAATCTGGAAGCCGATGCCATCAAGCTGTTCAACGAGAAACTGACCCCGGCGTGGTACACCGGGCGGATGAAGCTCAACGACATCATTGGCGAGAACAAAGTCGTCGCTGATACCGCCATGGCCAATATCGACGACGCGGTGGCAACGGCCAAAGTCAGCATGGTCATTTCCCTGCTGGTTGCGGTGCTGGCCGCCGGCCTCTGCGGTCTGCTGTTGATGCGCGCGATCATGGCGCCGATGAATCGCATCGTGACCATCCTCGACATCATGCGCACCGGCGATCTGAGTTCGCGCCTGAACCTTGATCGCAAGGACGAGTTCGGCGCGGTCGAAACCGGCTTCAACGACATGATGACCGAGCTGACGTCGCTGGTATCCCAGGCCCAGCGCTCTTCGGTGCAGGTGACCACTTCGGTGACCGAGATCGCCGCCACTTCCAAGCAGCAACAAGCCACCGCCACCGAAACCGCAGCGACTACCACCGAAATCGGCGCAACCTCCCGTGAGATCGCCGCGACCTCGCGGGATCTGGTGCGCACCATGACCGAAGTGTCCACCGCTGCCGATCAGGCCTCGGTGCTCGCCGGCTCCGGCCAGCAAGGCCTGGCGCGCATGGAAGACACCATGCACTCGGTCATGGGCGCGGCGGATCTGGTCAACGCCAAACTGGCGATCCTCAACGAGAAGGCCGGCAACATCAATCAGGTGGTGGTGACCATCGTCAAAGTGGCTGACCAAACCAACCTGCTGTCGCTCAACGCAGCGATCGAAGCCGAGAAGGCCGGCGAGTACGGTCGCGGGTTTGCCGTAGTCGCCACCGAAGTCCGGCGTCTGGCCGATCAGACCGCCGTGGCCACCTACGACATCGAACAGATGGTTCGCGAGATCCAGTCGGCGGTGTCGGCCGGGGTGATGGGCATGGACAAGTTTTCCGAAGAAGTGCGCCGCGGCATGTCGGAAGTGCAGCAGGTCGGCGAGCAGCTGTCGCAGATCATCCATCAGGTGCAGGCACTGGCGCCGCGCGTGCTGATGGTCAACGAAGGCATGCAGGCCCAGGCCACTGGCGCCGAGCAGATCAACCATGCGCTGGTGCAGTTGGGCGATGCCAGCAGCCAGACCGTCGAATCGCTGCGTCAGGCCAGTTTCGCCATCGACGAACTGAGCCAGGTGGCCGTCGGCCTGCGCAGCGGCGTTTCGCGATTCAAAGTCTGATGAGCGAAATCATCGCCAAGCGTGGCGCCGCGCCAGTGGCGAAGCAGGCGCTGTTTCTGCTGTTTCGCATCGGCAGCGAACGCTACGCCCTGCGTGCCACCGAAGTGGCCGAAGTGCTGCCGCGCCTGCCGTTGAAGCCGGTTGCCCGGGCGCCGCATTGGGTGGCCGGGGTGTTCGCCTATCGCGGGGCGGTGGTGCCGGTGATCGATCTCAGCGCGCTGACTTTCGGCCGACCCGCCGAGGCGCGCACCAGCACGCGGCTGGTGCTGGTCAATTATCAGCCGGATCAAGCGCAAGCAGCGCAATGGCTCGGGCTGATTCTTGAGCAGGCCACCGACACGCTGCGCTGTCATCCGCAAGATTTCCAGCCCTACGGCCTCGATAACCGCGAGGCGCCGTACCTCGGCCCGGTGCGCGAAGATGCGCAGGGATTGCTGCAATGGGTGCGGGTCAATGACTTGCTCGATGACGCCGTGCGCAGCTTGCTGTTCCCCGATCCGCCGCGTGATCCGGCGCAGCTTGAGGCGCAGCCATGAGCAGTGAGCAGCGCTTTTTCGATTTCCTCAAGGAACGCATCGGCCTCGATGTCGCGTCGGTGGGCGCGGCGATCATCGAGCGTGCCGTGCGCCAGCGCACCACGTTGTCCCAAGCCGCCCACGCCGACGAATACTGGCAGCTGTTGCAAGGCTCGCGGGATGAACAGCAGGCGCTGATCGAAGCGGTGATCGTTCCGGAAACATGGTTTTTCCGTTACCCGGAATCCTTCGCCACCTTGGGCAAACTGGCCCGTCAGCGTCTCGCCGAGCTGAACAACATGCGCGCGTTGCGCGTCCTCAGCCTGCCGTGCTCGACCGGCGAAGAACCCTATTCGATCGCCATGGCCCTGCTTGATGCCGGGCTCAAGCCGCATCAGTTCAAGGTCGACGGCATGGACATCAGCCCGTTGTCGGTGGACAAGGCGCGCCGTGCTGTTTACGGCAAGAATTCGTTTCGCGGGCAGGATCTGCAATTTCGCGATCGGCATTTCATGCCTGAGCAGGACGGCCACCGGGTCAACGAATACGTTCGCGAACAGGTGCGCTGGCAGGTCGGCAATGTCCTCGATCCGACGCTGTTGGCGAGCGAGCCAGCCTTCGATTTCGTGTTCTGCCGCAACCTGCTGATCTACTTCGACCAGTCGACGCAAAAGCAGGTGTTCGAAGTGCTCAAACGCCTGACTCATGTCGACGGCGTGCTGTTTATCGGCCCGGCGGAGGGCAGTCTGCTCGGGCGCTTGGGCATGCGCTCGATCGGCATTCCGCAGTCGTTCGCTTTCAGCCGTCATAACGAGCCGCACCCCGAACCGCTGCCGACGCCCAAACCGGTCGCCGTGCCGGTCAGCCAGCCATTGCGCAGCGCGCCGCCAGCGCCAGTGCGCAATCGGCCGTTCGCTGCCGTGACGGCTTTGCCGGTGACGAAAAAAACTGCCAACCCCGACGCCGCGACGCTGCTGGCGCAAATCGCTGCACTGGCCAACGAAGGCAAAAGCGCCGAGGCCCGTGCCGCGTGCGAAGACTATCTGCGCAGCCATGAGCCGGTGGCGCAGGTGTTCTACTGGCTCGGGCTGCTCAGCGATGTCGCCGGCCTGAGCCTCGAGGCCCAGGGTTTTTATCGCAAGGCCTTGTACCTCGAACCGCAACATCCCGAAGCGCTGATGCACCTGGCCGCGTTGCTACAGGCTCAGGGCGACACGGCGGGTGCCCGACGATTGCAGGAGCGCGCCGCCCGCAGCGGGCGCACCGCCGACAGTGAGCGTAAACGATGAGCGCGTCCGACACCTTGAACGTTACCCACGAAGACGCCCGCGCCATCGACGATTGCTGGAACCGCATCGGCATTCATGGCGACAAGTCCTGCCCGTTGCTGGAAGAGCACATTCATTGCCGCAACTGCTCGGTGTATTCCGCCGCCGCCACGCGCCTGCTCGACCGCTATTCGTTGCAGCAGGACCAGCGCGAAGCGGTGGTCAGCAAAGTCGAAATCGACGTCAAGACCCGCTCGCTGCTGATGTTTCGCCTCGGCGAGGAATGGCTCGGACTGGCCACGCGCACGCTTGTCGAAGTCGCGCCGTTGCAGGCGATACATTCGCTGCCGCACCAGCGCTCGCGGGCCTTGCTCGGCGTGGCCAATGTCCGTGGCGCGCTGGTCGCGTGCCTGTCGCTGGTGGAACTGCTCGACCTCGGCGCCAGCGTCGCGCCGGCGGGCGGCGGGCGAGTCATGCCGCGCATGCTGATCATCGCCGCCCATGGCGGGCCGGTAGTGGTGCCGGTGGATGAAGTTGACGGTATTCATGCCATCGACGAACGCATCCTCGATGCCGCATCGCAGTCCGGTGCGCAAGCCAGTGCCAAATACACCCGTGGCGTTCTGCAATATCGCGGTCGCAGCCTGCGCTGGCTGGATGAAGAACAGCTGTTGTCCGCCGTGACCCGGAGCCTGACATGACCCCCGAGCAAATGCGCGACGCCTCTCTGCTCGAGCTGTTCAGCCTCGAAGCCGAAGCCCAGACCCATGTGCTCAGCGCCGGGCTGCTGGCGCTGGAGCGCAATCCGACCCAGGCCGATCAACTGGAGTCGTGCATGCGCGCGGCGCACTCGCTCAAAGGTGCGGCGCGGATCGTTGGTATCGACAGCGGCGTCAGCGTCGCCCACGTCATGGAAGATTGCCTGGTCAGCGCCCAGGAAGGCCGTTTGTTGCTGCGTCCCGAGCACATCGACGCGTTGTTGCAGGGCACCGACCTGCTGATGCGCATCGCCACGCCGGCCAATGCGCCGCAACCTGCTGACATTGAAGCCTACGTGACGCTGATGGGACGTTTGCTCGATCCGTCGGCGCCAGCCGCTGTGGTTGCCACGCCGCCGATGGCCGAGTTGTCGATCGAGCCAGCGCCAACAGCGACAGCGCCGATCATGGACGAGCCCGCCGAGCCGACTCCGCGCAAAAACAAACGCACCACCGAGGGCGGCGAGCGCGTCTTGCGCGTTACCGCCGAGCGCCTGAACAGCCTGCTCGATCTGTCGAGCAAATCGCTGGTGGAAACCCAGCGTCTCAAGCCGCACCTGGCGACCATGCAGCGCCTCAAACGCATGCAGAACAACGGCCTGCGCGCACTGGAAAATCTCAATGTGCACCTGAAGGAGCATGCGCTGAGCCTGGAAGCGCTCGAGTCGCTGGAAGATGCGCGACGTTTGCTCGCCGAGTCGCAGCAACTGCTCAGCGAGAAAAACGCCGAACTCGACGAATTCGCCTGGCAGGCCAGTCAGCGCGCGCAAGTGCTCTATGACACCGCGCTGGCCTGTCGCATGCGCCCGTTCGCCGACGTGTTGAGCGGGCAGGCGCGCATGGTTCGCGACCTCGGTCGCAGCCTCGGCAAGCAGGTGCGCCTGGAGATCGAAGGCGAGAAAACCCAGGTCGATCGCGATGTGCTGGAAAAGCTCGAAGCGCCGCTGACTCATTTGCTGCGCAACGCCGTCGATCACGGCATCGAATCCCCGGAACAACGCCTGCTCAAGGGCAAGCCGGAAGAGGGCCTTATTCGCCTGCGCGCTTCCCATCAGGCCGGTTTGCTGGTGCTGGAATTGAGCGATGACGGCGGTGGCGTCGATCTGGAGAAAGTCCGCCGCAGCATCGTCGAACGGCAGTTATCCCCAGCCGAAACCGCAGCGCAATTGAGCGAAGAAGAACTGCTGACCTTCCTGTTTCTGCCGGGATTCAGCCTGCGCGACAAGGTTACCGAAGTGTCCGGGCGTGGCGTCGGCCTGGACGCTGTTCAGCATATGGTCCGCCAATTGCGCGGGGCCGTGGTGCTGGAGCAGACGGCGGGCGAGGGCAGCCGTTTCCATCTGGAGGTGCCGTTGACGCTTTCGGTGGTGCGCAGTCTGGTGGTGGAAGTCGGTGAAGAGGCTTACGCGTTCCCGCTGGCGCACATCGAACGCATGTGCGATCTGGCGCCGGAAGACATTGTGCAGGTCGAGGGGCGTCAGCATTTCTGGCACGAAGGCCAGCATGTCGGGCTGGTCGCGGCCAGCCAGTTGCTCAATCGCCCGGCCAGTCAGAACGATGGCGCTACCCTGAAAGTCGTGGTGATACGCGAGCGCGAGGCGATTTACGGGGTGGCGGTCGAGCGTTTCGTGGGTGAGCGCACGCTGGTGGTGTTGCCGCTGGACGAGCGTCTGGGCAAGGTTCAGGACATCTCCGCCGGGGCCTTGCTCGATGATGGTTCGGTGGTGCTGATCGTCGATGTCGAAGACATGCTGCGTTCGGTGGACAAGCTGCTCAATACCGGGCGCCTGGAGCGCATTGCCCGCCACGGCAATCAAACTGCCGAAGCGGCGCGCAAACGGGTGCTGGTGGTCGACGATTCGCTGACCGTGCGCGAGCTGCAACGCAAACTGCTGCTCAATCGTGGCTACGACGTCGCGGTGGCGGTGGACGGCATGGACGGCTGGAATGCGCTGCGTTCGGAGAACTTCGATCTGCTGATCACCGACATCGACATGCCGCGCATGGACGGCATCGAGCTGGTCACGCTGCTGCGCCGCGACAACCGTCTGCAATCGCTGCCGGTGATGGTCGTGTCGTACAAGGATCGCGAAGAAGACCGCCGCCGTGGACTGGATGCCGGCGCCGACTATTATCTAGCCAAAGCCAGTTTTCATGACGACGCCCTGCTCGATGCAGTGGTCGAGCTCATCGGAGGAGCGCGGACATGAGGATCGCAATCGTCAACGACATGCCCCTGGCGGTGGAGGCTCTGCGCCGAGCGTTGGCCTTCGAGCCGGCGCATCAGGTGATCTGGGTCGCCAGCAACGGTGCCGAGGCGGTGCAACGCTGCGCCGAGTGCACACCAGACCTGATTCTGATGGACCTGATCATGCCGATCATGGACGGCGTCGAAGCCACGCGGCGGATCATGGCCGAGACGCCGTGCGCGATTGTCATCGTCACCGTGGATCGTCAACAGAACGTGCACCGCGTGTTCGAGGCCATGGGCCACGGCGCGCTGGACGTGGTCGACACGCCGGCGATCGGCGCCGGCAATGCCCAGGAAGCGGCGGCGCCGTTGTTGCGCAAGATCCTCAACATCGGCTGGCTGATCGGCGACAAGGCGCCACGTGCGCGCCCGGCGCCGAGTACGCCGCGCAGTTCGCCGTCACGTCAGCGGCTGGTGGCGATCGGTTCGTCTGCCGGTGGGCCGGCGGCGCTGGAAGTGTTGCTCAAAGGCCTGCCGAGAGATTTTTCCGCCGCGATCGTGCTGGTGCAGCATGTCGATCAGGTGTTCGCCGCCGGCATGGCCGAATGGCTGGCCAGCGCCAGCGGCCTCGATGTGCGTCTGGCCCGTGAAGGCGAGCCGCCGCAAAGTGGCGCGGTGCTGCTGGCCGGGACCAATCACCATATTCGCCTGTTGAAAAACGGCACGCTGGCCTACACCGCCGAACCGGTCAACGAGATCTATCGCCCCTCGATCGACGTGTTTTTCGAGAGCGTCGCCAGTTACTGGAACGGTGACGCGGTCGGGGTTTTATTGACCGGGATGGGGCGCGATGGCGCGCAAGGGCTTAAGCTCATGCGCCAGCAGGGTTATTTGACCATCGCCCAGGATCAGCACAGCAGTGCGGTGTACGGCATGCCCAAGGCTGCCGCGGCGATCGATGCCGCGGTGGAAATCCGCCCGCTGGAAAAGATAGCGCCACGATTGCTGGAGATTTTCCCCAAATGAACAGGTTGATCGGCAATCCAGGCCCCCGCAGTACTCAGGTGACCGCTCATGAATGATTTACAGATCGACGACATTAAAACCGACGAGAACGCCGCCATGGTGTTGTTGGTGGATGATCAGGCGATGATCGGCGAAGCGGTGCGCCGTGGGCTGTCGAATCAGGAAAACATCGACTTCCACTTCTGCTCCGACCCGCAGCAGGCCATCGCCCAGGCGGTGCGGATCAAGCCGACGGTGATCCTCCAGGACCTGGTGATGCCCGGCCTCGATGGCCTGAGCCTGGTGCGCGAATACCGCAATCATCCGGCGACCAAGGACATCCCGATCATCGTCCTCTCGACCAAGGAAGACCCGCTGATCAAGAGCGCGGCGTTTTCCGCTGGCGCCAACGATTATCTGGTGAAGCTGCCGGACACCATCGAACTGGTCGCGCGGATCCGCTACCACTCGCGGTCCTACATGACATTGCTGCAGCGCGACGCCGCTTACCGAGCGTTGCGGGTCAGCCAGCAGCAGTTGCTCGACACCAACCTGGTGCTGCAAAGGCTGATGAACTCCGACGGCCTGACGGGGCTGTCCAATCGCCGCCACTTCGACGAGTACCTGGAACTGGAGTGGCGCCGTTCGCTGCGCGATCAGACGCAGCTGTCATTGCTGATGATCGACGTCGATTACTTCAAGTCGTACAACGACAGTTTTGGCCACGTTGAAGGCGATGAAGCGTTGCGCAAGGTCGCCGCAGCCATCCGTGACGCCAGCTCGCGGCCATCGGACCTGCCGGCGCGTTATGGCGGCGAGGAGTTTGTGCTGGTCCTGCCGAACACTTCGCCGGGCGGCGCGCGGCTGTTGGCCGAGAAACTGCGTCAGACCGTGGCGGCGTTGAAAATTCCGCATAACACACCGGCCGAGGGCTCCAGTCTGACCATCAGCATCGGTCTGGCGACCATGGTGCCCCAAGCGGGCAGTGATTGCCGGCTGCTGATTTCGGCGGCGGATCGCGGCTTGTATCTGGCCAAGAACAATGGGCGCAATCAGGTCGGGATTGAATAACTTTCCTGACAATGCAGTCCCCCTGTGGGAGCGAGCCTGCTCGCGAAAGCGGTTGTGCAGTCGACATTGCCGGCGGCTGGCAGGTCGCCTTCGCGAGCAGGCTCGCTCCCACAGGAGATCGCGTCAGGTCAGAGTCAAGTGAATCACCTCCACACCCGCCAGACGGGCTGCCGCGACAGCCTGTTTACGTTATACTCGCCGGCTTTCAAAAGTTCGCCAACGAGTGCTGCCCGTCATGGAAATCAACCCGATCCTGAACACCATCAAGGACCTGTCCGAGCGCTCCGAAACTATTCGGGGGTATCTTTGACTACGATCAAAAGCATGAGCGTCTGACCGAGGTCAATCGCGAGCTTGAAGATCCGAGTGTCTGGAACAAACCTGAATACGCCCAGGAGCTGGGCCGCGAGCGTGCCGCGCTGGCGCAGATCGTCGACACTCTCGACGAGCTGAACGGCGGTCTGGCCGATTGCCGCGACCTGCTGGACATGGCCGTCGAAGAGAACGACGAAGGCGCAGTGGGCGATGTCGTCGCCGAGCTGGCCCGTCTCGAGGAAAATCTGGCCAAGCTGGAATTCCGCCGCATGTTCAGCCATGAAATGGACCCGAACAACGCCTACCTGGACATCCAGGCCGGTTCCGGCGGTACCGAAGCGCAGGACTGGGCCAACATCCTGCTGCGCATGTACCTGCGCTGGGCTGACAAACGCGGTTTCGACGCAACCATCATGGAACTGTCCGCCGGTGAAGTCGCCGGGATCAAGGGCGCGACCGTGCACATCAAGGGCGAATACGCCTTTGGCTGGCTGCGTACCGAGATCGGCGTGCACCGTCTGGTGCGCAAGAGCCCGTTCGACTCCGGCAACCGTCGCCATACCTCGTTCTCCGCTGTTTTCGTCTCGCCAGAGATCGATGACAAGGTGGAAATCGAAATCAACCCGGCAGACCTGCGGATCGACACCTATCGTTCCTCCGGTGCCGGTGGTCAGCACGTAAACACCACCGACTCGGCCGTACGTATCACCCACGTACCGACCAACACCGTGGTCAGCTGCCAGAACGAACGTTCCCAGCACGCCAACAAGGACACCGCCATGAAAATGCTGCGGGCCAAGTTGTACGAGCAGGAAATGCAGAAGCGCAATGCGGCCTCGCAGGCGCTGGAAGACACCAAGTCCGATATCGGCTGGGGTCACCAGATCCGCTCTTACGTGCTCGATGCCTCGCGGATCAAGGATCTGCGTACCAACATCGAACGCAGCGATTGCGACAAGGTGCTCGACGGCGACATCGACGAATACCTGGAAGCGAGCCTGAAATCCGGCCTGTAACACCCTCTGTGGGAGCGGGCTCGCCCGCGATCCCCAGCCGAAGGCTGGGGGCAACGAACCTGATGGAATACTTAAAGACATGAGCGACCTACAACTCGACCCGCAAGCCCTGCAACAGGAAGAAAACTCCCTGATCGCCCTGCGCAAGGAAAAGCTTGCTGCCGAGCGCGCCAAGGGCAATGCCTTCCCGAACGACTTCCGCCGCGAAAACTACTGCGATGCCTTGCAGAAACAGTACGCGGACAAGACCAAGGAAGAGCTGGCAGAGGCTGCAATCCCGGTCAAGGTTGCCGGTCGCATCATGCTCAACCGTGGCTCGTTCATGGTGATCCAGGACATGACCGGGCGCATTCAGGTCTACGTCAACCGCAAGACGCTGTCCGAAGAAACCCTGGCCGCGGTGAAAACCTGGGACATGGGCGACATCATTGCCGCCGAAGGCACCCTGGCGCGTTCCGGCAAGGGCGACCTGTACGTGGAAATGACCCACGTGCGCCTGCTGACCAAGTCGCTGCGTCCGCTGCCGGACAAGCACCACGGCCTGACCGACACCGAACAGCGCTACCGTCAGCGTTACGTCGACCTGATCGTCAACGAAGACGTGCGCCAGACCTTCCGCGTGCGTTCGCAAGTGATCGCACACATCCGCAGCTTCCTGATGAAGCGCGACTTCCTCGAAGTCGAAACACCGATGCTGCAGACCATTCCCGGCGGCGCTGCGGCCAAGCCGTTCGAAACTCACCACAACGCGCTGGACATGGAAATGTTCCTGCGTATCGCGCCAGAGCTGTATCTGAAGCGTCTGGTGGTCGGTGGTTTCGAGAAAGTCTTCGAGATCAACCGTAACTTCCGTAACGAAGGCGTTTCGACTCGTCACAACCCTGAATTCACCATGTTGGAGTTCTATCAGGCGTACGCCGATTACGAAGACAACATGGACCTCACCGAGGAATTGTTCCGCGAGCTGGCGCAGCTGGTGCTGGGCAGCACCGACGTGCCGTACGGCGACAAGGTGTTCCACTTCGGCGAGCCGTTCGTGCGTCTGTCGGTGTTCGACTCGATCCTCAAGTACAACCCTGAGCTGACCGCCGATGATCTGAACGACATCGACAAGGCTCGCGCCATCGCCAAGAAGGCCGGCGCCAAGGTGCTGGGCTTCGAAGGTCTGGGCAAACTGCAGGTGATGATTTTCGAAGAGCTGGTCGAGCACAAGCTGGAGCAGCCGCACTTCATCACTCAGTACCCGTTCGAAGTGTCGCCGCTGGCCCGTCGTAACGACGAAAACCCGAACGTCACCGACCGCTTCGAGCTGTTCATCGGTGGTCGTGAAATCGCCAATGCCTACTCCGAGCTGAACGACGCCGAAGACCAGGCCGAGCGCTTCATGGCGCAGGTGGCCGACAAGGACGCTGGTGACGACGAAGCCATGCACTACGACGCCGACTTTGTCCGTGCGCTGGAGTACGGCATGCCGCCAACCGCCGGTGAAGGTATCGGCATCGATCGCCTGGTGATGTTGCTGACCAACTCGCCGTCGATCCGCGATGTGATCCTGTTCCCGCACATGCGACCGCAAGCGTAAACGTTTCAGTTGAAAAGCCGCCTAAAACAGGCGGCTTTTTATTGCCTGTCTGGTACAAATGTATCAATTGGTTAATTTGCAAATAGCAGAGGAAGTGCTGTCGTGATGGGTGCAATAGCTCAAGAAGGTGCAGCGGGTATCGCCACTGCGGTCGCTGAAAGTGTTCAGTACCAGGGCCGCAAGGCCAGCCGACAGGGCAGTGAGCAGCGTCGCCAGGACATTCTCGACGCCGCGATGCGCATTGTCGTGCGCGACGGCGTGCGTGCCGTGCGCCATCGTGCGGTCGCGGCAGAGGCCGGCGTGCCGCTGTCGGCGACCACGTATTACTTCAAGGACATCGATGACCTGCTCACCGATACCTTCGCCCAATACGTTGAACGCAGCGCGGCATACATGGCCAAGTTGTGGATCAATAACGAAGGTCTGCTGCGCGAAATGGTGGTCAGCGCCGACGGCAGCCCGGAGTCGCGCTCGCAATTGGCCGATGACATCGCGCGGTTGATGGCCGATTACGTGCACCGGCAACTGATCAACCGCCGCGAGCATCTGATGGCCGAACAGGCGTTCCGCCAGGAAGCGCTGCTCAACCCGCGTCTGGCCATTCTGGTGCGCTCGCACCAGCAGATTCTGTTGCAGGGCACCTGCCAGTTGTTCCAGGTACTGGGCTCGCGTGAACCGCAGCAGGATGCCAAGGTGTTGACGGCGATTATCGGCCGGATGGAATATCAGGGCCTGCTCAATGACGCCGAGCCATTGGCCGAAGAGAACATGCTCGGGATTCTGACGCGGTATATGCATCTGGTGCTGGCGTCGGTCTAGCATTTCACGCTACACCCTGCGGGAGCGAGCCGTTGATGATCGTTCCCTCACTCCGCGTGGGAATGCATCCTGTGACGCTCTGCGTCACGCAGCAAAAAGGGACGCGGAGCGTCCCGGGCGACATTCCCACGCAGAGCGTGGGAACGATCAAGAGTCTGAGTTTCAGCACGTCACGTTTTCTACAGGAGTTTCGGGTGGACGATTACCAGCAGACGATACGCATGTTGTCCGATCGCATTGTGCTGGCGCAGACGCCGATCCGCGTGCTCGATGCGGTCAAGTGGGACGACAACGTGCGCAAGGGCTTCCTCAAGGCCAAAGGCAAGGAAATGCCGGCGGTGGATCGCGACTACTACCTCAACCGCCCGCTGTCGTTCGATTCGAGCCAGGTCAAACTGGAATTTCAGAACATCGAGCGCGACATCACCCGCCAGCTCGGCCAGTTCAACCCGGTCGGGCAGATCATGCGGCGCATGTGCAAGGAATACCGCATGGTGGTGCGCATGCTCGAAGCGCGCGGCACCGAGGACTTCGGACTGATCTCGCAAGAACTGTACGGCGCGGCGTCCGATGCCTTCCACGCCGGTGACCCGACATTGGCCGACCTCGGCCTGATGATGTCCGACTACCTGAATAACATCGACGGGCGCGGCGATCTGAAGGACGAGCCGAAAATCCTCACCGCCAAAGA
Source organism: Pseudomonas sp. 2957 (assembly GCF_031456345.1). Lineage (NCBI taxonomy): Bacteria > Pseudomonadati > Pseudomonadota > Gammaproteobacteria > Pseudomonadales > Pseudomonadaceae > Pseudomonas > Pseudomonas sp. 2957. The sequence goes on from NZ_JAVDUL010000001.1 coordinate 142,962, forward strand.
CGCGGTGCACCTGCTGCAAACCCGACTGAACAAGGTATTCGGTGAGGCCGAAGAAACCATTCGCGTGTTCGAGTCCGACGGCATCGTCGCCGACGCTGCGGCGGGCGCCGACTACATCAAGATCCGCACGGATGCGCTGTTCAACGACCGCGACGTGCGCGCACTGGAAGTCCACGAAGGTCTGGTGCACGTCGGCACTACGCTCAATGGCTTGAACCAGCCTATCTGCACTTTCCTGTCCAAAGGCCCGCCCTCGTCAACGGTCACCCAGGAAGGGCTGGCGATCCTGATGGAAATCATCACCTTCGCTTCTTACCCGAGTCGCCTGCGCAAACTGACCAACCGCACCCGTGCGATTCATATGGTCGAGGAGGGCGCCGACTTTTTGCAGATTTACGAATTCTTCCGCGAGCAGGGTTTCGAGATGGCCGAAAGCTACGGCAATGCCAGCCGGGTGTTCCGTGGCTCGACGCCCACCGGTCTGCCATTCACCAAAGACTTGTCCTATCTCAAGGGCTTCATCATGGTTTACAACTACATTCAGTTGGCCGTGCGCAAGGGCAAGCTCGAGCAGATTCCGCTGTTGTTCTGTGGCAAGACCACACTGGAAGACATGCGTACCTTGCGGCAACTGGTGGATGAAGGGCTGGTGGTGCCGCCGAAATATCTACCGGATCAGTTCCGTGACTTGAATGCGTTGTCGGCGTGGATGTGTTTCTCCAACTTCCTCAACCATTTGAGTCTGGACCGAATCGAAGCGGATTACTCCAATATCCTCTAGACCCACCACCGAACCCCTTGTGGGAGGGAGCCTGCTCGCGAATGCGATTTCACCTTCAACATTGATGTCGGCTGATACACCGCTTTCGCGAGCAGGCTCGCTCCCACAGGTTTGATTTGTGTTCAGTTCTCTTCTTTGCGAGGTTTCACCGGATGAGAATCCTCGGCATCCTTTGCCTGCTCTTGACCCTCGGCGGTTGCAGTTCGCTGCTGTTCTACCCTGAACCGGGCCAGATATTTACTCCGGACAAAGCCAAACTCGAATACCGCACTGTCACTCTGATCACCGCTGATGGCTTGAAGCTCAACGCCTGGTGGCTGCCGGCCAAACCTGGCGTCGAGGTCAAAGGCACGGTCCTGCATCTGCACGGAAACGGCGGCAATCTGCCGATGCATCTGGGCGGCAGCTGGTGGTTGCCGAAGAACGGCTATCAGGTGCTGCTGGTCGACTATCGCGGCTACGGTTTGTCCGAAGGCAAGCCGAGCCTGCCGGCGATCTATCAGGACATCGACGCCGCGTTCGCCTGGCTCGACAAAGCGCCCGAGGTCAAAGGCAAACCGCTGGTGCTGCTCGGGCAGAGCCTCGGCGGCGCGATGTCGGTGCATTGGCTGGCGCAGCACCCGGAACGGCAAAAACAACTCAAGGCCCTGGTGCTGGATGGCGTGCCGGCCAGTTATCGCAGTGTCGGCCAATTCGCCCTCAGCACTTCGTGGCTGACCTGGCCGTTGCAGGTGCCGCTGTCGTGGCTGGTGCCGGATGGCGACAGCGCGATCAACTCGATGGCGCAGCTGACCGGCGTGCCCAAGCTGATCTTCCACAGCATCGACGATCCGCTGGTGCCGATGGCCAACGGCATTCGTCTGTATCAGTCCGCGCCGCCGCCGCGCGTGTTGCAGCTGACCCGTGGCGGTCACGTGCAAACGTTCGGCGACCCGGTGTGGCGTCAGGTCATGCTGCGCTATCTCGACGATCCCGAACACTTCGACGGCCTGCGCCGCCTCGGCGAAATCCCCAACTATCCGCCGCCCCCGAATTCCGAAGATGAGACCCCGCAATGAGTGAAGAACGTAATGCCATCCCGCTGATCATCACCGGTATCTGCAGCATCCTCGGCACCGTCGGGGCGCTGTGGTACTACGGCTACCTGCACTTTGCCAAGCCGGAGGATGCGTTGCTGCTAAACGAATTCACCATGCTCAAGACCGTGCCGGGCGAGGACTACAAAGTCTCGCTGACACCTGCGCCGCAAGTGGCGCAGTGCATTGATGGCGTGCTGGTGCTGTTCGATACCGAACAGAAAGGCCTGACCGGGGTGTTGATCAACGCGCAGAAAAAAGCCGTGCGGTGTATGGGCGAAGAGACCCCGCAGAAGCTGGAGGAGTGATTCTGCAGGTTCAGCCCTCACCCTAACCCTCTCCCTGAGGGAGAGGGGACTGACCGAGGTGTTTGTTTAAGCTAAGTCGACCTGATCCATTGCGCCGAACACAAGTTTTGAAAGCGACACAAATCGGCTCCCTCTCCCTTGGGAGAGGGCTGGGGTGAGGGGCTACGATGTCTGCTCCCACAAAAAAGCCCCGCCTGATCAACTCAGGCGGGGCTTTTGCGGTACCGGGTGAAGCTTAGTTCGAGCTCACCGAAGAACGCGGTGCTACCGGCTGGTTGTCGTTGGAGATGGTCACTTCCACACGACGGTTCATCGCACGGCCCGAGACGCTGCCGTTATCCGCTACCGGGTATTCCTTGCCATAACCCTGAGCGACGATGCGCGAAGGGTCGACGCCCATCTTGATCAGGGCCATCTGCACGGAAGTCGCGCGACGCTCGGACAGCGACTGGTTGTAGCTCGCGGTGCCGGTGCTGTCGGTGTAACCCTCGACGATCACTTTGCGATCCGGGTTTTCCTGGAGGAATTGCGCCAGTTTGTTGATGTTCACCAGGCCGCTGGATTTCAGATCAGCCTTGTTGGTGGCGAACAGCACGTCACCGAAAGTCACCAGCGTACCGCGATCAGTCTGCTTGGCGTTGAGGCTGTCCTGCAGCTGTTTGATCTGCTGGTCACGGGCATCCAGACGGGCCTGGGCACGTTGCGCAGCGGCGTTTTTCAGGTTGTTTTCAGCGGTGCGCAGAGCGATGGTCTGCTTGGCCACTTCCACGCGCTGGTTGGTCAGGTAAGCCAGTTGGTCAACCTTGGCTGCGTCTTCTTTGTCCAGATAGGCCTTGTCAGCCTTGTCCAGGTAATCGCTGGCGTCTTTGGTTTCCAGTGCCGCGACTTTGCTCGCCTGTGGGTTGGCCTGCAGGCCGGCGTAGTTGGTGCGCGCCTGTTCCAGGTTCGGGTTAGGCGGGGTGGAGCAGGCAGCCAGTGCAACGCTTGCGGCCAGAAGAGCGGGAATCATCAGTTGCTTACGCATAATTTTTCGTCCTTTCTATCGGTAAGAGTTTCAGCTTTGCGGTCGGGATGCGCGCTTACTGCACAGTGCGCTGGCTTTCCTGACGCAGTTCCTGAACACCTTTCTGGGAATCCTTCACAGCCTGTTCGGCCTTGGCGGCCTGAGCCTTGCGTTCAGCGACGCGAGCGTCCCATTCAGCCTGTTCGGACAGGCGACGGGCCTCGTCATACTTCTTGTCGTGCATGGCGATTTCAGCTTGTTTCAGTTTGTCCTGAGCCTGCTTCATTTCCACCGCAGCGAATTCGGTACCGCCAGCGCTGACGGCGCTGTTGACGGCCGATTGGGTCACGGCGTACTGCTCGGTCGGTGGGTTACCGGCGCAACCGGCCAGTACGAAGCTGGTGCCGATGGCCAGAGCGGCCAGTTTCAGACCGCGCAGGTGGGAAAACGAGGTTTGGGTTTTCATGGTCTTCAACTCCATTAGGCATCTCCTGAAAATACAACTGAATCCATCCTGGCAGAGGAGGCGAAAGCATCGCTTGTAGACGCGAATTGAAACGCTCGTTCCAGGCGTGGTTACCTGTTCCGACCGGCGGCATTTTTGAAAAGTTCAGAAAAGATGGCCTATCGCCAAAAATTTAATTGACCGTTTGGACAAGGCTCTGGGGCGGGAACTTTGGGGCTTTGGAGCGGTACGCGCGGGTGAATTTTAAGGTGATATCAGGGATGATCAGTACCCTGTGGGAGCTGGCTTGCCAGCGATGAGGCCATCGTGCTCAGTACATCTTTGACTGAACTGCCGCCATCGCGGGCAAGCCCGCTCCCACATTTTTCTCGGTGTCAGGAATCAGTGCTTCTGCTTGTTCTCAGCCGAGGACAAATCATGCAAATGCCGCCGCGATAACGCCAGAAAACGCGGCGTCTGGCCGACATCTTCATACAACGGATCGCCTTCCTCATCGGTCGCCACCACTGTTGAACCCTTCACATACGGCAGGCTCGCTTCGAACTCCTCAAGCGCGGCGCCGATCAGCTCGCCGAGCAGTTCCTCGGGGTGACGCTTGGGGTACATTTCGGCAATCGCCGCCAGCCTTGCGGCGGCTTCGACGTCCAGATGAATCGTGTAGCCGGTGTCGGTCAGGCGACCTTTGGCGTTTTCTTCCCAATGCTGGGCGAGTTCACGAATTTTCATGATGACCTCATTTAGCGCCTGCTGATGGCAGGCCTGGGTGAGTGTCCGGCGGCGCCGGCGGCGGGCCGTCGTACGGCTTACTGTTGAGACTAGCTTTCGCCGGCAAGGTTTAAAGTCAATTCGTCGCCTGCTTGTAAGAAGCGGCGCAGAGCGGCACTCTCTGGCAAAGCATTCGTTTCTGCGCTGTCCCCGATTACCGCTGGAGAACTGCTGATGACCGATATTGATGCACGCTTGCGCGAAGATGTTCACCTGCTCGGAGAGCTGTTGGGCAACACCATTCGAGACCAGTACGGCGAGGCGTTCCTCGACAAGATCGAGCAGATTCGCAAAGGCGCCAAGGCCGACCGGCGCGGCTCGATGGACGCTGAACTGAGCGCCAGCCTCAATCAATTGAGTGAAGACGAATTGCTTCCGGTCGCGCGGGCCTTCAATCAGTTTCTCAACCTGGCGAACATTGCCGAGCAGTACCAGCTGATCCATCGCCGCGAGGAGTCGCAACCGGCGCCGTTCGAGTCGAGGGTGTTGCCGGAACTGCTCGCGCGCCTGCGCAGCGAAGGCCACAGCGCCGAGTCCCTGGCCCGGCAACTGGCGCGGCTGGAAATCGAACTGGTGCTGACCGCGCATCCGACAGAAGTGGCGCGACGCACGTTGATCCAGAAGTACGACGCGATCGCCGCGCAACTGGCCGCGCAGGATCATCGCGACCTGACCAGCGCCGAGCGCGAGCAGATCCAGAGCAAACTGCAGCGGCTGATCGCCGAAGCCTGGCACACCGAAGAAATCCGCCGCACCCGACCAACCCCGGTCGATGAAGCCAAGTGGGGCTTTGCGGTGATCGAGCATTCGTTGTGGCAGGCGATCCCCAACCATATGCGCAAGGCCGATCAGGCGCTGTTCGCCGCTACGGGCCTGCGCTTGCCGCTGGAAGCCGCGCCGATCCGCTTCGCTTCGTGGATGGGAGGCGACCGTGACGGCAACCCCAATGTCACCGCCGCCGTCACTCGCGAAGTCTTGCTGCTGGCGCGCTGGATGGCCGCTGATTTGTACCTGCGCGATGTCGATCATCTTGCTGCCGAGCTGTCGATGCAGCAGGCCAGCGATGCGCTGAAGGCCAAGGCCGGCGACAGCGCCGAACCCTATCGCGCGGTGCTCAAGCAATTGCGCGAACGCCTGCGCGCCACACGCAACTGGGCGCATGCCGCGTTGACCGCGCCGACCCCGGCAACCGCCGATGTGCTGCACGACAATCGCGACCTGCTCGAGCCTTTGCAGTTGTGTTTCAACTCGCTGCACGAATGCGGCATGGGCGTCATCGCCGACGGGCCGTTGCTCGATTGCCTGCGTCGGGCGGTGACGTTCGGCCTGTTCCTGGTGCGCCTCGATGTGCGTCAGGATTCGACGCGGCACAGCTCGGCGATGACAGAAATCACCGATTACCTCGGCCTCGGCCGCTATGAGGATTGGGACGAAGAACAGCGCATCGACTTCCTTACCGAGGAGCTGAGCAACCGTCGCCCTTTGCTGCCCGCGCATTTCAAACCGTCGGCGGACACCGCTGAAGTGCTCAACACCTGCAAGGAAATCGCTGCCGCGCCTGCTGCTTCGCTGGGCTCCTACGTGATCTCCATGGCCGGCGCCGCTTCCGATGTGCTCGCGGTGCAACTGCTGCTCAAGGAATCCGGCGTACTGCGGCCGATGCGCGTGGTGCCGCTGTTCGAAACCCTCGCCGACCTCGACAACGCCGGGCCGGTGATGGAACGTCTGCTGCTATTGCCGGGCTATCGCGCGCGTTTGCACGGCCCGCAGGAAGTGATGATCGGCTATTCCGACTCGGCCAAGGATGCCGGCACCACCGCTGCGGCGTGGGCGCAATATCGGGCGCAGGAACGACTGGTGGAAATCTGCCGTGAGCAGCAAGTCGAACTGCTGCTGTTCCACGGTCGCGGCGGCACCGTGGGGCGTGGTGGCGGTCCGGCGCACGCGGCGATTCTGTCGCAACCACCGGGTTCGGTGGCGGGACGTTTCCGCACCACCGAGCAGGGCGAAATGATTCGTTTCAAATTCGGCCTGCCGGACATCGCCGAGCAAAACCTCAATCTGTATCTGGCCGCCGTGCTCGAGGCGACCTTGCTGCCACCGCCGCCGCCGACGCCTGAATGGCGCCATCTGATGGACGAATTGGCGGCGGACGGTGTCAGCGCTTACCGCCAGGTGGTGCGGGAAAATCCGCAATTCGTTGAGTACTTCCGGCAGTCGACCCCGGAGCAGGAATTGGGACGTTTGCCTCTGGGCAGTCGCCCGGCTAAACGCCGTGCGGGCGGTATCGAAAGCCTGCGGGCGATCCCGTGGATCTTCGGCTGGACCCAAACCCGATTGATGTTGCCAGCCTGGCTGGGTTGGGAGACTGCGCTGAGCAAAGCGCTGGAGCGCGGCGAAGGTGAGTTGCTGGGGCAGATGCGCGAACAGTGGCCGTTCTTCCGCACTCGCATCGATATGCTGGAAATGGTTCTGGCCAAGGCCGATGCGGATATTGCGCAGTCCTACGACGAACGTTTGGTCGAGGCTGATCTGCTGCCATTGGGCGCGCAGTTACGCGACCTATTGTCGCAGGCGTGCTCCGTGGTACTGGGCCTGACCGGGCAGTCGCAGCTGCTGGCGCACAGCCCGGACACCCTCGAATTCATCCGCTTGCGCAACACCTACCTCGACCCGCTGCATCTATTGCAGGCGGAACTGTTGGCGCGTTCGCGGCAGCAGGATGTCGAGCAGGGCAGCCCGGTGGAACAGGCGCTGCTGGTGTCTGTGGCGGGGATTGCCGCCGGATTGCGCAATACCGGCTAAGGTTGCTGAGCACCTCTGGCGGCATTCGCGACAAGGGTCGGATGCCGCTTCTCCTGCTGTAGGAAAGTGCCGCGAGGCGACAGTTAATGTAGGGGTTGCGACTTGGGTTACCGCGTCGCGAGGTCACGGCGGGCGTCGGTTTCTCCGACTTTAGGCGTCTTGTGTGGGCGCAGCCTGCTGTGTATCTTGATCAGCCTTTGGCCGTTTGTGCGGCCACGACCCGTATTTTCAGGATCCGCCGGTTACGAGCGAATCCTTTGTTTTGTAAAGCTTTTATATAAAAAATTGAGGAGCACATCGATGCGCGTCATTCTGCTGGGAGCTCCCGGGGCCGGTAAAGGTACTCAGGCAAAGTTCATCACCGAGAAATTCGGCATTCCGCAAATCTCCACCGGCGACATGCTGCGTGCTGCGGTCAAGGCTGGCACTCCACTGGGCGTGCAAGCCAAGAGCATCATGGATGCCGGCGGCCTGGTGTCGGATGACCTGATCATCGCGCTGGTCAAGGACCGCATCGCTCAACCTGATTGCGCCAACGGTTTCCTGTTCGACGGCTTCCCGCGCACCATTCCGCAGGCTGAAGCGCTGGTCACTGCCGGTGTCGAGCTGGATGCCGTGGTCGAGATCGCTGTAGAAGACGAAGAAATCGTTCAGCGCATCGCCGGTCGCCGTGTTCACGAAGCCAGCGGCCGTGTTTACCACATCGTCTACAACCCGCCGAAACTGGCTGGCAAGGACGACATCACCGGCGAAGAGCTGGTACAGCGCAAGGACGACACTGAAGAAACCGTGCGTCATCGCCTGTCGGTCTACCACTCGCAGACCAAACCGCTGGTGGAGTTCTACCAGAACCTTTCCGCCAAGAACGGCGGCAAGCCAAAGTACAGCCACATCGAAGGCGTTGGTTCGGTTGATGCAATCACCACCAAGGTGCTGGCCGCGCTGAGCTGAAAAGTCTGATCGGCTGCATCATCCACGGCCCGCTTGCGGGCCGTTGTTGTTTATACTGACGCACTTTTTCCCACCCCTGTTTTGGAAACATCGATGAGCACCTTGCTGGCCCTGGACACCGCGACTGAAGCTTGCTCCGTTGCCTTGCTGCATGACGGCAAGGTCACGAGCCATTACGAGGTGATCCCGCGCCTGCATGCGCAGAAGCTGCTGCCGATGATTCAGCAATTGCTCGCCGATGCCGGCACCACGCTGCAAGCGGTCGACGCGATTGCTTTCGGCCGTGGCCCGGGCGCGTTTACCGGTGTGCGCATTGCCATTGGTGTGGTGCAGGGTCTGGCCTTTGCTCTGGATCGTCCGGTGTTGCCGGTATCCAACCTTGCCGTGCTGGCCCAGCGTGCCTTTCGTGAGCATGGTGTAAGCCAGGTCGCGGCTGCGATCGATGCGCGGATGGATGAAGTGTATTGGGGCTGCTACCGCGAGACGGCGGGGGAGATGCGTCTGGTTGGCGCCGAAGCCGTGTTGCCGCCGGAAGTCGCCGCGTTGCCCGCTGATGCCAGTGGCGATTGGTTTGGTGCCGGTACCGGTTGGGGTTACGGCGAGCGCATAGCGGTCAATCTGAGCGGCTCCGACGCCGGCATGCTGCCCCACGCCGAGGACCTGCTGACGCTGGCGCGTTACGCCTGGCAGCGCGGTGAGGCGATCCCGGCAGATGACGCCCAGCCGGTTTACTTGCGCGATAAAGTTGCCACCCCGAAAGCCCGCTGATACGACACTTTCTCCTGTGGGAGCGAGCCTGCTCGCGAAGGCTTCTGTCAGTCAATGCATGTGTTGAATGTGCTGGACCCTTCGCGAGCAGGCTCGCTCCCACAGGTTCGCGGTCACATACAAATATCGCCAATCGTCAGTTTCTGCCCCCTCGCTTAAAACCTTTTGCGCTTTATGTGTTCTAGTTATCACTCGGCGGTTTGCTAAGTCGGTCAAGTGCCGCTAAATTGCCATCATTGATACCGAGCATGACATTATGCGTATAGACGGCGTTTCCACTCAGTCCTACCCCATCAAGCGCAAGCCGCGCAAAGGCAATGCGGCGCTGGATGAGTCCGTCGAGATCATCGACGGCGAGCTGGAATTCCCGAGCGAAGAGCAGTTGGCCGCCCGTGCTGCCCAAGCTACCGCGCAACGCCTGAGCAACCTGCCTGCCCGTCAGCAAGACATGATCTACCACCGCGCGATGAAGAAAAGCGTAGCCATGGCCCTGGCCAGCTACCTGAGCACCGCCGGTTTTGTCGATTGGGACGCAGACGTGCTGGGCCTCGATCTGTATATCTGATGGATCTGCCTTACTACCTCGGTTGCCCGTCCTGGAGCGAAAATGCCTGGCGCGAGTATCTGTATCCGGTAGACGCAAAAACCTCCGACTTTCTCGCTCTCTACTGCCAGGTGTTCAACGCCGTTGAAGGCAACACCACCTTCTACGCCAGCCCGTCGCCAGCCACTGTGCAACGCTGGGCCGAGATCATGCCGGCGCACTTTCGTTTCACTGCCAAATTCCCCGGCGACATCAGCCACAGCGGCGACTTGCGCGAGCAACTGACCGCTGCCGAAACCTTCCTGCAATTACTCAAGCCGTTAGGCGAACGTGTTTCGCCGCTGTGGCTGCAACTGTCGAAAAGCTTCACGCCGCAGCGTCTGCCGGAGCTCGCGGCGTTTATCGATGCACTGGATTGCCCGCTTGCGGTCGAGGTGCGCAATGAACAGTTCTTCGCCAAGGGCGAGAGCGAGCGTCTGCTCAATCGTCTGTTGCTGGATCGCGGTGTCGAGCGCATCTGTCTCGACCCGCGCGCGCTGTTCAGCTGCTTGTCGACCGAGTCCTCGGTGATCCACGCGCAGTCGAAAAAGCCGCGAGTGCCGACGCGTCCGGCGGCGTTCACGCAGTTTCCGCAGGTGCGTTTCATCGGCCATCCCGAGCTTGAGGCCAACGATGCGTTTCTCGTGCCGTGGGTGGCGAAGATTGCTGAATGGATCGAAGAGGGGCGCACGCCCTACGTCTTTCTGCATACGGCCGATAACCTGTTGGCAGCGAAACTGGCGCAACGTTTTCATGCACAACTGATGCAACGTTTGCCTGGCTTGCCCGCGCTGCCTGAGCTATACAGAGAACCCGCCGCCGAGCAGCTTGGCTTGCTCTGAGGCGGGTTTTTTCTGCCCGGGAGCCCGTCGATGAACGTCCAAGTCAGTCAACAGCAACTCCTCAAAGCCCAAGCCTTCAAGGCCCTGCATGATCGCCAGGGGATCTTCGTCATCCCCAATCCGTGGGATGCCGGCTCGGCGAAGATGCTCGCCAGTCTCGGCTATCAGGCCTTGACCACTACCAGCGCCGGTTACGCGTTTTCCCAAGGCAAGCCTGATGGCGCGTTGAGTCTCGACGAGACCTTGGCCAATGTCCGCGCGATTGTCGCGGCGACGGATCTGCCGGTGGCGGTGGATCTGGAAAACGGCTTTGCCGATGATCCGCTGGAGTCTGCGCAGAGCCTTCTGCGCGCCGCCGAGGCGGGCGCGGTGGGCGGGTCGATCGAGGACGCGACCGGGCGCCAGGACGCGCCGATCTATTGCTTCGAACACGCCGTGGCGCGGATTGAAGCTGCTGTCGCGGCGGTACGCACGCTGCCGTTTCCCTTCATCCTCACGGCTCGCGCGGAAAATTACCTGCACGGTAATGCCGATCTCGACGACACCATTCGCCGTTTGCAGGCATTTGCCGCGGCGGGTGCCGACGTGCTCTATGCGCCGGGTTTGCGCAGCGCCGAAGAAGTGCTGGCAGTGGTGCGAGCCGTGGCGCCGAAACCGGTCAATGTGTTGATGTCTGGCGGTTTGAACCTGACCGTGCAACAGCTCGAGGAACTGGGCGTCCGGCGGATCAGCACCGGCTCGGCACTGGCGCTGGCGGCGTTCGGCGAGTTCTTCCGCGCTGCTGAAGAAATCCAGCAATCCGGCACCTTTGGCTTCACGTCACAGTCGATGCCGTACGCCAAAGCCAATCAATTCTTCAAGGACTGAGCATGGGACGTTGGCTGTTCTGGGGGGTGTTGCTCGCGATGGGTGGTGCAGCGGTAAGTGTCTGGCGCGGCTGGATGGAGGTGCCGCCGCAGTGGAACCCGTGGGCGCCATTGGACATAAAAGCCGCGCCCAACTGGCTCACCGGTTACAAACTCATGCGCCTGCGCAGCGATCCTGAGCTTTGCGCACAGGCATTGAGCAGCTCGGATCTGCGCGTCAGCCCCCAGGCCGACAGCCCGGGCGCCAAGTGTCCGCTGATCGCTGCTCTGCGGGTGCAGGGCGGTGAAGTGGCGCTGAGCAGCAGTTTCATCGCCAGTTGCCCGCTGGCGGTGGCCTACGCAATGTTTGAACACCACACCCTGCAACCGGCGGCGCAATCGGTTTACGGCCAGAAAATCGCGCGGGTCGATCACCTCGGCAGCTTTGCCTGTCGCAATGTTTACAACCGTGAGAGCGGCGCTCTCAGCCGACATGCGAGTGCCGACGCGCTGGACATCGCCGGTTTCCGCCTGGCTGGCGGACGCACGATCAGCGTGCTCAAGGATTGGCCCAAGCAAAATCAGGACGCAGAGTTTCTGCGCCAACTGCGCGACGGCGCCTGCGAGTCATTCAGTGTGGTGTTGAGTCCGGACTACAATGCCGCTCATCGCAATCACTTTCATGTCGATGTCGGGCGCTGGAGCGTGTGTCGCTGAGGATCAGGCGGCGAGGCGCAGGTTCTGCAGAACGATTGGGCGAGCCCAGCCATTATCGAAGTCCAGAGCTTTCTGTTGCTCGACGATCTCTTCCGGCGGGAACGGCGGGTAAGGCTTCTGCAGCAAGTCCAGGTCGAACTCGGCAATCGGCAGGTACAGAGGACGTTTCTGCGGAGCAGGGCCTGGCTCCGGCACTGGCTGGCCATTGTTGATCACAATCGGGCGTACCCAGCTGCTGTCGAAATCCTGTTGCTCTTGCTGAGCCTTGAGTTCTTCTGGCGGGAACGGTGGGAACGGCTTGTCCAGCAGCTCCATTTCGAACTCGGCGATCGGCAGGAACAGCGGCTCTGGCGGACGAACTTCGGTTTCCACCACATCGCACTCGCGCTGGCTGACGATATGCGCGTGCAGCTCGCTGCCAACGGTTGGTTCTTCCGGGCTGTTCAGGTCTACCGGTGGAAACGTGCCACAGGCAGGCACCACTTCACTCGTCTGTTCGGCCAGAGCCTGGGCAAAGAAATCCTGCCACAGGTGACTGACGCCGCTCAGTGCTTGAGTGTTATGACGGCTGAAGTCGCCATGGGGCGAAACGTAGCCAATCGATGTGGGAAGAATGCCTGACATTTTTTTCGGTTGACGCTCAGCTCTGGCAAAATGCGCGTTGAATGGTTTATCGGCGGTTTTTGTCGATCCTTAACTTTTTTGAGCGTTTTTTCATGATCGAGTCACCCGCGGCCTGCCGCATCCATGTCCAGGCCCTCGCCCCGACGTTTCAAGCGCAAGCCGAGCACTGGGCTGAGCGTCTCGGCCTGCCGCTCGGCGAGGCCGACGGTGAGTTCGCCTTGCAGGTCGGCGAGCAGGGTTTGCAGTTGCAGCAGCTTGGCCCGGATGCGCCTGGACCGGTGCGGGTCGACTTCGTCGAAGGCGGCGCGGCGCATCGTCGTTTGTATGGCGGCGGCAGCGGCCAGATGATCGCTAAAGCGGTCGGCATCGCCCAAGGCGTGCGCCCGCGGGTGCTGGATGCCACGGCGGGCTTGGGCAAGGATGCGTTTGTATTGGCCAGTCTTGGTTGTGAAATGAGCCTGATCGAGCGTCAACCGCTGATCGGCGCGCTGCTTGAGGACGGCCTGGCCCGGGCGGCAGAAGATTTCGACGTGGCGCCGATCGTGGCGCGGATGAAACTGCTCAAGGGCAATTCCATCGAAGTGATGCGCAGTTGGGAAGGGGAGGCGCCGCAGGTGATCTATCTCGACCCGATGTTCCCGCATCGCGAGAAAACCGCGCTGGTGAAAAAGGAAATGCGCCTGTTCCGCCCGCTGGTCGGTGATGATCCGGATGCCCCGGCCCTGCTTGAAGCGGCGCTGGCCCTGGCCACGCATCGGGTGGTAGTCAAACGCCCGCGCAAGGCGCCGTGCATCGAAGGGCCGAAACCGAGCCATGCGCTGGATGGCAAATCGAGCCGGTATGACATTTATCCGAAGAAAGCACTGAAGCCTTAGAAGCAGCTGCAAGCTGCAAGCTGCAAGCCAGAGCCAGAGCCAAGTCACTGCTTTTGCTTTTTCTTGCAGCTTGTAGCTAGAAGCTCGCAGCTGCTCCTCCCCCATAGGCCCTCATAAACAACCCCACCACCTCCCGCACATGCCGCTCCGCTGCCTCTCCGGTCAGCGGCTCGCCGCAGCCGTACAACAAACGAAAATTTCCCGCCCCTTTGATCAGGCAGAAGAAGTGCTCGGCAGCGTTGCGTGGCTGGTCAATGCTCAGCGCGCCGGTTGCATGGATTTTCGCCAGCAGACCTTCCATGCCGTTGACCACGCGCTCGGGGCCGGCCTCGAAGAAGATCAGCGACAGCTTCGGATCCTGACTGCCCAGCGCCATGATCAGGCGGTGCAGGTTCACCGATTCATCGCTGTTGATCAGTTGGTGGAAGCCTCGGGCAATGTTCAGCAATACATTTTCCACCGCGATGCCGTCCGGCAATTCGAAGAACAGCGGCGGCAATTGTTCCTCGCATTTCGCGACGACGGCGGCGGAGAACAGCGTCTCCTTGTCGTTGAAATGGCTGTAGACCGTCAGCTTCGACACGCCCGCCTCGCTGGCCACCGCGTCCATGCTGGTGTTGGCGTAGCCATGGCAAAGAAACAGGGTTTTCGCCGCATCCAGGATCGCCTGGCGTTTGGCCAGATCCTTGGGGCGGCCCGGGCCGTTTGGAGCTGAAAGATTGTTCGACATTCTTCGCTTTTAATACTGGACTGGTGAGTTTGCTATTAATACCATACCCGCCAGTATAAATATTCCAAGCCTCATTCGCGAAAGGTCCGTCACCATGTTCCGCCATGCGTTGTCCTTTGCCGTGCCAGTCAGTCTGGCTTTCCTGTTATCGGCGTGCGGTCAGGAAGAGGTGACCAAGGTCACCGTGCGACCGGCCATGGTGGTACAGCCCGAGCCTTCGGCGCAGGCGATGGAAAGTTATCCGGGCGAGGTGCGTGCCCGTTATGAGCCTGATCTGGCATTCCGCATCGGCGGCAAAGTCAGCCGACGACTGGTCGACGAAGGCCAGCGCGTCAAGGCCGATCAGCCCTTGGCCGAACTCGATCCGCAGGACGTGCGCCTGCAACTGGAAGCCACCCGCGCGCAGGTCGCCGCCGCCGAGGCCAATCTGAACCTGGTCCGCGCCGAACGGGATCGCTATAAAACCCTGATGGATCGGCAGATGGTCAGCCGCTCGGCCTACGACAACGCCGAAAATCTATATCGCTCCGGCGAAGCCCGCCTTAAACAAATCAAAGCTGAATTCAACGTTTCGACCAACCAGGCCAGTTACGCGGTGCTGCGTGCGCCGCAGGATGGTGTGGTGGCCAAGCGTTCGGTGGAAGTCGGTCAGGTGGTCGCTGCCGGGCAAACCGTGTTCACACTCGCCACCGATGGTGAGCGCGAAGTGTTGATCAGCCTGCCGGAGCAAAGCTTCGGCCGCTTCAAGGTCGGTCAGCCAGTGACCGTGGAATTGTGGGCGCAGCAGAATCAGCGGTTTGCCGGGCAGATCCGCGAGTTGTCGCCATCCGCCGATCCGCGCTCGCGCACTTTTGCCGCGCGTATCTCGTTCACCAGCGGCAAAGTCCCGGCCGAGCTGGGGCAGAGCGCCCGGGTGTTCGTGCAATCGGCTGACAGTGTCTCGTTGTCGATACCGCTTTCCGCGCTGACCGCTGAAAACGGCGCGACTTACGTCTGGGTGGTCAACGGCAACAACACGTTGAAGAAAACCCCGGTGCGGGTCGGTCCGTTCGGCGAGAAAAGCGTGGCGGTGCTCGAGGGCTTGAATGCCAGCGACTGGGTGGTGGCTGCCGGCGTTCACGTATTGCTCGACGGCCAGCAGGTGCGACCAGTGGATCGCTCCAACCGTGTGGTCAATCTGGCGAACAAGGAGTAAGCCCCAATGCGCTTCAACCTCTCAGAATGGGCGTTGCGTAATCGCCAGATCGTACTGTTCCTGATGCTTTTGCTCGCCGTTGTCGGCGCGTTGTCCTACACCAAACTCGGCCAGAGCGAAGACCCGCCGTTCACTTTCAAGGCCATGGTCATCCAGACCCGCTGGCCCGGCGCGACCGCGCAGGAGGTCTCGCGCCAGGTCACCGAACGCATCGAAAAGAAGCTGATGGAAACCGGCGAGTACGAACGCATCATGTCGTTCTCCCGCCCCGGTGAATCCCAGGTGACCTTCATCGCCCGCGACTCGATGCACTCCAAGCAAATCCCCGATCTCTGGTATCAGTTGCGCAAGAAGGTCGGCGATATCCGCCAGACCTTGCCGCCGGGAATTCAGGGGCCGTTCTTCAACGATGAGTTCGGCACCACCTTCGGCAATATCTATGCGTTGACCGGTGACGGTTTCGACTACGCCGTGCTCAAGGATTACGCCGACCGCATCCAGATTCAACTGCAACGGGTCAAGGACGTTGGCAAGGTCGAACTGCTTGGGTTGCAGGACGAGAAAATCTGGGTCGAGCTGTCCAACGTCAAACTCGCCACCCTTGGCTTGCCGCTGGCGGCGGTGCAGCAGGCACTGGAGGAACAGAATGCGGTGTCCACTGCGGGGTTCTTCGAAACCGGCAGCGAGCGCTTGCAGCTACGCGTCTCGGGGAATT
Organism: Pseudomonas sp. 2957; assembly: GCF_031456345.1. Lineage (NCBI taxonomy): Bacteria > Pseudomonadati > Pseudomonadota > Gammaproteobacteria > Pseudomonadales > Pseudomonadaceae > Pseudomonas > Pseudomonas sp. 2957. The sequence goes on from NZ_JAVDUL010000001.1 coordinate 159,011, forward strand.
TTCAGACAGTCGATGAGATAAAGAACTTTCCGATCCGCGTCGCCGATCGTACGTTCCGCATCTCCGATATCGCCGATGTGCGTCGCGGTTTCAGCGACCCACCGGCGCCGCGCATGCGTTTCATGGGCGACGATGCGATCGGTCTGGCCGTGGCTATGAAGGATGGCGGCGACATTCTGGTGCTGGGCAAGGCGCTGGAGGGCGAGTTCTCGCGGATCCAGAAAAACCTCCCGGCCGGCATGCAGTTGCGCAAGGTGTCCGATCAGCCGGCAGCGGTAAAAACCGGCGTCGGCGAGTTCGTCCAGGTGTTGGTCGAAGCGCTGGCGATCGTCTTGCTGGTGAGCTTCTTCTCCCTCGGCGTGCGCACCGGCATGGTCGTCGCGCTGACCATTCCGCTGGTGCTGGCGATGACCTTCGCCTGCATGTATTACCTCGGGATCGGCCTGCACAAGATTTCCCTCGGTGCGCTGGTGCTGGCGCTGGGTCTGCTGGTGGACGATGCGATCATCGCCGTGGAAATGATGGCGATCAAAATGGAGCAGGGTTTCGACCGCATTCGCGCGGCGAGTTATGCCTGGACCAGCACTGCATTCCCGATGCTTACCGGCACGTTGATCACCGCCGCCGGTTTCCTGCCGATTGCCACTGCGCAGTCCGGAACCGGCGAATACACCCGCTCGATTTTCCAGGTGGTGACCATTGCCTTGCTCGCCTCATGGGTGGCGGCGGTCATGTTCGTGCCGTATCTGGGGGAAAAACTCCTGCCGGATCTGGCGAAAATTCATGCGGCGAAACACGGCACAGGCGATGGTCAGCCGGACCCCTATGCGACGCCGTTCTATCAGCGCGTCCGGCGTCTGGTGGAGTGGTGCGTGACCCATCGCAAGACGGTGATCGTGCTCACCGTGGGCCTGTTCATTGCCTCGGTGATGCTGTTCCGATTCGTCCCGCAGCAGTTCTTCCCGGCTTCGAACCGGCTGGAGTTGATGGTCGATCTGAAACTGGCCGAAGGCGTTTCTCTGGCCAATACCACCAGCGAAGTCAAACGCCTCGAAGCGCTGCTCAAGGAGCACGCCGGCATCGACAATTACGTGGCCTACGTCGGCACCGGCTCGCCGCGTTTCTACCTGCCGCTGGATCAGCAACTGCCGGCGGCGAGTTTTGCCCAGTTCGTGGTGTTGGCAAAAACCATCGAAGAGCGTGAAGCGCTGCGCAGCTGGTTGATCGAAACCCTCAACGAACAGTTCCCGGCCCTGCGTTCGCGGGTCACCCGTTTGGAAAACGGCCCGCCGGTTGGCTATCCGGTGCAGTTCCGCGTTACCGGTGAACACATCGAAGAAGTCCGTGCGTTGGCGCGCAAAGTGGCGGCAAAGGTTCGCGAGAATCCGCATGTGGTCAACGTGCATCTGGACTGGGAGGAGCCGAGCAAAGTCGTCTACCTGAACATTGACCAGGATCGCGCCCGCGCCCTCGGTGTGAGCACCGCCAATCTGGCGAAGTTCCTGCAGAGTTCGCTGGTCGGCTCGACGGTCAGCCAGTATCGCGAAGACAACGAATTGATCGAGATTCTGCTGCGCGGCACCGTGCACGAGCGCACTGAATTGTCGTTGTTGCCGAGCCTCGCGGTGCCGACGGATAACGGTCGCAGTGTGGCGTTGTCGCAGATTGCCACGCTGGAATACGGCTTCGAGGAAGGCATCATCTGGCACCGCAATCGGCTGCCGAACGTGACCGTGCGCGCCGACATTTACGGCAAGGAGCAACCGGCGACGCTGGTCAAGCAGATCATGCCGACGCTGGACCCGATTCGCGCCGAATTACCCGATGGTTATCTGCTGGATGTCGGCGGCACGGTGGAGGATTCCGAGCGCGGGCAGAAGTCGGTGAATGCCGGGGTGCCGATGTTCATTGTCGTGGTGTTGACCTTGCTGATGGTGCAGTTGCGCAGTTTCTCGCGCACGGCGATGGTGTTTCTCACCGCGCCACTGGGTCTGATCGGGGTGACGTTGTTTCTGATGGTGTTCAGGCAGCCGTTCGGGTTTGTGGCGATGCTCGGGACCATCGCGTTGTCCGGGATGATCATGCGCAATTCGGTGATTCTGGTCGATCAGATCGAGCAGGATATTGCTTCGGGGCTCAAGCCCTGGCAGGCGATTATCGAGGCTACGGTTCGGCGCTTCAGGCCGATTGTGTTGACGGCGCTGGCGGCGGTGCTGGCGATGATTCCGCTGTCGCGCAGTGTGTTTTTCGGGCCGATGGCGGTGGCGATCATGGGTGGGTTGATTGTTGCGACTGCGCTGACGCTGTTGTTTTTGCCGGCGTTGTATGCGGCGTGGTTTCGGGTGCGTAAGGAGGCTTGAGGTTTTTGTGTCGTGGCGGCCTTCGGGCCGACCATGATTTGGGGGTTTTGGGTGTATATCCGTTGCTGTGGGCGTTGCGGCTGGCGGTTTCGCCCTTACGGCGAGGCACTTTTTCCAGACGCCGAAAAAGTACCCAAAAAGGCTTGCTCCTGCGTTCGGCCCTCGCAGGCTCGGGTTCCTTCGCTGCGGGATCGATCCGGGCGCAGCGGCTCCGGTTTGCTTCGCTGCACCTACACTCGCTGTGTACGACTGCGTCGTACGGTCGCTGCGCTCCCACGCCCGGATCAATCCCTCCACTCAGCCTTCCGACGTCGCCGGTGGATCAAAAGCAAGATCAAGAGCGTTACTCGAGCTTGCGCTCATTGTTGAGTGGGGCGGCTTCGCCGCAGGTAGCTGCGCTGCTTGCTTTTCTGTGGGAGCGAGCCTGCTCGCGAAGGCGGTCTGACAGCCAATTCATTTCGAATCGCCAATTCACGCTGCCTTCCTACAGCTTTTTCAGAATCCTCCGATCTTGAGGCGCTGGCCGTCCAATGCTGTACTCCGGGTTCTGCTTTTCCGAGTCCTTGAGTCTGTCTGATGAAGAAACCACCGACATTAGCTGGCAGAACGGATCCTGTTTTCGACCTGTTGGCCCGCTCTCCCCACAAGCAACGACTTGCGGATTATCTGGCGCTGCTCAAGCCGCTCGATGATCAGGGGCGCTATCTGCCATTCGAGGCGTTGCGCTATCGCTGGGCGGCTGGGTTGGACGCGAATCTTTGTTGGGCGTTGGTGAAGAAGGCGCGGGCGGCCCAGTACATTCATTTGTTGCCGTTGGGCGAGCCGGTGCAGTGGGGCAAATACGTGCCAACGCCGTTGGCGCAGAAAACCTTGGCTGTGGTGGATCGTTACGCCAGTACGGCCGCGCTGGATTACATGACCAGTCAGATCGGCGAGCGGGCGCATTTCTCCTGTCTGTTCAATGACCTGATCGAAGACGAAGCCATCGCCAGTAGCCAGTTGGAGGGCGCGGCGACTACCACGCGCGTAGCCAAGGACATGCTCAAGCATCAGCGCCAGCCGCGGACGCCGGATGAGCGCATGGTAATGGGTAATTATCGAATGATGAATTTCGCTTGGGAAAAGCGTTATGAACCTCTGAGCATTGAGCTGATTGCAGAGATCCATCGAGTGGGTGTGGAGGGGATCGATGACGGGCAGTATTCCCCCGGATTGTTCCGGACCAATGATGAGGTGGTTGTTCAGGATGGTTCAGGCAATACCGTGCACCGACCACCTCCTGCTGCAGGATTGGTTGCGCGGTTGGCGAGGTTGTCCGCCTGGATCAACCGGCCCGCTGCCTCGATTCTGGACAAAAATTATCTGCATCCACTGATCAAGGCCGTGACGCTGCATTTCGCCATGGGTTATGAACATCCATTTCGCGACGGTAACGGACGGGTCGCGAGAGCCTTGTTTTACTGGTTCATGTTCAAACATGAGTTCGCGGCGTTTCGCTACATTGCGATCAGTCTGCTGCTGCGCAATGCACCGGTGAAATACGGACGCTCCTACCTGCACACCGAGGCGGATGAGCTGGATCTGACTTATTTCATCGAGTTTCAATGCGCGGTTGTTTTGCGAGCCGTGGTCGGTTTTACAACTGTGTACCGCAAGAGTCTGGCAGACACTCAGGACTTTGAGCGCTGGCTGATGAGCTCTGGCGTAATTGCTCAACTGACGGAACGGCAGCGCGCGGTTTATCAGGTGGCTAAAAGCGGGGAGGCGAAGGAGTTTACGGCGAGCAATGTCGCGGAAAATTTTTCCTGCTCGGGTAGCGAGGCGGCGTCGATTCTGGAAGAGCTGGACCAATTGCAGCTTTTTGAGAGAAGGAAGATGGGGCGGGAGTGGGTGTTTTTTTTACGTAGTTCTTTACGTGGAGGCAAGCATGGGAGCGAATTGAATCGCCCCCATGTTGTAACGACTTAAAGCGTACCAAACACCTTCTTCGCCAGACTCGTCGCCGCAGCGGCCGGGTTCTGACGTATCGTCTCTTCCTGCTTGCCGATCATCTCGAACAAACCATTGAGTGCCTGTTCAGTAACGTAGCTCTCAACGTTCGCGCTCTTCGCGTCCACCACGCCAAACGCAGCGGCCTGGCCCGCAAACGAGTTGTACTTCTGCGCGACGCCGACCTTGTCGGTGGCTTGCTTGACGATGGGCAGGAATTTCGCGCGGATCTGTTCGCGGCTGGATTTGTTCAGGTATTGGGTGGCCGAATCATTGCCGCCGCTGAGGATGTCTTTGGCGTCGGCCACGCTCATTTTCTTCACTGCATCGACGAGGATTGGCTGGGCCTGGTCACAGCGGATTCGGCGGCTTTGTTCATCGCGTTTTCCAGTTCTTCGACCTGGGCGCCCATGCCGAAGGCTTTCATCTTGCTCGCGGCTTTGCCGAGTTTGCCCGGCAGTTCGATTTTCACTTCGGGGTTGTTGCTGAAGCCGCCCGGGGTGCCGAGTTGTTTCACGGCGATCTGGGCGCCTTGGGTCAGGGCGTCCTTGAGGCCGCCGGTGGCGTCTTGTTGCGACAGGTCGTTGAGCGACAAGGCCAAGGCGTTGGCGGAGATCAGCAGACCGGCGCAGGCGGCGGCGAAGCGAAGGGTAGGGCGGCGCATGGCGTCTTCCTTTGGCGAGTGGATTAACGAACGGCGTCGACGCGGATTTTCAGCGGCTGCGGGTCGTTGCCGTCGAGTTGCACGGCGTGGTTTTCGGTGGTGATGAACATCAGCTCGCCGTTGACTTCAATGCGCGCGCTGATCGAATAACGATGGCCGGATTTGACCTGCGCCGGATCGTAGCTCAAATGGAATGGCAGCGGCACCTGGCCTTTGATCGGGCCTTTCTGTTCGGCGAGGACGATGGCGGGTGCATCGGCCAGCGACACGTCTTGCAGGCTGACGCTCAAGGTCGCGCTCGGGGGCAGAGCGATGCGTTGCAGGTAGAAGACTTCGCCGTCGAGGCTGGCCTTGCCGGCGGGTGTGGTTGATTGGCAGGCGCTGAGCAGCGTGGCGGCGGCGAGGGTTAGCAGTTTTTTCATGGGTGAATCTCCTTTCAATGTGGGAGCGAGCCTGCTCGCGAAAGCGCTGGATCAGTCAAAATAAATGGCGACTGACACTCCGTCTTCGCGAGCAGGCTCGCTCCCACAGGGGTAAGGCTTCAAGCCTCAGGCTGTGGCGTGATCTGATCCGCCGCATCTTCACTGCGGTGCAGCGCGACCTGGCGGATCGACAGGCGAATCTCCGCCGGCAACACGCGTTTGGCCGCGCCTTCGGCCAGCTCGCCGAGCAGTTCGTGATAGCTGAGCTTGCCGGCTTCGTCGCGGCGCAGGACGTCGAGGTCGAGCAGGGTCTGGATGAAGTGGCGGAACAGGCTCTTGTCGAAGAATTCCGGCGCATTCAGGCCATGGAGGATCGACAGGCGCTGGGCCATCACTGTGCAGAGGTCTTCCAGCTCTTCGGCGCTGATGCTGTTCTGGCCGCTGTTGAGCAGCAAAGATACGGTCATGTAGAACCGCTGCAGGGTCTGCGCGATGCTTTTCGACAGCAGTGTCAGTAGCACGAAATGCCGCGAACTCGGCGCCGGGCGCAGGTAAACGTCCTTCTCGAAACGCAGCAGGCCCTGCTCGACGAACGCTTCCAGCCACTGATCGATCACCGCGTCGAGTTCGTCCAGGCTCCAGCGGATGAACAATTCCGATTGCAGGTACGGATACAGCGCGCGGGTGTAGCGCAGGATCTGCTCGCGGCTCATGCGCGAGGTGCTCTGGAAGAAACTCGCGAGCAACGAGGGCAGGGCGAAGATGTGCAGGACGTTGTTGCGGTAGTAAGTCATCAGGACCGCGTTCTGCTCGTCCAGATACAGAATCTTGCCCAGCGCATCGTTCTGCTCGGCGAGCAGATCCATGTCTTTCACATGCTCAATCAGCGCACGGCCATCGCCTTCCGGCAAGGTGGTGTGTGGCGAATACGGGACCTTGCGCAGCAGCGCCAGATACAGGTCCAGCACCCGCGCCATGGCCCGATCATCCAGGGCCAGGCGCGTGGTCGACAGCAGTGCCAGCGCTACCAGATTGACCGGGTTGATCGCCGCCGCTTCATTGAGATGTCGGGCGACTTTCTCGCCGAGGCGGTTGGTGGTTTCGTTGAGCCACGCCGGTTTGAATTGCGGGCCGAGCTCCTGCTGGCGCCAGTCCGGTTGCTCAGCGTCGAGAAATTCGGCCAGTTTGATCGGCTCGCCGAAGTTGACCGCGACCTGGCCGAAGCGCTGCTTGAGCGCGCCGATCACTTTGAAAATATCGAAGATCGACTCTTTCTTTTTGCTCGCGCCGCGCAGCTCACCGAGGTAGGTGCGGCCTTCGAGCACGCGCTCGTATCCGATGTACACCGGCACGAATACGATCGGCATCCGCGACGAACGCAGGAAACTGCGCAGAGTGATCGCGAGCATGCCGGTTTTCGGTTGCAGCATGCGCCCGGTGCGCGAGCGCCCGCCCTCGACGAAATACTCCACCGGGAAACCTTTGGTGAACAGCGTGTGCAGGTATTCGTTGAACACCGAGGTGTACAGCGGATTGCCCTTGAACGTGCGGCGCATGAAAAACGCGCCGCCACGGCGCAGCAGGCTGCCGATCACCGGCATGTTCAGGTTGATCCCGGCGGCGATGTGCGGCGGGGTCAGACCATTGCGGAACAGCAGATAGGAAAGCAGCAGGTAATCGATGTGGCTGCGATGGCACGGCACGTAGATCACTTCGTGACCCTGCGCAACGTTTTGCACACCCTCGATGTGGTTGACCTTGATACCGTCGTAGATCTTGTTCCAGAACCAGCTCAGCACCACTTCGAGAAAACGGATCGCGGTGTAGGTGTAGTCCGAAGCAATCTCGTTGCCATAGCGCAGGGCTTGGGCCTTGGCTTTCTCCGGGGAGATTTTTTCGCGCTCGGCTTCGTCGAGGATCGCCTGTTTGACGAGCGGCTGGTTGAGCAGGCCTTTGACCAGATTGCGCCGGTGGGAAATGTCCGGGCCGATCACCGCAGCTTTGAGGTTGCGGAAGTGCACGCGCAGGATGCGCTGGGCCATGCGCACGGTGCGCTCATGACCCTTGTTGTGATCGATCAGTTCGCGCAGGTGGATCGGCGCGGAAAACTGCACGCGGGTTTTACGCCCGAGGACGATGATGCTCAGCAGCCGGCGCAGGCGTCCGGTGACTGCCCAGCTGTCGGCGAACAACAGTTTCCACGGGCTGTTTTCGCTGTCTGGCGACTGGCCCCAGAACACGCTGACCGGAATGATCTGCGCGTCTTCGGCAGCGTTCTGCGTCAGCGCGCTGACCAGGCGGGTGAGAGTTGGCGGCGCACCGCGTTTGTCCTGGCGGCCGAGCCAGTCCGGGTCCGGCGTCAAATAGAAAAACGCCGCTGGTTCGATGAGTGAACCCACCGACACCGCCAGCACCGGGCGTGGCAGACCGGCCTTGGTGCACTCGGTGTCAACCACCGCCAGATCCGTCAGCGAAGGGTTTTGCAGGACGTAGAACACCGGACGACTGCGGTCGAGGTTAAGAGTGAACGACGACTGATTGATGGTCTCGGAGCGAACCCAGAGATACAACAGGCGGCGCAGGGTGCCAAACACAAGACGGCGGAACGGGGAACGGGTCATACGGCTTCTGCGTGAGTGAATAAAACCGAGCAGGCGCTCGGGGCGGACAGTTTGCCGTATTAGGCGAAAATCGGCAAAAAAGCGCCGAAGTAATCTCCTGTTGAGAGTTTCTTCACCTGTCATATACTCGGCGCTCTGTTGCCGGTGCCCTGTCATGGACGTCGGACGCAGGCTGACGTTCCTCTAAGGCTTTCCTGCGAAAAGCCCGTTCAATAATAAAAAAGGAGTATGAACAGATGGCAACACGCGAAACCGGCAACGTGAAGTGGTTCAACGACGCCAAAGGCTACGGCTTTATCCAGCGCGACGACGGCGTGGACGTGTTCGTGCACTACCGCGCGATACGCGGCGAAGGGCACCGCTCGCTGACCGAAGGTCAACAGGTCGAGTACGCGGTGATCACCGGCGAGAAGGGGTTGCAGGCTGAGGATGTTGTAGGTCTGTAACACAAACCTCCAGAACGCCAAAACCACTGTGGGAGCGAGCCTGCTCGCGAATGCGGTGTATCAGTCACCATTCATATCGACTGACACTGCGCATTCGCGAGCAGGCTCGCTCCCACATGGGCTCTACGTTGCCCTGATTACACGGTCTTCCAGGTGATCTCTTCTTCTCCGTCTTCGCTGATGCGAATCCAGCGATCGGCGGTTTCTTCACCTTCTTCTTCGACCCACGTCCCCGGTGCGCAACGCACTTCGACGTTCAGCGCGGCAAAGGCTGCGCGGGCGCAGGCGATGTCGTCGTCCCAGGGGGTCTGGTCGCTTTCCAGGAACAGGCTGTTCCACTTGCCCACGGCTTTCGGCAGCCAGGTCACCGGCACGTTGCCGGCCTTGCACTTGTACGTCTGGCCTTTCTGCACCCAGTCGCTGCACGGGCCAAGCGCTTGGCCGAGCCAGGCGGCGATGGCCTTGTGGTCGACGTCGGCGTCTTTCAGGTAAATCTCGATGTCCGGTTGGCGCATGGATGTCCTCACTGCGGGTCTGAAAAATCCATTCGCGGATTTAGCCGGCCCCGGGCCTGTGCCCGAGACCAAAAGTTATTGAAGAACGAAATAATCGTAGCGCATCGACACGGTGGTCTCGAACGGCTCGGCCTGTTCGATCACCGCCGCACGACGCTCGGCACTGGCACGCCAGCCGTGAGGCGTCATCGCCAACAGGTTGGCGCGGTCCTCGGGCTTGTCCAGGGTCAGCTTGAATTCCAGGGTTTCGCTGTGCGCCAGCGCCATGCCTTCCGGCACCAGGGCCATGTGCTTGTCGTCGGTGTACTCGCGCACTTCGTCGTACAGGCGTTCGCGCAACTCCATCAGATGGCCACGTGTCGGGCCGACTTTCATCAGCCCACCGCCGACGCTGAGCAGACGCTTGGCTTCCTCCCAATCCAACGGACTGAAGACGCTGGCGAGAAACTGGCAACTGCCTGAAGCCAATGGCACGCGGGCCATGCTGGCAATCAACCAGGTAATTGCCGGGTTGCGCTTGCAGGCGCGTTTGACGGCTTCACGGGAAATGTCCAGTGCATAGCCATCCGCATTGGGCAACGCTTCGGCGATTTGCGCGGTGTAGTAACCCTCGCCACAACCGATATCGACCCAGCGCTCCGGCGCATAACTCGCCGCCAATTCAGCCAGACGCTTTGCCACTGGCGCGTAATGCCCGGCGTTGAGGAAATCACGGCGCGCCTCGACCATCGCTTGATTGTCGCCCGGGTCGCGGCTGTTCTTGTGCTGCACCGGCAACAGGTTCAGATAACCCTGACGCGCACGGTCAAACCGATGCCCGGCGGGGCAGACCACGCCGTTGTCGACCGCGTTGAGCGGTTCACTGCAGATCGGGCACGCGAGCATCAGGCGAGCAACTTGATCAGGGTCTGGTAATAAATTTCGGTCAGCACATCGAGATCCGCCGCCAGCACGCGCTCGTTGACCTGGTGGATGGTCGCGTTGACCGGGCCCAGTTCAACCACTTGCGTGCCCATGGTCGCGATGAAGCGGCCATCGGAGGTGCCGCCGCTGGTCGACGCCTTGGTCTCGCGACCGGTGATGTCCTTGATGCTCGACGATACCGCATCGAGCAGCGCGCCCGGTTCGGTGAGGAACGGCAGGCCGGACAGCGCCCAGTCGATGTGCCAGTCCAGATCGTGCTTGTCGAGAATATCGGCAACGCGTTTCTGCAGGCCTTCGACGGTTGATTCGGTGGAAAAACGGAAGTTGAACACCGCCACCAGATCACCGGGAATCACGTTGGTCGCGCCGGTGCCGGAATTGACGTTGGAAATCTGGAAACTGGTCGGCGGGAAGAAGTCGTTACCGTGGTCCCAGTGCTCGGCGGCCAGCTCGGCCAGCGCCGGAGCGGCGAGGTGAATCGGGTTTTTCGCCAGATGCGGGTAGGCCACGTGGCCCTGCACGCCTTTGACCGTGAGCTTGGCACCGAGGGAGCCGCGACGGCCGTTTTTCACCACGTCGCCGACCAGGGTGGTGCTCGACGGCTCGCCAACGATGCACCAGTCCAGACGCTCCTTGCGCGCGACCAGACGTTCGACCACAGCCTTGGTGCCGTGATGCGCCGGGCCTTCTTCGTCGCTGGTGATCAGGAACGCAACCTTGCCTTTATGGTTCGGGTAATCGGCGACAAAGCGTTCAGCGGCGACGGTCATCGACGCCAGACTGCCTTTCATGTCTGCCGCGCCACGGCCGCAGAGCATGCCATGTTCGTCGATCACGGCATTGAACGGATCGATCTGCCATGCGGTAACCGGACCGGTCGGTACCACGTCGGTGTGGCCGGCGAAGCACAGCACCGGGCCGTCGTTGTTGCCGTGAGTCGCCCAGAAGTTATCCACATCTTCGATGCGCATCGGCTCCAGGGTGAAACCGGCATCGCCCAGGCGCTGCATCATCTGCTTCTGGCAGTCGGCATCGACCGGGGTCACGGAAGGACGGCGGATCAGGTCGATGGCCAGTTGAAGGGTCGGCGATAGGTCGGCGTGGGCCGTCATGGAAAACTCCGGGATCATGGGGTGTGAGCTTGGGCTTCTAATGTGGGAGCGAGCCTGCTCGCGAAAGCGGTCTACCAGGCACCTTAAAGGTTGAATGTTACAACGCCTTCGCGAGCAGGCTCGCTCCCACAAGGGACAGGGGTGGTCAGTCAGACCGGTTATCACGCCAAGCCCCGCAAAATGGCGGTTATCTTAAAGCAAAACGGCGACCATTGGCCGCCGTTTAGTGCTGCGTTGCGGATTTAGACGACCGGTGCCGGCTCAGCCTTGGCCGCAGGTTTGGGCAGCGACGACAGGAACGCCATGATCAGCGCTGCCAGGTACGGCAGCGACTGCACCAGCAGCATGGTCACCCAGAAGCGCATGTCATTGCTCGGAATGCCCTGCACCAGGAAAATCCCCAGCGCCGCGCCCCACAGCAACAGCATGATGAACAGCTCCTCGCGAGCCTCGCTGATCGCCACCCAGAAACCGTGGTTGTCAGCGTTTTTCGGCGTGCGGAAGAACGGAATGCTGCTGGTGAAGAAACCGTACAGCACCGCTTTGGCGATGGTGTGCGACAACGCCAGCCCGGCCAGTGCCGCGCAGAACGCATCTTTCAGATTCACGCCGACGGCGCGACGGTAGAGGAAGATGATCTTGCCGACCTTGAACACGAACAGCGCCAGCGGCGGGATTGCGAAAATCAGCAACGGTGGATCGACCCGTTGCGGCACGATGATCATCGCCGCCGACCACAACAGCGCGCCAACGGTGAAGAAGATGTTCATGCCATCGGCAACCCACGGCAGCCAGCCGGCGAGGAAGTGATAACGCTGACCGCGAGTCAGTTCGGTGTCCTTGCCGCGCAGCAGGCTGCGGGTGTGGCGCTTGATGATCTGGATCGCGCCATAGGCCCAGCGGAAACGCTGTTTCTTGAAGTCGATGAAGGTATCCGGCATCAGGCCCTTGCCGTAGCTGTCGTGGTAATACGCCGCCGACAGGCCTTTCTCGAACACGCGCAAACCGAGTTCGGCGTCTTCACAGATGCACCAGTCAGCCCAGCCCAATTCTTCCAGCACGGAACGGCGGGTCATGGTCATGGTGCCGTGCTGAATGATCGCGTCACGGTCGTTGCGGGTGACCATGCCGATATGGAAGAAGCCTTTGTATTCGGCGTAGCAGAGCTTTTTGAAGGTGCTTTCGTTCTGGTCGCGATAATCCTGCGGCGACTGCACCACGGCGATTTTCGGGTCGGCAAAGTGCGGCACCATGTGCTTGAGCCAGTTCGGGTGCACGCAGTAATCGGAGTCGATCACGGCAATGACTTCGGCATCCTTGGCGGTGTGCGGGATCAGGTAATTCAGCGCGCCGCCCTTGAAGCCGGCCAGCGGCGAAACGTGGAAGAACTTGAAGCGCGGGCCGAGGGTTACGCAGTAGTCACGCACCGGTTCCCACACCGCCGGATCCTTGGTGTTGTTGTCGATGATCAGGACTTCGAAATCCGGATAATCGAGCGCGGCCAGGGCATCGAGGGTCTGTTTGACCATCTCTGGCGGCTCGTTGTAGCAGGGCACGTGGATCGACACTTTCGGCCGGTAGTCGGAATCGCCCAGCACCGGCAGGAATTCCCGACGGCGTTTGTGAATCCACACCGCTTCGGCCAGTTCATGGGCCTCGGTGAGCAGGACGATGAATACCCCGAGCGCACCGAGCGCGAGGAGGAATCCGACCGTGAGGCTGAACCACGTGCTGTATTGCTGGCTGTAGTCGTAACCGATGTACACCAGCACCGAACCGCAGAGGAACGCGATAAACGTCAGAAAGGTGCGACCGCGCTGGCGCAGGGCCGAGCCGTCGATCATCAGCAGGGTCAGCGACAGCAGCGCCAGCACCACCGAACCGATGGCCAGCACGCGCCATTGCGGAATCGCCACCACCGGGCCTTCGAAATTGAATTTCTGCTGGCGCGCGGCGTTGAACACGCCCCAGTAGGCGCCGACCGAACCTTCGTCGCTGGCCTTCCACGGCTGATCGAACGCTTCGATCACGAAGTAGTTGAAGCCTTGGCGATTGAGCTTGTTGACCAGTGTGCGCAGGTAAATCGCCTGATCTGCCGGCGAGGCATCGGCGCCACCGCGCATGCGACCGTTGCTCGGCCAGCCTACCTCGGACAGCAGCAGCGGTTTTTTCGGAAAGAGTTTTTTCAGATCGCGGGCGCGGTCGAAGACGAACTGGCCGGCCTTGTCCACCGGAATGAATTCCCAGTAGGGCAAGACGTGGGCGGCGATCAAATCGACATGTTTGGCCAGTTGCGGGTATTTCTCCCAGATGTGCCATTGCTCGGAAGTGGTCACCGGTACTTTGACCGCAGCGCGCACCCGATCCAGCAGAACGATCAGGGCTTCCGGGGTGATTTCTTCACGAAACAGCGCTTCGTTGCCGACCACCACGCGCACGACGCTGCGCGAGGTGTTGGCCAGTTCGATGGCTTTGGTGATTTCCCGTTCGTTGCGTTCCTGGTCCGGGCTGATCCAGATACCGAGGGTGACGCGCAGGCCGAATTCCTCCGCCAGTTTCGGGATGTCTGCCAGCGAACCGTCGACCGAATAGATACGGATGTTGTCGGTCAGCTTGCTCATGATTTCCAGGTCACGGCGCATTTCATCGTCAGACGGATACTGATCCTTCTGTGGGAATTGCCCCTGCTGGAATGGCGAATACGAGAAGCCGGAGATTTGCTGCGGCCAGTTCGGCGCCGTTACCGGGCGATTGACCAGCGCCCAGAAACCGGTGAACAAGGCAGCGATGGCCAGCACCACCACCAGGTTGAGTCCAAATTTACGCGATGACATAGCTGTTTCGGGTTCCAAAGGCTGTGGAACGAAGGATCGGTCGGATAGACGCCCGAGGGGCGCGCATCCTACACCGGCGGTTAACCAGTCGTACAACTGACGGGAAAATGCCTGACATTGGGCAGCCGTCTCTGACTTAAGTTCTTACACTTGTCGCTTGCAGCTTAAAACTTGTCGCTGCGTAGCCCTATAATGCGCGCCGGTTTTTGGGGTAATGGTCATGAGTACAGAAGATCCGCGGTTTGCAGGCATCGCCCGGTTGTATGGCATCGAGGGCCTGGAACGCTTGCGCGCCGCCCATGTGGCGATCGTCGGCGTTGGTGGCGTCGGTTCCTGGGCGGCGGAAGCCATGGCCCGTTGCGGAGTTGGCGAGATTTCGTTGTTCGACCTCGACGACGTCTGCGTCAGTAATGCCAACCGTCAGTTGCACGCCTTGGACAGCACTGTCGGCAAACCCAAGGTCGAGGTGATGGCCGAGCGCCTGCGCGGGATCAACCCCGATTGCACGGTGCACGCCGTGGCCGATTTCGTCACCCGCGACACCATGGCCGAATACATCACGCCGAACATCGACTGCGTGATCGACTGCATCGATGCGGTGAACGCCAAAGCGGCACTGATCGCCTGGTGCAAACGCCGCAAGATCCAGATCATCACCACCGGCGGCGCGGGCGGGCAGATCGACCCGACGCTGATTCAGGTTTGCGACTTGAACCGCACCTTCAACGATCCGCTGGCCTCGAAAGTCCGTTCGACGTTGCGCCGGGACTACGGCTTCTCCCGCACCGTGACCCGTCACTACAGCGTGCCGTGCGTATTTTCCACCGAACAGCTGCGCTACCCGAAACCGGATGGCAGCATTTGTCTGCAGAAAAGTTTTGTCGGCGACGGCGTGAAGCTCGACTGCGCCGGCGGGTTTGGCGCGGTGATGATGGTTACCGCGACATTTGGCATGGTCGCAGCGACCAAGGCTGTGGACAAGATTGTGGCGGGGGTGCGGCGCCCTTCGGACCGAGTAAAACCTCAGGTTTGAACGGTGAGGCTGATGACCTCATCGCTGGCAAGCCAGCTCCCACAGGTATTGGGTAAGTTCAGTGCATCTATGAACACCACCGAACCCTGTGGGAGCTGGCTTGCCAGCGATGGCGATTAACCGGCCAACTCATTCATCCGCTGGAGCACCGCATTCAGGCCATTACTGCGCGAAGGCGACAACTGCCGCGACAGTCCCAGCTGATTGAACCACTGCGGCAGATCCACCTGCTGCAACTCCACTGCCGACAAGCCGTTGACCCGCAACAGCAGCAACGCCACCAACCCGCGAATCATCCGCGCATCGCTGCTTGCCTTGAACTGCCAGTGCCCGTCGCGCAAATCCCCGACCAGCCACACCTGGCTCTCACAACCATGCACCCGATTGGCCTCGCACTTTTGCGCGTCATCCAGCGCCGGCAAGCGATCGCCAAACTGCATCAGCAGCCGCGCGCGCTGTTCCCAGCCCGCCGCATTCTGAAACGTCTGCAGCGCTTCGGCCGCTTCCACCGGCAGGCTCATCGCAACAACTCCAGCGCCTGATCCAGCGCCTCGAAAAAGCGCTCCAGATCTTCCGAGTCGTTATACAGCGCCAGCGACACGCGAATCGCCCCAGCCAGTTCGAAGCTTTTCATCAGCGGCATGGCGCAGTGATGCCCGGCGCGTACGGCGATGCCTTGTTCGGTGAGCAGATGCGCCAGATCAGCGTTGTGCACGCCTTCGACGACAAAACTGGCCAGTGCCAGTTGCGGCTTGCCCAGCAGGCGAATGCCGTTGCGGGCAGCGAGGCCGCGCAACAGATAGTCGTGCAGCGCCGCTTCATGGGCAGATACGGCGTCCTGATCCAAACCGGCCAAGTAGTCGAGGGTCGCTCCGAGGCCGATGACACTGGCGATTGGCGGTGTGCCAGCCTCGAACCCCAACGGCGCCGGGCGGAAGCGCGAATCCTGATAGTTGGCGTCCAGCACCATTTCGCCGCCGAACTGCCATGGCTGCAACTGCTCCAGCGCAGCGTTGCGCCCGAACAGCACGCCCAGTCCCTCAGGGCCGTAGAGCTTGTGGCTGGAAAACACATAGAAGTCGCAACCCAGCGCCTGCACATCATGCCGGCCGTGCACCACGCCTTGCGCGCCATCGACTACCGTCAGCGCGTTCTGCGCCTTGGCCATGCCGAGCAACGCGGTCAGTGGCTGCCAGGCACCAAGGACGTTGGACAGCTGACTGACTGCCAGCAAACGCGTGCGCGGGCCGATCAGATGCACGGCAGCGGCGAGGTCGATCAGGCCGTCGGCATCCAGCGGCAGGATCACCAGTTTCAGGTTGCGGCGTTGCGCCAGTTGCTGCCACGGCAACAGGTTGGCGTGATGCTCCAGAGCGCTGATGACAATCTCATCGCCCGGCTCGAACAAATGTTCAAGACCGTAAGCCAGCAGATTCAAGGCACTGGTGGCGCCGTGCGTGAAAATTATCTGCCCGCTGTCACCGGCATTCAGCCACTGGCCAACCTTGCGCCGGCTGTCTTCGAACGCTTGTGTCGCGTGGGCACCCGGCAGGTGTTGCGCACGATGCACATTGGCCGCGCCGTTGGCGTAGTAATGCGTCAGTGCGTCGAGCAGGGCCTGGGGTTTTTGCGTGGTGGCGGCGTTGTCCAGATAGGTCTGGTCTTGCCGTTGCAGCGCGGCGATAGCCGGGAAATCAGCGCGCCACGGGGAGGGGATCATCATGGGTTCAGCCCTGTGAAATTGGGCGGGGTGTACGCCAAACCTTGTGGGAGCGAGCCTGCTCGCGACAGCGTCCTTGAGGACGCCAGAAGCTTCGCGAGCAGGCTCGCTCCCACAGGAGGTCGATGTGCTGCTTAGTTGTGAGCGTGCAGCGCTTCGTTCAGTTCGATCGCCGATTTGTGGGTCTTGCATTCCACAGCACCGGTTTCCGAATTACGCCGGAACAGCAGATCAGTCTGACCGGCCAGCTCACGTGCTTTCACAACCTTGACCAGATTGTTGTTTTCGTCGAGTAGCGCAACCTTGGTGCCGGCGGTCACGTACAGGCCCGATTCCACAGTGTTGCGGTCGCCCAGCGGAATGCCGATACCGGCATTGGCGCCGATCAGGCAGCCTTCACCGACCTTGATCACGATGTTGCCGCCGCCCGACAGGGTGCCCATGGTCGAGCAACCGCCGCCCAGGTCCGAACCCTTGCCGACGAATACGCCAGCGGAAACGCGGCCTTCGATCATGCCCGGGCCTTCGGTGCCGGCGTTGAAGTTGATGAAACCTTCGTGCATCACGGTGGTGCCTTCGCCGACGTAGGCGCCCAGACGCAGACGTGCGGCATCAGCGATACGCACGCCGGCCGGTACCACGTAGTCGGTCATCTTCGGGAACTTGTCCACGGAGAACACTTCCAGCAGTTCGCCGCGCAGACGCGCTTCGAGTTGCATTTCCGCCAGTTCGCTCAGGTCGATCGCGCCCTGGCTGGTCCACGCCACGTTCGGCAGCAGCGGGAAGATACCGGCCAGGCTCACGCCGTGCGGCTTGACCAGACGGTGCGAGAGCAGATGCAGCTTGAGGTAGGCCTCAGGCGTGGAGGTCAGTTGCGCGTCTTCGGCCAGCAGCGTGGCGACCAGCGGCTTGTGGCTTTCAGCCAGGCGGGTCAGCAGCTTGCCTTGCACGGCGTCGATGCCTTTCACGGCTTCAGCCAGTTGCGCAGCCTGGGCGGTGGTGAAGGTGATGGCCTGGTTGCCTTCGGTGTAACCGAGGATCGGCGCAACAGCCGCGACCAGTTCGGCCGAAGGGTTGAGCAGTGGCTGCGCGTAGAACACTTCCAGCCATGCGCCTTGACGGTTCTGGGTGCCGACACCAAAGGCGATGCTGAACAGGGAATTGGACATGTGAATACCTCTACAAAGAGTGACGGGCTGCTTACTTCAGAGCGGCCGCGTAGATATCTGGCTTGAAGCCAATCAGGGTTCGGTCACCGAGATCGAGCACCGGGCGCTTGATCATCGAGGGTTGCGCGAGCATCAGTTCGATGGCTTTCGCCTGGTCGAGATCGGCTTTGCGTTCGTCGTCGAGTTTGCGAAAGGTCGTGCCGGCGCGGTTCAGCACGGTTTGCCAGCCGTGCTCGTCGCACCATTGGGTCAGGTGCTCACGGTCAATGCCGGCAGTCTTGTAATCGTGAAAGTCATAACTGACAGCGTGTTCATCGAGCCAGGTGCGCGCCTTTTTCATGGTGTCGCACGCCTTGATGCCGAAAAGGTGCAACGTTTTACTTGAAACGGCCAAGGAATCGCCCCCTTTACAGGTGCTGGAAAAAAATGGTGACGGATTATGCCATGACCGGACGGTTTCGCGGCGCCTCAGGTCGATTTGGCAATGCAAAACCCTGTGGGAGCGAGCCTGCTCGCGAAGAGGTCATATCAGTCAATACCTCTGTTCGCTGAACGACCGCTTTCGCGAGCAGGCTCGCTCCCACAAGGGGGTCGCGTTCCGGTCGTGCGACATAGGTGCAACGGTCAGCCACAGCCTAAGGCGCTAATATGGCAGTTCAACGCTGTCGATCGCCTGAGATTTTCGTTTTATGCAAACTGCTTACACCGTCCTGATCCTGCTGATGCTGGTCAGCGTCTCGCGCTTGGTCGGGCGGGTTATCCCGCTGCCATTGCCGCTGGTGCAAATCGCCGCCGGTGCCTTGCTCGCCTGGCCGACCCTGGGGCTGCACGTCGCCCTCGACCCGGAATTGTTCCTGTTTCTGTTCCTGCCGCCGCTGCTGTTTTCCGATGGCTGGCGCATGCCCAAACGCGCCTTCTGGCAATTGCGCGGACCGATCCTGACCCTGGCCGTCGGCCTTGTTCTGTTCACCGTGGTCGGTGCCGGCTATTTCATTCATTGGCTGTTGCCGACGATTCCGCTGCCGGTGGCCTTCGCCCTTGCAGCGGTTTTGTCACCGACGGACGCCGTAGCGGTTTCAGCGATTTCGCAGAACCGTCTCCCGACGCCGCTGATGCACATCCTTCAGGGCGAGGCGCTGATGAATGACGCCTCAGGCCTGGTGACCTTCAAATTCGCCCTCGCTGCAGCGGTCACGGGCGTGTTCTCGTTGACCAATGCCAGTCTGACCTTCGTCGCGGTGGCGCTCGGTGGGCTGGCGGTCGGTGTGGCGTTGAGCTGGCTGGTCGGACGCCTGCGCGCGTGGATGATCGCCCGGGGCTGGGACGATCCGGCCACTCACGTGGTGTTCATGTTGCTGCTGCCGTTCGCCGCTTATGTACTGGCCGAACGTTTGGGCGCTTCAGGGATTCTCTCGGCGGTGGCGGCGGGGATGATGCAAAGCTGGCTCGACCTGCTGCCGCGCCAGACCAGCACGCGATTGCTTAATCGCAGCGTCTGGGCGCTGCTCGAATTTGCGTTCAATGGCTTGATCTTCCTGCTGCTTGGCCTGCAATTGCCAGACATCATCAAGGCCGTGGTCAGCCATGAGCCGACGCTGTGGCCGACGTTGTTCTATCGCTGCCTCGATGTATTGGCGATTTTCGTCGCGCTGGTGCTGCTGCGCTTCATCTGGGTGCAAAGCATCTGGCGCTTGTCGGTGTTACTGCGCCGAGTGCGCGGCAAGGGCGAGCTGACCCAAGTGCCGACGGCGCGTTCATGCTGGTTGCTGACGGTGGGTGGTGTGCGCGGGGCGGTGACGCTGGCGGGCGTGATGTCGGTGCCGATGCTGATCGGCGCCGAGGCTTTTCCTGAACGCGACTTGCTGATTTTCATTGCTGCCGGGGTGATTCTGCTGTCGCTGGTCTCGGCCTGTATCGCGCTGCCCTTGCTGCTGCGCGGCATCGACAAAAGTCCCGACGACAAGCGTCGTCAGGAAGTGCGCGACGCCTGGCGCAAGACGGCCGAAGCGGCGATTCACTCGCTGGAAACCGAAGAAGTCGTCCCACAGGATGCCGCTCAAGCAGCGCTGGCGGCAGAGCTCAAGGCGCGGATCATGTCCGAATATCGCCATCAACTTGATGTGTTCAATGATTCTGCCGAGGCTCAGGCGCTGGCATTCCAGATGGATCTGCTTGAGCGTCGCCTGCGTTTGAAAGCGCTGCGCGCGCAACGCCTGGAACTCTACAGCCTCAGTCGTCAGCACCAGATCGGTGATGACGTGTTGCGAGAAGTGCTCGGCGAACTGGATTTGAGCGAGGCCAATCTGGGTCAGGTCAAATAACCGCTTGAGCGCTTGCAGCAGGGGGCTGCCGCAAGCGCTCCGAGATCACTTCTGGCGGGTGATGAAGTCACGAATCCGTTCGGCGGCTTCGACGCATTCCGCCAGCGGCGCAACCAGTGCCATACGCACACGGCCGGCGCCAGGATTGACGCCATCGACATCGCGAGACAGATACGAGCCCGGCACCACGGTCACGTGCTCCTGTTCGAACAGATCGCGGCAGAACGCCGCATCATCGCCCTGCACATTCGGCCACAGATAGAAGCTGCCATCCGGACGCTGTACGTCCAGCACCGGGCTGAGGATGTTCAGCACCGCATCGAACTTCTCGCGATACAGCGCACGGTTGGCGCGCACATGCACTTCGTCATTCCACGCAGCAACGCTGGCCAGTTGGGTTTGCACTGGCATCGCACAGCCGTGGTAAGTGCGATAGAGCAGGAAACCCTTGAGGATGTCGGCATCGCCGGCAACGAAGCCTGAGCGCAGGCCTGGCAGGTTGGAGCGCTTGGACAGGCTATGAAAGACCACGCAGCGCTTGAAGTCATTGCGGCCCAGTTCGACGCAGGCGCTGAGCAGGCCCGGCGGTGGGGTTTGCTCGTCGAAGTACAGTTCGCTGTAGCACTCGTCGGCGGCAATCACGAAGTCGTACTGATCAGCCAAGGCGATCAGCTTCTTCAGGGTCTCAACCGGAATCAGCGCGCCGGTCGGGTTGCCCGGCGAGCACAGGAACAGGATCTGGCAGCGCTGCCAGATCTCCGGCGCTACTGCGTCGAAGTCCGGGTTGAAGCCGTTTTCATCCAGGCACGGCAGATAATGCGGCTTGGCCCCGGCGAGAAACGCCGCGCCTTCGTAGATCTGATAGAACGGGTTCGGGCTGACCACCAGCGCATCGTCGCCACGGTTGACCACGGTCTGGGTGAAGGCGAACAGCGCTTCACGGGTGCCGTTGACCGGCAGCACATTTCGCGCCGGATCGATCCAGCCGTTCGGCACGCCAAAACGACGCTCGCACCAGCCGGCGATGGCTTCGCGCAGGGCCGGGATACCGAGGGTGGTCGGGTACACCGCCATCTGATCCAGATTGTTCGCCAGCGCTTCGGCGACAAAACTCGGCGAACGGTGTTTCGGCTCGCCGATCGACAGGGCGATCGGGCGTTTGTCCGGGTTCGGCGTAACGCTGCCGAGCAGGGCGCGGAGCTTTTCGAACGGGTACGGCTGGAGCTGGTTCAGAGCGTTGTTCATTGGGGCCTCTTTTAAATGCTCAAGAGCTTTCTGTGGCGAGGGGCTTTATCCCCGTTGGGCTGCGCAGCGGCCCCAAAACCATCACTGCGGTTCAACTGAATGTCCGCATACACAGGTTTTACGACTGCTTCGCAGCCCAACGGGGATAAATCCCCTCGCCACAGGGGATTGTATGTACCGGAGGAAAGCATGGGCTGCATTCACAGGGATAAACGGGTGATTCAGATACTGATCCGCGAAAGTTTGATATCCGGTTCCTGATTGACGCTCAGTTGTTCGACGATCGCATCTTGCAGACGGCTGCACAGCAGCGGATCGGACAGCGGCTGGTTGTGCGCGTCGGTGATGAAGAACACGTCTTCCACGCGCTCGCCCAGGGTCGCAATCTTGGCGTTCTGCAGCGACAGGTCGAACTCGAGGAAAATCCCTCCGACCCGCGCCAGCAGGCCCGGCCGGTCAGGCGCGGTCAGCTCCAGCACGGTCACTGGACGTTGGGCGTCGTTGTGGATCGTTACTTGCGGGGCGAAGGCGAAGTGTTTGAGCTGGCGCGGCACACGGCGCTGGATGATCGTTGGGTAGTCGTCCGGGTTGCGCAGCGCTTCGGTCAGGCCTTCGCGGATCTGCTTGATCCGCGCCGGGTTGTCGCCGATCGATTCGCCTTCGTTGTCGAGCACGATGTAGGTGTCGAGGGTGAACTGGCTGCTTGAGGTGATGACCCGGGCGTCGTGAATGTTCAGGTTGAGCTGGTCCATCGCCGCCACGGTCACGGCGAAGAAGTCGTGCTGGTCCGGTGCATAAATGAAGATCTGCGTGCCGCCCTCGAACTCGCGCTGGGTGGTTTCCTTGATCAGCACCAGCGGCCCGCCATCCACCGGTTGCTGCAGGATCGCATCGCTGTGCCAGGCGACGTCGCCGGCGGTGTGGCGCAGGAAATAGTCATCGCCCAATTGCGCCCACAGCTGCTCGACGTCGTCCGGGTCGGTGCCGCCGCGCACCAGAATGTCCAGCGCGGCGCTTTGCGTCTGGCGAATCTGTTCTTCGCGATCCACCGGGTTTTCCAGGCCCCGGCGCAGGGCGCGCTTGGTCTCCGTATAGAGCTGGCGCAGCAGACTGGCGCGCCATGAGTTCCACAGCGTCGGGTTGGTCGCGTTGATATCGGCCACGGTCAGCACGTAGAGGTAGTCGAGGCGCGTTTCGTCGCCGACCGCCTGGGCGAAATCGTGGATCACCTGCGGGTCGGACAGATCCTTGCGCTGCGCAGTGGTGGACATCACCAGGTGGTTCTGCACCAGCCAGACGATCAGGCGGCTGTCCCACACCGGCAACTGATGGCGCTGGCAGAACGCCTCGGCATCGACCGCGCCAATCTCCGAGTGATCGCCATGCCGGCCCTTGCCGATGTCGTGGTACAGGCCGGCCATGTAGATCAGCTCAGGTTTGGGCAGCTTGGCCATGAGCTTGGCGGCCAGCGGAAATTTCTCCGAGACCTGGGTGTACTGCAGTTTGCGCAGGTGTTTGATCAGATTCAGCGTGTGCGCATCGACCGTATAAATGTGGAACAGGTCGTGCTGCATCTGCCCGACGATAAAACCGAACTCCGGCAGATAGCGCCCGAGAATGCCGTAACGGTTCATCCGCCGCAGATTGCGGTGGATACCGATCTTGCACTTGAACAGCTCGATGAACAGGCTGGTGTTGCGGATATCGTTACGGAAGTTGTCGTCGATCAGATGACGATGTTCGCGCAGCAGACGAATGGTGTCGGCGCGCACGCCTTTGATTTCCGGCTGCTGGGCCATCAGCACGAAAATTTCCAGCATGGCGAACGGCGTGCGGCGGAACACATTGTCATTGCGCGCCTCGATGTAACCGTCATGCAACTGGAAGCGCGAGTTGATCGGTTGCGGCGGCGCTTCGTCTTCCGGGGCGAGGATGACTTCCTCGAAGTGCTGGATGATCAGATCGCTCAGTTGGGCGATGCTCATCACGGTGCGGAAGTACTGCTGCATGAAGTTTTCGACCGCCTGTTTGGCGTCGTCTCCTTCAAAGCCAAGCAGGCCGGCAATGGTGCGTTGATGATCGAACAGCAAGCGGTCTTCGGAGCGACCGGCGAGCATGTGCAAGGCATAGCGCACTTTCCACAGAAATTCCTGGGAGGAGGCGAGCAGGGCATTTTCGCTTTCGACCAGAAAACCTTCGCCGGCGAGGGCGCGCAGGTTCAGGGTGCCGTACTGTCTGCGGGCGACCCAGAGGATTGTCTGAATATCGCGCAGGCCGCCGGGCGAGCCTTTGACGTTCGGTTCGAGGTTGTATTCGGTGTCGTTGTATTTGTGATGACGAGCCTTCTGCTCGGCTCGCTTGGCCAGGAAGAACTCCTTGGCCGGCCACATGTGCGCGGTGCTGGTGACGTCGAGCATGCGCTGGCGCAGACGCTCGGGGCCGCAGATGGTGCGGCTTTCCATCAGGTTGGTGACGACGGTCAGATCGGCGCGGGCCTCTTCTGCGCATTCGTCGACCGAGCGCACGCTCTGGCCGACTTCCAGACCGATGTCCCACAACAGCGTCAGAAAACGCTCGATGGAATCGCGGAAAACTTCGTGGTCGGCACTGTCGAGCAGGATCAGCAGATCAATGTCGGAATAGGGATGCAGCTCGCCGCGACCGTAGCCGCCCACTGCCACAAGGGCGATGTCGGCGTCTTCGCTCCAGTTGAACTGCTCCCAGGCCTTTTGCAGGATATTGTCGACAAACCAGGCGCGGTCTTCGATCAGCCGGCGGATGTCGCGGCCATTGCGAAAACGCGTGTCAAGGACCTCGCGAGCCTGGCGGATCGCCTTCTTGAACGCCGCGATGGGACTCGCTTTAAGGGCCAGTTCAGCCTGGAACTGGCCGCGGTCGAAGAGTTCGGGATCCACCTGCGGCATCGATTGGCTTTCCTTCTATAGGCTGGGAGCGTTCTGGGTGTCAGGCCGAGATGCGCGCGATGGTGTCATCGCTGCGCAAGGTGAAGATCTCGTAGCCGGTGTCGGTGACCAGCAGGGTGTGTTCCCACTGTGCCGAGAGCTTGCGGTCCTTGGTAATCGCGGTCCAGCCGTCGCCGAGAACCTTGGTGTCGGCCTTGCCCTGGTTGATCATCGGCTCAATGGTGAAGGTCATGCCTGCCTTCAGTTCCATGCCAGTGCCGGCGCGACCGTAGTGCAGGATCTGCGGCTCTTCGTGGAAGACCTTGCCGATGCCGTGGCCGCAGAACTCGCGCACCACCGAGAAACCGTTCTTTTCCGCGTGCTTCTGGATCACTTCACCGATGTCGCCGAGGCGGCAGCCAGGTTTGACGATCTCGATGGCCTTGTACATGCATTCCTGAGTGACCTGCGACAGGCGCTCGGCCCAGACCGGCACTTCGCCGACGTGGAACATGCGGCTGGTGTCGCCGTGGTAGCCGTCCTTGATCACTGTGACGTCGATGTTCAGGGTGTCGCCGTTTTTCAGCGGCTTGTCATTCGGAATGCCGTGGCAGACCACATGGTTGATCGAAGTGCAGATCGACTTCGGGTAGCCCTTGTAGTTGAGCGGGGCAGGGATGGCCTGCTGCACGTTGACGATGTAGTCATGGCAGATCTGGTTGAGCTGATCAGTGGTCACGCCCGGTTTGACATGTTCGGCAATCATTTCCAGCACATCGGCGGCCAGTTTGCCGGCGACACGCATGCCAGCGATGTCCTCGGGGGTTTTGAGGTTGACGGTCATACAGGCTCTCTCTGCGCTCGGCGGCGCTTACGGATACGAATTGGGTGGCAGGTGTATTTTTGCGACCCTGAAAAACGCGATTCTAACAGACGAGAGGCGCAAATCCGCGCCTGCATGTCTGGCTTGTGTCTATACAATGGTGCCCATCGAGCCGATTCCAAGGGGGCTGCGCCCATGTCGCCGGTGCGAATACAGATTCCGGGTTCCGTTTCTGCGCACCCTGTGGTATAAAATGCGCCGCTTTCCGGGGATGCCCCGAAAAGCTTAAATCCACACACGTGTCGACACGATGACCTGGGTGCCTTGGGCTTTATGCCTCTGGTTGGTCATTGGGATACGTGGAGGCCAAACCCGACTTATCAAGGAACTATCATGTCCCAAGTCAACATGCGCGATATGCTGAAGGCCGGTGTGCACTTCGGTCACCAAACCCGTTACTGGAATCCGAAAATGGGTAAGTACATTTTCGGCGCGCGTAACAAGATTCACATCATCAACCTTGAAAAAACCCTGCCAATGTTCAACGAAGCTCTGACTTTCGTAGAGCGTCTGGCCCAGGGCAAAAACAAGATTCTGTTCGTCGGCACCAAGCGTTCCGCTGGCAAGATCGTTGCTGAAGAAGCAGCACGTTGCGGTTCGCCGTACGTCGATCACCGCTGGTTGGGCGGCATGCTGACCAACTTCAAGACCATTCGTGCTTCCATCAAGCGTCTGCGTGACCTTGAAGTTCAAGCCGAAGACGGTACTTTCGCCAAGCTGACCAAGAAAGAAGCGCTGATGCGCTCCCGTGATCTTGAGAAGCTGGATCGTTCGCTGGGCGGCATCAAGGATATGGGCGGTCTGCCAGACGCACTGTTCGTGATCGACGTTGACCACGAGCGCATCGCGATCACCGAAGCCAACAAGCTGGGCATCCCGGTCATCGGCGTTGTCGATACCAACAGCAGCCCGGAAGGCGTTGACTACATCATCCCAGGCAACGATGACGCCATCCGCGCTATCCAGCTGTACATGGGTTCGATGGCTGACGCAGTTATCCGCGGTCGCAACAACGTTGCTGGCGGTACTGTTGAATTCGCAGCTGAAGAAACTCAGGCTGCAGCTGAGTAATCGACGCCCCTGGCGTTGACTCAGTAAGCAAAAAGGGGGCTTGGCCCCCTTTTTGCCACCTCGAAAACCATTTGTCGGCGCCCACGTCTGTATTTGTCATGTGCGGCAGCCAACATGGGTGGTTCGGGAAGAATTGAACGCCCGTTCGATCGGGTGGAATGGTTGAAAACCTATCCAAGAGGAATTTGAAAATGGCAGCAATTACTGCAGCGTTGGTCAAAGAACTGCGCGAGCGTACCGGCGAAGGCATGATGGATTGCAAGAAAGCCCTGGAAAAGGCTGACGGCGACATCGAAAAAGCCATTGATGACATGCGTGCTTCGGGCGCCATCAAGGCTGCGAAAAAAGCTGGCAACGTTGCCGCTGAAGGCGCAATCGCCATCAAATCGAATGACAAGGCAGCCGTGCTGCTGGAAGTCAACTCGCAGACCGACTTCCTGGCCCTGCAAGACGATTTCAAGAACTTCGTTGCTGCCAGCGTAGAAAAAGCTTTCGACGAAAAACTGACCGACGCAGCTCCGCTGATCGCCGCTCAGGAAACGGCTCGTGAAGCGCTGGTTGCCAAAGTCGGCGAGAACGTCAACATCCGTCGTCTGGTACGCGTAGAAGGTGACGTTGTCGGCACCTACCTGCACGGTAACAAGATCGGTGTTGCTGTTGTCCTGAAAGGCGGTGACGTCGAGCTGGCCAAAGACATCGCTATGCACGTTGCTGCAAGCAACCCTGAGTTCCTGCTGCCTTCGCAAGTCTCCGACGAAGCGATCGAGCGTGAGAAAGCTGTGTTCCTGCAGCTGAACGAAGAAAAGATCAAAGGCAAGCCAGAAAACATTGTTGAGAACATGGTCAAAGGCCGTATCAGCAAGTTCCTGGCAGAAGCGAGCCTGGTCGAGCAGGCGTTCGTCAAGAACCCTGAAGTCAAGGTTGGCGAGCTGGCCAAGAAAGCCGGCGCTGAAATCGTTTCCTTCACTTACTTCAAAGTAGGCGAAGGCATCGAGAAGCCGGTCGACAACTTCGCTGAAGAAGTTGCTGCCCAGCTGGCTGCCGCCAAGCAATAAGACAGTTTTTCAACTGTCGCCCGAAAGAGGCTGCCCGCTAACGCGCGCAGCCTCTTTTCAGATGGGGTACCAATTTTTTATTTGGTTTCCACCCGGAACTGACTTACAAAGCCATGTTCCGATGGCGCTGCAGCAGCGCCAAGCTAGAGTGAACGCCAGCTGTAAACAGCTCGCAAAGAATTTTAAATACGCCGCAGGAGAGATTCGCAATGGCTCAGCAGGGCAGTGGTTATCAGGCTCGCTATAAACGCATTCTACTCAAGCTTAGCGGCGAGGCCCTGATGGGCTCGGAAGAGTTCGGGATCGATCCGAAGGTGCTGGATCGCATGGCGCTGGAAGTCGGCCAGCTGGTCGGCATCGGCGTCCAGGTCGGTCTGGTCATCGGCGGTGGCAACCTGTTCCGTGGCGAAGCCCTGAGCAAAGCCGGTATGGATCGGGTCACGGGCGACCACATGGGCATGCTGGCCACTGTGATGAACGCCCTGGCCATGCGCGATGCGCTGGAACGTGCCAATATCTCGGCCATCGTCATGTCCGCCATCTCCATGGTCGGTGTGACCGATCACTACGATCGCCGCAAAGCCATGCGTCACCTGAACTCCAAAGACGTCGTGATCTTCGCGGCCGGTACCGGCAATCCGTTCTTCACTACGGATTCGGCAGCCTGCCTGCGTGCAATCGAAATCGACGCCGACGTAGTGCTCAAGGCCACCAAGGTTGATGGCGTGTACACCGCAGACCCGTTCAAAGACCCGCATGCCGAGAAGTTCGATCATCTGACTTATGATGAAGTACTGGATCGCAAGCTGGGCGTAATGGATCTGACTGCCATCTGCCTGTGCCGCGATCACAAGATGCCGCTGCGCGTATTCAACATGAACAAGCCCGGCGCCCTGCTGAACATCGTGCACGGCGGCGCTGAAGGGACTTTGATCGAGGAAGGCCAACAATGATCAACGAAATCAAGAAAGACGCCCAAGCGCGTATGCAGAAATCCCTGGAATCTCTGAACCACGCGTTCGGCCAGATTCGTACCGGCAAGGCTCACCCGAGCATCCTCGGCAGCGTCATGGTGCCTTACTACGGCACTGACACTCCGCTGAGCGGCGTTGCCAACGTCACCGTGAAAGATTCGCGCACCCTGCAGGTTGTGGCCTTCGAGCGCAACATGCTCGCTGCCGTCGACAAGGCAATCCAGAGCGCCGGTCTGAACCTCAACCCGACCAATCTGGGCGAGTTGCTGTTGATCCCGATGCCTGCCCTTACCGAAGAAACGCGCAAAGGCTTCACCAAGCAGGCGCGCAGCGCAGCGGAAGACGCGCGCGTTGCTGTGCGCAACATCCGTCGTGATGCCTTGGGCGAGCTGAAGAAACTGGTCAAGGACAAGGAAATCAGCGAAGACGAAGAGCGTCGTGCCATCGCTGATATCGACAAGCTGACCAAAGAATCCGAGGCCCAGATCACCAAGGCCACGGACGAGAAAGAAAAAGACCTGATGGCCGTATAAGGGTCGAGCTTTAAATGGACAAGACCAAGCAGACTGCGCCGTCCGCGGTGCCGCGCCATGTCGCGATCATCATGGATGGCAATAATCGCTGGGCGAAAAAACGCTTTATGCCGGGTGTCGCCGGGCATAAAGCGGGCGTGGATGCTGTGCGGGCGGTGATCGAGGTGTGCGCTGAGGCCAAGGTCGAAGTCCTGACCCTGTTCGCCTTCTCCAGTGAAAACTGGCAGCGCCCGGCCGATGAAGTCAGTGCCTTGATGGATCTGTTCTTCAAGGCGCTGCGTCGTGAGGCCAAGCGTCTCAACGACAACAACATCAGCCTGCGCATCATTGGCGATCGCTCGCGCTTCCACCCTGAGCTTCAGGCGGCGATGCGCGAGGCCGAGGCCATGACGGTCGGTGCCAACCGCTTTGTCCTGCAGATCGCCGCCAACTATGGCGGCCAATGGGATATCGCTCAGGCCGCGCAGCGTCTGGCGCGTGAAGTCCAGGCCGGGCACTTGCGCCCGGAGGACATCACCCCGGATCTGCTGCAGACCTGTCTGGCCACCGGCGATCTGCCGTTGCCTGACCTGTGCATCCGCACCGGTGGCGAGCATCGCATCAGCAACTTCCTGCTGTGGCAGCTGGCCTACGCCGAGCTGTACTTCTCCGACCTGTTCTGGCCGGACTTCAAACACGACGCCATGCGCACCGCGCTGGCCGATTTCGCTTCACGCCAGCGTCGCTTCGGTAAAACGAGCGAACAGGTCGAAGCTGGAGCCCGGGTTTAATGCTTAAACAACGAATCATCACTGCACTGATCCTGCTGCCGATCGCCTTGTGCGGTTTTTTCCTGCTCAAAGGTGCCGGCTTCGCGCTGTTCATCGGTCTGGTAGTCAGTCTCGGTGCGTGGGAATGGGCGCGTCTGGCCGGCTTCACCGCACAGTCGTTCCGCGTCGGCTTTGCCGCCGTGGTCGCCTTGATGCTGTTTGTCATGTACGTGCTGCCCGGGCTTGCGCCTTGGGTGCTCGGTGCATCGGTAATCTGGTGGGCGATTGCGACTTATCTGGTGCTGACGTATCCACGCTCGAGCGCGCACTGGTCCACAGCGGCGACCAAACTGCTGATTGGTCTGCTGATCCTGCTACCTGCGTGGCAGGGTCTGGTGCAGATCAAGCAGTACCCGCTGGGTAACTGGTTGATCATGGCGGTGATGGTGTTGGTCTGGGGCGCGGACATCGGCGCTTACTTTTCCGGGCGCAAGTTCGGCAAGCGCAAGCTCGCGCCGCAGGTCAGCCCGGGCAAGAGCTGGGAAGGCGTGTACGGTGGTCTGGCGCTGAGTCTGGTGATTACCGCGATTGTCGGGCTGGTGCGCGACTGGACCGTGGCCGAGCTGCTCAAAGGCCTGATCGGCGCTGCAGTGATCGTCTTCATTTCCGTGGTCGGTGACCTTACCGAAAGCATGTTCAAGCGCCAATCCGGCATCAAGGACAGCAGTAATCTGCTGCCCGGGCATGGTGGCGTGCTGGATCGCATCGACAGCCTGACCGCGGCCATTCCGGTGTTCGCCGTATTGCTCTGGATGGCCGCACCGTGAGTCGTCCCCAGCAGATTACGGTGTTGGGTGCGACCGGTTCGATCGGTCTGAGCACCCTTGATGTGATTGCGCGTCATCCTGAGCGTTATCAGGTTTTCGCATTGAGTGGTTTCACGCGCCTCAGTGAGTTGTTCGCGTTGTGCGTGCGTCATGTGCCCCAGTTTGCCGTGGTGCCTGAAGTGGCCGCAGCGCGCGGTTTGCAGGATGACTTGCGTGCAGCCGGTTTGCCGACTCGCGTCCTGGTAGGCGAGGAGGGCCTGTGTCAGGTTGCCTCCGCGCCCGAAGTCGATGCAGTAATGGCGGCCATCGTCGGTGCGGCCGGGCTGCGTCCGACACTGGCGGCGGTCGAGGCGGGCAAGAAGATTCTGCTGGCCAATAAAGAAGCGCTGGTGATGTCCGGCGCTCTGTTCATGCAGGCCGTGCGCAAAAGCGGTTCGGTACTGCTGCCGATCGACAGCGAACACAATGCGATTTTTCAATGCATGCCAGCGGATTTCGCCCGCGGCTTGGGCTCGGTGGGTGTGCGACGGATTTTGCTGACAGCCTCTGGCGGGCCGTTCCGGCAGACACCGATGTCCGAGCTGGCGCATGTTTCGCCTGAGCAGGCGTGTGCACATCCGAACTGGTCCATGGGGCGCAAGATCTCCGTGGATTCTGCGAGCATGATGAACAAGGGCCTGGAACTGATCGAAGCCTGCTGGTTGTTCGATGCCAGGCCGGCTCAGGTCGAAGTGGTGATTCATCCGCAGAGCGTGATCCATTCTCTGGTGGATTACGTCGATGGCTCGGTGCTGGCGCAATTGGGCAACCCCGACATGCGCACACCGATCGCTAACGCATTGGCCTGGCCGGAGCGTATCGATTCCGGCGTAGCGCCACTTGATCTGTTCGCCATTGCACGACTGGATTTCGAAGCGCCCGATGAAAGCCGTTTCCCCTGCCTGCGTTTGGCCCGTCAGGCGGCCGAAGCTGGCGACAGCGCGCCGGCGATGCTTAACGCGGCCAATGAAGTGGCGGTTGCAGCGTTTCTCGACGGACGGGTTCGCTACCTGGAAATCGCGAGTATCATCGAGGAAGTCTTGAATCTGGAGCCGGTGGTGGCGCTGAACGATCTGGATGCCGTATTTACGGCGGACGCGAAAGCGCGATTGCTGGCCGAGCAATGGTTGAGTCGGCACGGCCGATAGTTTTTGCAACACAACGGCGACACGCGACACTGAACAGGATTGCGGAGAAAGTAGATGAGCGCGCTCTATATGATTGCCGGCACCCTGATCGCCTTGGGTGTGCTGGTCACCTTCCACGAATTCGGCCACTTCTGGGTCGCGCGTCGCTGTGGCGTCAAGGTTCTGCGTTTCTCCGTGGGCTTTGGCATGCCGTTGCTGCGCTGGCATGACAAGCAAGGCACCGAGTTCGTGGTCGCCGCGATTCCGCTGGGCGGCTACGTCAAGATGCTCGACGAGCGCGAAGGCGAAGTGCCGGTCGATCAGCTCGATCAGTCGTTCAATCGCAAATCGGTACGTCAGCGCATTGCTATTGTTGCCGCCGGCCCGATTGCCAATTTCCTGCTGGCGCTGGTGTTCTTCTGGGTGCTGGCGATGCTCGGCAGCGAGCAGGTGCGTCCGGTCATCGGCGCGGTCGAGTCTGGCAGCATTGCCGCCAAAGCTGGTCTGAACGCGGGTCAGGAGATCGTCTCGATCGATGGCGAGCCAACGTCCGGTTGGGCTGCGGTCAATCTGCAACTGGTGCGTCGTCTCGGTGAAAGCGGTGCCATTCAATTGCTGGTGCGCGAGCAGGGTTCGACTGCCGAGTCGCCCCGCACGCTGGCACTGGATAACTGGCTCAAAGGTGCCGACGAGCCGGATCCGATCCGCTCGCTGGGCATTCGTCCTTGGCGTCCGGCCTTGCCGCCGGTGCTTGCCGAGCTGGACCCGAAAGGTCCGGCCCAGGCCGCCGGGCTGAAAACCGGCGATCGCTTGCTGGCGCTTAATGGCCAGCCGCTCGATGACTGGCAGCAAGTGGTCGATACCGTTCGTACGCGTCCTGATACCAAAATCATGCTGCGCATCGAGCGCGACAATGCTCAAATCGACGTCCCTGTGACCCTGGCGGCGCGCGGTGAAAGCAAATCGCCAAGCGGTTATCTGGGCGCTGGCGTCAAAGCCATCGACTGGCCACCGGAAATGATCCGCGAAGTCAGCTATGGCCCGCTGGCCGCGATTGGCGAGGGTGCCCGTCGCACTTGGACCATGAGCATTCTGACGCTGGATTCACTGAAGAAAATGCTGTTCGGCGAGCTCTCGGTAAAAAACTTGAGTGGACCGATAACCATTGCTAAAGTGGCGGGCGCTTCTGCCCAGTCGGGCGTCGCTGATTTCCTGAATTTCCTTGCTTATCTGAGTATTAGCCTGGGCGTTCTGAATTTGCTGCCCATTCCTGTACTGGATGGGGGGCATTTGTTGTTTTATCTGATCGAGTGGGTGCGTGGTCGCCCCTTGTCGGATCGGGTGCAAGGTTGGGGGATACAGATCGGTATCAGTTTGGTGGTCGGGGTGATGTTGCTTGCTCTGGTCAACGATCTGGGTCGACTGTAACGCTTCGCTGAATTGCGAATCTGCCGCATTTTGCGGCAGTTTGTTTATTGCCAGTTGGAATAAGAAAGGACTTCATGAAACGTCTGCTGCTAACTGCGGTTCTCACCGTATTGATGATCGCCGAAGTTCACGCCGAGTCCTTCACTATCTCTGATATTCGCGTCAATGGCCTCCAGCGGGTCTCCGCGGGTAGCGTCTTTGGTGCCTTGCCGTTGAACGTCGGCGAGCAGGCGGATGATCGTCGCCTGGTGGAATCCACTCGTGCGTTGTTCAAAACCGGTTTCTTTCAAGATATCCAGCTGGGCCGCGAAGGCAACGTTCTGGTCATCACCGTGGTCGAGCGTCCATCGGTCGCCAGTATCGAAATCGAAGGCAACAAGGCGATTTCCACTGAAGACCTGATGAAAGGCCTCAAGCAATCCGGTCTGGCCGAAGGCGAAATCTTCCAGCGCGCCACCCTCGAGGGTGTGCGTAACGAACTGCAACGTCAGTACGTCGCCCAGGGTCGCTACTCGGCAACCGTTGACACCGAAGTGGTTTCGCAGCCGCGTAACCGCGTGGGTCTGAAGGTGAAGATCAACGAAGGTACCGTTGCCGCCATTCAGCACATCAACGTGGTAGGCAATACGGTTTTCCCTGAGGAAGACCTGACCGACCTGTTCGAACTGAAAACCACCAACTGGCTGTCGTTCTTCAAGAACGATGACAAATATGCCCGCGAAAAACTTTCCGGTGACCTGGAGCGTCTGCGTTCCTACTATCTGGACCGCGGCTATATCAACATGGACATCGCTTCGACCCAGGTATCGATTACCCCGGACAAGAAGCACGTCTACATTACTGTCAACGTCACCGAAGGCGAGAAGTACACCGTTCGTGACGTCAAGCTCAGCGGTGACCTGAAAGTCCCTGAAGACCAGATCAAGTCGCTGTTGCTCGTGCAGAAGGGCCAGGTGTTCTCGCGCAAGCTGATGACCACCACCTCCGAGCTGATCACCCGTCGTCTGGGTAACGAAGGCTACACATTCGCCAACGTCAACGGCGTGCCTCAGCCGCACGATGATGACCACACTGTGGACATCCTCTTCGCTGTCGATCCGGGCAAGCGTGCCTACGTAAACCGCATCAATTTCCGTGGCAACACCAAGTCCGAGGACGAAGTGCTGCGTCGTGAAATGCGTCAAATGGAAGGTGGCTGGGCTTCGACCTACCTGATCGACCAGTCCAAGACCCGTCTGGAGCGCCTGGGCTTCTTCAAGGAAGTCAACGTTGAAACCCCGGCGGTGCCTGGCGTCGACGACCAGGTTGATGTGAACTACGCCGTTGAAGAACAGGCTTCCGGTTCGATCACCGCCAGCGTTGGTTTCGCCCAGAGCGCCGGTCTGATCCTCGGTGGTTCGATCACCCAGAACAACTTCTTGGGTACCGGTAACCGCGTCAGCATCGGCCTGACCCGCAGCGAATACCAGAGCCGCTACAACTTCGGCTACGTTGACCCCTACTGGACCGCCGACGGCGTGAGCCTGGGTTACAACGCGTTCTATCGCACCACCGACTACGATGAACTCGATGCCGATATTTCCAGCTATGCGGTAGACAGCCTCGGTGCGGGCGTGAACGTCGGCTACCCGATCAGCGAAACATCGCGTCTGACCTTCGGTCTGTCTGCCCAGCAGGACAAGATCAACACCGGTCGCTATACCGTTGACGAGATTTTCGACTTCGTCGAGAAGGAAGGCGACAACTACCTGAACTTCAAGGCCTCGGCCGGTTGGTCCGAGTCGACCCTGAACAAAGGCGTGTTGCCGACCCGTGGTCGTTCCCAGAGCCTGACCCTGGAAACCACCATTCCTGGCAGCGACCTGTCGTTCTTCAAACTTGACTACCGTGGTCAGCTGTTCCAGCCGATCACCGAAAACTACACACTGCGCCTGCACTCCGAACTCGGTTATGGCGATGGTTACGGTTCGACCGATGGTCTGCCGTTCTATGAAAACTACTATGCCGGTGGTTTCAACTCGGTTCGTGGCTTCAAGGACAGCACCCTCGGCCCGCGCAGTACGCCGAGCCGTGGTAACAACCCTGGCACTATCGCTGACCCGGACCAGGATCCACTGCCGTTCGGTGGTAACGTCCTGATCCAGGGCGGTGTAGAAGTTCTGTTCCCGCTGCCATTCGTCAAGGATCAGCGTTCCCTGCGTACTTCGGTCTTCTGGGATGTCGGTAACGTGTTTGACTCGCAGTGCAAGGACACTACGAACGCCAATGGTTCCTCGTCCAACACCAAGTGCAACGACATCAGCCTGAGCAACATGGCCAGTTCCGTAGGTGTCGGCGTGACCTGGGTCACCGCACTGGGTCCGTTGAGCTTCGCCCTGGCGATGCCGATCAAGAAACCGGATGACGCTGAAACTCAAGTGTTCCAATTCTCCCTCGGCCAGACGTTCTAAGCGTCTGACCCAAGATAACGACAATGGATTTTGTAGGAGTGCATCGTGCGTAAGTTGACTCAATTGGTTCTCCTGGCCTCCGTACTGGTGGCAGGCCCGGCGTTCGCCGACATGAAAATTGCCGTGCTGAACTATCAGATGGCTCTGCTGGAATCCGACGCGGCGAAGAAGTACGCGGTGGATGCAGAGAAGAAGTTCGGTCCGCAACTGACCAAGCTGAAAACCCTGGAAAGCAGCGCCAAAGGCATTCAGGACCGTCTGATGGCCGGTGGCGACAAAATGCAGCAGGGCGAGCGTGAGCGTCTGGAGCTGGAATTCAAGCAAAAGGCTCGTGACTTCCAGTTCCAGTCCAAGGAACTGAATGAAGCCAAAGCTGTTGCCGACCGTGAAATGCTCAAGCAACTGAAGCCGAAACTGGACAGTGCCGTGGAAGAAGTCATCAAGAAAGGTGGTTTTGACCTGGTGTTCGAGCGTGGCGCAGTCATCGATGTCAAACCTCAGTACGACATCACGCGCCAGGTTATCGAGCGCATGAATCAGCTGAAGTAACCCATGACCGTGACTATCAGGCTCGGCCAGTTGGCCGAGCACCTCGGCGCCACCCTGCGTGGCGACCCCGAGACGCAAATTACTGGGCTAGCCACTTTGCAAGAGGCTGGCCCAGCTCAGTTGAGCTTTCTGGCAAATCCCCAATACCGCAAATACCTGGCCGGTTCTCAGGCAGCTGCACTGCTGCTCAAGGAAGCCGACGCCGAAGGTTTCGCCGGTAATGCCTTGGTGGTGCCGGATCCTTACCTGGCCTACGCACGCATCTCGCATCTGTTCGATCCAAAGCCAAAAGCGGCTGGCGGGATTCATCCGACAGCGGTGATCGCGGCGGACGCAGTGGTTGATCCAAGTGCCAGCATCGGTCCGTTCGTGGTGATCGAAGCCGGTGCACGCATCGCTGCACAGGTCACGCTGGGCGCGCATTGCGTAGTCGGCGCGCGCAGCGAAATCGGTGAAGGCGGCTGGCTGGCTCCGCGCGTCACGCTCTATCACGATGTGCGCATCGGCAAGCGTGTGGTTATTCAGTCCGGCGCAGTGATCGGCGGTGAGGGCTTCGGCTTCGCCAACGAGAAAGGTGTCTGGCAGAAAATCGCCCAGATCGGTGGCGTGACCATCGGCGACGATGTCGAGATCGGCGTGAACACCGCCATCGACCGCGGCGCTCTGGCCGATACTGTGATTGGCAACGGTGTGAAGCTCGACAACCAGATTCAGATCGCGCACAACGTCCAGGTCGGTGATCACACCGCCATGGCTGCGTGCGTCGGCATTTCCGGCAGCACCAAGATCGGCAAGCACTGCATGCTCGCTGGCGGTGTAGGTCTGGTCGGCCACATTGATATTTGCGACAACGTTTTCCTGACCGGGATGACTATGGTGACTCACTCGATTACCGAGCCGGGCGCCTATTCTTCCGGCACAGCCATGCAACCGGCGGCCGAATGGCGCAAAAGCGCGGCCCGCATCCGTCAGCTCGATGACATCGCACGACGGTTGAAACAGCTGGAAAAGCGCGTTGGGGAAGTGACCCCTGACGGTAATGCTTCATCTGATGGCTGATACCATTTCCATATCAAGTGTGCACAGCCTCTGGACTGCCCCCTTGATTTGCTAGAGGAGTGCGCGTCAGTCGCGCTCCCAATCTTTACATAGGCTTTCCCCTGAAATGATGGACATCAACGAGATTCGCGAATACCTGCCTCACCGTTACCCGTTCCTGCTGGTGGACCGGGTGGTGGAACTGGACACTGAAGGCAAGCGAATTCGCGCCTACAAGAATGTCAGCATCAATGAACCGTTCTTCAATGGTCACTTCCCTGCGCATCCAATCATGCCGGGCGTGCTGATCATCGAAGCGATGGCTCAGGCTGCCGGGATCCTCGGTTTCAAGATGCTCGACGTCAAACCGGCCGACGGCACCCTGTATTACTTCGTCGGTTCCGACAAGCTGCGCTTCCGCCAGCCAGTCAAGCCGGGCGATCAGTTGATCCT
This sequence comes from Pseudomonas sp. 2957, assembly GCF_031456345.1. Classification (NCBI taxonomy): domain Bacteria; kingdom Pseudomonadati; phylum Pseudomonadota; class Gammaproteobacteria; order Pseudomonadales; family Pseudomonadaceae; genus Pseudomonas; species Pseudomonas sp. 2957. The sequence goes on from NZ_JAVDUL010000001.1 coordinate 196,465, forward strand.
TGAAGCGACTTTCATCAGCTGCAAGCGCAAGATCTGGAAGTTCGAATGCCAGGCTTCGGTGGACGGCAAGCCGGTTTGCTCGGCAGAAATCATCTGCGCGGAACAGAAAGTATGAGTTTGATTGACCCTCGCGCAATCATCGATCCGTCCGCCGTTCTGGCTGACGGCGTCGAGGTCGGCCCGTGGTCGATCATCGGCGCAGGTGTGGAAGTCGGCGAGGGTACCGTGATCGGGCCGCATGTGATCCTCAAGGGGCCGACCCGCATTGGTAAACACAATCGCATCTACCAGTTTTCTTCGGTAGGCGAAGACACCCCGGATCTGAAGTACAAAGGCGAGGAAACCCGCCTGGTGATCGGCGACCACAACGTTATTCGTGAAGGCGTGACCATTCACCGTGGCACCGTGCAGGACCGTTCGGAAACCACACTGGGTGATCACAACCTGATCATGGCCTATGCCCACATCGGCCATGACAGCGTCATCGGCAATCACTGCATTCTGGTCAACAACACTGCGTTGGCCGGGCATGTACACGTTGACGACTGGGCGATCCTCTCCGGTTTTACCCTGGTGCATCAGTACTGCCACATCGGCGCCCACAGCTTTTCCGGCATGGGCACGGCGATCGGCAAGGACGTTCCGGCGTTCGTCACCGTATTCGGCAACCCGGCCGAAGCGCGCAGCATGAACTTCGAAGGCATGCGCCGTCGCGGTTTCAGCGAAGACGCGATCCACGCCTTGCGTCGTGCTTACAAGACGGTCTATCGGCAGGGCCTGACGGTCGAGCAGGCGTTGGCCGAACTGGCCGAGTCGTCTGCGCAGTTCCCTGAAGTCGCCGTGTTCCGCGATTCGATCCAGGCATCGACTCGCGGCATCACCCGCTGATCATGGCCAATCTGCGTATTGCGCTGGTGGCGGGTGAGGCTTCCGGTGACATTCTCGGCGCCGGCCTCATGCGTGCGCTCAAGGCTCAGCACCCGGCAGTCGAGTTCATCGGCGTCGGCGGTCCGCTGATGCAGGCCGAAGGCCTGACCTCGTACTTTCCCATGGAGCGCTTGTCGGTCATGGGGCTGGTGGAGGTCCTCGGTCGGCTGCGTGAATTGCTCAAGCGCCGCAAAGAGCTGATTGCCACACTGATTGCCGCAAAGCCAGACGTGTTCATCGGCATCGATGCGCCGGATTTCAACCTCAATATTGAACTCAAGCTGCGTCAGGCCGGGATCAAGACCGTGCATTACGTCAGCCCGTCAGTGTGGGCATGGCGGCAGAAACGGGTGCTGAAGATCCGCGAAGGCTGCGATCTGATGCTGACCCTGTTGCCGTTCGAAGCGAAATTCTACGAAGAGAAAGGCGTGCCGGTGCGTTTCGTCGGTCACACCTTGGCCGATACCATTCCGCTGCAAGCTGATCGTGCCGCTGCCCGCGCCGAGCTGGGTTTGCCCGACGGTCCGCTGGTAGCGCTGATGCCGGGCAGCCGTGGCGGTGAAGTCAGTCGCCTCGGCGCGCTGTTCCTCGACACCGCCGAACGTCTGCGCGCCATGCGTCCGGGCGTGCGCTTTGTCATGCCTTGTGCAAACCCGGAACGCCGGGTGCAACTTGAGGCCTTGCTTGCTGGCCGGGATTTGCCGGTGACATTGCTCGACGGTAAATCCCATCTGGCCCTCGCCGCGTGCAACGCCGTGTTGATCGCCTCCGGCACTGCTACCCTTGAAGCGCTGCTGTACAAGCGACCGATGGTGGTGGCATATCGGTTGGCGCCGCTGACGTTCTGGATTCTCAAACGCATGGTCAAGAGCCCGTACGTGTCGCTGCCCAACTTGCTCGCTCAGCGCTTGCTGGTGCCGGAGTTGTTGCAGGATGATGCGACTGTCGAAGCCTTGGCGCAGACGCTGTCGCCATTGATCGATGGCGGTGATGAACAGACCCGCGGCTTCGACGAGATCCACCGCACGCTGCGGCGCGATGCTTCCAATCAGGCGGCGCAAGCCGTCCTTGACCTGATCGGCAAACCACAATGAGCAAGACAAGCATGCAAATGGGCCTGGATTTCACCCTGGTCGCCGAAGTCGAAGAACTGGTCGCCGGTGTTGATGAAGTCGGTCGTGGTCCGTTGTGCGGTGCGGTGGTGACGGCGGCAGTGATTCTCGATCCGAACCGGCCGATCCTCGGCCTCGACGATTCGAAAAAACTCACCGAAGCCAAGCGCGAAAAGCTCTACGACGAGATCTGTGAAAAGGCCCTGAGCTGGTGCATCGCCCGTGCCGAAGTTGAAGAAATCGACGATCTGAATATCCTCCACGCGACCATGCTGGCCATGCAGCGCGCGGTTGCCGGTCTGCACATTCAGCCGAAACTGGCGATGATCGACGGTAACCGCTGCCCGCATCTGCCGATGCGTGCCGAGGCGGTGATTCAGGGCGACGGCAAGGTGCCGGCGATCGCGGCGGCGTCCATTCTGGCCAAGGTCAGTCGTGACCGCGAAATGGCGGCATTCGAATTGATCTACCCGGGCTACGGCATCGGCGGCCATAAAGGCTACCCGACGCCCGTTCATCTGGAAGCACTGGCGCGGCTCGGCCCGACGCCGATTCACCGCCGCTCGTTCGCCCCGGTACGCCTGGCTTACGAGGCGCGGGAAAGCCTGACGCAGGTTTAGGCGCAAGGCTGATGTTTTATTCGAGGCCCGGTACAATCCGGGCCTCGTTGTCTCTATGTAACTGGACAGGATCACTATGCCGGCTTCATTCGTTCATCTACGCCTGCACACTGAATACTCCCTGGTCGACGGGCTGGTGCGGATCAAGCCGCTGGTCAAGGCGCTGACCGCCATGAACATGCCGGCGGTCGCGGTCACCGACCAGAACAACATGTGTTCCCTGGTCAAGTTCTATAAAAACGCCATGGGCGCCGGCATCAAGCCGATCTGCGGCGCCGACCTGTGGCTGGCGAACAAGGACCCGGATGCACCGCTGAGCCGCCTCAGCCTGCTGGTGATGAACGCTCAGGGTTATCGCAATCTCACCGAACTGATCTCGCGTGGCTTCATCGAAGGCCAGCGCAACGGCATGGTCATCGTCGAGCGCGAGTGGGTGGCCGAGGCCAACGAAGGTTTGATCATGCTGTCCGCCGCCAAAGAAGGCGAGATCGGCATGGCCATGATCGGCGGCAATCCGGCGGAAGCCGAAGCGCTGGCGCGCGAGTGGATGGCGGTGTTCCCGGATCGCTTCTATCTGGAAATCCAGCGCACCAACCGCCCCAACGATGAAGAACAGCTGCATGGCGCCGTGGCCCTGGCCGACAAGCTCGGTGCGCCGCTGGTGGCGACCAACGATGTGCGCTTCATCAAGCAGGAAGACTTCGCCGCCCACGAAACCCGCGTGTGCATCGGTGAGGGCCGCGCCCTCGATGACCCGCGTCGTTCGAAGAATTACAGCGATCAGCAATACCTGAAAAGCGCCGAGGAAATGCTCGAGCTGTTCAGCGATATTCCCGACGCCATCGAAAACACCGTCGAGATCGCCAAGCGCTGCAACATCGAAGTGAAGCTGGGCACACACTTCCTGCCCAACTTCCCGATCCCCGATGGCATGACCATCGACGAATATTTCCGCAAGGTCTCCTTCGAAGGTCTCGAAGAACGCTTGGCTGTGCTGCTGCCCAAAGACACTACCGAAGACTACGAAGCCAAGCGTCAGGTCTACGTCGACCGCTTGAATTTCGAGCTGGATATCATCATCCAGATGGGCTTCCCCGGTTACTTCCTGATCGTGATGGACTTTATCCAGTGGGCCAAGAACAACGGCGTTCCGGTAGGTCCTGGCCGTGGGTCGGGTGCCGGATCGCTGGTGGCTTACGTACAGAAGATCACCGACCTCGACCCGCTGGAATATGACCTGCTGTTCGAACGTTTCCTCAACCCGGAACGGGTTTCCATGCCCGACTTCGACGTCGACTTCTGCATGGACGGTCGTGACCGGGTGATCGATTACGTGGCCGAAAAGTACGGCCGCAACGCGGTGAGCCAGATCATCACCTTCGGTTCCATGGCCGCCAAGGCTGTGGTCCGTGACGTGGCGCGGGTGCAGGGCAAGTCCTATGGCCTGGCGGATCGTCTGTCGAAGATGATTCCGTTCGAAGTCGGCATGACCCTGGAAAAAGCCTACGAGCAGGAAGAGATCCTGCGCGACTTCATCAAGGTCGATGAAGAAGCGGCGGAAATCTGGGAGATGGCGCGCAAGCTTGAGGGCGTGGTGCGTAACGTCGGCAAGCACGCCGGTGGTGTGGTGATCGCGCCGACCAAATTGACCGATTTCTCGCCGATCTATTGCGACGAGGCCGGTGACGGTCTGGTGACCCAGTTCGACAAGGACGACGTTGAGGCCGCCGGTCTGGTGAAGTTCGACTTCCTCGGCCTGCGTACCCTGACGATCATCGACTGGGCGCTCAAGACCATCAACCGTGACCGCGCCAAGGTCAACGAGCCGCCGCTGGATATCGCCTTTATCCCGCTCGACGACAAGCCGACCTATCAGTTGCTGCAAAAAGCCGAAACCACGGCGGTGTTCCAGCTTGAATCCCGGGGCATGAAAGAGCTGATCAAAAAGCTCAAGCCCGACTGCCTGGAAGACTTGATCGCACTCGTTGCACTGTTCCGTCCCGGTCCGCTGCAATCGGGCATGGTGGACGACTTCATCAACCGTAAGCACGGTCGCGCCGAACTGGCCTATCCGCACTCGGACTACCAGTACGACGGTCTCAAGCCGGTACTGGCGCCGACTTACGGCATCATCCTGTATCAGGAACAGGTGATGCAGATTGCCCAGGTCATGGCCGGTTACACCCTCGGCGGTGCGGACATGCTGCGTCGGGCGATGGGTAAGAAAAAGCCCGAAGAAATGGCCAAGCAGCGCGGCGGCTTCATCGAGGGCTGCGCGACCAACGGGATCGACGCGGATCTTGCCGGTAACATTTTCGACCTGGTGGAGAAATTCGCCGGTTACGGCTTCAACAAGTCCCACTCCGCCGCTTACGGCCTGGTGTCGTACCAGACCGCTTGGCTGAAAGCTCACTACCCGGCGCCGTTCATGGCCGCGGTACTTTCGGCGGATATGCACAACACCGACAAGGTCGTGACCTTGATCGAGGAAGTGCGGACGATGAAGCTGCGCCTCGACGCGCCGGACGTGAACACTTCGGAGTTCAAGTTCACGGTGAACGACGACGGCCGCATCGTTTACGGCCTCGGCGCGATCAAAGGCGTCGGTGAAGGTCCGGTGGAAGCGATCACCGAAGCGCGTCAGGCCGGTCCGTTCAAGGATCTGTTCGATTTCTGCGCGCGGGTCGACCTCAAGCGCATCAACAAACGAACTCTTGATGGCTTGATTCGCAGCGGCGCGCTGGATCGCCTCGGCCCGTATTTCCACGACGAACAAAAGGCCTATCAAGCCAACATCGACCGTAACCGCGCGGTACTGCTGGCGGCGATGGAAGAGGCGATCAAGGCGGCCGAGCAGACTGCGCGGACCCACGACAGTGGCCACGCCGACCTGTTTGGCGGCTTGTTCGTCGAAGAAGACGCCGACGTTTACGCGTCTCATCGCAAAGCCAAGGAACTGACCCTAAAGGAACGCCTCAAGGGTGAAAAAGACACCCTGGGCCTGTACCTGACCGGTCACCCGATCGACGAATACGAAGGCGAAATCCGCCGCTTCGCCCGTCAGCGCATCATCGACCTGAAACCGGCGCGCGACACGCAGACGGTGGCGGGGATGATCATTGCCCTGCGGGTGATGAAGAACAAGAAGGGCGACAAGATGGGCTTCATCACCCTTGACGACCGCTCCGGACGGATCGAAGCGTCGCTGTTTGCCGATGCGTTCCATTCGGCGCAGTCGCTGCTGCAGACCGACGCGATGGTGGTGGTCGAAGGCGAAGTCAGCAATGACGACTTCTCCGGCGGCCTGCGCCTGCGGGTCAAGCGCGTGATGAGCATGGAAGATGCGCGGACCAATTTGGCCGAGAGCCTGCGCCTGAAGCTGCACACCCAGGATCTCAAAGGCGATCAGCTACGCTGGTTGGGCGAACTGCTCAAGCGTCATCGCGGCGCGTGCCCGGTGACCATGGAGTACGCCAGCCCGGATGCGAAGACCTTGCTGCAGTTCGGCGAGACCTGGCGGATCGACCCGGCGGATGCCTTGATTCAAGCCCTGCGTGACCAGTTCGGGCGAGACAACGTCTTCCTCCAATACCGTTGACCGGCAAGTGCCATCATGGCGCTTGCCCGCAACCTGAATTTTTAATCTCGACCTCAGCGCGCCTCTCCCTTAAGGTAGGGCGCGAATAGACAACCGGCCGGCCCAAGCTCACTTGGGACACGACCCAAGACGGACGCCTATGAACCCGAATTTTCTAGATTTCGAACAGCCGATCGCCGACCTGCAAGCCAAGATCGAAGAGTTGCGCTTGGTCGGTAATGACAATTCGCTGAATATCGGCGATGAGATCTCCCGCCTGCAGGACAAGAGCAAGACGCTGACCGAAGACATCTTCGGCAAGCTGACCAGCTGGCAGATCGCACGCCTGGCGCGTCACCCGAAACGCCCTTACACCCTCGATTACATCGAGCACATCTTCACCGAGTTCGACGAACTGCACGGCGACCGTCACTTCTCCGACGACGCCGCCATCGTTGGCGGTATCGCCCGTCTGGAAGACCAGCCAGTGATGATCATCGGCCACCAGAAGGGCCGTGAAGTGCGTGAGAAAGTTCGCCGCAACTTCGGTATGCCGCGTCCGGAAGGCTATCGCAAGGCCTGCCGTCTGATGGAGATGGCCGAGCGCTTCAAGATGCCTATCCTGACCTTCATCGATACCCCGGGTGCTTATCCTGGCATCGACGCTGAAGAGCGCAACCAGAGCGAAGCGATTGCCTGGAACCTGCGTGTGATGGCGCGTCTGAAGACTCCGATCATCGCCACTGTAATTGGTGAAGGTGGTTCCGGCGGCGCACTGGCCATCGGCGTCTGCGATCAATTGAACATGCTGCAATATTCGACTTACGCGGTGATCTCGCCGGAAGGTTGCGCATCGATCCTGTGGAAGACCGCCGAGAAAGCACCGGATGCCGCTGAGGCAATGGGCATCACCGCTGAGCGTTTGAAAGGCCTGGGTATCGTCGACAAAGTGATCAGCGAGCCACTGGGCGGCGCCCACCGTGACCCGGCTGCTGCCGCCGCTTCGATCCGCGCCGAGCTGAGCTCGCAACTGGCGATGCTCAAGCAGTTCGATAACGAAGCGCTGCTCAAGCGCCGTTACGATCGCCTGATGAGCTACGGTCTCTAATCAGACGCGTACTATCCCTGTGGGAGCGAGCCAGCTCGCGAAACCGGTATGACAGTCGACGAAATTGTTGAATGTCAAATCACTTTCGCGAGCAGGCTCGCTCCCACAGAGGGTTAGGCAAAGGTGCAGATATGGGCCAGTCCCCGATTGATTTGCCATCCCGTCTTCTGCTGAACCTTGAGCCTTGGCGCCACGCCGCTCACTGGCGCATCGCCTTCTCCGGTGGCCTCGATTCCACCGTCCTCCTGCATCTGCTCGCCACTCTGGCGAACACCGAATCCCTCCCTGCGCTAAGCGCCATTCATATCCACCACGGCCTTCAGGCTGCGGCCGATGCGTGGCCGCAACATTGCCAGGCCGTTTGTAATGCGCTGGGCGTGCCGTTGCAAGTGAAGCGGGTGACCGTAAAGGGCGGGGCGAGCCTGGAGCGGGCGGCGCGGGATGCGCGTTATGCCGCGTTCAGTTCGCTGACGCAGACCAATGACGTGTTGCTGACTGGCCAGCACCGCGATGACCAAGCGGAAACGCTGCTTTTTCGGCTGTTGCGCGGTGCCGGTGTACGCGGGCTCGGCGCGATGCCGCAGCAGCGCCCAGTGGGGCAGGGCATGCTGGTTCGACCGTTGCTGGATGTCAGCCGTGCTGAGCTGGAAGGTTATGCACAGGCGCATCAGTTGCGCTGGATCGAAGACCCGTCGAACCAGGACCGGCAGTTTTCGCGCAACTATCTGCGCCATCAAGTCATGCCGGTCCTCACCGAACGCTGGCCGCAAGCGCAGGCCAGCATGGCGCGCACGGCTGCGCATCTGCGTGAGGCGCAGGGCTTGCTCAATGAGCTGGCGCAGATTGATCTCGCACAAGCCGAAACGCCCCATGAATTCGCTTGGCTGGGTGTGCCATCGCTGGAGCTGACACCATTGACGGCGTTGTCTGACGCGCGCCAGCGAAATGCCCTCAGCCACTGGCTCGAACCGTTGACCCGGCTGCCAGACGCTGACCATTGGTCGGGTTGGACAACGCTGTGCAATGCCGGCGCCGACGCTTCTCCGATCTGGCGCTTGGCCGATGGCGAGTTGTACCGTAGCGCCGGTCGCGTCTGGTGGCTGAGCGACAGTTGGTTGGGTACGCCAGTGATCGGCGCCGACTGGCAGACCCCGACTTCAGCGCTACGCTTGCCGGATAACGGACGCGTCATGCTCCACGGGCATGCTCCATCCGGGCCTTTGCGTATTGCCTATCGGCAGGGCGGTGAGGTCATGCAATTGGCTGAGCGCGGCAGCCGTGATCTCAAGCGTCTGCTCAACGAGCGCGCGGTCCCGGCCTTCGTGCGTGGCAGATTGCCGCTGCTGTTTCGTGGCGAAGAATTGCTCGCCGTGGCGAACCTGCCGGGTCTTGCTGGTCAGATGGACGAAGGCTGGACATTGCACTGGCAGCCAACAGACGAAGATCAAGGTTTGAGCTGAAAGGAGCATTCCGGTAGACTACGCTCCCTTCTTGATACAACTTCTGTGGATTCGCCTGAATTGCAGGAGTTGCCGATTACCAAGCAGTCTTTGCTGGGCGATTCCAAAAAATGTGTAGCGAGCAACGTACCGGTGTTTCATCTGCCGGTCTGTCACAACGCGGCGGTTTTTTCGAAAGGTGCACTGTGATTAATGCAGGTGATCGGGGGCTTCGGCCTTCCTTCGCTTTCCCCGGCGGCTCGTTCCGCTTTAACGCAGACTTCTAGGGTTTTTCATGACGCGCTACATATTCGTCACGGGCGGTGTTGTTTCTTCATTGGGGAAAGGCATTGCCTCGGCTTCATTGGCGGCTATCCTGGAGGCGCGGGGGCTTAAGGTCACCATGCTGAAGCTGGATCCGTACATCAACGTCGATCCAGGCACCATGAGTCCGTTCCAGCACGGTGAAGTGTTCGTCACCCACGACGGCGCCGAGACCGATCTGGATCTGGGGCACTACGAGCGGTTCATCCGCACGACCATGACCCAGAACAACAACTTCACCACCGGCCGTGTCTACGAGCACGTGCTGCGCAAAGAGCGCCGTGGTGACTATCTGGGTGCAACCATCCAGGTGATCCCGCACATCACCGACGAAATCAAGCGCCGCATCATCAAAGGTGCCGGTGACGCTGACGTGGCGATGGTCGAGATCGGTGGCACCGTCGGTGACATCGAGTCGCAACCATTCCTCGAAGCCATCCGCCAGTTGCGTTTCGAAGTCGGCGCCAAGCGCGCGATGCTGATGCACCTGACGTTGGTGCCGTACATCGCCACCGCTGGCGAAACCAAGACCAAACCGACCCAGCACTCCGTCAAGGAACTGCGTTCGATCGGTCTGCAGCCAGACGTGCTGGTGTGCCGCTCCGATCACCCGATCGATGTGTCCTCGCGTCGCAAGATCGCGCAGTTCACCAACGTTGAAGAGCGTGCGGTAATCGCGCTGGAAGACGCCGATACCATCTACAAGATCCCGGGCATCCTGCACTCGCAGGGCCTGGACGATTTCGTCGTCGAGCGTTTCGGTCTGCAATGCGGCAGCGCCGATCTGTCCGAGTGGGACGCAGTGGTCGATGCCAAGCTGAACCCGGAACATGAAGTGACCATCGCCATGGTCGGCAAGTACATGGAACTGCTCGACGCCTACAAGTCGCTGATCGAAGCGATGAGCCATGCCGGCATCAGCAACCGCACTAAGGTCAACCTGCGCTACATCGATTCCGAAGACATCGAGAACCAGGGCACTGCGCTGCTCGAAGGTGTTGACGCGATTCTGGTGCCGGGCGGCTTCGGTCTGCGTGGCGTGGAAGGCAAGATCACTGCCGTTCAGTACGCTCGCGAAAACAAGGTTCCGTACCTCGGCATCTGCCTGGGCATGCAAGTGGCGGTCATCGAGTTCGCCCGTAGCGTACTGGGCTGGAAAGACGCCAACTCCACCGAGTTCGATCGTGCCAGCGGCCATCCGGTTGTCGGTCTGATCACCGAGTGGGAAGACGCCACCGGCGCTGTCGAAGTGCGTACCGAAGCGTCCGATCTGGGCGGCACCATGCGCCTCGGCGCGCAGGAATGCCTGCTCGAGCCGGGCTCCAAAGTGCACGATTGCTACGGCAAGGACGTGATTGTCGAGCGTCACCGTCACCGTTACGAAGTGAACAACAACCTGCTGCCGCAGATCATCGAAGCCGGCCTGAAAATCTCCGGTCGTTCCGCCGATGCTGCGCTGGTCGAAGTGGTTGAAGCGCCGGATCATCCATGGTTCGTCGCCTGCCAGTTCCACCCTGAGTTCACCTCGACCCCACGCGACGGCCATCCGCTGTTCAGCGGTTTCGTCAAAGCCGCGTTGGCTCAACACCAGAAGAAGGCGTAACCCGATGGCACAGAAGATCATCCGCGTCGGCGACATCGAGATTGCCAACGACAAACCCATGGTGCTGTTCGGCGGCATGAACGTGCTGGAAAGCCGTGACATGGCCATGCAGGTTTGCGAAGAGTACGTAAAGGTCACCGAAAAACTCGGTATCCCTTACGTGTTCAAGGCCAGCTTCGACAAGGCCAACCGGTCTTCTGTGACCTCGTATCGCGGTCCTGGCCTGGAAGAGGGCATGCGCATCTTCCAGGACATCAAGCAAGCGTTCGGCGTGCCGATCATCACCGACGTCCACGAGCCGGACCAGGCTGCGGTCGTCGCTGAAGTCTGCGACATCATTCAGTTGCCGGCCTTCCTGTCGCGCCAGACCGATCTGGTTGTCGCGATGGCAAAGACCAATGCCGTGATCAATATCAAGAAAGCCCAGTTCCTCGCGCCTCAGGAAATGAAACACATCCTGAACAAGTGCGTGGAAGCCGGTAACGATAAGTTGATCCTCTGCGAGCGTGGTTCGAGCTTCGGCTACAACAACCTCGTGGTCGACATGCTCGGCTTCGGCATCATGAAGCAGTTCGAATACCCGGTGTTCTTCGACGTGACCCACTCGCTGCAAATGCCTGGCGGTCGTTCCGACTCCGCTGGCGGTCGCCGTGCGCAGGTCACCGATCTGGCCAAGGCCGGCATGAGCCAGTCGCTGGCGGGTCTGTTCCTCGAAGCGCATCCGGATCCGGACAACGCCAAATGCGACGGCCCTTGCGCCTTGCGTCTGGACAAACTGGAGCCATTCCTGGCCCAGCTCAAAGCTCTGGACGAACTGGTGAAGAGTTTTCCGACGGTAGAAACCGCGTAACGCTCGATTCTCCGGTAAAGTACCGCACGATTTGTCGCTCATGCCCTCGGACGTGAGCGTTGTCGTCTGCAAGTCTGCCCGCTGTACTTCGCTTGCCGACGATAAAGATTTCCTCTAGCTGCGTCGTTTTCGTCAACTTTGGAGTGTTTACAACAATGGCAAAAATCGTCGACATCAAAGGTCGTGAAGTTCTCGACTCCCGTGGCAATCCCACCGTGGAAGCGGACGTGCTTCTCGACAACGGCATCATCGGTAGCGCCTGCGCGCCGTCCGGTGCATCCACTGGCTCGCGTGAAGCGCTCGAGCTGCGTGATGGCGACAAGAGCCGTTACCTGGGCAAGGGCGTGCTCAAGGCGGTAGCCAACATCAACGGTCCGATCCGCGATCTGCTGCTGGGCACCGACCCGAGCGACCAGAAAGCCCTCGACCAAGCGATGATCAAGCTCGACGGTACCGAAAACAAGGCGACCCTGGGCGCCAACGCCATCCTCGCCGTGTCGCTGGCTGCGGCCAAGGCAGCTGCGCAGGATCAGGATCTGCCGCTGTACGCACACATCGCCAACCTCAACGGCACCCCGGGTGTGTACTCGATGCCGGTCCCGATGATGAACATCATCAACGGTGGCGAGCACGCCGATAACAATGTCGACATCCAGGAATTCATGGTGCAGCCAGTTGGCGCCAAGTCTTTCTCGGAAGGTCTGCGCATGGGCACCGAGATTTTCCATCACTTGAAAGCTGTGCTGAAGGCCCGTGGCCTGAGCACCGCCGTTGGTGACGAAGGCGGTTTCGCGCCGAATCTGGCGTCCAACGAAGACGCGCTGAAAGTAATCTCCGAAGCCGTGGCCAATGCCGGTTACAAGCTGGGCACCGACGTGACCCTGGCGCTGGACTGCGCCGCGAGCGAGTTCTACGAAGACGGCAAGTACAACCTGTCCGGCGAAGGCCAGGTGTTCACTGCTGAAGGTTTCGCCGACTACCTCAAAGGTCTGACCGAGCGTTATCCGATCATCTCCATCGAAGACGGTCTGGACGAGTCCGACTGGGCCGGCTGGAAAATCCTCACCGACAAGATCGGCGAGAAGACCCAGCTGGTGGGCGACGACCTGTTCGTGACCAACACCAAGATCCTCAAAGAAGGCATCGATAAAAAGATCGCCAACTCGATCCTGATCAAGTTCAACCAGATCGGCACCCTGACCGAAACCCTGGAAGCCATCCAGATGGCCAAGGCTGCCGGCTACACCGCAGTGATCTCGCACCGCTCCGGCGAAACCGAAGATTCGACCATTGCCGACCTGGCTGTGGGCACCTCGGCTGGGCAGATCAAGACCGGTTCGCTGTGCCGCTCCGACCGCGTTTCCAAGTACAACCAACTGCTGCGTATCGAAGAGCAGTTGAACGGCAAGGCCCAGTACAACGGCCGTGCCGAGTTCCGCGGTTAAGCGCAACCTGATCAAAGGACACCGGATTGTGTCGGAAAAGTCGTGACAGCGATGGATTTGCCACTAATCTGATGCCTTAAGCACAAGCCTGGATCTTTCCAGGCTTCGTGCTATCAGATGCTGCAACATTATGCGTGGCTGTCTTTTTTCACTGGATACCTGATATTCGATGCGCAGTCCTTACTGGTTGTTTCTTGTTTTGCTCTTGCTGCTGGCCGGTCTGCAGTACCGCCTGTGGGTGGGCAATGGCAGTCTGGCGCAGGTCGCCGAGCTGAAACAGCAGATCGCCGAGCAACATGCCGAAAACGAAGGCCTGCTGGAGCGCAACCGGGTGATGGACGCTGAAGTCAGCGAGCTGAAGAAAGGCATGGAGACCGTTGAAGAGCGGGCTCGTCACGAACTGGGCATGGTCAAGGATGGCGAAACCCTTTACCAGTTGGCCCAATGATCAATTCCCTGCCGGCCTTCTGGGCCGTGATTCCTGCCGCGGGCGTCGGTGCCCGAATGGCCGCGGACCGTCCCAAGCAATATCTGCAACTGGGCGGGCGCACAATTCTCGAACACAGCCTCGGCTGTTTCCTCGATCACCCGAGCCTCAAGGGCCTGGTGGTCAGTCTTGCTCTCGATGATCCCTATTGGCCGAATCTGGCTTGCGTCAGCGATCCACGCATTCAGCGGGTGGACGGCGGGGCGGAGCGTTCCGCTTCGGTGCTCAACGCCTTGTTGCATCTGCATGCGCAAGGTGCCGAGGATGACGATTGGGTGCTGGTGCACGATGCGGCCCGGCCAAATCTGAGTCGCGATGATCTCGACAAGTTGCTTGCCGAACTCGCGGATGACCCGGTCGGTGGTCTGTTGGCGGTGCCCGCTCGCGACACGCTCAAACGCGTTGATAAAAACGGTCGTGTGGTTGAAACCGTGGATCGCAGCGTGATCTGGCAGGCGTATACACCGCAGATGTTCCGCCTCGGCGCGTTGCATCGGGCGTTGGCCGACAGCCTGGTTGCGGATGCGGTGATCACCGATGAAGCTTCGGCGATGGAATGGGCCGGTCTGGCACCGCGTCTGATCGAAGGGCGGGCGGATAACCTCAAGGTGACCCGGCCGGAAGATCTGGAGTGGTTGCGCCAGCGATGGGCGAATCGCCGCTGAGATTTGGGGTCGCTGTGCCATTGCCTTCGCGAGCAGGCTCGCTTCCACAGAGGGAATGCTTTCAGCTGTCGAACTCGGTCAATTGTGGGAGCGAGCCTGCTCGCGAAAGCGGTCGCACAGGCAACCAATAACTCAAAGTTTGTACTCCGGCCTTTCAGCCAGTCCCACCTTCAAATAATCCACCAACTTGCGCACCTTCGGCGACAGATGCCGCTGCTGCGGATACAGCGCCCACACCGCAGTATTCGGCGGTTGATGCGCCTCCAGCAAGGAAATCAGCGCGCCACTGTGCAAATGCTCGAGCACGTAATAGTCCGGCAACTGACACAACCCGACACCCTGAAGCGCCGCGTCCAGCACCGCCTGCCCACTGTTGCAACGCCAGTTGCCCTGCACCCGTTGGGAAAATTCCCGCCCGTTCTGTTCCAGTTGCCAGATATCCGAACTGCCAATCAGGCAATTGTGCCGACTCAATTCCGACAAGCTGTGTGGGCGCCCATACCGTTCCAGGTAGGAAGGCGACGCGCATAGGTACATTCTTCGTGGCGCAAGGCGTGTCGCGACCAAGCGCGAATCCTGGAGTCGGCCAAGGCGAATTGCCAGATCCAGCCCTTCATGCACCAGATCCAGCTGGCGATTGCTCAACTCGATATCGATGCGCAGCTGCGGATACAGCCCCATGAACCGCGTCACCAGCGGCACGATAAAGCGTTCGCCATAGGCCACCGCACAGGTCATGCGCAGCATGCCTTTCGGTTCGCTGGTCAGATCGCCCACCGCGCGCAACGCTTCTTCGCGGCCGTCCTGCAGGCGCTGGCAATGTTGCAGGAAAGTCTGCCCGGCCTCGGTCAGCGTCACCCGCCGGGTGCTGCGGTAGAGCAGGCGCGTCTGCAAACGCTCTTCGAGCCGTACGATTTGTCGACTGACGTGGGAGGAAGAAACCCCAAGACGCTCGGCAGCGGCGGTGAATTGGTTGCATTCGGCGACGGCAACGAACTCGTCGATGCCTTCCCAGCGGTTTTCCGACACTTGGATTATCCCTGTATGGCAATAATGTTTTGCTTTGGTCCGGATTATTCCTCAGGGCACGCTGAACTACACTGTCTGTCTGCTTTTATATTTACTGGATTCATTGGAGAGTCAGCATGATCGAGTCGCGCGCCGCCGTTGCCTTCGAGGCCAAGAAGCCGCTGGAAATCGTAGAAGTCGATGTCGCCATGCCCAAGGCCGGTGAAGTATTGCTGCGCGTCGTCGCTTCCGGCGTTTGCCACACGGACGCCTATACCTTGTCCGGCGCGGATCCGGAAGGCATCTTCCCGTCGATCCTTGGCCACGAAGGTGGCGCCATCGTTGAAGCGATCGGCGAGGGCGTGACATCGGTTGCCGTCGGCGATCACGTCATTCCGCTGTACACCCCGGAATGCGGCCAGTGCAAATTCTGCAAGTCGGGCAAGACCAACCTCTGCCAGGCGATTCGCGCCACCCAAGGCAAGGGCCTGATGCCGGACGGCACTTCGCGCTTTTCCTACAAGGGCGAAACGATTTTCCACTACATGGGCACATCGACGTTTTCGGAGTACACCGTACTGCCGGAAATTTCCGTAGCGAAGATCTCCAAAGACGCGCCGCTGGAGAAGGTTTGCCTGCTCGGTTGCGGCGTAACCACCGGTATCGGCGCCGTGCTCAACACCGCCAAGGTCAAACCGGGTGACACCGTGGCCATCTTCGGTCTCGGCGGTATCGGCTTGTCGGCCGTGATCGGCGCGGTGAAAGCCAAGGCTGCGCGGATCATCGCCATCGACATCAATCCAGCCAAGTTCGAAATCGCCAAACAACTCGGTGCCACCGATTGCGTGAACCCGAAAGACTTTGATCGTCCGATCCAGGAAGTAATCGTCGACATGACCGATGGCGGCGTCGACTTCTCCTTCGAGTGCATCGGCAATGTGCAACTGATGCGCGCCGCGCTTGAGTGCTGCCACAAAGGCTGGGGCGAGTCGGTCATCATCGGTGTCGCCGGTGCCGGCCAGGAAATCGCTACCCGCCCGTTCCAGTTGGTCACCGGTCGCGTCTGGCGCGGTTCGGCGTTCGGCGGCGTGCGTGGCCGGACTGAATTGCCAAGCTACGTCGACATGGCCCAGAGCGGCGAAATCCCGCTGGATACCTTCATCACCCACACCATGGGCCTGGAAGATATCAACAAGGCGTTCGACCTGATGCACGAAGGCAAGAGCATCCGCACCGTCATTCATTTCTAAGGAGCAGCGGCAAGCTACAAGCCACAAGCTGCAAGCAGGCGCAATTCCCTCTTGCAGCTTGAAGCTCGCAGCTTGCGGCTGAAGTGCTATGAATCTGGAAAACATTTCCTGTCAGAAGAGTTTCGGTGGCTGGCACAAGCGTTATCGCCATCGCTCCGAAGTGCTTGATTGCGACATGGTCTTCGCCGTGTACCTGCCGCCGCAAGCGGAGCAGGGCGGCAAGCTGCCGGTGCTGTACTGGTTGTCGGGGCTGACCTGCACCGATGAGAATTTCATGCAGAAGGCCGGCGCGATGCGCATGGCTGCCGAACTTGGTCTGATCATCGTCGCGCCGGATACCAGCCCACGTGGCCCGGATGTCCCGGACGATGCCGACAAAGCTTGGGATTTCGGCCTCGGCGCTGGGTTTTATCTAAACGCCACGCAGGAACCGTGGGCGCGGCACTATCAGATGCATGACTATGTCGTGCAGGAATTGCCTGCTCTGGTCGAAGCGCATTTCCCCGCTTCAGACAAGCGCAGCATCAGCGGCCACTCGATGGGCGGCCACGGTGCTTTGGTCTGTGCCTTGCGCAATCCTGGGCGGTATAAATCGGTTTCGGCCTTTTCGCCGATCACCCATCCGATCGATTGCCCGTGGGGTCAGAAGGCCTTTTCCAACTATTTGGGCGAAGACCGTTCGAAGTGGAAGGAGTGGGACGCCTGTGTGCTGATCGCCGATGCGACGGAGAAATTGCCGTTGCTGGTCGATCAAGGTGATCGTGACGATTTCCTCGCCACCCAGCTGAAACCCGAAGCCCTGCAACACGCGGCAAAACAAGCGGGGCATCCGCTGGAGCTGCGCCTGCAACCGGGCTACGACCACAGCTATTTCTTCATCTCAAGCTTCATTGACGACCACTTGCAGCATCACGCACGCGCTCTGCGCGGTTAATGCAGGTAGAATCACGCCCTGACAAAAATCGGGGCGTTTTTTTATGCGTATTGGCCACGGCTACGATGTGCACCGTTTCGCTGATGGCGATTTCATTACTCTGGGCGGCGTGCAGATTGCACACGGCTTCGGGCTGCTCGCTCACTCCGACGGTGACGTCCTGCTGCACGCCTTGAGCGATGCCTTGCTCGGCGCGGCGGCGCTGGGTGATATCGGCAAACACTTCCCGGACACCGATCCGCAATTCAAGGGCGCCGACAGCCGTGTGCTGTTGCGTCATGTGGTCAGTCTGATCCACGCCAAGGGCTGGAAAATCGGCAACGTCGACAACACCATCGTTGCCCAGGCGCCAAAAATGGCGCCGCATATCGAATCGATGCGCGCGCTGATCGCGGCGGATCTTCAAGTTGAGTTGGATCAAGTGAACGTCAAAGCTACCACCACCGAAAAGCTTGGCTTTGTCGGTCGCGAAGAAGGTATCGCCGTGCACTCCGTTGCCTTGTTGCTGCGCGCATGAATGAACTGCAATTGCTCGGCCCGCGGGCCTATGGCGCACCGCTCGGTACAGCAGTACTGAAAGCCATCGCCGAAGATTTCCAGGTCGATGAAGTGCTGGATATCCCGTTCAGCGGTGACGGCGAACATCTGTGGATCTGGGTGGAAAAGCGCGGCCTCAATACCGAAGAAGCGGCGCGGCGTATCGCCAAGGCAGCCGGCGTGCCGTTGCGTACCGTCAGCTATGCCGGCCTCAAGGACCGTCAGGCCCTGACCCGACAGTGGTTCAGCGTGCAATTGCCGGGCAAGGCCGATCCTGATCTGTCGGCGGCGGAAAACGACACGCTGAAGATCCTCAAGACCACGCGCCACAAGCGCAAGCTGCAACGCGGTGCGCATTCGGCTAATGGCTTCACCCTGCGCCTGACGCGATTCAATGGCGACAAAGATGCGATTGAACAGCGCCTGCAACTGATCGCCAAACAAGGCATCCCCAATTATTTCGGCGCTCAGCGCTTCGGCCATGATGGCGGCAACGTTGTCGATGCGCGGGCGTGGGCGGCGCGCAAGGCTTTGCCGGAACAGCGTAATGTGCGATCGCGGTTACTGTCGACGGCGCGCAGCTTTCTGTTCAACCAGGTGCTGGCGGCGCGCGTCGCCGATGGCACCTGGAACACCGCGCTGGTTGGCGATCTGTTGGCCTTTACTGACAGCCGCAGCTTTTTCCCGGCCGGCGAAGCCGAATGCAGCGACCCGCGTCTGTCGATTCTCGATCTGCACCCGACCGGTCCGCAGTGGGGCGAAGGTGACTCGCCAACCGCTGGCGCAGTCCATGAACTGGAGCAGGAGATCGCCGCCCGCGAAGCGGATCTGCGTGACTGGTTGATCCACGCCGGCATGAGCCATGAACGTCGCATCCTGCGGCTGCCCATTGGCGGGTTGACGTGGCATTATCCCCAACCTGACATTCTGCAACTGGAATTCGTCCTCCCGGCCGGATGCTTTGCCACCGTATTGGTGCGCGAGCTCGTTGATCTGGTGCCGGTGGGGCAGACGGACAGCCCATGCGTATTCTGATTTCAAACGACGATGGGGTAACCGCGCCCGGTCTCGCCGCGCTTTATGCTGCGCTGGCGGATTACACCGAATGCGTGGTTATCGCCCCGGAGCAGGACAAAAGCGGCGCCAGCAGTTCGCTGACGCTCGACCGTCCGCTGCACCCGCAATACCTGGCCAACGGCTTTATCAGCCTCAACGGCACACCGACCGATTGCATTCACCTGGGTCTTAACGGCTTGCTTGAGCGCGAAGCGGACATGGTGGTATCCGGCATAAATCTGGGCGCCAATCTTGGCGACGACGTGCTGTATTCCGGAACCGTGGCGGCAGCGCTGGAAGGACGATTTCTCGAGCGCCCATCGTTTGCCTTCTCCCTGGTCTCGCGTCAGGTGGACAATCTGCCGACTGCGGCCTACTTTGCGCGCAAACTGGTCGAGGCCCACGCCGGGCTGGATCTGCCGCCGCGCACGGTGCTCAACGTGAACATTCCCAATCTGCCCATCGATCACATCCGTGGCATTCAGTTGACCCGCCTCGGTCATCGCGCCCGCGCGGCGGCGCCGATGAAAGTGGTCGATCCGCGCGGCAAGGCCGGTTACTGGATCGCCGCTGCCGGCGATGCTGAGGACGGCGGCCCGGGTACCGATTTTCATGCCGTGATGCAGGGTTATGTGTCCATCACACCGTTGCAGCTCGATCGCACCTTCAATGATGCCTTCAGAAGTCTGGATGGCTGGCTGGGGGGGCTGAGCTGATGCGTGAACATGACGACCGCCTGCGTAGCGGAATTGGCATGACCTCCCAACGTACACGTGAACGACTGATCCAGCGGCTGTATGAAGAAGGCGTGTCGAACGCCAAAGTGCTGGAAGTGATCCGCCGCACGCCGCGTCATCTGTTTGTCGATGAGGCGCTGGCACATCGCGCTTACGAAGACACCGCGCTGCCGATCGGCAACAACCAGACCATTTCCCAGCCTTATATGGTGGCGCGCATGAGCGAGCTGCTGCTGGAGGCCGGCCCGCTGGATAAAGTGTTGGAGATCGGCACCGGTTCCGGCTACCAGACGGCGGTGTTGTCGCAACTGGTTGAACGGGTGTTTTCGGTCGAACGCATCAAGGTGCTGCAGGACCGCGCCAAGGAGCGTCTGGTCGAGTTGAACCTGCGCAACGTGGTGTTTCGCTGGGGCGATGGCTGGGAAGGCTGGCCGGCGCTGGCGCCCTACAACGGCATCATCGTCACCGCCGTTGCCACCGATGTACCGCAAGCTTTGCTGGATCAACTGGCCCCCGGTGGGCGCATGGTGATTCCGGTCGGCTCCGGTGAAGTGCAACAACTGATGCTGATCGTGCGCGAAGAACATGGCTTTTCCCGACACGTTTTGGGCGCTGTGCGTTTCGTGCCTTTGCTCAACGGGCCACTGGCCTGAGCATTTGCGAGCAGGCGCTGAATTCCTTTCAACGGCGCCGGTCTTACACCGGCAGCCAGAGTTTAAACGCAGCGTACTTGCCCTTGGCAAACGTGTGCGTCCGGTGATTTCGCTTCATTAAAGGTAAAGCCGGTTCGGCCCGTTATACTTGCGACACCTCATGCCGCAATGCGGCATTCAGAATTTTTCAGCCACCACAAAGGGAGCGGCGGGTGAGTCTCACAGTCATTGCGCAGCGTATGGGTAACACGAGCTTTCAGCGCCTGGTGACTGGCCTTGTCTTGAGCACCTTGCTGGTCGGTTGCTCCAGCACCAAATCGAGCAACGTGCGCGTTGTTGATCGCAACAATGCGGTGGCGCAACGTCCTACCGTTACTACCGGGCAGTATGTAGTCCGTCCCGGCGATACCTTGTTTTCGATCGCCTTTCGTTACGGCTGGGACTACAAAACCCTCGCCGCCCGGAACAATATTCCTACGCCGTATACGATCCATCCGGGTCAGACAATTCGCTTCGACGGGCGCAGCGGTTCAACGCCGACAGCGGTGGTGAGCAACTCCAGTTCTTCACCTTCTTCGTCGAGTAAAACCACGGTAATCCGGCGCCAGGCGAATGGCACCACAACCACTACAACCACCGGTTCCAAAGGGGTTGTACCGTCCGTCGCGAGCAAACCTGCACCCGCTCCACTGCCTCCGGCAGGCCCGGCCCCGACCGGCTGGGGATGGCCATCTAATGGCGTTCTGATTGGAAAATTCTCTTCAAACGGTAGTTTGAATAAAGGAATTGATATCGCCGGAGATTTGGGACAGCCTGTTTTAGCTGCGTCTGATGGGACGGTCGTATACGCCGGGAGTGGCTTAAGGGGCTACGGCGAATTGGTCATCATCAAACACAGCGAAACCTACGTCAGTGCTTACGGACATAACCGCAGGCTGTTGGTTCGGGAGGGGCAGCAGGTCAAGGTCGGACAGACAATTGCCGAAATGGGGTCAACGGGTACAGACCGGGTGAAACTGCATTTTGAGATTCGCCGCCAAGGTAAACCAGTGGATCCGCTGCAGTTCCTGCCAAGACGTTGATTTGTAGGCCAGCCTGTTCCGTCGCGTAGAGGGGACAGGCTCCAGCGTTGCCAAGGATAAAGGCGTCGCTTGAGCTTGGGGTCGAACTCACCAAAGGACTATAACAATGGCTCTCAGTAAAGAAGTGCCGGAGTTTGACATCGACGATGAGGTTCTCCTTATGGAGACCGGCATCGATTCGGATTCGATGTTGAATGATGAAGGGGCTGCTCCACCTTCCGTTCGTTCCAAATCCAGACACTCCGCCACACTCAAACAACATAAATATATCGACTACACTCGGGCACTTGATGCCACGCAGCTGTATCTCAACGAAATCGGCTTTTCCCCTCTGCTCTCCCCGGAAGAAGAAGTTCATTTTGCGCGCTTGTCGCAAAGTGGCGATCCGGCCGGGCGCAAGCGCATGATCGAAAGTAACCTGCGGCTGGTCGTCAAGATCGCCCGGCGTTACGTCAATCGGGGGCTGTCGCTGCTGGATCTGATCGAAGAGGGCAACCTCGGCCTGATCCGCGCGGTGGAAAAGTTCGATCCCGAGCGCGGCTTCCGCTTCTCGACCTACGCGACCTGGTGGATCCGTCAGACCATCGAACGCGCGATCATGAATCAGACCCGGACCATCCGGTTGCCGATTCACGTGGTCAAGGAGCTCAACGTGTACCTGCGGGCCGCACGGGAGCTGACGCAAAAACTCGACCACGAACCTTCACCCGAAGAAATCGCCAACCTGCTGGAAAAACCGGTGGGCGAGGTCAAGCGCATGCTTGGCCTGAACGAAAGGGTTTCTTCGGTCGACGTCTCGCTGGGTCCGGATTCGGATAAAACCCTGCTGGACACCCTCACTGACGATCGTCCCACCGATCCGTGCGAACTGCTGCAGGACGATGACCTGTCGCAGAGCATCGATCAATGGCTGTCGGAACTGACCGACAAGCAGCGCGAGGTGGTGATTCGCCGCTTCGGCCTGCGCGGTCACGAAAGCAGCACGCTGGAAGATGTCGGCCTGGAGATCGGTCTGACCCGCGAGCGGGTACGGCAGATCCAGGTGGAAGGCCTCAAGCGCCTTCGCGAGATCCTGGAGAAGAATGGCCTGTCGAGCGAGTCGCTGTTCCAATAAGCGCTTGATCGACCGCCCGCAAAAAGCCCCGGCTGATTCAATCAGTCGGGGCTTTTTGTTTATGCCTGTCTCGTGCATCGCGTCTGGCAAGGCGGGGTGCCAGACGAGCGGTCGTCAATTTCTGAATTTGTAGTCTCGCACTGTAAGCCTTTGCTTACTGTGTCGTAAGTGTTCGTTATTTTTACACTTCGGTGGAAGGCGATCGCGCTAACTTGCAGTGAGCAACCTTTTGATTTTGTTAATTATTTCGTAAATGTTATGTCCTTGTGACAGAGTGCGCGTACGCCGGGGGCCAATTGCTCCTCTCCAGAAACTCTCTAATATCTCAACTGTGTCGACGGACAGACACGCCCTTCACGGAAGAGGGGAACGGACATCGCAGGAGGCGATTCATCAGGACGATGAAAAGGAACACAGGGAATAGGGAAAAAATGTGGGCGGGTCATACCGCCCCTTTTTTCGTCTGCAGAAAAGTAAAACCTGCAAAAGCAAAAAGGCCCACAAGGGGCCTTTCAGTCGAGCGCGGGGTAGATCAGCGTTCGAGTTGTTCGATCTTGTTCGGCTTGCCATCCCAATCAGCGGAATCCGGGAGAGGATCCTTGCGCTCGGTGATGTTCGGCCAGATATCCGCCAGCTCGGCATTAAGCTCGATGAAATTTTCCATGCCGCTTGGGATCTCGTCTTCCGAGAAGATCGCCACAGCCGGGCATTCTGGTTCACACAGCGCGCAGTCGATGCACTCGTCCGGGTGAATCACCAGGAAGTTCGGGCCTTCGTAAAAGCAGTCCACCGGACAGACTTCTACGCAGTCGGTGTACTTGCACTTGATGCAGTTGTCGGTGACGACGAAGGTCATTTCTAATTTTCTCCTCAGGCGGCGGCAGCGTTGCCCCTTCACGGTTGGGGTCGCCAGGTTCGGGAGCGATACCTGCTGACCAGGCTATGAGCCAGCAGCATCCCGAACCGCGCGAGATTCTAACAGCTTGAAGCGATTTGCGTTATATCCGCTTCTTCAGTGCTTATATCCGGTTCTTCAGTGCATAGAGCATTTCCAGCGCTCGACGTGGCGTCATGTCGTCCAGATCGACCTTGGCCAATTCATCGAGCACCGGATGTGGCAGCGAGGCGAACATATCGCTTTGCTGCGGTGTCGACGGCTTGCCCTTGGCCGCCGGTTTCGGCGCTTCGTGGGGCAGGGCAGTGTCTTCCAGGCGACTCAGATGCTCGCGCGCTCGCAGAATCACTTCGCTGGGCACGCCGGCCAGTTGTGCCACCGCCAAGCCATAGCTCTGGCTGGCCGGTCCAGGCAGAACATGGTGCAGGAACACGATTCGTTCGTTGTGCTCGGTGGCATTGAGATGCACGTTAGCTACCAGAGGTTCGGCTTCCGGTAGCACGGTCAGTTCAAAATAGTGCGTAGCAAACAGGGTGTAGGCGCGCAGATGAGCCAAGCGCTCGGCCGCCGCCCACGCCAGCGACAGACCGTCGAAGGTGCTGGTACCGCGCCCGACTTCGTCCATCAGCACCAGACTGCGCTCGGTGGCGTTATGCAGGATGTTGGCGGTTTCGCTCATCTCGACCATGAAGGTCGAGCGACCACCGGCCAGATCATCGCTTGAGCCGATACGGGTGAAGATGCGGTCGACCAGCGACAACTCGCAACTGGCGGCCGGTACGAAACTGCCGATATGCGCCAGCAACACGATCAAAGCGGTTTGCCGCATGTAAGTGGATTTACCGCCCATGTTCGGGCCGGTGATGACCAGCATGCGCGTATTGTCATCCAGGCTCAGATCGTTGGCCACGAACGGCGTGGTCAGCACCTGCTCAACCACCGGGTGACGACCCTGGGTGATGCGCATGCACGGCTCGCTGACGAAACGCGGGCAGTTAAGGTCGAGGTTCAAGGCACGCTCGGCGAGGTTGCTCAGCACATCCAGCTCGGCCAATGCGCCGGCGGTGTCCTGCAGCGGTGGCAGCTGGCTGATCAAGTCTTCGAGCAGCGCTTCGTAAAGCATCTTTTCCCGAGCCAGCGCGCGACTCTTGGCCGAGAGCGCCTTGTCTTCGAACTCTTTCAGCTCGGGCGTGATGAAACGCTCGGCGCCTTTGAGCGTCTGCCGGCGGATGTAGTCGGCCGGCGCCGATTCAGCCTGCTTGCTCGGCAGCTCGATGAAGTAGCCGTGGATACGGTTGTAGCCGACTTTCAGATTGGCCAGACCAGTACGGGCCTTCTCCCGGGCTTCCAGATCGATGAGGAACTGGCCGGCGTTTTCGCTCAGCGATTGCAGTTCGTCGAGTTCACTGTCGTAACCGGTTTTCAGCACGCCGCCGTCACGGATCACCGCAGGCGGGTTATCGATGATGGCTTTGGCCAGCAGCGCCGCCAGTTCTGGATAGGTGCTGGTGGTGGCCGCCAGATGCTGCAGGTGCGGCGCTTCCAGCTCGGTCATCGCCACTTGCAGTTCGGGCAGTGCGCCGAGAGCGTCACGCAGACGCGCAAGGTCACGTGGTCGCGCATTGCGTAGACCGATTCGCGCCAGAATCCGCTCGATGTCGCCGATTTCCTTGAGCTGCGGTTGCAGCTTTTCAAAACGGTAGCCGTCGAGCAGGCAGCGGATCGACGTCTGGCGGGCGAGCAGCACTGTGAGATCGCGCAACGGTCGATTCAACCAACGAGTGAGCAAGCGACTGCCCATGGCGGTCTGGCAGCGATCGACCACCGATTGCAGTGTGTTGTCGCGGCCGCCGGCCAGGTTAGTGTCCAGCTCCAGGTTGCGCCGGCTGGCGCCGTCGAGCACCACGGTGTCGTCGAGACGTTCGTGACGCAGGCTGCGCAAGTGGGGCAGGGCGGTGCGCTGGGTCTCTTTGGCGTAGGCCAGCAGGCAGCCGGCAGCGCCGATGGCCAGGGTCAGGTTTTCGCAGCCGAAGCCTTTCAGGTCTTGGGTGGAAAACTGCTGGCAGAGACTTTTCAGCGCCGAATCACGCTCGAAATCCCACGGCGCACGACGACGTACGCCACGGCGTTTTTCCGCCGGCAGGTCTTTTGGCCAGTCATCCGGAATCAACAGTTCCACCGGGTTGACACGCTCCAGTTCCGCCAGCAGGTTTTCCCAGCCTTTGATCTCAAGCACGGTGAAGTTGCCGCTGGTGATATCCAGCACCGCCAGACCGAACAGACGCTCATCGCCCAATACAGCTGCGATCAGGTTATCGCGGCGTTCATCCAGCAGCGCCTCGTCACTGACTGTCCCCGGCGTGATGATCCGTACGACCTGGCGCTCCACCGGGCCTTTGCTGGTGGCCGGGTCGCCGACCTGCTCGCAGATCACCACCGACTCGCCGAGCTTGACCAGTTTCGCCAGGTAACCTTCCGCCGCGTGGTAAGGAATCCCACACATCGGAATCGCCTGACCCGCCGACTGCCCGCGCGCGGTCAGGGTGATGTCCAGCAACTTGGCGGCTTTCTTCGCATCTTCGTAGAAGATTTCGTAGAAATCGCCCATGCGATAGAACATCAGCTGGTCCGGGTGCTGATTCTTCAGGCGCCAGTATTGCTGCATCATCGGAGTGTGGGAGGACAGGTCGGAGACGGCTTTATTCATCGGATTGTCGGGCAACTCGTTAAAAGATGTAGGGCAAAGCGCGGGCATTGGCCGGGCTTTTCCGCGATGGGCGCAAGGTTACCATGGGCAGTCAGCCCGACGCAGGCACTGCTGTCGGGTGAGCCTTTGCTTGTGGAGAAAAGTTGATCTATGCACGATTTATGCAAATCAGCATTTGTCATCGGGAAAAACTTCAAGCACTATGCGCGTTATGCAAAAACGCAACGTTTCCTCCGTCTTAAGAGCACTGCTCGACCAGCACGGGATCTCCCCCACGGAGCTCCACCGTCGCACCGGCGTGCCTCAATCAACGCTCTCGCGGATTCTCAGCGGGAAGATTGTCGATCCTTCGGATAAACACATCTCGAAGATCGCCGAGTATTTCAACGTCAGCACCGATCAGTTGCGCGGGCGCGCGGACGTCGCGCCAACGACCGGCGGCACTCGCGCTGACGTGCATGCGGAACTCAAGGACATAAGCCTGTGGGACGACGACACGCCCGTCGATGACGACGAGGTGTCGGTGCCCTTTCTACGCGAGGTTGAATTGGCTGCTGGATCAGGAAGATTCGTCATCGAAGAGAGCGAGCGCTCTAGCCTGCGCTTCGGCAAGCGCAGCCTGCGCCACAACGGCGTGCAATTCGACCAGGCCAAATGCGTGACGGTGCGCGGCAACAGCATGTTGCCTGTTCTTCGCGATGGCGCCACCGTCGGCGTCAACGCCGGCAAGTGCGGCATCGGCGACATCATTGATGGCGACCTGTATGCGATCAATCACAATGGCCAGCTGCGCGTGAAGCAACTCTATCGTTTGCCCACCGGTATCCGTCTGCGCAGCTTCAATCGCGACGAGCATCCGGACGAGGACTACAGCTTCCAGGAAATCCAGGAAGAGCAGATCGTTATCCTTGGTCACGTCTTCTGGTGGGGCATGTACGCCCGCTAGCCCCTTTCGATCAACTGAAACCTGCCCCTCGGCAGGTTTTTTTACGCCTGCAGAAATCTCCCCACCCCTTGGCCCGCTTGGGTTTCATGCATATGCGCAAATTTAATGCATAAATAAATGCATTTACGCATTGACTGTATATGCATCCATGCATATTCTTGCCACCAAGCCGCTCGACAAAGCGGCTGGCAAGACAAGCTCTTTAGTTCCACAAGAACAGGCAGCGATGAACCGGCCTCAACGGTTCAGAGGGTTGGCAACTGACCCGGGTGTGCAGCGTAAAGCACCAGAAGCAGTTATCCGGCGGGCAGGGACCGCGGTCGGAAAAACAATCTGAATGGACTCGTACCGCGCCAGTAGCGCCGAAAAGTCAGCTTCCTTCTCGAACACAGGATTTGAAGGAAGGCGAAGGAGCGCATTACTGAAAAGCCCGGTGTGCAAGCGCCGGGCTTTTTGGAATGCCTGCCTCAAGAGAAACCGTTTGAATCCAACCCATCACTCATCAATCACCCACGGAGGCGTGACATGACAAACGAGCAACAAGCGTTGGCGGACATGCCGATCTGGCTGGTCATCCTCCTCGCTGTCGTCGGCGGGGTGTCCGGCGAAATGTGGCGCGCCGACAAGGAGGGCGCCCGCGGCTGGTCACTTGTGCGGCGTCTGGCTCTGCGTTCCGGCGCCTGCATGATCTGCGGCGTGTCAGCGATCATGCTGCTGTATGCCGCCGGCATGTCGATCTGGGCCGCTGGCGCGTTTGGCTGCCTGACGGCGATGGCCGGCGCTGATGTCGCTATAGGCCTTTACGAACGCTGGGCGGCCAAGCGTATCGGCGTCTGCGAAGTGCCGCCGCGCGACCACCCTTAACCCTGAATATTTTTCCCTGCCGCCATGTTGGCGGCAGGGCTGCGCGTGGACGATTGAAAAGGAGGTCATGTATGCCCACACCGATCCAGCAGCCGTCGCAACTGTTTACAGCCATCGCGACGTCACTGCGCAACACCGCCGGCCTCAACCTCACCGTCGGCAACCATGATGATTTCACTGCACCGGGCGATCAGGCCTGGGTGCTGATCGACTTCGACCGCAATGGACCCGGGGTGCGCGCCGCTGACGGGCGAATTGCTCATGTCATGACGGTCTCTCTGCAAGTCATCCCGGCCCTTGCCGCCAGTGCATTTGCAGCGTGCGATCTGATTGCCGTGCTGAAAAACCTGATCACCGACAACCGCTGGGGATTGCCCGGCGATCAATGCGATCTGCCGATGAATATCGATGGCTTGCCATCGTTGCTTATCAGTGCTGATCAACAATATAGAGCCTGGACCCTGACCTTCGAGCAGACGCTCTACCTCGGCTCGACCCTGCTCGACGATCCACTGGGCATGCCGAAATTCGCTCGCACCTGGGAAGTCAGCAACATCGACGATCCAGACCAGTACACCGCGCTGGAGGGCTGACCGATGTTCGATGCATTACTGCGCATGCAACTCGGCCCGATCATTGAGCGTCTGGCGGAAATGGAAGCGGAAATCGAAGACTTGCACCGCCGCGCCGAGAGTTTCTGTCGCATTGGCATCTGTCAGTCAATTGATGCGGCGAGCAATACCTGCCAGGTCAGCCATGGTGGATTGCTCACCCCAGCGATCAAGTTCTTCAACCCCAGCGCCGGTGCGCAAAGCGAATCGCGCATCCCGACGGTGGGCGAGCAGTGCCTGCTGTTCAACTATGGCAGCGGTGAAAGCGGTGCGCAGAGTGTCGCGTTGTTCGGCTTGAACAGTGACCGTTTCCCCCCGGCCTCGACTGTGCCGACGCTGACCCGTCGGGTACATCAGGACGGCAGCGAAAGCGGTTACGACGACGGTAGCCACGCCTTGCACTGGCTGAACGGACCCGCGCAATTCAACGGGTCTCGCGAGTCGCTCGAACTGAGCATCGGCCCTGCACGTCTGGCCATGACGCCACAACTGATCACCCTGCAACTGGGCGCCGTCGGCCTGAGCATCGACGCCTCGGGCGTGCACTTCAGCGGCCCCTTGGTCGATCACCAGGGCCGCGTCATCAGCCCCTGATTCAAGAGCCTCCCATGATCGGAATCGATAGAGACAGCGGGGCCACGGTCGACGACTGGCTGCAATTCGTGCAGCGCGCGACCCGGGCCCTGACCACACCGCTGGGCACTCGGCAGAAACGACCTTTGTACGGTTCGCTGATTCCCACTCTCCTCGGGCAGAACCTCGGTGACGACATTCTGCTTCTGGCACAGAGCCACGCCGCGCAAGCGTTCTACAACCCGCATAACGGTATCGATGATTTTCAGCCGCAAGTGATTGTTGCCAGTCGCCACGGCGACGGCCTGCTGCTGCGTTTTGCCGGCACCTGGAAAAACCGCCAACAAACCTTCGAGGTGGTGACATGAGCATGCTGATCCCCGGCCAGAATCAACTGGCCGAACCCGCGCTGATCACGGTTGAAGCGTTCGAAGATTTACTCAACGAGTTCAAAGCCTTCGTCGTCGAATACGTGGGTGCTCGCTCGCCGGCCAGCGCCGTGAAACTCAAGGCGAGTCTGGAAAACGAAAGCGAATTGCTGACCCTCGCGCTGGAAGCGTTCTGCGTGCGTCTGCAAACCCATGAGCGCAAATACAACGCACGCATCAAACAGATGCTGGCGTGGTGGGCGACCGGCAGCAATCTCGATGCGCGGCTGGCGGACATGGGCCTGGAACGGCAGTTGCTCGATCCAGGCGACCCGGCAGCGTTCCCTCCGGTACCGGCGATTTATGAAAGTGATGACGACGCTCGGTTGCGTTATTACCTGGCACCTCATGCACCGGCGGCGGGTTCGCGGATGCAGTATCGCCGCGAGGTGTTCACCCTCGGCGAGCGGCCCACGGTGCAGGTTGAGTCCACTGATTCCGGCGTAGTGAATGTCACTTACACCTTCAACCCGGACGGCCTCGCCGCGCAGGTCAAGGATGGCAACGGGCGCCGCACTGCGCCGGGCGAAGTGCAAGTCACCGTGCTTTCTCGAGACGGCGATGGCACGCCTTCCGAAGCATTGCTCGAGGGCGTCCGTCAGCACTTTGCTCGTCCAGACGTGCGCCCGGAAACCGACCTCGTCACCGTCAAGGCTGCCGAGATCCAGCGCTACAAAATCCGCGTCGTCGCCAAGATCAATTCCGGCCCCGACTCGGGCCTGACCAAGGTCGCGGCGCAAGCACAATTGCAAGCGTATGCCGACAGTTGCCATCGCCTCGAAGGCCGGGTCGATCCGAGCTGGATCGACTACACGTTGCACAGCGCCGGCGCCGTGCAACTGCAGATTCTCGAACCGCTGGCGCCGATTGTGACGACCGCGTTTCAGGCGCCGTATTGCACCGCGGTTGAAGTCGAGGTGCTGACGCTATGAGTGAAAAAACTCAGCGCCCGACCTTACTGCCGGCCAACAGCTCGGCCCTCGAACGCGGACTGGATCTGGGTTTCGGCGCCTTGCTCGATCGCATCGCACCGCCGTTCCCGGAACTGATGAACCCCGCAGAAACCCCGGTTGCCTTTCTGCCGTATCTGGCGGCGGATCGCGGTGTTGCCGAATGGAGCAGCGCCGCACCGGAGGCGGAAAAACGCCTGACCGTCGAACTGGCCTGGCCCACCGCGCGTCAGGCCGGCACTCGCAAGGCGCTGGAAAACGCCGCCAAGGGTTTGCAATTAAGACCCGAGATCCGCGCCTGGTACGAACGGACACCGCCCGGCGCGCCGTACAGCTTTTCCGTGCGTGCCTTCAGCGACCAACCCTACAGCGAAGAAATCGACGCCCGTCTCGACCGCCGTCTGGCCGATGCGAAAAGCGAGAGGGACGT
Source organism: Pseudomonas sp. 2957 (assembly GCF_031456345.1). NCBI lineage: Bacteria > Pseudomonadati > Pseudomonadota > Gammaproteobacteria > Pseudomonadales > Pseudomonadaceae > Pseudomonas > Pseudomonas sp. 2957. The sequence goes on from NZ_JAVDUL010000001.1 coordinate 227,397, forward strand.
TCTCTCCGTGTCGGTGGGTTTGAGCGCATTCGGCAGTCACGTCATTGGTGCTGCGACGTTTTGCGGCGAACTGACCACGGTTTATCCGGTGTTCATCGAAGGGCTCGAAACCTCTGGCGAGGCGTTCATGGCTGCCGGCATGTACACCGTCGAAACATCCACTATTTATCCTCAGGGGGCCTGAATGGCTGACTATTACACCCTGCTCACCAACGCAGGGATTGCCTACGAAACGGCGTGCAAGGCCGCCGGTACGCCGATCAAGCTGACGCAGATTTCCGTCGGCGACGGCAACGGCGCGGTCTACAACCCGGCCGCCACCGCGACCGCTCTGAAACGCGAAGTCTGGCGCGGACCGCTCAACGCACTGTTCCAGGATGAGAAAAACCCGAGCTGGCTGCTCGCCGAAGTGACCATTCCTCCGGATGTTGGCGGCTGGTATGTACGGGAAGCGGGGCTATGGACTGACACTGGTGTTCTCTATGCCATCGTCAAATATCCGGAGTCGTTCAAACCGGTGCTGGCGGCGTCGGGCTCGGGTAAAGAGTTTTACATTCGCTCGATTTTCGAGACCAGCAATGCCTCGCTGGTGACCTTGTTGATTGATGACACGGTGGTTAAAGCGACCCGTGCCTGGGTCATGAGTTATCTGGCTGAAGAACTCGGCAAACTTGATGGCAAGCAGTCGGTGCGCGTTGCGGCGACTGGCAATGTCGTGATGAACAGCGCACAGCAGATTGATGGTGTTGCCGTGGTTGCCGGCGATCGCGTGCTGTTGCCGAGCCAGACGCTGGCCAAGGACAACGGCCTGTGGATTGTTGCCAATGGCGACTGGGTGCGGGCCACCGATGCCAACAGCAGCGCCAAGGTTACGCCGGGCCTGACGGTCATGGTGGAGGAGGGCGTAGCGAATGGAGATTCGCTGTGGCACCTGACCACCAATGCACCGATCACGCTTGGCACGACCGCGCTGACATTCAAGATGCTCGCAGGGCGCACCGGGATTGCTGCGGGAACTTACAAGAGCCTGACTGTTGATGAATATGGTCGCGCGACGGCTGGGGCTAATCCGGAAACGCTGGCAGGGTTTGGCATCAAGGACTCGTACACCAAGGCTGAAGTTGAGGCGTTGATCGCCAAGGCTTCCGCGTTGCCAGTTGGATCGATTGTGGCGTTTCCGGTTGATGCGCCACCGCCGGGTTTTCTGGAGCTGGATAACAGCGTCAAGAGCAGTGCGACTTATCCGGACTTGGGCGCGTATTTGGGTGGCAAGTTCAACAAGGGCGATGAGGGGGTTGGTAATTTCCGGCTGCCGGAAGCGCGCGGGGAGTTTTTGCGCGGTTGGGATCATGGGCGTGGGGTGGACGTCGGCCGGGAAATCGGCAGTGCGCAGCTCGATTCGCTCCAAAACATCACGGGACAATATGCCGCGAATAATGGGGTTCAACTGGCAGCTGTGGGCCAGGTCGGCGGCGCTTTTGGCTCGGCGGCGACCGGTGGGACGCAAATCCCCGGAGGCGGAGCCGCTACCGGCGTCATCAATATGCTCTTCGATGCTTCGAGAGTTGCGCGCACCTCAACAGAAACCCGTCCTCGCAACATTGCCGTCATGTGGTGCATCAAAGCGTGGAATGCCCCGGTCAATCAGGGAACCATTGATGTCGCCGCGCTGGCGAAGGAGGTCGAACGGCTGAAATCTGCCGTTCCGGTGGGTGCTGTTCTGGCATTCCCTGTGGGGATCGTTGCTCCTGGATATCTGGAGCTCGACGGCAGTGTGCAGAGCATTGCGGCTTATCCGGATCTGGCGGCTTTTCTCGGTACCACTTACAACAAGGGTAACGAGGGTGCGGGGAACTTCCGCTTGCCAGAGTCACGTGGCGAGTTCCTGCGTGGCTGGGATCATGGCCGAGGAGTGGATGCCGGTCGAGCTATGGGAAGTAACCAGGCAGAATCCTTCAAGGCGCACAATCACCGTTATTTTGACGAAACCGGCGCTACATTGGATCCGGCTGGCGAGTGGCAGGGTGGCAAAGTCAATGGTGCTGTTGCAGCAATATCGACAGGTGCTTTTCTTTCCGCTGTAGATGCCGGAACTACCATGCAGACGGTGACTGTTGTTACGACAGTAAACGCAGGTGGGGCGGAAACCCGCCCCCGCAACCTAGCCGTCATGTGGTGCATCAAAGCCTGGAACGCACCGGTTAACCAGGGAAGCATCGACATCGCTGCATTGACGGGACTTTCCCAACAAGCGTCTGAAGTGAATCAAGGCACAGCGAAAGTCGCGACCCAGAGTCAAACCAATGCAGGAACCGATGACACCGTCATTGTTTCACCGAAAAAACTGCGCCTCGGATTCGAGATCAATCTTGCCGCCAATGGATACATCATTTTCCCATCGTGGCTTGGCGGCCTGATGCTGCAATGGGGCTTGGCGAATATGCCGGGGACATCCGCAAATTTCAGTTTCCCGATTGCCTTCCGCAACAACGTCTTTCAAATGATAGCTACAGATGGCGGTGGTGGTGCCCACTCGTTGGGAGTAAGTCCAGTGACGACAGGCTTCACCGCTTGGGGCAATGCAGCGACAACGAACTTCCGCTATCTGGCCATAGGTAACTAAAAAATGCGGTATTACAGCAAGTCAACAGACTGCACTTATCTGGACCGTGTGCATTCGGTGATGCCGGATGACGTGATTCAAATCAGTGACGCGCTCTATCAGGAAGTCTTCGCCAGCCCCATGCTCGGAAAAATTCGTAGTGTGGATGAGAGCGGACTGCCGATCTTGATTGATCCGCCGGAATTGACTTCGGAAGAAAGAGCAAAGCAGGAACGCAGTTGGCGAGACCAACAGATCGATAGTGTTCTTTGGTTGCGTGAGCGCCATCGGGACCAACTGGATCTGAACCTGACACCATCGCTCACGACTGAGCTATTCAGCGAACTGTTGATCTACATTCGCGACTTGCGCGACTGGCCTCAGTCGGCAGATTTTCCATCGGCAGACGCACGTCCGGTCGTGCCCTCTTGGATCGCTGTGCAGCCTAAGTAAACGCCCCGAATACCGGGGCGTTTTCTTGTCCGCTTAAAACATTCAACACCCGCCAAAGCCCCTCCCTCCCGAGGGGCTTTCCCGTTTATGGAGAAACGAAAAATGGCAACCCGCCAAACCTACACCGTGCTCGTCCCATTCCCCACCGGCGGTGGGCATTGGTCGAGCGTCGGTCAAGAACTCGATCTGCTCGATGTCGAGGCCAGTGCCTTGCACTTTGCCGGGCGACTTGAGCCGAAAACCCCTATCACCCAGGCCAAAAAGGCCGCTGCCAAGAAGGCTGACTGAACATGGCTGAGGTTCTGAACTTCGAGCACAACGGCATTACCGTCAATGCCACCGAATCCCCCGAGGCCATGGGTGGCCTGGGTGACAACGTCATCGGTCTGGTCGGCACTGCGCCGAAAGCCGATCCGCTGATTCCGCGTAACGCGCCGTTCCGCATCAACAGCTTCACCACCCACGCGTTGCTCGATCCGACCGGTTCGGAAGAGGGCACGCTGTATCACGCGGTCTACCAGATCCTCAAAGTGGTCAAGGTGCCGGTGTACGTAGTCATCGTCGAAGCAGGCGCGACGCCGGCCGACACGGTCAACAATGTGATCGGCGGTGTCGAGCCGGCCACTGGCCGCAAGCTCGGTCTGGCGGCGCTGGGCAGTGTCCCGGAAGACCTGACCATCATCGGCGCGCCGGGCTTCACCGGCACTAAAGCGGTGGCCGGCGAGTTCGCCGCGTTCGGCAAGCGCATCAAGGCCCGTGTAGTGCTGGACGGCAAGGATGTCTCGGTGGCCGATCAGGTCCTGTACAGCCAGGAACTCGGCGGGGCCGAACTCGGTTTCGACCGTTGCCTGGTGGTGCACAACATGCCCGCCGTGTATTCGAAAGCGGCGAAGAAAAACGTCTTCCTGTCGCCCTCCAGTCTGGCGATTGCCGCGCTGGCCAAGGTCAAGCAATGGGAGAGCCCGGGCAACCAGGTGACTTTCGCCGAAGACGTTTCGCGGGTCGTCGAGTACAACATCCTCGATACGTCCACCGAAGGCGATCTGCTCAACCGTTACGGCGTCAGCTACTACGCCCGCACCGTTCTTGGCGGCTTCTCGCTGCTGGGTAACCGCTCGATCACCGGCAAGTTCATCAGCTACGTCGGCCTCGAAGATGCGATCAGCCGCAAGCTGGTCAAGGCCGGCCAGAAAGCCATGGCCAAGAACCTCACCAAATCCTTCATGGATCAGGAGGTCAAGCGCATCAACGACTGGCTGCAGACCCTGGTTGCCGATGAAACCATTCCCGGCGGCAGCGTGTATCTGCACCCGGAACTCAACAGCGTCGAGAAGTACAAGAACGGCACCTGGTACGTGGTCATCGACTACGGCCGCTACGCGCCGAACGAACACATGGTTTATCAACTCAACGCCCGCGATGAAATCATCGAGCAGTTCCTGGAGGACGTTCTCTAATGTTTACCAACCGCGTAAGACAGGCCATCGCGGCCACCCTGCAAGGCCTGCCGTTGTCGGCGACCGTTGAGGAATTCACCCCGCCGAAAATCGAATTCGACATGGAAGAGATGCGCGGCGGGCGCTTTATGGTCGAAGAAATGGCCAAGGGCGGCAAAGCGCTCGGCGCCAAGCTGACCCTGCAAGGCCTCGGCGCCGAGGTGCTGCTGGCGCTGGGCGTGAAGCTGGGCGACGACATCCTGCTCAACGTGCGTGAAGCCGGTCAGGATCAGGACGGCAATACCTGGTTCACCTACCACACCGTCGGCGGCCAGCTGAAGTCCCTTGAGGAAACCGCGGTGAAAATGGGCGAGAAACCCAAGACCAACCTGGAACTGTCCTGCCGCACCTACAACCGCCTTGAAAACGGCGTGCCGGTGATCGACATCGACGTGCGCACGCAGAAGTTCGTGCTCAACGGCGTCGACATCCTCGGTGATGCACGGCGTGCGGTGTTGATGCCGTAAACCCCGGTTTACCGGCAAATCACAAAACCCTGTGGGAGCGAGCCTGCTCGCGAAAGCGGTCGTTCAGTTACATCAATTTCGAATGTGCCAAAGCCTTCGCGAGCAGGCTCGCTCCCACAGTGGATCTAAACGAATCACCAAGGAATTCATACATGCCGTGGATGCCCCCCCAACACGAACTGCTGTCGCCGATCACCGGCGACGATGGCTCGCAGATCGAATCGATCCAGCTCAAACCGCTGTTCTACGCCGCACAGAAAGAAGCGCTGGAACGCGCCGGCGATGACGAAGACGATCAGTTCTTCGAGCTGGCGCTGCTCGCCACCGGCCTGTCGGTGAAAGAGCTCGATCAACTCAAACGTCCGGACTACGTGAGCATCGCTCAGTACGTCCATGAGATGTCGACCCGGCCGAGTGCGTACTTTCTCGACCAGGTCGAGGACGCGGAGAAATCCGACGATCCCGATCAGGTGCAATTGCTGCAAACGCTCGCCGTGACCGGTCGCACCGTGACTTCGCTGAGCCTGGAAATGCCCGTGCTGCGCGCCACCAAAGTGATGAAGAAACTGAAGACGGCCAAGGAACGCGCCGAATTCATCACCGCCCACTGCACCGGCCTGATGATCCCCGATCTGGCCCACCTGACCGTCCCCGACTGGACGCAATTGCAGGTGCGCATCGACGATTTTTTAAACCAGCCGGCGGCCTACTTTCGGAACGCGACATCGAAGTAATCCTCGATATCGTCCCGCTCATTTACCCGGTAAGTGAAGCGGAGATTCTGGAATGGGACGCCGAAAAGGCGTTGCGCCGCTACGACATAGCGATCACTCGCCTTGGCGTGAAACAGGAGTAGAGCGGCATGGCAGAAAGCAAATTTGCGCCAATGAATGCCGATGAGCGGGGGGGCGCAGCAACCGGTGATATCCGCTTGAACATGGCTGCGGCAAACCCCGGCCCCGGACCGATCATCGGCGATCAATATCCCCAGCTGAGTCAGGCGCTCGTCACCGCAAGTATCAGGATCGATGCGTTGACGACAGCGATCGATTCATTGCGATTGGCATTGTCCAACTTGCGGATGCTCTCGTTGAGTTCCACCGCGAACGGTGAAGCCACCAGCGCGTCGGCAGCGCCGGATGAGGCCGCCGAGCGGACCAAGGCACCAGAAAGTGTGAGGCCGGCGATTGACTTTTATTCGGCGGCGGCCGATCTGGGTAGCGCGGCACAATTGACGCCAGTGCAGGCCAACGAAATCGCACTGTCGAGCTTGATCATGGCCAGTAAGCCGATGGTGGCGGCGGGAGGCACCAGCGGTATCGAACTGATCAAGGTTGCAACGCTGGCCGCCGACTCAGGAATTGGCAATGAGCTGACCAACGCGTCGGACAAGTCTTTTGAGCTGCTCAACTTCGCCAGCGACGCTGCGGTCGTAGCGTCGGCACTCAAAATCCCAGCGATGGAAGTCGCCGAGATGATGACGGTGTGGCGCACCTCGATGAAGCTCACTCGCGATCAGGCGTTTGACCTCGCGGATGCGACACACCTGCTCGGCAAAATGCCGGGTGGCGTCAAGTCCGCCGACATCGGCGCCGTACTCAAGCAATCAGGCGAGGCGGCGCTCACTGCAGGCTTGCAGCCCGAGCAGGCCGCAGCGCTGTCGGCAGCCTTGCTCCGCAGCGGAACGGGCAAAGACGATGCCGGGCAGGCGTTGAAGAGCCTTTCAGCTGCCCTGGGCAAAGGTGACAGCGTCTCCGCCGCCGAGCGTGGCGCCTGGAAGCAGTTGGGACTTGATCCTGCTGCCGTGACCGCTGCAATGCATGACCCTGACAAGCAGAATGCCCAGGGTGCGCTGCTCTCGGTGCTTGCCGCGCTGCACGCAAAACCTGTCGAACAACGCGCCACGCTGGCGCGAAGCCTGTTTGCTGACAGCGCCAATGCGGTGCAGTTGTTGGCGCAGAATCCGGGCGATGTCAACGAGGCCTTTTCGCAAGTAAAGGACAAAAGTCAGTACGCGACTTCGGTGATCGGTGAGCGGAGTTCGGTGCGCCAGTCTGCACTGGCACGCTCCAATTCCCCGCAAGGACAGTGGAATGCTCAGACTGCTCGAAACGAGCGCTTGGCTATCGCCAGCGCCCAGGCGGTGGCGCCCTCTCCTGAAGTGCTGAGCGTTGCCGGTGCCGGCATCGACAGGATGAGTGAATTCGCTGAGGACCATCCGACGATCACGGCGGGGGTCATTGTTTTGGGTTCAGCCCTGAAAAAGCTATTCGATCTTGTGTTGGACGCCGGTGTCGATGAGGCGAAAGACCGGTTGCGCAAACGGATACCTGGTAGCGCCCTGGCGAATCCCCCCGATCTTTCGTCAACAGCAGATTCTGCATCGAGGCTCGCAGCGGACAAGCCGGTGACAGGGATTGCCAGTCTGGCTCCTGCGGCCGGTGCGGAAATGGCAATTGGCGAACGAGCATCATTGGTCGATACGCCGCACCTCGGGCCATCGACGGTTTCTCTGGAGGCTATTTCGCAGGCGATTCCGGCATCGAGCAGAAACGCGCAAACTGCTTTGAGTGAAAGACTTGCTATCACCGCGCCTGACACGCTTTCTGCGCCCGCCCAAGTGAGCAAGGATCTGGCGAGCGCCCATGCGTCTGACCAGCACGTGACCTACGCACCTTCGGTCCAGGTCTACTGCAGCGACCCCGGCAGCTCGGACAAGATCGGTATGTTGGTCGCGCAGCATCTGCAAAACCAGTTCATGCAAATGACCCCGCTGCTCACCAACAACCCCCTTGCCACCCGCCGCGACGCGGCCCTGACCGATGGAGTCGCCTGATGAAACAGCAAATGGCATTGGGCAGTTTCATCTTCGGCCTGTCGCGCAACTTTGCGTACCACCAGTTGCTGCGCAAGTCTGACGGCGGCTGGACCGAGATACAGATCCTCACCAGCAAACCCAAGTCCAGCCAGACCGGACAGAAACCGGAAACCCTGACCATTACCGGCAAGTCGATGTACGCCGTAGCCATGGATCGGCTCGATGAATTGCGAGCTTTGCAGGCGCTGCGTATCCCGCTGCCGTTGATCGACGGGATTGGTCGAAACTGGGGCCTGTGGCGGATCAGCAGCGTTCAGGAAACCCAGACCCAGATCATCGATGACGGTACGGCGATGGTAGTCGATTGGGTCATCGAACTAGCGGAGTTCAACAATGCGTAAAGCACGAAGCGTGGCCGGTGATTCGGTGAATCTGCTGCTCTACCGCGAAACCGGGCGCAGTGATGACGCTGCCGAAGAAGCGCTGTGGAAGCTCAACCCGACCCTGGCCGAACACGGGCCGATTCTGCCCGCCGGCGTCTGGATCGTGCTACCGGAACTGGATGTGAAACCCGCCGTGGTCAAAGCAGCGACGGCGTGGGATTAAGGAGGTTGAATGGCACTGGGATTTACGCCGGCAGTGAATATCTACGGGGCCAACGCGGCCTTGCTCAATCAACGCCTGATCAGTTGGGAGCACATCGATGCCGCCGGTTTCGAGTCCGATCAGCTGACGTTGACTATCGATCTGGAGGGGCTTGAGGGGTTGCCGAATCTGGGCGGCAAGATTGGCATGCAAGTCGGCTATCGAGAAACCGCGATGGTCGATAAAGGCCTGTTCAAAGTGACGCGTCTGACGCCAACACTGTTTCCGTTTCGCCTCACCCTGGTGGCCACTGCGGCGCCATTCAGCAAGGATGATGAAACCGGCTTCAAGCAGCGCCGCACCGCCAGTCATGGGCCAACGACGCTGGGTGGATTATTTCGCAAGCTGGTGGAGCTGCACGGCTTTTCGCCACGGGTCGCGCCGGAGATTTCGTTGATCCGCATCGAGCACATCGACCAGTCCAACGAGACCGACATGGGGTTTGTCACGCGTCTGGCGAAAAAATACAACGTCGTCGCCAAGCCTTACGGCGATGTTTATGTGCTGGCGCGGCCCGGGCAGACCAAGTCGTTGTCGGGGCAGATTCTGCCGGACGTGACGCTGTCGGTTACCCACAACAATCGCCCCGGCGATCACGCCTTCATCAGCGCCACGCTGGAAGAATCTGCCCGCGAGCAGGCCAAGGGCTGCAAGACCTGTTTCTGGGATGCGGCGGCCGGGGTGCTGCGCTGGGTTGAAACCGGTGTTGCGCCGTTCAAGACGCTGCGCCAGAAGCAGCCCAGCGAAGCTGATGCCATCGCAGTAGGCGAGGGCGAAGTGCGCAAGATGCTGCGGCAGAAGTACAAGGTGCAAATCACCTGCCCGGGGGATCCACGGCTCGCGGCCGAAGGGCTGGTATTGCTCGATGAGAGCTGGCCGGACTTCATGCGCGGACGCTGGTCGATCGACAAGGTCACCGCCAGCGGCAGTCGCGAGAACAGCTATCGCTGCCTGATTGATGCGTCGTGCCTGGACCCGAAGGCGGAACAGTAATCCTGAACCGAGTGCTTATTCCTGTGGGAGCGAGCCTGCTCGCGAAAGGGACGTCAGCTTCAGCATCGATGTGACTGATCGACCGCTTTCGCGAGCAGGCTCGCTCCCACAGGGACTGCGGCGTTCACTGTAATTTCTCTTACTTCGGAACACCCCCATGAAGATCACCCCGATCCTCACGCAACTGCGTGGGCAATGCCCTGGGCTTGCCAATCATATTTCGGTGGGTGTCGATCTGGCGTTGCTGCAAGGCAACCCCGATCTACCGACACCCTCGGCGCACGTTCTGCTGCTGGCCGATCTGGCCAGTCCTGGCACCACCCAAAACCTCACCACCCAATCGATCCGCGACCGCTTCGAAATCGTTCTGGTGCTTGATGCTACCGACGCGACAAAAGCGCTGGATGGGTTGCACGACCTGCGCGCCGAACTGTGGCGCGCGCTGGTGGGATTCAAGCCCGATGCCGACTACAGCGCCATCGTCTACGACGGCGGCGAGCTGGTCTCGATCAACAGCAGCCGCCTGTTCTATCGGCTGCGTTTTTATGCCGAGTTCCAGCTCGGCCGCAATCTGCCAAGTCAGCCTGCGGAGAGTTGGCACGAGCGCGAACTGGACGCTTTGTCGTCCTTTACCGGGATGACGGTGCGGGTCGATGCGATCGATCCGGCCGACCCCAACCTGCAACGCCCGGGTCCGGATGGCCGGGTGGAAATGACTTTCTCTGGAGACGTAACCCCATGAGCAACCGCATCACCGTAGTGCCGGCCGCTGGCCGTGTCGTACCTGACCCGGAGGCGGGCGACCTGTTGCCGGCTGCAGGCCGTGACGTGCTGGACAGCGCCTGGTGGCGCCGGCGTCTGGCCGACGGCGATATCACACTCAAAACCGCAAAAGCGGCTAAACCACAGGGAGCCAAATAATGGCGATCGGATTCAGTAACATCCCGGCGGACATTCGTGTGCCGCTGTTCTATGCCGAAATGGACAACTCGGCCGCCAACAGCGCGACTTCGGCCATGCGCCGTTTGATCGTCGCGCAGGTCAACGACAATATTACCCCGACTGAAGTCGGCAAACTGGTGCTGGTTTCCAGCGTGGCGCTGGCAAAAAGCATCGGCGGCCAGGGCTCGATGCTCGCTTCGATGTACGAGACTTTCCGCAAGGCCGACCCGATCGGCGAGATCTGGTGCCTGCCGCTGCACAACACTGAAGGCGCTATCGCCAAAGGTGTGTTGACCCTGACCGGCACCGCAACTCAGGCGGGCATGCTCAACCTGTATGTCGGCGGCGTGCGTGTGCAAGCCACCGTGGTCAACGGCGCCACCGCCGCTCAAGCGGCAACCGCACTGGCGCAGAAAATCAACGCCACTGCCGACCTGCCAGTCAGCGCAGCCACTGCCGAAGGCGTGGTCACCCTGACCGCCAAATGGACCGGCGACAGCGGCAACGACATCAGTCTGCAATTCAATCGCCTGGGCAAGAGCAACGGCGAAGAAACTCCGGCCGGCCTGACCAGCGCAATTACCGCCATGACCGGCGGCGCCGGTGTACCGGATCAGATCGCTGCCGTCGCAGCATTGGGCGATGAGCCTTTCGAATTCATCGCCTTGCCGTGGTCCGATCTGGCCACTCTCAACACCTGGCAAGCGGTCATGGACGACAGCACCGGGCGCTGGTCGTGGGCCAAGCAATTGTTTGGTCACGTCTACAGCGCCAAGCGCGGCACCGTCGGTACGCTGGTTGCCGCAGGCCAGGCGCGCAACGATCAGCACATGACCATCCAGGCGCTGGAACCGGGCGTACCGCAACCGTTTTGGGTACAGGCCGCCGCGCTGGCTGCACGCACGGCGGTGTTCATCTCCGCCGATGCCAGCCGTCCGACCCAAAGCGGCAGCCTGCCGGGCGTCGACCCGGCGCCGGCGAGCGAGCGTTTCACCCTGACCGAGCGTCAGTCGCTGCTCAACTACGGCATCGCCACCGCGTACTACGAAGGCGGTTACGTGCGCATCCAGCGCTCGATCACCACCTACCAGAAGAACGCCTACGGCCAGGCCGACAACTCCTATCTGGACAGCGAAACCATGCACCAGTCGGCGTTCATCGTGCGTCGTCTGCAAAGCGTGATCACCAGCAAATACGGCCGCCACAAACTGGCCTCCGACGGCACCCGTTTCGGTGCCGGCCAGCCGATCGTCACCCCGGCGACCATTCGCGGCGAGCTGATCGCGCAGTACGCCAAACTCGAACTCGAAGGCCACGTGGAGAACGCCGAGCTGTTCGCCGAGCACCTGATTGTCGAGCGCGACGTGCAGGACCCGAGCCGCGTGAACGTGCTGTTCCCGCCGGATTACATCAACGGCCTGCGCGTGTTCGCACTGCTCAACCAGTTCCGTCTGCAGTACGACGACGCGGCCTGATCCGCGCAGTCGGCGCTAAGCATTCAGCCCACCTCGCGTGGGCTTTTTATTTGAAGGGAGAAACACCATGGGTCAACTGATTGCAGGCACCTGCTACGTCAAGGTCGACGGCGCACAACTGACCATCAATGGCGGCTGCGAAGCCCCGCTGATGGCCGTCAAACGTGAAACCGTCGTGCCCGGTTTCTACAAGGAAACCGACATCGCGCCGTCGTTCAAAGTGACCGCGCTGCACACCGCCGACTTCCCGCTGAAGAAGCTGATCGAAGGCACCGATATCACCGTCACCTGCGAATTCAGCAACGGCAAAGTCTACGTGCTGGCCGGCGCCTATCTGGTCGAGGAGCCAGTTTCCAAGGGCGACGACGCCACCATCGAACTGAAATTCGAAGGCATCAAGGGGACCTGGCAATGAGCGCCGCCGTGAAGCTTCAAGTAGCAATCGAAGCCCACGGCGAGCCACTGACCGAACTCGTTCTGCGTCGTCCGACGGTGCAGGAAGTGCGAGCGATCAAGGCGCTGCCGTACAAGATCGACAAGAGCGAAGAAGTCAGCCTCGACATGGACGTGGCGGCCAAATACATCGCCGTGTGCGCCGGCATTCCGCCGTCGTCGGTCAACCAGTTGGATCTGGCTGACCTCAATGCGCTGAGCTGGGCCGTCGCGAGTTTTTTCATGAGTGCGGCGTCGGCGCCATCACCGACCTGATCGCGGTCGCCTATGACCTGGCCTGGTTCTGGAAGGTTGACCCCGAACAGATGATGGCCAGGCCACTGGATGTGCTCCGCGAATCGCTGGAGCACGCGCAACGGATCAATGCGATGCAGCAGGTGCAGTGATGGCAGACGAAGAGAAGAAAACCCCGAAACCGGTGCTGATCACCGGCATCGATGAACTCTCGCCCAAACTGGGCGCCCTGCGCATGAAGGTTGAGAGTTTTAAAAATAATCTCGAGCAGACCGGCCTCGGCAAACTGGACATCAGTGGTCTGTTCAACGGCGGCAGCGTGATCACGCCGTTTGTAGACGGCATCAAATCGGCCGCAGCGTTCCAGGGCAAATTGAGCGAAGTCAGCGACACGGCGAAAACCGTCGATCTGCCCGCCGCGCCGACAGCAGCGACGCAGAACATGAACGTGTTCAGTGCGTCGATGCAGAAGGTTTCGGCGGCGGTGGACGCCGCGCTGGTGCCGGCGGTGGGGGCCTTGGTGGTCGGGCTGGAACCGATGCTGACGCAGGTCGGCAGTCTGCTCGCCGACAATCCGAAACTGGTTGAAGGCCTGGCGGCGGGGGCAATTGCCTTCTCCGCTATGCAAACCGCGGTCACCGGTATGACGCAGGTGATGGACGTCATGAGCATGGTGCTCAAGACCAACCCGATCATGCTGATCGCCATGGGCATTGCCGTGGCGGCCGGTTTGATCGTGGCCAACTGGACGCCGATCAGCGCGTTCTTCACAGGGATGTGGGAGGGCGTGAAAAACATCGGGGCGAGTGCGATGGCGACGTTGCGCTCGGTACTCGACTGGCGACCTTTGGCGGCACTGGCTGCGCTGTGGGAACCGGTCACGGGATTTTTCTCCGGAGTCTGGGACAAGGTGATGGCCGTGACGGCGCCAGTGATCGACTTCTTCAAGTCGGTTTTCTCGTGGTCGCCTGCGGGGATGATCATTGAAAACTGGGGGCCGCTGACCGGCCTGTTCTCGGCGATCTGGGAATTGCTCAAGGCCTTGAGTGTGCCGGTGATGGCATTTCTTAGAAATCTGTTCGATTTCTCGCCGATGCAGATGCTTACCGATGCATGGGGTGGTGTTGTCGCGTTCTTCGAACCGATGTTCAGCGGCCTGCGAGAAGTCGCGCTACCGGCTAAAGAATTCCTCGTGTCGCTGTTCGACTTCTCGCCAATGCAGATGATCACCAGCGCCTGGGGAGGCATTGTTGCGTATTTCCAGCCGATATTGACGACGCTGCAATCGGCTGTGCAAAGCACCCGGGATACTTTGCGGGCACTGTTCGATTTTTTCCCGATGCAAATGCTCACCAGCGCCTGGGGTGGGATTGTCGGGTTCTTCGAACCGATCTGGATGGCGCTGCAAACGTCTGTGCAGCGGGTCAGAGGCTTTTTCACCAGCCTGTTCGAGTGGTCGCCGCTGGAGCAGATTGCCCAATATTGGCAGCCGATCGGTGAAGTCTTTTCGGCGATCTGGGGCGTTGTGTTGGCGCTGTCCGCGCCGGTCGCGGACTTTCTGCACAGCCTGTTCGAATGGAAGCCTCTGGATCAGATCATCGAGAGTTGGGGGCCGATCACCGAGTGGTTCGGCGAGTTGTGGCAAAAGCTGCAAACCGTCATTGCGCCGATCAAGGAGTTGTTCGACGGTGGCTTCGCCGGACTGATCGCCAAGGTCACCGGCAAGGTTGAAACTCTCACTGAAGCACAACGCGAGACCAATGCCGAAGGCAAGGGTGAGCTGGCACCGGCGTTCTTCGGCGCGAGCGCAGCGACTGCCGGCAACGGCACGCTGCAAAGCGGCTCGTTGCCACAAACCTCCAGCGCGCTGATCCAGCAAAGTGCCGCCAACAACCGTACGCAACTCGAAGGCGGTCTGACCGTGCGCTTCGAAAATGCGCCGGCCGGCCTGCGCACCGAACAACCGCAAACCAATCAACCGGGCCTGGCCGTGTCTTCACGCATCGGCTATCGCTCGCTGTCGATGGGAGGTTCCCAATGAACTGGCGTGACCGTTTATTGCCGGCATCCTTTCGCGGTGTCGGTTTCTGGATCGACCAGGCGAAAACCCCGGTCGGTCGCAAAGGGCAGTTGCATGAATACCCGCAACGCGACCTGCCGTTTTTCGAGGACCTCGGCCAGCAGGCCAAGACTCACGATCTGACCGCGTTCATCATCGGCCCCGATTGCCTTGAGCAGCGCGACAAGCTGCTCAAGGCGCTGGAGCAGGGCCGTGGCGAACTGGTGCATCCGTGGCTTGGACGCCTGCAGGTCAAGGTCGGCGAATGCGACATGACTCACACCCGCCAGGACGGTGGGCTGGTGACGTTCGCCTTGAAGTTCTATCCCGACCAACCCCTGCCGTTTCCGACCGCCACGGTCAGCACGCAGAAAGTGCTGCTGGCCAAGGCCGACGGGCTGCTGGGTTCGGCGGTGGCGCGTTTCGAACAGGCGATGACTTTGATCAAGGCTGCGCGGATCGGCATCACCAACCTGCGCAACAGCCTTACCGGCGTCTATGACGTGATCAAGGAGCAATTGAAACCTTTGATCGAGCAGTACCGCCAGATCACTGAACTGGTCAAAGCCGTGAAAGAGCTGCCCAAGGAAGTGGCGGCGGAATTCAACGGTTTGCTCGGCGATATCCAGGAACTGAAAGCGTTCGCCAAGGAAGGCTACCGTGGCGTGATCGCCGACGTGTCGCAGCAACTCGAAGCGATTCGCAAGGCTGATGCGCCGAAGATCACCACCGGCAAGGACACCAATGCCGCAGCGCAGGCGATGGCCGATCTGGTGCAAGACACGATGCTGGTCAAAGTCGCGCAGTGGGTCGCGTCGATGCCAGTGGCGACCACGCCGGTGAAACTGGCGTCGACACCGTCGCTGGCTCAACAGTCGACGTCGCCGGTGAGTCGTCAGGAAGTCCCCGTCAGCGATGACATGCAAGCGCTGCGCACGGCGGTGACTGCAGCCATCGACCCGATGCTGGCGAAAGCCGGACCTGCGCACTTCCAGGCCATCAACGATGTAAAGGAAGCGCTGGTGGCTCATCTCAAAGCGGTGGCGTCTTCTGGCGTGCGGCAAGTCAGCAAATCGTTTCAGGAAAGCTTTCCGGCAGTGGTCGTGGCCTACAAGCAGTTCGGCGACGCCACGCGAGTCGAAGAAGTGACTCAGCGCAACGCGATTACCCATCCCGGTTTCTCGCCCAACGATGTGAAAGTCTCGCGGGAGTGACGCCATGAACGAGATGGACAATCACGTCACGCTGACGGTCAACAACATGGAATACGGCGGCTGGAAAAGCGTCGAAATCACCGCCGATCTCGAGCGTCAGTTCCGCACCTTCAAGCTCGACATTACCTGGCAATGGCCGGGGCAGGCGGTGAGCAAACCGATTAAACCCGGTGACCCCTGTGAAGTGAAAATCGGCAAGGATCTGGTGCTTACCGGCTACGTGTTCAAGGCGCCGATCCGCTATGACGGGCGGCAGGTCAGCCTGACCATCGAAGGCAGTTCGAAAACCCAGGATCTGGTCGATTGCGCCGCCCGTAATCTGCCCAGCCAATGGCAGCAACAACCCTTGCTGACTATCGTCCGCGATCTGGCGAGCGAATATGGACTGTGGGTCGTCAATGAAATCAGCGACACCACACGCCTGACCAAACACACCATCGTGCCGGGTGAAACGGCATTCCAGTCGATCGACCGATTGCTGTCGCTGCTGCGGGTGTTTTCCACCGACAACGAGCTGGGCCAGTTGGTGTTGGCCAAACCCGGCAGCGGTGGCCGCGCCAGCGATGCGCTGGAGTTGGGCAAGAACATCCTGTCGGCCAATGCGCCAATGGATTTCAGCCAGGTGTTCTCCGAGTATCGGGTGATCGGCCAGCAGAAAGGCTCGGATGCGAAAAGCGGCGCGGCGGTCAGCGAAGTCGAGTCGACGGCGGCCGACCTGAGTTTCAAACGGCGGCGCACCACGGTGATCAACGAAGGCACGCAACTGACCTTTGAGTTGGCGCAGCAGCGTGCCCAATGGGAAAGCGCGACTCGCATGGGCCGTGCGCAGACCACCACCTATCAGGTGCAGGGCTGGCGGCAGAGCAATGGCGATTTGTGGCGCCATAACACGCTAGTGAAGGTCAAGGATCCGGTGCTCGATTTCGATGGTGACATGCTGATTTCCAAGGTCACTTATTCGTTGTCGGCGCAAGGTTCGGTGACCACGCTGCAAGTTGCCCCGCCGCATACCTTTGATCCTGATCCGACGCCCCCGAAAAAAACCTGAGCCTGACCCCGAACCCTGTGGGAGCGAGCCTGCTCGCGAAAGCGTCGCCAGCCTCAACATCACAGCGCCTGACCCGCCGCGTTCGCGAGCAGGCTCGCTCCCACACTGATCCCATTCGGGCGACTCTTTTCAAGGACACCCCATGAGCCTACTGACACGCCTGCTGGCGCGCGGCACTGTCGTGCTCGCCAATTCGGCAACCAAGCTGCAATCGCTGCAAATGCGCCTCACCGCCGGTGAAGTCAACGACGACCTCGAACACTTCGAACCCTACGGTTTCACCAGCCATCCGTTGGCTGGCGCTGAAGGGGTCGTCACCTTCATCGGCGGCGACCGTTCCCACGCCATCGCCCTGGTCATCGCCGACCGTCGCTATCGCCTGCAAGCGCTCGCTGCCGGTGAAGTGGCGATCTACACCGACGAGGGCGACAAAATTCATTTCAAGCGCGGGCGGATCATCGACATCGAAACCGCCACGCTGAACATCCGCGCCAGCAGCGCGGTGAACTTCGACACGCCGGTGATAAACCAGACCGGCAAGATCGTTTCCACCGGTGATCAACTGGCTGGCGGCATCAGCCAGATCAAACACGTGCATGTTGGCGTGCAGGCCGGCAACGGTCAGACCGGCGCGCCGGCAGGAGGCCAGTGATGTTCATCAGCCAGAACCTCCACGCCGCGCTGACCCGCGCCGTGCTCATCAGTCTGTTCACCTGGCGTCGCGCCGCTGATGACGACGCCCTCGATGACGAAGAACGCTTCGGCTGGTGGGGCGACAGTTTTCCCACGGTTGCCGACGATCGCATCGGCTCGCGGCTGTGGCTGCTGCGCCGGGTCAAGCTGACCCGGCAGACGCAGATGGACGCCGAGTTCTATGCCCGCGAAGCCCTGCAATGGCTGCTCGACGACGGCCACTGCAGCGCCATCGACATCATCAGCGAACGCCTCGATGCCCAGCGCCTGAACCTGCGCACGGTCCTCACGCTGGCCGACGGCGAACGTCTGGACATCAACCCCGATAACAGTTGGCAGGTGATCTATGCCGTTTGAAACCCCTTCGCTGCCGGTGCTGATCAAGCGCACCCAAAGCGACCTGGCTGGCGATTCGCTGCGCCAGTCCGATGCGCAAGTGCTCGCCCGCACCCTCGGCGGCGCCGCTTATGGCTTGTACGGTTATCTCGACTGGATTGCCGAGCAGATCCTGCCCGACAAAGCCGATGAGTCAACCCTGGAACGCATCGCCGCGCTGCGCCTGAATCAACCGCGCAAAGCCGCGCAAGTGGCTACCGGCAGCGTCAGTTTTACCGCCACTCCCGGCGCCGTGCTCGACGTCGACACTCTGCTGCAAGCGAACGATGGCCGCACCTACAAAGTCACCACGGCGCGCACCACGGTCAATGGCAGCAACAGCACCACGATTGCGGCGCTGGAGGCCGGCAGTCTGGGCAACGCTGATGCGGGTTTGACGCTGACCCAGGTGCAGCCGATTGCCGGGATTGTCGGTAACAGCTTCGTGGTGCTGGCGCCGGGCCTCAGCGGCGGTGTGGCGCGGGAAAGCCTCGAATCGCTGCGCTCGCGGGTCATCCGTTCCTACCGCGTGATTCCCCATAGTGGCGCGGCCAGCGACTACGAAACCTGGGCGCTGGAAGTGCCGGGTGTGACGCGGGCGTGGTGCCGGGGCGGCCTGCTCGGGCCGGGCACGGTGACGGTGTTCATCATGCGTGATGAAGACCCGCAACCGGTGCCGAACGATGAGCAGTTGGCGGAGGTTCAGGAGTACATCGAACCGCTGCGTCCGGTGACCGCGGAAGTGCACGTGCAGCGACCGGTGCAAGTGCCGGTAGTGTATCGCTTCAAGAGCGTCAATCCGGACACCACCGCGGTGCGCGCCGCCGTTGAAGCGCAGCTGCGCGATCTGCACAACCGCGAGGCTGACCTCGGCGTGCCGTTGCTGATCAGCCATATCCGCGAAGCGATCAGCAGCGCCGGCGGCGAATACGATCACACGCTCACTGCTCCAGCCGCTGACGTGCCGGCCGGGCAGAGCGAACTGCTCACCTTCGGAGGCTGCGTATGGGGGGCATAAGAACCGCCGCGCAATACCAGGCGCAGTTGCGCGCCTTGCTGCCTAGCGGCCCCGCATGGGATCCGGAACGCGTGCCGGAACTCGAAGAAGTGTTGCAAGGCGTCGCCGTCGAACTGGCCCGTCTGGATGCGCGCGCCGCCGATCTGCTCAACGAAATGGACCCGGCCGGCGTCAGCGAACTGGTGCCGGACTGGGAGCGGGTGATGAACCTGCCCGACCCGTGCCTGGGCGCCACGCCACTGTTCGACGACCGCCGCCTCGCCGTACGCCGCCGCTTGCTCGCGGTCGGCAGCCAGGCTGTCGGCTACTACCTCGACATCGCCAAAAGCCAGGGTTACCCCAACGCCAGCATCACCGAACACGAAGCCCCACGCATGGGCCGCGCCCGCTTCGGCTCGGCGCATTGGGGCACTTGGGAAGCACAGTTCATGTGGACGCTCAACACCGGCGGCCGCCTGCTGCTCGGCCGCCGTTACGGCGCGAGCTACTGGGGCGAGCGCTTCGGCGTCAACCCGGGCTCGGCGCTGGAATGTCTGATCCACCGCAGCGCGCCGGCGCATACCAAGGTGCACATCAATTATGACTAGGGAGGGATGAGGGATGGATTATCCGAAGAGTGTGCCCAGTGCCGGCTTGGTGAATGGGAAGTTTGTTGATGAGAACCCTATGACGGGGACGCCGGGATCGTTGATTCCGGCGGATTGGGGTAACGGAGTTACCCAGGAAATTCTTAACGTGATCAAGGCGGCGGACCTGACGCCGGACGAGAAGAAATACGATCAGTTGTTGCAGGCGATTCAATCGGTGACGGCCAAGGGCTGGAACCAGGATTTGGCGCTGCCGCTGGCTGCTTTGCCTTTGCCTACAGTTGCCACCGCCGATGCACGTCTGCCGGTCAGTCCGGCTGCGGCCTCAACCAGTGGTGGCCGGGTTTCGATCGCAGCGGGAACCTTTATTAGCCTTGGCCAGGAAGTAGTGGCCGGCCAACTCGGGCGTGCGCGCACCTTCGTGACGACGGCGTGGAGCAGCGCCGACTTGCTGCCCAGCAGCCATTACTTTCTGCGAGCGCAAGTTATCGCCGGGGTACTCACGTTCTACACCCAACGCGGTGGCATTCATGACGTCGTGCCTGACTCGCTCAAAGGAATGGTCAACGGCGCTGCCGGCGGCGG
The DNA here is from genome assembly GCF_031456345.1 of Pseudomonas sp. 2957. Classification (NCBI taxonomy): domain Bacteria; kingdom Pseudomonadati; phylum Pseudomonadota; class Gammaproteobacteria; order Pseudomonadales; family Pseudomonadaceae; genus Pseudomonas; species Pseudomonas sp. 2957. The sequence goes on from NZ_JAVDUL010000001.1 coordinate 247,554, forward strand.
TTTTCAGTCCACGCCTCTGGACATGTGCCTGGCATGGGTAATAACCGGTGCACCAGGTTCGGTGCCGGTCGTGCGGACCCTATACAACCGCGCACGTTTGACCTGGACGCAAACGGTAAACGGCACCGGCGCAATATTTTTACCGCTCGACCCGCATGCGCGTGCGGCGCGATTGGTCGCCGGTAACCCAACACCATCGTCCACGGCGGTCACCTCAGTCGCCTTTCCGTCCACCGGTTGGGCTGGAGGCAACTACTGCTTTCTGTCTCCGATACTGACAGGCAGTTCGAACAACCCGGGAGGGTGGAACCCGGCAACGGTTTCACCGTGCGTACTGTTCACCAACAACATCGTCAATGACGTCACGGTTTCGACGTTGGCCGCGAGTTTCGACCATGCCAATTTGCGCTCGCTGTGGCAGTGCTATCAGGCCGAACACAACCTGGGCCAATCGAATGCCGACAGCGATGAGCTATTGCTGAGCATGGGTATCAAAACCCATCCAATCACTGATTACAGCGTAGGAATTGCCATCAACTTTTCCGACGCGGTGAACGTGCAATTCTCGTGGGAGCTTATTCGATGATCGTCATTCAGGAACTTCATCAGTGCGACGGTGAGTTGCGCCTGCCGCAACCGTCGGCTGCGCACGAGTGGGATGGGCAGAACTGGGTTTTCAATGCAGACAGGAAGATTGCACTGGATCTGCAGGAAGCCGAACGCCTTTGCGCCAAAGTCGACGCCGCCGCCGACAACGCTCGCAACGCAATGGCTGGTGATCCACTCAAGGCCATGGAGTACGCACAGGCAGCCGCGGACGCTCAGGCTTTCAGCGATGCCGGATACCCGAAAAAGGAAGTGCCGCTTTCAGTCGCCGCGTGGGTCGCGAAAGGCCGCACGGCCAAACAGGCGGCGGAGCAGATTCTGAGTAAGGCGGAGCAGTTGACTGAGCATTTGCTCACGCTACGCACTTTGCGCCTGAAGGCCAAGGCGCAGATTCGCGCACAGGCGGGCAAGGGCAAGGTCGATTTGGCGCGTGGCGCCGCAGACGATGCGTTGATCGGGATTCGTGCCCTGATCAACGGTATATCCAGCTAGGCAACAAGGTCCACTTCTACGTCACCGACGCCACGCGATATGGGCTTGTTTAGTTTGTACATCATTTGGCCTGTGGCGCCCCGCGCGACCGCAAGGATCGAAGTCATCGTTAAGGAAAAAGACAATGGATTATCCAATCAGTGTGCCAAGCGCAGGCTTGGTCAATGGCATGTTTGTTGATGAGGACGCGCTCGCGGGCACACCCGGCTCGTTGATTCCCGCGAGTTGGGGCAACGGCGTGACGCAGGAAATTCTCGGCGTTGTGCGGGCCGCAGGAATGACACCGACCGAGACTTCAAATACACAAATGCTCGACGCGCTACGTAGCTCGCAGCTCTTCAAAACCCCGGCGCAATTCGATTTCAGCCGTTCAGTGGCTACGGCCGAGTTCGTGCAGCGTGCACTGGGCAATCACGCAGGGTCTCGTGACATCGCAGCCACGGCGCAACTTTCTCTTGCGGATGTGGGATGGGCGATTGGCCTGGGCGGAAACTCGGCCTATACCGTGTCTTTGCCAGAAATCAAGTCAGTTCCCAATGGCGCAACGTTCACGCTGCATTGCCGTAGCAACGCCCCGGTCACTATTGCCTGTACAGGCATTGCGAAAATAAGCCCGCAAGGAGCTGAACTGACCTCGATTGTCATGAACAGTGGTGAGAGCGCCACCGTCGTCAGGGAAAACGGAGTCTGGGCAGTCCACGGCACCGCGAGTCTCAAATATGCCGCACTGTTTTCAGGGTTGACGGCTAACCCCGGGTATCAGAAGCACGCCAGTGGGAACATAGATCAATGGGGGACCGGCATTACGGATGCCAACGGTGAAATGTGGGTCAATTTCCCGGTTTCCTTCCCGAATGGTTTTTTCTCATGTGTCGCCAACCATGCCGGTGGCGAAGCGGCCATCGTGATTGTTGTCGGAGGCACCGCCACCAAGCAAGGCGTTCGCTTGAAAGTGCGCAACGCGGTCAACCAGCCTGGCGCTGGCTGGACCGTGTTTTATTTTGCCAAGGGTTATTGAATGAATACTACCAACGTGCTTTTCAGCGCCGGTACGCGAGGCGTGTATGTACCGGGTATCAATTCGTCGGACATTCCTGACGATGTCATCGAAATTCCCCAAGCCTATTGGATCTCGCTGCTGCAGCAACTGTCGGTCACCGCGAAAGTTATTGGCGTGCATGCTGAAAGCGGTTATCCGGTCCTGGTCGATCCACCGCCTCCTTCGGCAGAGGCGGCCGCAGGCTTCGAGCGCACCTGGCGCAACGCCCAGCTTGCCGCCACTGACGGCCTGGTCGCACGCGACCGTGATGAACTGGAGGACGGCGGCGGCACAACATTGACCACTGAACAATATGCCGAACTGCAAACTTATCGACGGGCGTTGCGCGAGTGGCCGCAAGGCTCATTCTTCCCGTCCAGCGCGCATAGGCCGGTGGCACCGAGCTGGCTGCCTGCTGCGCTTTAAATCATTAGGGACGTGATATGGATTATCCGAAAAGCATTCCGGGCTCAGGTCTGGAAAACGGCAGGTTTGTCGACGAAGACCCGATTGCAGGGACGCCGGGGTCACTGATCCCGGCGAGTTGGGGGAACAGTGTTACCGAGGAAATACTCAATGCAATCACGGCCGCTGGCCTGACACCTGATGAAAATCAGACCCATCAATTGGCTCAAGCCATTCGAGAGTTGTCCAGACCTGATCCGCTGCAAGCGTTTCCGGTGCAGGTCTATCGCAAGAATCTGTTGATCAATGGCGATTTCAGAATCTGGCAGCGTGGTGCGAGCAATCAGGCGCCAAATGTCGGCGGGTACGTGGCTGATCGTTTCCGTTGTGACTGGAACGGAAACGCCGGAGTGAGCATCACGCGGCAAAATTTTGCGCTCGGGCAAGGCGAGGTCTCTGATGAACCGGCCTGTTTCCTGCGCTGGCAGCAAACGTCCGCAGGGGCGGGAGCTACCGTTCACAAAATCTCCCAGAATATAGAGTCGGTCAGAACGCTCGCCGGAAAAACGGCAACGCTGACGTTTTGGGCTCGATCCGATGCCGTGCGGCCTTTGCAAATAACGATTGCGCAGCAATTCGGAGTAGGTGGATCGGCAGCCGTTGGGAAACTGATTGATACGTTTCAACTGAACACAGTGTGGACGCGCTACACCGCAACGTTTCAGGTGCCCGCCATTGCGGGGAAAATGCAAGGCAGCGGCGACTGTCTGACATTGGCGTTCGATCTGCCTCTCAACGTTCTGCAAACGGTCGATCTGACACAGATCCAATTGGAGGAGGGGCCTGTGTCCACTCCCTTTGAGCTTCGTCCCTTAGCGCAGGAGCTGGCGTTATGTCAGCGCTATTACGAAAAGTCATTTGCTTCCGGGTTGCCGGTCAAAGCCAATAATGGCACCAATACGTGTATCTCGACGTTTACTCAGGTCCCGGCAGGAAATATCGGCCAATACGGGATGACGATCGGCTTTCTGGTTCAGAAAAGGGTTCAACCGACTGTCACTGCCTATAGCCCGGCAGACAGCAGTAATCAGGTCTGGAATCAAACGATCAGCAAAGCTTGCACCGGCACGCTACTTCAAGGCGTAACGGATCGTAGTATTTCTTTTGCCACTGTCACGCCAGTCGGCAGCGCACCGGGGCAGACTTTACAACTGGAATGGACAGCGGACGCTGAAATCTAGGAGCGACACTCATGGCTTATCAACTAAGCGCTTGCGGCGTGTTGCGCCTGGCTGACTGTGCATTTATTCCACAGGACTCCAACAATCGCGACTGGCTAGAGTTCCAGCAGTGGCAGCTCTCGGGCGGGCAGGTGCTACCGGCGGATGGGGTACTCGCTGAAACTGTTGCAACCGGCACCCTGAAAACTCTGGCAAATAAATGGCTGGCAAGCATCAGCCGCCAGCCGTGATTCAATCGGGGCAACATCCAGGGAGGATCAAGCATCATGCAATTAACTGAAAAACACCTTATCGACATCATGCCCAACGCCCGCTCCCAAGCGGGCGTTTTTGTTTCGCCACTCAACACCGCGATGGCCAGGCAGCGCATCGATACGCCAAAACGTATCGCGGCTTTTCTGGCACAGGTCGGTCACGAGTCGGGCCAATTGCGTTACGTGCGCGAACTGGGCAACAACCAGTACCTGAGCAAATACGACACCGGCACGCTGGCGCTGCGTCTGGGCAATACTCCGGAAGCCGACGGCGACGGGCAAAAGTATCGCGGGCGTGGACTGATTCAGATCACCGGCCGGGCAAATTATCGTCAGTGCAGTCTCGGCTTGTTTGGCGATGAGCGTCTTTTGTCGTTGCCCGAATTGCTCGAGCAACCGCAATGGGCGGCCGAATCGGCGGCGTGGTTCTGGGGGCAGAAGGGCTTGAATGAACTGGCCGACGCGGACCAGTTCAACACCATCACCCGCCGGATCAACGGCGGGTTGAACGGCTTGCAGGATCGCCTCGAGATTTGGGCGCGGGCGAGGGCGGTGCTATGTCCGGCTCCTGGCGCGTGATGGGTCTGTTGCTGCTGGTGACCGGGGCGTTTGCAGCGGCATGGCAGTTTCAGGACTGGCGCTACGGGCGGCAATTGGCCGAGCAGGCGCGGTTAAACGCCGAAACCCTCAATCAACTGACGCAGACCGCCGCCACCGCGCAACAGGCCGAGCAGGATAGACGCCTGGCACTGGAGCAGCGGCTCGCGGCCAGTGAGCAAACCCATTATCGAGCGCTGAGCGATGCCCAACGTGATCAGGATCGCTTGCGCGATCGCCTTGCTACTGCCGATGTGCGGCTGTCAGTCCTTCTCGACGCCGGCGACGTTGCCCACGGCTGTGCGATGCCAGCCGCCGCCGGCACCAGCGGCGTGGATTCTGCAACCGTACGCGCCCGACTTGACCCGGCGCATGCTCAACGAATTATCGCCATCACCGACACCGGCGACCGTGGATTGATTGCGTTGCAGGCCTGTCAGGCCTATGTCAGAGCGCTGGCGCCCGAACATCTTGAATGATTCTGTGTATTGAAAGCGCGTCCGGCTCGTGTACGGTGGAGGCATTCCACACGATCCGGAGCTCGCCGTGAAAGAGACCACCCAACTGGCCGCAGAACTGGGCCGACGTCTGCAAGTGCTCAATGCTCATGTCACTACCGCCGAGTCCTGTACCGGTGGCGGTATCGCCGAAGCGATTACGCGGATTCCGGGCAGTTCGGCCTGGTTTGAAGCGGGGTACGTGACGTATTCCAATCGGCAGAAAACCCGGCAGCTGGATGTGCCGGCTGATTTGTTCGAAACGGTAGGGGCGGTCAGTCGCGAGGTGGTCGAGGCCATGGTGCGTGGTGCGCAGCATCACAGCCTGGCGCATTTTGCCGTGGCGGTCAGCGGTGTCGCCGGCCCCGACGGTGGCACGCCGAACAAACCGGTGGGCACAGTGTGGCTGGCATGGGGTGTGGGCGACGAGGTTTACAGTGAGGTTCAGCACTTCCCCGGCGGCCGTGATGAAGTCCGCCGACAAACGGTGAAGGCCGCGCTAGAGGGGCTTGTGCGACTAGCGGCACGAGAAATCGAAAATCAGGGGTAGGCGATCTTCGAACGCTGTGGAATAATACTGGCTACTTATACAGGTGTTGGCCGTCAGGCCTTATTGATTACGTGAGGACTTTAATGGACGACAACAAGAAGAAAGCCTTGGCTGCGGCCCTGGGTCAGATCGAACGTCAATTCGGCAAGGGTGCCGTAATGCGTATGGGCGATCAGGACCGTCAGGCGATCCCGGCCATCTCTACTGGCTCTCTGGGTCTGGACATCGCACTCGGCATCGGCGGTCTGCCAAAAGGCCGTATTGTTGAAATCTACGGTCCTGAATCCTCCGGTAAAACCACACTGACCTTGTCCGTGATCGCCCAGGCGCAAAAAGCCGGCGCGACCTGCGCATTCGTCGACGCCGAGCACGCGCTCGATCCAGAGTACGCCGGCAAGCTGGGCGTCAACGTTGACGACCTGCTGGTTTCCCAGCCGGACACCGGCGAACAGGCCCTGGAAATCACCGACATGCTGGTGCGCTCCAACGCCGTTGACGTGATCATCGTCGACTCCGTGGCCGCACTGGTGCCGAAGGCTGAAATCGAAGGTGAAATGGGCGACATGCACGTCGGCCTGCAAGCACGTCTGATGTCTCAGGCGCTGCGTAAAATCACCGGTAACATCAAGAACGCCAACTGCCTGGTCATCTTCATCAACCAGATCCGTATGAAAATCGGCGTGATGTTCGGCAGCCCGGAAACCACCACCGGTGGTAACGCGTTGAAGTTCTACGCTTCGGTTCGTCTCGACATCCGCCGTACCGGCGCGGTGAAGGAAGGCGACGAAGTGGTCGGCAGCGAAACCCGCGTCAAGGTTGTGAAGAACAAGGTGGCTTCGCCGTTCCGTCAGGCCGAGTTCCAGATTCTTTACGGCAAAGGCATCTACCTCAACGGCGAGATGATCGACCTGGGTGTGCTGCACGGTTTCGTCGAGAAGTCCGGCGCCTGGTACGCCTACGAAGGCACCAAGATCGGTCAGGGCAAGGCCAACTCGGCCAAGTTCCTGGCGGACAACCCGGAAATCGCCGCGAAGCTCGAGAAGCAGCTGCGTGACAAGCTGCTGTCGCCAGCGGTGATCGCGGATTCCAAGGCCTCGGCGGTCAAAGAGACCGAAGACGACCTGGCCGATGCTGATCTCTGATACCAGCGATGACCACCGCCGTACTGGATACCCTCGTCGCGGTGCGGCGAACCGCCATGGACCTGCTCGCACGTCGCGAGCATGGTCGAGTCGAGTTGACGCGTAAACTGCGTCAGCGCGGCGCCGAGGCGGAGCTGATCGAAACAGCCCTCGACCGTTTGACGGAAGAGGGGCTGCTTTCCGAAGCCCGTTACCTTGAAAGTTTTGTCTCCTACCGTGCCCGTTCTGGCTATGGCCCCCTGCGAATTCGCGAGGAGCTCAGCCAGCGGGGTTTGCAACGTACCGATATCGAAATCGCCCTGCGCGAAAGTGGTATCAATTGGCAGGCGCAGCTTCAGGATACGTGGCAACGCAAATTCTCCGGGCATCTACCGATTGATGCGAAAGAGCGGGCCAGACAAGGCCGGTTTCTGGCGTATCGTGGGTTCTCGATGGAGATGATCAACCGCTTGTTCAGCGGTCGAGGGATGGACGATTAGACCGATTCAACAAAAAAGGCCCGCTATTTTTTAGAAAATAGCGGGCCTTTTTTTTGCCTTCAAATTACGTTGAAAGGCTCGCGTGAGTGTTGTGCTGTGGGCGATTTTGAATCGGCCCGGTTTTCCGGCAGGTTGATGAAGTCCACCAACTCTCTCAGACGACCATGGGTACGGCCATTGAAGGCAAACGCCAGCCGCGTCAGGTGGCTGAACTGCGCATCGTCGTGTTCTTCGCCGCTGTAGGCATGTTGGTGGAACTGGTCGCTCAGGCACAGATCAGCAAACTCTTCCTGCATCCGCGCCAGTGCCTGGTCGCTGAGCTTGTGGTTCATGCGAATCACAAATTGCCGCTTGAGCCAGCGGCTGGAGTGGAAGTTGCTGTAGAACTGATTGATCTCTTCCACCGCTTCTTCAACGCTGTAGACCAGTCGCATCAGCTTCATATCGGTCGGCAGGATATAGCGGTTTTCTTCCAGCTGATTGCGAATGAAGTCCAGCGCACCTTGCCAGAAGGTACCGCCCGGAACATCCAGCAACACCACCGGCACCAAAGGGCTTTTGCCGGTCTGAATCAGCGTCAGCACTTCCAGCGCTTCATCAAGGGTGCCAAACCCGCCTGGGCACAGCACCAGCGCATCGGCCTCTTTGACGAAGAACAGTTTTCGGGTGAAGAAAAAGTGGAATGGCAACAGATTATCGGTGCCGTCGACGGTGGGGTTGGCGTGTTGTTCGAAGGGCAGGGTGATGTTGAAACCCAAACTGTGGTCACGTCCGGCTCCTTCGTGGGCGGCGGCCATGATGCCGCCGCCGGCGCCGGTGATGACCATCATCTCTGCACGCGTCAGCGCCGCGCCGAGTTCGCGGGCCATCGCGTATAGCGGATGTTCCACCGGCGTGCGTGCCGAACCGAAAACGGTAACTTTGCGCCGGCCCTTGAATTGTTCGAGCACGCGGAACGCCTGCTCCAGTTCACGCAGGGCTTGCAGGGTGATCTTGGCGTTCCAGCGGTTGTGGTCTTCCTGAGCCATGCGCAGCACGGTGAGGATCATGTCGCGGTAGATGGGAATGTTCGGGCTGTCGGTGGAAACACGGTTAAGTTGGGCTTCGACCTGACTGATGAGGTCGCCGCTTTCCTGAAAATGACGGCTCAAGAGGTCATTCGGTTGATAAGGCATTCAACGTCTCCTTCTGTACAGGGCGGGTAGCCCGGACAACCAGCGTCCGGGTCGCACTGCAAAAACACACCGGGCCGGCAGTTCCATTTCTGCCGTTAACGAATGATCGGGAATACTCTCAATCTAGACCCTCGCACGCATTCGCGCTGACTTGAACAGTGCGCTGTAACGTTTTGTCTGGCAACCGCTTACTGATTTGCGCCAAAGCCCCGCCGCTCGTCTGAACGTATCGCAAAGGGCCATCACTCTGATTTACTCAAATACAGACGTCGCAAGACAACCTTGCGCTTGCGCAAGGCCAGGCAATTCAAGGATTCGTGGGTGGCAAGGAGGCGGGATGCATGGTCAGAGTGGTTCTGGAGATCGATACGCAGCTGTATCGAATGTTGCAGGAGTCGGCCGAGACGCATCAATTGAGTCTCGAAGAAGAGTGCTGCCGACGATTGGCCGGCGGCGAGCGTCGGTCGCGCTATCTGCAGGCGCTAGTGGCGGAATTGCGCGCCGAGGATGAGCAGCGGCGCGCCAAGGCTTCGCGCTGATTACTTCTTCTTCGCTGGCGCGGCTTTCGGGCAATCGGATTCCTGGTAACTGGCCGAGCCGATCGCTTTGTTGGTTTTCACTTCGGTGAAGTCGTAACGCATGATCGCGCCCTTGGCCATCAGCTTGCGGTACGACGGGTTGTTGCACACCGACGCGCCCAACTGGAAATACACAGCCTTGGGATCGGCGCGCATCTTGTCGGCGTGGCTCTTTTGCACGCTCAGATGGTTGATCAGCTGCGTGCCTTCGACGGTGTAGCCTTGATCAAGAATGTCTTCATTGATCGCCCGTGGCGTGCCGACGCTGCTTTGGGCGGCGACGTTGCGCAGCTCTCTGTTCAGATTCTGCTCACTCAGGGACGCAGCCTGAGCGGTAAAGGACGACGCCAGCAGAATGGCAGCGGTGGGAACGATAAGGCGCAGCATGAAACTCTCCTGATTCGGTGACTGGTGGTTCGACCCGTCACGGGGCGGTGCGTTCAGTGGCGGCGAATTATAGGGGAGCCGGTCTGGACGGTACAGGCTTGTGGCCGTCGCTCTGGTAAACTGCCGGCCTTTATTGCCCTGCCGAGTGTCGTTCGTGTCGAGTTTCCCTGTCTGCCGGTGTTGCCTGCGATGAACCATGCCCCCAACGCCGTGGCCCGCCTGCGCGATCAGCGTGAGGACGAAGGTATCAAGCCGATTCAGGCGCGCGGCTTTCGCTCCGAGCGTTGCCGCGATTGCCGGGTCATCATCAGTCATTGCCTGTGCGCGTGGCGGCCAAGCGTCGACACCCGTTCCGGCGTGTGCCTGATCATGACCGGCAAGGAAGTGTTCAAGCCAAGCAACACCGGTTGGCTGATTGCCGATGTGGTGCGCGACAACCATGCGTTCATCTGGTCACGCACCGAGCCCGACCCGCAGATGCTTGCACTGCTCAACGATCCGCAATGGCAGCCGTACCTGGTGTTTCCGGGTGAGTATGTCGAACCGTCGCGGGTGACCAACACGGTGACAGTCGATAGCAGCAAGCGCCCGCTGTTCATTTTGCTCGATGCGACCTGGACCGAGGCGCGCAAGATCTTTCGCAAGAGTCCGTATTTCGACCGCTTGCCAATCCTCAGCCTGCTGCCCGACAAACTCTCGCGCTATCGCTTGCGCCGTTCGACCCGCAGCGAGCACCTGTGCACCGCTGAAGTTGCGGCGTTGTGCCTGGAGCTGGCCGGTGACAGCGCTGCCGCTTCGGCGCTGGACGCCTATTTCGATGTGTTCAGCCAGCATTACCTCGGTGCCAAGCAGCAACTGGACATGAATGAATCAACGCCCGCTCACGCCGAGCTGTTGCCCTATATACGAAAGCCGCAGCCGGCGTTGGCCCGATAGTGGCCCATACTGTCGACAGCGCTGGCCATCTTGCTTGACCACCTCGGCTGCGCTGGGCATGCTTGGCGCCGATTAGGGTGCGGCCAAGGTTTGAGACGCCGTGTTTGCTGTTGATTGGCGTTGAACGTGCCCCTGTGGATATCGCTTCCAAGCGCTGTCTCGAGTTGCTTTGGCCAGGCCGGAATCTACCGCGTCTGCCATCAAAAACAGGATCATTTGAAAAATGGCCACATACGACATCCTGATTGCCGATGATCACCCCCTGTTTCGCAGCGCCCTGCACCAAGCGGTGACGCTGGGCCTTGGCCCGGACGTGCGACTGGTGGAAGTGGCGAGCATCGCCGAACTGGAAGCGCGCCTGACCGAAAAGGCTGACTGGGATCTGGTCCTGCTGGATCTGAACATGCCCGGCGCCTACGGTTTTTCCGGGCTGGTGCTGCTGCGCGGGCAGTATCCGCAGATTCCGGTGGTGATGGTCTCTGCTCAGGAAGAAGCCTCGGTGATGGTCAAATCCCGCGAATTCGGCGCCAGTGGTTTCATTCCCAAGTCCAGCGATCTGAGCGTGATTCAGGAAGCGGTGCGCAAGGTGCTCGATGGCGACGTGTTTTGGCCGCCGCAAGCGTTCGAAGCAGTCAGCGTGTCGGATGAGGCGAAAGCTGCCAGTGATGGCCTCGCCAGCCTGACGCCGCAACAGTTCCGGGTGCTGACCATGGTCTGCGAAGGTCTGCTGAACAAGCAGATCGCTTATGAGCTGAGCGTGTCGGAAGCGACCATCAAGGCCCACGTCACGGCGATCTTTCGCAAATTGAACGTGCGCACTCGCACGCAAGCGGCTTTACTGCTGCAACAACTTGAGTCAATTCCGAGCCAGTGATGGCTGGCGGTTTCACGCTTTTTTGACTTTCGTTGATCTAGCTTCCCCACACCTTTTTGGCTGGTTTCTTTCTTATGTCACCTTTCAAGGGCCAGACCGGCCTGAAACGCATCCTCAACGCGTCCGGCTATTCGCTCGATGGCCTGCGCGCTGCCTTCACCGGCGAAGCGGCGTTCCGTCAATTGGTGCTGCTCAACGTGGTGCTGATTCCGCTGACGTTCTTCCTCAATGTCAGCCGGGTCGAGCAGGCGGTGTTGATCGCGGTTTGCTTGCTGGCGCTGATTGTCGAGCTGCTCAATTCGGCGGTGGAAGCGGCCATTGACCGCATCTCGCTGGAATTGCACCCGCTGTCGAAGAACGCCAAGGACATGGGCAGCGCCGCGCAGTTCGTGGCGCTGAGCATGATCGGACTGGTGTGGGCGGTGATTCTGCTTTAAGCAATGGTCGGCAAGACGATCTCGTCGCTGCGCTGCACCCCGGCGGTGAAAGCGCGGCACAGCTCGAGAAACTCGCGCATTGCTGAAGTCTGGTACTTCTGTTTGTGCCAGATGAAATAGAACTGCCGGGCCAGATCCAGATCCGGCGTCTCCACCGGCACCAGACTGCCGCGCCGGAAGGCATCGCGCAGCGCCAGCCGCGAAATGCAGCCAATCCCCAGCCCTGATTCCACTGCGCGCTTGATCGCTTCGGTGTGTTCCAGCTCGAGACGAATGTTCAGCGCGCTGCGATGGTGACGCATGGCTTGGTCGAAGGTCAGCCGCGTGCCGGAACCCTGTTCCCGCAGAATCCACGCCTCATGGGTCAGCTCTTCCATAGTCGCACTGCCGCGTTTGGCCAACGGATGCTGCGGCGCGCAAAACACCACCAGCTCATCCTCGACCCAACTCTGCACTTCGATGTCCGGGTGGCTGCAATCGCCTTCGATTAGACCCAGATCAATTTCGTAGTGGGCGACCTGCTGCACGATATTGGCAGTGTTCTGTACGTGCAGCTTGACCTGACTTTCCGGGTGGCGCTGCATGAAGCTGCCGATCAGCAGGGTGGCCAGATAGTTGCCTATGGTCAGCGTCGCCCCCACTGATAGAGAGCCGAAACCGGATTTGCCATTGAGCAGGTCTTCGATTTCCTTGGCCTGGTCGAGCAGGGCCACCGCTTGCGGCAACAGTTGTTTGCCGAGGGCGTTGAGGCTCAGGCGTTTGCCGGCGCGGTCGAACAGCTGGCAGCTGGACTGGCGCTCGAGCTCGGTGATCGAAGTGCTGGCCGCCGATTGCGAGAGGTTGAGCAGACCCGCAGCACGGGATACGCTTTCCTGCTGGGCGACGGCGACGAAGACTTGCAGTTGACGGAGAGTAAATCGCATATCGATATAACCGATAACCCTTATCTTAATAATCCAGTTAACAGATATTGTCGTCGCTATTAGAATGCGATGCAATTGCGCACGTTAAGCCTCATTGAGCCGCGCAGACCAATCTCCAGGAGTCAAACGTACATGAGCAACATGAACCACGAGCGTGTCCTCAGTGTTCATCACTGGAACGACACTCTGTTCAGCTTCAAGTGCACCCGCGATCCGGGTCTGCGCTTCGAGAACGGTCAGTTCGTGATGATCGGCCTGCAACAGCCCAATGGCCGCCCGCTTATGCGCGCTTACTCGATCGCCAGCCCGAACTGGGAAGAGCATCTCGAGTTCTTCAGCATCAAAGTGCAGGACGGTCCGCTGACCTCCCAGCTGCAGCACTTGAAGGAAGGCGACGAGATCATCATCTCGAAGAAGCCTACCGGCACGCTGGTTCTTGATGACCTGAACCCGGGCAAGCACCTGTACCTGCTCAGCACCGGCACCGGTCTGGCGCCGTTCATGAGCGTGATTCAGGACCCTGAAACCTACGAGCGCTTTGAGAAAGTGATCCTGGTTCACGGTGTGCGTTACGTCAACGAAGTCGCTTACCGCGAATTCATCACCGAGCACCTGCCGCAGAACGAGTTCTTCGGCGAAGCGCTGCGTGACAAGTTGATCTACTACCCGACCGTGACCCGCGAGCCGTTCGAGAATCAGGGCCGCCTGACCGACCTGATGCGCAGCGGCAAGCTGTTCAGCGATATCGGCCTGCCACCCATCAACCCGCAGGACGACCGCGCAATGATCTGCGGCAGCCCAAGCATGCTCGACGAGACCAGCGAAGTGCTCGACAGCTTCGGCCTGAAAATCTCGGCGCGGATGCGCGAGCCGGGTGATTACCTGATCGAGCGTGCGTTCGTCGAAAAATAACCTGCGATACCTGTGGGAGCGAGCCCGCTCGCGAAAGCAGTCTGTCATTAAGATTGATGTTGACTGACACGACGCCTTCGCGAGCAGGCTCGCTCCCACAGTTGGTTTTTGGGTGTGACAGTAAAAGCCCGCGTTGCCTGAGAAGGCAGCGCGGGCTTTTTCGTTTGCGGGTTTTATGCCTTGGCCGGGATGACTTCCAGCACGCGGATCTGTTCGGGCGTCGGGTAATGCCAGCGCACGTCCAGATCCCAGAACTGCGCACCATATTCACGTTCCGGCGCCGGTGTCTGATACGCCGGACGCGGATCCTGCGCCAGGCACTGCTCGATCAACTCAACCAATGGCTCTTCAAGCCGCTGAGCGTGGGTGTGCGCTTGTTTCAAGGCTGACTCCACCCACTGGACGTCGATCAACTGCGGCGCCGCGCTGGCGATGTCATTGGTTGCCCCAGGGATGATGTCGGCATACGGCACATACGGTTTGATATCCAGCACCGGCGTGCCGTCGAGCAGATCGATCCCGGAGATAAACAGCCGATTACCTTCGACCCTGTCCAGCTTCACCACCGACTGGCCAATGCCGTTCGGCCGGTGCGTGGCGCGGGTGGCGAACACGCCCATCGACTTGTTGCCGCCCAGGCGTGGCGGGCGCACTTTCAGTCGCGGTTTGTCTTCCAGGGCTTGGTGGAACAGAAACAACAGCCACACATGGCTGACCTGCTCCAGCCCCTGCACGGCGTCACCCTGGTCGAACGGCGCGACCAGTTCCAGCACGCCACGGGCGGCCGGGGCCAGTTGTGGCTGGCGGGGGATGGCGAACTTCTCCTTGAAGCAGGAGCGCACGAAGCCGATGGGGGAGACGCTGTAAGTCATGGTCTGGGATCGAAGCGGGTAGGGCGGGCATGATAACCCGGCTCGCTTCAAGTCTGGTGGTGACAGGGCGGACGCCATCGCTGGCAAGCCAGCTCCCACAGGTTTTTGAGTGAACCCGGATTGTTCAAACACCCAAGAACCCTGTGGGAGCTGGCTTGCCAGCGATAGTCACACCGCCGATGTCAGAGGCTGAACCCACCATCAAGAGGAATGATATTCCCGGTCATATAAACCCCCGCCGTACTCGCCAGGCTGATCGCCAGCGCCGCCATCTCTTCCTCACGCCCCCAGCGCTTCATCGGAATCAGCGCAGTATCCTCAGCCAATGCCTGTTCATCATTACCAATATGCTGGGTCATCTTGCTCGGAAAGCGACCCGGCGCAATCACGTTGACGTTGATGTGCTGGCTCACCAGTTCTCGCGCCAGAATGCGCGACAACTGATGCAGAGCGGCCTTGCTCGGCCCATAGGCATATGCCTGCTCGCCAAACGAAGAAATCCCCGCCACCGAACCGATATTGATGATCCGCGCCGGATTCGCCGCCGAACCAGCCTTGCGCAGTAACGGCAGAAACTGCTGGATGCAACTGAACACCGACGTCACGTTGAGCTGCATGACCTTTTCCCAGCCCTTGACCGGATAGCTCTCCAGCGGCGCGCCCCACGTGGTGCCGGCATTGTTCACCAGAATGTCCAGATGAGTGATCTGCTCACCCAGGCGCGCGGCCAGTTCCTGCACGCCTTCTTCAGTGGCCAGATTCGCCGCCACGCCGTGGCAAGTGCCGAAGGCACTGAGTTCTTGCGCCGTTTGATGACAGGCTTCGGCGTCGCGGGAGCAGACGAACACTCGGGCGTCAGCCTCGACAAAGGCCTTGGCGATCATTTTGCCGATACCACGGGTGCCGCCGGTCACCAGAGCGGTGCGGCCTTGCAGGGAGAAGTAGGGATGCATGGCGAGTCCTGAGGGCTAGGGGTCAATACACCCTAGTCGCCAGCCGCAAAAAACGGAGCCACTATTTTCGAAGGGAATGAACGGTCATGCGCTGCGGTGGCGACCATCAGTCGCCACCGCAGAAGGGCATCAGGCCGGGCGAACGCGCAGGGTCAGACCCTTGAGGAAGTTACGCAGCAACTGGTCGCCACACGGACGGTAGTTGGTGTGGCCGACCTTGCGGAACAGCGCGCTCAGTTCGGGCTTGGACACCGGAAACTCGGCGGCTTTGAGGATCGCGTGCATGTCGTCTTCTTTCAGTTCGAAGGCCACACGCAGTTTTTTCAGGATGATGTTGTTGGTCACCGGCACTTCGATCGGCTGTGGCGGACGGCTTTCGTCCTTGCCGCGCTTGAAGATCACCAAGCCGTCGAGGAAGTGCGCGATGACTTCGTCCGGGCAGCGTACGAAGCCTTCTTCGTCTTCTTCTTTCTTGTCGAGCCAGGTGATGACATCGGCGAGCGTGACGTCCATGCCGCCCAGTTTGATGATCTCGACAACTTTCTTGTCGCTGATGTCGAGCATGTAGCGCACGCTGCGCAGTACGTCGTTATGAACCATGTCGGTATTCCTGATGCGTTGTGGGCAGCGCTCGTAAGCACTGCCGAAATGTGTGGCGGCAGTGGAAGTTCTAGAACTTCTCTTTGCCGGACAGGTAGCGCCACTGACCGAGCGGGACCTTGCCGATCGAGACGCCGCCGATGCGGATGCGGCGGATGCCGATGACCTTCAGGCCGACCGCTTCGCAGAACTGCGCGATGATTCCCGGCTGCGGGTTTTTCATGGCAAAGCGCAGGCGGTTTTCGTTCTGCCAGCTGGCCTTGACCGGCGGCAGCTCCTTGCCCTTGTGCGTCAGGCCATGCTGCAGGCGATTGAGGCCGTGGGCAGCCATCTCACCTTCGACTTCGACGATGTATTCCTGCTCGATCTTCGCAGCGTCGGCGGTGAGTTTGCGCAGGATTTTCCAGTCCTGGGTGAACACCAGCAGGCCGCTGGCCTTGGGCTGCAGGTCGGCGCTGGCGGTCAGGCGCAGGAAATGCCCGCGCAACGGACGCTTGCCGTAGCGATGCTCTTCGCTGAGGGTTTCGGCGCTGAGCGATTGCATGGCGCTGTCGACATCCATGCCGGCGGGCGCGTTAAGCAGGATGGTCACCGGCTCCGGCGCGGTGGCCTTGGCGTCCTTGTCGAGCTCGACCTTTTGCTCGCCGACCTTGAATTGCGGCTCATCGATGACTTCGCCGTCCACGGTGACCCAGCCGCCCTCGATGAACAGCTCGGCCTCCCGGCGGGAGCAACCGACCAGTTCGATGAGGCGTTTGGAGAGGCGGATCGGGTCAGTCATGACGGGGCCGTAACAAAAAAGGGGTGGGCATTGTACCTGTGTGGAAGCGGTTAAGCCCGGTTCCATTTGCAGGCGCTGTATTCAATGTGGGAGCGAGCCTGCTCGCGAAGGCGTTCTGCCAGTCAATGTTTGCAGTGACTGGTACACCGCATTCGCGAGCAGGCTCGCTCCCACATGGGTTTCATAGTGTGTCAGCCGTTGCCTGAGCGCTGTTGGGACTGCCGCAAGCGCATATGCAGCAGCGGATACGGCTGGCCCATGCCATCGACCTCGGAGCGGCCGATCACTTCAAATCCCTGCTTTTCATAAAATCCCAAGGCTTGCGGGTTCTGCTCATTGACGTCGAGTTCATCGGCGTTGAGCCGTTCGATCGCATAGCGCAGCAACTGCTTGCCCAAGCCTTGACCACGATGGTCGGGATCGATGAACAGCATTTCAATCTTGCCCGCCGCCACACCGGCAAACCCGGTGATGCGCTGCTGGCGGTCCTTGGTGCAGATCAGCATTACCGCGTCGAGATAGCGGGTGAGCACCAGATTGCGCAGCAGCTCGATATAGCTGTCCGGCAGAAAATCATGTGTCGCGCGAACCGAGGCCTCCCAGACCCGGGTCAGTTCCTGGTAATCGCTGAGTTTCGGTGTGTGGATGACCGAATGCTGACGCATGTGCGTGTGCCTCTTGTGCGGTTCAAGGGAGTCCGTCCCCCGCTAAACGATAGCCGCAAAAAAGCCCCGTATCTCGGAAAAGAGCGGGGCTTTTTGGATTTGTTGCGGTGTCTGGCTGGCTATTTCTGTCGCCAGCAAGATCTCTCCCCCTCACCCCAACCCTCTCCCCCAGAGGGGGCGAGGGGGAAGGGAGCTGAACTTCGTGCTTTTCAAACCTGAGTTCGACCGGATAGCTCAGGTCGATGTACCTAGAAAGAACAACACGGTCAGCTCCCTCTCCCTCTGGGAGAGGGCTGGGGTGAGGGGCTTTTGATCTTCAGATCAGATCTGCTCAGCCCACAGATCATATTCGTCAGCGTCAGTCACCTTGCACCAGACCTTGTCGCCCGGCTTCAGGTTGCTGCCGTTGTCGATAAACACGTTACCATCGATTTCCGGGGCGTCGAAGAAGCAACGGCCGACCGCGCCTTGCTCGTCCACCTCATCCACCAGCACTTCAATCTCACGACCAATGCGCATCTGCAGGCGTGCCGAGCTGATCGCCTGCTGGTGCGCCATGAAGCGCTCCCAACGATCCTGCTTGACGTCGTCCGGGACCACTTCCAGATCCAGATCGTTGGCCGGTGCGCCATCCACCGGCGAGTACTGGAAGCAGCCGACGCGGTCGAGCTGGGCTTCGGTCAGCCAGTTGAGCAGGTACTGGAAGTCTTCTTCGGTTTCGCCCGGGAAGCCGACGATGAAGGTCGAACGGATGATCAGGTCCGGGCAGATTTCGCGCCAGTTCTTGATGCGTGCCAGGGTCTTGTCTTCGAACGCCGGGCGTTTCATCGACTTCAGGACTTTCGGGCTGGCGTGCTGGAACGGGATGTCCAGGTACGGCAGGATCTTGCCGGCGGCCATCAGCGGGATCAGCTCGTCGACGTGCGGGTACGGATAAACGTAGTGCAAGCGCACCCAGACGCCCAGCGTGCTCAGCGCTTCGCACAGTTCGGTCATGCGGGTTTTCACCGGCGCGCCGTTCCAGAAGCCGGTGCGGTATTTCACGTCGACGCCGTAGGCGCTGGTGTCTTGCGAGATCACCAGCAGCTCTTTGACTCCGGATTTGACCAGGCGCTGCGCCTCGTCGAGCACATCACCAACCGGACGGCTGACCAGTTTGCCGCGCATCGACGGGATGATGCAGAACGAGCAGCTGTGGTTGCAGCCTTCGGAAATCTTCAGGTACGCGTAGTGGCGCGGGGTCAGTTTGATGCCTTGCGGCGGCACCAGGTCGATCAGCGGGTTGTGATCCTGACGCGGCGGCACCACTTCGTGCACGGCGTTGACCACTTGCTCGTACTGCTGCGGACCGGTCACGGCCAGCACGCTCGGGTGCACGTTGCGGATGTTGCCTTCTTCCACGCCCATGCAGCCGGTAACGATGACCTTGCCGTTTTCCTTGATCGCTTCGCCGATCACTTCCAGCGACTCAGCCTTGGCCGAATCGATGAAACCGCAGGTGTTGACCACCACGACGTCGGCGTCCTGATAGGTGGACACCACGTCATAGCCTTCCATGCGCAGCTGGGTCAGGATGCGCTCGGAGTCGACCAGTGCTTTCGGGCAACCCAGAGATACAAAGCCAACCTTTGGATTGGCCGGCGCAGGAGTGGTGGACATGTCTAACCTCGGTGTTTTGTGACGTCGCTTGCTTGATGGGCAAGCCGACGGATGGGCGCTTAGGGCGCGCCTCTGATCAAAAAGTGCGCAATTCTAGCGGCGGGCAACGCACTTGACCAGCTTTATACGGGGAAATACGACGAGTGCTGCGCTATGCTTCGCGCCGTTGAGCTTTGCCGATTTCTTGCAGTCAATCATTGGTCTGTAACAACAGGTAAAACAGCGCATGCTGCAACTCAAAGCATAGTGCTTCCTTCAAAGAAGCCGGTATCGAGATCAGGAGTGTTGGATGGGTCAGGCAAGTAGTCATGCGGCGGGCGCCGAGGGTTCGGCAAGCAGACCGCTGAGCATGCTGGTCGCGGCGGTCGGGGTGGTTTATGGCGACATCGGTACGAGCCCGTTGTACACCCTCAAGGAAGTGTTTTCCGGCGGTTACGGCGTGCCGGTCAATCACGACGGCGTGCTGGGCATTCTGTCGTTGATCTTCTGGTCGCTGATCTGGGTGGTATCGATCAAGTACATGATGTTCGTCCTGCGCGCCGACAACCAGGGCGAGGGCGGCATCATGGCCCTGACCGCACTGGCTCGGCGGGCAGCGGCGGGGCGCAAGCGCCTGCGCACGCTGTTGGTGGTGTGCGGGCTGATCGGCGCGGCGCTGTTCTATGGCGACAGCATGATCACCCCGGCCATTTCGGTGCTGTCGGCGATCGAAGGCCTTGGCCTGGCGTTTGACGGCATTGATCACTGGGTGGTGCCGCTGTCGCTGGTGGTGCTGGTCGCGCTGTTTCTGATCCAGCGCCACGGTACCGCGCGGATCGGCATTCTGTTCGGGCCGATCATGGTCACCTGGTTCCTCGTCCTCGGCGCGCTCGGTGTGTACGGCATCAGCCACACGCCGGAAGTGCTGCATGCGCTTAACCCGATGTGGGCGGTGAATTTTTTCGTCGTGCACCCAGGCATGGGCGTAGCGATCCTCGGCGCCGTGGTGCTGGCGCTGACCGGCGCGGAAGCGCTGTACGCCGACATGGGCCACTTCGGCCGCAAGCCGATCGCCCGCGCCTGGTTCCTGCTGGTGCTGCCGGCGCTGGTGCTCAACTACTTCGGCCAGGGCGCACTGCTGCTGGAAAACCCGGAAGCCGCGCGTAACCCGTTTTATCTGCTGGCGCCGAGCTGGGCGCTGATTCCGCTGGTCGGCCTGTCGACCCTGGCCACGGTGATCGCTTCGCAAGCGGTGATTTCCGGCGCGTTCTCCCTGACCCGTCAGGCGATCCAGCTCGGTTACATCCCGCGCATGTACATCCAGCACACCTCCAGCGACGAACAAGGCCAGATCTACATCGGTGCGGTGAACTGGGCGCTGATGGTCGGTGTGGTGCTGTTGGTGCTGGGCTTCGAATCGTCCGGCGCACTGGCCTCGGCCTACGGCGTCGCAGTGACCGGCACCATGCTGATGACTACCATTCTGGTGTCCGCCGTGATGTTGCTGCTGTGGAAATGGCCACCGATCCTTGCGGTGCCGGTGTTGATCGGCTTCCTGTTGGTGGATGGTCTGTATTTCGCTGCCAACGTACCGAAGATCGTCCAGGGCGGCGCTTTCCCGGTGATCGCCGGTATCGCGCTGTTCGTGCTGATGACCACTTGGAAGCGCGGCAAACAGCTGCTGGTCGAACGCCTCGACGAAGGCGCGCTGCCGCTGCCGATCTTCATCAGCAGCATCCGCGTGCAACCGCCGCATCGCGTGCAGGGCACCGCCGTGTTTCTCACCGCCCGCTCCGACGCCGTGCCCCATGCGCTGTTGCACAACCTGCTGCATAACCAGGTGTTGCATGAGCAAGTGGTGTTGCTGACGGTGGTCTACGAAGACATCCCGCGCGTACCTCCATCGCGGCGCTTCGAGGTCGAAGCGCACGGAGAGGGTTTCTTCCGGGTGATCCTGCACTTCGGTTTCACCGACGAGCCAGACGTGCCGCAAGCGCTGAAGCTGTGTCATCTGGATGATCTGGACTTCAGTCCGATGCGTACCACCTACTTCCTCAGCCGCGAGACGGTGATTGCTTCGAAGCTGGAAGGCATGGCGCGTTGGCGTGAGGCGTTGTTTGCGTTCATGTTGAAGAATGCCAATGGCAATTTGCGGTTCTTTAATTTGCCGTTGAACCGGGTGATTGAGTTGGGGACGCAGGTGGAGATGTAAGCCTGACCTCAACTGAAAAGCCCCTGTCAGCCTTGTGGTTGGCGGGGGCTTTTTTGTGCCTGTGCCCAATCCCTCAAACCACCGCTGATTCCCTGTGGGAGCGAGCCTGCTCGCGAAGGCGTAGTGTCAGTCGAAGCATGTGGTGGCTGAACCACCGCATTCGCGAGCAGGCTCGCTCCCACAGGGTATTGGGTTGAATCAAGAGGTGCGTTCAGACAGATCAGCTTCAGATTCAGTCTTCGTCCGCGCAGGTCGTGGGATCAGCGCTTGGATCACGTCATCAACCAAGGCTTTGCCCATCACGGTCAGGTAATGCGCGGCCCAGGCATGGTGGTCGGTGTCTTTGATGAAGGCAGCGTCCTCGGCGAAGGATTTGGCGAGGGATAGCAGGTCGGAGGATTGGGACAAGGCATCGATGATCGGGATGCCGGAGCGGACGTTGAAGAACGCTTGATCCGCGTTGTAGAGGAAAGGGGTGAAGCCGATGGTTTTAAGATCAGATGGATTGCTCATTGTCAGTTCCCTTGATTTCGAGAGCTGCCGCATCCGATACCAAGCGAATGGGTGGCAGCTGTGCGCAGGTTGGTAAACCGGGGAACCAAGGAAACCGGCACGCTCGAAAGCGTCCCACACACAGCTGCCATAACACAGGGGCTCGGACGGGATTTCGCCTGAGTCGTGTCGGGTGCGCTGTTGCGCCTTATTCCACCGGGTTACCAAGCCCGATCGCTGAATGGGTCAGCGACGTCCGGAGAGTATCCCGTCGAAAAACAGCGCAATAGAGCGGCACAGCGGCCCAACAAGAGTTTCGGAGTTTGCCTACAAGGTCTGTGGGCGTCATCTGATATTGCGAGACTGGAAGTAAACGAAAGTAAACACCTGGCACTTTTTTCTCTGTGGGAGCGAGCCTGCTCGCGAAGGCGTAGTGTCAGTCGCCGAATCTGTAAACTGACCCACCGCTTTCGCGAGCAGGCTCGCTCCCACAGGGATTTTGGTGGCTGTTGGGATGTAAAAAGCCCCCGCAACCGTGAAGTTGCGGGGGCTTTTTGTGGATGCGCTTCAGATCACTCTTCGGCGACCGAGTCCTTGCTCTGGCGCTTCTGAATCAAGTCCACCAAACGCTTGGCCAGCGCTGGATAGTTCTCATCGAAGTGATGCCCGCCGGGCAGTTTCACCGCTTCGCCGACAGCAGTCTTGTCGGTGCAGCCACTTTCATCCGTCTCTTCTTCGCCATAGATGCACACAACCTTGGCCGCTGGCAGCTTGGCCATTTCCGGGCCGGTCGCGGCTTCTTTGCCGGCGTTGCCCAGCCAGCCTTCGACTTCGATTTCGAAGCTGCCGGTGCGGGCGAAGGCGAGCAGGATGATCGCGTCGACGCGTTGCTGTTCGTTCTCTGGCAGGCGGTTGTAGATCGCCGGCAGGACGTCAGCGCCGAACGAATAGCCGGTGAGGATGAAGCGCTTGGTGCCCCATTTCTGCCGGTAGTGCTGCATCAGTTCGGTGAGGTCGAGTGCGCTTTGCTCCGGGCTCTTGTGCTGCCAGTAGTAGCGCAGGGTGTCGATGCCGACCACCGGGTAGCCGATCTTGGCCATTTCGCCCGCCACGTCGCGGTCGAGGTCGCGCCAGCCGCCGTCGCCGGAGAGGAACAGGGTGACGGTGTCGTTGGCCTGACCGGCCGGCACTTCAACTACCGGGATCGCCAGGCCGCCGTTGGCCTTGTCGCCACCGACGAGGATTTTGCGCAGTTCGTTGTTCAGCACTTGCGACAGGTTGATGTCGTAGTCGCTGATGCTGGTTTCGGCGTTCGGCTGATCGCGCACGAAGCCTGCGCTGGCATCGTCCGGGTTGTCGTTCCACGCCACCAGCCAGTGGCCGTGGGCGGCGGATTTCGGCAGCAGGTGAGTGCAGCCGGGTTTTTCCAGGGCCAGATCGACGGAGACGGCCTGGGCCTTGTCGTCTTTCTGTTCCGCCAGCCAGCGCCACGCCAGTACAGCGCCCGGGCCGATGCCGCTGACCAGGGTGGCCGGGCCATTCAGTTCACGCAGGCCCGATTGCAGGGCGCGGCTTTGCAGCAGGCAGTCCTTGGGCAGAATCACCTGAACGATCTGCGCCGAGGCGCTGCGGCTGAGGGTGGTCAGTTGTTTCTCGGAGAGCTTCTGTTCGTCGGTGACGGCCACCAGCACCTGAGCCTTCGGCTTGTTGCCGGGGATCACGCGGGTCATGGCCGTGCCATCGGCGGGTTTCAGTTGTTCGACGGTCGGTTCCGGTGCCGGGCGTTTGAGGTACCAGTAACCGCCGCCGGCAATCACGGCCAATACCAGCAGGGCGGCCAGGATGTACTTCAGGGAGCGTTGAATCATCAGCGTTTCACCAATCCAGTCAAGCCGCCCGCGATCAGGGCAGCAGTGTCGGCCAGCGCCACGAGCGGATCGAGTCCGGCGGGCACGGCCATATAACGGGGTTCCCAGTCGGGCTGGAACTTGTCTTTGAAGCGGCGCAAGCCTTGGAAGTTGTACAGCTGCTCACCACGGCGGAAGACCATCGAGCCCAGGCGCTGGGTCAGCGGTGCGCCGCGCCGGGGTTGCAGACCCGACAACGGCACCATGCCCAGGCTGAAGCGCGCGTATCCGTGACTCTTATAGTGTTGAATCAGGCCGACCATCATGAATTCCATGGTCAGCTTCGGCGCTTCCGGGTGTGCGCGCATCAGGTCGAGACTGGCCAGATCGTGGCTGTAGGTCTCGAGCAGATTGGCGAACGCTACCGGGCGGCCTTCGAAGCGAATCACCGCAATGCGGAAATGCTTCAGATAATCGTCGCTGAAACGGCCGAGGGAGAAGCCTTTCTCGCGCACGTTCTTGCCGGTCAGCCAGGCATCGGAAATCACTTTCAGCTCGTCCATCGGCGCCTGCCCCGGCTCATGGATTTCCAGCGACAGACCATCGCGGGTGCCACGGTTCCAGGTGTAGCGCAGGTCCTTCATCTCCTTGCCCTTGGCTTCCAGGTCGAAGCGTTGCAGATCGACCCTGGCTTCTTCGCCGAGCTTGATCGCTGTCAGGCCGATGTCCATGTAGTACGGCAGATTCTCCGCGCGCACCTGATAGAACACGGGGCGGGTGTGATGGATGTCGCAGAGATCGCGGAACTGCCAGATCATTTCCGCGCGTTGCTGGCTCGGCCCGATCGGGTCGTACAGCGCCACCAGACTGCGGCCACGGCGGGCGTACATCAGGAACGCCTCATCGTTGGGGTGAAACAGCAACGCCTTGTCACCGGTCAGCGCGAGGCCGCCGTCGGGTTGCGACGAGGCCATGAGGATTTTCGCCGCGCGATCCAGTTCGTCCGGCGTCGGCAAATGAATCACCGGGCGCGCCGTGCGCAGCAGCCAGGTCAGCGAGATGATCACCAGCAACACCGCCGCACCGAGCAGCGAGCGCAGACCGCGCGGCGCGTCAGCGTCGAGGGTGAACTGCCACCACAGCTGATGGCTGTAGGGTACGTCCTGATAGGCAAACAGCAGCAACCAGGCCGAAGCGCCCAGTACGCACAGGCTGGCGACCAGATACAGCGGCGAAAACGGCAGTTCGGTCAAACGGCTCGGACGGTAGAAGGAGCGGCGGAACACGCCGAGCAGCGCGGCCGTCAACGTCATCAGCGTGGCTTCTTCCCAGTCGAAGCCTTTGAGCAGCGAGAGCAGGGCGCCAACCAGCAGCAGAATGGTGGTCAGCATCCACGCCGCCGACAGGCGTCGACGCAGACCTTGGGCGAGCAACAGACAGAGGACGCCGATCAGGCTGGCGCCGAAGTGCGAGGCGTCGACCAGGCGATGCGGGATCAGAAAACCGATGTGCTCCAGGCGCGTGTCGATTTCCGGGGTCGCGCCGGAAAACAGCAGCACCACGCCAGACAGGAACACCAACACCGCCAGAACCGGCGCGGCCAGACCGGACGCCGCGCGCATGGTCTGGGATTGAAACAGGCGCTGGCCTTCGTTGATCAGCAGTAATACGCAGGCGACCAGCAGCGGCAGCACCACGTAGATCAGGCGATACAGCAGCAGTGCAGCGGCCAGCGGCGCGGCGCCAAGCTTGTCGGCAAATGCAGCAAGCAGAATCGCTTCGAACACACCGACGCCGCCCGGCACATGACTGAGCACGCCGGCGGCCAGCGCCAGCAGATACACCAGCAGGAACGGCGCAAACGGCGGCGCTTCCGGCAGCAACAAGTAGAGAACGGTGGCGGCAGCCGCGACATCGAGGGCGGTGATCACCAGTTGCAGAAAGGTCAGGCGTCGACCCGGCAGGCGCAGGGTGCGCCGCCCGGCACGGACCAGCAGATTGTCGGGGTAGGGTTGTTCCGGCAGACGACGACGATAGATGCCGATCGCCAGCACCGTACCAAGGATCAATACGGCAGCGGCGACCGAGCCCAGCAAGATTTCGGACAGCCCCAGCGCTTGCGAGGCGGCGGGCAGGTTGCTCAGGGTGGCCAGCGCTGCCAGTGGCGGCAAGGCGCAGCCCAGCGAGAGGCTGGCAAATAGCGTCATGTGCGCAACTTCCGACGCACCGACGCCCAGTCGCGCATATAAACGATAACGAACCGAGCCGCCGGACAGCAGCGACAGGCCGATCGCATTGCCAATCGCAAATGCGGTGAAGCCGCCGAGCGCGAGCGTGCGCGGCGGCAGTTTCACGCCAGCGTAGCGGCTGGCCGACCATTCATAGCCGAGCAGAATGATGAAACCGACCACGGTCGCACCGATGGCGCCGAGCAGGGCCGGTTTCGGCACGTCGAGAATCGAGTCATGCAACGCATAGAGATCGAGCTCGGCGAGCAGATGGCGGCAGGCAATCAGGGCAATGGCAAACAGCAGCAACGTGACGGCCAGACCGATCGGCTGACGGTATTTGCTTAATCGATCCAGCCAGCGCAAACGCTCGGGTTTGATCGGTTGTTCTGCTGTAACGGTGTCTTGTGGATCAGACGAGTTGGCGCGCATCAATCACCTCTTGGATTGTGCGCGACAGGATGGAGGTATCCAGCCAAGTTACCAATCCCTGTAGAAAAAAATAATCACAAAATACTACGCCTCTCGTCGGGCATCGGCGAGGGCAGTTCCTGGATTGCAGATACCTTGTCCGCGACTCAAGCATAGTCGCAAGTCAGTGGTTCTGATGATCCCTAGCGGTTCACTGCACAGTGACAGATCATTGTTGCGAAAGGACTTTTTCAACAGATACAAAAAAGGCCACTCTTTCGAGTAGCCTTTTTTGATGTTTGGTTGCGGGAGCCGGATTTGAACCGACGACCTTCGGGTTATGAGCCCGACGAGCTACCAGACTGCTCCATCCCGCGTCTGTGTGGCGGCATTCTACAGGCGAACGACGAGGTGTCAACCGCTAATCCTGGAATGGGCCAAATAACTGCGAAATCGCGGCGAACGGTCGCAGGTAGTGCGTAAGTTTCGGGAATGCAACAAATTGCCGTTTCGCTAGCGATTGAGCAGGGCGCCCGTTTGCAAAACAGACGCGCACAAAAAAGGCCACTCTTTCGAGTAGCCTTTTCTGATGTTTGGTTGCGGGAGCCGGATTTGAACCGACGACCTTCGGGTTATGAGCCCGACGAGCTACCAGACTGCTCCATCCCGCGTCTGTGTGGCGGCATTCTACAGAGGTTCGCGAGTGTGTCAACCGTCGATCCGGATAAATCTGTTGAGGTTCAAGCGCTTAGCGTATTTTCACGGCGGGCGGCCGGCGCGCAGGGCAAGTGGCGCAAGGCTTTCAGCTCTATTGCGCGCTGATCTGTGATTGAAAAAATAAATTCATCGGAAATCTCCTACGGTCGGAAAAGAACATTCAACCACTGGTGCTATATACAGGTACCAATGAGATACTGCCGCTCCGGCTTGCCACGTTGTCTTTTTCCGACATGACCCAGCGAAAAATCATCCACATCGACTGTGACTGTTTCTATGCCGCCATCGAGATGCGCGATGACCCGCGTCTGGCCGGCAAGCCACTGGCGGTGGGTGGTTCAGCGGATCGACGCGGGGTGATCGCCACCTGCAACTATGAAGCGCGCGCCTATGGTGTGCGCTCGGCCATGGCTTCCGGGCATGCATTAAAGCTGTGTCCGGACCTGACCATCGTCAAGCCGCGCATGGACGCTTATCGCGAAGCTTCGAAAGAAATTCATACGATCTTCGCCGACTACACCGACCTGATCGAGCCGCTGTCGCTGGACGAGGCCTATCTGGATGTGTCCGACAGCGCGCATTTCGGCGGCAGCGCTACGCGCATCGCCCAGGACATTCGCCGCCGGGTCTCCAACCAATTGCACATCACCGTCTCGGCTGGCGTTGCGCCAAACAAGTTTCTGGCGAAGATCGCCAGCGACTGGAAAAAACCCAACGGTTTGTTCGTGATCACCCCGGATCAGGTCGAGGAGTTCGTCAGTGGTCTGCCGGTGAGCAAGCTGCACGGCGTCGGCAAGGTCACCGCCGACAAGCTCGGCAAGCTTGGCATCGTTGACTGCCAGCACCTGCGCGAGTGGGGCAGGCTGGCGCTGGTGCGCGAATTCGGCAGTTTCGGCGAGCGCTTGTGGAATCTCGCCCGTGGAATCGATGACCGGCTGGTGCACAACGACAGCCGCCGCCAGTCGATCAGTGTGGAAAACACCTACGACGTTGATCTGCCGGACTTGCGCAGCTGCCTGGACAAATTGCCCGAGTTGCTCGATACCTTGAAAAACCGCATGGCCCGAATCGACAGCAGTTATCGACCGGGCAAACCGTTCGTCAAAGTCAAATTCCATGATTTCACCCAGACCACGCTGGAACAGGCCGGGGCAGGGCGGGACCTTGGCAGTTACCAGTTGATGCTGACGCAGGCGTTCAATCGCGGCGGCAAGCCGGTGCGGTTGTTGGGGGTAGGAGTGAGGCTGGAGGATCTGCGCGGCGGGTTTGAGCAGATGGAGTTGTTTGAGCGGTAGATTCGCGATGCCTGGCAGGGCCTCTTCGCGAGCAGGCTCGCTCCCACAGTTAGAATGCATTCCTCTGGGGGAGCGAGCCTGCTCGCGAAGCTTTTAAGCTTTAATTCGGTCCCGGATCAGCCACTAAACGCCCGGCATCCTTGGCCAGAGACTTGAGAAACTCAGTCTGCAACTCAGGATCATTGCGGGTCAGTTCGATCAGGCTTTGTTCCAGTTCGCTGGCTTCTTCTTCCAGGCCCAGCTCCGACAGGCGTTTGACCCGGTGTACCCACTGGCTCACCTCGTCATCTTCCAGGTCGTCATAAATCAGCCCGTGCGCCTCAATCAACTTGCCGCGCAGGTGGCCGCTGAGCATCAGGGTCGAGTCGGAATGCACATCGTCCTTGGCGTCCTCGACACTGATCTGCAAGCGGCCAACATGGTTGAGGTCATGTTCGGCGAACGGAATGTCGAGCAGATTCAAGCGCAGCACGCCGTTGCGGTCGGTGGTCATGTCGAACGTCTGCTTGCCGGCCTTGACCTGCACCGGTCGTTCGCTCCACGGCAGGCTCGAATACTCCGTGCGCTTGTCGCGCTGGACTTCGTCGATGCCGGCGAGGTTCTGCTGCGCGCGACCGTTGGACTGCACGTTCATGAACGGGTTGAGCCCGGCGAAACCATAGCTCAGCCAATCCTTGGTGACGCTATCCGGCAGGTTACCGAGGGCAAACACGTTGACCACGTTGGCACCGACACCACCGACCACGGCCACCGCGCCCAGCGGAATCTCGTAGACTTCGCGCCAGGGTTGGTAAGGCGTGTAGCGGTCGTAACGACGGGTGACCTCGAACTCGGTGACTTCGAAAGTCTTCTGCTCGTTGATCTTCACGCGTCGCTGCGGCAGCTCGAGCACCTTGGGCTCGCCGACATCGATCTGCAGGCTGTGATCGAGCAACTTTCGCTCGACCCGCTCTTCGTGCTCGCTGCGTTGCGACATGTGATTGGCGCAGCCGCTGACCAGCAGGGCGCCGCACAGGGCGGCGCCACCGAGGCCTAAGGTGTTTCGCTTGAACATGACGTCTCTATCTGGTTTCAGCGGCGGATACGGGCCTGAAGGAAGGACACAACATCGGCCACCGGCAGTGCTTGCGCCTCTGCTTCGGAACGACTCTTGTATTCCAGGTTGCCTTCGGCGAGGCCGCGGTCGCTGACCACGATCCGGTGTGGAATGCCGATCAGCTCCATGTCCGCGAACTTGATGCCCGGGCTGGTTTTCTTGTCGCGATCGTCCAGCAGCACTTCGAAGCCGGCCGCCGTCAGTTCGGCATAGAGCTTGTCGGTGGCTTCGCGCACCTGTTCGGTTTCATAGCGCAGCGGTACCAGCGCGATCTGGAACGGCGCCAGGGTGTCGCTCCAGATAATGCCGTTGGCGTCGTTGTTCTGCTCGATGGCAGCGGCGACCACGCGGGAAACGCCAATGCCGTAGCAGCCCATTTCCAGGGTCACTGGCTTGCCGTTTTCGCCCAGCACTTCGCACTTCATCGCCTTGCTGTATTTGTTGCCCAGCTGGAAGATGTGCCCGACTTCGATGCCGCGCTTGATTTCCAGCGTGCCTTTGCCGTCCGGGCTTGGGTCGCCGGCGACGACGTTGCGCAGGTCGGCAACGGTCGGAACCGGCAGATCACGCTCCCAGTTCACGCCGAAATAGTGCTTGTCGTCGATGTTCGCGCCAATGCCGAAGTCGCTCATCATCGCGACCGAGCGGTCGATGATGATCGGCAGCGGCAGGTTCAGCGGGCCGAGCGAGCCGGCGCCGGCGCCAATCGCGTCACGCAGTTCGGCATCGGAGGCCATCACCAGCGGGCTGGCCACGCCAGGCTGGTTGGCAGCCTTGATCTCGTTCAGTTCGTGGTCGCCACGAATCACCAGCGCGATCAGCTTGCCTTCTTCTTCGGCGTGGACGATCAGGGTCTTGATGGTCTTTTCAATCGGCAGATTGAATTTTTCCACCAGGGCGGCGATGGTTTTGGTGTCCGGCGTGTCGACCAGACGCAGTTCTTCGGTTGGCGCAGGGCGCGAGGTTTCCCGTGGCACCGCTTCGGCTTTTTCGATGTTCGCCGCGTAGTCGGAACCGTTGCTGAAGACGATATCGTCTTCGCCGGACTCGGCCAGCACGTGGAATTCGTGGGAACCGGCGCCGCCGATCGAGCCGTTGTCGGCTTCTACCGGACGGAATTTCAGACCCAGACGCGTGAAGATGTTGCAGTAGGCTTCATGCATGCGGTCGTAAGTGATCTGCAGCGACGCCTGATCGGCGTGGAAGGAGTAGGCGTCCTTCATGATGAATTCGCGGCCGCGCATCAAACCGAAGCGCGGGCGGATTTCGTCGCGGAATTTGGTCTGGATCTGATACAGGTTGATTGGCAGCTGTTTGTAGCTGCTCAACTCGTTGCGCATCAGATCGGTGATCACTTCTTCGTGGGTCGGGCCCGCGCAGAAATCACGACCGTGGCGGTCTTTGATGCGCAGCAGCTCAGGGCCGTATTCTTCCCAGCGCCCCGATTCCTGCCACAGCTCGGCCGGTTGGGTGCTCGGCATCAACACTTCCAGAGAACCGGCAGCGTTCATCTCTTCGCGAACGATGGCTTCGACCTTGCGCATGACCCGCAGGCCCATCGGCAGCCAGGTGTACAGGCCCGAGGCAAGCTTGCGGATCATGCCGGCGCGCAGCATCAGCTGGTGGCTGATCACGACCGCGTCGGAAGGCGTTTCTTTCTGTGTGGCGAGCAAAAATTGACTGGTGCGCATGGTTGGCCGTTGTCGGTTGCTATGACTGGAAATGACGGAGCAGTGTACCGGCGAGTTTTGCTGACGTACAGAAGTGTGGCCGGCGGAAGGCGCCAGCGGCGGGATTCCTCCCGCCATTGGCGAAGCGTCCTACGATTCTTCGGTGACGGGCGTCGGTGCAGGCTCGGGCGTCGGTGTTTGTCCTTCGCGGCGGCGCTCCTGGAACCAGTGCAGCGCGATCAGTAGCAGCGTCGGTACGCCGAGCAGGGCGGTAATGAGGAAGAAGCTGTGATAACCGAACTTCTCGACCAGCACGCCGGAATAGCCGCCCATCAGGCGCGGCAGCAGCAACATGATCGAGCTGAGCAGGGCATATTGCGTAGCGGAAAACTTCAGGTTGGTCAGGCTCGACAGGTAGGCAACGAACGCCGATGTCGCCAGGCCCGAGCTGAAGTTGTCGAGGGAAATGGTCACCACCAGCATCTGCAGGTTCGGGCCCATGTCCGCGAGCATGACGAACAGCAGGTTGGTCGCTGCCGAAGACACACCACCGATAAACAGGATCGGCAGAATGCCGAAACGCACGATCAACAGGCCACCCATGCCGGCGCCGACGAGGGTCATGATCAGGCCGAAAATCTTGCTGACGCTGGCGATCTGATCCTTGGTGAAACCCTGGTCGATGTAGAACACGTTGGCCATCACGCCCATTACCGTGTCGGACATTCGGTAAGTGGCGATCAGGCCCAGCAGCAGCAGCGCCTGCCAGCGATAACGCAGGATGAAGTCATTGATCGGCGTCAGTACCGGCGCCAGTCCGCGCCGGCCCATGGCCGACAGACACATCCCCGTCAGCAACGTATAGAGGATGGCACGCAGGAAGGCGCGGTCTTCGAGCAGCAAGTCGAGTGGGCTCATGTCGCCGAACAGCACGCCGGCGAAATCGGTGTTGTATAGCTGGGTGAACATCGCCGGTACGGAAACCAGCAGCACGATCAGCACGAACACCGACATCAATTGATGCATGAACGTGTAGCGCCCGGCCTGCAACTGCGTGCGCAGCGGCACCGGTGGTTCACGCATGAACAGCGTGGTCAGCAGCGCGGGCACCATCAATGCGCCGAACAGCACATAGGTGCCGGTCCAAGCTGCGTGCTTATAGTTGAAGCCGGTGGAGCCGAAACCTTCGGCGAAGAACAGCGCGCCGGCGGTGGCGAGCAGGGCGGCGACGCGGTAACCGGACATGTAGCTGGCGGCGAGAGCGGCCTGGCGGCTGTCATCGGCGATTTCCAGGCGATAGGCGTCGACCGCGATATCTTGCGTGGCGGAGGCGAAGGCAACCACGACGGCAATGGCGATCAGCCAGGACAAATGCTTCTGCGGATCACAGAAACCCATGCCGATCAGGCCGAGAATCACCAGTGCCTGGGAGAGCACCAGCCAGGAGCGGCGACGGCCGAGTTTGCCCAGCAAGGGCAGGCGCCATTGGTCGAGCAGCGGCGACCAGACCCATTTGAACGCGTACGCCAGGCCGATCAGGCTGGCATAGCCGATGGTTTCACGGGCCACGCCTGCTTCACGCAGCCATACGGAGAGCGTCGAGAACACCAGCATGTACGGCAGGCCGGCGGCAAAACCGAGCAACAACAGCACGAGCGTCGAAGGACTGGCATAGGCGGCGAGCGCGGCGCGCCAGGTTTTACGGGGCATGGGCTGAAGTCTGCCTCAAAATTGCGAAAACAAAGCGCGCACTCTAACCGCTGTGCTCTACCGGACGCCAGCCATGGCGCCGAATATCCACACGATTGTTCTGGACGGTGATGCCTTCCATGCGCAATCGCGCTCGTTGTTCGTCACCGGAAGGGCTGCCGACCGGCAGACTGATGCGCCCGCCGGCGCCGAGCACGCGGTGCCAGGGCAGCCTGGTGTCGCCGGGCAACTGGCTCAAAGTCCGCCCAACCCAGCGCGCGGCGCGGCCCAGCCCGGCAAGTTCGGCCAACTGGCCATAACTGACGACTTTGCCTTCAGGCACTTGCGCGAGTGTTGAGTAGAGTGCCGTGCGTCGGATTTGCGCATCGTTTTCGACGCTGTCGAGCGGGTCTTTCACGTACGCGGCTCCTGAGCATTGGCGTGATGATGGCGAAAAGGGTAATCGCTCGTGGCGCAGTTGAGAAATGAACTCAATTGAAATAGTCCGGTCAGTCCTTGTCATGGGCAAAATCCTACGGATAATGCCGACCCTTTTCGCCAACTCTGAGCCCCCGATCTGCTTATGTTCCCCAGAACCCTGTTGTGCCTTGCTGTTTTCAGCGCGTCCACGCCCCTGCTTGCCGACACCGTCTGGTTGAAAAACGGCGACAAGCTGAGTGGCACTATCACGGTTTTCGACGGCGGCAAGCTGTTGATCCAGACCAAATACGCCGGCGCAGTGGCGATTGACTGGAAAGAGGTCAAGACCCTCGACAGCGATCAGCATCTGTTGGTGAAGCAGGACGCCTATGCCGGCGAAGTGTCGAAGTCGCTCACCGCGGCCGACGATGGCAAGGTCACCCTGGCCAACGGCGAGGCGCCGAAGACTGTCGAATTGGCGAGCATTCAGCAGATCCTCAAGCCCAAGCCGATCGTCACCGACCTGGTATGGAAGGGCAACGTCGATCTGGCGCTGGACTATCAGCGCGCCGAAAAGGACACCGACGATTACGACGTTGCCTTCAAGACTTCGGCTCGCCATGGCCGCTGGCGCCATACCGGCGAGGGTGAGTACAACCGCGAAGTCCAAGATGCGGAAACCACCACCAACAACTGGCGCGCCGAATACTCCCTCGACCGCTTCCTTACCGATCAGTGGTTCTGGCAAGGGCGCATCAACTACAAGCGTGATCACATCGAAGAGCTCGCGCGTCAGCGTGTGGTCGGTACCGGTCCGGGTTACCAGTTCTGGGACGATGAACTGGGTGCGTTCTCGCTGGGCTCCTTGCTCAACCGCACCGACTATGAATACCGCGATGGCAGCAAGGACAACTTCTATTCCGTCGCGATGAAGTGGGACTACAACCGCTACCTGATCGGCAAGAAGGTCGAGTTCTTCACCAATGGCGAAGTCGGCAAGCCGCTGTCGGGCGTTGCCGATTACGCACTGGATGCCGAACTGGGCCTGCGCTACAAGGTCACCGACTGGGCCTCGCTCAACCTCAAGGCCGAGCGCGACATCATCAGTGGCACCAACGATGCGGATCTGAACAAGACCCGTTATACCGCAGGGTTTGGCGTCGCCTGGTAAGGGCAGAAACAAAAATTCGCGGCCCCAAGGGTCGCGATTTTTTTTGCCAGCGCAAAACAGGCGCCCACAAAAAAGCCCCGCTTTTAAGGGCGGGGCTCTTTTCTAAAGAAGCTACAAGTTAGATAACTTGTACTTCTTCAGCTTGCATGCCTTTCTGACCGCGGGTAGCGATGAAAGAAACCTGTTGGCCTTCTTTCAGGCTTTTGAAGCCGTCGGATTGGATAGCTTTGAAGTGAACGAACAGGTCGTCACCGGATTGTGGAGTGATGAAGCCGAAGCCTTTTTCATCGTTGAACCACTTAACGGTACCGGTTTGGCGATTAGACATGGTGTAACTCCTTGAACAAAGATAACTGCGACTCAGGAAGAACCCTGGCCGAGACTGAGTGCAAAGAGCAGGAAAAATTCTTGTAGATGGTTGGATCGAAATTCAACATATCGTGTAGAGATTCTCAGTGACACAAGCAACACAGTGACGCCACCTTAACCCTTTTTCCGGAACGTGCCAATGTTTCTTGCAAAGGATTCTGTGTTTTAGGGATCGGCGGTGCGACGGTTCGTCGCCACATCGCGTAAATACGGGGTGTTCGCCGAGAATTGCGTTGCGCACTTTGAACGAGGCGACGCGCCCGGTAAGATGCCGGACAGAATTTTTCCACCTCGCTATTCAGGACAAACCCGCCATGAGCATCAAATCGGACAAGTGGATTCGCCGCATGGCGCAGGAACACGGCATGATCGAACCGTTCGTCGAGCGCCAGATGCGCGGCAGCGACGACAGCCGGGTGATTTCCTACGGCGTGTCGAGCTACGGCTACGACGTGCGTTGCACCAACCACTTCAAGGTGTTCACCAACATCAACTCGGCCATTGTCGACCCGAAGAACTTCGACGCCGGCAGCTTCGTCGACATCCACAGCGACGTCTGCATCATTCCGCCGAACTCCTTCGCCCTGGCCAGCACCGTCGAGTACTTCCGCATTCCGCGCAACGTGCTGACCATCTGCCTGGGTAAAAGCACCTACGCGCGCTGCGGCATCATCGTCAACGTCACTCCACTTGAGCCTGAGTGGGAAGGTCATGTGACCCTGGAGTTCTCCAACACCACCAACCTGCCGGCAAAAATCTACGCCAACGAAGGTGTGGCGCAGATGCTCTTCCTCGAATCCGATGAAGAATGTGAAGTTTCCTACAAGGATCGTGGCGGCAAATACCAGGGCCAGCGTGGCGTGACCTTGCCGCGTACCTGATCGACCATCCGACGGATGTCGGGAATTCTTTGGCGGGCAGACACTCTATGGGGTGTACTGCCCGTTTTTGTTACACACAGATTCGGGCCTTCACTGAGGAGTGCCCTATGAAGATCGACCCGCGAATCAGCGCTGAACTGGCAAGGCTTGAGCCCAATCAGATAGGCGTTCTGGCCTGGTCGTTACTGGCGAATCCGTCTTTGAGCCTGTCCGGCGGCGTGCCCGGCCAGCCCGATCCCGATACTCCCAACGAACAACCGACCGAACCAGGCGAACCGACGCTGCCGGACGAGCCGCCTCCGGCGCCTGTGGCCTGATCCACTGTCATGAATATGGCCCGTCAGTCTGATCGATTTGCGATCTAGCTGATGGGCCATATTTCGTTGTCGCCGATCACGAAGACTTTGCAGCTGTCGTCGCGCTCGACCTGATAGCCGCCGGTGAACGCACCGAATGCCGGCATCAGGCTGATGCGCTCACCGAGTCTGAAACAGGCCAGGCGCAGGCTCTGCCGACCTTTGCCGTGCAATCGATAAACCGGATGCACGTGGCCCGCGAGCACGTGCCGCTCGGGATGCGGATCGGGCTCATGCTGCAGGGCGAACGGTCCGAGTAACAGCGGCTCTGGAACCACGCGAATATTCAGCGAGGCTGGTGGGTCGCCTGCGCGTTTATCGTGGTTGCCGCGAATCAGTGTCATCGGCAGGTCAGCGTGCCGTGCGCGCCACTCTGCCAGCGCATTCAGCGTGGTCGGGACATGTGAACCAGGCCCATGCAGAAAATCCCCGAGGAAGATCAACTGGCGACACGGCAACCGCGCCAGCAACGCGTCGATTACCTCGATGTTGCTCGCCGTCGTGCCATGCGGCACCGGCTGGCCGAGGCTGCGATAGGCCGCCGCCTTACCGAAATGCACGTCGGCGATCAGCAATGCTTCCTGCGCTGGCCAGTACAGCGCTTTCTCCGGCAGCAGCCACAACTCCTCACCGGCCAAACGCACCGGGTACGCACTCACGGCGATTTCCCGTTATCAGCGGTTTTTTCCAGGTCACCAACCATTCTTCTGATCCTGTCAGCCAGTTTTTCCGAACTCATGCTCTCGCGCATCCGCTCCACCAGCAGCGGAAAGCCTAACGGTGTAGGACGTTTAACCTGGTGCACGTCCAGTTTCATCTGATTGATGCGCTCCAGTGTCTGTTCCAGACGGCGAATATCCAGCTCTTCGCGTAGGACTTCTTCCCCGGCCTGGGCTAGCAGCAGGTTGTCGGCGTCATATTGTTTGAACACCTGGAAAAACAAGCCACTCGACGCCTGCACCTGGCGGGTGCTTTTTGGTGCGCCCGGATACCCGGCGAACACCAGCCCGGCGATCCGCGCGATTTCGCGGAAGCGGCGCAACGCCAGTTCACCGGCATTGAGACTGGCGAGCACGTCCAGCAACAGGTCATCGGCGTTGAACAGGTGAGCGTCGAGATGCGTGGCCCAATCCACCGGCGTGGCGCTGAGCAGTTCCAGGCCGTAATCATTCACGGCAATCGAGAAGGTCACCGGCTGGCGCTGACTGACGCGCCATGCCAGCAGGCTCGCCAGTCCCAGATGCACTTGTCGCCCGGCGAACGGATAGAGAAAAAGATGCCAGCCTTCGCGGGATTTCAGCACTTCGGCCAGCAGATTGTCAGTGGTTGGCAAACCGGACCAGCGTATCTGCGTCTCCAGCAGCGGCCGCAACGCGTGCATTTCCGGGCCTTTGAATTGACCTTGAGCAGCGGCGCTGAAGCGCGTGACCACCGCTTCGGCCAGTTCGTTGGATAACGGCATGCGTCCGCCATTCCAGCGCGGCACGGCAGCCTTTTTCGCGGTACTGCGTTTGACGTAGGCGGTCATGTTTTCCACCCGCACCAGTTCCAGCAGGCGGCCGGCGAAGAGGAAACCATCGCCGGGTTTCAGTCGCGCGATAAAGCCTTCCTCGACGCTGCCCAGTTGTTTGCCACCGCCGCCCTTGCTCCAGAATTTCAGGTTGATGCTCGCGTCGCTGACGATGGTGCCAATGCTCATGCGATGGCGCCGCGCCAGACGCGCATCCGGCACACGCCAGACGCCGTGTTCGTCCGGCTCGACCCGGCGGTAATCCGGATACGCTGTAAGAGACATCCCACCATGGCGTACGAACGCCAGCGCCCAGGCCCAGTCTGCCGCTGTCAGGTCGCGATAGGCCCAGGCGCCACGGACTTCTTCGTACAAGTCTTCAGGAATAAAGCCACCGCCAAGGGCCATGCTGACCAAATGCTGGACCAGCACATCCAGCGGCTTGTGCGGTGACAGGCGTGGCTCGATGCGCCGCTGTTCGACGGCGTCGCGTGCGGCAACCGCTTCGATCAGTTCCAGGCTGTGGGTCGGCACCAGCGTCACCCGCGAGGTGCGCCCCGGTGCGTGGCCGGAGCGCCCGGCACGTTGCATCAACCGCGCAACGCCTTTCGCCGAGCCGATTTGCAGTACGCGCTCGACCGGGAGGAAATCCACACCCAAGTCCAGGCTCGAGGTGCACACCACCGCTTTCAATTGGCCATTCTTCAGCGCCTGCTCGACCCAGTCGCGGGTATCGCGTGACAGTGAGCTGTGGTGCAGCGCGATCAACCCGGCCCAGTCCGGCCGCGCTTCCAGCAGCGCCTGATACCAGATCTCCGATTGCGCGCGGGTGTTGGTGAACACCAGGCTGCTGGCACAGGCATCAAGTTCGGCGACCACTTGCGGCAGCATCTTCAGACCGATGTGGCCGGCCCAGGGAAAACGCTCGATGGCCGGTGGCAGCAGGGTGTCGACTTGCAGGGTTTTTTCGCTTTTGCCTTGGACACTGACGCCGCCGCCCTGTGGGATCAGCACTTGCTCGGCGTGGGATTGATTACCGAGGGTGGCGGATACCCCCCAGACAATCAGTTCCGGCTGCCAATGACGCAGGCGGGCGAGGGCCAGTTGCAATTGCACGCCGCGTTTGTTGCCGAGCAATTCGTGCCATTCATCCACGACGATCATGCGCAGGGTCGACAACGCCGTGCGCGCATCGGCGCGGGCGAGCAACAGGGTCAGGCTTTCCGGTGTGGTGATCAGCGTCGTTGGCAGACGTCGGCCCTGACGCGCGCGTTCGCTGCTGCTGGTATCGCCGGTGCGCAGGCCGATACTCCACGGAATCTGTAAGTCATCCACCGGAATCTGCAACGCGCGGGCGGTATCGGCGGCGAGGGCGCGCATCGGCGTGATCCACAGCACCGTCAGCGGTTCGGCCGGCGGTTTGCGTTTGCGCGGTGTAGCCACGGGCGGTTGCAGGCGGGCGAAGCGGTTGAGCGCAGCAAACCATACCGCATAAGTTTTGCCGGCGCCGGTGCTGGCGTGGAGCAACCCGGATTCGCCGTTTTTCACCGCCGCCCACACCTGTTTCTGAAAGGCGAACGGCTTCCAGTCGCGGGCGCTGAACCAGGTTTTTGCAAAGTCGGGGGATTTCGCCATGCCGGCTGCGTGCGCTCTGGAGGTGTTGTTTCAGAGACAGCGAAGCGGGGCGACAAGTTTAACTTTGTCGGTCGATGGATTCCCCCTGTGGGAGCGAGCCTGCTCGCGAATGCGATTGCACATTCAACATTGATGTTGACTGATAAACCGCTTTCGCGAGCAGGCTCGCTCCCACACAGGGGTGGGTTGCCAACCTTATTTAAGATTGCCGCTGAGGAACTGCTTCAGGCGTTCACTCTTGGGATTGCCCAGCACTTCTTCGGGCGCACCTTCTTCTTCCACCAGACCCTTATGCAGAAACAGCACCTGATTCGACACCTTGCGCGCAAAACTCATTTCGTGGGTGACCATGATCATCGTCCGGCCTTCCTCGGCTAGACCCTGAATCACTTTCAGCACTTCGCCGACCAGTTCCGGGTCGAGTGCCGAGGTCGGTTCGTCGAACAGCATCACTTCCGGTTCCATCGCCAGTGCCCGGGCGATCGCCACGCGTTGTTGCTGGCCGCCGGACAGAAACGCCGGGTATTGATCGGCGACCCGCGCCGGCAAGCCGACTTTGTCCAGATAACGTCGGGCGCGATCCTCGGCTTCCTGTTTGCTGCAACCCAGCACCCGGCGCGGGGCCATGGTGATGTTTTCCAGCACGGTCATGTGGCTCCACAGGTTGAAATGCTGGAACACCATCGCCAGCCGCGTGCGCAGGCGTTGCAGTTCATCGGCGTCGGCAACGTGCATGCCGTGGCGGTCGGTGACCATGCGGATCGCCTGGCCATCAAGGCTCATGGCGCCGTCATTCGGTTGTTCAAGGAAGTTGATGCAGCGCAAAAAGGTGCTTTTGCCCGAGCCGCTGGCGCCGATCAGGCTGATCACGTCGCCGGTTTTGGCCTTGAGCGAAACGCCTTTGAGCACCTGATGATCGCCATAGCTTTTGTGCAGGCCTTCAACGGTCAGTTTGTACATGGACGAGCATCCTCAAGGCGAAAGTAGGTAGCCGCTGCGATAGGCCTGGGCGCCCGCGACGTGGGCGATGACCATGCCGGCAGTGGCCATGCGCCGCAGCGAGCGCGCATACAGCAGGCCGGCGGCGGTGCAATGAATGGGGGTGACCTTGTCGTGGACCGGGTCGATGATTTCGGCGATCTGCTGGCCGGCTTCCAGGTATTGGCCGGGCGTGGCGCAGTACACCAGCAGGCCGCCGACTGGTGTGGTCACCGGTTCGACCCCGGCCAGCGGCGTGGCAGGGTACGGCAGTGGCGGTTGCGGCTTGGTCTCGCCGACGATGGCATCGAACTGGATCAGATAGTCGATCAGCGCCTGACAATCGCGGCTGGCCAGCGGGTGATTGACGTCGCCCTGGCCGCGCAATTCGACGGTCACCGAAAAGCTGCCCAGCGGAATCTCGAACTGCTCACCGAAGCGCTCGCGCAGTTGCCACCAGAGCAGGGTGAAGCACTCGTCGAACGACTGCCCGCCGGAATCGGTAGCAAGCAGGCTGGCCTGCGCTTCCATGTAGCGCGCCAAGGGCTCGACCTGTGGCCACGCCTCGGGCGTGGTGTACAGGTGCACCACCGATTCGAAGTCGCAGTGCAAGTCCAGCACCATGTCGGCATCGCAGGCCAGGCGTTGCAGGGTCAGACGCTGGGATTGCAGTTGTGTGGTCGGCTTCTGACGGTCGAGGGCGTTGCGCAGGCTGGCGCGGATCAGTTCGAGGTTGTGCTGCGCATCGTCGTTCAATAGGCCTTCGATGGCGTTGCCGATTTCTTCGCTGAGGTCGACGAACCAGCGATTGAAGTTCTGCCCGCTCTCCAGGTCGTAACGGCCCAGCGGCACGTCCATCAGCACTTGTTCGAGGCCGACCGGGTTGGCCACCGGCACCAGGACGATTTCGCTGCGCAGGCGGCCGGCAGCTTCCAGTTCGGCCAGACGCTGTTTCAGGTGCCAGGCGACCAGCATGCCCGGCAGTTCGTCAGCGTGCAGCGACGCCTGGATGTAAACCTTGCCCTTGGCCTGCGGTGGGCCGAAGTGGAAGCTGTGAATCTGCCGTGCGGTCCCCGGCAGCGGGGCCAGCAAGTCATGGATCTGGTGGCGCATTGTTATCTCTTTATTTTCAAACCGGTGCTAGTGAGTCGGCCCGAGGAAGGCCAGCCAGCGGCGTTCGGCGAGGCGGAACAGGCCGACCAGCGCAAAAGTAATGGTCAGGTAGATCAGCGCGGCGATGCCGAATGACTGGAAGGTCAGGAAGGTCGCCGAGTTGGCATCCCGCGCGACTTTCAGAATATCGGGAATGGTCGCGGTGAACGCCACGGTGGTCGAGTGCAGCATCAGGATCACTTCGTTGCTGTAGTAAGGCAACGAGCGGCGCAATGCCGACGGCATGATCACGTAGGCGTACAACTTCCAGCCGGTCAGGCCATAAGCCTTGGCCGCTTCGACTTCGCCATGGTTCATGCTGCGAATCGCCCCGGCGAAAATTTCCGTGGTGTACGCGCAGGTATTGAGAGCGAAGGCGAGGATCGTGCAGTTCATCGCGTCGCGAAAGAAACTGTCGAGGATCGGCTGCTCGCGCACGGCGGCGAGGCTGTAGATGCCGGTGTAGCAGATCAGCAACTGGATATACAGCGGCGTGCCCCGGAACAGGTAGGTGTAGAACTGCACCGGCCAACGGACGTAGAAGTGCGGCGAGACGCGGGCAATCGACAGCGGAATCGAGACGACGAAGCCGATGCAGATCGACGCGGTCAGCAGCCACATCGTCATCGCCAGCCCGGTGATGTTCTGGCCGTCGGTATAAAGGAAGGCGCGCCAATATTCCTGGAGAAGTTCGATCATCGTACGGCCTCCCGGGCACCGGCGGCGTAGCGGCGTTCGAGCCAGCGCAGGATGAAGTTCGAAGCACTGGTGATCAGCAGATAGATCAAAGCGGCGAGGACCAGAAAGTAGAACAGTTGATAGGTGCTTTTACCGGCGTCCTGGGCAGCCTTGACCAGATCGGCGAGGCCAATGATCGACACCAGCGCGGTGGCCTTGAGCATGACCATCCAGTTGTTGCCGATGCCCGGCAACGCGAAGCGCATCATTTGCGGAAACACCACGAAGCGAAAACGCTGGCCACGTTTGAGGCCATACGCGGTGGCGGCTTCGACCTGACCACGCGGCACCGCGAGGATGGCGCCACGGAAGGTCTCGGTGAAATACGCGCCATAAATGAAGCCCAGCGTCAGCACGCCGGCGCTGAACGGGTCGATTTCGATGTATTCCCATTCCATGTAGTCGGTCAGCGACGTCAACCAGGTTTGCAGGCTGTAGAAGATCAACAGCATCAGCACCAGATCCGGCACGCCGCGAATCAGCGTGGTGTAGAGCTGCGCGGGCAGGCGCACCAGTTTGACTTTCGACAGTTTGGCACTGGCGCCGAGCAGGCCGAGCAACACGGCCACCAGCAGCGACATTGCCGATAATTTGATGGTCATCCAGGTGCCTTGCAGCAGCAACGGGCCGAAGCCCTGCAGACTGAACGAGGCCAGCCCCAGATTTTGCAGGAGGGTTTCAAACATAAATCAGCAACCTGAGCGGATGGAAAAGGCGCCCATCGAGGATGGGCGCCGGGGCATTATTTGCCGCTGTACAGATTCAGGTCGCCAAAGTGTTTCTTTTGAATCTCGGCGTATTTGCCGTCGTCGTGTAACGCTTTGATACCTTTATCCAAAAGTGCTTTCAGCTCAGTGTTACCTTTCTTGATACCGATAGCGGTTTTCGACGGCAGCAATTCGCTGTCGACCGGCTGGCTGACTTCGTAACCTTCGCCTTTCGGCGACTTGAGGAAGCCCAGTTCGGCTTGCAGCATGTCCTGGATGGCTGCGTCGAGGCGGCCGGAGGTCAGGTCGGAATACACCTGATCCTGGTTCTGATAGGCCTGGGTTTTCACACCGGCCTTGTCCAGCACGGCTTTGGCGTAGGCTTCCTGGATGGTGCCCTGCTCATAGCCAACAGTCTTGCCCTTCAGCGACGCAACGTCTGCGCTCAGGCCGGAGCCTTTCTTGAACACGTAAGCGGTCGGGCCGGAAAACAGTTCGCTGGAGAAGTCGATGACCTTCTCGCGCGCCGGGGTCACGGTCATCGACGAGATCACACCGTCGAACTTGTTGGCCTTGAGGCCCGGAATCATGCCGTCGAAATCGCTTTCGACCCATTTGCACTTGACCTTCAGTTCGGCGCAGATCGCGTTGCCCAGATCGATATCGAACCCGACCAGGCTGCCATCGGCCGCTTTCGACTCGAACGGTGCGTACGAAGGGTCAACGCCAAAGCGCAGCTCTTTGTATTCCTTGGCCAGCGCGGAGCCGGCGGCCATGCACAACGCCAGTGCAGAAAGGGTCAGCAATGCTTTTTTCATTATTCAATCCCTAAGAACCAATATGAGCGCTTGTGGCGCAGAATTATTGTTACTGCAACGCTTACGACCTATAGAAAGTAGCAATTTCCGAACCAGAGTGCCGAACAGGTGTTTTAAAAGGTTGAGCGGAGAGAGGCAAGGGTAGTTGAATGCACGGAAACGGGCATTGCTGTTTGCATGCACTGTTTCGGTTCAAGCGCGTGGCTCAGAGCAGGGAAAAACTGTGGCAAGGGATTTGTCCCCGATGACTGATCGTTCCCACGCTCCTGCGTGGGAATGCATCAACGGACGCTCCGCGTTCGGCTCTGGGGGGGACGCAGAGCGTCCCGGGCTGCATTCCCACGCAGAGCGTGGGAACGATCAGTGAAAAGGGGTTAGGCCAACAGATCTTGAAGGGTAGCGAGGCTGTCCGCTTCTTCGACGGTCTTGTCCTTGCGCCAGCGCAGCATGCGCGGGAAACGCACGGCGATGCCGCTCTTGTGCCGGCGCGACAGGGCGATGCCTTCGAAGCCCAGTTCGAACACCAGGCTCGGTTTCACGCTGCTGACCGGGCCGAATTTCTCCACGGTGGTCTTGCGCACGATGCTGTCGACCTGACGCATCTCTTCATCGGTCAGCCCCGAATACGCCTTGGCGAACGGCACCAGCGAGCGTTGACTGGATTCCGGCGGGCCGTCCCACACGGCGAAGGTGTAATCGCTGTACAGACTGGCGCGACGACCGTGTCCGCGCTGGGCATAAATCAGTACCGCGTCGACGCTGAACGGGTCGACCTTCCACTTCCACCACACGCCCATGTCCTTGGTCCGGCCGACGCCATACAGCGAATCGCGGGCCTTGAGCATCATGCCTTCGACGCCGAGTTTGCGTGACGCTTCGCGCTGGAGGCCAAGGTCGAACCAGTCCTCGCCGGTCAGTACCGGGGA
Source organism: Pseudomonas sp. 2957 (assembly GCF_031456345.1). NCBI lineage: Bacteria > Pseudomonadati > Pseudomonadota > Gammaproteobacteria > Pseudomonadales > Pseudomonadaceae > Pseudomonas > Pseudomonas sp. 2957. Next base: position 291,905 of record NZ_JAVDUL010000001.1, read on the forward strand.
GGGCAGCAGTACCGGGCTGTTGCAGCGCGCGATGACTTCCTCGAGTTGCGCCCGTCGCTTGACCTGCGGCTGGTTGCGCCAGTCCTCGCCCTGCCATTCCAGCAGGTCGTAGGCCAGCACTACCACCGGTACTTCTTCGAGAATTTTCTTGTCGAGCGTCTTGCGACCGATGCGTTGTTGCAGCAGGGCGAACGGTTGCACGGCCGGCGGCTCATCGGATTGCGGATCGAAGGCATCTTCGGTGGTCGGATGGGTGCTCTTCCACACGACGATTTCGCCGTCGATCACCGTGCCGTCCGGCAAGCCGTGGACCAGCACATCGAACTCGGGGAAGCGCTCGGTCACCAATTCCTCGCCGCGCGACCACACCCACAGCTTGCCGTCGCGCTTGACCACTTGCGCGCGGATACCGTCCCACTTCCATTCCACCTGCCAGTCGCTGGCGGGGCCGAGCAGGGCTTCGAATTCCTCGACCGGTTGCGCCAAGGCGTGGGCAAGAAAGAACGGGTAGGGCTGGCCGCCGCGCTGGGCATGTTCGTCTGCGGATTCCGGGGCGATGAGTTTCAGGTAACTCGCGGCGTTGGGCCGGTTCGACAGATCGGTGTAACCGACCAGACGCTGAGCCACGCGTTTGCTGTCGAGGCCGGCCATCGAGGCGAGGGCGCGAGTGACCAGCAACTTCGACACGCCGACGCGGAAACTGCCGGTGATCAGCTTGATGCACAGCATCAGGCTCGGCCGATCCAGTTGCGCCCACAACATCGGCAGTTGGCGCGCCAGATATTCCGGGGTTTCACCGCGAAGTGGCAGCAGCTTGTCTTCGATCCATTCGGCTAGACCGGCCTCGGAGCTGTGGGAATTTTCCGGCAGCACCAGAGAAATGGTCTCGGCCAGATCGCCGACGGCCTGATAGCTTTCTTCGAACAGCCACGGCTCCAACCCTGAAACTTCTACCGCCAGCTCACGGAGGATGCGCACCGGCACCAGTTGACGAGGCCGACCACCGGAGAGGAAATACACCGCCCATGCGGCATCTTCCGGCGCGGCCTGCGCGAAGTACACCTGCATCGCCGCCAGCTTGGCGTTGCTCGACGTGGTGGCGTCGAGTTCGGCATATAACTCGGCGAACGCTTTCATGGGGACGTCTCGGCAACGGTGGGTTCGGTGGCGATGTTGTCGTCTTCGTCATCGCCGTATTCAGTGGTGAAGCCTTGTGCATCAAGACCCTGTTCGCGCAGATGACGTACGAGCACGCCGATCGAGCCATGAGTGACCATCACCCGCTCCGCGCCGGTCTGGTTGATCGCCCAGAGCAGGCCGGGCCAGTCGGCGTGATCGGAGAGGACGAAACCGCGATCGACGCCGCGCCGCCGCCGGGTCCCGCGCAAGCGCATCCAGCCGCTGGCGAAGGCATCGCTGAAGTCGCCAAAACGGCGCATCCACGTGCTGCCGCCCGCCGACGGCGGAGCAATGACCAAAGCCTGGCGCATGATCGGATCGCTTTTTTTCACGTCGCCCGCATAGATCGTCGGCGGCAGGTACACACCGGCATCGCGGTACACACGGTTCAACGGTTCGACCGCGCCGTGGCTGAGGATCGGCCCGAGGGTTTCGTCGATGCCGTGGAGGATGCGTTGGGCCTTGCCGAAGGAATAGCAGAACAGCACGCTGGCCTTGCCGGCGGCGATATTGGCCGCCCACCACTGATTGATCTCGGCGAAGATCTGCGCCTGCGGCTGCCAGCGGTAGATAGGCAGGCCGAAGGTCGATTCGGTGATGAAGGTGTGGCAGCGCACCGGTTCGAATGGGGCGCACGTGCCATCCGGCTCGACCTTGTAATCCCCCGACGCGACCCAGACTTCGCCGCCGTATTCCAGGCGCACTTGCGCTGAACCGAGGACATGCCCGGCGGGGTGAAAGCTCAGGGTCACGCCGTGGTGGGTCAGGCGCTGGCCGTAGTCGAGTGTTTGCAACTGGATGTCCTGACCCAGACGCGCGCGCAGAATCCCGGCGCTGGCGCTGCTCGACAGGTAGTGCTGATTACCGGTGCGCGCGTGATCGCCATGGGCATGGGTGATCACCGAACGCTCGACCGGCCGCCACGGATCGATATAGAAATCTCCGGCGGGGCAGTAGAGACCTTCAGGTCGGGCAATAACAAGATCCATGTCGTGACCGGAATGGGGGGCTTGTTAGCTATGAGGCGGGCGTGAGGCTGGAAGTTCGATCGGCTTTGAAGCGCTACCCTCACCCCAGCCCTCTCCCAGAGGGAGAGGGGGCCGACCGAGGTGTCTGGTGAGGTACATCGACCTGGGAGACCGAGTTGAATATGGATCCGGCACAGCCTTGAGCCTGATCCAATGTTGGATTCACCTCGCTTTGTAGAGGGGCCGACCGAGGTGTCTGGTGAGGTACATCGACCTGGGGGACCGAGTTGAATATGGATCCGGCACAGCCTTGAACCTGATCCAATGTTGGATTCACCTCGCTTTGTAGAGGGGCCGACCGAGGTGTCTGGTGAGGTACATCGACCTGGGGGGCCGAGTTGAATATGGATCCGGCACAGCCTTGAGCCTGATCCAATGTTGGATTCACCATCTCTCTTTCAGGTCGGCGCAAGACCCAAGCATCCCCCAATCAGTCCCCTCTCCCTCAGGGAGAGGGCTAGGGTGAGGGGCTGTTGATCTTGCTCTATTTCCCGGGGGTGAGGGTCAAGCGGGCCTTGCCATACACCCGATCAAAGTTCTGCGGCTGCATCGGCAGGCCGATGTACTGACCTTTCAGCCACGCATCGATCCCGTTCAGGTAGTTCGGACTCAGTGGATTGCCCGACTGCCCCGTACCGTTCTGCGCCATCAGTGGCTCGCTCTGGCCGAAGTCGACGATAAAACGCATCGACGGCGCGCGCGTGGTGACGAAGTCCTGGCCCCAGGCAAACGCCGAGCTGTTCAGCGTGGTGTGATCGCCTCCAGCCGCCAGCGGCCCGCGTACAGTCTGACCGTTGCTGTTTTTCCACGCATAGCTGTGCAGTTTGCCCCACTGCCAGGCGCGATGATCGCCGCCCAACTGGCTGTCGCCCGCTGTAATCGCTGCAGCGAGACTGCGGGCGAGAATCACGGATTTGTCTTCCTTCTGCGGCGTGCGCAGGTCATCCCAGAACGGACTGTCCTCACGCCCCAAGAGATGATCGGCCTGCGCCGCGTAGGACAGATCGCCATTGGCGACAAAGGCCTTCCACGCCGGGCTCGACTCAGGACCCAGTTCATCGAGGAAGATCTGCTTCATGCTTTCCTGCAGAAACAGTTCATAAATCGCCGCATCCGCCGAGGTCGGGCTGAGCTTGCCGTCGAACGCCATCAAGCGCGTGAAGGCTTCGCGGGCCTTGCTGCGTTCGGCTTCCGGCAGGGCGTCGATCGCCTGTTTCAGCGGTTGTTTCATCCCCGGCGCTTCGAAGACTTTTTTCAGCTTGGCGGCGAAGGTGGTGGTCTGGTCGTACTGCATGGCGATCACGCTGCGGCTGTCGTGCTTGCCGCTGCCGGCCATTTCCGCCAGGCGCTCGCCGCGCTCCGGTGCCGCCCAGGATTTCGACAACTGCATGCCGTAGCCGTCGGGAATTACACGCTGGTTGGCGGTGCCGAGCCAGCCTTGTGCCGGGTCCTGATCGTAGGGGTGCAGCATCGGGTCGGCGTAACCGTCCCAGTCGTAGCGACCGTCCCAACCCGGCGAGGGCAGCAGGCCTTCACCTTCGCGACGGTTGGGGAAGCGCCCGGTGACTTGCCAGCCGATATTGCTTGCATCGGCAAAGACCAGATTCAGGGTAATGGCGCGGATTTCGCGGCTGGCGTCCGAGGCGCGCTCGACGTTCTGCGCGCGGGTCAGATCGAAGAAGGCATCCAGGGTTTTGTCGTCGGTGAAGCTTGGCGTCTGTAAAGCGAGACCGAAACCGCTGCCCTGCGCCGCTGCGTGGGCACTGTTGAGCAGCGCGCCGTGGCGGGTTTCGTAAACGGCTTCACGAATCGGCCGCTGGCCTTTGACGAAATAGGTTTCGTTGCGCACGCCCAACGGCTGCCATTTGCCGTTGACTTCATAAGTGAGGCTGCTGCCCTGACGGCGGATTTTCTCGAGGAACAGGTCCTGATTGTCGCCGAGCACGCTGGTCATGCTCCACGCCACTTTGCCGTTGAAGCCGCCGAGCACCATCGGCAGACCGGCAACCGTGACGCCGGCCGCCTGATATTTCGGCGCGCGGATCTGCACGAAACTCCACAGCGAAGGCGCGGCCAGCGGCCCGTGCGCATCGCTGGCAAGCAGGCTCTTGCCGCTGCGGCTGCGTTGCGGGGCGATTGCCCAGTTGTTCGCAGTCGGTGTGGCGAGCAGGTTCAGCGCCGACAGTTGCTGGCTGGCGTTGCTCAATTCCGTCAGCCCCGGAATCTGCCCGTTGAGCTTGAGGCCTTGCAGTTTGTCGGCTTCAGCAACCGGCAGGTTTTCATCAGGCGCCGACGGGCTCAGCCAGGCGAGTTTGTCAGTGGTCACGGTTTGCGCGAGCACCAGTGACTGGATTTCCTCCGGCAGGTTGGCCGACTGGCTGAAATTCAGCAGGGCGAAAATCAGCGCCGAATCTTCCGGTTTCCAGTATTCGGGCTTGTAACCGCTGGCGGCGAGGTCGCCCGGCAACTTGTCGGCGTAGCGGAACAGGTAGGCGTTGACGCCCCGTGCATAGACTTCGAAGAAGCGCTTGAGCCGTGGCGACGAGGCCTTGTACAGCTCGCCGGCGCTCTTCTTCAGATTGACCGCGCGCATGTAGCGGTCGGCATCGAGCATCGACGCGCCAGACATTTCCGCCAACCGGCCCTGAGCCAACAGGCGCAGGGTGACCATCTGGTTGATGCGGTCGCTGGCGTGGACATAGCCGAGGCTGAACAGCGCGTCATGGAAGCTGTTGCTCTCGATCAACGGCATGCCCATCGCATTGCGCCGCACTGACACGTTCTGCGCCAGGCCCTTGAGCGGTTGCACGCCGGAGGTCGGCGGCAGGCTGTCCTGGGCATTCCAGGTCTGGCAACCGGACAGGCCGAGGACACCGGCCACTGCTGCGGCAACGCCGAACCGGGGAAGAAAATGTGTAAGGGCTGGCGAGGCCATGGCGAAGCTCCTGCGGGGGTATAAGGCTGGGGGCGCAATAAAGCCGCTACGTTAGTGACGGCGCGAGGGCCGCGCAAGCGGGGCGAGCGGTTATTTGTGCTGTTGTCGGCTGATCGGTCAAAGCTGTGACAGTTGCTTGTGGGAAAGCGCTGATGTTGAACTGCGGAATGAGTCCCGAGACCTGTCAGGAGAAAGATCGCTATGGAGCTTCAAAGCAACGCTGCGCTGATCATCATCGACCAGCAGAAAGGCATTCTGCATCCGCGTCTGGGGCGGCGGAATAATCCTCAGGCCGAAGAGCGAATGCTTGAGTTATTGGCGCTGTGGCGCCTGCGCGGGCGCCCGGTGATTCACGTGCAGCACTTGTCGCGCTCACCTGATTCGGTGTTCTGGCCGGAGCAGGACGGAGTGGAGTTTCAGCCGCGCTTTATGCCGCAGGACGCTGAATGGCTGATCCAGAAACAGGTGCCCGATGCGTTTTGTGCCAGTGGGCTGGAGGCGCAGTTGCGTGAGGCCGGGATCGGGCAACTGATCATCGTTGGTGTGGCGACCAATAACTCTGTTGAGTCGACGGCGCGCACTGCGGGCAACCTGGGTTTCGACACATGGGTGGCAGAGGATGCGTGCTTTACCTTCGACAAGGCCGATTATTTCGGCAAACCGCGTACCGCTGAAGAGGTGCACGGGATGTCGCTGGGCAATCTGCATGAGGAGTATGCGACGGTGGTCGGCTCTTCACAGATTCTGGCGGCGGGCTGAAATTTTGTAGCGTATGTGCCGCCGCCTTCGCGAGCAGGCTCGCTCCCACATTCGAGCGCATTTCGTCAGAAGGAATGCAATTCACTGTGGGAGCGAGCCTGCTCGCGAAGCGGTGTGTCAGGCGAAGAAGATCTTCGCCCGTGACATCAAGCGCCGTGGCACTTCTTGAATTTCTTGCCGTTGCCGCATGGGCAAGGGTCGTTGCGGCCGACGTCTTTCAGGGCGTTGCGCACCGGTTCCTGGTGGGCGTGGCCGCAGTTCGGGCCGTGGACATGGCCATGGTCGTGATCATGATGGTGGTCATGATCGTGGTTGCAGTCAGGGCCATGGACATGGGGTTGCTGGGTCATCGAGGTCACTCCGGAGTTAGATCGGCGGGGATTATCACGCCATTGCGCTCAAGGTGCACGTAGTGGGCGATGAATAAACCGGTTTCCATTTCCCCCTGCAATCGATAGGGAATCTGCTGGTTCGGATTTTTCAGCAGTTTCACCACCTGTTTGACCTTAGGCCACAGGTTGGTGCGGATCGGCACTTTGAAGTAAGCGCTGCGCTTTGGCCCCACGGTAAACCAGTGCTCATGCTCGCCTTCGGTGAGCAGCATGTCGGCGAGGTGAATCCGGTATTCGAGGCCGCGCACGGTCAGGTCGCTGTCGTTGGGATTGTCGACGCGAAAGTGCAGGATGAATTTTTGCTCGAGCAGTTTGGCCCGCACCACCTCGACTTTCACCAGATGCACGGCAGGCTCGACGCTGTCATCGCTGAACCACGAGGCACAGCCGCCGAGGTTTACGATCAGCATCAACAGCAGAAAATGTAATGTGCGCCGACGACCGAGCATGAAATTGACTCCCTTTGTGCCCAGTCTAGACCTTAAAAGATTTCAGTCTTCGGCTAATCCCGTGTAGGAGCTGCCGACGGCTGCGATCTTTTGATCTTGGCTTTCAAGCGCCGAAATAACCCGAACAACACTTCTTGAACTTCTGGCCGCTGCCGCAAGGGCAGCCGTCATTGCGCCCCAGCTTCAGCTGCACCGTGGGATCGATGAAGTACCAGCGCCCGCCGTTCTGCACAAACGAAGAGCGCTCGCGATGGCTGTGCTCGCCCTGGCTGTCGTGCCAGCGCGCGGTGAATGTCACAAAAGCGTGTTCCGGCTGGCCGCCGAAAACCTCCGAGCTTTCCACCTCAAGGCCGAGCCAGGTGCTTTGCGCACTCCAGTCGCTGATCGATTGTCGGTTCAGCCCCGCCTGCTGCGCGGGCAGGGTGGTCGCCACCAGATAGTCGATCAGCCCCAGCACATAAGCGCTGTAGCGCGAACGCATCAAGGCTTCGGCACACGGTGCCGGGTGGCCGTCGTGATAAGGGCCGCAGCAGGCATCCAGCAGATTGCCGCTGCCGCAAGGGCAAATGGCTGTACTCATTGCATTACCACCAGTATTTCCCGAAGTTTTCCGGATTGGCCCAGAAGCGTGAATTGAGCCAGTCGGGGACTTGTTTGTAGTCAAGCAGATCGTAGGTAAACAGGGTCAGCACCTGCTCGTCGCGCTGGAAACGCTCGCTGGCCTGCAGTGCCAGCGAATAGAAATCGGTTTCCTGCCAGCCACTGGCGGCCAGATCCGCCAGCACCGCGATGCGACTGGCGTTGAGATTGCGGATGCCGCCCAACAGGTTCAGGCCATCGCGTTTGGGCAAATGTTCCAGGCAATCGACTACCAGCGCCAGATCGAAGCGTTGCGCGGCCAGCTCAGCCGGCAGTGCGCCGGGTGCGGCGTGGGCGACCACGGTGTCTGAATGCGCGTCCTTGAAAGCGCTCAAGGCGGGAAACTCGCTGGCGCCGATCAGCAGCAGACGGGCCGGGGCGTAGCGATCCAGCAAAGCGGCCAGCGCCTGTTGTGGCGTGCGCGAAGAAATGGCGGCGTTCATCGAAGCTCCTCAGTCAGACCGCCAAGACTAGCCTGCCAGGCCGCGTCGGCAAAGCGCCCGGTGGCAGCGGTTTTCGCCAAAAGAGGCAAACCCCTGTGAACACGGTCGCAAACAGCGGTGGCCTATTGCTGGCGGAGATTAAAACTCCGGTCTTTACTCCCTGAATCGGTTTTAAGCCGATCCCTCAGGAGAAAACTAGATGAGCATAGTTCGGACAGCATTACCCTTGGTTCTGCTAACCAGTGTGTTGACTGGTTGTGCAGGTTTGCAGAAAACCGACTGGCCGACCTGTGCGGCGGTCGGCGGTGTGGTCGGTGCCGGTCTCGGCGCGACGGAAAGCGCTTCGTGGGCAGGTTACGGTGCACTGATTGTCGGTGGTACGGCGGCGGCCTATTGCTGGGTGCACGGTGATGGTGATGAAGACGGCGATGGCGTGCCGGACAGTCGCGACAAGTGCCCTGGTACGCCTAAAGGCGTGCAGGTCGATGCTGACGGTTGCCCGCCACCGACGCCTGCGCCAGTGGTCGAAGAAGCGGTTGTGGTCAAGGAAGAAACCATCGTCATTCGTGATGTGCATTTCGAGTTCGACAAAGCCACGCTGACCGGCCCTGACAGGCAAGTGCTGGACAAGGTCGCCGATCGCCTGAAACAGGAATCCTCTACCGCGCAACTGACCGTGACCGGTCACACCGACAGTGTCGGCAGCGATGCCTACAACAAGAAACTGTCGGATCGTCGTGCGCACTCGGTGGTGGAATACCTGATCCAGCAGGGCGTGCCACGTGCCAGCTTCGTTTCGGTGTCGGGCCTTGGTGAAAGCCAGCCTGTGGCTGACAACAAGTCGGCTGATGGTCGTGCACAGAACCGTCGCACCGAAATCAAAATCGTCCGCTAGCCCCTCTCGCATCCGCGGCTTGTGCAGTCGCGGATGCGGGTCTTTACTCCTGTGTAACCGGTATGGGCCGGTACACAGGAGCGTTCACAAATGCGTCTTTTCTCAAGGTCCGTCTTGCCGGTGCTGCTGCTTGGCAGCTTGCTCACCGGTTGTGCCACTCACAGCGATGGCACCGCCCCCCTCAATCAACGTACGTGGCCGATCTGCAGCCTGCTTGGCGGTCTGGTCGGCGGCGGTCTTGGCGCCATTGAAAGCGCCGGCTGGGCCGGCGGCGGCGCGGCATTGGGTATCGTCACCGGCGGGCTGATCTGTTACGCCCAGGATGGCGACGAAGATAGCGACGGCGTCTTCGACCGCCGCGACCGCTGCCCGGACACTCCGGAAAACACCGAAGTCGATCACCGTGGCTGCCCGCTGCCGCAATATCCGGTGGCAGTCAAACCGGTCGAACCGGCGCCGCAATCTGAAGTGATCACCTTGAGCGATGCCGGCAACGTGCTGTTCGATTTCGACAAGTCCGATCTTACCCCGGCGGCCAAAGCCCAGCTCGACACCTTGATGGACAAGCTGCGCAATGCCGATGTGGTCAGCATCAAGGTCATCGGGCACACCGACAGTAAAGGCTCCGACGCCTATAACCAGGCTTTGTCCGAGCGGCGCGCGAGCAGTGTCGCAGCGTATCTGTTGAGTCAGGGGCTGGCGCCGAACAAGCTCACCAGCGAGGGCCGAGGCGAGAGTGAGCCGGTCGCCGATAACGCCAGCGATGAAGGCCGCGCGGACAATCGCCGGGTCGAGCTGCACATCAATCGTTAGCAACCGTCTGTAGTACGCAGGCTAGAGCTGCCGGGTCGAGATCGTCGCCCCGGCAGCCATTTCATCCGCGTTTGCACAAATTTCATTTTTCCCTCTGGCTTATCCCCCGCAGAAGCCGGTACTGTGCGTGCAAAGAATAATTCGCAACACGGGGGAGCGTATGAAGGTGTTCTGGGGGCTGGGGCGTTTGCTGACCCTGCTGTTCTGCTGCGTGGTACTGGCCAATCAACTGGTGCCGTTTGTTCATCCGCTGCATCTGCTGGTGAATCTGGCCGGCGCTCTGTTGTTGCTGATTCATCTACTCGAAGTGCTGCTGTGCAACCGCAGCCTCAAGGGCCGTCCGCACCCTTGGCGAGATCGTGGCCGCATCCTGTTGTTCGGCGTTTTCCACCTGCAAACCATCCCGGCCCCGGCCGCTCCGGAGGCTTCTTCCCATGCGTAAACTCTGCCTGCTCGCTGCATTCATCAGTCCACTGGCCTGCGCCCAGGTGGTCAACGTGCAAAGCAATTCTTTGATGCGCTTGCCCAACACCACCAGCACGCTGCAACTGGAGAAACTGGAAGTCGCCGATTACGGCACCTTGCTGATCCCGTCCAACGTGATTGAATTGAACATTGATGAACTGCGTCTGGGCCACGAAGCACGTATTGCTATCGTTCCGGCTGAACAGGCGCTGGAAGTGAAGGTCAAGCGCGCTGAATTGAGCGAGGGCAGCCAGATCACCGCGCGCGGCGCCCCCGGCACTTATGAAAAAGCGGCCCGGGCCGGGCGCAATCTGAATCTGCAATTTCAGGCCCTGAGCGCGCCGCAACTGACGGTCGATGCCCGTGGCGGCAGGGGCGCGCCGGGTTTCGTCGGCCTCGACGGCGGCAACGGTGAAGATCCGGGCTGCACCTATGGATCGGCCGGCCACGGCGCCGATGGCAGTGACGGCAGCGATGGCCAGCCAGGCGCGCCGGGTGCGCTGGTGCGACTCGCCGTACCACGGGATTTTCCGGCCGAGCTGATCAAGGTCAACGTGGCTGGCGGTGCCGGCGGCCCGGCGGGTGTTGGCGGCAAGGCGGGCAAGGGTGGCAAGTCCAAGGGCTGTCTGGTGTACCGCGCTGACGGCGGCAAGAACGGCAAGGCCGGCGCGGATGGCCAGCCTGGGCCGGAGGGGGCAGCGGGTTCGGTTACCGTGCAACGGCTCTGAAACTGCGACCCACTCTCTGATCAATAAAATGCTTTGGTGAGTGAAGATCTTTGGTGAGTGAAGATCTTTGGTGAGTGAAATTATGTGGCGAGGGGATTTATCCCCGCTGGGTCGCGAAGCGGCCCCGCTCTAAAAATCAAAAGCGGGACTGCTACGCAGCCCAGCGGGGATAAATCCCCTCGCCACAACTGTGTTCACAGCAGAAAAATAGTGCGATTCAGAGCATCGGTCTCGCCGCCGCTACCGCCACCAGCACCAACCCGACAAGCAGATTAAGCCCCACCACCCGCCGAATCCGCCCCAGCACCGCCGCACCCGCCGGCCAATCCTTCGCCTCAACCGCCTTGCGCAATTCTGGCAGCATCAACCCCTGAATGCGGATGAACAGTGCCGTCATCACCACATACAAACCGATCATCACCTGCACGTACTTCGGCGCGGTTTCAAATCCGACCTGCTGCAGATGCAACATGCCCACGCCGCTGATCGGCAACAGGATCACCGCGACCCAAACCCAACGGAAAAAACCTTGAAACACTTCCACCCACAGGGTCAGGCGAGCGGGGCCGTCCAGAGCCTTCACAGCCGCAGGGCGCAAGACCATCCAGGCGAAAAACATACCGCCGACCCACACCAGAGCGGCGAGGACATGCAGGGGGTAAACGAGGCTAAAAGGTGTCATTGGGTCACTCCGTTCTGCGCGGGATCGATTAGCGGGGTATGATAGCCGCCGAATCAAACCACTGAAAATTTATCCAGCGTTTTGCGCCCGACACTCAATGATCAGCACTGAACTCAAAACCACGATCCAGGGCGCCTATTCGCGTTTTCTAGAGGCCAAGAGCCTCAAGCCGCGTTACGGCCAGCGCCTGATGATCGCTGAAATCGCCAAAGTCCTCGGAGATATCGACACCGACGACGAGGGCCGGCGCAGTGGCGACCCCGCGATTGTCGCGGTGGAAGCCGGCACCGGTACCGGCAAGACCGTGGCCTACAGCCTGGCGGCGATCCCCACGGCGAAACTGGCCGGCAAGCGTCTGGTCATTGCCACCGCGACCGTCGCCCTGCAAGAGCAGATTGTCTACAAGGATTTGCCCGACCTGATGCGCAACAGCGGGCTGAATTTCAGTTTTGCCCTGGCCAAGGGCCGTGGTCGCTACATGTGCCTGTCCAAGCTCGACATGCTGTTGCAGGAAGGCCACGCACAAACCGCCACCGCGCAGCTGTTCGAAGAAGAAGGTTTCAAGATCGAAGTCGACGAGGCCAGTCAGAAGCTGTTCACCAGCATGATCGAAAAGCTCGCCGGCAATAAATGGGACGGCGACCGCGACAGCTGGCCGAACGCGCTGGAAGACGCCGACTGGGCGCGCCTGACCACCGATCACAGCCAGTGCACCAACCGTCATTGCCCGAACTTCGGCCAGTGCGCCTTCTACAAGGCTCGCGAAGGCATGGGCAAGGTTGACGTGATCGTCACCAACCACGACATGGTCCTGGCTGACCTGGCACTGGGCGGCGGCGCCGTGCTGCCGGACCCGCGCGACACAATTTACGTGTTCGACGAAGGCCACCACCTGCCGGACAAGGCCATCGGCCACTTCGCTCACTACACGCGCCTGCGTTCCACCGCCGACTGGCTGGAAACCACCGCCAAGAACCTGACCAAGCTGCTGGCCCAGCATCCGTTGCCGGGCGATCTCGGCAAGCTGATCGAGCAGGTGCCCGAGCTGGCGCGGGAGATCAAGACGCAGCAGCAGTTCATGTTCACCGCCTGCGAGCAGATCGCCGATTTCAAACCGGGCGAAGACGTCGAAGGCCGCGAGCGCCCGCGTCATCGCTTTGTCGGCGGGGTGATTCCCGAGGATATGCGCGAGATGGGCATCGAGCTGAAAAAAGGCTATTCGCGCCTAAACGACCTGTTTCAACGCCTGACCGACCTGCTCAAGGAAGGCATGGACGGCGAGGTCAACATCGGTATCGCCAGCAATCAGGCCGAAGAATGGTATCCGCTGTTCGGCAGCCTGCTGTCCCGCGCTTCCGGCAACTGGGAATTGTGGACCGCGTTCACCGCCGAAGACCCGGAAGACAGCCCGCCCATGGCGCGCTGGCTGACCCTGGCCGAAAGCGGGTCGCTGTTCGATATCGAGGTCAACGCCAGCCCGATTCTGGCGGCGGAAACCTTGCGTCGCAGTTTGTGGAACGTCGCTTACGGCTGCTTGGTGACGTCGGCGACGCTGACGGCGCTGGGCACCTTCGACCGTTTCCGCATGCGCGCCGGTCTGCCGAAAAAAGCCGTCACCGCCGTAGTGCCGAGCCCGTTCCATCATGCCGATGCCGGCGTGTTGCGTGTGCCGGACCTGAAGGCCGATCCGCGCGATGCCGCTGCTCACACGGCGGCGATCATTCGCGAACTGCCGGATCTGGTCGACGGTTCCCGTGGCACGCTGGTGCTGTTCTCCTCGCGCAAGCAAATGCAGGACGTATTCGACGGTCTCGACCGCGACTGGCGCAAGCAAGTGTTCATTCAGGGCAACCTGTCGAAACAGGAAACCCTGAACAAGCACAAGGCGCGGGTCGATGGCGGTGATTCCAGCGTGCTGTTCGGGCTGGCCAGTTTTGCCGAAGGTGTCGATTTGCCGGGGGCCTACTGCGAGCACGTGGTGATCGCCAAGATTCCGTTCTCGGTGCCCGATGATCCGGTTGAGGCCGCGTTATCGGAGTGGATCGAGGCGCGCGGTGGCAATCCGTTCATGGAAATCTCCGTGCCCGATGCCTCGCTGAAACTGGTTCAGGCCTGCGGCCGTCTGCTGCGCACCGAAGAAGACCGCGGCACCATCACCTTGCTCGACCGGCGTCTGGTCACTCAGCGCTACGGCAAGGCGATCCTCAATGCGTTGCCTCCTTTCCGTCGTGAAATATCCTGAGACACGGGTGGGCCGATTGGCCCGCCGCGTTGTCTATCTCTCTGCCACCGCTTTTCCACTGGCCTTGACTGGTCGTTAGGGAGAACTCCGTTCTTATGATCCGCCGTTCGTTGCCCGCTGTTTTCGCCTTGATCTTTGCCGCGCCGTTGCTGGCGGCCCCTGCCGGTCAGCAGACGCTGTTCAACTTCGTACGCCCGGCCGACGTGGTCAAGGTCGCCACGGAAAACGCCGACCTGCCACAGGCCAATGCCGAACAGACCGCCGAAGGTGAAGTGCTGCGCCGGGTGACGTTCAACCCGGTCGCCCGCCCGACCTTGCGCCTGACCCCACAGACTGGTGCTTGGGACTGGTCGCAGTCCGACATGATGACTCTGCGTCTGCAAAGTGCGATGAATTGGGCGGTCACAGTCTATGTGCAGATCCAGAGCAACGATGGCCGCACTCTGGTCAGCCGCGTCGATCTGCCGGCCGGCCCCGCGCAGACCTTGCTGGTGCCGCTGGTGGCGTCGACGCCACTGAGCCAGGGCATGAAAGCCGGGCCACCGATGCCGATGACCGTCGATGGCCAACGCATCCTGCTGGCCAGCAGCACGGGCGAGATCGACCGCAGCCAGGTGGTTTCGGTGAGTCTGTCGATGGATCAGCCGAAAGTTGCGCAGAGCCTGTTGCTCGAGCGGTTCGGCGTGCAGGACGGCGAATCGGTGACGCGGGCGGTGTACGGCAATCTGGTCGACGCCTACGGTCAGTCAACCCGTAGTAAATGGCCGGAAAAAGTCAGCAGCGACGAACAACTGAAAAGCGCCGCCAGCAAAGAGCAGCAACAGCTGAATACGTGGCTGGCCGAGCGTGAAAAGGCTTCGCTGGACAAGTTCGGCGGCTGGAACAAAGGCCCGGCGTTCAAGGCCAGCGGTTTCTTTCGCACGGAAAAACGCGATGGCCGCTGGTATCTGGTGACCCCCGAAGGCCACCCGTTCTATTCGTTGGGCGTCAACACCGTCAGCGCGCAGGTCAACCAGACCTACGTCGCCGGCCGTGAATCCATGTTTGAATCGTTGCCTAAGAACGACGACCCGCTGGCCGCGCATTTCGGTGAGGGTGACAACCGTGGCGGCAATGGCGCCGACCAGGGGCGTGGCTACGGCAACGGCCGCTGGTACGACTTCTATGGCGCCAATCTGCAACGCCTGTACGGCGAACCGTGCAAGGCAGACAGCGACAATAAGGCCGGGATTGCCGAAGCGGCGAAGGCTGGGGCGGCTGAGGCCGGTTCGGTGCAGGCCGCTGAAACCGCAGCGGTGCCTGCCGAGCCAAAATCCGGTATTGCCGAAGCGGCGCAGACCGATGCGGTGCAAGCGTCCAGCGCGCAAACCACTCCGTGCACAGCCGCAATTGATGAAGAACGCTGGACCCGGCATACCCTCGATCGGCTGCAAGCCTGGGGCTTCAACACAGTGGGCAACTGGAGCGCGCCGTCGCTGGCGGATGCTGAGCGCGTACCGTACACCTTGCCGCTGTCGATCGTCGGCGATTACACCAGCATCAGCACCGGCAGCGATTGGTGGGGCGGCATGCCGGATCCGTTCGATCCGCGTTTCGCCATGGCCACCGAGCGCGCCGTGGCCATTGCCGCCCGCGATCACCGTGACGATCCGTGGCTGATCGGTTATTACGCCGACAACGAACTGGCCTGGGCTGGCCCTGGCGACGATCCGAAAGCTCGCTACGCGCTGGCCTACGGCACGTTGAAAATGACCACCGACGTGCCGGCCAAACGCGCCTTTCTCAAGCAATTGCGCGACAAGTACCGCAATCAGGCCGGACTGTCCAAGGCCTGGGGCATTGAGTTGCCGGCGTGGGAGTTGATGGAAGATCCGGGCTTCGTGCCGCCATTGCCGAACCCGGAGCATCCGGAGATCGAAGCGGATTTCAAATACTTCCAGAAGGTCTTCGCCGATACCTATTTCAAGACCATTTCCGATTCGCTGAAATGGCACGCGCCGAACCAGATGCTGCTTGGCGGCCGCTTCGCTATCAGTACGCCTGAAGCCGTGGCGTCCTGCGCGCAGTACTGCGATGTGTTGAGCTTCAACATGTACACGCTCAAGCCGCAGGACGGTTACGACTTCGCCGCACTGGCGGCGCTGGACAAACCGGTGCTGATCACCGAATTCAACTTCGGCTCGGCTGACCGAGGGCCGTTCTGGGGCGGCGTGACGCAGTTGGCCAAGGAAGAAGAGCGCGGCCCGGCTTATGCCAACTTCCTCAAACAGGCGCTGAGCGAACCGTCGATTGTCGGCGTGCACTGGTTCCAGTATCTCGACCAACCGGTGACCGGGCGTTTGCTCGACGGCGAGAACGGCCATTTCGGTCTGGTCGGGGTCACTGACCTGCCGTATCAGGGCTTTGTCGAGGCGGTGCGTAAAAGCAATCTGCAGGCGCTGGAGCAGTTGGGCAAGGAGGCGCAGAAAACCCCAGCTGCCGAGGTGGCAGGCGGGCGCAAGGCCGAGGCCGGCAAAGCGCCGGGGGCCGCGCAGGCGGGTGGGCATTCGGGGAATGGTCACTAGGTTTCAGACCGCGTTATCGTTCTTCGCGAGCAGGCTCGCTCCCACAGGGGATCTGCGCTGCTGTTGAGATCCAGCGTGGGAGCGAGCCTGCTCGCGAAGGGATCACCATAAATTGCCGATCAACCGTCTGGCCCGCGCCTGTTCCCAAATCCCTCAAGGGCTGGAACAATGCGGGCCACTTTGTAGAGCGTTTTCGCGGGGGAGTTGCGGGTGCAGATTCAGGGACATTACGAGCTTCAATTCGAAGCGGTGCGCGAGGCTTTCGCCGCACTGTTCGACGATCCCCAGGAACGCGGCGCAGCCCTGTGCATCAAGGTCGGTGGAGAAACCGTCCTCGACCTCTGGTCCGGTACTGCCGACAAGGACGGCGCCGAGGCTTGGCACAGCGACACCATCGCCAACCTGTTCTCCTGCACCAAGACCTTCACCGCCGTTACCGCGCTGCAACTGGTGGCCGAAGGCAAGTTGCAACTCGATGCCCCGGTTGCCCGCTACTGGCCGGAATTCGCCGCCGCCGGCAAAGAATCCGTCACCCTGCGCCAATTGCTTTGCCATCAGGCCGGCCTGCCGGCGCTGCGCGAACTGCTCGCGCCTGAAGCCCTTTACGACTGGCAAACCATGGTCGACGCCCTCGCGGCCGAAGCGCCATGGTGGACTCCGGGCACCGGTCACGGTTATGCCGCGATCACCTACGGCTGGCTGGTCGGCGAATTGCTGCGCCGCGCCGACGGTCGTGGACCGGGTGAGTCGATTGTCGCTCGGGTCGCCAAACCCTTGGGCCTGGATTTCCATGTGGGCCTGGCCGACGAAGAGTTTCATCGCGTGGCGCACATCGCCCGTGGCAAGGGCAACGCCGGCGACGCTGCGGCGCAGCGCCTGCTGCAAGTGACCATGCGCGAACCGACTGCCATGACCACCCGCGCATTCACCAATCCGCCGTCAGTGCTGACCAGCACCAACAAGCCGGAATGGCGCCGCATGCAGCAGCCTGCGGCTAACGGCCACGGCAATGCGCGCAGCCTCGCCGGGTTTTACGCCGGCCTGCTGGACGGCAGTCTGCTCGAAAGCGAGATGCTCGAAGAGCTGACCCGCGAGCACAGCCTTGGCGATGACAAGACCTTGCTCACCCGCACCCGTTTCGGCCTCGGCTGCATGCTCGATCAACCGGACGTGCCCAACGCCACCTACGGCCTCGGACCACGCGCGTTCGGTCATCCGGGAGCGGGCGGCTCGATCGGTTTTGCTGATCCGGAGCACGATGTGGCTTTCGGTTTCGTGACAAATACCCTGGGGCCTTACGTTTTGATGGATCCGCGCGCACAGAAGCTGGCGCGGGTGCTTGCCACTTGTCTGTAAAGCTTCAACAGAGGTTCCAGGGTCGGAACCTCGAAGGGATTTTCGTTTCAAAACGGCTGTTTATCCGGGCGAAAGTGCTCTGATTTTTCATTACTTCATTTTGTGGATTTTCAATGTCATCTAAAAAGACCCTCGCCCTGGCCCTGTGTGTAGCGATCACCGGTTGCGCACAGACTCCGAAAAACGATGCAGATGGCGGCAGTTGGTGGCCGTTCGGTTCTTCCGACAAAGTCGCGGCCAAAGATTCGACTTCGGCTCCAGCTCCTTTGAAACCTGCGGCGACCGCGCCAGTGGCCAAGGCCGAGAGCAGCAACCCGTGGTACTGGCCGTTCGGTTCCAGCGATGAAGCGGCCAAGGCTGATCTGAAAGCCGAGGTCAAACCTGAAGCCAAACCGGTCGAGGTGGCCAAAGCCGAGGCGCAGTCCAATGGCAAATGGTGGTGGCCGTTCGGCGGCAAGGACCAGCCAACCGCCAAAGCCGTGCCGATGCCCGATCCGAAGGTGACTCAGGCCTGGCTCGACGACTACGAGCCGCGTCTGCGTGAAGCGGTGAAAGACAGCAATCTGCAACTCGAGCGTCGCGATAACGTGCTGGTCGTAACAGCCCCTGTCGAAGGCTCGTTCAACCCGGATCGCCCGGCGATGCTGCTGCCGGTCACCCTTGGCCCGTTCACTCGCGTAGCGAAAATCCTTGAAGCCGATCCGAAAACCGCAGTGCTGGTGCTCGGTCACAGTGACACCAGCGGTGCCGCACCGGCCAACGTCAAGCTGAGCCAGGAACGTGCGCAATCGGTGGCAGCGATCTTCCGCCTCAGCGGCTTGCAGCGTGATCGCCTGATGCTGCGCGGCATGGGTTCCGAAGCGCCGCGTGCGGCCAACGACAGCGTTGAAGGCCGCGCCTTGAACCGTCGTGTCGAACTGCTGGTGACTCCGCAAAACACCATGGTTGCGCTGCTGAGCAAATACAACATGCCTGCGCCGAAGCCGGTGACGATGGTTGCTGCGCAAGACGTCAAGCCAGTGGCCAAACCGGTTACCCCGGCGCCTGCCGCGAAAAATGCCGCTGTGCCGGCGGCGAAAAAGGCGCCAGCCAAGAAAACCGCCGCCAAGGCTCCTGCGAAGAAGGCACCGGCCAAGGCTCCAGCGAAAAAAACTGCACCAGCCAAAGCCGCCGCGACCGACAAGAAAGTCGCCGCAGCCGACGCTGCCAAGAAGTGATCCGCTAACGAAAAGGAATCCGCCATGACCCAGGCTCTGGCCGATATGCGTCGCGACTACACCCGTGACGGTTTGACCGAGGCGCAAGCCCCGGCCGAGCCGTTTGCGCTGTTTCACCAGTGGTTCGCCGATGCGGTGAAAACCGAGCAGGCGCCGGTGGAAGCCAATGCCATGACCCTGGCCACGGTCGATGCCGACGGTCGTCCGCATTGCCGCATTCTGTTGCTCAAGGGCCTGGACGAGCAGGGCTTCACCTTCTTCACCAACTACGACAGCGCCAAGGGCCAGCATCTGGCGGCAAACCCGTTTGCCGCCATGACCTTCTTCTGGCCCACCCTGGAGCGCCAGGTGCGCATCGAAGGGCGGGTGGTCAAGGTCACGGCGCAAGAGTCCGACGCGTATTATCAGGTGCGTCCGCTGGGTAGCCGCCTCGGCGCCTGGGCCTCGCCGCAGAGCCGGGTCATCAACGGTCGTGGCGAACTGGAGGATTTGCTCAAGGCCACCGAGCAACGCTTCAGCGACAGCCAGCCGCACTGCCCGGAACATTGGGGCGGTTACCGCTTGTTGCCTGAGCGCATCGAGTTCTGGCAGGGCCGTCCGAGCCGCCTGCACGATCGCCTCAACTACCGCCTCCAGGGCGCCGAGTGGATTCTGGAACGTCTGGCACCCTGAGCAGTCTACCGAGCGAGATAAACGCGGATGGCGCAGGATCGTTGATTTGCCGCTACCTTGAGTGGACGCTCGCGGGCATCTGTACCAGGCCTGAATGGAAGCCAATTTTATCCGGATGGTGTCGTGACAGGCGCCAGGCCACGGGGTTTAATGAACACATGTTCTTTTGGAGTTGATGCTATGCGTAAGTCTGTTCTGCTGGTTGCTTCCTTTTCGACGATGGCGATGTTGCTGACCGGCTGCCAATCGAGCCTCACCGGCGACTCCTACTCCCGTGACGAAGCGCGTCGTGTGCAGACGATTCGCATGGGCACCATCGAATCCCTGCGACCGGTAAAAATCGAAGGCACCAAGACCCCGATCGGCGGCGCAGCAGGCGCAGTGGTCGGCGGCGTCGGCGGCAGCGCTATCGGCGGCGGCAAGGGCAGCATTGTGGCTGCGGTCATCGGCGCAGTGGCCGGCGGCCTGCTTGGCTCGGCCACCGAAGAAGGCCTGACCCGCACCCAGGGCGTGGAAATCACCGTCCGCGAAGACGACGGCAGCATGCGCGCCTATGTGCAGCAGGTTCAGGAGAATGAAGTATTCCGCGTTGGCGAGCGGGTACGGATTTCCACCGTTGGCGGAACCAGCCGCGTTTCGCACTAAGCGGGAAGCCGGGTAAAAGAAAACCCCGATCAGGTGACTGGTCGGGGTTTTTCTTTGTTTGTGAATTGCTCATTCAGTATGTTGCGCAGGTGCCCATGAAGTATTCGAGGCCCTTTGGAAAACTGACGTTGAGCAGGTTTTCCAATGCGGTTACCTGATCCTGAGTCAACAACAGCTCGCCGGGTTCCACCTCATCCAAGGGCTTTGATTCAATGAGCTGAGCCACTTTTTCATTCATCTCGCTGCCTGTGATATCCAGCTCGAATTGCAAGGAGTCGTCTTGGGCTTCGTCAGGGAAAAAACCGGTAATTAAAAGAAAGTGCATGGAGCTAATACTTCCGGGGCTGTTAGCCGTAATCAAACGAAATTTGATAGTCGTGAACTCTCAAATCGATTTGATGTTGAAAATACGGCTGAATGGTGGCGAGCCAATTTTGAGCGACGTTGAAACTGCCATTGTTGATGTTGTCCGCGGCGGGAATCCCCAAGGCGTTTAACACTGACTCGTCACCACCCAGGTCTTTTGACGACTCTTCCCCCTGAAACTCCAAGGTTGCTGTGTCGTACCATTCCAATCTCAGTTCCAGTCCCATCTACCATTGATCCCGGTAAACGAACGATACCTGATAGTCGTAAGAAGAAAATTGAATGGAATGCTGGAAGTGGGGCTGGAGAGTCTTGATCCAATCGGCTTTTACATCAAATCCGCCGTTATTGAAGCTTTTCGACGGTAGGCCTAATGCTTCCATTAATGAGCCGTCCTCGCCAAAGTCTTTCGACAGTTCCTCCCCCTCACCCAGTTCGGTTTGTTGGTCGTACCATTCGAGTCTGGCTTTGAGTCCCATGTAATCCTCATAAATATTTTTTAATACTACGGTTTTTTTTGGGTGGATCTATCTGTTCACCAGTTCTGTGGTCGTAAGAGCCTAAATGGCTGCCATCACTTGCGCGGTAGCCTTCAAGCTCGCCGTGTAAATAGTCCCATTCATAAATTATTCGGCCTTTTGCATTGATCCAGCGATCCCGGAGCCCACCGTTGAACGGCGTTTTCTTTTTTGCTCT
This sequence comes from Pseudomonas sp. 2957, assembly GCF_031456345.1. Lineage (NCBI taxonomy): Bacteria > Pseudomonadati > Pseudomonadota > Gammaproteobacteria > Pseudomonadales > Pseudomonadaceae > Pseudomonas > Pseudomonas sp. 2957. Next base: position 313,070 of record NZ_JAVDUL010000001.1, read on the forward strand.
TCTTAAATCGGGAAAGGCTGTGATATCCGACGTTTCGGGAGCGGTGTGATAGGTATGTCCCGCTTCAGCGGTGCCTTTCGCAGAGCTGACAACGATGTAAATCGGTTTTACACCCGAGTCTGTGGGAAACACCAGAATGAAATCTTTGTACTCCGGCGGATAAAGCGGATTCACCAGTATCCCGTCCGCCGCCTTCGTCGGTGGATACACCCAGATATGCGGTGCCTGCGGTGCGGCCTCCAGTGCTGGAATGCCGAGAATGTCCGAGCCATCCACCGCCGGGGTCCAGAGCAGTTCGACGCCTTCACCCAGATCGGCAACGAACCGGTCGCCACGCGCAATGAACTGCACGACATCGACCATTTCCCAATCGCGGTTCTTACCGGTGTAGAAACCGTAACCCTTGAGGCTGCCATCGGCCTGTTGCTCGACGCGCAGGCGCACGCGGGTTCGGGCTTGTTTGAGTGTGCTCAGTTGCTCATCGGTGTAGAGCGCGCTGTCGCCCAGGCTGGATGGCATCAAAAGCGCAATCAGCCCCACCAAAGTCGCAGCCGCCGCAGGGGAGGCGAGCGCCGGTAGCACTTCAAAAGCCGAGCCTGCCAAGGCCAGACTGCCGAACCCGACCGGGATGGTGTTGGCGCTGATTTTCTTGAGAGGAATGCCGCCGCTTGCGTCGGCTTCGCGAGCGCCGAGCAGGATCAGCTCGCCGTAATCCTTCAGGCTGTCGGTCGGCACCATGCCGGAAGGATTGCTGTAATCGATAATCGCATCCGGCAACTTGCAGGACTTGGCGAATACACAGCCGGCACGCACGGCTTCAGGTTTTTTCGCAGCCACTTCACGGCTGCGCTCGAACGCCTCCTGCCGCGCCAGCATCGCGTCGTAAGCGTTTTGCCCGGCTTCGCGCTCGGCCAGTTCTGCGGCCGTCATATACCGCCAGGTAACGTGATGCCCGTCGCCCTGCGGTGGGTTTTGCACCCGGGGAATGTCCTTGTTCCGCGCCACTGATCGTCCCTTCGTTCATCATCGACAGCCCCTCGGAAAGGGGCTGCACGACGTTATCGAAGCGGAGAAAGTGTGGCTGTAGGACGGGTCGCTAATGACGTGGGGATTGTTCGCTGCGTAACTGTCAGGCGGAGAATCTGTGGCGAGGGCCAAGCTCCCTCGCCACAGGGGTCATTGCAGTTGTGAATTCTTGCGACTCGCCGCCGCCGTCACCGCATAACCAATCACCGCCGCGAGAATCGAGCCGGTGAGGATGCCCATGCGATCCATGCCGGCGTAATCACTCACGCCCGGTTCGAAGGCCAGCGAGCCGACGAACAGGCTCATGGTGAAGCCGATGCCGCAGAGGATTGCCACGCCGAGGACCTGACCCCAGTTGGCGCCTTGGGGCAGGGCGGCGATGCCAATCTTGACCGCCAGCCAGGTCAGGCCGAACACGCCGATGGTCTTGCCCAGCAGCAGGCCGATGGCGATGCCCATCGGTACGTCGTGGGTGAAGCTTTCGACGGTGACGCCGCTCAGTGACAGGCCGGCGTTGGCGAAGGCGAACAGCGGCAGGATGCCGTAGGCGACCCAGGGGTGCAGCGCGTGTTCGAGGGTCAGCAGCGGCGACGACTCGGCGTTTTTCGTGCGCAGTGGAATGCAGAAAGCGAGGGTCACGCCGGCCAGTGTCGCGTGGACACCGCTCTTGAGCACGCAGACCCAGAGGATCAGGCCGATGATCATGTACGGCCCGAGCTTGACCACGCCGAGCCGGTTCATCGCCACCAGCGCGGCAATGCACGCAGCCGCCAGGCCAAGGGACAGGGTCGAGAGTTCGCCGGAATAGAAGATTGCGATGATGACGATGGCGCCCAGGTCATCGATGATCGCCAGGGTCATCAGGAACAGTTTCAGCGACACCGGAACGCGTTTGCCGAGCAGGGCCAATACGCCGAGGGCGAAGGCGATGTCGGTGGCGGTCGGAATGGCCCAGCCGCTCAGGGCGGCGGGGTTGTCGCGGTTGAGGAACCAGTAGATCAGCGCCGGCACCAGCATGCCGCCGATCGCCGCTGCGCCGGGCAGGACGATCTGCGAAGGCTTGGACAATTGGCCGTCGAGCACTTCGCGTTTGACTTCCAGACCGATCAGCAGGAAGAACATCGCCATCAGGCCGTCATTGATCCACAGCAGCAGGGGTTTGGCGATTTTCAACGCGCCGATCTGCGCCACCACCGGGGTGTCGAGCAGGCCGGTGTACAGCCACGACAGCGGTGAGTTGTTGATGATCAGCGCGAGAACGGCTGCGGCGATCAATAGCAGACCGCTGGCGGCTTCCAACTGAAAGAAACGCGTGAAAGTGCTACGCAGAGGCAAGGTCGCTCTCCATCGAATCAAGAAAAAGGTGAAACACCCTAACCCGTACCGTTAGTTGTTAAAACAAAAGTTATATTCTTTTTTGTTATATGTCGTTACAGGCTGTCTGGCTCGGGCAGCACTGAGCCTAGCAGTTGCCCGACACATTGAGACTCAGCTGTATCTTTGCCGTCTGCGGGATTTTTCCTAAGCTTGCGGCAGACCTTTTTCAGGAGACCGACCTCCTGGCTGATTCAATGAGAACCGAAACCATGAGCGACAACCGACAGTGGGCACGCGAAGCCATCCGCATCATCGAGGCGGACTTCCAGCGCAGCGCCGACACCCACCTGATCCCTTTGCCGCTGCCCGGTTTTGCCGGCATCGAGTTGTATTTCAAGGACGAATCCAGCCACCCGACCGGCAGCCTCAAGCATCGCCTGGCCCGTTCGCTGTTCCTTTACGCGCTGTGTAACGGCTGGCTGAAACCCGGCGCGCCGGTGATCGAGGCATCCAGCGGCTCGACGGCGATTTCCGAAGCGTATTTCGCGCGCATGCTCGGATTGCCGTTTATCGCGGTAATGCCGGCGACGACTTCGAAAGAGAAGATTGCCCAGATTGCCTTCTACGGTGGCCAGAGCCATCTGGTGCAGGATCCGACGCAGATCTACGCCGAATCCGAGCGCCTGGCCCGCGAGCATGGCGGTCACTTCATCGATCAGTTCACCTACGCCGAACGTGCCACCGACTGGCGAGCGAACAACAACATCGCCGAGTCGATCTTCCAGCAGATGCGCTACGAAAAGCACCCTGAGCCGACGTGGCTGATTTCCAGCCCCGGCACTGGGGGGACTACAGCAACCCTCGGCCGTTACGTGCGCTATCGCCAGCACTGTACCCGCGTGTTGTGTGCCGATGCCGAGCGTTCGGTGTTCTTCGATTTTTACCAGACGGGAGATGCCAGCCTGCGTCTGGATTGCGGTTCACGCATCGAAGGCATTGGCCGGCCTCGGGTGGAAGCGTCGTTTCTGCCCAAGGTGATCGATGCGATGGTCAAAGTGCCGGACGCCCTGTCGCTGGCGGCCATGCATTACCTGGCGCAGCGTTTAGGGCGGCATGTCGGCGGGTCGAGCGGGACCAATCTGATCGGTGCGCTGATGGCGGCGCAACAGATGAAAGCGGCGGGGCAGTCGGGGTCGATCGTGGCGATCCTGTGCGATGGCGGCGAGCGTTATGCCGACACGTATTACGATCAGCAATGGCTGAAGGCGCAGGGTTATGAACTGGGTGATTTGATTGCAGCGGTGGCGGCGAGTGCCGAGCGCGGGGAGGCGCTGCCGACCTCGGTGCTGCGCGCGAATATCTAAAGCTCAACGCAGAAACCACTGTGGGAGCGAGCCTGCTCGCGAAGGCGGAATCACATTCAACAACTTCGTTGAGTGACAGACCGCTTTCGCGAGCAGGCTCGCTCCCACAGGGTTTTGTGTTGGGTCAGCTGATGCTGATCAGGCTTCCAGTCCGAGGATATCGCGAGCCACTGCCTCGGCAATGCGAATCCCGTCAACACCCGCCGAGAGAATCCCGCCGGCATAGCCCGCGCCTTCACCGGCCGGGAACAGGCCTTTGACGTTCATGCTCTGCAGCGACTCGTTGCGGGTGATGCGCAGCGGCGATGAAGTGCGCGTCTCGATGCCGGTCAGCACGGCGTCGTGCAGCGAATAACCGCGAATCTGCTTCTCGAACGCCGGCAAGGCTTCACGGATCGCCTCAATGGCAAAGTCCGGCAGCGCCAGCGCCAGATCGCCCAAGGCCACGCCCGGCTTGTACGACGGCTCGACTTCGCCCAGCTCGGTCGATGGAATGTCGTTGATAAAGTCGCCAACCAGTTGCGCCGGAGCCTTGTAGTCGCTGCCGCCCAGAATGAACGCGTGGGATTCCAGGCGCTCCTGCAACTCGATACCGGCGAGCGGGCCGCCCGGATAATCGACTTCCGGGGTAATGCCGACGACGATGCCGGAGTTGGCATTGCGCTCGTTACGGGAGTACTGGCTCATGCCGTTGGTGACCACGCGATTGGGCTCGGACGTCGCCGCGACCACGGTGCCGCCCGGGCACATGCAGAAGCTGTAGACCGAACGCCCGTTCTTGGCGTGGTGCACCAGCTTGTAATCGGCAGCACCAAGTTTCGGGTGGCCGGCGTACTTGCCCAGGCGCGCGCGGTCGATTAGCGATTGCGGGTGCTCGATGCGGAAACCCACCGAGAACGGCTTGGCTTCCATGAACACGCCACGGCTGTGGAGCATGCGGAAGGTGTCGCGGGCGCTGTGGCCGAGGGCCAGAACTACGTGTCTGGAGTGCAGGGTTTCGCCGCTGGCCAGTTGCACGCCGACCAGTTGGTCGTCTTCGATCAGCACGTCGCTGACGCGCTCCTGGAAGCGCACTTCACCGCCCAGTGCGCGGATCTGCTCGCGCATGTTTTCGACCATACCGGTCAGGCGGAACGTACCGATGTGCGGCTTGCTGACGTAGAGGATTTCTTCCGGTGCGCCGGCCTTGACGAACTCGTGCAGGACTTTGCGGCCGAGGAATTTCGGGTCCTTGATCTGGCTGTAGAGTTTGCCGTCGGAGAACGTGCCCGCGCCGCCTTCGCCAAACTGTACGTTGGACTCGGGATTGAGCACGCTTTTGCGCCACAGGCCCCAGGTGTCCTTGGTGCGCTGACGGACTTCGGTGCCGCGTTCGAGAATGATCGGTTTGAAGCCCATCTGCGCCAGCAGCAGGCCGGCGAAGATGCCGCACGGGCCGAAACCGACGACGATCGGCCGCTGACCGAGATCGCTCGGTGCCTGGCCGACGAATTTGTAGCTGACATCCGGCGCCACGTTGACGTTACGGTCGTCGGCGAACTTGCCCAACACTCTGGCCTCGTCGCGTACGTTGAGGTCGATGGTGTAGATGAAGCACAGTTCGGAGGACTTTTTGCGCGCGTCATAGCTGCGCTTGAACAAGGTGAAATCGAGCAGATCATCGCTGGCGATGCCCAGACGCTGCACGATTGCGGCGCGCAGGTCTTCTTCGGGATGGTCGATTGGCAGCTTGAGTTCAGTGATTCGTAACATGGCGGGGATCCGGATTCGCGGGGCGCACAACTGCGCCAGGGCGTTTGAAGGCGGCGATTATAAGCCGCCGCGAGCGGATCCGTGGGGGAAAAACGATCAGTCGTTACGCGCGCCGCCGAAATAGCCGCAGCCGCGCTGGACCTGGCCGTCGATACGCAACTCGGCGCTCATATGCTGCACGCTGCCGGTGCTGCTGTCGACGCAGCGCTGTGGCGCAACCCACAATTCGATGCGCTGGTTGTTGGCTTCGCTGCTGAGATTGAAGCGGCCGTCGCCCAGTTGCTCTTCCACATACGGCACGGCGAGTGGAGCCTGGCCGTCGCGCTCGATGACCATGCCTTTGCCGCTGACCTTGACGTTCCATTCCGGGCCATGGCCGGCAGCGCGCAGGATCAGCAGTTTGAAATTCGGATCGTCGCAGGCCGTGCCCGAGCGCTCGACGCGATACAACTGGCCGAGGTCGAGACGGTCGCCGGAGACCTTGCCGCGCACATCGGCAAACAGCTTGCCCTGCTCGTCGGCAAGGGTGGCGGCCTCTTGCAGGACGCTGGTGCCGCCGATGTCGTTGACCACCAGTTGCCGCTGATCCTGGCACGGCTGGAACACCAGTTTGCCGTCGGCGGCGGTCAGTTGCCCCTGCATGCGCGTCTGCCCGGCATGGGACACACTTTCACGCTGGCCGTCGAACAACTGGCAGGCGGCAAACATCGGCAGTAGGGCAACGAGGACGAACGAACGGGCAACACGCATCTTTGGCTCTCCAGACAAGTGCTGCCACGTTACTGAGGCTGAGTGCCTATCACAAGGTCTGGTCTGCCACTATTGAGTCGGGCGTGGGAGCCCCGCATAGTCTCATGCACGTTTTTTGATGGATCAGGGAGTGTTAAATGAAATGGAAAATTGCGCTGTTGCTGTTGGCATCTGCAAGCGCTGTCAGCGTCCAGGCAGCCGATTTGGCTTTCTCGTCAGGGGTTGATTTCACAAAGATGGTAATGCTGCTCAAGGATGATCAGGGGCCCAATCCGGATCTTGTCGAACTGTCCCTGGTGTTGACACCCGTAGCCACTGAGAGGGCTAAGGCAATCAGTCATGAGGCGATGGGCCAGCCATTGAATCTTTCGATCAACGGCCAGCACATTTCCACGGCGACAGTGCGATCCGAGCTGGGCGGGGAGTTCAGGATCTCAATGTCGCGGTCTGTCGCCAAACGGCTTTTACCTACCCTGATCGATTAATCATTCAGGCCACGTGAAACGTCTGACCGGTTTGCAGGCCTTCGACACTTTTCGCGTAGGCCAATGCCACTTCCGCGGCAGGAACCGGCTTGAAGCCACGGAAGTAGGGCGCGTATTTGCCCAAGGCTTCGGTGAGTACGGTCGGGCTCACCGAGTTCACCCGCAGGCCACGCGGCAGTTCGATGGCGGCGGCGCGGACGAAGCTGTCGATGGCGCCGTTGACCAGCGCTGCCGAGGCGCCGCTGCGAATCGGATCGTGGCTGAGCACGCCGGTGGTAAACGTGAACGAAGCGCCATCGTTGGCGTACTCGCGGCCGATCAGCAGCAGATTGACCTGACCCATCAGTTTGTCTTTCAGGCCGAGGGCGAAGCTGTCTTCGGTCATGTCGTCCAGCGCTGCAAACGTCACGTTGCCCGCCGCGCAGATCAGCGCATCGAACTTGCCGGTCTGTTCGAACAGCTTGCGGATTGAGGCGCTGTCGCTGATATCCACTTGCAAGTCACCGCTGTTACGACCGATACGAATGACCTCGTGGCGTTGCGACAATTCTTTGTCCACCGCTGAGCCGATGGTGCCGCCTGCGCCTATCAACAGAATTTTCATCGTGCTGTACCCCATGTGTGTGAATGAGGTTTCAGTCTAGGGTGGTTTTTTCAGCGGATAAGCGCACTAATAGGCAACCTTTGGTTTTCAATTGGAAACAATCCATGAGCGAAATGGATGATCTCGCCGCGTTCGCTGTGCTGATCGAGGCCGGCAGTTTCACCCTTGCGGCGCAGCAGTTGGGCTGCAGCAAAGGCCAGTTGTCCAAGCGCATCAGCCAGCTCGAAGCGCAGTTCGGTGTGGTATTGCTGCAACGCACCACCCGGCGCTTGAGTCTGACGGCGGCGGGGGCGGCGCTGCTGCCGCAGGCCCAGGCGCTGGTGGTCCAGGTCGAACGCGCACGGCAGGCTTTGGCGCGGTTGAAGGACGACATGGCCGGCCCCGTGCGCATGACGGTTCCGGTGTCGCTCGGCGAGACCTTCTTCGATGGCTTGCTGCTGGAGTTTTCCGGGCAATACCCCGAGGTGCAAATCGAGCTGGAGCTGAACAACAGCTATCGCGATCTGTCGCGCGATGGCTTTGATCTGGCGATTCGCGCCGAAGTCGCCAATGACGATCGGCTGGTGGCCAAGCCGTTGTTGGCGTGGCACGAAATGACCTGCGCCAGCCCGGCCTACCTCGAGCGCTTCGGCGAGCCGGCGACGCCCCATGCCTTGGCCGAGCATCGTTGTCTGCTCAACAGCCATTACAGCGGTCGCGAAGAATGGCTGTATCACCAGCAGCACGAGTTGTTGCGGGTGCGGGTTTCGGGTCCGTTTGCCAGCAATCACTACAGCCTGTTGAAGAAAGCAGCGCTGTCCGGCGCCGGCATCGCCCGTTTGCCGTCGTATCTACTGCAAGCGGAACTGGCTGACGGCCGCTTGCGCTGGTTGCTGCGCGATTACCAGACCCGACGCATGCCGATGTATCTGGTGCACCCGTATCAGGGTGGATTGCCCAAGCGCACGCAGGTGTTGGCGGATTATTTGATGGGCTGGTTCAAGCGCAGTGGCGAGGCGCTGGATCGACTCCAGCGCTGACACCGAACCTGTGTAGGAGCTGCCGAAGGCTGCGATCTTTTGATTTTTAGAAGCAAGATCAAAAGATCGCAGCCTTCGGCAGCTCCTACAGTTTCAGGTCAGCCTTGGCATCGGCGGGCAATCAGGTGATCGATCGACAGTTTGCCCGGCCCGGTCGCCATCAGGTACAGCAACACCGCCGCCCAGGTGCCGTGGGTCGGGTAGGCATCCGGGTAGACAAACAGTTGAATGGTCAGGGTCATGCCGAGCAATGCCAGCGCCGAAAACCGTGTGGCGAAGCCGAGCAGGATCAGCAGCGGAAACACATGTTCGGCAAACGCCGCCAGATGCGCGGCAATTTCCGGCGACAGCAGCGGCAGGTTGTACTCGCTCTGAAACAGCGGAATCGTCGAGTCGGCCAAACGCGGCCAGCCCAGTTCAAAGGTGCCGTCAATCAAATCGACGGCCAGGCCTTCGACCTTGGTTTGCCCGGATTTCCAGAACACCGCAGCGATGGAAAAACGCGCGATGAAGGCAATCAGGCTGTGCGGGATTTTTTCCAACAGCGCGATGACGCGCGGGATAAAAGCGTTCATGGCAACTCCTTGTAATTCAGCTGGGTGATCGCGTTATGCGCAATCAGTAAGGCGAGGGTTTGCGCGAGATCGAACGGCGGGCTGTTTTCTGCCGCCGCGAGCAGTGGCGAGCCCTGGAGCAGATGACCAATGAACACGCTCGCACCCGCCTCAAGAGCGAACACCTCAACGTCGAGACCGTTGCGCAGCACCAGGGCATGCTGGCCTTGATGGAGGCCAATGCCCGCGAGACTTGGCTCCTGCTGATGCGCGGCCCAGATCGCCACCACCGCAAAAGCAGAGTCGAGCAGGTGCAGCGAGGGATGGAGTTCGAAACACAGTTCACTCAGCGTCTGCGGATCGGCCAGCGCGGCACTGACTTGTTCAGGCCGGATCGGCTGCGCATCGGCGGCGTGGTAGGCAACAGTACGCAAGTGCTCCAGTCGCGCGACGTCTGCGACATAAGGCACGCCGGCAATGGGTTCGAATTGTGCGATGAAGTCGGCGAAGTCCTCGCCATAGAGGCTCATCAACGGACTGTGAGGCGGCTGACTCTGGACGAAAATCGCCGCCATGGCGCGGAAGAATTCCTCGCCGACCAATTGCAGCACCACCGGATAACTGTCGGCCAGGGCATTGATCAGCGAGCTTTGCACGTTGTTGCGATAGACCGCGAAACGCCGCGACGGATCAGCGCCATTGCGGCTGCACAGGCCCTTGGGATGCGGCAGTTGCGCATTGAGCAGGGCGGCGGCGAAGTCCGCTTGCGTGCTCATGCCGCACGCTCCGCGCGGCGCAACAGCGTCTCGGCTTGCTGCGCTTCGGCGAGCAAGACGTCGAAGGCCGGCACCTGATTATCGCGTTCGATCAACGTCGCCACCGGGCCGATACGTTGCAGCACTTGCCGGTACAGATCCCAGACGGCCTGATCAACCGGCGCGCCGTGATCGTCAATCAGCAAGCGGTCGCCAAGGTTGTCGCAATCTTCAGCGAAGCCGGCCAGATGAATCTCGCCGACTGCGTGCAGCGGTAACGCATCAAGGTAGGCCGACGGATCGCGCTGATGATTGATGCACGACACGTAGACATTGTTGACGTCGAGCAACAAGCCGCAGCCGCTGCGGCGGATTACTTCGGCGATGAACTCGGCCTCGTCGATCGTCGAGTGCTCAAACCCCAGATAGGTCGCCGGGTTCTCCAGCAGCATCGGTCGCTTCAGAGTGTTCTGCACCTGGTCGATGTGCGCACAGACGCGGTTCAGCGTCGGCGTGTCGTAAGCCAGTGGCAGCAGGTCATTGAGGAACACCGGGCCGTGGCTCGACCATGCCAGATGTTCGGAAAAGGCTTGCGGTTGATAGCGCTCGATCAGCTCGGCGAGGCGTTTGAGGTGCTGGCTGTCCAGCGGGCCTTCGCCACCGATCGACAGTCCAACGCCATGCAGTGACAGCGGGTACTGTTCGCGAATCAGACCGAGAAAATGATGAAACGGGCCGCCGGCCACCATGTAGTTTTCGGCGTGGACCTCGAAGAAACCGAGGTCCGGTACGGAGCCGAGCACATCAAGGAAGTGCCCGGTCTTGAGCCCCAGCCCGGCGCGGGCAGGGAGCTCGGTGCGAGCTGCCTGAGTGCGCGGCAGGGACGGTTCGTGATGACTGAACATGGGCGTCACTCAGGCAGGCCGTGGATCAGGACTTGGCTTTGAAGGCTTCGAGCTGACCGAAACCGGTCGGCGAGGTTTTGCTCTCGGTGGTGGCGCAGGTGCCCTTCGGAACGAGCTTCCAGGCGTTGGCCTGATAGTCCATTTTCGCCGTGCCGGCGCAGGTGGTGCCGGCACCTGCGGCGCAATCGTTCTTGCCTTTCAGGGCTACGCCGAAGCATTTTTCCATGTTGGCATCAGCGGCCTGAGCGGTGGAGACAGTGGCGATGCTCAGAGCGGAACCGAGGGCCAGAACCAGGGCGGTAGCGGACAGGGTACGGGTAGTCGCAGTCATGATGTTTCTCCAGTTTTTATCAGGGTTTCTGCAAGCGGTTTGCGCTTGCTTGTCCCTCTAGAGAACGGGTGGGGGGATGCGTTACAGGTGGGGCGAGAAATTTATAAAAAATTTCGGATTCAGCAGTATCCCTGTGGGAGCGAGCCTGCTCGCGAAGGCGGTGTGACATTCAACATTATTGGTGCGTGATACATCGCTTTCGCCAGCAGGCTCGCTCCCACAGAGGATCGGTGTTTTTCGTTTGGGCATAAAAAAACGGCCCGAAGGCCGTTTTTCTGTGCAGCGATAACACTCAACCGCCGAGGTACGCCTCGCGCACTTTCGGGTCGGTCAGCAGCGCTTCACCGGTGCCTTGCATGACCACGCGGCCGTTCTCCAGAACGTAGGCGCGGTCGGCGATTTTCAGCGCCTGGTTGGCGTTCTGCTCGACCAGGAACACCGTCACACCGTCCTTGCGCAGCTGTTCGATGATGTCGAAGATCTGCTGGATGATGATCGGCGCCAGACCCAGCGATGGCTCGTCGAGCAGCAGCAGCTTGGGCTTGCTCATCAGTGCACGGCCGATGGCGAGCATCTGCTGTTCGCCGCCGGACATGGTGCCGCCGCGCTGGTTGAAACGCTCTTTCAGGCGTGGGAAAAGTCCGAGGACCTTGTCCATCTGTTCCTGATAGTCGCCCTTGTCGGTGAAAAATCCGCCCATCGACAGGTTTTCTTCCACGGTCAGACGGGCAAACACTCGACGACCTTCCGGGACCACGGCGATGCTCTTGCGCATGATCTGCGACGAGTCCTGGCCGACCAGTTCCTCACCCATGTAGCGGATGCTGCCGCTGTGCGCCTGCGGCGAACCGCACAGCGTCATGAGCAGCGTGGATTTGCCGGCACCGTTGGCGCCGATCAGCGTCACGATCTCGCCCTGACGGACTTCGACGTTGACGCTGTGCAGGGCCTGGATCTTGCCGTAGAAGGTGGAAACGTTTTCGAACTGCAGCATTTACGCTTCCCCCAGGTAGGCTTTGATCACTTCAGGATTGTCGCGGATCTGTTCCGGCGTGCCGTCGGCCAGCGGCGTGCCCTGGTTGATCACGACGATGTGGTCGGAAATGCTCATGACCAGTTTCATGTCGTGTTCGATCAGCAGCACGGTGACGTTGTGCTCTTCGCGCAACACACCGATCAGCGCCTTGAGGTCTTCGGTTTCCTTCGGGTTCAGGCCGGCGGCCGGTTCGTCGAGCATGAGAATCCGCGGGCGGGTCATCATGCAGCGAGCGATTTCCAGACGCCGTTGCTGGCCGTAGGCGAGGGTGCCGGCGGTGCGGTTGGCGAACTCTTTGAGGTTGACCTTTTCCAGCCAGTACTCGGCAAATTCCATGGCCTCGCGCTCGCTTTTGCGGAACGCCGGGGTTTTGAACAGGCCGGACAGGAAGTTGGTGTTCAAGTGACGGTGCTGGGCGATCAACAGGTTCTCGACCGCAGTCATGTCCTTGAACAAGCGCACGTTCTGGAAGGTCCGCACCACGCCTTTGAGGGCGATCTTGTGGCCCGACAGGCCCTGGATCGGCTCGCCGTCGAGCAGGATGCTGCCGCCGGTAGGCTGATAGAAGCCGGTCAGGCAGTTGAACACGGTGGTCTTGCCGGCGCCGTTCGGGCCGATCAAGGCAACCACCTGCTTTTCCTTGACGGTCAGCGCCACGCCGTTGACCGCGAGCAAGCCGCCGAAGCGCATGCTCAGATTTTCGACTTTAAGGATCTCGCGGCTCATTTGCGCAACTCCATGTGTGGGCGTTGCATCGGCAGCAGACCTTGTGGACGCCAGATCATCATCAGCACCATCAGCGCACCGAACATCAACATGCGGTACTCGCTGAACTCACGCATCATTTCCGGCAACAGGATCATCACGATCGCCGCCAGAATCACACCCAATTGCGAGCCCATGCCACCCAATACGACGATGGCGAGGATGATCGCCGACTCGATGAAGGTGAACGACTCCGGCGTTACCAGCCCCTGACGTGCAGCAAAGAAGCTGCCGGCGAAACCGGCGAACGCAGCACCCAGGGTGAACGCGGAGAGCTTGATCACGGTCGGGTTCAGGCCCAACGCGCGGCAGGCGATTTCGTCTTCACGCAGTGCTTCCCACGCACGGCCGATCGGCATGCGCAGCAGACGGTTGATCACGAACAGCGCGGCCAGTGCGAGCAACAGCGCAACCAGGTAAAGGAAGATCACCTTGTTGATCGAGTTGTATTGCAGGCCGAAATACTCGTGGAACGTCTGCAGGCCTTCGGCGGCTTTGCGCTCGAAGGTCAGGCCGAAGAACGTCGGTTTTTCGATGTTGCTGATGCCGTTCGGGCCACCGGTGATGTCGGTCAGGTTACGCAGGAACAGACGGATGATCTCGCCGAAACCCAAGGTCACGATCGCCAGATAGTCGCCGCGCAGACGCAACACCGGGAAGCCCAGCAGGAAGCCGAACGTCGCCGCCATCAGGCCGGCAATCGGCAGGCAGATCCAGAAGCTCAAGCCGTAGTAATGCGACAGCAGCGCGTAGCTGTAGGCGCCGACGGCGTAGAAACCGACGTAGCCCAGGTCAAGCAGACCGGCCAGACCGACGACGATGTTCAGGCCCAGGCCGAGCATCACGTAGATCAGGATCAGCGTTGCGATATCCACCGCGCCACGGGAGCCGAAGAACGGCCAGACCAGGGCGATCAGAATCAGCGCAATGATGAAATAGCGCTGGGTGGTTGGCAGGGTCAGGAAGTTGCTGGCCTTGGCCGGGATCAGCGGCATGCCCGGCGAGGAGCGCCAGGCCTTGCTGATCTGCTGGTTGAACAGCACGCGCAAGAACATCAGCACCGAGCAGATCGCGATGGTCGCAAGTACCGCAGGGCTGGTGTTGTGCACTTCCAGATTGATGCCGACGATGGTCAGTTTCAGACCCAGTACCGGGTAGGCCACCGCCCACACCAGCAAGGCACTGAACAGTGCCTGTTTAAGATTCCTAGTCATACTTTCTCAACCTCCGGACGGCCCAGAATGCCGGTCGGACGGAACAACAGCACCAGAACCAGCAGGCCGAACGCAACGACGTCCTTGTACTGGTCGCCGAAGATATCGGCACCGAACGCTTCCGCTACACCGAGCACCAGGCCGCCGAGCATTGCCCCGGGGATGCTGCCGATGCCGCCCAGTACCGCAGCGGTGAAGGCCTTGAGGCCGACGAGGAAACCGGCGTTAGGGTTGATCACGCCGTATTGCATGCTCAACAGCACGGCAGCGACCGCCGCCAGCGCAGCACCGATGACGAAGGTCAGGGCGATGATGTTGTTGGTGTTGATGCCGAGCAGGTTGGCCATCTTGATGTCCTCGGCACAGGCGCGGCAGGCGCGGCCCAGACGGGAACGGGAGATGAACAGGGTCAGGCCGAGCATGGCGATCAGGGTCACCACGAACACCACGATCTGCATGTAGGAAATCAGCACTTCTTGTGCGCCACCCGGACCGAAGGCGAAGTTGCCCGGGATCAGGTTGGGGATAGCTTTGTCCTTGGAGTCTTGCGCCAGCAGAACAGTGTTCTGCAGGAAGATCGACATACCGATGGCAGAAATCAGCGGGATCAGACGGTTACTGCCGCGCAGGGGGCGGTAGGCGATCCGTTCGATGCTGTAACCGTAGGAACTGGTCACGACGATGCTGGCGATGAACGCCGCGGTCATCAACAGCGGGACACTGTCGAGTCCCATCATGGTCAGCCCGGCGATGGCGATGAAGGCCACGTAGGAACCGATCATGTACACCTCGCCGTGGGCGAAGTTGATCATTCCAATGATGCCGTAGACCATCGTGTAGCCGATGGCGATCAGGGCATACATGCTGCCAACGTTGAGGCCGTTAACCAGCTGTTGGAAGAAGTGATAGAGGTCAGGCATTACAGCGCTCCTAAAAACCTGTACGCATTTCACTGGTGGAGTCATTTTCCCGCCCGGCCCCGTGGATCTCTATCCACTTCGAATCCGGGTTTTGCCAGCGAACCGCTGATGACGGTTTTGAGATTTTCAGGTGGGTCGACTGGCGGATCACGCCAGCGCGGCCCATACATTCGCAAAACAAAGCCCACGGCACGCCGTGGGCTTTATTGGCAGTCAGTCGGGCAAGGCCTTACTGAGGCGAAACTTCGGTTTTAGGTTTGCCGTTGTGCCACTCGTACACGACAAATTTGAAGTCCTTCAGGTCGCCCTTGTCGTCGAAGCTCAGGTCGCCGGTCGGGGTCTTGAACGAACCGGCGTGGATGGCTTCAGCCACTTTGGTAGCGTCTTCGGACTTGGCCGCCTTGATGCCTTCGGCAATCACGGTCACTGCCGAGTAGGACGGGAACACGAACGGACCGCTCGGATCTTCCTTCTTGGCCTTGAACGCGTCAGCGAGGGCAACGTTGGCCGGATCCTGGTCGAAGGATTTCGGCAGGGTCACCAGCAGGCCTTCGGACGCGTCCTTGGCGATCTGGGTGATCGAGTCGTTACCCACGCCTTCCGGACCCATGAAGCGGGCTTTCAGGCCTTTTTCCTGAGCCTGACGCAGGATCAGACCCAGCTCCGGGTGGTAGCCGCCGTAGTAGACGAAGTCGACGCCGGCTTGCTTGAGCTTGGCGATGATGGCGGAGAAGTCTTTGTCGCCGGCGTTGACGCCTTCGAAGACGGCAACCTTGGTGCCTTTCTTCTCGAGGGTCGATTTCACCGCGGTGGCAATGCCTTCACCGTACTGCTGTTTGTCGTGCAGCACGCCAACCACTTTCGGTTTCACGTGATCGGCGATGTAGTTGCCGGCGGCAGGGCCTTGGGCGCTGTCGAGACCGATGGTGCGGAAGATCATTTTGTAGCCACGGGCGGTGATGTCCGGGCTGGTGGCAGCCGGGGTGATCATGATCACGCCTTCGTCTTCGTAGATGTCCGAAGCGGGCTGAGTGGAGCTGGAGCACAGGTGACCGACCACGAACTTGACGCCGTCGTTGACGACCTTGTTCGCTACCGCTACCGCTTGTTTCGGATCGCAGGCATCGTCGTATTCAACGGCTTCGAGTTTCTTGCCGTCGACGCCGCCCTTGGCGTTGATCTGCTCGATGGCCATCTTCGCGCCACTGAACTGCATGTCGCCGTACTGGGCTACTGGACCGGTTTTAGGACCGGCGATACCGATTTTGATGGTGTCAGCTGCGAACGAATGGCTGGCAACCCCGGCCAGAACCATAGCGGCAAACAGTTTGGAAATCTGCTTAGTAGCCTTAGTCATAGTGCTCCACTCTTACTGTTGTATTTTTTAGAGTTCTGGCGCCGTAGCAGCAGAACCGGGTCAGATATCTTTGCGATACCCTCCGGAAAATGCCCCGGCAACTGTACCGGTACAGTGTAGAGCGCCGCTTGATCAACTGGGAAGCGGGCGCCACGGGGCAAAACTTGGGGGTGTCGCATTTTTGAATGAAAGAGACAGAATTGCGGCGGGGCAATCGGGGGCATATATCCCAAAAGGCAGCATTCCCTGGCGTTCCTGCTCTTTTCGTTCGGTGCAGCGATTTGCAACCGGGTTTTTCTGACGGACCACCGACGTTATCATTCGCGTCGATTTCTTTTCCGGACAGCTCCCATGAATCAAGAACCTAGCACCCTCTATGCCAAGCTGCTTGGTGAAACGGCATCTATTACCTGGAAAGAGCTGGAGCCGTTCTTCGCCAAGGGTGCCCTATTGTGGGTCGACCCTGACCTCGATTTGATCGCCGCCGCCGAGGCCGTGGCCTCGGATGAAGGCGAGAAAGTCGCGGCCTGGCTGGCCGACGACAAGGTCGCCAAGCTGTCTGAAACGCGGGCGCTGGATATTTTCGAACGTGATCCGCAGCTGTGGGCCGTGGTGGTTTCGCCGTGGATTCTGATCCAGGAAAGGGCGGCCGTTTAATTGCCTGCACCCTTTTGGTGCCTCGATTGCCGCACCGCAAGTGTGTAGCGGAGTAGCGTGATAGCACCTTGCCGTGGAGAAATGCCACGCCTCACGGTGACGTAAACGTAACGGGAACAGTTCATGGAGCGGCCTGAGGGTCGCTTAATTGTTTCTGAATGTTCGCAGCGTTGGAGTTTGTCGGTGAAGTCGAGGGCGCCTTCGCGAGCAGGCTCGCTCCCATACTGGAATGCACTTTCCTGTGGGAGCGAGCCTGCTCGCGAATAGGGCGACTCGGTGCTGGATCAGACCGAGTAAGTCTTGCCGGTATGGTTATTCAGCGAAATGACCTTGGTCTTGCCAATCCGGTGGCGGTAGATCTCGCGCAGGTACTTGATCGACTTCTTCACGCAATCGCGTGACAGGCGAATGTCATTGATCGAGACGAACTTGTCCTTGTCGTTGATCAACTCACGGTATTTCTTCTCGTACATCGGTATGATCGCGTACCAGTTGGTATCGAGGATCTTCGCCGGGTTCTCGAATTCGTTGAGCAGGTCGTCGATCCGCTCCTCGTCGAAGTCTTCCTGAATGATGAAGTCGAGAATCGAGTTATCCAGCGTCTCGTCGAAACGGTACGGATTCTTCGCAAAGCAGCGCTTGATGAATGCCACGATCAGTGTGAGGAAGTCGTCCGACAGGCACGGGCTCTTGGCGATCAGGGTGGTCAGCGACAGGTTGGCCGAAGCGCCGATCACCAGCGCATAGCGCTTGAGCGTGGTGTTGGGGAACAGGCTGTTGAGGTGGGTCTTCAACCGGTTCAGATCCATGTACGACAGTTTGTAGTCTTTCGGCAGCGAGACGATCGAGACCACCGACGAGCAATTCTTGAAGAAGTGCAAATCGTGCAGCGCGGCGGCGTCGTAGCCGGAATTCTTGTACTGCTCAAGCGAAGCGCGATAACGCTTGGATTCGATCGGCAGCAGGCTGATGCCTTCGATGGCCTGAGTGACCTTGTTGAAGTGCGGCAGGTCGATCGAACGGAAGAACAGGTCGTCGATGTTCAGGCGCTGCGGCTCTTTATCGAAGACCTTGAACTTGTCGCTGCTCGGCGGCGGAGTTTCCGGGACTACCGATTCGGCGTAGGCAATCGCCACAGGGCCGGCCAGACTCATGAACAGGTCGTTGGCATCCAGGCGGATGGTTTCGCCGATGTCGATGCCGGCGCGGCGGAAGTAGTTCTGGTCGTAGTCGGTGGTGACTGCCTGCGCCGTCAGAATATTGAAGATCTGCTGCGAGATGTACTGGTTGGCATGCTTCTCCATGGCATTGACATCAATGTTCTGGATATTGCCGTCATCGCTTTCTTCGGCGTAACGCATGATGTCGTTGGAGATCAGCATCATCGCGTTCCACGGGCGGATACGCCCCATCACGCTGGCTTCGCTGCTGTCTTCGTTGGCGAAGTTGTAGGAGAAATCCCATTCCTCCGACAGGTATTTGCACAGCAGGCGCCCGGCGTTGATGTGCAGCGCTTCGGACATTTCGCTGCGGTGGTCGGAAATGTTCGGCAGCACGCAGATGCCGCTGGTGAAGATCGGCTCAAAGACAAACGAATGGCCGCTCTTGCCGTCATGCTCGTCCATCGGCTTGGTGTCGAAGGTCTTGTTCATGTACGAGTGCTGCTGCGCCAGACCGAACTCCGAGGCCATGCCCGAACCGGTACCGCCGCCGGCACTGAAGATCGAGAAATACAGTCGCGACTGGTTGGCCTTGATCCCGCAGCTGTCGATCAGGTACGAGTGGATCATTTTCCAGTCAGGGCTGGAGAAGCGCTGAGTGTCCTTGTTGAGGATGATCTTCGCCAGGTACTGGCCGAGGATCGGCGCGTTACCGGCGCCACCGGCGTGGACTTCGGACAAGTCCATGATCTTCATTTTGCTGTAGTCGCGCAGAAAGCCGCTTTTCTCGCCCTTGCGCGAGAAACGGATGCGCCCGGCGATGTCCTTGTCGAGGTCGCCAAGCATCACCAGCGGTTCGACCAGAAACACCGGTTTGGTCGATTTGCTGGTGCCGATGCGCAGGTTGTTCTTGATCCACTGCGCTGGGCTGTAGCCCTTGTCGGCCAGGCGTCGGTCGCTCGGGCGGTCTTCGTTGTTGAATTCGTTGAGGTAGAACTTGCGCGCGTTGTACACCAGCTCCGCCACGTCGAGGGCGATGTTGGAGCCGCAGCGACCGAGGCCGATCAGGCACACCGAGGGAAATTCCTGGTCGTTGTGCTGCTCGTTGTCGCCTTCCTGATGCGCCGGGCGCGGGAATACCGAATCGCGCAGGCCGTCGAGGTTATCGAGGATGCGGTCAGTGTTGGTTTCGGTGAAGTACAGGTATTGCTGGGTCGACAGCGGACGCGAAGGCGGCGTCGGCCTGGATGATGACGCGCTGTTCGCGGCGGGGCTCAGGGTCAGATCGGCTGTTGCACTGGCGGGGTTGTTTTTAGAGGTCATGGTGCGCCATTTACCTGGACTGGGTTGGCCCGCCGAACAGTGCCGGCGAACCTCACGGAATAAGATCTCGCGTCTTGTGTGCGCGAATACGGCCCGGGCGTCGTAGTGCTGGCTGGTCTGATCGCCGGGCGGAATCCTTTCCTGATCGTTGATGAATCGGCCATGATTCGGTGATCTTTAATCGAAAAGAGGCGAAATGATGTCAACGCTACCTTCGTTGGGGTTTGCCGGAATCGGCCTGATGGGCCTGCCCATGTGCCGGCGTCTGCTGGCGGCGGGTTACCCGTTGACGGTGTGGAACCGCAACCCGGACAAGTGCGCACCGCTGGTTGCGGCCGGCGCCCGCCAGGTATCGAGCCCCGCCGAACTGTGCGCGCACGCCGACATCGTCATGCTGTGTCTGGCCGATACCGCCGTGGTGCGTGAAGTGGTGTTTGGCACTGGCGGTATCGCCGAAGGGGCAAAAAACGGCCAGCTATTGGTGGATTTCTCCAGTCTTGAACCGACCGCGACTCGCGAGATGGCCGCAGCGCTGGCCGAGAAAACCGCCATGGGCTGGCTCGATTCACCAGTGTCCGGCGGCGTGGTCGGCGCCGAGGCCGGCAGTCTGGCAATCATGGTCGGTGGTGCAGCGGCAGATCTTGAGCGCGTACGCCCGGTGCTGCTCAGCCTCGGTCAGCGCGTCACGCACATGGGCGGCGTTGGCGCCGGCCAGGTGACCAAGGCCTGCAACCAGATGATCGTCGCGTGCAATGCGCTGGTGATTGCCGAAGTGGTGGCGTTGGCCGAGCAGGCGGGGGTCGATGCCAGTCTGATCGCCGAGGCGCTGGCCGGTGGCTTTGCTGATTCGAAGCCGTTGCAGATCCTTGCCCCGCAAATGGCCGAAAGCCGTTTCGAACCGGTCAAGTGGCACGTGCGCACGCTGCTCAAGGATCTCGACACAGCAGTGAAATTTTCCCGTGAGCAGGGCTCGGCTACGCCAATCAGCGGATTGGCCGCACAATTGATGCGCCTGCATGGGGCGCAAGGCTTTTTAGCGAAGGATCCAGCGACGCTGGTGCAAATGTATCGCGCGCCAGACTCAACGGATTGACCCCCAGGACGGGTTTGCGCTGGTTGATTTCATCGAGCACCGCGCGCAATTCGTCCAGCGGCACCGGGCGGCTGAGCAGATAACCCTGAATGAAGTCGCAGCCCGAACGCTCGAGAAACTCATATTGCTCCAGGCTCTCGACGCCCTCGGTAACCACCTGCAGATGCAGGGTGTGGGCCATGACGATGATCGCCTGGACGATCTCCATGTCCGCCGTGGCGGTGGGGATGTCGAGGATGAACGAGCGGTCGATCTTCAGGGTGTTCAGCGGCAGGCGCTTGAGGTAGGCCAGCGACGAATAGCCGGTGCCGAAATCATCGATCGACAGCGATACACCGAGGGCGCGGATCTGCCGCAGCAGCACCAGAGTGTCGGCGATATTGCCCATCAACGCGTTTTCGGTGACCTCCAGTTCCAGGCGTTCCGGAGCAACGCCTGCTGTGTGCAAGGCGTGCTCGATCTCCTCGGCCAGCTCTTCGCGCGCCAGATTCAGCGGCGAGCAGTTCCAGGCGATTTTCAATTCGGCACAACCATGCCGCGACAGCTCGCCAAGATCCTTGCAGGCGCGGCGCAGCACCCAATTGTCCAGTTCGGCGATCAAACCGTTGTTCTCGGCGATACCTATGAAGCGATCCGGTGTGAGCAAACCGTGAACCGGATGCTGCCAGCGAATCAGCGCCTCGAGCTTGGTCACGCGTCCGGTTTTCACTTCGAAGATCGGCTGGTAGTAGAGCATCAGCGCGTTGTCTTGCCGTAGCGCACTGCGCAGTTCTTCTTCCAGTTGCAGCTCGAAACTGGCGCGGGTCTTCAGGCTGGAATTGAAGAAGTGCAGACCGTTGCGCCCGGCGCCTTTGGATTGGTACAAGGCCAGGTCGGCGTGTTTGAGCAGCTCTTCGCAGGTAGTGCCGTCTTCGGGAAACAGGCTGATGCCGATGCTGGTGGTCATCACCATGCGCCGGCCGGCCAGTTCGATCGGCTCTTTCATCTTGTGCATGATGCGCTGCGCCATACCGCGCGCCTCTTCGCGGTCACGCAGGCTGATGAGGATGCAGAACTCGTCGCCGCCAAAACGCGCGACCACGTCTTCATGGCTGCGCACTGAGCTCTTGATGTGTTGGGCGATGACTTTGAGCAGCGCGTCACCGGCATCATGGCCGAGGCTGTCGTTGATGCGCTTGAAGTGGTCGATGTCGAGAAACATCACCGCGAGCATGCCGCCCTCGCTGGTTTTCTGGCTGAGTTTTTCGGCGAACATCTGGTTGAAACCACGGCGGTTGATCAGATTGGTCAGTGCGTCGTAATTGGCCGCTTGCTGCAGGGACATGCGCGCCTGATCGAGTTGGCTGAGCAAGGCGTTGACCCGGCGCAGGTCGTTTTCCTTGTTCTGCAGCTTCTTGTCGGCGAGGGCGGCGCTGATCGCACTGCCGAGGATCAACAGGATGATCAGCGCCACGGTCAGGCCAAGTTGCAAATGCCCGGTTTCACTGCCGCTCGCTGCCAGGGCACCTTCGGGAAGCACCAGATCCAGCGCAGCCATGCCGGTGAAGTGCATGCTGATGATGCCGGCGCCGAGAATCAGCGCCGCGCTGTACTTGAGCAATTGATGCGCGACGCCGCTGCCTTCGCTGAGATAGCGCGCCACCCACAGCGCGGTGAAGCTGGCGCCGATGGCAATCAGCACCGACAGCGCGAACAGCCCTGGCTGATAGTAGGCGGTGGCGCTCGACTTCATCGCGGCCATGCCGACGTAATGCATGCCAGCGATGCCCAAGCCGATGACACACGCGTCTTCAGGCAATGCAGCGCGCTCGGCTGCACCTCACTGAGGGTGTGCATCGCCAGCCACGAGGCGAGCAGGGCGATCAGTAACGACAAGAGGGTGATGCCGAGGTCGTACTGAATATCGATGGGGGTCTGGAAGGCCAGCATGCCGATGAAGTGCATGGCCCAGATGCCGCCGGCCAGGCAGGTCGCGCCAATCCAGCGCCAGATGCGCCGCGAGCCCGGATCTTCGGCATGCACCAGGCGCTCTGCCATGTCCAGGGTGGCGAAACTCGCCGCGCAGGCGACCAGGTAGGCCACCATCACCAACAAAGGGTTGTGGCTGCAATCGAGGAGAATCTGCCCGCTCGCCGGCAGCTCGGCAACAAACTGCAAACCAAGCCACTCCATAGCATGCCCCGTCTCGGATTCATCTGGCCCGTGCGTCAATCAACGCAGGCGAATGGACGGAGTATAGAGGCGGTTTTCACGCTGCAAGGCGTAGTGGCACATTGGTGGTAATGATTTTGCCATTAGCCTCATAGCGATTTGCGCTAAGGCTCAGGCAATGCGCTCCAGCGGCAGATCATTCCAGTGTGGCGGCAAGGGCGGCAGGCCGTGGGCGGCGCGGGCCTTGTCGCAGTCCGGGTTGTGCTCGCCGTTCTCCCACGACGCCTCGAACTCACGACACGTACTCGAGCGCTTGTCATAGATCGTGCAGGCCACGGCACTGCCGACCTCACCCGCCAGGGACATGCAACGCGCCGGTTTGCGATCGGTGCCGATCATTGCCACCCGGCTCGGGGTGATCTGCGCGACCAGTTCATCGGGCACCGTCCCGCCAGAGGATGAGCACTCACCCCAGAAAAAAGACACGCGAAAATGGGAACAGCAGGCACCGCAATTCAGACACGGACTGGCTTCGGACATGAGCGGGGGTATCAAAGGGATTGATCGGAAGATCCGGACGGATCCGGCGGCCATTCTAGACTTTGCCATGGCGTTGGGAAGGGGGGCGCGAAACTATTTTTTTGTCGCCGGATTTTGCCGCGAAAGCCCCGTATGGCGGGGGATTCCAGAGTTATCAAGGGCTTACGTTTCGTTACAGTGCGATGGGTCGATATCAGGCTGACGAATGATGACAGACAGCCCCCGCGCGGCTGACTAGATTGCAGGTTCCGGGCTCGACGCGCTGGCAGTGAAGCCCTCATAACAATAAAGAGACGGACCCATGCAGAACTCGACCCAAGCGGCGAATGCCTGGCGCATTCTGTTCCTGCTGTTCCTCGCCAACCTGTTCAATTTCTTCGATCGCACCATCCCGGCGATCATCATCGAACCGATCCGCATGGAATGGCACCTCAGCGACTTTCAGCTGGGCATCATCGGCACTGCGTTCACCATCGTTTACGCGATTGCCGGCCTGCCACTCGGGCGCATGGCCGACACCGGTTCACGCAGCAAACTGATGGGCTGGGGCCTGGCCACCTGGAGTGCGCTGACTGCGGTCAACGGTATGGTCGGCAGTTTCTGGAGCTTTTTGATCGTGCGCATGGGCATCGGCATCGGCGAAGCCAGTTACGCACCAGCGGCCAACTCGCTGATCGGCGATCTGTTTCCGGCGCACCGTCGGGCGCGGGCGATGGGTATTTTCATGCTGGGCCTGCCGCTGGGGCTGCTGCTGGCGTTCTTCACCATCGGCGCGATGGTCAAGGCCTTCGACAGCTGGCGCGCGCCGTTCTTCATCGCCGCCGTGCCGGGGCTGATCCTCGCGGTGTTCATGTTCTTCATCAAAGAGCCGAAACGCGGCGCGGCTGAAACCGTGCAGGTCTCGCAAGAGAAAGTCGACAGGCCTATCCGCCGCGTTCTCGCTGTGCCGACCTTCCTGTGGCTGGTGATGGCCGGGCTGTGCTTCAACTTCGCGACCTATGCCTGCAACTCGTTTCTGGTGCCGATGCTGCAACGCTATTTCCTCATGCCGTTGCAGGAGGCGGCGGTGGCAACTGGTCTCATCGTTGGCGTGACGGGATTGGTCGGGCTGACCCTTGGCGGCTGGATCGCCGACAAGATCCATCAGCGTTTCGCCAGTGGGCGGCTGTTGTTCGCCGCGTTCAGTCTGATCATTTCGACGTTGTGCACAGCCTGGGCGCTGCATGCTGGGCGCATTGAGATCGGCGTGTTCGTCGCGGTGTTCAGCGTTGGCTGGCTGTTCGCTTACAACTTCTATACCTGCGTGTACACGGCGATTCAGGACGTCGTCGAACCGCGCCTGCGGGCCACGGCGATGGCGTTGTTCTTCGCCGGTCTGTATCTGCTCGGCGGCGGGTTGGGGCCGGTGGTCGTGGGTGGTCTGTCGGATCACTTCGCGCACACGGCGATGCTGGCGGCAGGGGCTGAGCAGATGACCGAAGCGTTCAAGGCTGTCGGCCTGCACGACGCGATGTACCTGATCCCGGTAGCGCTGTTCCTGACCATGGTCTTTCTGTTTCTGGCATCGCGGTGTTTTGTTCGCGATGCACAGCGGATGAAGGAGGGGTTGGTGGCTGTGGTTGAGCCTGAAATTTCTGCGGCGACTGCCTGACCGTTTTCGCGAGCAGGCTCGCTCCCACATGATCGTTCCCACGCAGAGCGTGGGAATGATCGGCCCGCATCACTGCGGGCCTCTTGGTTTTCAGCGGTGAAGCGGGGCGGTTAACCCGCCACCAACACCCGAATCGCTTCCAGGCGCAGCGCCGCTTTGTCGAGCATCGCCAGACCTTGCTCACGCTGAGTGCGCAACGCCTCCAGTTCGCTGTCGCGCACGGTCGGATTGACCGCCTGCAACGCGGTCAGGCGCGCCAGTTCTTCGTCGGTGTCGGCGGCCAGACGGCGGCGCGCTTCGGCCACACGTTCGGCGTGACGCGGGGCGATCTTTTCTTCGCCGGCATTGATCCGTGGCGTCAACTGATCGCGTTGAGCCTGGATGAATTTGTTGGCGCTGGCGCGGGGCACGCTTTCCAGCTGATCGTTGAGGGTTTCGAACGACACCCGGGGCGACAAGTCGTTGCCATTGGCATCGAGCAGGCAACGCAGCGCCGCCGGTGGCAGGTAGCGACCCAGTTGCAGCGAGCGCGGTGCGACCACTTCGCTGACGTAGAGCAATTCCAGCAACACGGTGCCTGGTTTCAGCGCCTTGTTCTTGATCAGCGCGACGGCGGTGTTGCCCATCGAACCGGACAGCACCAGATCCATGCCGCCCTGCACCATCGGGTGTTCCCAGGTGATGAACTGCATGTCTTCGCGCGACAGCGCCTGGTTGCGGTCGTAAGTGATGGTCACGCCTTCGTCGTCGCCCAGCGGGAAACTGGCGTCGAGCATCTTCTCGCTCGGCTTGAGGATCAGGGCGTTTTCCGAATGGTCTTCGCTGTCGATGCCGAACGCGTCGAACAGGGTTTCCATGTAGATCGGCAGGGCGAACTGATCGTCCTGCTCGAGAATCGCCTCGACCAGCGCTTCACCTTCGCCAGCGCCGCCGGAGTTCAGTTCCAGCAGACGGTCGCGGCCGGTGTGCAGCTCGGCTTCGAGACGCTCACGCTCGGCGCGTGCTTCGTCGATCAGCGCTTGCCACTCGCCGTCATCGGCTTCTTCGAGCAGCGGCAGCAGGCGTGGGCCGAACTGATGCTGCAAGGCGTTGCCGGTCGGGCAGGTGTTGAGGAAGGCGTTGAGCGCTTCGTGGTACCACTGGAACAGGCGCTCTTGCGGGCTGGTTTCCAGGTACGGCACGTGCAGTTCGATGATGTGCTTCTGGCCGATCCGGTCGAGACGGCCGATGCGCTGCTCGAGCAGGTCCGGGTGCGACGGCAGATCGAACAGCACCAGATGGTGAGCGAACTGGAAGTTGCGACCTTCACTGCCGATTTCCGAGCAGATCAGCACTTGCGCGCCGAACTCTTCATCAGCGAAGTAGGCGGCGGCGCGGTCACGCTCAAGGATGTTCATGCCTTCGTGGAACACCGTGGCCGGGATGCCGGAACGCACGCGCAACGCGTCTTCCAGGTCCATCGCGGTTTCGGCGTGGGCGCAGATCACCAGCACCTTGGTGCGCTTGAGCATTTTCAGCTGATCGATCAGCCACTCGACGCGCGGATCGAATTTCCACCAGCGCTCTTCTTCACTGGCTTCCGGCTGGGCCTGGAAGCTGACTTCCGGGTACAGCTCGGCATGTTCGCCCAGCGGCAGTTCGAGGTATTCGTCCGGGCACGGCAACGGGTACGGATGCAGTTTGCGCTCCGGGAAACCCTGCACGGCCGCGCGGGTATTACGGAACAGCACGCGACCGGTGCCGTGGCGATCGAGCAGCTCACGGACGAGGCGGGCGCTGGCTTCAGTGTCGCCATCGTTGACGGCGGTGAGCAGGGCTTCACCTTCGTTGCCGAGGAAACCGTGAATGGTCTTGTGCGCTTCGGCCGAGAGACGGCCCTTGTCGAGCAGTTCCTGCACGGCTTCGGCGACCGGGCGATAGTTGTCGCTCTCGGCGCGGAACGCGGCCAGGTCGTGGAAACGATTCGGGTCGAGCAGGCGCAGACGGGCGAAGTGGCTGTCCTGACCGAGTTGTTCCGGGGTGGCGGTGAGCAGCAGCACGCCGGGAATCACTTCGGCCAGTTGCTCGACCAGCGAATATTCCGCGCTGGCCTTGTCTTCATGCCAGACCAGGTGATGCGCTTCGTCCACCACCATCAGGTCCCAACCGGCAGCGAACAAGGCGTCCTGCGCCTTCTCGTCGTCGACCAGCCACTCCAGCGCGACCAGCGCCAGTTGCGTGTCTTCGAACGGGTTGGTGGCATCGCTTTCGATAAAGCGTTCTTCGTCGAACAGCGCGACCTGCAGATTGAAACGGCGGCGCATCTCCACCAGCCACTGATGCTGGAGGTTTTCCGGGACCAGAATCAGCACGCGATTGGCGCGGCCCGAGAGCAGTTGGCGATGGATCACCAGACCGGCCTCGATGGTTTTACCCAGACCTACTTCGTCCGCCAGCAATACGCGCGGGGCGATACGGTCGGCGACTTCGCGGGCGATGTGCAGCTGGTGCGCGATCGGTTGCGCACGCACGCCACCCAGGCCCCACAGCGAGGACTGCAACTGGCGGCTGGTGTGTTCAAGGGTGTTGTAGCGCAGGGAGAACCACGGCAGCGGGTCGATCTGTCCGGCGAACAGGCGGTCGCTGGCCAGACGGAACTGAATGAAGTTCGACAGCTGGGTTTCCGGCAGGGTGACGACTTCGTTCTGCCCGTTGAGGCCGTGATAGACCATCAGCCCGTCGACGTCGTCGACCTGCTGCACGGTCATCTTCCAGCCTTCGAAATGGGTGATGGAGTCGCCCGGCGAGAACCGCACGCGGGTCAGGGGCGCATTCCGTAGCGCGTACTGGCGGGTTTCGCCAGTGGCCGGGTAAAGCACGGTCAGCAAGCGGCCGTCCTGTGCCAGAACGGTGCCTAAACCAAGCTCTGCTTCGCTGTCACTGATCCAGCGTTGCCCCGGTTGATACTGCTGCGCCATGCTGCCTGACTCCCACCTTGAAAAAGCGGGCTATCTTAACGGAATGAGGGCTTCAGGGCCAAAGATTACTGGCGTAGGAGCTGCCGAAGGCTGCGATCTTTTGATCTGTGGGAACACTTGGGTTTTGCGTTGTCCCATGAAAGATCGCAGCCTGCGGCAGCTCCTTCGGGTGCGAGGTGCATCACACAATTACGACAGGCGGCTCAAGGCGCCTGCACCCCAGCCGATAGCCTGCAGACAGGAGACCTTTATATGTTGCCACCGATGCTCCCCTTGAGCGCCGTGCCGATCACTTCCCAGCAGGATCCGATCCGACAGCGGCCGGACATCCCGCCGGTGGTGCCGGTGCAGGAAAGCTCCAACGAAAGCACGATCGATCTGCAGAAGCGTGATCCGGAAGAGGATCGTCTGCTGGCGCGAGAAGAACAGCGCCGCCAACAGGAACGTGACCGCCGACGTCGCGAGGCCGATGAGGATCCGGAAGAGCATCTGGCCGTGCCGGGCACTGAGCTCAATGCCGATAACACCGTGCCGGTGGTGCCGCTGATAGACGATCAGCCGCGTCAGGGCTTGTGGGTCGATATCGAGATTTGAACAGTGACTGGTCAGCGCCTGCGCCAGGCGGCATGATTGGCGCAATCCTGTCGGTGACGGCAGCTGTGATCTCTTCTGCGATGTGCCGGACGCCATGAGCCAAGACGACAAACTGATCGACCTCAGCACTGAACGCGCCAAGCGAGTGCATGACCTCAACGAAAAGCGCCTGAACGAAGTGCGCCAGGCTTTCGAGCAGGCGATGCCGTTGGGAAAGCCAAGAAAAAGTCGAAGAACAAACCGAAAAAGCGTTGATCTCCCGCTGCATTGGTTGATGCAGATCAGTTATTTCCCCTCCTTTATTTCCCTTCGTTGCGGATATTGATCCTGATCAATATGTGCGCCTGTGTGTTTGTTAATTTGAGTCCATCGCAGCAAAGCAAAGCAAAGCAGGGCCGGGAGGTCAGTCATGTTTTTCGATAACGTGGTGTTTGCCGGGGTTCTCACGGTGGGGCTCATGGTGCTGTTTTTTGCAGGGTTTGGATTTTTTATCTGGAAGGATGCGCATAAGCGGCGCAAGTGAGTTCTTCTGGATTGATGGGCACGCAAGGCATTTTGGGGCGACTTCGGTTGCCCCTTTTTTTTTGTGCCTTGGCGGCCTTGGCGGCCTTGGCGGCCTTTGGGCCGACCAGGCTGTTGGGGGTTTGGGTGAATATCCGTTGCTTCGGTAGCGGCTGCTGGCGGTTTCGCCTGACGGCGACTTACTTTTTTACAAGCGCCTAAAAAAGTAAGCAAAAAACGCTAGCTCCTGCGTTCGGCCCTCGCAGGCTCGGCTCCCTTCGCTCCGGGACTGATCCGGGCGCAGCGGCTCCGGTTTGCTTCGCTGCACCTCCTTCCGCTGTGTCTGGCTGCGCCAGACGGTCGCTGCGCTCCCACGCCCGGATCAATCCCTCCACTCAGCCTTCCGACGTCGCCCGTAGATCAAAAGCACTCGAGCTTGCGCTCATTGTTGAGTGGTTAGAAGCGTCGCATGGCTTGAGATTTTCGGTGGATTCGCCCCTCACCCCAGCCCTCTCCCGAGGGAGAGGGAGCCGATTTTTGCGGTGTTCAAAACCTGCATTCGACTCGGTATCGCAAGTCGGCGTGTTTCGCCCAAACACCTCGGTCAGTCCCCTCTCCCTCTGGGAGAGGGCTAGGGTGAGGGGCTCTTGATCTGGCTTTGGCTTTTGCTTTTGATCTTTTGCCCCTTCGGCAGGCTTCGTTACGGGATCGATCCGGGGGTGGGAGCGTAGCGACCGTACGACGCAGTCGTACACAGCGAGTGTAGGTGCAGCGAAGCCAACCGGAGCCGCTGCGCCCGGATCGGTCCCGTAACGAAGGTACCCCGAGCTCCAGCGAGCGGGCCGTACGCCGGGGCAAAGCCTTTTGGGTTACCTTTTCGGCGTTTGGAAAAGGTGACTCGCTGTAAGAGCGAAACCGCCAGCGGCAGCACCCGCAGCAACGGATATGCCCCCAATCCAAAAAACAAAAAAGGCGCGATTCCAAAGAATCGCGCCTCCTTCACAAGCAACAATCGATCAACTACCCAAAGCCTTCGAAGCCAACCAGAACAACCCGGCCGACAGCGCCACGGTCGCTGGCAAGGTCAACACCCAGGCCAGCAGAATAGTCTTGACCGTGCCACCCTGCAGGCCGCTTTTATTGGCAACCATGGTCCCGGCCACACCCGAAGACAACACATGAGTGGTCGACACCGGCAGGCTGAAAATGTTGGCCATGCCGATCAGGCTGGCTGTGGTGATCTGCGCCGACATGCCCTGGGAATAGGTCATGCCCTGCTTGCCGATCTTCTCGCCAATGGTCAGCACCACACGCTTCCAGCCGACCATGGTGCCCAGGCCCAGTGCCAGGGCGACCGCCAGGATCACCCAGAACGGGGCGTATTCAGTGGTGGTGGTCAGGTCTTTGCGCAGCTTGTCGAGGTCAGCCTTTTCACGGGCTTCCAGGCCTGGCAGCTTGCCGACTTTCTTGGCCGTGTCGTCCAGGCAGAGCAGGTAGCGACGCACTTCGATGCGGCTGTCCGACGACAGCGAATGGTAGTCCGCTACACCTTTGAGGGTATGCAGCAGGGCGGTGATGGTCGGTTCGGTCTGCTGCGGGTTGCAGCGGAACTTCTCCGGCAGGTCGCCTTCCACGCTCTTGCCCAGGGCCAGGAATTCACCCAGCGAATCGGCGTTGCGCTGGTAGAACTGGCTCAGGTGCAGGGTCGCGTCGCGGGTGCGTTCGATCTGGTAGGTGGTGCTGTTCAGATCGAGTACGAACTGCGCCGGGACAATACCGATCAGCACCAGCATGATCAGGCCGATGCCTTTCTGGCCGTCGTTGGAACCGTGCACGAAGCTCACGGCCATGGCCGAGATCACCAGGACCAGACGATTCCAGAACGGCGGGTGCTTTTTGTCGTCGATCTTGCGGCGCTGTTCCGGCGTCTTGTGCATCTTCGACAGCGGGCGCCACCATTTCAGGCCGATCAGCACCAGCGCGGCGATGAGGAAGCCGGCCATCGGCGAGAACACCAGCGAGGCGCCGATGTCGATCGCTTTCTGCCAGTTCACGCCATCTCTCAACGGAATGTCGTTGATCAGTGCGTTGGCCAGGCCGACGCCGAGGATCGAGCCGATCAAGGTGTGCGAGCTGGAAGCCGGGATACCGAAGTACCAGGTGCCCAAATTCCAGGCGATTGCCGCGGCGAGCAACGAGAACACCATCGCCAGGCCATGGCCGGTGTTCACATTGATCAGCAGCTCAACCGGCAGCAGGTGGACGATGGCATACGCCACGCCAACGCCGCCCAGCAGCACGCCGAGGAAATTGAACACACCGGAAAAGAACACCGCCAGGTGTGGCGGCATGGCTTTGGTGTAGATAACAGTGGCTACCGCGTTAGCGGTGTCATGAAATCCATTGATGAACTCGAAGGCGAGGACAAACGTCAGGGCGAGCAAGAGGCTCACAAGCACCCAAGCATCCAGTCCGCTGAATAAATCGATCATGAAGGTTTTCTGACCCGGTCGTAAGGGGGCGCGATTATGCCAGAAAAGACAGGAAATCGATGCCCCGTCTGCTCACTGGTCACACCCTTCTTCGATTTAATTTGTTGCAGGGCGTGAAAACCAAGCAGCACGCAGGGTTTTTCAACTACTTGATTTTATTGAATAAACTATATTTTCGAGCCGTTTTTTCAGACATCGCAAAGGCTCAAACGCTTGTCTGAAATATCTCTGAAACCTGTGGGACGCTCGTTCATAAGCCCCAGAACAGCGATGCAGCCGCTGCCCGCAGATAGCGGGCGCGCGAGGTGTCGTCTTCCACCGCGCTGTGGCTCAGGCGGACGCCGACTTTCGAATGCTCAACCGCCGTGGCTCATGGCTCTTCGGCTTTGAGTTCCTTTTCGATCTTTTCGATTTCCTGCTTGAACACCTGATCCTGAACAGTAGGGCGCTTGCGCCATGCCTTGCGTTCCGGTTCCGGCTGAGCGGCGTAGGTGGTGACTTCCCCGCCGTAAACTTCCTTGTAACGTTGTTCCTGGCGCTCTAGTTCCGCGCGCAGTTCGTCTTTTGTCACGGTGCTACCTGTATGAGTTGAATTGAATATCCGGTGAAACACACTGCAACGAGTCAATTGAGCGAACCCGCCAGTCATCCACAGCCCGATCAGGCGCGGAGACATTGCAGAGGCGATCAAGACTTCCGTGTTACAGGCGGCTACGGCACCAGATAAAAACTGACGCAGCATCAGTTTCCTGTTTCAGCGAGCGCTGGCGTTGCATGTGTGATGGGCGCCGGGCGCTGGCCGGAGCTGAGACGAAGGACCTCGTTTCAGCAAGTCGCGGGCTTTTGATTAAAGCGCCGCGACTAGGGTGCATTATAGCGGCCGATTCGGGAATGACTATCTTTGCCAAGTTAAAAACGGTTCTGAATGTGTGAGGGTTTTGTTACCGGCAACTTTTACCGCTAGTTAAGTGTAAAGACCGCGTTATAGAACAGGCGTTCTGTTTTTGGCGCCATTAACTGGAACAACTAAGTTGCGAGCAGAATCGCTAAAGCTGCCTCGAGGATGAAGAGGAGGGCGGGGCACTGGATTGCGATTATCGGTCGGCGGTTCGATAATCGCCCAATGTTGGCGCCGCGATGCTTGTGCATCGCGCGGCGAGCCGTTTGACTAGGCATCGATGTGTGCCGGACAAGGACAAGAAATGAACGATCAAATGCGCAACTCCTTCACGTCGGTGGCGCCGCCCATCGTCGCCTCGCCGGCCAAGCGCATTCAGGCGCTGACCGGTGATCCGGATTTCATGACGTCCCTGGCCCGTGGTCTGGCGGTGGTGCAGGCGTTTCAGGAGCGTAAACGCCACCTGACCATCGCGCAGATCAGTCATCGCACGGAAATTCCCCGCGCCGCCGTGCGCCGTTGCCTGCACACGCTGATCAAACTCGGCTACGCCACCACCGACGGGCGCACCTATTCGCTGCTGCCGAAAGTGCTGACCCTCGGCCACGCCTATCTGTCCTCAACCCCGCTGGCCGTTTCCGCACAGCCGTATCTCGACCGTATGAGCGAGCAACTGCACGAAGCCTGCAACATGGCGACGCTGGAGGGCGATGACATTCTCTATATCGCTCGCTCGGCAACCACGCAGCGGCTGATTTCGGTGGACCTGTCGGTGGGCGGTCGTTTGCCGGCGTACTGCACGTCGATGGGGCGGATTCTGCTAGCGGCACTGGATGACACTTCACTGGGCGAATACCTCGACCATGCCGAACTGGTGGCCAAGACCAGCCGCACCATCCACACCCCCGACGCTTTGCTCGAATGTTTGCAGCAGGTGCGGCAGCAGGGCTGGTGCATTGTCGATCAGGAACTGGAACAGGGCCTGCGCTCGATCGCCGTTCCGGTGTACGACGCCTCTGGGCAAGTGGTCGCCGCGCTGAATGTCAGCACCCACGCCGGGCGAGTCAGCCGCGCCGAGCTGGAGCAGCGCTTCTTGCCCGGCCTGCTCAGCGCCAGCCGCGACCTCAGTGCGCAGTTGTTCGCCTGAGGAAGCTGTTCGATAAACGCACAGTGTTGCGTTTATCGAATTGACGCTAAAACCCTCGGATCATTAATGTCGCGGCAGCGTCATCCGGCGCTGAAGTGAATGAGCTCGCCGGACTGTCGACCCCATAATAATGACAAGAGGCAACTCACCATGCGCTCGCTCCCCGACTGTCCGTATCCCACCCGTTGTTGCCGGGTTCACCGCAACGCCTGATAACAACCTTCTATTCTTGTGACCGTGCCTTCCTTTGGCCGGCCGCCGTTCGACTGCGTTTTTTGCGTGGAATAAAAATAATGAACCAGCCTCAGTCCGCTGTGGGTAACTGCCTCGATGTGCAGACCTTCATCAACGCCCAACCGATCTCGCGCTATCAGTGGCGGGTGGTGATCCTGTGTTTCCTGATCGTATTTCTCGACGGCCTCGACACCGCCGCCATGGGTTTCATCGCCCCGGCGCTGTCGCAAGACTGGGGTATCGACCGCGCCAGCCTCGGCCCGGTGATGAGTGCCGCGCTGATCGGCATGGTCTTCGGTGCACTCGGCTCCGGCCCTCTGGCTGACCGCTTCGGGCGCAAAGTCGTACTCGTCGGCGCGGTGATTCTGTTCGGCGGCTTCAGCCTGGCCTCGGCCTACAGCACCAACGTCGAGCAACTGCTGGTGTTGCGCTTCCTCACCGGCCTCGGTCTCGGCGCGGGCATGCCCAACGCGACGACGCTGCTTTCGGAATACACACCCGAGCGCAAGAAGTCGCTGCTGGTGACCAGCATGTTCTGCGGCTTCAACCTCGGCATGGCCGGCGGCGGTTTCATCTCGGCAAAACTGATCCCGGCGTTCGGCTGGCACGCGCTGTTGATGATCGGCGGGATCCTGCCGCTGATCCTCGCGGTGGTATTGGTGTTCTGGCTGCCGGAGTCGGCGCGCTACCTGGTCGTACGCAACCGTGGCACCGACAAAGTACGCAAGACCCTGGCACCGATAGATCCGGTTACCGTTGCCCAGGCTGCGAGCTTCAGCGTGCCGGAACAGAAAACCGTCAAGGCGCGCAATGTCTTCGCGGTGATCTTCTCCGGCACTTACAGCACCGGCACGCTGCTGTTGTGGCTGACCTATTTCATGGGCCTGGTGATCGTATACCTGCTGACCAGTTGGCTGCCGACGCTGATGCGCGACAGCGGTGCGAGCATGGAACAGGCCGCGTTCATCGGCGCGTTGTTCCAGTTTGGCGGCGTGTTGAGCGCGGTCGGGGTGGGCTGGGCGATGGACCGCTTCAATCCGCACAAGGTCATCGGCATTTTCTACCTGCTGGCCGGGGTGTTTGCCTACGCGGTAGGGCAAAGCCTGGGCAACATCACCTTGCTGGCGACGCTGGTGCTGGTGGCAGGCATGTGCGTCAACGGCGCGCAATCGGCGATGCCGTCATTGGCCGCGAGGTTCTACCCGACTCAAGGCCGCGCGACCGGTGTGTCGTGGATGCTCGGCATCGGCCGCTTTGGCGCGATTCTTGGGGCGTGGATGGGCGCAACCTTGCTCGGCCTGGGCTGGAATTTCGAGCAAGTGCTGACCGCGCTGGTGATCCCGGCGGGGTTGGCGACGGCGGCGGTGTTGATCAAGGGCATGGTCAGTCATGCGGATGCGACCTGAATCGGGCGCAGATCGTTATTGAACAGGCTGGCCCCTTCGCGAGCAGGCTCGCTCCCACATTCTGGAATGCATTCCAAGGTGGGAGCGAGCCTGCTCGCGAAGCTTTTGATCTGATTGTTAGCTGAACAACAATCCGTTCGATAAACGAACACTCAGTCGATTATCGGATTGTTTGGCGATTTTCCCGAGCTTAATCTTCAGTGACTCCGGCGCTGAACCTCGCGCCTTTTTATCACTGGCGATTCCTTACAAGAACAGGAGCCCGCTCCATGGCTGAGATCCTTTCGCTGCACGACGCGGTGAAGCAATTCGTCAACGACGGCGACACCGTCGCCCTCGAAGGCTTCACTCACCTGATCCCTACGGCAGCGGGTCATGAAATCATTCGTCAAGGCAAGAAAGATCTGACGCTGGTGCGGATGACGCCTGACCTGATCTACGACCAACTGATCGGCGCCGGTTGCGCGCGCAAACTGATTTTCTCCTGGGGCGGCAACCCGGGTGTGGGTTCGCTGCACCGTCTGCGTGACGCGGTCGAAAAGCAGTGGCCACACGCGCTGGAAATAGAAGAACACAGCCACGCCGACCTCGCCAACGCCTACGTCGCCGGCGCGTCCGGGCTGCCGTTCGCGGTGCTGCGTGCCTACGCCGGTTCCGACCTGCCGAAGGTCAATCCGCTGATCAAAACCGTGACCTGTCCGTTCACCGGCGAAGTGCTGGCGGCAGTGCCATCGGTGCGCCCGGACGTCACCGTGATCCACGCGCAAAAGGCCGACCGCAAAGGCAACGTGCTGCTCTGGGGCATTCTCGGTGTGCAGAAAGAAGCCGCGCTGGCGGCCAAGCGCTGCATCGTCACGGTGGAAGAGATCGTCGATGACCTCAACGCACCGATGAACGCTTGCGTACTGCCGACCTGGGCCTTGAGCGCGGTCTGCCACGTGCCGGGCGGCGCGCATCCGTCCTACGCCCACGGTTACACCGAGCGTGACAATCGTTTCTATCAGGCGTGGGACCCGATCGCTCGCGACCGTGAGACGTTTACCGCGTGGATCAACGAATACATCCATGGCTGCGCTGACTTCAGCGAATTCCAGGCCAAATTGGCCGCTGCTTCGGAGGCCAAGTAATGACTTACACCACCAATGAAATGATGACCGTCGCGGCGGCCCGGCGCCTGAAGAACGGCTCGGTATGCTTCGTCGGCATCGGCCTGCCATCGAAAGCCGCCAACCTCGCGCGCCTGACTTCATCGCCGGACGTGGTGCTGATTTACGAATCCGGCCCGATTGGCGCTAAGCCGAGCGTACTGCCGCTGTCCATCGGTGACGGTGAGCTGGCCGAGACCGCCGACACCGTGGTGCCGACCGGTGAGATTTTTCGCTATTGGTTGCAGGGCGGGCGCATCGACGTTGGCTTCCTCGGCGCCGCGCAGGTCGACCGTTTCGGCAACATCAACACCACCGTGGTCGGCGACTACCACGCGCCGAAAGTGCGCCTGCCGGGTGCCGGTGGCGCGCCGGAGATTGCCGGTTCGGCGAAAAGCGTGCTGATCATCCTTAAACAGTCGGCGCGTTCGTTTGTCGACAAACTCGATTTCATCACCTCGGTCGGTCACGGCGAGGGCGGCGATTCGCGTAAACGTCTCGGCCTGCCGGGCGCCGGGCCGGTGGGGATCATCACCGACCTGTGCATCATGGAACCGGAGGAGGGCACCCACGAATTTGTGGTCACCGCGCTGCATCCGGGCGTGACCCGCGAGCAAGTGGTCGCCGCCACCGGTTGGGCGATCCGTTTTGCCGACTCTGTTGAAACCACCGCTGAGCCGACCGAAGTCGAGCTGACGGCGCTGCGTGATCTTGAAGCGCGCACCGCTGCCGCCCACGGTCAGGCACCGGGAGAAGCATGATGCGTGACGTGTATATCTGCGACGCGATTCGCACCCCCATTGGCCGCTTCGGTGGCGCATTGTCCGCCGTGCGCGCCGACGACCTGGCCGCCGTGCCGATCAAGGCCCTGATGGAGCGCAATCCATCGGTGGACTGGAATGCCGTCGATGAGGTGTTCCTCGGCTGCGCCAATCAGGCCGGCGAAGACAACCGCAACGTCGCACGCATGGCATTGCTGCTCGCCGGCCTGCCGGACAGCGTGCCCGGCGTTACGCTCAATCGCCTCTGCGCTTCGGGCATGGACGCGATCGGCACCGCATTCCGCGCTATCGCCAGTGGCGAGATGGAGTTGGCGATTGCCGGTGGCGTCGAGTCGATGTCCCGCGCGCCATTCGTGATGGGCAAGGCCGACGCGGCGTTCTCGCGCAACATGAAGCTGGAGGACACCACCATCGGCTGGCGTTTCATCAACCCGCTGATGAAGGCGCAGTACGGCGTCGATGCCATGCCGCAAACCGCTGACAACGTCGCCGACGACTATAAGGTCTCGCGCGCAGATCAGGACGCCTTTGCCTTGCGCAGTCAGCAACGTACCGCCGCCGCGCAGGCCGCCGGTTACTTCGCCGAAGAAATTGTTGAAGTACGTATTGCCCACAAGAAGGGCGAAACCGTGGTCAGCCAGGACGAACATCCGCGCGCCGATACCACGATTGAAGCGTTGACCAAGTTGAAACCGGTCAACGGCGCAGACAAAACCGTCACCGCCGGCAATGCCTCCGGGGTCAACGATGGTGCTGCTGCGCTGATTCTGGCTTCGGCCGAAGCGGTGAAAAAACACGGCCTGACCGCCCGCGCGAAAGTGCTCGGCATGGCCAGCGCCGGTGTCGCACCACGGGTGATGGGCATCGGCCCGGTGCCGGCGGTGCGCAAACTCGCCGAGCGCCTTGGCGTCGCGGTCAGCGATTTCGACGTGATCGAGCTCAACGAAGCGTTCGCCAGCCAGGGCCTCGCGGTATTGCGCGAGTTGGGTCTGGCCGACGATGCGCCGCAGGTCAACCCGAATGGCGGCGCGATTGCCCTCGGTCACCCGTTGGGCATGAGCGGTGCGCGGCTGGTGCTGACCGCCCTTCATCATCTGGAAAAGACTGGCGGCAAGAAAGGTCTGGCGACCATGTGCGTTGGTGTTGGCCAGGGTCTGGCCCTGGCCATCGAACGTGTCTGACGCGCTGCGGCACTTACAAGAACTGAGGAAAGCG
Source organism: Pseudomonas sp. 2957 (assembly GCF_031456345.1). Classification (NCBI taxonomy): domain Bacteria; kingdom Pseudomonadati; phylum Pseudomonadota; class Gammaproteobacteria; order Pseudomonadales; family Pseudomonadaceae; genus Pseudomonas; species Pseudomonas sp. 2957. The sequence goes on from NZ_JAVDUL010000001.1 coordinate 351,170, forward strand.
AAATGACTGACAAGCCTGGTTACCGTCGCCCACAGGCAGGCACTCAGCCTGACTACCTGCACCCGACGTATCAATCCACCAACCTGCGCTCGCCGTCCAAGCCGTTGGTGCACCTGCCCCATTCACTCTCGGAAATCACCGGGCCGACCATCGGCGCCGAACACGTTGCCGAGAAGGACAATGACCTCACCGCTCAGCACGACGGCGAGCCATTGGGCGAGCGCATCATCATACACGGCCGTGTGCTCGACGAAGACGGCCTGCCGGTGCCGGGGATTCTGGTGGAGATCTGGCAGGCCAATGCCGCCGGCCGCTACAACCACGCCCGCGACCTGCACGACGCGCCGCTGGACCCGAACTTCACCGGCACCGGCCGCACCGTCACCGATGCCGATGGCTGGTACCAGTTCCAGACCATCAAGCCCGGCGCCTATCCGTGGGGCAACCACCACAACGCCTGGCGCCCGGCGCACATCCACTTTTCCCTGTTTGGGCCGAGCATTCTTACGCGTCTGGTCACGCAGATGTACTTCCCCGGCGACCCGCTGCTGGCGTATGACCCGATCTACAACTGCGTGCCGGACACTTCGGCCAAGGAACGCCTGATCGCCAGTTTCGATCTGGAAAAAACCATTCCGTCCTACGCCCTCGGTTACCGCTGGGACATCGTGCTGCGCGGCCGTGAAGCCACGCCGATGGAGAAATAAGATGACGCTCTATGCGACCACGTCCCACACCGTCGGGCCGTATTACCACATCGGCCTGACCTGGCTGAACCGCGAAACCCTGGCCAACGAGCTGACCCTCGGCGAGCGCGTGGCAATCACCGGCCAAGTGGTGGATGGCAATGGCGATGTCGTCAACGACGCCATGCTCGAAGTCTGGCAGGCCAACGCCGCCGGCAAGTACGACCACCCGGAAGATCAGCAGGACAAACCGCTCGACCCGAATTTCGAAGGCTTTGGCCGGGTACCGGTGGACGCTGAAGGGCGCTTCCGTTTCACCACGATCAAACCGGGCACCGTGCCGGGGTTGAAAGGCTCGACCCAAGCGCCGCATCTGGTGGTGCTGGTGTTTGCCCGTGGTCTGGTCAAGCATTTGCTGACGCGGATTTATTTCGAGGGCGAACCGGCAAACGTTGCTGACCCGTTGCTCGAGTGCGTGCCGGCGGAGCGTCGCCAGACGTTGCTGGCCAAGGCGGATGCGTCGGGTGTGTACCAGTGGAATGTAGTTCTGCAGGGCACCGATGCCGAGACGGTGTTCTTCGATTATTGAGAGAACACCCCAAATCCCCTGCAGGACAGAGTCCCTGTGGTGAGGGGATTTATCCCCGCTGGGCTGCGAAGCAGCCCCAAAAACCAGTCGGCGCGGTATTCAGATGAACCGCGTGTATCTGATTTGCGAGTGCTTCGCACTCGAGCGGGGATAAATCTCCTCGCCACAAAGGCTGATCCATACGTGGGTGATGATCCGATGCGGAACGGGACTGTTGCAAAGTATGTCTAGACTGTGACTGTCCCTATCGAGTGAAAAACAATGACAACCACCACCTCCCACTACACCGGCGAAGAGCGCAGCAAGCGCATCTTTGCCATCGTCGGCGCTTCGTCCGGCAACCTCGTCGAATGGTTCGACTTCTACGTCTACGCCTTCTGCGCGATCTATTTTGCCCCGGCGTTCTTCCCTTCCGATAACCCCACTGTGCAACTGGTCAACACCGCTGGCGTATTCGCCGCCGGGTTCCTGATGCGGCCGATTGGTGGCTGGATTTTCGGCCGGGTCGCTGACAAGCACGGGCGCAAGAACTCGATGCTCATCTCGATTCTGATGATGTGCTTCGGCTCGTTGCTGATCGCCTGTTTGCCGACCTACAAGGACATCGGCGTCTGGGCGCCAGTGCTGTTGCTGTTTGCGCGTTTGCTGCAAGGTCTGTCGGTCGGCGGCGAGTACGGCACCACCGCGACTTACATGAGCGAAGTCGCGCTCAAGGGCCAGCGCGGATTCTTCGCTTCGTTCCAGTACGTGACGCTGATTGGCGGACAACTGCTGGCGGTGTCGCTGGTGGTGGTGCTGCAACAGTTCCTCACTGAAGAAGACCTGCGTGCCTACGGCTGGCGGATTCCGTTCGTGGTCGGTGCGGTGGCGGCGCTGATTTCGCTGTTCCTGCGTCGTTCGCTGAAGGAAACCACCAATAAGGAAACCCGTGCGCATAAAGACGCCGGCAGCATCACTGCACTGTTCCGCGATCACAAAGCGGCGTTCATCACCGTGCTCGGCTACACCGCTGGCGGCTCGCTGATTTTCTACACCTTCACCACCTACATGCAGAAATACCTGGTGAACACCGCCGGGATGCACGCCAAGACCGCCAGCTACATAATGACCGGCGCGCTGTTCCTGTATATGTGCATGCAGCCGTTGTTCGGCATGCTCGCCGACAAGATCGGCCGGCGTAATTCGATGCTCTGGTTCGGCGCGCTTGGCACGCTGTTCACCGTGCCGATTCTGCTCAGCCTGAAAAGTATCAGCAGCCCGTTCCTCGCCTTCGTGCTGATCACCCTGGCGCTGGCGATCGTCAGTTTCTACACCTCGATCAGCGGGCTGGTGAAAGCCGAGATGTTCCCGCCGGAAGTCCGCGCGCTTGGTGTCGGCCTGGCTTACGCGGTGGCGAATGCAATCTTCGGCGGTTCGGCGGAATTCGTTGCCTTGAGCCTCAAGGCTGGCGGCATGGAAAACGCCTTCTACTGGTACGTCACGGCGATGATGGCGGTGGCTTTCCTGTTCAGCCTGCGTTTGCCCAAGCAGGCGAAGTATTTGCACCACGATCTGTAAACCCATGTGCGCGGGCTGCGAGGCCCGCGCCGGCAAGGACTGTTTATGACTCAGCGACCGGGCAATCAATTGTTCGATGCCTACTTCACCGCCCGCGATATGCGCGAAGTGTTCTGCGATCAGGGCCGGGTGCAGGCGATGCTTGATTTCGAAGCGGCGCTGGCCCGGGCCGAGGCGCGGGTCGGGCTGATTCCTTCATCGGCCGTGGCACCGATTGCCGCAGCGTGCGACGCGGGCCTGTATGACTTCGCGGCGCTGGGCGAGGCGATTGCCACGGCCGGCAATTCGGCGATTCCACTGGTCAAGGCCTTGGGCAAGCAGATCGCCTCGAGCGATGCCGAGGCCGAGCGCTATGTGCATCTGGGTGCGACCAGCCAGGACGTGATGGATTCCGGGCTGGTCTTGCAATTGCGCCAGGCGCTGGCGCTGATCGAAAACCAACTGGCACAACTGGCCGACTCGCTCGCCGCTCAGGCACAACGTTTCGCCGCCACGCCGCTGGCCGGGCGCACCTGGCTGCAACACGCGACGCCAGTGACCCTCGGTATGAAAATCGCCGGTTGGTTGGGCGCCGTGACGCGCAGCCGTCAGCGTCTGCAACAACTGAAGCCACGGCTGCTGGTGCTGCAATTCGGTGGCGCCTCCGGCACGCTCGCGGCGCTGGGGGAACAGGCGTTGCCGATTGCCGAAGCCTTGGCCGAGGAACTGCAACTGACCCTGCCCGAGCAACCGTGGCACGCCCAGCGTGACCGCATCGTCGAGTTCGGCGCGGTGCTTGGCCTGATCGCCGGCAGCCTCGGCAAATTCGGCCGCGACATCAGCCTGTTGATGCAGACCGAAGCAGCGGAAGTTTTTGAGCCAGCGGCACCGGGCAAAGGCGGGTCGTCGACCATGCCGCACAAGCGCAACCCGGTCGGCGCGGCGGTGCTGATCGGCGCGGCCACGCGGGTGCCGGGGCTGGTGTCGACGCTGTTCAGCGCGATGCCGCAGGAGCACGAACGCAGCCTCGGTTTGTGGCACGCCGAATGGGAAACCTTGCCGGAGATCTGCTGCCTGGTGTCCGGTTCGCTGCAACAGGCGCGTTTGCTGGCCGACGGTCTGGAAGTCGACGCGGCGCGCATGGCCCGCAACCTCGAACTGACCCAAGGCCTGGTGCTGGCCGAAGCGGTGAGCATCGTCCTCGCCCAACGCGTCGGCCGCGACACCGCGCATCACCTGCTCGAACAATGCTGCAAACGCGCCGTGGCCGAGCAGCGCCATCTGCGTGCGGTGCTGGCTGACGAGCCGCAAGTCACCGCCGAACTCAGTGGCGCTGAACTCGATGATCTTCTGAACCCCGCGCATTACCTTGGCCAGGCGCAAGCCTGGGTCGAGCGCGCGGTGGCTGAACACAACGCTTTGAATGTCTGAAGGAGAGGGCTGTGGCTTTCGTTCAACTCGCCGATGGCGAACTGCACTATCAAATAGAAGGCCCGGCCGCTGCGCCGGTGCTGGTGCTGTCCAACTCGCTGGGCACCGACCTGCACATGTGGGACGCGCAGATGCCGGCGTTCACCGAGCATTTCCGCGTGCTGCGTTTCGACACGCGCGGCCATGGGCAATCGCTGGTCACCGAAGGGCCGTACAGCATCGAGCAGTTGGGCCATGACGTACTCGGTCTGCTCGATGCGCTGCATATCGAGCGCGCGCATTTCTGCGGGCTGTCGATGGGCGGGCTGATCGGTCAGTGGCTGGGGATCAACGCAGGCCATCGTCTGCACAAATTGATCGTGTGCAACACGGCGGCGAAAATCGGCGATCCGTCGGTATGGAATCCACGCATCGAAACCGTGTTGCGTGACGGCCCGGCGGCGATGGTCGCACTGCGTGATGCCTCGATTGCGCGCTGGTTCACCCCAGACTTTTCCGCAGCGCATCCCGAGGCGGCGAAGAAGATTACCGACATGCTCGCCGCGACCAATCCACAAGGTTATGCGGCCAACTGCGCGGCCGTGCGAGATGCCGATTTTCGTGAACAACTGGCTTCGATCAACGTGCCGTTGCTGGTGATTGCCGGCAGCGAAGATGCGGTGACGCCGCCGTCCGGCGGGCACTTCATTCGCGACCATGTGCGCGACGCCGAGTACGCCGAGTTCCATGCGGCGCATTTGTCCAACGTGCAGGCCGGCGCCGATTTCAGCGACCGTGTGCTGGCGTTTTTGCAGGCTCAGTGAGGAAGATTTTGTGGACGAGAAACAACGTTACGACGAAGGCATGCAAGTCCGCCGCGCGGTGCTGGGCGATGCCCACGTTGATCGCAGCCTGACCACGCTGACCGAGTTCAACTCGGAATTCCAGGAGATGATCACCCGCCACGCATGGGGCGACATCTGGACCCGCCCGGGCCTGCCCCGCCATACCCGCAGCCTGATCACCATCGCCATGCTGATCGGCATGAACCGCGAGGGCGAACTGAAACTGCACCTGCGCGCGGCGGCCAATAATGGTGTGAGCCGGGGCGAGATCAAGGAAGTGATCATGCAGAGCGCAATCTACTGCGGCATACCGGCGGCGAACGCGACGTTTCATCTGGCCGAATCGGTGTGGGATGAACTCGGGGTTGAATCCCGCGAGTGAGGTTGTTGCACTGACGCCTTCGCGAGCAGGCTCGCTCCCACATTGGAATGCATTTCCCTGTGGGAGCGAGCCTGCTCGCGAAAGCGGTAGCGGCCGTAACGAATCACACCCTGGCGACAATAAATATTCGCTTGAATGCAAACAACGTATGCCCATCCCCCTCCTGCGGATAATGCTCATGCACCCGCATCAGGTAGTGATAGATATACCGCGCCTGTTCCGCTGAACTCAACGCCTGCATCACCGGCCGCAGCGCCGAGACCTTCACCCAGTCATACACCGGCGACTTGCCGTCAACCACCTGCAACTGCTCGGTCTCCCAGATATCCAGCGACGTAGTCATGGGCGCGAGCAACCGATAGTAATCCTCCAGTGCCAATAACGGCCGCGCCGCCATGCGCTGGCGCAGTTCAGGTGTGCCCAGTGGTGTGCCACCGGGGCCGCCGTTTTCGAGGGTGTCGAGCATCAGCCGATACCACAGCGCATCGCGCCAGTCCGGCATGTGCGCCGCCAGACAGCCGCCGGGATTCAGATAACCGAGCAGGCGCGGCAGCAGTTTTTCATGGCCTTCGATAAAGTGCAGCACGGCGGCCGCGAACAGCAGATCCGCCGGCTGCTCAGGTTGCCAATCAAGCAGGTCGCAATGTTTCCACAGCGCCCGGATCGGCAGGCAGCGTGCCTCATCGAGCATCTGCGCGGAGCTGTCGACGCCCTGCAACTGCGCGCGCGGCCAGCGTTTGGCCAACAACTGCGTGGCAATGCCGGTGCCGCAGCCCAGATCGTAAATGCGTTGGGGGTTTTGCAGTTCGATACGGTCGAGCAATTCGTTGACCGGACGTTGTCTGAGACGGGAAAACTGCTGGTACGCCTTGGCGTCCCAATCGGGTGCAGTGGTGCGGCGCGTGATCATGAGGTGATCCTCCGGTGATCAAATGGTGTCTTCCGATGACAACCTGGTGCACAGCTGGAGACCGACTACGAAACGGAAGCGTGAAGGGTTGGAGCACCTGAGTCCTTCAGGTTTGCTCACTGTAACCGCCGCCCGCAAAAGCGCTACATGGCCTGACCAATGACATGCATCTGTGATGGGAATCAAATGTGGGAGCGAGCCTGCTCGCGAAGGCCATTTCATATTCGACACAGATGTCGACTGAAGCAGCGCTTTCGCGAGCAGGCTCGCTCCCACAGTGGAGCATGTTTGGTTAAAGCAGGCTGATCGGGTAGCTGACGATCAATCGGTTCTCGTCGAACTCGTTGTTGCTGAAGTCGCGGCGCATGGTCGAGTTGCGCCATCTGACGTTCAAATCCTTCAAAGTCCCGCTCTGCACCGTGTAACCGAGTTCCGATTCGCGACCCCATTCCTTGCCGTCGGTGATCGTCCCGGTGTGCACGTTGTCGCCGCTGATGTAGCGGTTCATCAGGGTCAGGCCGGGGATGCCCATGGCGGCGAAGTTGTAGTCGTGGCGCAGCTGCCAGGAGCGTTCCTGAGCGTTGTCATAACTGGCGTTGTAGCTGTCGTTGGCCAGGGTGCCGCCGCTGGTGCCATTGACGCGCATCCAGGCGCTGTCGCCGGTGAGTTTCTGCAGGCCGAGGTAGAACGTGTTGCCGCCGTACTTGGCCGAAAACATCCCGTACCAGGTCTTGTTGTCCAGATCGCCGGCACGCGCGCTGCCATCTTCCTTGCCGTAGAAAAAGCCGAGGTTGGCGCCCAGCGTCCAGTCGCCGAGCGGCTGACTGTGCAGCACATTGAGGTACTGCTGGCTGTAGATGTCCTTGAGTTGCGCATTCCATAAGCCGATCTGTGTGCGCTTGTCGTTGAACAGGTATTCGCCGCCCTGGAAGTTGAAACGGTCAGAGGTGAACGCGGCTTTGCCGGTCATCGACATGTCGCTCATGCTGCTGTCGTCGCGCGGGCTGTTGGCGCGGAACTGGCCGCCATAGAGGGTCAGGCCGGCGATTTCCTTGGAGGTGATCTGGCCGCCACGGAAGGTTTGCGGCAGCGAGCGACCGTCGTCCGAACGCAGAATCGGCAATACCGGCATCCACTCGCCGACCTTGACCTCGGTCTGCGAAAGTCTTGCCTTGAAGGCGACGTTGGTGCGACCGAAGTTGTCCGCCGGGCGGCCGTCATGGTCCAGCGGCAACAACTGCGTGCCGCCCGTGCCTTTACCGCCATCGAGCTTGATCGAATACAGCCCGAGTACGTCCATGCCGAAACCGACGGTGCCTTGGGTAAAGCCGGATTTGGCGTCGAGGATGAAACTCTGCGTCCATTCTTCAGCCTTGCCCTGGGTTTTGGTCGGGTTGGTGAAGTTGCGGTTGATATAGAAGTTGCGCAGGTTGAGGTTGACCTTGGCGCCTTCGATGAAGCCGGCTTCTTCGGCGCTTGCCGGCAGGGCCAGACCGGCGATGGCCAGGGCGATCACAGCGGGCAATGCGTAGGGCACAGGGAAAACTGTCATGGACTTGGGTCTCTCTTGTTTTTTTAGGGCGAACGGCTGCGCTGTCGCGGCGGGTGCGGCGCAGGCAACGTGATGCAGGTCTGAGATGCAGCGGTGGCGGTCAGCCGGGCGGGGCAGGGCGCTGGAGCATGGTGTCGAACCTTGTTGTTATTGGTTTTCTGGTTCGAATGGTGAAGGGACTGTGTGTTCAGGTTCAATTGCTGAAAGCGGGTTTTGGGCGGTTATCGAACAGCAAAAGATCGCAGCCTTCGGCAGCTCCTACAGGGCAACGCATTTCAAATGTAGGAGCTGCCGAAGGCTGCGATCTTTTGATCTTCAGAAAACAAAAAGCCCACCAATAAGGTGGGCTTGATGTATTCAGCCGAGGATCAGAACAGCTTCATCTTCGGCGCTTCTTCTTTCAGCGCTTCGTTCTGCGCGGTCTGCGCATTCCAGCCACCACCCAGGGCCTTGTACAGGTTGACCGCACTGGTCAACTGCGCGAGGCGGTCGGTGATCAGCGCTTGTTGTGCGCTGAACAACTGACGCTGGGCATCGAGGAAGGTCAGGTTGCTGTCGACGCCTATGCGATAGCGACGTTCGGCCAGGCGGTAGTAATCCTGGTTGGCCTGAACGAAGTCACGCTGCGCTTGCAGCTGCTCGGTGTAGGTCTGGCGCGCGGCCAGGCCGTCGGCGACTTCCTGGAAGGCCGTTTGAATCGACTTTTCGTAGTTCGCCACGCCAATGTCCTTCTGGATCTTGGCGTAGTCGAGGCTGGCGCGCAGGCTGCCGGCGTTGAAGATCGGCAGGTTGATCTGCGGCTGGAACAGCCACGTCCCCGAACCGCCCTTGAACAGGCCGGACAGATCCGGGCTCAGGCTGCCCGCGTTGGCGGTCAGGCTGATGCTCGGGAAGAACGCTGCACGGGCCGCGCCGATATTGGCGTTGGCCGCCTTCAGGTTGTACTCGGCCTGGAGGATGTCCGGACGACGTTGCAGCAGGTCCGAAGGCAGACCGGCCGGTACGTCGCTGAGCAGATCATCAGACAGCGGTTTGGCAGCTTGCAGATTGGCCGGGATACCGGTGCCGAGCAGCAGGGTCAGGCTGTTTTCGTCCTGCGCGACCTGGCGGGTATAACGCGCCAATTGTGCCCGGGCGTTTTCCACGGAAGTGCGCGACTGTGCCAGATCCAGCGCCGAGGCCACACCGACTTCGTTGCTGCGGCTGGTCAGCTTGTAGCTTTCTTCGAAGGCACCGAGGGTGTCCTGCGTCAGCTTGAGCAGTTCCTTGTCCGCTTGCCAGGTCAGGTAGGCATTGGCGACGTTGGCGACCAGACTTATCTGGGTGCTGCGGCGTGCTTCTTCGGTAGCGAAGTACTGTTGCAACGCTTGCTCGCTCAGGCTGCGCACCCGACCGAACAGGTCGAGTTCGTAGGCGCTGACGCCGACGGTGGCGGAATACGAACTGCTGATCATCGACTCGCCGGTCTGCGAGGCACGGGCCGGCAGACGCTGGCGGCTGCCGGCGGCATTGGCCGACACTGCCGGGAACAGGTCGGCGCGCTGGATGCGGTACTGCGCCGCGTAAGCGTCGATGTTCAGCGCCGCGACACGCAGGTCGCGGTTGTTTTCCAGGGCGACCTGGATCAGCTGTTGCAGGGCAGGGTCATGGAAAAACTGCTTCCAGCCCTGTTCGGCAGCGGCTTGCGCCGGAGCCTGGGCCGGCGAATATGCCGGCCCCTGCGGGTACTGGCCTGCGACCGGAGCCTCAGGCTGCTGATAGTCAGGTATCAGCGAGCAACCGCTCAGCACGAAGGCGGCGACTGCGATGGAGAGTAGCGACTTGCTCATTGGCCAGCCTCTTTAGGAGTTTCAGTAGTCTCATCCGCGTCGGTCTTTTTACGCTGACCGATGGACGACACAGTAACGAAGAACAGTGGGACCCAGAAGATCGCCAGGATCGTGGCCGTGAGCATACCGCCAATCACGCCGGTACCGATCGCGTGCTGACTGCCTGAACCGGCGCCGGTGGAAATCGCCAGCGGCACAACACCGAGAACGAAGGCCAGCGAGGTCATGATGATCGGGCGCAGACGCATGCGGCAGGCTTCGATTGCCGCCTCGCGCAGGCTGCGTCCCTGTTCATGCAGTTCCTTGGCGAATTCGACGATCAGAATGGCGTTTTTAGCCGCCAGACCGATGGTCGTCAACAAGCCCACCTGGAAGTACACGTCGTTGGACAGACCGCGCAGGCTGGTAGCCATCAGTGCACCGATGATCCCCAGCGGTACCACGAGCATGACCGCGATCGGAATCGACCAGCTCTCATACAGCGCCGCCAGACACAGGAACACCATCAGCAGCGACAGGGCGTACAGCGCTGGCGCTTGCGAGCCGGACAGACGTTCCTCGTAGGACAGACCGGTCCAGGATATACCGACACCGGCCGGCAGCTTCTTGGCAATCGCTTCGACTTCAGCCATCGCTTCACCGGTGGAGTAGCCCGGCGCCGGAGCCCCGAGGACCTCGACCGCTTCCACACCGTTGTAACGCGCCAGTTTCGGCGAACCGTAGACCCACTCACCCTTGGCGAACGCCGAGAACGGAACCATGGTGCCTTCGGCGTTGCGCACGTACCACTTCTTCAGGTCTTCGGGGCTCATGCGCGAATCCGGCTGGCCCTGCACGTAGACTTTCTTCACCCGACCACGGTCGATGAAGTCGTTGACGTAGCTACTGCCCAGCGCGATCGACAGGGTGTTGTTGATATCGCTGATGGTGATGCCGAGGGCACTGGCCTTCTCGTCGTCGATTTCCAGCTGGAACTGCGGCTCATCGTTCAGGCCGTTCGGACGCACTTGGGTCAGCACCTTGCTTTGCGCCGCCATGCCAAGGAACTGGTTGCGCGCTTCCATCAGTTTTTCGTGACCGATACCGGCGCGGTCTTGCAGGAACACGTCGAAACCGGTGGCGTTACCCAATTCCAGAACCGCTGGCGGGGCGAAGGCAAACACCATCGCGTCACGGAAACTGAAGAAGTGTTGCTGGGCACGCGCGGCGAGCTTGAACACGCTGTTGTCGGCGTTACGTTCGCCCCACGGTTTGAGCATGATGAACGCCATACCCGAGCTCTGCCCACGGCCGGCGAAGTTGAAGCCGGTCACGGTGAACACCGAAGCCACCGCGTCCGCTTCACCACCGTCCTTGTTCGGACGCAGCAGGTACTCACGCATTTCATCCACGACCACCTGCGTGCGCTGGGCACTGGAACCGGCCGGGGTCTGCACTTGGGCGAACAGTACGCCCTGGTCTTCTTCCGGCAGGAACGCGGTCGGGATGCGGGTGAACAGCCAGATCATGCCGACGACGATCAGCAGATACGCCAGCAGGTACGGCGCCTTGCGGGTCAGCATATTGCCGACGCCGCGCTCGTAGCTGCGCACGCCACGGTCAAAGTTACGGTTGAACCAGCCGAAGAAACCTTTCTTCGGAGTACCGTGCTCGCCTTTCGGAATCGGCTTGAGCATGGTCGCGCACAGCGCCGGGGTGAAGATCAGGGCAACCAGCACCGACAGGGCCATCGCCGAAACGATGGTGATCGAGAACTGCTTGTAGATCACACCAGTGGAGCCGCTGAAGAATGCCATCGGCAGCAGTACCGCCGAGAGTACGAGGGCGATACCGACCAGTGCGCCCTGGATCTGGCCCATGGATTTCTTCGTCGCTTCCTTCGGTGACAAGCCTTCTTCGCTCATCACCCGCTCGACGTTTTCCACCACGACGATGGCATCGTCCACCAGCAGACCGATGGCCAGCACCATGCCGAACATGGTCAGGGTGTTGATGCTGAAACCGGCGGCGGCGAGGATGCCGAACGTACCGAGCAGTACCACCGGCACGGTCATCGTGGTGATGACGGTGGCGCGGAAGTTCTGCAGGAACAGGAACATCACCAGGAACACCAGAGCGATCGCTTCGACCAGGGTGTGCACCACGCCTTTGATCGACTCGGTCACCACCGGAGTGGTGTCGTACGGGAACACCACTTCCATGCCTTGCGGGAAGAACGGCTTGAGGCTGTCGATAGTGTTGCGCAGCGCTTTGGCGGTATCGAGGGCGTTGGCGCCGTTGGCCAGTTTCACCGCCAGACCGGACGCCGGGCTGCCGTTGAACTGGGCACTGATCGCGTAGTTCTCGCCGCCGAGACCAACTTCAGCCACGTCTTTGAGGCGAACCTGCGAGCCGTCCTTGTTGACCTTGAGCAGGATTTCCTTGAACTGCTCGGCGGTCTGCAGACGGGTCTTGCCGATGATCGTCGCGTTCAGTTGCTGGCCCTGCACGGCAGGCAAGCCACCGAGCTGACCGGACGACACCTGGACGTTCTGCGCAGCAATGGCGTTCTTCACGTCGACCGGGGTCAGGTTGAAGTTGTTCAACTTGGCCGGGTCGAGCCAGATACGCATCGCGTACTGCGCACCGAAGACCTGGAAGTCACCGACACCGGCGGTGCGCGAGATCGGGTCCTGCATGTTCGACACGATGTAGTTGGACAGGTCGTCCTTGCTCATGCTGCCGTCACGCGAAACCACGCCGATCACCAGCAGGAAGTTCTTCACTGCCTTGGTCACGCGGATACCCTGTTGCTGCACTTCCTGCGGCAGCAGCGGGGTGGCCAGGTTCAGCTTGTTCTGAACCTGGACCTGCGCGGTGTCGGAGTTGGTGCCTTGCTCGAAGGTCGCGGTGATGGTCATGCTGCCGTCGGAGTTACTTTCCGACGACACATAACGCAGGTTGTCGATACCGTTGAGCTGTTGCTCGATGACCTGGACCACGGTGTCCTGCACGGTTTGTGCGGACGCACCCGGGTAGGTCACCTGGATCGCAATGGCCGGTGGCGCAATGCTCGGGTATTGGTTGATCGGCAATTTCAGGATCGAAAGTGCCCCGACCAGCATGATCACCAGGGCGATTACCCAGGCGAAAATCGGACGGTCGATGAAGAATTTTGACATGGGTTACTCCCCTTTGCCGCCGGCGGCTTTGTCAGCTGCCTGTGCGGGGGCCGGGTTCTTGGTGCCGACGTTAGTCGCCTCGGTCGCTTTGACCTCGACGCCCGGTTTGACGTACTGCAGCCCTTCGGTGATCAGACGATCGCCGGCTTTCAGGCCGTCTTCGATCAACCACTGGCTGCCGACAGTGCGGCTGGCCTTGAGCTGACGCAGTTCGACCTTGTTGTCGGCGCCGACCACCAGTGCGGTCGGGGTGCCTTTGAGGTCGCGGGTCACGCCTTGCTGTGGCGCGAGGATCGCTGCGCTGTTGACGCCGGCCTGCAACTGGGCGTGGACGAACATGCCTGGCAGCAGGGTGTGATCGGGGTTGGGGAACACTGCGCGCAGGGTCACCGAGCCGGTGGTCTGGTCAACCGAGACTTCGGAGAATTCCAGCTTGCCGTCGAGCTTGTACTGGCTGCCGTCTTCCAGGGTCAGCTTGACTGCGGCGGCGTTGTCGCCAGCCTTCTGCAGACGGCCACTTTCCAGTTCGCGGCGCAGTTCCAGCAGTTCCACCGACGACTGGGTGACGTCGACGTAGATCGGATCGAGCTGCTGAATCACTGCCATTGCATCGGCCTGGCCATTGCTGACCAGTGCGCCTTCGGTCACCGAAGAGCGGCCGATACGGCCGGAGATCGGCGCATAGACCTTGGTGTAACGCACGTTGATCTGCGCAGTCTGAAGCGACGCTTCCGATTGCAGGCGGTTGGCCAATGCGGTGTCGTATTCCTGACGGCTTACGGCTTGCTCATCGACCAGTTGCTTGTAGCGGTCGGAGATCGACTTGGTCGAACGCAGGTTGGCTTCGGCACTTTTCAGCGTCGCTTCATAGACCGACGGATCGATCTGATAAAGCTGCTGACCGGCTTTGACGTCGGCGCCTTCCTTGAACAGACGCTTGAGAATGATGCCGTTGACCTGCGGGCGAACTTCAGCGATGCGGAACGCACTGGTGCGGCCCGGAAGTTCCGAGGTCAGGGTAAAGGCTTGTGGTTGCAGGGTGACGACGCCGACCTGAGGGGGCGGAGCGGCAGGGGCCGCTTCTTCCTTTTTACATCCGCTGAGCAGCGATGCCAGGGCGACGGCAGTGACCAGAGCGGTAACAGCTGGCTTGAATTGCATGAAGATCCTCGGGTCAGGCGCGCATGAAGCGCACAAGAAGTGTGAAAGAGTAAAAATCGGGCACCGGGTGGATAAGTAGCTTGCTAAGTAATATACTTACGTTCATGGTTGTTTGTAAACACCTGCGCCGCGTACCCACCCTGATACAAAAGTCGTGGCAAGGTTTGAAATTGTAGGCCGGGGAGTCGATTCACGAGAGATCGCCCCCTCTTTATTCAGCGGATATTCAGCCATCCCTGAAACATCCTGTTTGAGGTTTTACTGCCATGGTCCGTCGTACCAAAGAGGAAGCTCAGGAAACCCGCAGCCAGATTCTGGAAGCGGCCGAGAAAGCCTTTTATGAAAGGGGGGTTGCCCGCACCACCCTGGCGGACATCGCGACCCTCGCCGGCGTAACGCGTGGCGCCATCTACTGGCATTTCAGCAACAAGGCCGATCTGGTCCAGGCGATGCTCGACAGCCTGCACGAACCGCTGGATGAACTGGCCAAGGCCAGCGAAAGCGAGGACGAACCGGACCCGCTGGGCTGCATGCGACAGTTGCTGATTCATTTGTTTCATCAAGTTGCACTGGACCCGAAAACCCGGCGCATCAACGAAATTCTGTTTCATAAGTGCGAGTTCACCGATGAAATGTGCGATCTGCGCCAGCAGCGCCGGACGGCCAGTCTCGATTGCAATCTGCGCATCGGCCTGACCCTGCGTAATGCGGTGAATCGCGGCCAGTTGCCGGAAGACCTCGACACTGCCCGCGCGGCCATCAGCATTCATGCCTACATCGACGGCCTGCTGTACGGCTGGCTGCTGGCCCCGGACAGCTTCGAACTGCACGCCGAGGCTGAACGCTGGGTCGACACCGGGCTGGACATGCTGCGCCTGAGCCCAAGCCTGCGCAAATGAAACAAAATGCGCAATTGCCCGGCAGGATGTCAATCAGCCGCCATGGCTGATCATCGCGGCGGGGAGTTTAAACGTAGCGAGTCGTGGATTTTGTAGGGAAATTGTGTCGCTGTTGTTAAACGGTGTTTGCTTGCGCTCGTCCTGCGCCAATAGCAAAAAGCCCCTGACTCTTAAAAGTCAGGGGCTTTTTCATTTCTGCGCTACAGCCTGATTACAAGGTCGGATAGTCGATGTAGCCGACCGGACCCTTGCCGTAGAAAGTCTCCGGATGCGGCTCGTTCAACGGCGCATCGGCCTGCAAACGTGCCGGCAGGTCCGGGTTGGCAATGAACGGCACGCCGAACGCTACGGCGTCTGCCTTACCGCTGGCCAGCCACTCGTTGGCGCTTTCCTTGGTGAACTTCTCGTTGGCGATGTACGGGCCACCGAAAGCTTCTTTCAGTTGCGGGCCGAGGCTGTCGGCGCCTTCTTTTTCGCGCGAGCAGATGAACGCGATGCCACGCTTGCCCAGTTCACGGGCGACGTAGGTGAAGGTCTCGGCAAGGTTGTCATCGCCCATGTCATGGGAGTCGGCACGCGGTGCCAGGTGCACACCAACGCGGCCAGCGCCCCAGACTTCGATCGCGGCGTCGGTCACTTCCAGCAGCAGGCGCGCACGGTTTTCCAGCGAGCCGCCGTACTGGTCGGTGCGCTGGTTGGTGCTGCTTTGCAGGAACTGGTCGAGCAGGTAGCCGTTGGCACCGTGGATTTCCACGCCGTCGAAACCGGCGGCCTTGGCGTTCTCGGCACCGGTGCGGTAGGCGTCGACGATGTCGGCGATTTCAGCGGTTTCCAGGGCGCGCGGCGTTGGGTAGTCGGCCAGCGGGCGGACCAGGCTGACGTGGCCCTTTGGCTGGATGGCGCTTGGCGCAACCGGTGCTTCACCGTTCAGGTACGAAGGGTGAGAAATGCGGCCAACGTGCCACAGTTGCAGGAAGATCTTGCCGCCGGCGCCGTGAATCGCCTTGGTCACGTTGGCCCAGCCACGCACTTGATCGTTGGACCAGATGCCCGGGGTGTCCGGGTAGCCGACGCCCATCGGCGTTACCGAAGTGGCTTCGCTGAGGATCAGGCCGGCCGAGGCGCGTTGTACGTAGTATTCGGCCATCAGCGCGTTCGGCACACGACCTTCGTCGGCGCGGCAGCGGGTCAGCGGGGCCATGATGATGCGGTTGTTCAGCTCGATGTCGCCGAGTTTGATCGGGTCGAAAATAGTCGCCATGTCTAAAAGCCTCTCTTTAATAAAGGAAGTTGATCAGTTGGAAGCAGGGGCCAGCTCGGCATTGCCGTTCTGGCGGAAGGTAATCAGGGTTACCAGCAGGGCCAGTACAGCCAGCGCGGCGGCAGCCAGTGGCACGCTGGTCAGGCCGTAGCCGTGGGCGATGACGCTGCCGCCGACCCAGGCGCCAAGGGCGTTGCCGACGTTGAAAGCGCCGATGTTCAGGGTCGAAACCAGGTTCGGCGCAGCCTTGCCGAAGGTCACCACATTGACTTGCAACGCCGGCACAGCGGCGAAACACGCGGTGGCCCAAAGGAACAGGGTGATCTCGGTCGGGATCAGCGCGACGCTGGTCCAGCTCAACACCGTGGAAACCACGGCCATGGCGATGAACACGCCGATCAGCGTGGCGGCCATGCCTTTGTCGGCGAGTTTGCCGCCGATGATGTTGCCGACAGTCAGGCCCAGACCGATGAGCATCAGCGTCCAGGTCACGCCACGCGGCGACACGCCGGTGACTTCGCCAAGCAGTGGGGCAACGTAGGTGAACAGGGTGAAGACCGAGGCGGCGAACAACGCGGTCATGCTCAGCGACAGCCAGATGCCGGCGCCTTTGAGCGCGGCGAGTTCGGCGCGCATGTCGAGTTTCTCTTCGTCACGCTTGGCCGGCAGAAAGCGGATCAGGCCGATCAGCGCGATCACACCGATGACGGTCACTGCCCAGAAGGTCGAACGCCAGCCGGCTTCCTGACCCAATGCGGTACCCAGCGGTACGCCAAGTACGTTGGCCAGGGTCAGACCGGTGAACATCAAGGCTACTGCCGAGGCACGTTTGTTCGGCGCGACCAGATTGGCCGCCACTACCGAGCCGATGCCGAAGAACGCGCCGTGACACAGCGCGGTGACTATCCGGGCAAACATCAGCACGTTGTAGTCGCTGGCGATGGCGCAGAGCAGGTTGCCGACAATGAAGATGCCCATCAACGCCACCAGCGCTGCCTTGCGCGGCAACCTGGCGGTGGCCAGCGCCATGAACGGTGCACCGATGGCCACGCCCAGGGCGTACCCGGTGACCAGCCAGCCGGCGCCGGGAATCGACACGCCGAGGTCCGCCGCCACGTCGGGCAGCAGGCCCATGATGACGAACTCGGTGGTGCCGATGGCGAAGGCGCTCAGGGCGAGGATGAGAAGCGAAAGGGGCATGCAGGTTTCCTTGTCGGCTGGCTGACGTTAAGGGTCAGAGCTCTTTACTGAGGGTGCTGAGAAACGCCTGGATGACGTCCTCGTTACGTTTGAAAAAATGCCACTGCCCGGCCTTCTGGCTGCTGATCAGCCCGGCCCGTTGCAACGTCGCCAGGTGTGCCGACACGGTCGATTGCGACAGGCCGCAACGTTGATCGATCTGCCCGGCGCAAATACCGTATTCGTGGTTGTGCAACTGCTCGGGGAATTCGCCTTTCGGGTCTTTCAGCCAGTTGAGGATGTCTCGCCGTACTGGGTGCGCCAGGGCTTTTATTATTTCGTCGAGGTCGAGGTTCATGGCTTGGGCTCGTAGTGGCAGTAGCGATATATCGCGATGGAGCGAACTTTAAATCGTTGGATCGCGATATACCAATATGAATTCGGTCTGACGAGCGCATAAATCGCTATATCGGGTTATAACGATGCGAGGGTGCTGGAGCAGCAAGCGCAGTGCTAAGCTGCGCCCATGAACTATCTCGCGCATTTGCATCTCGGCGGCCAGCGCCCCGGTCAGTTACTCGGCAGCTTGTATGGCGACTTCGTCAAAGGTCGGCTGCAAGGCCAGTTCGACCCGGAAGTGGAGGCGGCGATTGCGCTGCATCGGCGCATTGACGTGTTCACTGATCGGCATCCACTGGTGGACACTGCCCTGGGCCGCTTCAGCGAAACGCGGCGGCGTTATGCCGGAATCGTCCTCGATGTGTTTTTCGATCATTGCCTGGCGCGGGACTGGACGCTGTATGCCGACCGACCGCTGGAGCAGTTCACCGCAGACGTCTATCAGGTGCTGTCCCGCGAACGGCAATTGCCGGAGCGGCTGGCGAAGATCGCCCCGCACATGGTCGCCAACGACTGGCTGGGCTCGTATCGCGAATTTGAGGTGCTGGAACAGGTGCTGCGCGGGATCTCGCGACGGCTGACCAGGCCGGAGGAATTGGCCGGGGCAATGGCGGAGTTGCGGCGGTTGTATGAGCCGTTGAGTGAAGACTTCAGCTTGTTCTACCCGCAATTGCAGGATTTCGCACAAAACTCTGATCCACTGAAGATCTGAATGTGGGAGCGAGCCTGCTCGCGAAGGCGTCCTGTCAGTCAATATATTCGGCGACTGACAGGTCGCATTCGCGAGCAGGCTCGCTCCCACAGGGGATTTGTATTTTCAGGCGGCGATCAAATCGCCTGCGCGACGCGGTTCGGCAGGTTTCGCCACCTCACCAAACAACACCTTCTGCACCGCCTGCTGCGCTTCGAACGCCAGCGCCGCGCGCTCGCGGCCCTGACAGGCAATCGGCTTGAGCAGATGCACCTGGACATCGCCGCAGTCATGGCTGAACAGACGCATCAGATGCGAGAGCAAATCATCGTCACCAATGAACGGTGCGAGCGTATCGATTTCGCCGTCGCGCAGATAACGAATCGCCACCGGTTGCAGCATCACCTCGGAATCGATCGCCGCCGACAGCAGGCGACCATGAAAGGTGCGCAGCGAACGGCCATCGGTGGTGGTGCCTTCGGGGAACATCAGCAGCGCGTGTTCGGTTTGCAGATGGCGGGTCATCTGCTTGCGGATCAACTGACTGTCGCCCGACCCACGGCGGATGAACAGGCTGCCGGCCTTGGCCGCGAGCCAGCCGGCCACCGGCCAAGTGCGCACTTCGGCCTTGGACAGAAACGACAGCGGCGTGAGCATGCCCAGCAGCGGAATGTCGGTCCACGACACGTGATTGCTGACCCACAGCATCGGCTGTTTCGGCAGCTCGCCATGCACGCTCACGCGAAACGGCAGGGCATTGCTCAAACGCGCCATGAAAAAACGCGACCAGCGCTGACGCCGCTCCATCGAGTGCGCCAGACCAATGCGCTCGAACACGCCGAAGACGCTCGCCATGGTCAGCCCCAGCGTCACCACCAGCAGCACTCGCGCGATTCGCGCGTACACCCGCAACCGGCTCATCACACCGCCGCCTTGAAGTGTTTGGCGTAGCGCGGGCAGAGTTCGTCGCGCTTGAGCAGGATGAACACGTCGGCGACCTGGAAGTCTTCGTCCCAGCACGGCTCGCCGCAGATCTTCGCCCCGAGGCGCATGTAGGCCTTGAGCAGCGGCGGCATTTCGGCGATGACGTTGGACGGGATATCCAGCGTCGGCAGCGGATTTTTCGGCTCGGCGCGCAAGTGTTCGGTGCACAGATAACGCTCGCGCAGACGCTGCATGATCGCGTGGGCCTGAATGCCGCCGTCCTGCATCGGGATGCTCGCGCAACCCATCAGGTAGCTGTAGCCGCCCTGATTGAGCACTTCGGCCAATTCGCCCCAGAGCACGGCGATGGTGCCGCCGTTGCGGTATGCCGGATCGACGCAGGTGCGGCCGATTTCCAGGATCGGGCCTTGCAGATGGGCGAGGCCGTGCAGGCTGAATTCTTCTTCGCTGTAGAACTTGCCGAGGCTGCTGGCGGCAGTGTGATCAAGCAGACGCGTTGTGGCGACCAGGCGCCCGGTGTTCAGATCACGCACGCCGATGTGGCTGCAGTGAACATCATAATCATCCATGTCCAGACCCAGTTCGGCGCCTTTGAGTTTGGCGTTGAACTCGCCGCTGAAGACGGCGAAGCGCAGGGCCTGGGCTTGCTGCAAGGCTTCGGCGCCGATCAGGCGTTCGGCTTGCAGGCGGCGTTCATTGCCGGTGTCGCTGATGCGGGCGATTTGCGTCATGTGAATCTCCGTACGGGCCTTTAACCCGTCGTGGGTTGCAGCCGATCGACTTTCTTTATGCAGCCGTGTTGTGCAAAGTCAGGCTATGTAGCCCCGGTGTCATCGCCATGAACGTTCGGTGATGCTTATATGACAGCCCACGAGGAGGCGCCCATGCCCTGGCCAGATCTGCTGCACCGCCGTGAACGCTTGCCCGCCGCAGCTGATCTGGCCGAGGGCTTTGCAACGTTGTTGCAGACGCTGGGCAACGTCACGCCGTTCGAATTGGCGGTGGCCGGCGGGCGGCGGATGGCGACGCCGGGGCTGGCGTTTCTGGTGGGTTATCAGGCGGCGCTGCGCATGTTGTGGCCGAGCGCGCCGCTGAGCCTCGGCGCCTTGTGCGCGACCGAGCAACGCAGCCTGCGTCCGGCCGATATGCAAACGCGGCTGCGCGATTTGCGCTTGAGTGGGCGCAAGGATTTCGTCACCGCAGGCGACGCCGCCGATTGGTTACTGGTGGCTGCGCGCAGTGAGGAGCCTGGCGAAACACCGCGCCTGAGTCTGGCGGTGGTCTATCCCGGCGAGCCCGGCGTGAGGGTGGAAAAGCTGCCCGCCTTGCCATTGATGCCGGACATCAGCCACGGCCGCCTGTACCTCGACGGCGCCCTGTGCGAATTGCTCGCCGGCGACGGCTGGGACGCCTACGTCAAACCGTTTCGCACCCTTGAAGATGTCTACGTGCTCAGCGCCATGACCGCGTGGTTGTACGGCGTCGGCCAGGACAGCGACTGGCCGCAGGCCCTGCAATTGCGTTTGCTGGCGCTGCTGGCCGGGTGCGCCGAGGCCAGCCGGCAAGCGCCGAACAATCCGCCCGGGCATGTGCTGCTGGGCGGGTTGTTTGCGCAGTTTGAAGCGCTGGCGGGGGAGGTGGACCAGGCATTGGGCAATGGCCCGGTGGAGTGGGCGCAGATGTGGCAGCGGGACAAGGGCGTGATGCAGTTGGCGGCAGGGGCGAGGGCGAAGCGGTTGGCCAAGGCTTTGGCGGTGACCTGAGCGGCCCCTTCGCGAGCAGGCTCGCTCCCACAGGGACGGTATTCTTCAATTGAAATGCGATCAACTGTGGGAGCGAGCCTGCTCGCGAAGGCGGCCTCAAAATCACCATACATCTGTCATAAACCCCGACTAGTCTCGACAGGTTCATTCCCTGAGCGCCCACCATGTTCAAAGGCCTGTCCCTGTTCCTGCTGCTGATCAGCCTCACCGTCCGCGCCGAACAATGGCCCGGCGAGCAATGGCCAATCGCCCCGCAGATCACCGGCCCGGCCGTCGAGGCGCTGGAAAACTACGCCTTCGCGCCGCGCAACGACGCCACCCGCGACGGCATCCGCACCGACGCCTTGCTGATCATCCACGACGGCCAGATCATCTACGAACGCTACGCCGCTCCGACCACTGCTCAGACACCGCATCTGACCTGGTCAATCAGCAAAAGTCTGCTGGCAACCGTTCTCGGTGTGGCCTACGGCGAAGGCCGGTTCAAACTCGATGATCCAGCGCTGAAGTTCTACCCGGCGCTGGAAAAACACCCGGCGATCACCCTCGGCCATCTGCTGAACTGGGCCTCCGGTCTCGATTGGCAGGAGGACTACGAATACGCCCCGCTGAAATCCTCGGTGGTGGCAATGCTCTACACCCGCGGCCATCGCGACATGGCCGCGTTCACCGCCGCACACGACAGTTATGCCGCAGCGGGTCAGGCTTTCCGTTATTCCAGCGGTGACAGCAATCTGCTCGCCGCTGCCCTGAAAACCATGGTCGGCGCAGAGCGTTACGCCGACTATCCGTGGACAGCATTGTTCGAGCCGTTGGGCATTCGCCACGCCGTGTGGGAAAGCGATGCCAGCGGCACATTTGTCGCCTCGTCCTATGCCTATCTCACCGCGCGGGATCTGGCGCGGGTCGGTCTGCTGATGGCGCGCGGCGGGCGCTGGAACGATCGGCAGTTGCTGCCCGAGAATTGGCTCGCGTTCAACCTCACACCGTTTGCCGGCTACAAGGCGCATCAGGACGAAGCCGTACCCGGTGGCCATTGGTGGCTCAATCGTCCTGTCGACGGCGCCACATCACCATGGCCCGACGCCCCACCCGACACCTTCGCCGCCCTCGGCCACTGGGGCCAGGCGCTGTACGTGATGCCTAGCGAGAAACTGGTGATCGTGCGTTACGGCGATGATCGTGATGGCAGCTACCAGCACAACGAATTGCTCAAACGCGTGTTGCAGGCGGTGCGGCCATGAAGCGCTTTCTATTGTTGCTGTTGGTCGTGCTGCTCGGTTGGGGTTGGTATGAACGGGAAAACCTCTGGGCTTTCCCGGACATCATCAGCGCCTACACCGCCAAGGAATATTGCTCGTGTCGTTATGTGATGAACAACGATGCTGGGTATTGCCGTGGCTATGTGAAGCAATGGCTGCCAACCAGCCGTTTTACCGATGACGCTTCGAGCAAAACCATCACCGTCAGCGGCTTGGGCCGCAGCCACAGCGCGCAGTGGCTGAGCGAACGCCAGGGCTGTCGCCTGAATCCTTGAATTATCTGGTCTCCCCTGTGGGAGCGAGCCTGCTCGCGAAATCGTCGCAAGCCGCAATACATGCTGTGCGGGGAGCATTGCATTCGCGAGCAGGCTCGCTCCCACAGGGCTTGCAATAACTTGGCGGGCGGTTAAGGTTCGTGCAGGTTTATCGCCCCCACGAGTGTTCAATGTTCAACCGCTCCCTCTATACAACCTTCGCCAGTCTGCTGTTGACCGCCGCTGCGCTGCCGGCCCAGGCCAATTGGTATCTGGACGGCGAGTCGTCGCGGCTGTCGTTCGTCAGCACCAAAAATGCCAGCGTTTCGGAAGTGCAGCGCTTTCTGGTGCTGCACGGCAAGGTCGACCCCAACGGTCGCGCCGAGGTCGAAGTCGAGCTCGAATCGATCAACAGCGGCATTCCGCTGCGCGATGAGCGCATGCGCAAGGAGCTGTTCCAGATCGAGCAGTTTCCCGCAGCCACCATCACCACCCAGATCGACCTGCGCCCGATCAACGATCTGGCGCCCGGCGCGCAGCTGGAGTTGCGCCTGCCGCTGACCGTCAGCCTGCACGGCAAGCAGCACGAATACCCGGCCGAGTTGCTCGCCACGCGTCTGGATGATCGGCGTTTTCAGGTGGTCACGCTGGAGCCGCTGGTGATCAACGCCGAGGATTTCGATCTGGCGCCGGGCCTGGAAAACCTGCGCAAACTCGCCGATCTGTCGGCGATCAGTCTGTCGGTGCCGGTGGGTGCGGTGCTGATTTTCACGGCGCGCTGACATGCGCGGTGCGGTGTTCCCCTGGCGTGACGGCAACCGTTTCGAACTGTTGATCGACGGCCCGCAGTTCTTTCCGCGCATGCTCGAGCATATCGCTGGAGCTACAGAGCAGATCGAACTGGAGCTGTATCTGGTCGAGGCCGGCGCCTGCGCCGAAGCCATCGTCCAGGCGCTGGTCGCGGCGGCCGAGCGCGGCGTGCGCGTGCGTTGCTTGTTCGATGATTACGGCAGCCTCGCGTTCACGCTGCATCTGCGCCAGCGCCTGACCCAGGCCGGCGTCGAGCTGCGTTTCTACAATCGCCTGAGCTGGCGGCGCTGGGTCGGCAATTTCTATCGCGACCACCGTAAATTGCTGCTGGTCGACCAATGCCTGGCAGTGGTCGGCGGCACCGGCGTGACCGATGAATTCTGGACGCCGGGCCATGATGTCAGCGAGTGGCACGAGGTGATGGTCGAGATCAGCGGCCCATTGGTGATCGACTGGCAATTGCTGTTTGATCGCCAGTGGATCGCCAACCGCTACCGCCGCGCCTGGCGCCCGGCCGCGCATTTCGGCTTGCCGCGCCTGCCGCGTGTGCCGGACAAGGGCGAAGGCATGGGCCGCGTGGCGTATGCCGATGCCCGTCAACATCGCGACATTTTGCAGTCGTTGTTCCGTGCGTTGAACAGCGGGCAAAAACGCATCTGGATGGCCACGCCGTACTTCCTGCCGACCTGGAAAATCCGCCGCTCCCTGCGCAAGGCTGCCGCGCGCGGCGTCGATGTGCGCTTGCTGCTGACCGGGCCGCGCACCGATCACCCGTCAGTGCGCTACGCCGGGCACCGCTATTACCCGCGCCTGCTCAAGGCCGGCGTGCAGATCTTCGAATACCAGCCGTGCTTCCTGCACCTGAAAATGGTTCTCGTCGACGAATGGGTAAGCATCGGTTCGTGCAACTTCGATCACTGGAATCTGCGTTTCAATCTGGAGGCGAATCTGGAAGCGCTGGACCCGGCGTTGACGGCAGCAGTGGAGGCGAGCTTTGTGAAGGACTTCGGCTTGAGTCAGCTGGTGAGCCTGGAGGAATGGCAGCGCCGACCGTTGTGGCGGCGGGTCAAGCAGCGGGTGTGGGGCTGGGTGGATCGGTTGGTGGTGAATATTCTCGACCGTCGCGGATAGCGGGGACACCCAAAACCACTGTGGGAGCTGGCTTGCCAGCGATGAGGCCATCACATTCAACATATCAGTTGACTGTCAGGCCGCCATCGCTGGCAAGCCAGCTCCCACAGGTTTATGTGTTACCTGAAAAAATTACAGCAATTCAAAACTCTGCTGCGTCACCGCCTGCGAATCCAGGCCGATCTGCACGTTGAACTTGCCAGGCTCGGCCGCGTATTTGAGCTGGGCGTTGTAGAACTTCAGGTCTTCCTCGGTAATGGTGAAGTGCACGACCTTCTGTTCGCCGGCCTTGAGCATGATCTTCTGGAAGTTCTTCAGTTCTTTCACCGGGCGGATCATCGAACCGGTGACGTCCTGGATGTACAACTGCACCACGGTTTCGCCGTCACGCTTGCCGGTGTTCTTGACCATGACGCTGGCGTCGAGCTTGCCGCTGGCGTTCAGGGTGGTCGATGACAGCGCCATATCGCTCAGGGCGAAGGTGGTGTAGCTCAAGCCATAACCGAACGGAAACAGCGGGCCGGTGGTGTCATCGAAATACTGCGATGTGTAGTTGCCCGGTTTGCCCGGAGTGAACGGCCGGCCGATGCTCAGGTGGTTGTAGTAGGTCGGGATCTGGCCCACGGAACGCGGGAAAGTCACCGGCAGTTTGCCCGACGGGTTGTAGTCGCCGAACAGCACGTCGGCGATGGCGTTGCCGCCCTCGGTGCCGCTGAACCAGGTTTCCAGAATCGCATCGGCCGACTGGTTCTCTTCGAGAATCGTCAGCGGACGGCCGTTCATCAGCACCAGTACCAGCGGTTTGCCAGTGGCTTTCAACGCACGGATCAATTCGCGCTGGGTTTCCGGGATGTTCAGGTCTGTGCGGCTCGAGGATTCGTGGGACATGCCACGGGACTCGCCGACAGCGGCGACGATCACGTCAGCATCCTTCGCCGCTTTCACCGCTTCGTCGATCAGCACGCTGGCCGGGCGCGGGTCATCGACCACTTCCGGGGCGTCGAAGTTGAGGAAGTTCAGGTAGTCGAGGACCTTCTTGTCGCCCGTGATGTTGGCGCCACGGGCGTAGATCAGGTTGGCCTTGTCGCCGATCACCGAACTCATACCGTCGAACAGGGTGACCGATTGCGCCGGGCGCCCGGCGGCGGCCCAACTACCCATCATGTCGATCGGCGCTTTCGCCAATGGACCGACCAGCGCGATTTTCGCGTCTTTCTTCAGCGGCAGGGTTTCGTTGTGGTTCTTCAGCAGCACCAGACTGCGACGTGCCACTTCGCGGGCCTCGGCGCGGTGCAGGCGGCTCTCGGCGTAGGTGTCGGCCGGATCATCCTCGGCCTTGCCGATGCGCAGGTACGGGTCCTTGAACAGGCCCATGTCGTACTTGGCCGCGAGGACTTCGCGCACAGCGTTGTCGATGTCTTTCTGTTCGATCTCACCAGACTTGAGCAACCCCGGCAGCTCTTTGCCGTAGAGGGTGTCGTTCATGCTCATGTCGATGCCGGCCTTGATCGCCAGCTTCGCCGCTTCGCGACCGTCGCGAGCGACACCGTGCTTGATCAGTTCGAAAATCGCGCCGTGATCGCTGACTGCCAGGCCTTTGAAGCCCCAATCCTTGCGCAGCAGGTCGTTCATCAGCCAGGTGTTGGCCGTGGCCGGAATGCCGTTGATCGAGTTCAACGCCACCATCACACCACCGGCTCCGGCATCGATCGCGGCGCGGTACGGTGGCAGGTAATCCTGGTACATCTTCACCGGGCTCATGTCGACGGTGTTGTAGTCGCGACCGCCCTCGACCGCGCCGTACAGGGCGAAGTGCTTGACGCTGGCCATGATGCTGTCGGCAGCGCTCGGGGTCTCGCCCTGATAGGCCTTGACCATGACTTTGGCGATGCGCGAGGTCAGGTAAGTGTCTTCGCCGAAACCTTCGGAGCTGCGGCCCCAGCGTGGATCGCGGGAGATATCCACCATCGGCGCGAAGGTGATGTCGAGGCTGTCAGCGGCGGCCTCTTTAGCCGCAACGCGACCGGACTGGCCGATGGCGTCCATGTCCCAACTCGACGCAAGGGCCAGCGGAATCGGGAAAATCGTACGGTGACCGTGGATCACGTCGTACGCGAAAAACATCGGAATCTTCAGGCGACTGCGCATGGCCGCGTCCTGCATCGGACGGTTTTCCGCGCGGGTGATCGAGTTGAACGTGCCACCGATGTTGCCGCCGGCAATTTCCTTGCGGATCAGTTCGCGGGGCATTTCCGGGCCGATGCTGATCAGGCGCAACTGGCCGATCTTCTCGTCGAGGGTCATTTGTTTCATCAGGTTGCTGATGAAAGCGTCCTTGTTTTCCAAAGGTACCGGGGTCGTGGCGGCCAGTACCTGATGACTGGCCAGGCTGACGAACAGACCCAGCAAACACAGCTTCTTCATGAATTTTTTCTCTAGAGCCCAAACGGTGATGTAACACCGGCCAGCCAAAATGTAGGGAGCGACTATTGTTGTTCGGGTGCCGGCGCAAAATCCTGAGCCGGAAAACCGCAGCCGACAGCGGCAACGTGAACGCGAAGGGCACTTTTTAGCCGATTAACCCGTCGCATGCCAGTGGCGGCGCCGATTATGCCCCAACCGCTGGCCGGGAATGCCCAGCGCTCGGTTTTTAAATCAAATGTGTCATGGAGCATCACTGCAATGAATATCAGCTCAACCTCCCGTTCACGGCTACAGATCGCCACGTTGCTGGTGTTCGCCACGCTGTTGACCGCGTGCGGCATCAACAATATCCCGACCCTCGACGAACAGGTCAAAGCCGCCTGGGGCCAGGTGCAGAACCAGTATCAGCGCCGCGCCGACCTGATCCCCAATCTGGTGGAAACCGTGAAGGGCTATGCCGCCCATGAGCAGGAAACGCTGACCGCCGTGATTGAGGCGCGGGCCAAGGCGACGTCGATTCAGGTCGATGCCAGCACCCTCGACAATCCCGAGAAGCTCAAGCAGTTCCAGCAGGCACAGGATCAACTGACCGGCGCATTGAGCCGTTTGATGGTGGTCTCCGAGCGCTATCCGGATCTGAAGGCCAACCAGAACTTCCTCGCCCTGCAATCGCAACTTGAAGGCACGGAAAACCGCATAGCCGTAGCGCGTCGCGACTTCATTCTGGCGGTGCAGAAATACAACACCGAGATCCGCACCTTCCCCGGTCGCCTGTGGCACAGCGTGATGTACAGCGATCTGCCAATGCGCGAAACCTTCGAAGCCACCACGCCCGGCGCGGAGAAGGCCCCGGAAGTGAAATTCTGATTCGAGGTTGCCCATGCGTGTGTTGAAACTGAGCCTGGTGCTGCTGCTCTGGCTGTTCGCCGTCAGCGCCCGGGCCGAACTGACGTTTCCGCCGCTGAGCGGGCGCGTGGTCGATCAGGCGCAGATGCTCGAGCCATCGATTCGCGCGCAACTGAGCCAGCAATTGCAGGCGCACGAACAGGCCACCGGCGAGCAATTGGCGGTGGTCACGTTGCCCGATCTGCAGGGCACCACCATCGAGGATTTCGGCGTTCAGCTCGGTCGGCACTGGGGCATCGGTCAGAAGGACAAGAACAACGGCGCCTTGCTGATCGTCGCCCGTGACGAGCGCAAACTGCGCATCGAAGTCGGCTATGGCCTGGAGGATCGCCTGACCGATGCGCAGTCGTCGGTGATCATTCATCAGGTCATCACGCCGGCGTTCAAGGCCGGCAATTTCAGCAAAGGCATCAGCGATGGCGTTGCGGCGATGCTGGTGGTGCTCGGTGGCAATCCGCTGGACGAACCGTCGACCGTGTACGAATCCAGCGGCGACCCGGCGGATGATTTCATCTCGCGGCACCCGGCGCTGTTCATGTTTCTGGTGATGTTGTTCATCGTGACGGTGTTTGTCTGCCAGATGCTCGGTATCCTGCCTGCCGGCCGGGGCGGCTCCGGAGGAGGGGGCGGCTTTGGCGGAGGCGGCGGATTCGGCGGCGGTGGCGGCTTCAGCGGTGGCGGGGGCAGTTTCGGCGGCGGCGGTTCGTCCGGCGGCTGGTGAGATCAAAAGAATAATGAGCAGGCAATTTTCGACATGGCATTACTGACTGAACACGAACAACGCAAAGTCGCCGAGGCCATCGCCCGGGTCGAGCGCGACACCGACGCCGAACTGGTCACGGTGCTCGCTGCCCGTGCCGACGATTACGCGTACATCCCGCTGCTCTGGGCCAGCCTGCTGGCGCTGGTGTTGCCGGGCATCGTCCACTATCTCACGGGCTGGCTGACCCTGCGCAGCCTGCTGTTGGTGCAGTGGGGCATGTTCATCGTCCTGTGCCTGTTGTTCCGCCTGCCGAAAATCACCACTCATCTGGTGCCGCGCCGCGTGCGCCACTGGCGCGCCTCCAACCTGGCGCGGCGGCAGTTTCTCGAACAGAACCTGCACCACACCGTGGGCAGCACCGGCATGCTGATTTTTGTCTGCGAGGCTGAGCGCTATGTGGAAATTCTGGTGGACGAGGGGATTTCCAAACGGCTGGACAACAGCAACTGGGACGCGATTGTCGCGGCGTTTACCGAACAGGTCAGGCAGGGGCGCACGCTGGAAGGGTTTGTCACGTGCGTGGAGGCGTGTGGCGAGTTGTTGAAGGTGCATGTGCCGGTGACGCAGGTGAGGAATGAATTGCCGAATCGGCTTGTGGTGTTGGGGTAGATCAAAAGCTCGCAGCCTTCGGCAGCTCCTACAGGAGAATGCATTCCAATTGTAGGAGCTGCCGAAGGCTGCGATCTTTTGATTTTTGCCGTTGGGTAAATAAGAGGGTGTCCCCAACCCCCATCCTCCCTAAAATACCCGCCATTCCCGATTCCGCCCGTCCGAGGCCGCTTGTCCATGTCCGTTTCCGCTTCTTCCGCGCCGTCCGCCAAAGCGGCCGCCGATCACCACGCCCAGTTCATCGAGCTGCTGCAAACCAGCCTCGACGACAGCGGTTTCATCAAACTGGTGCTGGCCAAGTACGTCGGTGAAGAGGCGGATCTGCAACGGGTCATCATCAAACCGGTGACGGTCAAGGCGCAGCCGTGCCTGTCATTCGTTTATCGCTACAAGACCCGCGACATCACCAAAAATCTGCCGCTGAGCGAAGGCGTGGCGCTGATCGCCGGGCTGCTGCCGGCCTCGTTCAAAAATGCTCATTTACTGGCGCTGACCGACGAAGCGCAGCTGGAATACAGCAAAAAGGGCAAGAGTTCGCTGTTCAAGAGCAAACCTCAGCAATTGCGTGAAGCGCCGTCCGCCGAGCACAACCGTGAGAAAAACCGCTTCCTCGAATTGAGCCGTCCGTTCCTCAAGGACCTGGGCGTGACCAATGCACAACACGAGCTGATCCCGGCGATGTCGCGCAAGTGGAAGCAGATCAACAAGTTCATCGAAGTGTTCAGCCATGCCCTGACCTCGTCGCCGCTGGCGCTGGACAAACCGGTGCGGGTCGCCGATTTCGGTTCGGGCAAGGGCTACCTGACGTTCGCCATTCACGACTACCTGCGCAACACGCTCAAGGCCGAGGGCGAAGTCACTGGCGTCGAGCTGCGCGAAGAAATGGTCAACCTGTGCAACGCCGCAGCGGCGAAGCTCGAGCATCCGGGGCTGGTGTTCAAGTGCGGTGACGTGCGCACGGTGGCGCCGAGCGAACTGGACGTGATGATCGCCCTGCATGCGTGCGACATCGCTACCGATTACGCGATCCACACCGGCATCCGCTCGGGTGCGTCGATCATCATGTGCTCACCGTGCTGTCACAAACAGATCCGCCTGCAGATCCAGAGCCCGGCGCTGCTCAAGCCGATGCTGCAATACGGCTTGCACCTCGGCCAACAGGCGGAAATGGTCACCGACAGCTTGCGTGCACTGTTCCTCGAAGCCTGCGGTTACGAGACCAAAGTCTTCGAATTCATTTCGCTGGAACACACCAACAAGAACAAGATGATTCTCGCGGTGAAACGCGCCGAGCCGGTCGATTCGACGCAACTGTTGGCGAAGATCGCAGAGCTGAAAGCGTTCTATCACATCAGCGAACACTGCCTGGAAACCCTGCTGCGCGCTGACGGTTTTCTCGCCTGATAGCCTGAAATACACCTCTGTAGGAGCCGCCGAAGGCTGCGATCTTTTGATCCTGATTATTTAAATGCAAGATCAAAAGATCGCAGCCTTCGGCGGCTCCTACATTTATCGCGATCGAGCGTAGTAAGCCTGGAATTACCGCAACCCTTGGATACGGTCTACCTTGAATACTCCCAGACCTTTCCCCGAGGAGTTTTCCCATGGCCGCGAAAAAGATCCTGATGCTGGTCGGCGATTACGTCGAAGACTACGAAGTGATGGTGCCGTTCCAGGCCCTGCAGATGGTCGGCCACACGGTGCACGCCGTGTGCCCGGACAAGTCCGCCGGCAGCACCGTGCGCACGGCGATTCATGATTTTGAAGGTGATCAGACCTACAGCGAAAAACCCGGTCACCTGTTCGCGCTCAATTTCGACTTCGCCAAGGCCCGCGAAACTGATTACGACGCGCTGCTGATTCCCGGCGGTCGCGCTCCGGAGTACCTGCGGCTGAACGACAAAGTCCTCGAACTGGTGCGCGCCTTCGATA
Organism: Pseudomonas sp. 2957; assembly: GCF_031456345.1. Taxonomy (NCBI): domain Bacteria; kingdom Pseudomonadati; phylum Pseudomonadota; class Gammaproteobacteria; order Pseudomonadales; family Pseudomonadaceae; genus Pseudomonas; species Pseudomonas sp. 2957. The sequence goes on from NZ_JAVDUL010000001.1 coordinate 382,459, forward strand.
CCGCCGGCAAGCCCATTGCCGCGGTCTGCCATGGCGCGCAACTGCTCGCGGCGGCGGGTGTGCTCGAGGGGCGTGAGTGCAGCGCGTATCCGGCCTGCGCCCCGGAAGTGCGTCTGGCCGGTGGCACCTATATCGACATTCCGGTGACCGACGGCCATGTTCAGGGAAATCTTGCCACCGCTCCGGCCTGGCCGGCGCATCCTAAATGGCTGGCCGGTTTCCTCGGTCTGCTCGGTACGAAAATCACCTTGTAGTCGATGCAGGCGACAGATCGCAGGCGCTGGTCTTTACTCTGAAGCGCGAAATCTCTCAATCGCCCCCAGGAGAAACAGACATGTCCGGATGGTACGAAGTGAGCAAAAGCAGCAACGGCCAATTCAGGTTCGTGTTGAAAGCGGCGAACGCCGAAACGATCCTGACCAGCGAACTCTACAGCACCCGCGCCGGCGCCGACGGCGGCATCGCCTCGGTGCAGGCCAACAGCCCGCTGGATGAGCGCTACGAGAAAAAGTCGACCAGGGATGGCCACCCGTACTTCAACCTGAAGGCGGCCAATCACCAGGTCATCGGCAGCAGCGAGTCGTATTCATCGGATGGCGCGTGTGACAAGGGCATTGCCAGCGTGAAGGCCAACGGCCCGACCAAAGTGATTAAGGACAAGACCCAGCCGGTGCTCTGAAATCCGACATCAACCTGTGGGAGTGAGCCTGCTCGCGAAAGCGGTGTTCCAGTCACCTTTTGGGTTGGCTGATATGCCGTCTTCGCGAGCGGGCTCGCTCCCACAGGTGACCGCATTCCATTGTGGGAGCGAGCCTGCTCGCGAAGGCGTCAGCCCGGCCAATATCAAACCTCAACCGGTACCGACAATTTCGGATCGCCCAACGCATGGCTCTTGGCATCAAAGAACCGCAACTCAACCCCGGTACCTTCAAACACCCTGGCGTAGTGACGCTTCTGATGCTGGATGAACGCGGCACTGCGCGGATAAATCGAGACCGCCACGCACTTCGGTCGGGCCAGGCGCAACGCCCGCACCAGATGCGCATCCTGCTCGCCCAGCGCGTGGCCGAAGATGCACAGGCTGTCGCCATGGGCCAGTAACTGCTCGTAGCAGAACGACAGATAATCCGAGCTGCGGATGGTCTTGAGCTTTTCCGCGCTCGGCCCTTCGGTGACGAACAGCGGCACGTCGTCCAGGGTCTTGATCGTATTGTTGATGGCGAAACTGCCGAGCAGGGTGCCCTCGGTCGAGGTCAGTTTGCGCGCGGTGCCGTCCTGATTGCGCACCAGATGCAGACCGCCGTGCAGATACAGCAGGCGCGGTTTGTCGGTGGCGCTCTGGCTCAGATCGAAGCTCGCGTCGGCGCCGTTGAACAGGTCGTCGATGGCCTTGCCCGGGTGTTGCAGCGCCCAGTAATTGAGCAGGTCGTAATTGGTGGTGAACACCGTGCGATAGCGCGCCAGTTCAGCATTGAGCACCGTCAGTGTCGAAGGCTGCACCAGCCGCCACGGGATGTGCACCGCATGCACGGTGTTGATCAGCGCTTCCTTGATCGCGTAATAGCGATTGCGCGGCGCCGCCGAGCTGACCGCCAGGGCCTTGTTGACCCGGCTGGTAGTTTTCAGGGCGCCCAGCACTTGCTCGAAGCTGCGGGTTTGCAGCGCGTCGAACACCGCCAGTTCCGATGGGCTCAGCGGTTTCTCTTCGACCGTACGGGCGTTTTCGAACAGCGAGTCGTAGCCGAAGTCATCCCAAACCGCACGGCTGGCGCCATTGCCCACCAACAAACCCTGGAAATCGTTCGCGGCGCGCAAGGCGTTCCAGTCTTCGAGGGTGGCGTCGACATTGAGAAAATCGGTCATTGCGTGGGCGGTCTCAAAACAAAGGGCAGATGGACGGCGACTTTATCACGAGCGGACATTGAGCCAGATCAACATCGCTCGTGACCGATCGGTCGATTCTGTGCGCACCCGCCGAATCGAGGCAGTCGATCCGGCTTCAGTCAGGAGACACACGATGAGCAGCACCTTCTTCATTCCGGCGGTCAACATCATGGGCAGCGGCTGCCTCGACGAAGCCATGGTCGCGATTCGCAATTATGGCTTTCGCAAGGCGCTGATTGTCACCGACGCCGGGCTGGCCAAGGCTGGCGTCGCCGCAATGATCGCCGAGAAACTGGCGATGCAGGACATCGATTCGGTGATCTTCGATGGCGCCAGACCGAACCCGACTACGGCCAATGTCGAATCCGGGTTGGGGCTGCTGAAGGAAAGCCGTTGCGATTTCGTCGTGTCGCTGGGTGGCGGCTCGCCGCACGATTGCGCCAAGGGCATCGCCCTGTGCGCAACCAATGGCGGGCAGATCGGCGACTACGAAGGCGTCGACCGCTCGAGCAAGCCGCAATTGCCGCTGATCGCCATCAATACCACCGCCGGCACTGCCAGCGAAATGACCCGCTTCTGCATCATCACCGACGAATCGCGCCACGTGAAAATGGCCATCGTCGACCGCAACGTCACGCCACTGCTGTCGGTCAACGACCCGGAGTTGATGGTCGCGATGCCCAAAGGCCTTACCGCCGCCACCGGCATGGACGCGCTGACCCACGCCATCGAAGCCTACGTCTCGACCGCCGCCAACCCGATCACCGACGCCTGCGCTTTGAAGGCCATGAGCCTGATCAGCAGCAACCTGCGTCTGGCCGTGCGCGACGGCAGCGACCTGGCGGCGCGGGAGAACATGGCTTACGCGCAGTTCCTCGCCGGCATGGCGTTCAACAACGCCTCGCTCGGATTTGTCCACGCCATGGCGCATCAGCTCGGCGGCTACTACGACTTGCCCCACGGCGTCTGCAATGCCGTGCTGTTGCCGCATGTGCAGAGTTTCAATGCGCTGGTCTGTGCTGACCGACTCAGGGATGTCGCCCACGCCATGGGCGCGGATATTCGTGGTTTCAGCGCGGAGGAGGGCGCACAGGCGGCGATCAATGCCATTCGCAACCTTGCCAAGGACGTCGAGATTCCCGGCGGACTGCGTGAGCTGGGCGCGAAACTCAGCGATATCCCGGTGCTCGCCACCAACGCCTTGAAGGACGCCTGTGGACTGACCAATCCACGGGCGGCGGATCAGCGCCAGATCGAGGAAATTTTCCGCAATGCGTTTTGAATGAAGGCGCGCAGGCGAGCGAAGTCGGACAAGCCTTCGCTTGCTTCTGCGACCACGGCAAATGTCCGCACACGGCCCCAATCTGAAACCTGGCCGGCGATGTTGTGTACGGCGGAGATACGGTACTGCCCGACCGCCAGGGAGGGTGCTGCCGGGGTTTGCCATTTCCGGTCGCTTTCGACCGCTGCTCTGGCAATCTCCAGGCCAGTGTCCAGATCGAAAATACTGACGAAACCCTCGGCTCGCGTGACATCTCCCGAAAAGATCAGAGGCGTATCGACCTGCGCGCCCTCAATCGGTTCGACAACGACCGGGACGTCGATCTCGGGCCGCAGTCGCACCTCATATCCGCGCTCTTCGCTCCATTCGGACGTGATGCCTGCATACGTCTGGTGGGCGTGAATCCTCTGCTGACCCTGGGCCTGAACGCCGGTGATGCTGAACGCCCATCGTCCATTTGCGCTGACCAGCCCTTCGCCAAGCGAATGGGTGTTTTCAATGTTCCAGACCTGCACAAGAGCATTGGGTATGCCGCTGCCGAGCAACAATGTCGCAGGTCCCGTCGTGCTGGCCTCTTCGGGATAGGTGATGGTCGGGGCCGGTTGTGAAGTTTGCTCGTCGCGAGTGCTCATCATGCTTCTCGTTCATGGCTGATTTGAACGCTGAGGTTGGCATGACGTGCCTGAATTCGAACCTGTAAGAACTACCAGTCATTCAGTCTTTTTTACACAGTCGGTAATTTCTTTTTCTTCTAAAAAACTGTCATTTCTGTCAGTTGTCCGGCGTGGTGGCCTGGGGTCGAATGCTCGCTACGAGGGGATCGACGTCGATCTCTTGAGGAGCATACGAACATGTCGGAATCTATCGCGCCATTGTCCCCAAACGTGCAGTCAGCCGGGGAGCTGGATGCGCTCTTTGGTCTGCGAGCGCTGAAATTCCCCGGAGCGGGCAAGACCATTGCCAAAGGCGTGGCGATCACGCCTTCGGAGCAGATCATGGTCAGCGCTACCGTCGAGCAATCGGGCCATTCGTACTACGGCCTTGCGCGCCTGGATGCCGATGGCAATCCGGATCCGGCTTTCGGCACCGGCGGATATCTCAGCGGCCAGTTCGGCACAGGCTCGCTCACGCAAGGCGGGCCATTGATTGTTGATGCGCTCGGACGGATCTGGATGTGCGGTGTGATTGGCGTCGTCAAAGACCAGGCTCTTGAATACCAGCAAGTCATCGCCCGGTTTCTGCCCGACGGCTCGCCGGACATCGAGTTCGGCGGCGACAGGAATGGCTACCGGATTGTGCCCATGCGGATTCCGTCACTCTTTGGGGCCACGCATGGGCAACTGCTGCTGGCCAAATCCGATCCGCAGCTTGCGCAGCCGGACAGGCTGCTGTTCGTGACGGCGCAAAAGGGCAGTGGCCTGTTGACGCGGTTCAATCTCGATGGCTCGGACGATTTATCGTTCGCCAGCAACGGTTGGCTGCCCCTGTCACTGCCAGGGGTGGCCATTTCGCTGTCCGGGATCATCCAGCTCGACGATGGGCTGATTCTGCTGCATGGCAAAACGGAAGTAACCAATCAGGGACTGGTCATGGCGTTCGACCACAGCGGGAAAGTTGCACAAGCGTTCGGCGACAAGGGGGTACTGCTGTTGAACATTCAGCGCGATGGCCAGCCGCTCGAAAGCAGCGTGACGGACATCGCGGTGCAAACGGCGCAGCGCCTGCTTCTGCTCGGTTCGGCGGTCGAGTCAACGCAAGGCAAGAAACTGCAACACGGGTTCATCAGTGGTATTACCTACGCCGGCCAAATGGATGACGCGTTCAACAATCCTGTCCTCACCCCGACGGCGCATGAACGGGATCTGAGAGGTTGGCAAGCAGGGGTTGCGCTGGATGACATCGCCGGTAAACGGATTGTGGCGGTCGGACAGACCTCTGGCAGCGCACGAGGCTTGTTGACGGCAGGCTTTCTGGTCGATGGCGCAGTGGATGATTCGTTTGATGTCGAGGGCGCGAGAGACATTTCATGGTCAGCCATTGATGCCTGCCTGCAAGGCTCTTCAATTCTGGTGTTGGGACGCAAGGACGATAGTGCGCAATTGGTCCGCTTGCTGACTGCGCCTGTCACAAAACAGCGCGCCAGCATGAGCAACTGAGCAGTCAGCGGTAAAACCGGGCTATCCTGCCGGCTCGGATGAACCCTGCCTTCGAGCCCACCATGCTGCAAAAAAGCCTGATCCGCCGTCTCGACCTGATCACTCTGCAACTGTTCGTCGCCGTCCACGAGGAAGGTACGTTGACCCGTGCGGCTGCGCGCGAAGCCATCGCGGTGTCGGCGGCGAGCAAGCGCCTGATGGATTTGAAGGAGGCGCTGGGCATCGCTTTGTTCGTGCGCCAAGCCAAAGGCATGATCCTCACGCCGGCCGGTGAGACCCTGCTGCACCATGCGCGGCAGATGCTCTTCAACGTGGAAAAGATGGGCCTGGAACTGGGCGAGCACAGCCACGGTGTGCGGGGTTACGTGCGCATGCTGGCCAATCTTTCGGCGATCATTCAGTTCCTGCCCGAAGACTTGCGCGACTTCTCCGCGCGGCAGCCGCAGGTCAAGACCGACCTTGAAGAACGCCCCAGCGCCGGGGTGATTCAGGGCGTGCTCGATGGCGTCGCCGACCTCGGCATCTGCTCCGACGACAGCGACACCAAAGGCCTGCACAGCGTGTTGTACCGCCAGGACAAACTGGTGGTGGTGATGCTCCCGGAGCATCCGTTGGCTACGCGCGCATCGGTGACTTTCGATGAAACTCTCGACAGCGATTACGTCGGCTTGCACGCAGCCAGTTCGATCAACATGCGTACCCATGCGGCGGCGCGGCAGGCCGGCAAAGTCCTGCGCATCCGCATTCATGTGCCGGGATTCGATGCGGTGTGCCGGATGGTCCAGGCGAACATGGGCATCGGCATTCTGCCGCAGCGAGCCTATGAGTTGTTTGGTCAGGCACTGGGCTTGCGTGCGGTGCCGCTGACCGATGCCTGGGCGGATCGCGCGCTGATTGTGGTGGTGCGCGATGAGGCAGGGTTGTCGCCGGTGAGCCGGATGTTGTTTGAGCATTTGCGCGGGCGGTAGATCTTCATTGCGGCTGATGGCCTCTTCGCGAGCAGGCTCGCTCCCACATTGAACTTGTGTGAACACAGAATCTGAAACCACTACAGATCCTTGTGGGAGCGAGCCTGCTCGCGAAGGCGGCCCTGAATTCACCCCGCAATCACAGAGGAGCATTCGCATTTCGCGAACGCCCATTGCCGAGAGACGGCTGGATTCGCTGACGATCGTTCCTCTAGCCTTGGCGACATATTCCAAGAACAAGAGGTACCCGCGATGACTGCCCCTTTGAGTGCAATCAAAGTGATCGAGATCGGCACCCTGATCGCCGCGCCGTTTGCCGCGCGCATGCTTGCCGAGTTCGGCGCCGAGGTGATCAAGATCGAAGCCATGGGTCAGGGCGACCCGCTGCGCAAATGGCGCAAGCTGCACGAAGGCACATCGCTGTGGTGGTACCTGCAATCGCGCAACAAGAAATCCCTGGCGCTCAATCTCAAATCCGCTGAAGGCATCGAACTGGTCAAGCAACTGGCCGGCGACGCCGACGTGATCATTGAAAACCTGCGCCCCGGTGCGCTGGAAAAACTCGGTCTGGGTTGGGACGTGCTACATGCGCTGAATCCGAACCTGACCCTGGTGCGTATCTCCGGCTACGGCCAGACCGGCCCTTACCGTGACCGGCCCGGTTTCGGTGCGATTGGCGAGGCCATGGGCGGCATCCGCTACACCACCGGCAATCCCGATTCGCCACCGGCGCGGGTCGGCGTCAGCCTCGGCGATTCGCTGGCCTCGCTGCACGCGGTGATCGGCGCGCTGATGTCGCTGTTGCGGGTCAAGACCGGGCAGGGCGGTGGACAGATCGTCGATGTGTCGCTGGCCGAAAGCGTGTTCAACGTCATGGAAAGTCTGGTGCCGGAATACGACATGCTCGGCCATGTCCGCGAGCGCAGCGGCGGCGCCTTGCCGGGCATCGCGCCCTCCAATACTTACCTCACGTCCGACGGCGCTTATGTGGTGATTGCCGGCAACAGCGACCCGATCTACAAGCGCCTGATGCACACTATCGGCCGCGCTGATCTAGCCGAGGCAGAAGAATTCGCCCACAACGACGGCCGCGCGGCGCAGAGCGGTTTGCTCGATGCGGCCATCACACACTGGACCAGCAGCCTGCCGATCGACGAGGTACTGGCTGCTCTCGAAGCTGCCGAAGTGCCGGCCGGGCGCATCTATTCGGTGGCTGATATCGTCGCCGATCCGCACTATCAGGCGCGGGACATGCTGCTCGATGCCGAGTTGCCCGGTGGCGCAACGGTGAAGATGCCCGGCATTGTCCCCAAACTCTCGGAGACCCCCGGCGGAGTGAACTGGTCCGGGCCGAAACTGGGCCAGCACACCGACGCTATTCTCACCAATCTTGGCCTGACTGAACTCGACATCGAACGCCTGAAAAACCAAGGGGTGGTGCAATGATCACTGACTATTCGAAAACCCTGATCGTCCAGGAAGTCTCACCCCGCGACGGTTTGCAGATCGAGCCGACGTGGGTGGAAACCGCTGACAAGATCGCCCTGATCAATCAATTGTCACAGGCCGGATTCAGCCGCATCGAGGCCGGCTCGTTCGTCTCGCCCAAAGCCATTCCGGCCCTGCGTGACGGCGAGCGAGTGTTCAACGGCATTCAGCGCCAGCCGGGTGTTATTTACGTGGCGTTGATCCCCAACCTCAAAGGCGCGCAACGTGCATTGGCAGCGAATGCCGATGAGTTGAATCTGGTGATGTCCGCCAGCCAGACCCACAACCTGGCCAATATGCGCATGCGTTGCGAAGAGTCGCTGGCGGCATTCGCTGACATTGTTGCGTTTGTCAGCGGCTCAGGTGTGCGCCTCAACGGCAGCATCGCCACCACGTTCGGTTGTCCGTTCGAAGGCCGGATCGATGAGGATCGCGTACTGCAGATCGTCGACGCTTATCAAGAGCTCGGCATTCAGGGCATCAGCCTCGCCGATACCACCGGCATGGCCAATCCGCGTCAGGTCGATCGCTTGGTGCGGCGCGTTTTGCAGCGGGTTTCGCCGGCCGATCTGACCCTGCATTTCCACAACACCCGCGGCCTCGGCCTGTGCAATGTGCTGGCCGCTTACGAGGCCGGCGCGCGGCGCTTCGATGCGGCGCTGGGTGGCCTCGGTGGCTGTCCGTTTGCGCCGGGGGCGTCGGGCAATATCTGCACCGAAGACCTGGTGAACCTGTGCGCTGAAGTCGGCATTCCCACGGGGATCGATTTGCCGCTGCTGCTGAAGCTTTCGCGCGGCTTGCCGGCGCTGTTGGGCCACGATGTCCCCGGCCAACTGGCCAAGGCCGGGCGCAACTGCGATCTGCATCCGATGCCCACCTGAGAAACACCAGTACCCCTGTGGGAGCGGGCTTGCCCGCGATGACGGCAGCAAATTCAACGAAAGCGTTAGCTGAACTGACGCCATCGCTGGCAAGCCAGCTCCCACACAAAAGCGCTCCACAGGGAGCGTCATCACCAGACAACAAAAACAATCGGACGCCCATCGGCAGTCCGCCTGGAGAAAATCTATGAGCCTCAATGTAATGGAGGCGGGCGTGAATCCGTCCGTCGATCACGACGCCGAAAAAGCCCTGGTCAGCAAAGTTGCCTGGCGCCTGATGCCGCTGATCATGGTCTGCTACCTGTTCGCCTTTTTCGACCGCATCAACATCAGCTTCGCCAAATTCCAGTTGCAGACCGACCTGAGTCTGAGCGACACCGCGTATGGCTTGGGCGCCGGGCTGTTCGTGGTCGGTTACGTGCTGTTCGAAGTGCCGAGCAACATGATGCTGTACAAGGTCGGCGCGCGGCGCTGGATCGCGCGGATCATGATGTCGTGGGGCGTGGCGACGGCGGCGATGGTCTTCGTCAACAGCGAATGGCAGTTCTATGCGCTGCGCTTCGTCATCGGTGCGATGGAAGCCGGGTTTGCTCCGGGCGTGCTGTATTACCTGACGCTGTGGTTTCCGCAGCACTTCCGTGGCCGCATCACCTCGATGCTGTTTCTCGCCTCGGCGTTTGCCGGGCTGGTCGGCGCACCGTTCTCAGGGCTGGTGTTGCAACACCTCGATGGCGTATTGCAGATGCGCGGCTGGCATTGGTTGTTCCTGCTCGGAGGCGTGCCGTGCATCGCGCTGGGTTTTCTGGTGCTGACGCAGCTGAAGGACCGCATCGAGGATGCGCACTGGCTGACGGCTGACGAGAAGAAATTGCTCTCCAGTCGCATCGCTCATCACGAACCACACAAGAGCGGCGGCTCATTGCTCGCGGCGCTGAAAATTCCCGGGTTCCTGACGTTGGGTTTGATCTACTTCCTGATCCAGGTCGCGTCCTACGGTTTGAATTTCTGGGCACCGCAATTGATCCGCAGCGCCGGCACCGAAAGCCCGGTGATGATCGGCCTGCTGACCGCCATTCCGTACATCTGCGGGGCGATCAGCATGGTGGTGATTGGACGCTTGTCCGACGCCACCGGTGAACGGCGCAAGTTTGTCGCCGGGCTGGTGATCGTCGGCGCGATCGGCTTCTTCAGCGCGGGAATCTTCGCCAGCCACACGACCTTCCTGATCGTCGCGCTCGGCCTGCTCGGCGCCGGCATCATCGCTTCGATTCCGAGCTTCTGGACCCTGCCACCGAAACTGCTGGCGGGCGCAGGTGCCGGCGCGGCGGGCGGGATCGCAGTGATCAATACCCTGGGGCAGTTCGGCGGGATCGTCAGCCCGGTCATGGTCGGACGCATCAAGGACCTCACCGGCAGCACCACCCCGGCGCTGTACGTCATCGGCGTCGCCGCGCTGATTGCGGCCGCTTTGCTGTTGTGGGGCTTGCCGCAGAAGTTGCGCACGCTGGATAAGTTCTGAGACTCGCGGCGTCTGTGATGACGCCTTCGCGAGCAGGCTCGCTCCCACTTTGGAATGCGCTTTCCTGTGCGAGCGAGCCTGCTCGCGAATTCCGACTTCAGACACATGAGAAGATTCGCTGGCCAGATCTGTTGAATCCTCCGATGCAGAAAGGGATAGTGCGCGCCTGGAAATATCTTCAAGGAGCGGGAAGTGACAATGAAGTCCACGTGGATCAGCGCTGCCGCGCTCTGCGGGTGGTTGATGGCTGGGCAGGCGTGGGCAGATTGCACGCCGCCGGCGGTCAGCGCGGAAGCGGATTTCTCGCTGTGCAAAGAATGGCCGGCTTATCCGCAGCTGACGATTACCGCGCTATCGACGTTCGTGCCCGATCCCGTCTATGGCCAAGACGGCAGCGTGGGCTCGTACGATCTGGATCTGGCTATCATCACGGCCGGCAGCCCCAAACCGCTGGCGACCTATCATCAGCGGTCGGCGTTTCTCTCCGATGCCATCGCGCTGGAGAGTCTGGAGCTGGATACGGCGCGTTATAAACTCACGCCCGACTTTCGTGCATTCGGCGTCCGCGCCCATTTCAAAGGCTCGTCGCGCGTCAATCCGCTGGATGAAACCCTGCTGTCGCTCTACGTGAAAGAGGGCAACAAGGTGCGCCCGGTGCTGGATCGCTTGGTCGTCTACAGCTTCAGTGGCGAGTGGGATGGCAATTGCGCCGGAGAGCGAGCGGAGACGGTGCGTACGCTTGAGATGGGCAAAACCAGTTCCCATGGTTACGCCGATATCATTGTCCGCTCAGTCACCACGGGTCTGGTCGGTGAGGGTCCACCCGACACCTGCGAATCGAAAACTACCCACGAAAAGCCGGTGCTGACCACGTTGCGCTATGACGGACAGCAATATTTCGTTCCCGAAAATCTGAGAGGCTATTGAAGGCGCGTCGTTCTACTTCCTCGATCCCGACGGGCACAAGCTGGAAGTCCACGTCGGCGATTTGCAATCGCGGCTGGCTACGTGTCGGCAGAAACCGTACCCCGGCATGCGTTTTCACGACGCGCAGTGATCCGCCGTGACCCTCTGATATAGACTGGCCGCCAAGTATTCTGGCGCTTGCAGGTTTCTCATGACTCCATCATTGCTGTTGGCCGTTCTGGCTTCGGGTTTCATCTACGGGATCACGCCCGGGCCGGGCGTGCTGGCGGTGTTCGGGATTGGCGCGGCCCATGGCCGGCGTGCCGGGGCGGGGTTTCTGTGCGGGCATCTGCTCGGCGATGTGATCTGGTGCAGCACCGCGCTGGTGGCGATTGTCGGTGCGCGGGAAATCGGCAGCACCGCGTTCGATGTGCTCGGCGTGCTCAGCGCGTTGTACCTGTTCTGGCTCGGCTGGCGTGCGGTGCGTGCCCAACGCCGCAATGGCGACGAGGCGCAAGGGGCGGCGCGGCAGCCGTTCTGGCACGGCATCGTCTTCGGCCTGACCAATCCCAAGGCCTATCCGGTGGCGGTGGCGACCTTTACGGCGCTGTTGTCGAGCCGCGCCGAACTGCTCAACTGGTCGATGCTACCTGCACTGATCGCCCTGAGTTTCATCGGCGGCGCCCTGGCCTACGCTATCCTCATCGGCGTGGTCGGCGCACAGCGAGTGCGCATGGTGTATCAGCGGCATGAGCTGCTCATCACGCGTTTATGCGGCGTGATGTTTATCGGCTTCGCCATCAACGCGTTGATGCACGCGCTGCCGGGGCTGCTGCCGAACAAGACTTGATGGAATGGGCAGGGACGCGCAATTACGATCATGGATGATTGAAATCGCTGCACTGCGCGGACACCCCGTAGAACCATGCAAAGCCCCAACCCTGCGCCGCTGGCGAGCTACATTGACCTGTTGCTGGACGCCGTTTGCGCGGTCGACAAACAGGGCCGTTTCGTTTTTGTCAGCGCTGCCTGCGAGCGGATTTTCGGCTACACGCCTGACGAACTGATCGGCCGCTCGATGATCGAGCTGGTGCACCCGGCTGATCGCCAGCGCACCCTTGCGGCCGCTGGCGAAATCATAGACGGCGACCCGAAGCACAATTTCGAGAACCGCTATCTGCGTAAGGACGGCAGCGTCGCGCACATTTCCTGGTCGGCGCGCTGGTCGGAAGTCGATCAACTGCGCATCGCCGTCGCCCGCGATATCACCGAGCGCAAGCAGGCCGAGTCGCGGCAAGCGGCGTTGTACGCGATTTCCGAGGCGGCGCATGCGGCGGAAGATTTGCTGGCGCTGTTCAAAAGGGTTCATTTGCTGATTGGCGAGTGGCTGCCGGCGCTGAATTTTTCCGTGGCGCTGTACGACGAACACTGCGCGCAGCTGAATTTTCCCTATCACGTCGACGATCACGAATTGCAGCCCGAGCAGCCCGGCACCGTCATCGGACGGCTCTGCGCGCAAGTGATCCGCAGCGGCCAGCCGATGTTGCTGACGCCGGACAGCGCCGATGCCACGCCCGATTTTGCTGAGCTGGTGGCGGAACAAAACGCGCCTTGCTGGCTCGGTGTACCACTGAACTCAAAAAACGGCACCATCGGCGCCTTGATCGTCAAAAGCCTCGCTGGCGGCGAACGCTACACCGAGCAGGACAAGGAACTGCTGCAATATGTCTGTGCACAAGTCGCCACGGCCATCGAGCGCCAGCAATTGCACGCGCGGCTCAAACGCATGGCGCAATACGATCAACTGACGCAACTGCCCAACCGCGAACTGCTGCGTGATCGGCTCAAGGCTGCGCTGGCCCATGCGCGAACCGGGCACGGGCGCATGGCGCTGCTGTATGTCGATCTGGATCGCTTCAAACAGGTCAACGACACCCATGGCCATGCCGTCGGTGACATGCTCCTGCAAACCGTGGCCAACCGGCTGAAAGGCTGCGTGCGTGAAACCGACACGGTGGCGCGTATCGGTGGCGATGAGTTCGTCGTGCTGCTGCACAGCGTGCATGCCGCCGGCGATCCCGACAGTGTCGCCGGAAAAATCCGACAGGTGCTGGCGCAGCCCATGCGCCTCGACGGGCATGACCTGTGGATCGAATCGAGCATCGGCGTGGCGCGCTTTCCTGAACACGGCGAAGAAGAACAGCAACTGTTTCGGCATGCCGATCAAGCCATGTATGCGGCCAAACGCCTGAATCATCGGGCCTTGGGCAGCTGAAGCGAGCGCGCCGTTCGTCGCGGTTCAGGCAGATTTTCTAAACCTTTGACCGCTAAAGCATTCCTAACTGAGGCGGACAATTGTCCGCCGCGACATTTGAGCAGCGGGCGAATCACGGCCCGTTTGAATTTTCCACGAAGGAGGGCGCGACCATGAGCCGGATGGCCACCCGTTTACGTAACGTCAGTTTTGCAACCCTGCTGGGCCTGTGCGCCAGCAGTGCGTTCGCCCAGTCGCCTGCCGAATTCATCAACGATGCCTCTGCCAAAGGCATGGCCGACATCGAAGCCAGTCGTCTGGCCCACGGCAAGACCGAATCGAAAGAGGTCAAGGATTACACCATCGTTGTGATCAACGACCGCACCACGGCCAACCAGCACCTTGCGAAAATCGCCAAGAAACTCGACCTGCCGGTTGCCCCCCGCGAAGAACTCGCCGACAAGGCCAAAGAGCTGATGCCGGAAGTGAAGGACGGCACCACATTCGATCAGGCCTACGCTGCCAGTCAGGTCAAGGCGACCGAGGAGGCCATCACTCAGATCGAGCAACAGGCACAGACCACCGACGTGCCGGAAATCAAAGCGTTTGCCGATGAGACTTTGCCGAAACTGCAAAGCCATCTGGAGAAAGCTCGAGCGTTGCAGGCCAGTCGCTAACTTCGCCTTGTTGTTGCAGCGCGAGCGAAACCTTCAGTTGAAATGCGATGCTTCCCCTGTGGGAGCTAGCCTGCTCGCCAAAGCGGTGTGTCAGTCAATGATGTTTTGACTGACCCGCCATCTTCGCGAGCAGGCTCGCTCCCACAGGGTGTGTTTACTTGCTCAGCACTCATTCAAATCCTGCTTTGGCTTGCTCTTGTCGCCAAGCCCCTCAAGATCAAACACCTGATTCTCACCCAGCGCGCGGTAATGCCGGCGCAGCGCTTCGAGCTGCTTCAGATCCAGCGCCTCCAGCCCGAGCATCGCGTTCTGCGCTTCCTTGTTCACTCGCAACAGCTCATCGAGTTTCAAATGCAGAATGTCGGTATCGCGGTTCTGCGTGTTCTGAATCAGGAACACCATCAGGAACGTGATGATCGTCGTCGAGGTATTGATGATCAGCTGCCAAGTGTCGTTGTAACCAAAAATCGGCCCGCTCAACCCCCACAGCCCGATCAGAATCAACGCCCCCATGAACGTCTTCGGGCTACCGGCCCACAGGGCAAGTTTCTGGGCAATCTTTGCGAATTTCATGATGGAAGTCCTTGTTTTGGGAGCTTGAAATTCAGACATCGGCGTTGTGCTGAAAATTCTAATTACAAATAACCGGGCGGGACGCCGGAGGCGAGGCGAGCTCATCGGCCTTATCGCTGTATGGTATGGGCAGCTGCACTTCCCGGTTTCAAGCCATGCCCCGACAGGAGAACGCAATGAGTTGGTCTGCCAAGCAATACGTCGCTTTCGAAGATGAACGCACCCGCCCGGCCCGTGATCTGTTGGCGGCGATACCCACGGCGCAGGCCCGAGCGGTGGTGGACATTGGTTGCGGACCGGGCAATTCCACCGAATTGCTGGTGCAGCGTTTTCCCGAGGCGAGCGTCAGTGGCCTCGACAGTTCGGCGGACATGATTGCCGCCGCGCGCAAGCGCTTGCCTGACGTGCAGTTTCAGGTGGCCGAGGTCGACAAATGGGCTGACCAGGGGCCGTTCGATGTGATCTTCGCCAATGCGGTGCTGCAATGGGTGCCTGATCACGCTTCGTTGTTGCCAGCCCTGGCGAGCAAGCTTTCAGATGGTGGCAGCCTGGCGATTCAAATGCCGGACAACCTCAACGAACCGTCCCACCGCTTGATGCGTGAAGTCGCCGCCAATGGGCCGTGGGCGAGCAAGCTCGCAGACGCTGCCGGGCAGCGCACCGACATGGCCAGTGCCAGTGAGTATTTTTCAATGCTGCGGCCGCACTGCGCGCGGGTCGATGTGTGGCGCACCACCTATCACCATCAGCTTCGGGACGGGGCGGCGGGAGTGGTGGAGTGGTTCAAGGGTAGCGGGTTGATTCCATTCCTGAGCCCATTGACCGAGGAGGAGCGGGCGCAGTATCTGCAGCGGTATCTGCCGGAGGTTACCAAGGCTTATCCGGCCTTGGCTGACGGCTCGGTGCTGTTGCCGTTTCCACGATTGTTCATTATTGCGACCCGTTGAGTTACGCCACCAAGTGTCTTGAGTTCGCCACGTTATCTCTGGTCGGCGCATCTCTTGAACGCAACACGGTCGGTCCCCTCTCCCTCGGGAGAGGGTTAGGGTGAGGGGCTTATTGGCGCAGAAACCCGATCACCGCTGCACCGCCAACATCATCGTCCTCTGGCATCCTTTCAACTCGTTCACGCTGAGCTCGTCGGAAATTTCCTTCTGTTTTCCAGGCTTTTACACTTGGTGCGCTATGGCTGTTTAAAGTTGAATCACGTTGCGTCCCGATGCCTACAAATCCTTGCGCCGCTGCCTACCGGTACGCCAGAATCCGCCGGCTTGTGCGCCTGGAGGGCGGTCGGTAACTTGGTTCGCGTCACTGATTTCCAGTGATCGGGTTTAGTAGCCCGGTAATGTCCTCCTCGTAACGGTTGCACGAGTTCCGTTGAATCAGGCGCGTGCCTGTATTTTATGGTGGCTGTGCGCATGGCGCCTTCGGGTGCGCCGGATGGGGGATGGGTCCGGTCTACTAACTTGCGTACAGCCGCCATTCTCCCGTTTAGTAGCGTGGTGGATGCGGCTCAAATGAAAGGTACCGCCCCGTGTTCAAAGTAACGCCAAATCCGCCGGAAACCGATCCGGCCTCTCCTTACGAGTCCCTCGATTCGAAAAAACTCCACGAAGCCGCCGAACGCGCTCTCGACCACTATCTCATCCCGCCGCAAACCAGCTCACCGCCATACCAGGCCAGCAGCATGTTCATGGTCAATCCAGGCACCGACACCGGGTCGCTATCGGTCAATGCCAGCTAATCCCTCGGATCGGTCAGCGTCATGCCCGGCGACTTCGCCGCCTTGCTCGACGGCAGCCAGCGCAAAACCCTGCTCGGCATCGCCCAGGTCGTCATGCTGGGCGAGCTGGCGGTGAATCAGGTGTTGGATAATGTGGTGCCGGTGGGTTAGCCGGCGTTGATTTCCGAGTAAAAAGTAACCGGTCGTTGCGACCGGTTTTTCGGCTAGTGCAGCGTCAAAACCGCTGATCAATACCAGGTTTGTCCTCTTGAAAGGGCTCGGAAGGGGGAATCGGGAATTGCTGCTCCTCATACTCGCCCACCCGCCGAGCGAGAATTTCCAATTCATCGCCTTCCGGCGAGTTCATCTCAGCGCCCCAAATCTGCTCGATACGCAGCAATGCTGCGGACAAGTCTTCAGTGCTCCGAATGGGTTTGATGTCCATAAATGATGTCCGCTTTGGTAACCACATGAGCGGCGATCTTGAACGGCACAACAAACGCTGTGTTCATCATTACGTTGCCAAATATGACTGCATTGCGGAGAGTCAGATTCGCGGTGACAAAAGCGGCCACGCGTGACCCAACCGCGTAATCCTCAATGTCAGCTGTGTAGCAATCAGAAGATCTCTATTGCTCCACGAAATTAGTGAAATTTTTCAAAAATGGTCATATCTGATCCTTAAGGGAGGCTAGATGGCTACAATGGCTCTATTAAGATCCTTAAGAATTGGAAGGGTTTGCCATGTCATTCATGCATTTGCTTCACTCGCCGGCTGAGATCGCTAGAAATGTCGGAGAAAACGCCAAAATCCTGCGGCTCTCCAAAAACCTTTCCCGCAAGACGCTCGCAGAAAAGGCGGGGGTTTCCGAATCCACCATCAAGCGATTCGAAGCGACCGGCCTCGTGACGTTGGAGGCTTTGATCCTGATAGCCACTGCGCTTGATGAACTCAACGCTGTGACCAGGCTGTTCAAACCAGAGCAACCGAGCTCGCTGGATGAGCTGAAGAATGCCAGGCGCAAGAGAGGGATGCGCTGATGATCAAGCCTTTCAAACACACAGAAGCGCTGGATGTTTTGAAAGAGGGCGCCAAGGTTGGTGAGCTGGTCAGAGTCGCGGGCCGGGGGATTTACTTCGCTTACGATCCGGGTTGGCTTGCCACTGGCTACAATCTTTCGCCGCTGACAATGGCTTGGGACGAAAAGCCCCAGTTGGCCAGGAACACCAGCCTCTTCGAAGGGCTACACGGACCGTTCGCCGATTCACTGCCTGACGGCTGGGGCATGCTGCTGATGGATCGATATTTCGACAGCACCTTCGGTGACGGCACCCACCTTACCCTCACAGCGCTTGATCGCCTTGCTTATATGGGCGAGCGCAGTATGGGGGCGTTTGAATATCAGCCGAAGGCGGAAAAAACAGAGCTCACAGGCCCTTTGGATATTTGCCAACTCTACGAAGCTTCAATCGAAGTTCAAGAGGGTGAGACCCCTGCTGTGCTTACCAAATTGCGACTGGCCGGTGGCTCACCGGGGGGCGCACGACCGAAGGCAATCGTGGCGCTGTCTGCCGACAAAAAACACGCAATTTCGGCCTTTGATGCCCTGCCCGAGGGCTATGCACATTGGATCGTGAAGTTCAGGGCATTGTACGAACCGATTGAAACCGGCGGCATTGAACTCGCCTATGCCGAGATGGCTCGTGCCGCCGGAGTGACCATGGCTGAATCGGATCTTCTGGATGTGCAGATGCCTGGCGGCGAGGTTGAGCGTTTCTTCGCAACCAAGCGCTTCGACCGCGACGGCGAGCGCAAGATTCACATGATGACCGTCTCGGCGCTCATGTACGCGGACTACCGCGCATTGTCATCCATCGACTACCCGAACCTGCTCAAGCTCACTCAGGTGTTGACCAGAAGCTCCGTCGAAGTGGAAAAGATGGCCAGGTTAATGATCTTCAATGCGCTGTCTCACAACCATGACGACCATGCGAAGAACTTTGCCTTTCTCTGCCACAATCCTGAAAAAAAAGGCGAGAAAGAAACCTGGACGCTGTCCCCGGCATACGACCTGACTTTCGCAAACGCCATGGGCGAGCACACCACTGACTTCGGTGGCCGCACTCCCGGCACGCCTACGCGCAAGCGAATCATGGAGATCTGCAAGGATTACAAATACCTCAAGGCCGAGGAATACATCGAGCAGACTCTCGCAGCGCTCGCCGACTGGAAGAAAGTATTCACTCGATTGAATGTCCCGCACAAAGCCGGGGAACCGATCTTCAATGTACTGGCGAGGCTGCATCAGGATTTCGAGAAGTAATCCGGGGAGGAGGGGCTCAGCGATCTTCTGGAAGTCTTCACCGCCAACACGCTTCAACTTCCAGACACAAAAAAACCGGCCATCAAGGCCGGTTTTTCATTTCTGCATCCCCCGTCGGACAACACAACGCGAGATCAATATTCGGTGGAGCGGGTAGAGGGAATCGAACCCTCATCTAAAGCTTGGGAAGCTTTCGTTCTACCACTAAACTATACCCGCTCAGAGCGGCTGACTTTGTACCAGACTCGGCCACGGATTTGAAGTTTTCTTTTCTCTGCGAGGGCTTTGCCACGCAGAAAACGGTCGATCGCGAGCAAGGGCTGCGCCGGTGCAACAGGCACTTCAAGCTTGCAGCCTTGCCCGCGATGACGCTGTTTCAAATGGCCAAAGCATGTTGATCCTGCACAAACGAGTAGCGCGTTCGGCTGGCTTGCGGCGCAGGTTTCAGAAAGCCGAGCAGGGCGTTCTGGCTGTCGCGGCAGGCGGCCTTGTGCTCCATGTCGAGAAAGTGTCCGGTGGCTTGCAGGGTGGTGAAGCTGCTGTGGGCAACGTGATTGCCGAACAGTCGCGCATCCTCGGCGGCGGTGTATTCGTCCCATTCGCCGTTGAGAAACAGCACCGGCACGTTGATCTTTTTCGCCGCATTCAGATAGCACTGGCGATCGCTGTGCAGCACGTCGTTGATATGAAAATGCATCTGTCCGTATTCATGCTCGGCGAGACTGCTGACGTGGCGGTAGTTGAAACGCTTGAACAGCGACGGCAGGTGTTTGCCGATGGTGTTGTTGACCAGATGGCCGACCCGGTCGCCGTCGCGGCTGCCGAGGTAGTCGACGCCGCGCTCGAGGTAATCGAGCATGTGCGCATTGATCACCGGTGAGAACGAGCTGATCACGGCTTTTTCGATGCGCCGCGGTTGCTGGGCGAGGGCGACCAGAGTGGCGGCGCCGCCCCAGGAGAACGACAGCACGTGTTCGGCGGCGAAGTGATCGATCAGCTCCAGCAGAATCTGCCCTTCGACTTCCTTCGTCAGATGTTTCTCATGCCGGTTGTGGGCTTTTGAGCGGCCCGCGTAGGGCTGGTCATAGCAGACCACGTTGAATTGCGGGTGCAGGTTTTTCACGGTCTGTGCAAACGACGCAGTCGTGGCCATCGAGCCGTTGACCAGAATGATGGTCTTTTCTGCGGCGTCTGCGCGATAGAACTCCGTGTAAACCCGATACTGACCCTGTATATCCAGCACAGCGATTTCTGGCCTCATGTCATAAGACTCCTGGCAAGCAAGCGGGTATGCGCGCAATCGAGATTGCACGAGCTTTGTGACAGGTAGGCATACGCCTGAAATTTGCTGGCCCATGTCGATCCGGTACGGCAGGTCGACGGGTGTTGTTATTGGCGGGCAGATTGTCGGCTGAGGCGCAGCCCTTGAGGGCAGACGACCGACAAAAAGTTTCTTGGAAGTATGTGGTGACTCATCGGTCACATTTCGGCCGACGTCCTGATTCAAGCAGGGGACTCAGGATCACGCAAGTGCCGTCGGCGAATTGTTCGACAACTTCGGCTGAGCGGTCGCCGGCTTAGAACAAATGAATCTCTTCGGTGCGCAAAGCGCGGTACTCGCCCGGTTTTAGCGCGTGATCGAGGGTCAGTTTGCCCATGGATTCGCGGTGCAGGCGCAGGACTTTGTTGTTGAAGAACCCGAACATGCGCTTGACCTGATGGTAGCGGCCTTCAACGATGCTCAACCGTGCCGAGCGTGGGCCGAGCAGCTCAAGCTGTGCCGGTTGCGTGGTCAGATCTTCGAAAGCGAAGTAGATGCCCTCGGCAAATTTCAGCGCGTAGCTCGGGTCGATGTCCTGTTCGGTTTCGACGTAATAGACCTTCGGCAGTTTGGTTTGCGGCTGCGTCAGGCGCCGCGACCAGGCGCCGTCATTGGTGATCAGCATCAGCCCGGTGGTGTTGAAATCCAGACGTCCGGCGATGTGCAGATCGTCCTTGTGCGGTTCGTCGAGCAGGTCGAGCACGGTCGCATGCTGCGGATCGCGGGTGGCGCTGACGCAACCCGGCGGTTTGTGCAGCATGAAATAGCGCGCCGGTTTACCGCTCTGCAGCACCTCATCGTCGACTTCGACCCGGCTGAATTCCAGCACATCACTGTGCGGGTCGCTGACGACTTTTCCGTCAATCCGCACGCGCTTTTCCACCAGCAACAGGCGCACCTGCTGACGGTTGTAGCGGGGCAGATTGCTGAGGAAGCGGTCGACGCGCATGGTCAGGATTCAACGGACAAAGGGCCGCGCATCTTACGGGATCGGCCGCCGGTCTGCTTGCAACTGCGCTTCGACCTGGGCGCAACGCGGGCACAGGCAGGCTTGATTGCGCAGCGCGGCCGGCAGCGCTTCGAGCACCGCCGGGTCGATGGTTACGCCATAGCACCAGCATTCGCGGTCGGCGGTGCGCGGGTCGGCGAGGCTGCAATCGTTGCGGGCGCCGCAGGCCGGGCAGTGGTCGGGTTTGACGTCGTTATCAGGCATAGGTCGAGTGCGGCATTTCCATGCAGGTGCGGTTGCGCCCGGTTTGCTTGGCGCGGTACATCGCATGATCGGCCCGCGACAGCAGAGTGTGCAAGGTGTCATCGCGTTGCACGGTGGTGGCGCCGATGCTCACGGTCAGATGCAGGCTGTGGCCATCGTAAGCGTATTCGTGTTGTTCGACGTGCTGGCGGATTTTCTCGGCGATTTTCTGCCCGGTCTCGCCGTCGGTGTCTTTCAACAGAACGATGAACTCTTCACCGCCCCAGCGGCAGACGATATCGGCGTGGCGCAGGCAACTTTGCAGATCGCGGGCGAAACCGATCAACACCTGGTCGCCAGCCATGTGCCCGTAGGTGTCGTTCAAGGCTTTGAAGTGGTCGAGGTCGAGCAACAGAGCGGTCAGCGGCTTGGTTTCCCGTTGGGCCTCGTGCAGCGCTTGCGCAGCGAGGATGTCGAAGCCGCGTCGGTTCGGCAGCTCGGTCAGACTGTCGAGGGTGGCGTGCGCCTGGATCTTCGCCTGGAAGCGCTTGATCACCCGATTGAGCAGCGCCAGTACGATCAACGTCACCAACAGGCAGATCAGCAGATTGAGATACAGCGACTGGCGGATCTCGCTCAGCGCGCCGTCTTCGCGTTTATCGACGAACAGGTACCAGTTCAACTCGGGGATAAACCGCACGTTGAGAAAATGTCCCTGGCCGTGGGTGGAGTATTCGTAGCTGCCGCTGTGCGGCTTGGGCAACTGGCTGACCAGACTTTTCATGCTCTCCAGTTCGCCAAGACTCTGGCCGATGTGCGCGCCTTCCGGACCACCCTCGGCACCGGTCAATACGAGGCGGCCGAAGGTGTCGACGAAGTACACGCTGCGTTGATAGCGCTGTTGATACTTGTCGATCAGCTTGATCACCGCGTCCACGGTCAGGCCCACGCCCGCCGCGCCGATGAAGCGGTTGTGGTAGTCGTAGACCTTGTAGTTGATGAAGAACGTCAGGTTGTCCTTGTTGGCGAGATCCGGGTCGACGTTGATCTCGTACGGGTCCTGCATGTCGCGCACGCGGAAGTACCAGGTGTCGCGCGGCTCATCGACTTTGACCTGTTTGAGCACGCCTTTGGCGTGGTAGTAGGTGAGCGTGGCATTGGAAACGAAGAACGCCGTGTAGGCGCCGTAATGGGTCATGACCTCGTCGAGATAGCGGGTCATCTGCTCGGGATTCTGCTCGCCGTTGACCACCCAGTCGCGCATGAACGTGTCACGGGACATCATCGAGGAAATCAGGATCGGCCGGACCAGATCTTTCTGGATTTCCGAATAGACCGTGTCGGAGGTCAGTGGCAGTTCAGTGTTGACGATGTTGTCGCGGATCGACTCGCGGGAAGCGAAATAGCTCAACAGCGAGGTGGCGAGAAACCCGGCGCCGAGCAGGGCGACCAACGTGAGCACCAGTGAACGTTGCGAGTACAAGGGAGAACGAAGCGGCATGGCAGATCCGTTGGCAGTGGCCCGATGGGATGCATTCTAGTGGCACTGCGCGCAAATAACTGCTCCCTGTGCGGCGTGAATGGTCGTTCCTTTATTCGGGGGTGGTGCGCCAGAACCTGTGGGAGCGAGCCTGCTCGCGAAAGCGGTGGGTCAGCCACATCAATGTTGAATGACATACCGCATTCGCGAGCAGGCTCGCTCCCACAGGTCGACAGATTCAGGCCAGGGTTTTGAGGTATGCCCGCCATCCCCCCAAATGACTGATATCCACCGCACCCTCCAGGCCATACGGCTCGCAGATAAACCCGCTCTCCCAGCGCCCGTCCGCCAGCTGCACCTTGCCCAGCCCCAGCGGCGCCGGAATTCCGGTGAGAAACGAGCCCAGCTCGCTGCTCGGCAACTCCCAGACCTCCACGGCAATCGCCACGCCGCCGTCCTTGACCCGCACCATGCCCGGCCGCAATGGCGGGCCGCCGGCGAGGGCGTGCAGTCGATAGTCCGGCGAACTGAACGTGGTTTCCAGCAAGCGCCCGCCACGCTGGGTCAGTTGCCAATTCAACGCCAGCCCTTGCAGGTGCGCGCCGCATACCACCAATCGAGCGCGGTCATTGCGCGCAGGGTTCGCCGGAGCTGGCAGGGCACTGTCCTGCTGGCGTTGCAAGGCATCGGCCACGCTCAACAGATACTGATCGGTAAACACCCGCCCGAACAACGTCACGCCCCACGGCAAACCGTTGCTCATGAACGCGGTCGGCACGGCGACGGCGGCGTAGTCGAGCAGGTTCATGAAGTTGGTGTAATAACCGAGTTCGGAATTGCGCAGCACCGGCTCGGCCGCAAGCTCGGCCAGGGTCACTGGACGACCGATGGTTGGCGTCAGCACGCAGTCGAGATTTTCCAGGGCCTCGTCGCAGAGGGCCTTCAGCGCCTGCAATCGATATTGTGCGCGGAAGGTCTGCACGCCGGTCACTGCCGGAGCCTTGGCCAGTACCGCTCGGATCACTGGCAGCACCGCTTCGGGATTCTGCTCCATCAGCTCACCGGCGACGCTGTAGCGCTCGGCCACCCATGGCCCGTCGTAAAGCAACCGCGCTGCTTCCAGAAACGGTGACAGGTCCAGCTCGACGGCTTCGCCACCCAAGGCCTTGAGCCGTTCGATGGCCGCTGCGAACAACTGTGGCCCCTCGTTGCAGCCGAAAAATTCAAGGTCCTGCGCCCGTGGCACGCCGAAGCGAAACGGCTGTGGCGCGCCAAAGGCCGAGCCGTCGTTCCATGCCGGGTTGCCTCGGCTGTATTCATCGCGAGGATCGTGTCTGGCCGTCAACGCCAGCAACTGACTGGCCTCACGGGCGGTCGCGGTGAAGGTGGTTACGCAGTCCAGCGTGCGGCACGCCGGCAGCACGCCAGCGGTGGAAATCAGGCCCTTGCTCGCCTTCAATCCCACCAGATTATTCAGCGCCGCCGGCACTCGCCCGGAACCGGCGGTGTCAGTGCCCAAGGCGAAACTCGCCACACCCAGCGCTACCGCCAGGGATGAACCCGCACTGGAACCGCCGGACGGATACTCCGCCAGCACGCTGTTCGGGCACGCACCATAAGACGAGCGGCTGCCATTGAGGCCGGTGGCGAACTGATCGAGATTGGTCTTGCCCAGCGGAATCGCCCCCAGCGCCAACAGTTGCTCGACGATGGTCGCCGACTGCTGCGGCACATAGGCAAACGCCGGGCACGCGGCTGTGGTGGGAATGCCGGCCAGATCGATGTTGTCCTTGATCGCGAACGGCACGCCATACAGCGGCAGACTGTCGAGGTCACGACCGTCGAGGGCGGCGAGGTACGGCTCCAGTTCATCGACGCTCAGCAGGTGGATGAACAGGTGATAGTCGGGATTCAGCGCAGCGGCTTTTTCGCGCAGTTGCAGCAGCAGTTGGCGCGGTGTGGTGTCGCCATTGCGATAGGCCTGGCGCAGTGCATCGAGTTGCAGATTCATCGGTTGATCCTTTTAAAAAAAATGGCTTCAGTCGAGTTCCAGCACCACCACCCGTTGTCCGGCGCGCACCGCCGAACCGGGTTGCACGCGGATCTCGCGCACCACACCGGCCAGCGGCGCGAGCACAGGGATTTCCATCTTCATCGACTCGAGAATCACCAGCACATCGCCCGCCGCGACACGCTGGCCGGCCTCGACCTGCACCTGCCAGAGATTGCCGGCGATGTGGCTGTCGACGCTGTGTTCACCGCTTTCCAGCGGTGCTTCTTCGCTGGCGTCAGGCACGGCTTCTTCACTGTCGAAATGCGCTTGGCCGCTGGCGATCCAGCGTTCGCGTTCAGCCTTGAACGCGCCCTGTTGCTGCGTGCGGAAGGCGCTGATGCCCTCGGCTTGCTGACTGAGAAATGCCTGATAGTCGGCGAGGTTGAGTTGGCTGTGTTCAATGTTCAGATCAAAGCGCCCAAGGGGGAAATCGCGGCGAATGCGCAGCAGTTCTTCAGCGCTGACCGGGTAGAAACGGATCTGATCGAAGAAGCGCAGCAGCCACGGTTTGCCGTCGAACGCGGCGACTTCGCGATAGCGATTCCACATCTGCAGAGTGCGCCCCACAAACTGATAACCGCCCGGGCCTTCCATGCCGTACACGCACATGTAGGCGCCGCCGATGCCGACCGAATTCTCGGCGGTCCAGGTGCGTGCCGGGTTGTACTTGGTGGTCACCAGACGATGACGCGGGTCGAGCGGCGTGGCCACCGGAGCGCCGAGATAGACGTCGCCAAGGCCCATCACCAGATAGCTCGCATCGAACACCGTGCGCTGCACTTCGTCGAGATTCGGCAGGTCGTTGATGCGCCGGATGAACTCCAGATTGCTCGGGCACCACGGCGCCTCCTTGCGCACGGTGGTCATGTATTTCTCGATCGCCAACTGACAGGCCGGGTCGTCCCACGACAGCGGCAAGTGCACGATGCGCGAAGGCACCTGCAAGTCCTTGGCGGCGCACACCGCGTCCCATTCGCCAGCGATGATGCCGAGCAGATCGGCCAGCGGCAGTTGCTCGGGCTGGTAGTGCACTTGCAGCGAGCGAATGCCCGGGGTGAGGTCGATCACGCCATGCAGGGCTTGGCTTTCCAGCGCCTGCATCAGCGCGTGGGCGCGAAAGCGCAGGACCAGATCAAGCTCCGGCGCGCCGATCTCCAGCAGTAAATGAGTGTCGCCAGAAACCCTCCCGACAAGCCGCCGATCCCCCTGACCCAACTCAAGAACCACAGGCGACACAATCCCTTGTGGGAGCTGGCTTGCCAGCGATGAAGTTGATGCGGTGTCAGATCGGGCACCATCGCTGGCAAGCCAGCTCCCACAGGGGGCATCCCATTTCAGGGCGAGATCGCGGGCGTCAGCCAGAGAGACGGGAATGAACTGGATTTTATCGCCCGCCTTGAGCTGCCCCAGCTGCCACAGATCGGCCTCAATCACCGTCACCGGGCAGACAAAACCGCCGAGACTCGGGCCATCCGGGCCGAGAATCACCGGCATGTCGCCAGTGAAGTCCACCGCACCAATCGCATACGGATTGTCATGGATGTTCGACGGGTGCAGACCCGCTTCACCGCCATCCTCACGCACCCACTCAGGCTTCGGTCCGATCAGGCGCACGCCGGTGCGGCTGGAATTGAAGTGCACTTCCCACTGGGTCGCGAAGAACGTGGCGATGTAGTTTTCGCTGAAGTATTCCGGTGCGCCGTGCGGGCCGTAGATCACCCGGATCTGGCGCACGCTCGGCAGCGTGGTGATGTGCTGTTCGGCCAGTTGCTGGCCGGCGCTGTGGTCGGCCAATGCCGGCACATGCAACACGTCACCGGCCCTCAACGCGCGCCCGCCATGCCCGCCGAACTGGCCGAGGGTAAAGGTACTTTTGCTGCCCAGATAATCCGGCACCTGCACGCCGCCGCGCAGGCACAGATAACTGCGCGCGCCGGCGCCGCTGATGCTGCCAAGTTGCAATGTCGCGCCGGCCGGGATCAGCAACGCGGTGTTCATCGGCACCGGTTCAGCGTCAAGGGTCAAGGCAATCGGCGCGCCGGTCACCGCGACCACTGCGTCACAATTGAAGCGCAGGATCGGCCCGCTCATGGTGATTTCCAGTGCGGCGGCGCCTTGTTCAT
Organism: Pseudomonas sp. 2957; assembly: GCF_031456345.1. Classification (NCBI taxonomy): domain Bacteria; kingdom Pseudomonadati; phylum Pseudomonadota; class Gammaproteobacteria; order Pseudomonadales; family Pseudomonadaceae; genus Pseudomonas; species Pseudomonas sp. 2957. The sequence continues at coordinate 409,263 of NZ_JAVDUL010000001.1, forward strand.
TGCCGAGCAGGCGATTGCCCAGACGCAGCGCTCGGCTGTCCATCGGCCCCGAGGGTGGCACGCCGACGGCCCAGTAACCGAGGCGTCCGGGATAGTCCTGCACGCTGGTTTGCGTGCCGGCGCTGAGCACTTCGAAGGTGTTGGCGTGATAGAGCAGATTTTCCAGGCAACGGGTCCACGGCTGGCCGCTGGCGAATGGAGTATCGAGGAGAATCTGCCGCAGGTAATCGCGGTTGGTTTCCACGCCATACAGCAGGCTATCGCCCAGTGCCTGATGGAGTTCGGCGCGAGCCTGTTCGCGGCTCGGCGCCCAAGCGATGAGCTTGGCAATCATCGGGTCGAAATACGGCGGGATTTCCACACCGGCTTCGACCCAGGTGTCGATGCGCAACTCAACGCCGTTGGCTGGCGGAAATTGCACAGCGGTCAGCAGGCCCGGGCTCGGCTGGAAATCACGCCCCGGATCTTCCGCGTACAGACGTGCCTGAATCGCATTGCCCTGCGGTTCCAGGCCTTGATACAACTCGTTCAGCGGCGGCAGATCACCGGCGGCCAGCTCGATCATCCAGCGCACCAGATCCACGTCCCACACCTGTTCGGTGACGCCGTGCTCGACCTGCAAGCGCGTGTTCACTTCGAGAAAATAGAAGCGCTGGGCCTCGCTGTCGAAGACGAATTCGACGGTGCCGGCGCTGCGGTAATTCACCGCTTGCGCCAGTTTGATCGCTGCCGCGCACAGCTCATCGGCCATGCCTTCGGGCAAGTTCGGCGCCGGGGTTTCTTCGAGGACTTTCTGGTTGCGCCGCTGCACCGAACAGTCGCGCACACCGAGAGCGATGACTTCACCGCAGCCGTCGCCGAACACTTGCACTTCCAGATGCCGCGCGCGTTCGATGTACTTCTCGATGAACACCCCGGCGTCGCTGAAGTTGTTCTGACCGAGGCGTTTCACCGCTTCGAATGATTCGCTCAATTCACTGGCGCTGCGGCACACGCGCATGCCGATGCCACCACCGCCAGCGGTGCTTTTCAGCATCACCGGGTAGCCGACCTGTTCGGCGGCACTCAGCGCGCAATCGAGGCTGTCGAGCAGGTCGGTGCCTTCGAGCATCGGTACGCCGTGCTGTCTGGCCAATGCGCGAGCAGTGTGCTTGAGGCCGAACACCCGCAATTGCTCCGGCGTCGGGCCGATGAAGGCGATGCCCTGCGCTTCGCAGGCTTCGGCGAACGCTGCGTTTTCCGAGAGAAATCCGTAGCCGGGATGAATCGCCGTGGCGCCGCTTTGTTTGGCGATAGCGAGGATTTTATCGACGGCCAGATACGTCGCGGACGCCGCGCCTTCGCCGAGGCTGTACGCTTCAGCGGCCTGGGAGATGTGCAGGCTGGCAGCATCGGCTTCTGAGTACACGGCGACGCCTTGGGCCTTCAGCACGTTGATCGTGCGCAGGATGCGACAGGCAATCGCGCCACGGTTGGCGATCAGGATTTTTTCGAACATGGCATAACCCCTGAAGGGGGAGCGGGCCGTCCCGCTGTTTTTCGACAGACATCCGGGCCGTCCCGGATGGAAAAAACACACTTCACTCAAACCCACCACAAACCCCCTGTGGGAGCGAGCCTGCTCGCGAAGGCGGTGGATCAGCCACATCAATGCTGAATGACACGGCGCATTCGCGAGCAGGCTCGCTCCCACAGGGTTCAGGGTTGTCTGGTGGATTTCAGGCACTGCCCGGAACGCGCCTGGCACAGGGCAAAAAGCCAACGGCGTAAACGGCTGATGGTCAGTTCCATACGAGCAACTCCGCCGGGGTCGGGTTGTAGGCATTGCACGGGTTGTTCAACTGCGGGCAGTTGGAAATCAGCACGATCACGTCCATCTCGGCGCGCAAGTCGACATACTTGCCCGGCGCCGAAATACCGTCCTCGAAAGTCAGCCCGCCGTCCGCCGTCACTGGCACGTTCATGAAAAAATTGATGTTCGGCCCGATGTCACCTTTGCTCAATCGGCCGTCGTGGGCGCAGGCGCGCAGGTAGTTGTCGCGGCAGCTGTGCATGTAGCGTTTTTCCAGGGCGTAGCGCACGGTGTTGCTCTCCTGCGCACAGGCGCCGCCGAGGGTGTCATGGCGCCCGCAGGTGTCGGCAACGATGGTCAGCATGGGCTGGCCGAGATTGGAATACAGCACGCTGCCGGTGCTCAGGTAGACGCTGTTCTGCCGGCGCAAGGTGCGTTGCACGTCGTAGCGCTCCTTGGGGTTGGCGAGGCTGTAGAACAAGGTGTCGACGGCCTGATTGCCTTCCAGATCCAGGATGCGCAGGGTCTGCCCGGCCTTGACCTCCATCAGCCAGGGCTCGCCGGCGGGAATGGTGGCGCGGTAGATCGCGCTGTCGGCTTGCTTGTGCGAAGTGGCGATTGCGAGTGACATGGCAGCGATCCTCAGGCGAACAAACGGTCGGTGTTGATAAAGCCGCGCTCGTTTTCCGGGCGCGAAGTGCGGCAGTGTTCGGCGACGCTGGCGTCGGCGTTCATCCAGCTCAGCTTCAGAGGTTTCGGGGCGTATTCGGGTGACGGGTCCATCGGATGTTGCAGGGCGGTGAGCACCACCAGGGTGTCCATCGGCGCGTACAACTCGATGTAGTCACCGGCCTTCGAATTGCCCTCGACGAAGTGGAAACGCCCGGCCTCATCGACGTTCACACGGCTGAACAGATTCAGGGTCATCAGCAGGTCGGACAGGCCCAGGCCCCACTTGCCGAGTTCCACCAGCAGGTTGTCGGTGCCATTGCGAAAGAAGCCGTTGCGCAATTCCTGGTAGCGGCCCTGACCGTACTTTTCGGCGACTTCCTGTGCGCAAAGCACACCGCCGAGGCTATCGCTCCAGCCGCAGGTGTCGGCGGTGATCGCGGCGAGCACGCGGCCCATGTCCGAGTACAGGCAGTGGCCGGCGGTGAGCTTGGCGGTGTGTTGGCATTTGAGGCTGTCGGGCAGGTTCAGCCGCTCGGTTTTTTCATTGGCATTAAGCAAGGTCAGGCTGACATTGGCGCCACCGCGCAGGTCGGTCAGGCGCAGCAATTGGCCGCGCTTGAGCACGAACGAACGGTGGCCGCCGCCCGGCAGCATTTCCTCAGCGAAGGGTGGGAAAAGTTGGATTGAATCAGTCATTGCAGCAGTCCTCTCAAGCAGTGCGAAGGGTGCCCGCCAGCGGCAGCGGCAGGGCCTCGACGGCGGCGCGCTGGGCGCGGCGGTCGCTGTTCAACGGGATGTCGTAGGTGATGCGGGCGCCATAGGCGCCGGGGGCGTGCGGGTCGAGGCGCACCTTGTCGAACACCAGCAGGCGCGTGCCGAGGCTGAAGCCCTCGGACAGGTCGTGGGTGACCATGAACACCGTCAGTTGCGTCTCGCGCCACAGCTCCAGCAGCAGCGCGTGCATGTCTTTGCGAATGCCCGGGTCGAGTGCGCCGAAGGGCTCGTCGAGCAGCAACACGCGCGGCTTCATGATCAGCGCCTGGGCAATCGCCAGCCGTTGCTGCATGCCGCCGGACAGCTGTGCCGGGTACTTGTCCAGCGCATGGCCGAGGCCGACTTTTGTCAGCAGTGCTGCCGCCTGTTCGCGGGCCTCGCGTTTGGCGTTGCCGAACAGCCGACCAAGCAAGGGCGCGCGCGGCAATTCGAGACCGAGGGCGACGTTGTCGAGCACGCTCAGATGCGGGAACACCGAGTAGCGCTGAAAGACCACGCCACGGCTGGCATCCGGCTCGCTGGCCAAGGGCTGGCCGTCGAGCAGAATCTCCCCGCGACTGGCGCTTTCCTGGCCGAGCAGCAGGCGCAGGAAGGTCGATTTGCCGCAACCGGAGGCGCCGACCAGGGTGCAGAACTCGCCTTCGTTGACGCTCAGGTTCAAGCCTTCCAGCACCACTTGATCGGCGTACTGCTGCCAGACGTTTTTTACTGTGATGAAGCTCATTTCGCCGCTCCCTCATACCAAGGGAAAGCGCGCTGGGTCAGCTGTTTCAGGCCCCAGTCCATCAGCCAGGCGAGCAGGGTGATCCACACCACGTAGGGCAGGATCACGTCCATGGCCAGGTAGCGCCGCACCAGAAAGATCCGGTAGCCGAGGCCATCGGTGGAGGCGATCGCTTCGGCAGCAATCAGGAACAGCCACGCCGAACCGAGCATCAAGCGCAGCGAGATCAGCAAGCGCGGCAACAGCTGCGGCAGAACCACGCGCAGCATCAGCGTCCAGGTCGAGGCGCCCAGGGTCTGCGCCTTGATCAGCAGTTCGACCGGAATGTCGCGGGCACGCTGTTCCAGATCCCGGGCCAGCGCCGGGGTGATGCCGATGACGATCAGCATGACTTTCGACAACTCGCCCAGCCCGAAGACGATGAACAGAATCGGCAGGATCGCCAGCGGCGGCACCATCGACAGCACCGTCAGCAGCGGCGACAACGGCGCGCCGAACAGCGGCAGGGTGCCCGCCGCAATACCGAGGCAAAGACCTGCCAGCGCCGCGATGCCGAGGCCGATGGCCAAGCGGCGCAGACTTGCCGCGGTGTCTTGCCACAACAGGTATTCACCGGTGCGGCTGTCGGCGTTGAAGGCCAGGCGTTTTACCGCGTCGCTCATCTGCACGGCGCTGGGCAGCAGTTTGTCGTTGGGGTTGTCCGCCAGGCGCTCGGCCGAGCCTGTGAAGTAGGCGAACAGCACCAGCGCGAACGGCAGGATCACCAGCAACAGGCGACTCGGGCGATCGGGGTGGCGATTGATCAGGCGCATGGCCAAATCCTCCGTGGCTTACAGCTTGGCGTCGGCGGCCATCTGCATGTAAGTCGGATCGAAACGCAGCTTGAGATTGGCGGTGTCGCCGCTGGTCACGCCGTTGGCGAAGGACATGCCGACCGCGCTCGGGTCCTTCGCGCCTTCGCCGAGCAGGCCGTGCTCGAAGGAGAATTCGGCGACCTTGCGCATGGTGTCCGGCAGTTGTTTGCTGGTGGCGAAATTCAGCGCTTCGCTCGGCGTGGCGAACAGTTTTGTGGTGTCCAGTTGCGCCTGGAAGCCGGCGAGATCAGTTCCCGAGGCCTTGGCCATGTGCTCCAGCGCAGCTTTGCTCGCGGCACTTTTCGCGTTCATCAAAGCGACCACTTCGAACCACGCCCCGGTCAGCGCTTTGCCCAGCGCCGGGTTGTCTTTGAGGGTGGCGCTGTTGACCACCATCATGTCCATGATCTCGCCGGGGATCTGGCTGGAATTGAACACTTCGGTGACGCCGGGTTTGGCTTTGATATCCGAGAGCATCGGGTTCCAGGTGGTCACGGCGTTGACGTCGTCGGTGTTGAACGCGGCGGCAATGTCGGCGTCGGAGGTGTTGACCACCTTCAGGTCTTTCTCGGTCAGGTCCACCGAGTCCAGCGCCCGGGCCAGCAGGTAATGGGAGACCGACAGCTCGACCAGATTGACGTCCATGCCCTTGAGGTCGGCGACTTTCTTACCTTCACCCTTGAGCACGATACCGTCGTTGCCGTTGGAGAAATCGCTGACGATCAGCGCGGTGCTGTCGACACCACCGGCAGCCGGAATGGTCAGCGCATCCATGTTGGTCATGGTGCAGCCGTCGAACTGGCCGGCGGTGTACTGGTTGATCGATTCGACGTAGTCGTTGAGCTGCACGACGTCGATCTTGATCCCGTATTTCTTCGCCCATTTGTCGACGATGCCCTGGCTGCCGGCGTATTCCCATGGCATCCAGCCGGCGTAGATCGTCCAGCACACGCTGAAGTGGTCTTTCTGGGCGGCGGAAGATTGCGTGCTGATGAGCGCGGCGAAGGCGGCGGCGAGCAGGGCGGGGAAACGTAGTCGGATCATTGCGGATTCTCCAGTTGATCGAGGGCGGACAGGAAGGCAATGCGGCACCGCGAACGGTGGCTTGTCTCCCGGGCTTTTGTCCCGCCGTGTAACCTCAACTGGAGGTCGCCAACTCTCGGACCAGCCACTCGCGCTTGCGAGCCGGAACCCTAGTCAGCCATTGCAAATTGTGGTGCCGCGAACCTGTGATGACTCCTGCACAGGTTTGCTAAAGCGAGAGACGTGCCAAGTCGCGCCGAGGCCTCTGCGGCGGGGATCTGCTGGATTGTCGAAGTGAGCGGGGCGAGCGACAGCGCATCGTGGTGGTGCGCGGTTGCACCGTCATGCAGCGCGTTTACGCTTCACGGGTCGCTGATTTTGCGGATAAACAAGATTTCATAATCACTTGTTTCAACTTGTTGCAGGAACGCACCAGATTCTGAAACCGCTGTCTGATTCTTCGACAGTCACGCAATTGCTGACGGTCGCCTGCCAGCGTCGCTGGTGTGGCCAACCCGCGGTCCAGGAGGCCGCCATGTATCGCCGAATCGTACTGCTTGCCGTGATGCTTTTTTCCCTTGGCGGATGCGTTCCTTATTCCTATGGAGACAGCTACTACAGGTCAGAGGTCTACACATCACCCGCACCGGCCTATTACAGCGGTGGCGGCTCCTATTACCGCAGCGGCGGCACCTATTACACCCAGCCGCGCTACTACCAGCCAGCGCCGCGTTACTACCAGCAACCGCGTTATTACCAGGCACCCAGGCACTATCAACCGGCCCCGCGTTATTACGAAAGCCGTCGCTGGCACGGCAACGATCGCGGACGCTGGGACGGCCACCGTCGCGGCGGTTGGGACAATGACCACCGCGGTCGCGGCAACTACGATCGCCACAGCGGTCGTCGTGACTACAACGGCCGTGGCAACCGCTGGTAAATCTCTGCAATGAGCAAGCGGCGCATGATGCGCCGCTTTTTTTTTGCCCGGCGAAAAGTCCTTTCGTTGGCCATCTCCTAGGACAATCCCGGAAGCGTCCTACAGTTTCATTTCGTGGCGTTTGTTAGCGTTCGTGGATGCCGAACGAGGCGAGCAATCCTCAGCTCGATAGCGGCGAAAAATGGACGTTCAGCGCTATGAAGCTACTGGTTATTCATCAAAATTTTCCCGGTCAGTTCCGTCATGTGGTGCTGGCAGCGCTGGAGCGCGGTGATGAGGTTGTGGCGATAGGTCGGGACACGGCACCGGGCGTCGCCGGGGTGGAAATCCATCGATATCGAGCGACGGGGCGAGCGCCCGGCAATATTCACCCGTATCTGATCCGCTACGAACAAGCGGTGATCGACGGGCAGAAGGTTTTTGAAATCCTGGGCAGGCTGAAACGTTCGGGCTATCAGCCAGACGTGATTCTTGCGCATCCCGGATGGGGAGAGACGCTGTTTGCCAAGGACGTCTATGCCGATACGCCGCTGATTCACTATTGCGAGTATTACTATCGAGCGCAGGGCGCCGATTGCGGGTTCGACCCTGAATTCCGCCGAGCCGCAAGGGAGTCGTCACGGCTGCGAGTGCTCAACTCGCTGCATCTGTTGAATCTTCAACAATGCGATATCGCAATCGCGCCTACGCAGTGGCAGCGCAGCCTGTTTCCGGCCGCTTACCGGTCGGCGATTCGGGTCATTCACGAAGGTGTGATTCAAAATTCTGACCTGGCGAAAGTCGGGGCAGTCAGATTGCCCAATGGAATCGAGCTCAAAGCCGGACAGCCGATCGTTACCTATGTCGCCAGAAACCTTGAGCCTTATCGCGGCTTTCACAGTTTCATGCGAGCGATCCCGCTTATTCAGGCCGAGTGCCCCGATGCGCAGATCATCGTGGTTGGCGGTGACGGTGTCAGTTATGGGAGTAAGCCGGTCGGGTACCCGGATTGGCGCAGCAGGATGGAGGCGGAGGTCAGTTTCGATCACTCCAGAGTGCATTTCACAGGGAAACTTCCCTACCAGACTTATCGAGCGGTTCTGCAGTGTTCGAAAGTTCATGTCTATTTGACGTATCCGTTTGTCTTGTCCTGGTCGTTACTGGAGGCGATGGCGTCCGGTTGTGTGGTTGTTGCGTCGGATACGGCTCCGGTAAGGGAAGTCATTGTCGAGGGGGCTAATGGAATATTGGTGGATTTCTTTGACCATCAAGAAATTGCCAGAAGTGTAAGCAAGGTTTTGAAGTCGGCAGGTGAGTACGGTGGTCTTGCCAGCGCCGCGAAGTTGACGGCAGGTCGGTTCAGTGTGGAATCGGGCGTGAGCCAATATTTTGAGGTTTTTGCAAGCGCGATATCCGGGCATAGCGACATACCAACCGTTCCGCAGTTTGAGCGGGAGGTTTGAAATGTCCAGGAAGTCGCGTAAGCAGGCGATCAAGTGGTTTAAAAGGTTGTTGAAGTATGGATTGTTCTTTTATGTCTGTTACTGCGTAGCGGAATTTTATATTCGCAAAGAACAAACTGCCGAGTCGGCGGCTATTCACCAGGCAAACGAGAAAGCTTGCCAGAACAAGCTGGCGAGCATGCAGCAAGTGCCGATATTAGGCGGCGCCTATATAGATAAGACGCTGGTCCCTGAGTTTTACGTAGGCATGCCTGAAATGGTCAACAAGAAAGCGTGTCTGGCGATTGCTCTGAAGGGGCTTTTCTGGTGGACCGGGACGGGGCTGCACCGGTACCAGGATCAGCGCGCAGAGTCGATCCCCAAAAGTTGGCGGCTCTATAAATTGAACGCCGGACTTTTTACCAGGAAAGAAACCACCGAACCCCATGAGCGGGGTTATCGGCACGTCAACTGGCCGGATGAGTTGATTGTGAAACTAAAGAATTATCCGGGGCTGGAAGTTTGGCTTAACGCTCCGCCACCGCACTTCAAAAATGTGTCATCCGTACGAAATTTTGTAATTGCAGGTTGGCCGCGGCGAGACGGAACCCCTCGGCTGATCAAGTGTGACGGCTTGATTCGCCCGGCTTCCGAAGAGCAACTGACTGACAAAAAGCTGGCAAGTTTTGGTAGGGCTGAATTGGAGAATCTGGATTTCGGCAAGCTGAATTTCTTCTGCATGGTCAATCTGGATAACTTCGACTTCGCTGGAGGGCACGGTAGTGTAGGTCTTGGTCTGTCGTCATTACGCGAAGCACCTGAGATGCTCAAGTATCTCAGTGATTATCTTTCACGCTCTGTTATTACAAGGAAGTAACAATGAGTTATGTTTTCAGCGATATGGAAAAATCGGAAATTTTTAATGCGGCTAATAGTTGCAAAGGCATGTCGTTTGATTCTGAGGATGTGGAGTACATTGCATTGGAGTTAGCAGGGGCAAGCTGCGCCCCCCTGTACCAAAAGCTATTCGACATTATTGGTGAAAAAGTTTCTGACGTTGCAGCTGCCGATAAAGAGGCCGGAGAAGTGCTGAAAAGCGCCAGACTCTGGCTTGCCGTGGCCATTGATGCCAACGGTGGAAACGGTGCCTACTCTGCCCTGATTCGTGGTTACACCTCACGCCAGGGTGAACTCAGACTGAATACAATTTTCAGTGAAGACCTGATGCAGCTTTCATCCAACCAGGTTGCCGTCAATTTCATCAATACCCTGATCAACGGATCCCTTGCCGGTCAACTGGCACCCTGGACCGTTCCGTCAATCAGCCAGATCGCAGAAATCGACGCCAGCGCGATTGGCGAGGCCCTGTTCAAGGAGGTTTGCGGGGAGGACGACACCGCCGTGAAACGTAACTCCGGTTGGTCTGGAACAGTCGGATTCAGCTTGTTGGGCGGTAAACCTCCCTATGAAACGTGGAGACTGATCTCTGCGGGCGACCCGGATGCGGAAGATGGCGGCCCACCCACTCAGGCAAAAGCCAACCGGCTCGACGACTATAAAAACATTCTCTTCGCCATCGACGCCTACAGCGTCGGCCTGCGAGCGGCGATCAGTAATTTCGGCATCAATCCACTGCAAAGTCTGCTTTCAGTGGTTCCGGAGCAAATCAATATCGCGCTGGCCAGTGGCAGTGTGAATCCGCTGATTCAGCATGTAGTCAAAGGCACGCCCGTTGCCGCCGTGGTCGAGCTGATCTTGCGCTACGGCCAGAACGAATTTCTCGACATGTTCAAGCGCACTTACGACGGCGATTCTGCTGCCATACCCACTACCAACGACACTTTCGCCAGCAACGCTTACGCCTTCTTCTCGGCATTCTCCCCAGAGCAGTCGCAAAGCATCGTCACCCGGACAATAAGCGAGTTCGGCAATGCCAATGCATGGGCGAAACTGGCAGCCGAGGCGACGCCGCTCGGTCTGGCGTTGCGCAACTCTTTGCAGCAACTGAGTGAAGTCGTCATAGAGCGAGCCGACGGTTATCCCGACCGCAACCTCGAGCTTTACGATCCGCACACTGGCGAAGGCTTTATCACCGCGCAGTGGCTGGCGGATCGTGCGCAGATGCTCGCCCGTTTGATTGCCCGAACCCAAGGCTCGTTTGGAGAACACTTGCTGCAGCAGTTTTCCTACTCCGATCTCGCCTCCGGCAAACAGGCGCCGATGACCACCGGAGTGCTGAACCCGCTGGCCATGTTCGGTGATGACGGCGGGCGATCTTTCGCTGGTGGCGCCAATGCCGATCATCTGTATGGCGGCGTGGGCAATGACTCCATCGATGGGATGGCCGGTCACGATGTCATTGAAGGTGGTCGCGGTAACGACTCGCTAACCGGAGGTGACGGCAATGATGAGTTGTACGGGATGGCCGGTGACGATGTTCTGATCGGAGGAAAGGGTAACGACTCCTTGATCGGGGGCGAAGGCAACGACCGTTATGAATTCGCCAGCGGCGATGGCCTCGACGAGATTCTTGATGCCAATGCCAATGGGCAGCTGTGGATCAATGGCGCACCGATTCCCGCACTCAAACGCCGCGCGCCTCTGAGCAACATCTGGTCTACCGAGAATCGGTCCATCACCCTGGCGCTTGTTGAAAACACCCTCAACATCAAATACGGCCAGGGCGATCTGGTGGTGATCAAAAACTTCCAGCCCGGGATGCTTGGCATCCGCCTCCCTGAATACGAGGAGCAGCCGGTCCCCGTTGCTGATCTGACCCTCCAGGGCGACTGGAAAGCCAAAGACGCCGATCCCACTGTCCCCGGCGATCAGCCCTCCTTTGATGAGCTGGGCAACGTGGTGCTGCTGCCCAAGGTCAAACAGCGCAACAAGGCCGACGTACTTTACGGTTCCGCCGCAGACGACGTCATTCTCGGCCTGGGGGGTTCTGATCGATTGTTCGGCAAGGCTGGAGACGATCGGTTATTCGGCGACAAGCAGACGACACTCGAAAAAGCTATGGCCGACGGTGACGCCAAGGGCAAGGCAAGTCGCGGAGACTGGCTCGACGGCGGACAAGGTGACGATTTGCTTATCGGTACGGCATCCCGAGATGTTCTGCTCGGTGGCAATGACCGGGATACCTTGATCGGCGGTGCTGGCGACGATCTGTTATCCGGAGACGAAACCACCGGTGCGCTGGAGCAGGGTTGGGCGGTCAAACACGCTACCGTCACTATTGCTGGCGGTGTGACGAGTCACCGAACGGTCTTTTCAAAGGCCTCGATAAACAGTGCCTCCGAGGGCGGTGACGACGTGCTGTACGGTCAGGGTGGCAAGGACTTTATCGACGGCGGCTGGGGGGAGGACCTGCTTGACGGCGGAGCTGACGACGATTTTCTCAAAGGCGATCAAGGTAACGACACCCTGGCCGGTGGCAGCGGCAACGACGTGATGCTTGGTGACAACCTCGATTGGGGCGGTGGCCTGCCCAGCAGACACCATGGCAACGATGTGCTGGACGGCGGCAGTGGTGATGATTCACTCGCCGGTAACGGTGGCAGCGACGCTTTGTATGGCGGCCCTGGCAACGACATTTTGCAGGGTGATGACGGCGTACTGGACGGGGTCGAAGGCGATGCCGCGCATTTTTTTGGCGATGATCTGCTGGACGGTGGCTCCGGCGATGACACGCTCTGGGGCGGCGCTGGCGATGATTTGCTCTTCGGCGGCGAAGGCCATGACGATCTGATTGGCGACAGCCCTGAGCATCCGGTTCGCTATCACGGCAACGACTTTCTCGATGGCGGCGCGGGGGATGACACCCTGCGCGGCATGGGCGGCGCGGATACGCTGACGGGTGGCGCTGGGGCTGATTTTCTCGATGGCGATGTGTCTGACCTGCAACCGGGCGGGAGCAACAACGACGTGCTTCAGGGCGGCGAAGGAAACGATACGTTACAGGGTGGTTTCGGTGCCGACACGCTGTACGGCGGCGCGGGTGACGACATCCTTGCCGGCGATTACGAAAACAGCGCTGAGGCCGAGCAGAATGCCGATTATCTGCACGGTGGCTCAGGCAACGACACGCTGCTCGGAGGCGCTGGCAACGACACCTTGCTGGGCGGGGAAGGGACGGACTACCTTCGCGGCGATTCTGGCGACAACGTGTTTGATGGCGGTCCCGGTGCTGACGTGCTGGATGGCATGGATGGCGCCGACATCTACTATTTCGGCGCTGGCGACGGCCTGGATATCGTCACCGATGCCGGCGGCCGCAACATCATCAGGTTCGGTGCAGGGTTTTGCGCGCAAAGCCTGAAGGCCGACGTTATCGAAGTTACCGTCGGCACGGTTTTGCGACTAGCCAATGGCACGGGCGACGCGATACTCATCAAGAATCACGAGCGGTGGAAGGATTCCACATTCAATTTCAGCGACGGCGTGGTACTTGATTACGCAGATGTCCTGCGCAAAACATTGCCACCGATAGAGATGTCCGAGCCACCCGTACCGGAACCTGTCACCGCCCCGGCAACCCCTGAAAGCAAAGTTGTGGATCCGGTTAAGCCAGACGATGGAACCGCTGCGGCGCAAGGCCCGGTGGCATCTGTTCAAACGGTCAACTGGACCGATGAGTTCCTCGCGCGAATCCAGTCAAAACGCTCCGCCCGCAGACACGCCACAGGTTTTACCTTGAATGAGCAAGGCGTCTGGGTCCGCAGCCATATCACTACCAGCGACACCGGTTACACCACTCACACCGAGCTGATCGATGGCAGCGTCGAAGCGGGGACACTGTCTGAAACGCCGCCATGGATGAAGGTTGATTCAGCGCACGCCGTGGTCAGTGAAAGGCAGTCGACAACCACAACCCGTGTCGAAAATAAGCAGGTGAAAGCCGAGGGAGCAATGCCTTCCTCAGCTCAGGCGCCTCGCTATTATCGATCCGGTTCGGCCAACGGGTTTTCATTCAATACGGGCGACGTATTGGTTGAGGACCGAAAGGAGTCCGGCGCGCTTGAAGGCTGGTACGTCTATCCGGCGGCAAGCTTCAGTTCGGCCGGAACGGTGCGCAAGGAATTCCGCTGGGAGGTCGAAAGCACGACGATCAAACGCAAAATCGTCCATGGCAACGATGCCGGCGGGCGGGTCAACGTGGAAGTGGAAAACGTTTTCCACGGCGGCGCGGGAGACGATCTGATCGTCGTTTATGCAGGCTCCCCACTTGACTACGGCACTGTCGGCGACAGAACACCGGGCGCGTTTTTATCCGCAGGTGCAGGTGACGATACCTTGCTGGGCGCCGAGGGCGCCGACTATCTGGTCAGCGGGGCAGGGGATGACTGGCTTTACGGCGAAGGCGGTGCCGACACCTACATCGTGCAAGCGCACGCCGCAGCGACCACCACGATTGCGGATGTGCCGAACCCTGTTTTCCACCGCGCAGAAGTTGGCGTGGCGGGGTGGAAAGACGAGTACGGATTGATCGATCAGGACACGGTCGTTCTTCCAGCAGATGCGCAGCGCGATGCACTGCAATTGAGCTGGGGTGCTGCGCTGATGGAGACCACTCATGTCGAGCTGGAACCCAACCCGGATCGCGGGGCTTACCGCAACCCGCCGAGAGCGAAAATGCTCCATCCGACGCTCGATATCCAATGGGGCGGGACACAGAAAGTCCGCATCGTCTGGCCCCACAGCGGTGAACTTGAGGGCGCAGGTATTGAGCTCGTCAAGTTCGCCGATGGGTCGGTCGCAAGTTTGAAGCAGCTCCTGGAATCAAGTCAGCTGGGACCTGCGCCCGAGACTTTTCATACGGGTGTCATCGTCAACCATCCCACCCGTTCAACTTCCTTGCGAGACGGACGAGCGCTGCCACTCGTGGGCGGTCGCGGCAATGACACGATAAGCGGCGCGGCAGAGATCCGAGGCATGCACGGGGATGACGTGCTCACGGGCAGCCCCGGTGATGATCTGCTGCTGGGTGGGCCGGGCAATGACACGCTAACCGGCGGCGCGGGAAATGATATCTACCGATACGATGGCCTCGGCAGAGACGTGATCATCAACAACGGAGGCGGCCTGGACGGGATCGATTTTTCCGAGCGCATGCTGACGATCGACAACCTGAAGTTTCACCGTGAGCGTGATGATCTGGTGATCGTGGTCGACTACGGCATGGCACCGAAAATCCGGGTTTCCAGTCATTTTGCCGAAGGTGAAAACGCTATTGGCTTCATAAGAGTCAGCGAAGGAACAGCGACTCAAGACTACAGCGCGACGCAGATTGCCGAGCGCCTGCACCCGCTTCCGCCATTAAGGGATGTCGAGGATATTTTGATAAAGGGCGACGATGAAGCGCAGCGGGCCATGAGGGAAATCATTGAGTTCTACGAACTGAATGTCTGACAAGACGACCGATTGAGCCGGCCCGCGATGGAAATCCAGTCGCCATAGCGGGCCTCGCGCCACTTCAATACTGGGTCAGATCCGCCAATGGATGCCGTCCCTCCCAGACCTTATGAAAGTGCGCCTCGACCACCGCATCCGGCACGCTACTGATATCCGGCCAGTGCCAGTGCGGCTTCTGATCCTTGTCGATCAACCGCGCACGCACGCCTTCGCTGAATTCCGGATGACGGCAGCAATTGAGGCTCAGGGTGTATTCCATCTGGAATACTTCGGCCAGCGACATGTGCCGCGCGCGGCTGATCTGTTCCCAGACCAGATGCGCGGTCAGCGGCGAGCCCTCGGTCATGGTTTTCGCCGCTCGGGCGATCAATGGATCGCTGCTGTCGCGGTGCAGACTGATGGCTTTCCACGCACAGGTGACGTCGCTGACGTCGAGCAGTTCGTCGATCAGCTGGCGACGCGGCAGCCACTGCGCTTCGGGCATTTGCTCAAGTGCCTCCTGCTGCAGAGCCTTGAGCAGGCTGTTGAGCTGCATGGCGGTCTGTTCCTGCCAGTTCAATTGCAGCAGGCCTTCGATCAATTGCGGTTGCTGTTCGTCGAGCAGGAAGCGATCGGCCAGATCCAGATCCAGCGCATCACGGCCGTTGATGTGCGCGCCGGTCAGGCCGAGAAACAAGCCGAGCTTGCCCGGCAATCGGGCGAGAAACCAACTGGCGCCGACGTCCGGATACAGTCCAATAGTGATTTCCGGCATCGCCAGACGGCTGCTCGGCGTGACGATCCGCGTGCTCGCGCCCTGCAACAGGCCCATGCCGCCGCCAAGCACGTAACCGTGACCCCAGCAGATCAGCGGCTTCGGATAGGTATGCAGGCTGTAATCGAGGCGATATTCCGCGCTGAAAAACTGCGCGGCCAACGGCGGGACTTCGCCGGGGTGGGCGCGGCAGGCTTCGACCAGGCTGCGCACTTCGCCACCGGCGCAGAAGGCTTTGCTGCCGTTGCCGCGCAGCAGCACGCAGACGATTTGCGGGTCATTGGCCCAGGCGTTCAATTTGTCGCTGAGGGCGTTGATCATCGACAGTGACAGCGCGTTCAACGATTTTTCGGCATCCAGGCTGGCGATGCCGATGCGGGCGCCGTCGGTGCCGGTAAGTTCTTCGAAGTGCAGATTCATCGTGACCTCGATCGGGAATTTGAGCGATCAGTATGATCGCTATGGGGGAAAGTGCCGGATCTGCGTCAGATCAATTGACAAGCGTGGTCGGCTTTCCTAGGGTTCGCCCCATTGTTTTTGCCGGAAATGACCATGACTGCTGACGACCGTATCAAACTCGAACCGAGCTGGAAGGAGGCACTGCGTGCTGAGTTCGACCAGCCTTACATGGCAGAGTTGCGCAACTTTCTGCAGCAGGAGCGGGCAGCCGGCAAGGAGATCTATCCGCCGGGGCCGCTGATTTTCAATGCGCTGAATTCGACGCCGCTGGACAAGGTGAAAGTGGTGATCCTCGGCCAGGACCCGTACCACGGCCCGGGCCAGGCCCACGGTCTGTGCTTCTCGGTGCAACCGGGCGTGCCGGCGCCGCCGTCGCTGGTCAACATCTATAAAGAGCTGAAACGCGACCTCAATATCGACATTCCCAACCACGGCTACCTGCAGAGCTGGGCCGAACAGGGCGTGCTGCTGCTCAACACCACCATGACGGTTGAGCGCGCCAACGCCAACGCGCACAAGGACAAGGGCTGGCAACACTTCACCGACCGCATCATTGAGGTGGTCAGCGAACGGCAGCCGCATCTGGTGTTCATGCTCTGGGGCGCCCATGCGCAGAGCAAGCAGAAGCTGATCGACGCGACCAAGCACCTGGTGCTGACCTCGGTGCATCCGTCGCCGTTGTCGGCCTATCGCGGGTTTTTGGGCTGTGGGCATTTCAGCCGGACCAACAAGTTTCTCGAACAGAATGGCGAAACGCCGATCGACTGGCGCTTGCCACCGATTTGATGTGTCGACCGGGTTGGCCCCTTCGCGAGCAGGCTCGCTCCCACAGGAATTGTGTGCAAGCCACAAACCCCCTGTGGGAGCGAGCCTGCTCGCGAAAAGAGCGACCCGATCTCGCAGACTTAGGCGGGATGACGATTCCAGTATTTGAACAACGGCTCCGCCAGAAACAGCACAAACAACAGCCGCATCACCTGCATCGCCGTCACCAGCGGCACCGACAGTTGCAGGGTCTCCGCCGTCAGGCTCATCTCGGCGATCCCGCCGGGCATCATGCCCAGGGTCAGTGAACGCAGATCCAGATGGGTCAATGCACTCAAGCCCAGCGCCGCCAGCGACGCGATCAACATGGTCAGCGCCGTGCCGATCAACGTCCGGCCCATGAACGACGGCGCGCGGCGGAAGAACTGCCGATTGAAGTGACAGCCCAGGCCGCTGCCAATCAGCCATTGGCCGATCTGACTGCCGCCGTTGGGCAAACCGATGTGCAGATCCCACGTAATGCTCACCGCCGCACTGACCAGCAACGGCCCGAACAGCCATGGATTGGGTTGGCGCAGACGCTGCCAGAGCCAGGCGAGCAGGGCGCCCGCCGGAAACAGAATCGCCAGCCAGCGCCAATCGACGCTGCCGGCGTGAGAAATCGGCGTGCCGTCACCGAGCAGATACTTGAACGCCGCCGGCACGCACAACACCACCACCAACACCCGCAGACTCTGCCCGGCCGCGACATGGCTGAGCAGTGCACCGTTACGAGCGCCGAGGTTGACCATCTCCCCGGAACCACCGGGCATGCTTGAGAAAAAAGCCGTGGCGCGATCCTCGCCGGTGCGGCGCATCAGCCACACGCCGACCACCGCCGACAGGCTGGTGACCAATGCACCGAAGAAAATCAAACCGAAATGGCTGAGCACCTGTTCCATCACCAGCGGGGTGAAGTGCAGGCCGATACCGATGCCGACGATCCACTGGCCGCACTTGCGCCCGCCAGGGATTTCCGCCAGTTGCCACGGCGTCAGGCAGCGCACCAGGATGATCGCCAGCAACGAGCCGACCATCCACGGTAGCGGCCAGCCGATCTGACTGGCGATGAAACCGCCAAGCAGACCGACCAGCGGGGTGCCCCACCAGGCTTTCAGGGACAAGCGATCAAACATCGGCAATGACGCGCCGTGCCGCCGAACGTTTACGCCAGATGCGAATCAGCGGCATCAGCAGCATGATCGCGGTGAGGATCCAGCAACCGAAGGTGATCGGACTCGACCAGAGAATCTCCAGCGCGCCATTGGAGATCGACAGCGCGCGACGCAGGTTCTGCTCCATCAAGCCACCGAGGATGAAGCCCAGCAGCAGCGGCGACAGCGGGAAATCCAGCTTGCGCAGGATGTAACCGAAGATGCCGATACCGATCATCAGGAACAGATCGAAGGTGGTCGCGTGCACCGCGTAAACGCCGATCCCGGTGATGATCGCGATGATCGGCACCAGCGCCCAGTTCGGTACGGCGAGGATGCGAGTGAATACGCGGATCATTGGGATGTTGAGGATCACCAGCATCACGTTGGCGATGAACAACGACGCGATCAGACCCCAGACGATGTCCGGTTGCTGTTGGAACAGCAGTGGACCCGGGGTGATGTTGTACAGCGACAGCGCGCCGATCATCACCGCAGTGGTGCCCGAACCCGGAACGCCGAGGGTCAGCATCGGAACGAGAGCGCCGCACGCCGCGCCGCCGATTGCGGTCTCTGGCGCGGCCAGACCACGCGGATCACCTTCACCGAATTTGCCGCTGGTGCCAGCGATGCGCTTCTCGGTCATGTAGGCCACGGCACTGGCGAGCGTCGCGCCGGCACCGGGCAACACGCCCATGATGAAACCGAGCACGCCGCAGCGCACGTTGACGACGAAAACCGACGCCGCTTCCTTGAAGTTGAACATCATCCGGCCGGTGGCTTTCACCGCTTCCTGGCCGTGGTGGGTCTTTTCCAGCAGCAGAAGGATTTCGCTGATCGAGAACAGACCCAGCACCAGCACGACGAACTGAATGCCGTCGGTCAGGTGAATGTTGTCGCCGGTGAAACGGTACACGCCACTGTTGGCGTCGATGCCGACGGTGGAAAGGAACAGACCGATCAGCGCCGCAATAAAGGTCTTCAACGGTCGATCACCAGCCATGCCGCCGAGACAGACAATCGCGAACACCATCAACACGAAGTATTCCGCCGGTCCGAAGGCAATCGCCCATTTCGCCAGCAGCGGCGCAAACAGCACCATGCCACACGTGGCGATGAACGCGCCGATGAACGAACTCCACGCCGACAGCGACAGTGCCACACCGGCCATGCCTTTGCGGGCCATCGGGTAGCCGTCGAGGGTGGTCATTACAGTCGAGGCTTCACCCGGAATGTTCAGCAGGATCGAGCTGATCCGGCCGCCGTATTCGCAGCCCAGATACACCGCCGCGAGCAGGATCAGTGCCGACTCCGGCGGCAGGCCGAGCGCGAACGCGATCGGAATCAGCAACGCCACGCCATTGATCGGACCAAGGCCCGGCAACAGGCCGACGACGGTGCCGATCAGGGTGCCGCACAGGGCGGTCACCAGGTTGTACGGGCTCAGCGCGACGCCGAAGCCCTGACCCAAATAGCCAAGGGTATCCATATCAGTTCTCCAGGACGCTGAGCAGGCCGAGTGGCAGCGGAACATCCATCAAGCGATCGAACAGCAGATAGAGACCAACCGCCATCAGGCTGATGATGACCACGCTCGGCAGCCAGCGGCCGCCATAGAGACGGGCCATCGGTACGCCGGTAATGATGCTGGCCACGATGAAGCCAAGGGGTTCGAAGGTGCCGGCAAACACCAGCAGCAACACCACGCACAGACCTATCTTGGTCAGGGTTTCGCGATCCAGCGGCGGCTCATCCGGGTTGTGTTTGATCGGCGCCGGGCGAACCACCATGTACAGCAGCGCCAGCCCCATCAGGCCGAGCATCAGCAGCGGGAAGGCGCGTGGGCCGACCGGTTCATAGGAAAAAGCCGCTTGATACGGCCACGCCATCAATGCCAGGCCGGCACACACCAGCAGCAACACCGAGGCGAAAATGCGTTGAATAAGCATGGGAGCTCCTGTGCTGCGTCCCCGCGTAGGAGACGCAGCCACTAGACAGAGACGATCACTGGATCAGGCCGAACTCTTTGGCCAGCACTTTGTAGTCGGCGACCTGCTTCTTCACGTAGGTGTCCAGTTCCGGGCCGGTCATGGCGAACGGGAACAGCTCACGCTGATCGCGCAGCTTGGCGAACTCGTCGGAAGCCAGCAGTTTGTCGAACGAGTCTTTCCACCAGGCGTAGTCTTCGTCGCTGACTTTTGGCCCGAGGTAGAAGCCGCGCACCACCGGCCAGACGATGTCGTAGCCTTGCTCGCGAGCGGTCGGGATGTCCTTCATTTCCGGTTCGTCGAGACGCTTGTCCGAGAACACCGCGAGCAGGCGCATGTCACCGCTCTGGATGTGCGGCATGGAGTCGGAGATGTCGGTACTGCCGACCTGGATGTGGCCGCCGAGCAGGGCCGTGGCGATCTCACCGCCGCCTTCGAGTGCCACATAACGCAGCTCGCGCGGGTTGATGCCGGCGGCCTTGGCGATCAGTGCGGTCTGCATCCAGTCCTGGCTGCCGACGGTGCCGCCGGAGCCGATAACCACCGAGCCTGGATCTTTCTTCAACGCCTGAACGAGATCGTCGAGGGTCTTGTAGGGCGAATCGCTTTTCACTGCGATGGCACCGTAGCTGGTGCCGACGGCCGCGAGCCAGCGCACGTTGGTTTCATCGAAGCGGCCGAACTTGCCCTGGGCCAGGTTCAACAGCGAACCGCTCGACCACGCGACCAGCGTGCCGGCGTCCGCCGGACGTTGCGCGACCACCGCGTTGTACGCCACCGCGCCGACACCGCCGGGCATGTAGGTGACGCGCATCGGCTTGCTCAGCAACTTCTGGTTGACCAGTGCGCTCTGCACCAGTTTGCAGGTCAGGTCGAAACCACCGCCGGGGGAGGCGGGGGCGATGCATTCCGGACGTTTCGGCTCGGCCATGAGTTGGCCGGCAAACAGCATCGCGCCAGCGGCGAGAGCAACTTTACGCAGTGATACGTTCATTTGAGTCTCCAGAGGAGTTGTTGTTATGGATGGACCGAATGACCAAAGGGCAACGCGAAAACCTAGCGGCAGGCGCAGTTTTCTCGCGGCGCGCGCGCAACGACTGAAACAACGGAGGGGAAACAGGACTGCGGCGAGAAGCCGACGGTGCAACGGTGGAATCGAGCAAGGCGAGCAGGCATTACAGCCTTGGTGCGCATGGAGGGCATGCTGGGGTACTCCGTTATTGTTCTTATGAGTCGAAAACGCTTCATGGCGTTTTTCGTTGCGCTGTGTGGCGGCAGCGGCGACAGTCGAAACTGTCCGTGGGCCGACTCTAACCGGCTAACCTTTCAACAACCTTTCAATTGTCTTTCGCGGTTTTTCGGGCTTCACAGCGGCGGTTGCGGCTGTAAACTCCGCGACAAAGCGTGGCGTCGGCCAACCCTGAACGAGGTAAAAATCCATGCGTGTCCTGCTCGTCGAAGACCATTTGCAACTGGCCGAAAGCGTGGCTCAGGCGCTCAAGAGCACCGGTCTGACGGTGGATGTGTTGCACGATGGCGTAGCTGCCGACCTGGCGTTGGGCAGCGAGGAATACGCCGTGGCGATCCTCGACGTAGGCCTGCCGCGCATGGACGGCTTCGAGGTACTGGCGCGGCTGCGTGCTCGCGGCAAGAACCTGCCGGTGTTGATGCTGACCGCGCGCAGTGACGTCAAGGATCGCGTGCATGGTCTCAATCTCGGTGCTGACGACTACCTGGCCAAGCCGTTTGAGCTGACGGAACTGGAAGCGCGGGTCAAAGCCTTACTGCGCCGCAGTGTGCTGGGCGGCGAGCGTCAGCAGCGCTGTGGCGTGCTGGCTTACGACCTCGACACACGGCGCTTCACCCTCGGCGACGAACTGCTGACCCTCACCTCGCGCGAGCAAGCCGTTCTCGAAGCGTTGATCGCGCGGCCGGGGCGAGTGATGAGCAAGGAGCAACTGGCCGCGCAGGTGTTCGGCCTCGACGAAGAAGCCAGCCCCGACGCCATCGAAATCTATGTGCACCGCTTGCGCAAGAAACTCGATGGCCAGCCCGTGGCCATCGTCACCTTCCGTGGCCTCGGCTATCTGCTGGAAAGCCGCGATGCATAAGCCCAGCAGCCTGCGCTGGCGGTTGCTGTGGAACCTTGGATGGTTGCTGGTGGTGCTGATGCTCGCCAGCGGCTTGAGCGCTTACTGGAACGGTCGCGAAGCCGCCGACACCGCGTATGACCGCACGCTGCTGGCCTCGGCACGCACCATCGCTGCCGGGTTGTCGCAGCGCGATGGCAGCCTCAGCGCCGATGTGCCTTACGTGGCGCTGGACACCTTCGCCTACGACAGCGCCGGGCGCATCTATTACCAGGTCAACGACATTCACCAGAAGCTGATTTCCGGCTACGAAAATCTTCCCGGGCCACCGCCCGGCACGCCGCGCACCGACAGCTATCCGGCGCTGGCGCGCTTTTACAACGCGAAGTACAACGGCCAGAACGTGCGCGTGGTCAGCCTGCTCAAGGCCGTAAGCGAGCCGAACATGAACGGCATGGCGGAGATCCGCGTGGCTGAAACCGACGAAGCGCGGGTCAGCATGGCGCGCAGTCTGGCGGCCGATACGTTGCTGCGCCTGGGCATGCTGGCCGTGGGCGCATTGTTGCTGGTGTGGTTCGCGGTGAGTGCGGCGTTGCGCCCGCTGGAGCGGTTAAGAACCGCCGTTGAGGAACGCCAGCCCGACGACTTGCGGCCACTGCCGTTGGTGGAAGTGCAGCATGAACTGGGACCCTTGGTCCGCGCGCTCAATCATTTCACCGAAAGGCTACGCGGCCAGTTCGAGCGGCAGGCGCAGTTCATCGCCGATGCCGCTCACGAGTTGCGCACGCCGCTGGCGGCACTCAAGGCACGCCTGGAATTGGGCCTGCGCTCAAACGAACCGGAAACCTGGCGCACCACCCTTGAGTCATCCGCACAAAGCACCGATCGCCTGACCCATCTGGCCAATCAGCTGCTGTCGCTGGCCCGGGTCGAAAACGGTGCGCGGGCGATTGCCGAGGGCGGCGCGCAGTTGCTCGATCTGAGTCAATTGGCCCGAGAGCTGGGCATGGCCATGGCGCCTTTGGCGCACAAGCGCGGCGTGGCGCTGGCGCTTGAAGCGGATGAACCGGTGTGGCTGCGCGGTGAGCCGACGCTGCTCAATGAACTGTTGAGCAATCTGGTCGACAACGCGCTGGCGCATACGCCACCAGGCGGCAATGTGATTTTGCGGGTGACGGCGCCGGCGGTGCTTGAGGTTGAGGACGACGGGCCCGGGATCCCGCTGCATGAGCGCGATCGGGTGTTCGAGCGGTTTTACCGGCGTAATCAGCAGGTCGCCGGTTCAGGTCTGGGCTTGGCGATTGTCGGCGAGATCTGTCGCGCGCATCTGGCGCAGATCACCTTGCATGATGGCGAGCAGGCAGGGTTGAAGGTGCGGGTCAGTTTTATTGCCGGGTAGTGCTTTTGTGACGAGGGGATTTATCCCCGCTCGGCTGCGCAGCAGTCGCGGTTCGCATCGCAGAGTCTAGGGTCGCTTCGCAACCCAACGGGGATAAATCCCCTCACCACAGGTCAGTAGAACATCGACCGCGATTCTTCCAGATCCGCGCAAAATTGCTTGTTCTCCGGATCAATCCCCAGCTTCCTGAACGCCGGCACACTGAGCGGATCAATCCGCGCAAACGGATGATCGGTGTCCTTGCGGCAATACAAATTGGCCACCTGCACGACATCGACGTAATCGATGCGCGTCGAGTCGCGGCTGAAGTCTTGATACAGCAACGGCAAATGCACCAGGCGCTCGGGAAACTCCCAGACCCGCAGCAATTTCTCGCCGAGCAATGGGTGAATCTGCTCGATCACATGGGTCAGGCTGACCGCATCGGAGAGCAGTTCATTGTGGTCTTCGGCGTAAGTCAGAATCGGCAGCACTCCAATCTGATGCACCAGCCCGCCGAGTGCCGCCTGATCGGGTTTGAGCTGAGTGTGACGACGACACAGCGCATAGCTGACGCCAGCGATTTCCAGACTGCTGCGCCAGACTTCGCGCATCTTCTGTTCGACCACCTCGGAGCGGGCATTGAAGATCTGCTCCATCACCAGACCGATCGCCAGGTTGCTGCTGTAGTTGATGCCCAAACGGGTAATGGCGGTGTGCAGGTCGGTGACTTCCTGCGCGGCGCGCAGCAGGGGACTGTTGACCACTTTGATCAGGCGCGCCGACAGCGCGGTGTCGCGGCCGATGACTTTGCTCAGATCGCTGACGCTGATTTCCGGATCCTCGGCGGCCTTGCGAATTTGCAGGGCCACTTCCGGCAACGTTGGCAGAACCAGGTCATCGTTATCGATGGCCGCAACCAAATCCTGTTGGACCTTTTCCGCCAGTTCGCTCATTTGGACTCTCTAGGGTGTTGCAACAATGCTGCGATCAACGCTGGATTTCGCGGTCGCGATCCAGTTCGTAAGGCAGGTCGAGCACGTGCAACGCGGGGCCTTCGAGGGCGCCCAGACGCAAATCACCGGCTTCGGCAGCTTCGGCCTGCAACACGGCCAGGAGTTCAATGTTTCCCTCGGCATTGGCCGCCAGCACCACTTCGCCGATCGAGCTGTTGTGGCTGGGCGCGAACAACTGAGTGCCGGGCTCCGGCAACTCGGCCGCGTCGAGGCGCAGGCGGTACAGGCGCCGCTTGAGCTTGCCCAGGTACTGCATGCGCGCGACGATTTCCTGGCCGGTGTAGCAGCCTTTCTTGAAACTCACGCCGCCGACCGCCTGCAAATTGAGCATCTGCGGGATAAACAGCTCGCGGGTGGAAGGCATGACCTGGCCGATACCGGCGCGGATCTGGCCCAGCAGCCATTGATTCAGTTCGGCCTCAGGCAGCGCAGTCGACAGTTGGCTTTGCACGCTTTGCGCCTGAGCGGCAGGCACCCAGAGTTCGGCGCGCTCGGGCGAAACGCGAATTGCGATCAGGCCTTCGTTGCGCACAACGCTGTCGGTTTCGGCGGGCAGTGCCAGACCGAGGCTGGTCAGGGCTACGTCGCCATGCGCCAGACCGAAGCGCACCCAGGCGGCGCTTTCATCGGTCAGTTTCGATTTGGAGAACACTGCGTACTTTTTCAGGTCGGCCAGTTGCGGTTCGAGCAGCTCGCTGGCCATCGCCATCACCACGCCGTCACCTTCAAGCAGAATGCGGAAGCTCGACTGCATCCGGCCTTTCTGTGTGCAGCGGGCGCCGAGGCTGGCGTGGGTGTCGCTCAGGTAATTGATGTTGCAGGTCAACTGGCCTTGCAGGAATTTTCCGGCGTCCGCACCGCGAACCGCGAGTACGCCTTCATGAGACAGGGTGCAGAAAAAAGCAGAATCGGCCATGGGTCATCGCAGGGTAAATAGACTGGGGCACATCATAAGGGGGCAGGGTTGAAATGGGTAGTTGATAAAGGATCAGGGGTCCCCGACCAAAGCCGACTGTGCGGCCCGCGCCGGGGCTGTATACTGCCCGGCAAATTCGAGGAGGGCTCCATGGTCGAACAAGTTGAACTGAATCGCCTCTTTTGGCACAGCCGTCGCGGCATGCTTGAGCTTGACGTGCTGCTGGTGCCGTTCGTGCAGGAGGTTTACGCGACGTTGAATCAAGTGGATCGCGATCTGTACGTGCGTTTGCTGACCTGTGAGGATCAGGACATGTTCGGCTGGTTCATGGAGCGCAGCGAGTCGGAAGATCCCGAGCTGCAACGCATGGTCCGGATGATTCTGGATCGTGTCCAGCCCAAGTAATACGTTCGAATGCCGCTGGCATGCCTCACGGCAGTTGCTGGCGGCGTATCTGTTGGCCCAGGCGTTCGCCATGGGCTCGTTGTTTCTTCTGTCGATTCCACTCTGGGCCAGTCTGCTCGGCGCTTGCGTCTGTGCGCTGCATGGTTTTTGGGTGCTGCCACGGCAGATTCTGCTGAACCACCCGAAAGCATTCTGCGGCTTGCGCCGCGATGGCGATGGCTGGCAGGTCTGGAATCAGGCTGATGGCTGGCAAGCGGTGCAACTGCGCCCGGACAGTCTGGCGCTGCCATTGATTGTGGTGTTGCGCTTTCGTTTGCGCGGAGAGTGGCGGGTCAGGTCGATCTGCGTACCACGTGACTCGCAGGCGGCGGATCTGCACCGACGCCTGCGAGTGCGGCTCAAGTTCAGCCGGCGTAGGTGGGCGGCACCAGAATAGTGTCGAGCGCTTCGGGCAGCATATCCGGATAGTCGAGGGTGTAGTGCAGCCCGCGACTTTCCTTGCGTTCCATGGCTGAGCTGATCATCAATTCGGCAACCTGTGCCAGATTGCGCAGCTCGATCAGGTCGCGGCTGACTTTATAGTTGCTGTAAAACTCATCGATCTCATCCAGCAGGAGACGCACCCGGTGCTGCGCCCGTTGCAGGCGCTTGTTGGTGCGCACGATGCCGACGTAGTCCCACATGAATCGGCGCAACTCGTCCCAGTTGTGCGCGATGATCACGTCTTCATCCGAGTCGGTGACCTGGCTGGCGTCCCAAGCGGGCAGGGCTTTTGGTGCCGCGACCTCATCAAGTTGCGCGAGAATGTCCGCCGCTGCCGAACGGGCATAAACGAAGCATTCCAGGAGTGAGTTGCTGGCCATGCGATTGGCGCCGTGCAGGCCGGTGAAGCTGGTTTCGCCGATGGCGTAGAGGCCGGGCACGTCGGTGCGACCGTGCTGATCGACCATCACCCCGCCACAGGTGTAGTGCGCGGCGGGGACGACCGGGATCGGTTGTTTGGTGATGTCGATGCCGAAGCCCAGGCAGCGTTCATAAACAGTTGGGAAGTGAGTTTTTACGAACGATTCAGGCTTGTGGCTGATGTCGAGATATACGCAGTCGACACCCAGACGCTTCATTTCATGGTCGATGGCCCGCGCGACAATGTCACGAGGCGCCAGCTCCGCGCGTTTATCGAAGCGATACATGAAGCGCTCGCCGTTGGGCAGCTTCAAATGCGCGCCTTCGCCACGCAACGCCTCAGTGATCAGGAAACTCTTGGCTTGCGGGTGATACAGGCAGGTCGGGTGGAACTGGTTGAATTCCAGGTTCGCCACCCGGCAACCGGAGCGCCAGGCCATGGCGATGCCGTCACCGCAGGCGCCGTCGGGGTTGCTGGTATAAAGGTAGACCTTGGCCGCGCCGCCCGAAGCCAGAATCACGAAACGTGCGCCGTAGGTGTCGACTTCGCCCGTGGCGCGGTTCAGCACGTAGGCGCCGAGGCAGCGATCGCCTTCCATGCCCAAGCGGCGCTCGGTGATGAGATCAACGGCCACCCGCTGTTCCAGCAGTTCGATGTTCTCGCGCTCTTTGGCCTGGGCCAGCAAGGTTTTGAAGATCGCGGCACCGGTGGCGTCTGCAGCATGGATGATGCGCCGATGACTGTGGCCGCCTTCGCGGGTCAGGTGAAATTCGAAACCACCATCTTCAGTGCCGGACTGTTCGTCGCGGGTGAACGGCACACCCTGGTCAATCAGCCATTGGATGGCTTCGCGGCTGTGCTCGACGGTGAAACGCACCGCGTCTTCGTGACACAAGCCGCCGCCAGCGTTGAGGGTGTCGTCGACGTGGGATTCGACAGTATCGGTATCGTCGAGCACCGCGGCCACGCCGCCTTGGGCCCAGAAGGTCGAACCGTTGGCGAGATCGCCTTTGCTCAATACGGCAATGCGCAGATGACCGGGCAAGGTCAAAGCGAGAGTCAAACCGGCAGCACCGCTGCCAATCACCAGAACATCGTGTTGGAACTGTTGGCTCATTTCAGGATTCCGCTCAAAGCGACCCGGGTCGGGGTTGGCGCAAGACAGCTGGATCGGCGAGTCAAGACAGCCACACAGCCCACTAGTATATAGAGGGGTTGGGCGGCACAATAGCCAGGCCCAGATGGCATTGTGAGACTACTGCGCGGTAAAAAGCGCTGTGCTTCGTCGGAAGTTTTTTTGCCGGTTTGGGAAAAAGACACCTGTATCGGAGCTGAAACAGACTTTTCCGAGCAGGGTTGCGCAATGTCAGGTGGGTACGGCTATAAATAATTGGAACTTTTGCCAAAGGCCCAAGATCAATAGACGGTGCCAGAAACCAGGGACAGTGTCGGCTTCAGTGCGGGATCTGCGTTTGGATTCCTGCCGGCGAAACCGATAACAAGATTATTCGCGCAGCCGGTTTATCCCGCGCTGCGTTTTTCGTGCGTGCCAAATCAGAGCCCGCAGGAAACTTGCTTGGAGGGGGAGAACTTTTGCGAAAAGCCCGAGTCTATGTTTGCAAGTCTGGTCGTTTAGTAATGCAAGTCTCCTCCGGGCTTATCGAGGAGTGTTCATGCTAACCCAGGAAGAGGATCAGCAGCTGGTCGAACGCGTACAGCGTGGCGACAAGCGAGCTTTCGATCTGCTGGTGCTGAAATATCAGCACAAAATTCTCGGGTTGATCGTGCGTTTTGTGCACGACACCCATGAAGCCCAGGACGTTGCTCAGGAAGCCTTTATCAAGGCGTATCGGGCACTTGGAAATTTCCGCGGTGACAGTGCGTTTTATACGTGGCTGTACCGTATTGCCATTAACACGGCAAAGAACTACCTGGTTTCCCGCGGCCGTCGGCCGCCGGATAGCGATGTAAGTTCGGAGGATGCGGAGTTCTATGATGGCGATCACGGCCTCAAGGATCTCGAATCACCAGAACGTGCATTGCTGCGGGATGAGATCGAAGGCACCGTCCATCGGACCATCCAGCAACTGCCAGAGGATTTGCGTACGGCTTTAACTTTACGTGAATTCGATGGTCTGAGTTACGAGGACATTGCGAGCGTCATGCAGTGTCCGGTGGGTACCGTGCGCTCCCGGATTTTCCGCGCTCGGGAGGCCATCGACAAAGCCCTGCAACCGTTGTTGCAGGAAAACTGAGACAGCGGCGACAGCCAAGAGAGGAACGCCATGAGTCGTGAAGCCCTGCAGGAATCGCTGTCCGCAGTGATGGATAACGAAGCGGACGAACTGGAATTGCGTCGAGTGCTTAGCGCACTGGATGATGTTGATACCCGTGAGACCTGGGCTCGTTACCAGATCGCTCGGGCAGCCATGCACAAGGATCTGCTGCTTCCGCGTCTGGATATCGCTGCGGCAGTGTCCGCTGCGCTGGAAGACGAAACGGCTCCGGCCAAAGTATCCCGCAGCCCATGGCGTAACCTGGGTCGCCTCGCTGTTGCCGCTTCGGTAACCGTGGCCGTTCTGGCCGGTGTTCGTCTGTACAATCAGGACGAAATCGCTGGTGTTGAACTGGCACAGCAGTCGAATCAGCCAACTCTGGCCACTCCACAGGTCAAGGGTCCGGCAGTTCTGGCTGGTTACAGCGAAAGCTCGGAAGCGACTGGTCCTATGGCTAACGGCGTTCTGCAAGGACAGCCAGGCTGGCATGATCAGCGTCTGCCAGGCTATCTGCGTCAGCACGCTCAGCAGGCTGCACTCAAAGGAACTGAAAGCGCGCTGCCATACGCACGTGCCGCAAGCCTGGAAAACCGTTAAGGAGGATCATGCGCGCCATCCCTCTACTTTCGCTTCTGCTCAGTGGCTGGTTCATCGTTCCAGCCCACGCTGACGAGGCCCAGGACTGGTTGACCCGTCTGGGCCAGGCCGAGCAGCAGCAAAGCTTTCACGGTACTTTCGTTTACGAGCGCAACGGCAGTTTTTCCACGCACAACATCTGGCATCGTGTCCAGAATGGCCAGGTCCGCGAGCGGTTATTGCAGCTCGACGGTTCGGCTCAGGAAGTCGTGCGCATTGATGGACGTACTCAATGCGTCAGCGGCACACTGATTGCGGGATTGGGTGACTCGCCCAACGCTGCCGCCCGTGCGCTGGATCCCAAAAAGCTGAAGAATTGGTATGACCTTGCTGTCATTGGCAAGTCGCGCGTGGCCGGTCGTGATGCAGTGATCGTGTCGCTGACCCCTCGTGATCAGCACCGATACGGTTTCGAGCTGCATCTGGACAAGAAAACCGGCCTGCCGCTCAAGTCGTTGCTGTTGAACGATAAAGGGCAATTGCTCGAGCGCTTTCAGTTCACCAGCCTCGACACCGATGAAGTCCCGTCGGACAAGGATTTGATGGCAGACGCCGATTGCAAGCCGATCAACATCGCAAGCGACAAGGCTTCTGCGGCGAAGACCGTGCAAAACTGGCGTTCGGACTGGCTGCCGCCCGGCTTCGAGCTGACCAGCAGCAGTTCGCACAAGGATGCGCAGACCAATACCCAGGTCAGCAGCTTGATGTATGACGATGGCCTGGCGCGTTTCTCGGTGTTCCTTGAGCCATTGAACGGTGCCACCGTCACCGACACCCGCACTCAGTTGGGTCCGACCGTCGCGGTATCCCGTCGTTTGACTACACCGCAAGGTGAAATGATGGTGACGGTGGTTGGCGAAATCCCGATTGGCACCGCCGAACGAATTGCTCTATCGATGCGTAACAACGATGGCGCTGCGACCAGCAAGCAGTGAGCTGATTTCAGTCATTTCCACCTCGTCGTCGAGACGTCGAAATGTTTGCTGAGCATTTTCATTTGCAAAACCCCTGAAAATTTTTTATAGGTCAGAGCCTCACGGCTCTGGCCTTGTTTGTTGTTCCCGGAACAAAAATACCGGTCTGTGGTTTCCGGTGTTCCTTTGCTCCATATCGCTTAACCCTGCTCGTCGTAACGGGAGCTGTATGTCGATACCTAGTTTGAAGTCTTATCTTTCCATCTTCGCCACCGTGCTGTTGCTCGGTCAGGCGGTCCCTGCTGCGCAAGCGGCCGATCTGCCTGATTTCACCCAGTTGGTCGAACAAGCGTCGCCAGCGGTAGTGAATATCAGTACCACGCAGAAACTGCCGGACCGTCGCGTGAATCAGCAGATGCCGGATCTGGAAGGTCTGCCACCGATGCTGCGCGAATTCTTTGAGCGCGGCATGCCGCCTCAGCAGCGCTCGCCGCGTGGCGACGGGCGTCAGCGTGAAGCGCAATCGCTGGGTTCGGGGTTCATCATTTCGCCGGATGGCTACATCCTCACCAACAACCACGTGATCGCCGATGCTGACGAAATCCTCGTCCGTCTGGCTGACCGCAGTGAGATGAAAGCCAAGCTGGTCGGCACCGATCCACGTTCCGACGTGGCGTTGCTGAAAATCGAAGGCAAGGATCTGCCGGTGCTCAAGCTCGGCAAATCCCAGGATCTGAAGGCTGGCCAGTGGGTCGTCGCGATCGGTTCGCCATTCGGCTTTGACCACACCGTGACCCAAGGCATCGTCAGCGCTGTCGGCCGCAGCCTGCCGAACGAAAACTATGTGCCGTTCATTCAAACCGACGTGCCGATCAACCCGGGCAACTCCGGTGGCCCGCTGTTCAACCTGAACGGTGAAGTGGTCGGCATCAACTCGCAGATCTACACCCGCTCCGGTGGCTTCATGGGCGTTTCGTTTGCCATCCCGATCGACGTGGCTATGGACGTTTCCAATCAGCTCAAGAGCGGTGGCAAAGTCAGCCGCGGCTGGCTGGGCGTGGTCATTCAGGAAGTGAACAAGGACCTCGCCGAGTCATTTGGTCTGGACAAGCCAGCTGGCGCGCTGGTAGCGCAGATCCAGGATGACGGCCCTGCGGCCAAGGGCGGCCTGCAGGTTGGCGACGTGATCCTGAGCATGAACGGTCAGCCGATCGTCATGTCTGCCGATCTGCCGCATCTGGTCGGCGCGCTGAAGGCTGGCGCCAAAGCTAATCTGGAAGTGATTCGAGAAGGCAAGCGCAAGAACGTCGAGCTGACTGTCGGCGCAATCCCGGACGAGGATAAAGAGCTGGACGCACTGCCGAAATCCGGCGCGGAAAGCAGCAGCAACCGCTTGGGTGTTGCGGTCGGCGAATTGACCGCCGAGCAGAAGAAAGCCTACGACCTCAAAGGTGGTGTGGTGATCAAGGAAGTGCAGGACGGTCCTGCGGCCCTGATCGGTCTGCAGCCGGGTGATGTGATTACTCATCTGAACAACCAGGCCATCGGCTCGGCCAAGGAGTTCACCGACATTGCCAAGGCATTGCCGAAGAACCGTTCGGTGTCGATGCGCGTGCTGCGTCAGGGCCGTGCCAGCTTCATCACCTTTAAACTGGCTGAATAAGCCTGCAACAAGGTAAAAAAGAAACCGCCTCGAAAGAGGCGGTTTTTTTGTGTCTGAAGTTTTTGTCTTGTCTGGAAAGACTCAGCCCATCATGTCCTTGACCATACGCTCCTGTTCCATCAGCTCACGCTGGCGGGCATCGATGCGCGAGGACAGCGGGAAGTTGTTGCCAGCCTTGCGCTTGGCGAAGTCCAACTGCTGAATGGCCTGGCGGTAATCGCCGACCAGCGCAAAATACTCGGCTCGCGCCTGGTGCAGGCCGATGATGTTGCCCGACAAGCCACGGGTTTCAGCAACCTGATACCAGACGTCCGGATCATCCGGGCGGGACTTGAGCAGGCTGTCCAGCGCCTTCTCGGCATCGGCGGCGCGATTCTGTTTCAACAGCAGATCGACACGCACCTGATTCAGCGGATAGTTGCCCGGGAACTGCGTGAGCATGCGGTCGACCCGTGATTGTGCATCGGGCAGGCGATTGTTGGTGATGTCCAGATCGACCTGAGCGAGGTTGTAGATAATCTCGTTGGGCGACTTGGCCAACAATTGCTTGAGATTTTCGCGGGCTTCGTTCAGCTGGCCACCCTTGATTTGCGCGATGGCGAGGCCGTATCGCGCGACATCGTTTTTCGGGTTTTCATCGAGCAGGGCGCGGAAACGCTTGGCGCCCAGCCCCGGGGTTTCCTCGTAGATCAACTGCACCCGCGCGCGGATCAACTGGTAGCGCATGCTGTCTTCGATGCCGCCCGGTTTCGCCTGCTCGGCGCGGTTGCGGGTATCGGCGATACGCGATTCGGTGACCGGGTGAGTCAGGAGGAATTCCGGCGGTTTGGCGTCAAAGCGGTACTGGCGCATCAGGCGTTCGAACATGGTCGGCATCGAGCGCGGATCGTAACCGGCCTTTTCCAGGTTGAGGATGCCGATGCGATCTGCCTCCTGTTCGTTTTGTCGCGAGAAGCGCCGTTGTTCCTGCAACGCCGCAGCCTGGGTGCCAGCGATGGTGGCGATGCCGGCATCACCGCCGCCGGCCGCCGCAATGACAATGCCGGCCAGCAACGCGGCCATCATCGGCACCTGCATTCTTTGTGAAGCTTCCACCCCGCGAGCAAAGTGGCGTTGCGACAAGTGCGCCAATTCGTGAGCGAGCACCGAGGCGTATTCACCTTCGGTCTGGGCGTTGAGGAACAGGCCGCCGTTGACCCCGACCACGCCGCCCGGCGCTGCAAAGGCGTTGAGTTGTGGGCTGTTGATCAGGATGAATTCCAGGCGTCGGTCGGAAACCTGACTGGTCTCGACCAGCTTGTACACGCTGGATTCGACGTAGTCCTTGAGCTGCGGATCGTTGAGCTGGGAAACCTGACTGCGCAGCATGGCCAGCCAGGCGCGGCCGAGCTGGTATTCCTGTTGCGGCGAGACAATGGCAGAGCTGGCGTCGCCGAGTGACGGCAGATCGTCGGCAAAGCCTGGTGAGGCGAGCAGGCAAGCGAGCGTCAGCAGGGTAGGGCGCAGAAAAGTCATGCACAAAGCCTTGGAGGACAAAGACCTTACTGTAGCCGGACACCGAAGCCGCGACCAGATATTCTAGGCAGCTCGACAACGAACCGGAGTGACGCAATGACTGACGCTGTAGCCCATGACGTGGAACTGGACGCCAGTGGCCTGAACTGTCCGTTGCCGTTGCTCAAGGCAAAAATGGAACTCAACAAACTGCACAGCGGCGCTGTGCTCAAGGTGATCGCTACCGATGCCGGCTCGCAACGCGACTTCCGTACCTTTGCCAAACTGGCCGGTCATGCGCTGTTGCGCGAAGAAGACGAGGCTGGCGTCTACCGTTACTGGTTGAAAAAAGCCTGACGCGAGCGCGTTAACGATCGAAGGGATTATTGATGTTCAAAGTGTTACGCGACTGGATTCAGCGCTACTTCTCCGATGAAGAAGCCGTGGTGCTGGCGGTGCTGCTGGTTCTCGCCTTCACCGCCGTGCTTACCCTCGGCGGCATGCTCGCGCCCGTATTGGCGGGCATGGTGCTGGCGTATCTGATGCAAGGCCTGGTGGTGACGCTTGAGCGGCTGCGTGTGCCCGGCGGGGTGGCGGTGGGGCTGGTGTTTGCGCTGTTCATGGGCGCGCTGATGCTGTTTATTGTCGTGGTGCTGCCGCTGCTGTGGCATCAGTTGATCACGCTGTTCAACGAGTTGCCGGGCATGCTCGCCAAGTGGCAGTCGCTGCTGCTTCTATTGCCAGAGCGCTATCCGCATCTGGTGTCCGACGAGCAAGTCTTGCAAGCGATCGAAGCGGCGCGGGGCGAGATTGGCAAGTTTGGCCAGTGGGCACTGACTTTCTCGTTGTCGAGTTTGCCGCTGCTGGTGAACATCATGATCTACCTGGTACTGGTGCCGATTCTGGTGTTTTTCTTCCTCAAGGATCGGGCGATGATTGGCGAGTGGGTGCGTGGCTATCTGCCTCGCGAGCGCGCGCTGATCACCCGCGTCGCGCAGGAAATGAACCGGCAGATCGCCAATTACATACGTGGCAAAGGCATCGAGATCGTGATTTGCGGCGGCGTGACCTACATCGCCTTCATCGCGCTGGGCCTGAACTACGCGGCGCTGCTGGCTTTGCTGGTCGGCTTGTCGGTGGTGGTGCCATATGTCGGTGCGGTAGTGGTGACCGTGCCGGTGCTGCTGATTGCGCTGTTCCAGTGGGGCTGGAGCGATCAGTTCATCTACCTGATGGCGGTCTACGGAATCATTCAGACGCTGGACGGCAACGTGCTGGTGCCGTTGCTGTTTTCGGAAGCAGTGAACCTGCATCCGGTGGCGATCATCTGCGCGGTGTTGTTGTTTGGCGGATTGTGGGGATTCTGGGGTGTGTTCTTTGCGATCCCGCTGGCGACGCTGTTCAAGGCTGTGCTCGATGCGTGGCCGCGCAAGGAGCCGGTGGTGGCGCCGTTGCTTTAAATCGGGGTGAGGCTTTGGCCTCATCGCTGGCAAGCCAGCTCCCACAGGTTTTGTATGTGCTGAACCCTGTGGGAGCTGGCTTGCCAGCGATGGCGTCGGTGACGACACAGCAAAAACATCAGGCTTTATTCAGAGCCTCAGCCGCCGCCAGCACGGCATCAACATGCCCCGGCACTTTCACGCCACGCCATTCCTGACGCAGCACACCGTCCTTATCAATCAGGAAAGTGCTGCGATCAACGCCCAGGTATTCCTTGCCATACAGCTTTTTCAGCTTGATCACGTCGAACAGCTGGCAAACCGCCTCGTCCTTATCGCTGATCAGCTCGAAGGGGAATTCCTGTTTGCCTTTGAAGTTTTCGTGCGACTTCAAGCTGTCGCGGGAAATGCCGAAGACTTCGGTGTTGGCAGCCTTGAACGCCGCATATTGATCGCGAAAGCCCTGGCCTTGAGTGGTGCAGCCCGGGGTGCTGTCCTTCGGGTAGAAATAGATCACCACTTGCTTGCCCTTGAGTTCGGACAGGCTGAAGGTCTGCCCGCTGGTCGCAGGCGCGGTGAAATCCGCAACCGGTTGGTCGATGACAACGGCCATGAAAGCTTCCTTACATTGGGTTTTGTGGGCGCCAAGGCTCGATCAGGGCATCCAGGTTCATCGCGTCGGCGAAATCGAGGAACTGATCGCGCAGCCAACTGATCTGCGTGTTGGCCGGCAGGGTCACGGTGAACGTGGCGTTGAGCATGGTGCCGCCGGTCTGCGGAGCCTGGTAAGTATCGCAGGTGAGGTTTTCCAGTTCGACGTTATGGTCCATGAAGAACTGGCACAGCTCATTGATGATGTCCGGGCGATACGCCGAGCTGACGTAAGCCACGTAAGGCAGCGCTTGCGGACGATTTTCCAGAGCGGCGCTGCGCACCACGTTGACGGTGAAAGCGTGACGCTTGGCCAGCAATGGCAGGCTGCCTTCGAGGCGCGCGAGGGCGTCCCAGCTACCGGAAACTTCCAGCACCAGAGCGCTGCACTCGCCGTGGCGGGTCAGGCGAGAGGTGACGACAGCGCAGCGGTTTTCATGGCTGGCGCGGCACAGGACGTTGGTCAGCTCCATGGGGTTGGCGCCGAGGGCACTGATGACAAGGAATTGTTCGCGAACTGTGGGGGTGGACATGCAGCATTCCTAAAGCGATGAGCGGTCGGTAGGTTGACGGGCATTGGTGGCCGGGCGTGCCTGTTCTGGCGGTCCGTATAAAGAGCTCCGGCCAGCGTTCGCGGCTCGCTCCACTGTGCGGGAGCGCGTCGATGCGACGCAGGAACGGGGCCTGGGAGGCCGAAAGGGGAGGCTGAAACCCGGCGTACAAGCTGATCTGTACCGATCAAAGTCTGAAGGGTAGCGAAAAGCGGCGCCAAGGGGAATGGCAGCGGCGCAGTACTTCGCTTGTGCAAGCATCTTGGCGCCAGTACCATTACCGCTCTCTTTTTCCGGCAGGAGCGGTTTCATGATTGCGGGCAGTATGGTGGCACTGGTCACTCCCATGGATGCACAAGGGCGTCTTGACTGGGACAGCCTCAGCAAACTCGTGGACTTCCACCTCAAGAACGGCACCCATGCCATCGTCGCCGTCGGTACTACCGGCGAGTCGGCCACCCTTGATGTAGAAGAGCACATCGCCGTCATCAAAGCCGTGGTCAAACAGGTTGCCGGGCGCATTCCGGTCATCGCCGGCACCGGCGCCAATTCGACCCGCGAAGCCGTCGAGCTGACCCGCAACGCCAAGGCCGCCGGCGCCGATGCCTGCCTGCTGGTGGTTCCTTATTACAACAAGCCGACCCAGGAAGGCCTGTACCAGCACTTCAAGCACATCGCTGAAGCGGTCGACATTCCGCAGATTCTCTACAACGTTCCCGGCCGCACCTCCTGCGACATGCAGGCCGAGACGGTGATTCGCCTGTCCACCGTGCCGAACATCATCGGCATCAAGGAAGCCACCGGCGACCTCAAGCGCGCCAAAGCGATCATCGATGGCGTGAGCAAGGATTTCATCGTGCTGTCCGGCGATGATCCGACCGCTGTCGAGCTGATCCTGCTGGGCGGCAAAGGCAACATCTCGGTCACCGCCAACGTCGCCCCGCGCGAAATGGCTGACCTGTGCGAGGCCGCGCTGAAGGGCGACGCCGATACCGCACGCGCAATCAACGAAAAACTGATGCCGCTGCACAAGGACCTGTTCATCGAAGCCAACCCGATTCCGGTGAAGTGGGCTTTGGTCGAAATGGGCCTGATGCACGAAGGCATCCGCCTGCCACTGACCTGGCTGAGCACCCCTTGTCATGAAACGCTGCGCTCGGCCCTGCGCCAGTGCAACGTCCTGGTTTAATTGAGGAAGTACAACGCATGAAGCGAATGGCCGGACTTTCCGCACTTGCCTTGATTATCTCCAGCACCAGTGGCTGCGGATGGGTCTGGGGGCCGGAAGGTTATTT
Organism: Pseudomonas sp. 2957; assembly: GCF_031456345.1. Lineage (NCBI taxonomy): Bacteria > Pseudomonadati > Pseudomonadota > Gammaproteobacteria > Pseudomonadales > Pseudomonadaceae > Pseudomonas > Pseudomonas sp. 2957. The sequence goes on from NZ_JAVDUL010000001.1 coordinate 446,664, forward strand.
CCGCGACCGTGGAAGCGATTACCTGCAAGCGCAACAGACTGCACCGATGCAATTGCCACCGGATGTGAGCACTGCCAAGCGCCTCGATCCGCTGTTGCCGATCCCGCGCAACGTTGCCGATGACACCGCGACGGGCGAATACGTCGTGCCGCGTCCTCAGCCGCTGTCGGCGGTTGCCGATGCCACTGATTACTCGCTGCAGAAGAGCGGTGATTCGCGTTGGGTCGTAGCCCAGCATCCACCGGCCGAAGTCTGGCCAGTGGCGCTGCAGTTCTTCCAGGACAACGGTTTCCGTCTGGATGAACAGCGTCCACAGACCGGCGAGTTCACCACTACCTGGCAGCACTCCGACGAGCTGTCCGCTTCGATGGCCAAGCGCCTGAGTGCGGCCGGTATCGCCAGCGACAGCGAAACCCGCGTGCGCGTGCGTATCGAGCCGGGCGTGCAGCGCAACACCAGTGAAATCTACGTGGTCAGCGCCGAGCGTCCTGCCGGCAGCACGGCCGACGTGGCCTTCACCAACCGTTCGGTCAACACTGGCCTGGACGCTGCGCTGGTCGACGACATGCTCGCGAGCATGAGTCGCACCTCCGAGAAGGGCGGCTCGGTGTCGATGCTGGCCTCGCGTGATTTCGACGCCCCGAGCCGTGTCAGCCTGAACGAAGACGGCAGCGGCAACCCGGTGTTGAACGTCGGTACCGATCTGGACCGCGCCTGGTCGAGCGTCGGCCGTGCGCTGGAACAGGGCGAATGGCGCGTTGAAGACATCAACCGCAGCCTGGGCTTGTACTACATCAACCTGGCCGAAAAAGCCGAGAAGAAAGACGACAAGCCTGGCTTCTTCAGCAGCCTGTTCGGCAGTGCGCCGAGCAAGGAAGAAGTCGAAGCCCGCGCCGAGCGTTATCAGGTTCGCCTGAGCAAGGTGGGCGAGAACATCCAGGTCACCGTCGAAAAGAACATCAACACCGTCGCGCCGGCCGATGTCGCGCGTAAAGTGTTGAGCGTGATTCAGGACAACCTGGGCTGATCCGATATGCGTTTTGCCGTTCTCGGCAGCGGTAGCCAAGGGAACGGCACGCTGATCGCCAGTGCTGATACGTACGTGCTGGTGGATTGTGGTTTTTCCCTGCGGGAAACCGAAAGACGTCTGTTGCGCCTGGGTGTGCACCCGGCGCAACTGAGCGCGATACTCGTGACCCACGAACATGCCGACCACGTGCATGGCGTGGGTTTGCTGTCTCGGCGCTACAATCTGCCGGTCTACCTCAGTCGCGGCACGTTGCGCGGGATGCGCAAACCGCTTGAACCGGCAGGCTTTCTGGCCGGCGGCGAGCAACTGCAGATCGGCCCACTGAACGTCGGGGTCATTGCCGTGGCCCATGACGCGCAGGAGCCGACCCAGTACGTCTTCAGCGATCAGGAACAGCGGCGCTTCGGCCTGCTGACCGACCTGGGATCGTTCTGCGAGCGGGTGCTGGATGGCTATCGGGACCTCGATGCATTGATGATCGAGTCCAACCATTGCCGCGACATGCTGGCCCGTGGTCACTACCCGTACTTTCTCAAGCAGCGGGTGGGCGGCGAACGCGGACATCTGAACAACCATCAGGCGGCATTCCTGGTGGCCGAGTTGGGCTGGCAGGGTTTGCAACACCTGGTGCTGGCCCATCTGAGCAGCAAGAACAACCTGCCGCAGCTGGCCCGGCAATGTTTTGTCGACACCCTCGGGTGCGACCCGGACTGGCTGCAACTGGCCGATCAAGATTCAGGGCTCGACTGGCGCCACATCGCCTAGCCCACCTACTTAGCAAGCGGAGCCCATCATGGAAAAACGTGAAGAACTCTACCGCGGCAAAGCCAAATCGGTTTACAAGACCGACGACGCTGACCGCTTGATCCTGCTGTTTCGCAACGACACTTCGGCGTTCGACGGCAAGCGCATCGAACAGCTCGATCGCAAAGGTATGGTGAACAACAAGTTCAACGCCTTCATCATGCAGAAACTCGAAGCGGCCGGCGTGCCGACCCAATTCGACAAACTGCTGGGCGACAACGAGTGCCTGGTGAAGAAGCTCGACATGATCCCGGTGGAATGCGTCGTGCGTAACTACGCCGCCGGCAGCCTGGTCAAGCGTCTGGGCGTCGAAGAGGGCATGAAGCTCAACCCGTACACATTCGAACTGTTCTTGAAGGACGACGCCAAGGGCGACCCGTTCATCAACGAATCCCACGTTGTTGCATTCGGCTGGGGCACCGCCGAGCAACTGGTGCGCATGAAGGAACTGTCGCTCAAGGTCAACGAAGTCCTGAGCAAACTGTTCGACGACGCCGGCCTGCTGCTGGTCGACTTCAAGCTTGAATTCGGCGTGTTCAGCGACGGCTCCATCATCCTCGGCGACGAGTTCAGCCCGGACGGCTGCCGTCTATGGGACAAGGACACCAAGAAGAAGATGGACAAGGACCGCTTCCGCCAAGGCCTCGGTGACGTCATCGAAGCCTACGAAGAAGTCGCCGCTCGTCTGGGCGTACCGCTTTAATCGACGCAAGCATCTGATAGCACGGAAAAAATTTCGTTTGGGGGGTTCGCAACCGACGAAAGTGTTGTTATGATGCGCGCCGTTGGAGAGATGCCAGAGTGGCCGAATGGGACGGATTCGAAATCCGTTGTACCTTCACCGGTACCTAGGGTTCGAATCCCTATCTCTCCGCCATTATTGAACAAGACGAAGCCCCCGTAATCATTGCTGATTACGAGGGCTTTTTCGTTTCTGGCGTTTTGTTCGCAATGCTTTTCGGGTACAACCTGCCGACTGCATAAAAGGAACAGCTCGATGAGTGAAGTTCAGCCGTTGGCGGGTGATGATGACGTTAGGCCGCAGAGCGTGAGTTTGCGCGAGGCGTTCTGGTTCTGGTTGAAGCTGGGCTTTATCAGTTTCGGCGGGCCGGCCGGGCAGATTTCGATCATGCACCAGGAACTGGTCGAGCGCCGACGCTGGATTTCCGAGCGGCGTTTTCTGCATGCCTTGAACTATTGCATGTTGCTGCCCGGGCCGGAGGCGCAGCAGCTGGCGACCTACATTGGCTGGCTGATGCATCGAAGCTGGGGCGGGATTGTGGCCGGGGCGTTGTTCGTGTTGCCTTCGCTGTTCATCCTGATTTTCCTGTCGTGGCTCTATATCGCCTTCGGTGAGGTGCCGGTGGTGGCCGGGCTGTTTTACGGGATCAAGCCTGCGGTGACGGCCATCGTCGTGCAGGCGGCCCATCGGATCGGTTCGCGGGCGCTGAAGAACAACTGGCTGTGGGCGATTGCTGCGGCGTCGTTTACGGCGATCTTTGCGTTCAATTTGCCGTTTCCGCTGATCGTTTTGGGCGCGGCGGTGATTGGCTATTTCGGCGGTCGAATGGCGCCGGAGAAATTCAGGGCCGGCGGGCATAGCGCGGCGAAGAAGTCTTTCGGCGCGGCGTTGATCGACGACGACACGCCAACACCGGCCCATGCCCGTTTCAGCTGGACGAAACTGGCCATGCTCGCCGTGATTGGCGCCGCGCTGTGGGCATTGCCGATGGGCGTGTTGACCGCGCTGTTTGGCTGGCAGGGCACGCTGACGCAGATGAGCTGGTTCTTCACCAAAGCTTCGCTGCTCACCTTTGGCGGGGCTTATGCGGTGTTGCCATATGTCTATCAAGGTGCGGTCGGTCACTACGGCTGGCTGACCCCGACACAGATGATCGACGGCCTGGCGCTGGGCGAAACCACGCCAGGGCCGCTGATCATGGTGGTGGCGTTCGTCGGTTTTGTCGGCGCTTATGTGACGCAGGTGTTCGGCGCCGATCAGGTGTTCCTCGCCGGAGCGGTCGCCGCCGCGCTGGTGACGTGGTTTACCTTTCTACCCTCATTCCTGTTCATCCTCGCCGGCGGCCCGCTGGTGGAGTCGACGCACGACGAACTCAAATTCACCGCCCCGCTTACCGCGATCACCGCTGCGGTGGTCGGCGTGATTCTCAACCTGGCGTGTTTCTTCGGCTATCACGTGCTCTGGCCGCAGGGTTTCAGCGGCAGCCTGGATTGGCCCTCGGCATTGATCGCCATTGCGGCAGCCGTTGCGCTGTTTCGCTTCAAACGCGGAGTGATTCAGGTGTTGCTGGGCTGTGCGTTGGTTGGGTTGGTGGTGCATTTGCTGCGTTAGTCTCGGCCGGCGTGCCATGGACGGCGGCGTATATCGACACCGTCGGTGAGCCTACCGCCGACATGCGCTCCAACATCGCAGCTGAAGCACGGGCGAAGATCGTCTATGAGCGCTTGATGGGGCGCGCGCCTGACATCAGCCGGCGCGCCCCGGTTAATCACTGTGAAATCTTGGTGACTTGCAAAGATTTGCGCTCGATCGCTACGGGCTGCAAATGCCCCAAGCGGTCGAGGTGATAACGCTGCAGGTCCCGCGCCAGAATCAGTTGGCCGTGATACAACGCTGCCGCTTCGTTGCGCACATCCTCGATCGACGGGCTCACCGCCGGATTGGCCTGATAGCGCGCGCTGAAATGCGTCAACACCAGATTGCGCACCCCGGCTGATTCGGCGAAACCGGCGACAGCGGCGGCGCTGCTGTGGCCGTAACTGGCACGAGCGCGGTCGATTGCTGCCTGCACGAATGTCGCTTCATGCACGAGCACATCTGCCGATTGCGCCACTTCGGCCAGCAGTGCCGGCCGATCGTTATCGCCGCAGACAATGATGCGTCGATCAGGTCGTGAACTCAGCAGATAGTCGCGAGCGTGCAGCATCCGTCCGTCAACCTCCACGTCCTGACCGTGGGCCAACTGACCCCAGAGCGGGCCGCGTTCGATACCCTCGGCATCCAGGCGCTGCACTTCCAGACGCGGTTCCGGGTCGGACTCGGTGAACACATAACCATGACACGGCACGCGGTGCGACAACTCAACGGTCTGCACCTGAACGTTGACGCTGCGCCACTCTGTAAGCGTTTCCACAGCATGCAGGTTGATCTCGAACGGCAGATACGATTGCGTCACCTCCAGACTCATTTTCAGCCAGGGATGCAGCGCTGTCGGCAGGATAATGTCCAGTGGTCGCGTGCGTCCGGACATGCCGGTGCTAGCCAGCAGGCCCGGCAAGCCCAGGCAGTGATCGGCATGCACATGAGTGATGAAAATCGCCCGCAACTCGCTCAGCGACAGCGGCGTGCGCAGCACCTGATGCTGAGTGCCTTCACCGCAATCGATCAGGTACCAGCCCTTGCCGGCAGAGGCGATCAATGCAGTCGCGCTGACGTTGCGCTGGCGGGTCGGCACGCCGGCAGACGTGCCCAGAAACAACAAATCCACGGTGGTTCTCCCTGGCGGATCGGATTTCAGATCTTGCGTGCAGTTCTCGGTGAGCTTTCGACAATCAGCGAGGCGATTCGGATCCATCGATGGAATGCGACAATTCATCGGACACCCGCCCTGGCGGTGTCCGGCCTCGGCACTTCGCTCGCTGATGATGGTCACAGCGAAACGGAGTCACTTAGCGGAGGTCAACTTGCCCAGAAAATCCAGGCCGATCGTCGACCGCGCCGATGCGGCGACCCTTTCGCAAGAACGCAAAGATGTGTTTTTCGCGGCGGTGCAGGTCAGCCGCATGGCCATGATTGTCACCGATCCAGCGCAGCCCGACGATCCCATCATTTTTGCCAACAATGCGTTTCTTGAACTCAGCGGCTACGAGCTGGAAGAAGTGCTCGGGCGTAACTGCAGGTTTCTGCAAGGCGAGCAGACTGATCGCGCGGTGTTGCAACGGGTCAAGCAAGCGCTGAAACATCAACACGAAACCTGCGTGGAGGTGCTCAACTATCGCAAGGACGGATCGTCGTTCTGGAACGAGCTGTTCATCGCGCCGTTGTTCAACGAGCGCGGGCAACTGGTGTATTTCTTCGCTTCGCAAATGGACGTCAGCCGCCGACGCGACGCCGAGGACGGCCTGCGCTACAGCGAGAACATGGAAGCGCTGGGCCAGTTGACCGGTGGCATCGCCCACGATTTCAACAATCTGTTGCAAGTGATGATCGGCTACATCGAGCTGATCCAGCACACCGCCAAGCGGCCGAGCATTGATCCGCAACGCATCGTGGTAGGCGCCGGCCACGCTCGCGCGGCGGCGGAAAAAGCACGTTTGCTGACCCAGCATCTGCTGGCATTCTCCCGCCGACAACGGCTCGAAGGCCGGGTGATCAATCTCAATGCCTTGCTTGAGCGCTCTGCGCTGCCGACGCATGAATCCGCCGATCTGGAACCGCGATTCGAACTGGCCGAGGACTTGTGGAACTGCCGGCTCGACCCGGCGCAGGCCGAGATGGCGCTGAACCATTTGCTTTCCAACGCTTGCGACGCATTGGTTGACCGGCAACAGCCAGCGATTACCGTGCTGACCCGCAACGTCGTGGTCCCGGACGCGACCGATCCGCACCAGGGCGGATTGGCGGCGGGGCGTTACGTCTGCATTGCGATCGCCGATAACGGCGTGGGCATTGCCGCCGACGATCTCGACAAGGTCATGGAGCCGTTCTACACCACGAAAGAGGAAGGTAGCGGCGCTGGCCTCGGGCTATCGATGGTCTACGGCTTCGTCAAGCAATCCGGCGGTGTGGTCAAAATCGAATCGACGCCGGGGCTCGGTACCACGGTGCGCCTGTTCTTCCCTGCGGATGACAGTCAGCTATCGGCACCTGGCTCCGCTGAAGCCGCAGAAAATCTCAAGGGCACGGAGCGCATCCTGATCGTCGAGGATCGCGCCGAAGTCGCTGAACTGGCGCGCTTTGTATTGTCCGAACAGGGTTACCACACCGACCTCGCTGCAGATGCGAGCGAGGCACTGGCCGTGCTGCAGAGTAGCGAATACGACCTGGTATTCACCGATTTGGTCATGCCGGGCGAGATGAACGGGCTGGCACTGGCGCGGGAAATCAGCCAGCGCTATCCGGCCATGAAGATCCTGCTGACGACCGGGTACTGCGCGGACGAGTCGACGCCCAATGAGCTGGCTGACAATGAGTTCGAATTGATCGCCAAGCCCTACGCGCCGGTGGACCTTTTGCGCAAGCTGCGCTTGATGCTCGGCTGAAAAAACGAACTGACGGCGCACGTTCGGCGTCCATCCTAAAGACTGCATTGAACAACCAGTGAGGGACCCGATCCCCGAGGAGATATTGGCAGTGAGCGATGACTTGATGATCAATAACGGGCCGATCGACTGAGCGTCGACGAGGACGGTTCATGCAGGAGCAATCTTTGGTGGTGATTAGCGGCGCCAGTGCTGGCGTAGGGCGAGCGGTGGCCCATCGGTTTGCCGCTGGCGGCTACCGCATCGGACTGTTGGCGCGTGATCCGGCGGGCCTGGCCGTCACGCAAGAGGAACTGCAAGCGTATGGCGTTCAGGTTGAAACCGTTAGCGTCGATGTCGCCGATGCGCTCGCCGTGCAAGAGGCCGCGCAGCAACTGGAAGCCACGCTCGGGCCGCTGGCGGTGTGGGTCAATGCAGCGATGGTCACGGTGCTCTCGCCGATAGAACAATTGTCCGCCGCCGAGATCGAGCGCGTCACTCAGGTGACCTATCTCGGCACGGTTCATGGCACGTTGGCAGCGCTGTCGTTGATGCGCCCACGCAACAAGGGACTGATCATTCAGGTCGGCTCGGCGCTGGCCTATCGGGCCATTCCGTTGCAGGCCGCTTACTGCGGGGCAAAATTTGCCGTGCGCGGTTTTACCGACTCGTTGCGCTGTGAGTTGCTGCATGAGCGCAGCCATATTCGCGTGTGCATGGTGCAATTGCCCGCGATCAATACCCCGCAGTTTGACTGGGCGCGCAACAAATTGCCCAAGCGTCCCCAACCGGTGCCACCGATTCACGACCCCGACGTAGCGGCACGGGCGATTTTCAGTGTGGTAAAGCATCCTCCGCGAGAGTTGTGGCTAGGGTGGTCGACGATCAAAGCGATTATTGGGCAGTCGGTCATGCCCGGTCTGCTCGACCGTTTGATGGCGCGAAGTGCATGGTCCGGTCAGCAGACCAACGAGCCTGAAGACAACGAGCACCCGGACAACCTGTTCGAAGCGCAGCCGGATCGGCATCAGATTCGCGGCCGCTTCGTCGGCCGTTCCAGGGATGCAGCGCTGGCCTTGACCTCGACGCAAGTGCTGGCGATATCGGCAGTGATTGCCATATTGGTCGGCGTGGTTCTATTACAGCTCTGATGCTTTCCCGCTTCGCTCCACTGTCGACGCATCTCTGCGCGCGCTGCTAGAGGCGCCGGGGTGCATGGAAGCAACAAATGCAGCACATGCACCTTTGATGACTGTGGTTTCGTTCAGATCTCTTTGATCGGCGTCTCGCCCTGTACTGCTTTTATCAGGTTGATCACGTGCAGGCAATCAGCCTTGTTCACATACGATTCGCCACTGGCCACCGTCTCGTGGTTGCGCGCACGCAGGCGCCAGCGCCATTGGCCTTTGCCAGTGCTGGGGGTGCCTCGGGTTTGTCGGTAGATTTCGAAATACATACGGTTCGCTCCCTGCGATCGATAGGCGCGCCCACCTGTGTGGCGCATCGACGCAAGCCTAGCGCAGCGGTTTTTTTTGGCTATCGGGGATTTGTTTCCAATCGTTCGCGGATGTTTCTGAAAGACGCTGGCCAGAGCGCCGCGACTGCCCGGCGAATTGGCCGATATGACGCCGTGTCCTGCTTGCACGTGCGTGCCGGCTGCTGCTTAATACGGCACGGCTCATGGCCTCGAAAGACTTTCGATGACCGACAAACTATAAAAAGAGCACTCCTTTGACTGAGCACGGAACGCAACAGGCCGGGCAGGTGACGTTGTCGCTGGTGATCCCCGTTTTCAACGAGGCCGACAGCCTCGACAGCTTTCTTTCGCGCATCGACGACGTCTTTCAGACGCAGGCACTGATCGATCTTGAACTGGTCTTCATCAACGATGGCAGCACCGACACCACCCTTGAGCGCTTGCTTGAGCGGCAGCGGCAAGACTCGCGTCTGCGCATCGTCGATCTAAGCCGCAACTTCGGCAAGGAAGCGGCGTTGTCGGCCGGTCTGCAAATGGCCACCGGGCAGATCGTGGTACCGATCGACGCCGATCTGCAGGACCCGCCGGAAGTCATTTTGCAGATGATCGAGCGCTGGCGCGAAGGTTACGAAGTGGTGCTGGGGCATCGTGTCAGCCGCCGCAGCGACACGTGGGCCAAATCGACCTCGGCCCACTGGTTCTATCGCCTGCACAACCGCATCGCCGAACAGCCGTTGCCGGAGAACGTTGGCGACTTCCGCCTGATGGACCGCTGCGTGGTCGATGCCTTGCTGACTCTGCCTGAGTCGCGCCGCTTCATGAAAGGTCTGTTCGCCTGGGTCGGTTTCCGCACCACTCATGTCGACTACGAGCGCCCCGAGCGCGTGGCCGGGCAAAGCAAATTCAATGGCTGGCGGCTGTGGAACTTCGCCCTCGAAGGCATCACCAGTTTCAGCACCGAGCCGCTGCGGGTCTGGACTTACCTGGGGGCAACGGTTTCGCTGGTGTCGTTTGCGTTCGCCATGTTCATTGTCCTGCGCACACTGATCCACGGTGTCGACTTGCCTGGTTATGCCTCGCTGATGGTCGCAGTCACGTTCCTTGGCGGTCTGCAATTGATCGGCATTGGCGTACTCGGCGAATACCTTGGCCGCACCTATATCGAATCCAAACGCCGGCCGGTTTTTCTGGTGCGTCGCGTTTACGACCCCAAGGACTGACAGATGGATCTCAAGGAAACCGACATCCTCGGCGACAGCATCGATGAGCATTGGTATTACTGCTGCAAAGCGGCGGCGACCCGGCGATTGCTGGGTAACATGCCGATCCGACGAATACTCGATGTCGGTGCCGGCTCGGGGTTTTTCTCGCATCATCTGCTGACCCACACCGACGCGCATGAGGCGTGGTGCGTCGACATCAGTTACCCCGCCGATTCAAGCGCCACCACCGCGGGCAAACCGGTGCATTACCGCCGCGGCATCGACAGCATCGATGCCGATCTGGTGTTACTGATGGACGTGCTCGAGCATGTCGACGACGACCTCGGCCTGCTCAAAAACTATGTCGATAAAGTGCCTTCGGGCAGTCGTTTTCTGATGACGGTGCCGGCGTTTCAGTTTCTCTGGAGCGGTCATGATGATTTTCTTGAGCACAAGCGCCGCTACACCCTCGCGCAATTCGAAACCCTGGCGGGCGATGCCGGTTTGACCGTGCAGCGCGGCACCTATTATTTCGGTGCGGTGTTTCCTATCGCCGCAGCGTTGCGCCTGATACCTCAAGGTTCGCAAACCGCACGGCCGCAGTCGCAACTCAAGCGTCATCACCCGTGGGTCAACAGCGTGCTCAAGACTCTTTGCCGACTGGAGTTGCCGTTGATGGGCAGCAACCGGCTGGCCGGTTTGAGCGTCTTTGTGCTGGCGCAGAAACCGTGATCGACAGTGATCGTTCAGCGTTGGTTCGCCGTGGTCTGCGCTTTGCCCTGACCGGGCTGTTCGTCACTGCGCTGCATGCGCTGGTGGCCGTGATGTTCATCCGCTTCATCGCGCCCGAACCACCGCTGGCCAATGGTTTCGCCTTTGCCGTGGCGACCGTTGTGTCTTATGTGATCAATACCACCTGGAGCTTTTCAGCTCGCCTGCACGGGCGCACGTTACTGCGCTTTGTGTCGGTCTCGGCGGGCGGTTTTCTATTGGCGATGCTGGTTGCCTGGGCGGCGCAAGTGGCGGGGTTGCATTATCTGCTCGGGATCGGTGCCGTGGCCATGACGGTGCCGGCGTTCACATTCGTTTTGCATAATTTCTGGACGTATCGATGAAGCTTTGCTCAACCTCTCGGGCGGCTGCGCTGTTGCCTGTGCTGCTAGGCATTCTGGCCTTTTTTATCGTGGTCGGCCCACGGGCGTTGAACCCGATGAACATTGCCTGGCTGGGCGACGGCGACCCGGCCACCCATTACCAGGGTTGGGTGTTTTTCCGGCACTCGCCATGGAGCTTTCCGCTGGGGCTCAATCCGTCTTATGGACTTGAATTGAGCAATGGCTTGATCTTTTCCGATTCCAATCCGCTGTTTGCCTTTCTGTTCAAGCCGTTTTCGGCGCTGTTGCCGGAGCCGTTTCAGTATTTCGGACTGTGGTTGCTGACCTGCTTCATTCTGCAGAGCTGGTTTGCCTGGAAACTGCTCGGCCTGGTGACCCGCGACGCGGTTCTGCGGTTGCTCGGCACCGGGCTGTTTTTATTCGTTCCGGCCATGCTGATCCGCATGAGCGTGCACCTGTCCCTGGGCGGGCATTTCATGTTGCTGGCCGCGCTGTACCTGGCGCTGCGGCCCTTCACGCCCAAGCGCTCTCTGGCCTGGGGAACGTTGCTGGCGGCGGCCGCGCTGATTCACGCCTATTTGCTGGCGATGATTGCGCTGATCTGGCTCGCCGATCTCGCAGCACACACCCTGCGGCGACATCTGGCGCCGCGCAAAGCTGTGGCCGAACTGATCGGTCTGTTTTTGCTGGTGAGTCTGTGTTGCTGGCAGGCGGGCTACTTCAGCGTCGGCGATGACGGTCTGGCACTGATGGGCTACGGTCTGTTCCGCGCCAATGTGCTGAGCTTTTTCGACCCGGGAACCTGGTCGTTTGCCCTGCGCGACATGCCCGGTGTGTTGGGCGATGGTGACGGTTTTGCTTTCCTTGGTTTGGGTGTGGTGTTCCTGTTCATCTGCGCCTTCGCGGCATGGCTGCAACGCGGCACGGCTGTTCACCTCAAGCCACGTCGCTACCCGTTGCTGTTGCTCGCGCTCGCCGGCCTGGCGCTGTTTGCGTTTTCCAACAACATCGGGGTCGGCCCATTCGAGTTGCACATCCCGCTGCCGGATGCGGTGGTGGCGGTGGCGACGATTTTTCGCGGTTCGGGGCGGATGATCTGGCCTGTCATGTACATGGCGATTTTCGCCATTCTGTACGTGGTGATTCGCGGCCATACTTCGCGCACGGCACGGATTCTGCTGAGCATTGCCCTGTTGCTGCAAGTGGCGGATACGCGTTCCGGTTGGGGAGAGTCGCGCAACCTGTTCATGGCCACGCCGGCGCCACAATGGCCGACGCCACTGGTTGATCAGTTCTGGGATCAGGCAGCCCGCCATTATCAGGCGGTGCGCTGGCTGCGCCCGGAGAATTATCCGGAGCAGTGGCGAACGCTGGCCGAGTATGCGGGACGCCATCATCTGCCGACCAATGCGGTCTACCTCGGCCGCATGAGTACCAAGGCCACCGAGGCGGCCCAAGCTGTGGCCGACCAGATGGTCAGCTCTGGTCAATACGCCACCGATACGCTGTATGTACTCGATAGCCGCACTGTGCTGCCGGCCGCGCTGACTCTCAATCGCGAGACTGACGTACTCGCCAGAATCGACGGTTTGAACGTGCTGGCGCCCGGCTGGAAGCGTTGCGCCGATTGCCCGCCCATCGTGGCCGCCGATCCCCTTACGCTGATTTCGCCAATGAAGTCGAACGAGCGTGTGACCTTCAACGTTACCAGCCTGGCGACGTTTTTCCTCGGCAGCGGATGGTCGAAAAGCGAACCGTGGGGTACGTGGTCCGAGGGCAGTGAATCGCAAATCATTCTGCGGCCCGAGGCCCCGGTGAGATCATTTGTGCTGGAAGCCAATGCTTTGATTGCGCCGTCGCATACCGAACAGGGGCTGGAGATTAGCGTCAACGATGTGCCGGTGCTCTCCACCCGTTTGCTCAAGGCCGAAGCGAACGTTGTCAGCGTTGATCTGCCAGCTGAAGTCCAGCAGCGCATTGAGCGTGAAGGCGTGCTGGTGATTCGTTTCCAGCACGCCGATGCCGTCAGCCCGAGAGCGCTGGGCATGGGACTCGATCCGCGCAAACTGGCCATTGGCATTCTGGCGTTGACGCTTCATTGACCCTTCAGTGACTGTTCGGCGCAGCGGCCCATAGACGCGGTTCTTGGGCCTTTCTACACTGCCGCTATTCCGGGGAGCAGGGGCAAAGGATGAACCGCAATGAACTACGCAAGGCCGACATCAACCTGATGGTGGTGTTCGAGACCCTGATGCTCGAACGCAACGTGACCCGCGCGGCGGAGAAGCTGTTTCTTGGCCAGCCGACCATCAGTTCGGCACTCAACCGTTTGCGCACGATGCTCAACGATCCGCTGTTCATCCGCGTCGGCCATCGCATGGAACCGACGGCTCGTGCCGAAGACATTTACCGCCATCTCAAACCGGCACTGGATTCACTCTCGGCGGCGCTGAGCCTGACCCGCGATTTCGATCCCGCCACCAGCACCATGACCTTTCGCATCGGCCTGTCCGACGACGTCGAATTCGGCCTGCTGCCGCCGCTGTTGCGCGCGTTGCGCCAAGAGGCGCCGAGCGTGGTGTTCGTGGTGCAACATGTCGATTACTGGCGCATTCCCGACCTGCTCGCTGCCGGCGATATCACCGTCGGCATCAGCCAGACCCGTGGCCTGCCGGCCAACGCCAAACGCAAACTGCTGCGGCATATCCAGCCAAGCATCCTGCGCGCCGATGCCTCTGATACGCCGCTGACCCTCGACGAATATTGCGCTCGCCCGCATGTGCTGGTGTCGCACACGGCCAATGTCAGTGGCTACGCCGATGAGTGGCTGGCGGAACTGGGGCGCACGCGGCAGGTGGTGTTGTCGGTGCCGCAATACAGCGCACTGCCGGCTTTGCTGGCCGGCACCGACCTGATCGCCAGCCTGCCGGATTACACCGCAGCGGCGATGGCGGCGTCCGGGGCGCTGTTCCAGGAACCGTTCCCGTTCAAGACGCCAACACTGGACCTGTCGATGGTCTGGCTCAGCCACGTCGACAGCGACCCTGCCGAACGCTGGCTGCGCTCGCGGCTGGAAGCATTCATGAGTGAACGGCCGCTTATTCAGATCTAACAGATGCCACGTATCCCTGTGGGAGCGAGCCTGCTCGCGAAGCGGTTCAGCAGGCGCGGGTGTGCAAACTGAAAGGACGCTTTCGCGAGCAGGCTCGCTCCCACAAATGACGCTGTGTGATTGTGGTATATGTACGCCCCGCATCCGCCGACTGGAGATCCGCAATGCCACACCTGCACATGGAATACACCGCCAACCTGACGCAGTTGAACGCTGACATCGCCCTGATCCGGCTCAACAACACGCTGGTCGGTTCCGGTCAGTTCGGCGCGGAGTTCGATATCAAGAGCCGCGCGATCAAGATCGACAACTTCAAGGTCGGCACGGCGCAGGGCGAGCGTGCCTTCGTCCATGTGAAACTGGCCTTGCTCAGCGGGCGCTCGGCGGAGATCAAGAAGCAGCTCTCGCAAAGTCTGCTGGCAGTGTTGCAGGAACTGTGCGAATGGCCGGCCGGGCTCGAAGTCCAACTGTGCGTCGAACTGCTCGACATTGATCGCGAGTCGTACAGCAAAGCCGCGATCGGCATCTGACGTTCAGGCGTTGTCCAGCTCGCTGCACACCTGAATCACCTGCTCGCGCAGCCAGACGTTGGCGCTGTCCTGATCGGCGTTCTGGCTCCACTGCATGTCGAGGGTGAAACCCGGCAGGCCGTTGGGCGCCTCGCAGTGGTTGAACACTGCGTCGTTGGTCAGCAGACGCTGGATACGCCGGGGCAGGGTGAGGATGAAATCGGTGCCGGTGATCATCTTCAACGCGGCGCTGTAGCTGTTCGATCGCGCGACAATCTGACGTTTTTGCGCTTGCCGTGCGAGCCAGCCGTCGACCATGTTGGTGCTTGAAGTCCACGGCGTTGGAAACACATGCCGACGTTCGGTGAATGCTTGCAGGCTCAGGCGCGGTTCGAGTGGCGTGGCGCGTTTGTCGAAGACGCAGACCAGGTCATCTTCCAGCAACATCCGTGATTTCAGATCCGCATGCTGGCGGTGAAAGTGCGGGCCGAAACTGATCACCAGATCGAGGCTGCCGTCGCGCAACTCTTCGGCCGGAACGTCGGTTTCGAATTTGTGCATGTTGACCATCACCGGTAAGTCATCGAAGTCGAAGCGCTTCAACAGACGCGGCAGAATCAATTGCTCGAAGTATTCCGGGGCGCAGATGTTGAAAGTCACCGCCTGCCGGCTCGGGTCGAAGGCCGGGGCGCCGGCATGACAGAGGTTGATGCTTTCGAGAATCTTCTGCACATGGCCGTACATGCTGCAGGCCTTATAGGTCGGGCGCATGCCGGTGCGGGTGTTGATGAACAGTTCGTCTTCGAAACTGGTGCGCAGTTTCTTCAGGCAATAACTGACGGTGGACTGGCTGACGAACAGGGTTTCCGAGACATCGGTGACACTGCTCTGCTCGTACACGGCGACGAATACCATCAAGTCCTGCATATCGAGCTTGCGAAGCAAATTACTGTTCAGCATGAGTTCCGTCTCGCTGTGCCCCTCGCGCAGAATTCGCGCAAACGTGTGCGTACGATCCTAACGGAACGATGGTGCCAGGAGAAACCCTCGTAGGACATTTCACGGACACATGTGGGACAGAAACTTTTAGCAACACGACGTTGCCAATCTCGTGCGCAAAAGATGGCCAGAGGCCTCTAGCCCGGGCAGGGCAAGTGACGTGTGTAGTCGCGAGGGTTGAAGCGCACGACCATCAGCAGCATGAGCACCACTACTGCAGTCAGCGCCCACCACGCGCCTTCGAAACTGCCCAGCCGATCGCGAATCATCCCTGCCAACAGTGGCGACAGTCCTGCGATCAGATAACCGATCCCCTGTACAAACGCGGTCAGGCCACCGGCGCGCTGCGGCTCGTCGCAGTGATCCAGTGCAACGATCAGGCTCATCGGAAACAGACCGCCAATCCCCAACCCCAACAGACAGGGCCATAACAGGGCCAGAGATGGCGGGGCGAGAATCAGCCCGCAGAAACCGCCGATGATCAGCAACAGCAGAACCGCCAATATCCCACGCCGGTCACGGCTGCGATTGGCGATCGCAGGCACTGCCAGGCCGGAAATGACCTCCATCGCTGTAAGAAAACCCAACAGCAGCCCGGCGTTCTGTTCACTCCAGCCTTTTTCCACGTAATACGGGGCAAGCCAGGCGAGGACACAGGTGTAGGACGCCGTACCGAGGCCAAAGAAAATCGCCAGCAACCAGGCGCGACGGCGCGTGATGAAAGATTCCCGCTGGGTCACCCTTGGTAGGGCTTGCGCGGGCTGCAAGCACCAGACCAGCAACGCGACCAATGCCAACGCCGCCCAGATGGCCAGCCCGATGCGCCAACTGCCGGTCTGCACCATCACCAGCGGCGCGAACGATGCGGCAATCGCGGCGCCGCCCATGATCGAAGTCACGTAGATGCCCATGCACAACGCCACGTTGTCAGCAAAGCGCGTCTTGATCAGCGCCGGCATCAATGCCTGAATCAGGGCTATGCCAATACCGGCCAGTATCGCGCTGACGATCAGCTCGCCCGCAGAATCGATAAACAGCCGTGACAGGCTCGCCAGCCCGATGACAAGCAGCGACAGCAGCACCGTGCGTTGTTCGCCCAGACGCTGGCTGATGCGCAGGCCGAAGAACATCGCCAGCCCCATGGCCATGACCGGCAGCATCGTCAGCAAAGAGGCAAGCGTGAAGCTCAACGGTATATCGCTACGGATCGCCGACAGCAGCGGCCCGATGGCTGCCATTGAGGGGCGCAGATTAAGTGCAACAAGAATGATCGCGAGTATCAGCCAAGCGGCGGGGCGGGAGTGATTCATCAGCGGGCCTTTGAGTGCAGAGGCTGATGATTAGGCGTCGCGGCGCGCGCATCGGCAAATCAGAAAACCCCGGGCCAGACCTAAAAACTCGATAACACCCCTGTCCCGATGTGGGAGCGAGCCTGCTCGCGAATGCGTTCCTCCAGACAAACATTCATTTGCTGACATTGCGCTTTCGCGAGCAGGCTCGCTCCCACAGAGGACATTGTGAAGTGCCTGAAACTGAATAAACCCTGAATCATTCTCAAATACTCGCAAACTTTCACGTTCGTACTCCGAGGCAACTAATCATTAGCATCTTTTTCACGAAAAATTGATCCATGCCTGCCTAAAGTTTGGCATGCCTCGGTGAATGAATTTTTCACAATCGACGAGGCTCTTCTTTCAGGAACAGTCACTCATCATGTTGAAGTTAAAAGCCGTGCGCCCGGAATGGGTGACGTTGTTTGCCAGCGCCTTTTTGTTGCTCGGTTTCAATCTGGTGCTTTGGCAACACCTGTTCGAGATCACCGCCGCCGATGGCAAGGGCATCGCCATGCGCGTGGCGTTCGGCGTGATGATCCTTGCCGCGTTCAATATCGTGCTGACGATATTCGCGTTCCGGCCACTGCTTAAACCACTTTTGACTCTTTTGTTTTTAGTCAGCGCCGGCGTGGCTTATTTCATGAGCCAATATGGCGTCATGATTGATGCGGGCATGTTGCGCAACTTTGCCGAGACCAACGCGACGGAAGTGCGTGATCTGCTTTCGTTGAAGTTGTTCGCTTATATTCTCTTGCTGGGTGTTTTGCCGTGTTTGTTGTTGTGGAAAGTACCGGTCAATTATCGGCGCTGGCATCGCGAGTTGTTCAGCAAAGTTATTGTCAGTGTTGCCTCGGCGGCGGTGATCGGCGTTGTGGCATTGGCCAACTATCAAGGTTTGTCGTCGCTGTTTCGCAATCACCACGAAATTCGCCTGATGCTGGTGCCGAGCAATTACATCGGCGCATCCATTGGTTATCTGCAAGAGCAAGTTGTCTCGGCGCAGCAGCCGTTCATCAAGATCGGCGAAGATGCCCAGCGCAACCCCGACTTGCAGCTACAGCCACGCAAATCCCTCACCGTGCTGGTGGTAGGGGAAAGTGCGCGGGCGCAGAACTTCGGCATTCTCGGTTACGACCGAGACACCACCCCGCAACTGGACAAAGAGGCTGGCCTGATCGCTTTCACTGATGTGCATTCCTGCGGCACGGAAACGGCTGTCTCGGTACCGTGCATGTTCTCCAACATGGGCCGCAAGGATTACAACGCCAGCAAGGCCAGGAATGAGGAGGGCTTGCTCGACGTACTCAAGCGCGCCGGCATTGATGTGATCTGGCGCGATAACCAGTCCGGCTGCAAAGGCACTTGCGACCGCGTCACGGTGCAGGATGTCAGCAAGTTGCAAGACCCGGCGTTGTGCGCCAACAGCGAATGTCGCGATGAAATCCTCCTGCAAGGGCTGCAAAGTTTTATCGATCACTTGGACAAGGACACCGTCCTGGTTCTGCACCAGATGGGCAGTCACGGCCCGGACTACTTCAAGCGGTATCCCAAGGAGTACGAACACTTCACTCCGGTCTGTGAAAGTAACGCGCTGAACAATTGCAGCCGCGAAAGTATCGTAAACGGTTACGACAACACCTTGGTCTACACCGACCATGTGCTGGCGAGCCTGATCGATGTGCTGCGCAGCAATCAGGACAAAGTCGACACCGCCATGCTCTATCTGTCGGACCACGGCGAATCGCTGGGCGAGTACAACCTGTTTCTGCACGGCACGCCTTATATGCTGGCGCCCGAGCAACAGAAGCATGTAGCGATGCTGGCGTGGTTCTCTGACAGCTATCAGAAGGCCTATTCGGTCGACACCCATTGCCTGCAACTGAGCCGGGACAAGCCGCTGAGCCAGGACAATCTGTTCCACTCGATGCTCGGCCTGCTGGAAGTGCGCAGCAGCGTCTATCAACCTGCCTTGGACATGTTTGCCGGCTGTCGTGGCGCGGTGATCGACGGCGTGTTGGCCAAGCAGTGAAGCGTTTCCTGCCCGTCGCGCCAATGCGACGGGCCTTTCTGTTTCTGCTGTCAGACTATTCTTGCTGACAGGCAAGATATTTCCTTACAGCTCTTGCCCTTCAAAGGCGCGTAAATCGTCGGTGGCGATATATACTGCGCGCCATTCTTCAAGGGAGAGCCGTGTGGCTATCGATATTCACTGGATTCGCGACAACGAAAGCCTCGCGCAGTTTTGCGCCGAGTGGCAGCAGCTGCCGTTCGTTGCCCTCGACACCGAATTCATGCGGGTCGACACCTTCTACCCGATTGCCGGCCTGTTGCAGATCGGCGACGGCAAACGCGCCTACCTGATCGATCCGCTGACCATCAACGCCTGGCAACCTCTGGCCGCGTTGCTGGAAAACCCGGCGGTGCTCAAAGTCCTGCACGCCTGCAGCGAAGACCTCGAAGTGCTGTTGCGCCTGACCGGCAGCCTGCCGGCGCCGCTGTTCGACACGCAACTGGCCGCCGCTTACCTGAACCTCGGCTTTTCGATGGGCTACTCGCGTCTGGTGCAGGAGGTGCTCGGCATCGACCTGCCAAAGGGCGAAACCCGTTCCGACTGGTTGCAGCGACCGCTGTCCGAAACCCAGATCAGCTATGCCGCCGAAGATGCCGTGCATCTGGCCGAGGTGTTCGTCGAGTTGCGGCCCAAGCTGTCCGACGACAAGTTCGCCTGGGTGCTGGAGGATGGCGCCGAACTGGTCGCCAACCTGCGCCGCGAAACCGATCCTTACGAGGTGTATCGCGAGGCGAAACTGGCATGGAAGTTGTCCCGTGCACAACTCGCCGTGCTGCGTGAGCTGTGCGCCTGGCGCGAAAAAGAAGCCCGCGCCCGCGACCTGCCGCGCAACCGCATCGTCCGTGAACACTCGCTGTGGCCCTTGGCCCGCACGCAGCCGGATAACCTCGCGGCGCTGGGCAAGATTGAAGACATGCACCCGCGTACCGTACGTCAGGACGGTCAGTTTCTGCTTGATCTGATCAAGCGCTCTGGCAGTGTGGGGCCAGATCAATGGCCGCCGGCAGTGCCGGAGCCGTTGCCGATCGAAGCCGCTGCGTTGATCAAACAACTGCGCGCGCTGGGTCAGGCCGAGGCCGAACGCTTGGGTATTGCCCCGGAACTGATGCTGCGCAAGAAAACCCTCGAAGCCCTGGTCAAAAGCGGCTTCCCCGAGGGGCCTTACCAATTGCCCGATTCGCTGCGTGGCTGGCGCCGCGAATTGCTCGGCCAGAAGCTGCTCGACAGCTTGGCCACCGCCGGAGAACAGCCTTGAAACGTATTTGCTCCATCTACCAAAGCTCCAAGCGCAGCGGCATGTATCTCTACGTGCTCAAGAGCGATGCGCTCGAGCGCGTGCCGGAAGCGCTGATGACGGCTTTTGGCAAAGCGAAGCATTCCTTCGATCTGGTGCTGTCGCCCGAGCGCAAGCTGGCCAGCGAAGACATCACCGTGGTTCTGGAAAACCTCGACAAGCAGGGCTATCACCTGCAAATGCCACCGGCCGAGGACGAGTACATCGAGCACTTGCCCGAAGAGTTGCTGCGACGCAACGACCCGGTCTGACCCGCGAGGCCCTGTTCTGGGCCTCGGTTAACCCTGGAACTGTTTTTACCGCGATGGCCGGCCCGACCCCGGCGGCTGTCTGCACGGTTTGCGAAAGGTTTGAAGATGCGCGTTCTGATTGCCGAACACGACTACGCGATATACGCCCGCCTGCTGCGTCAGGCGCTGCCCGAGCTTGAAATCCTGACCAGCGGCGACTCCGCCGAACTGGCGCGTCAGGCCGCCGATTGCCCGGTGTGGCTGGGCCAGCCGGATCTGCTGGCGACCTTGCTGCGCCAGGGCCATCAACCGCAATGGCTGCAATCGACCTGGGCCGGCATCACGCCGCTGCTCGCCGACGGCCTGCGCCGCGACTATCGACTGACCCGCGCCGTGGGGATTTTCGGTCAGGTCATGGCTGAATACGTGCTGACCTACATCCTCGGCCACGAGCGCGAAGTGCTGGCGCGGCTGGTCAGCCAGGTCGAGCGCAAGTGGGACAACCGCAGCGGCCAGAGTCTGGTAGGGCGCAAGGTGCTGATCGTCGGCACCGGTGACATCGGCCAGAGCGTTGCGCAGTTTCTGCGGCCGTTCGGCGTCGAGCTGTACGGTATCGCCAGCAGTGCCCGCGAACAGGCGCCATTTGTCGAAGTCGGCGCGCTGGCCGATCTTCCGCGATTGGTGGGCGAAGTGGATTACGTGGTCAATCTGCTGCCGAACACCGAACACACCCACGATATCTACGACGCGGCGCTGTTCAAGCAATTCAAGCCGACCGGATTGTTCATCAACGCCGGGCGTGGCGTCGCAGTGGTCGATGCCGATCTGGTAGAAGCCTTGAAGGAAGGGCATCTGGCCGGCGCGGTGATCGACGTTTGCCGTCAGGAGCCATTGCCGCAACGTCACCCGTTCTGGACCGCGTGGGGCTTGCTCCTGACCGGGCACAGCTCGGCACCGACCTCGCCGGCGCTGATGGTGGATTTGTTTGTGCAGAATCTGAAAGCGTATGAGGCAGGTGAAGCGTTGCGTGGCGAGGTAGATTTCACCCGCGGATATTGATCCAGCGCCGATCATCGTGGGAGCGAGCCCGCTCGCGAAGAGGGCGTGTCAGTCGACAACAGCGTGTCTGACACAGCGCTTTCGCGAGCAGGCTCGCTCCCACATTGGTTTCAAAGGGTAGTCACCAGGTTGCTCAGTGGGCGGCGCTGGCGCTGACAAGCGGATTTACCGGCAGTCGCCAGCGCTTGGCCCCCGCGCCCGCTGGCACTAGACTGGCGGCCTTTTCACCACCTTGATGTTGATGCTTGAGCCATGGCCGCCATAGTCGAACCGTTCTGGAAACGCAAAACCCTCGATCAACTCGATCACGAGGAATGGGAATCGCTGTGCGACGGCTGCGGTCTGTGCTGCCTGCAAAAGCTCGAGGACGAAGAAGACAACAGCGTCTATTACACGCGCATCGCCTGCAAACTGCTGGATCTGAAAACCTGCCAGTGCAGCGATTATCCGAACCGGATCAAGTTTGTCCCTGACTGCATTCAGCTCACGCCGGGTCAGGCGGAGGAATTCAAGTGGCTGCCGCCGACCTGTGGTTATCGTCTGGTCAGCGAGGGCAAGGATCTGCCGTTATGGCATCACCTGGTGTGTGGCGACCGCGACGCGGTGCACCATGAGCGGATTTCCCAGTCCGGGCGCATGCTCGCCGAAGGCAGCGTGCCGGAGGATGACTGGGAAGATCATCTGATTTTTCGCGCGGGTTGATGAGGTGGTGAGTTGTTGAACCCGTAAAAATCAAAAGATCGTAGCCTTCGGCAGCTCCTACAATGGAAAACGTGATTCCGTGTAGGAGCTGCCGCAGGCTGCGATCTTTTGCTTTAAAGCCTCAGACGCCGGCCTTCGGCGAGGTCAGCGAATCATTGCCGGTGACGGTCGCCGTTTCCGTGGCCACTTCGGCATTGGTCTTCAACTTGCTCAGTTCTTCCCCGGCGCGTTCGATCTTCGCCCGCACGTTGCTCATGTCCTGACGGCCTTTTTCCAACAGGCTTTTCGCCGAGCAGTGTCCGGTGATGCCACGGGCTACGGCCATGCCGCCGAGCGCCACTTGCAGCAGGCCGAATACGCCGCCACGGCGCAGGCCCTTGCCGACCATCAGCACGCCGCCGGTCAACGAGCCGACGCGCTCCCAGCCATGCACATTCTTGTGCGAAGGCGACTGGAACGGGGTGGATTCGATGCGTTCTACGCGTTTGAGCTCGCTCATGATCTATCTCCAGGCAGGGTGCGATTGATAGATAAGCTGACTGCCGGGGCCGTCAGCTTGTTCCATCGAATGTGCGACGCTTCAGCGGAATTTCGGCCCGGAGCGGGTGTTCAGGCCCTTGGCCATGCGGTCGTAGAGCACGACGTTGACCGTGGCGGCGAGATTCATGCAGCCGGTGGTCGGGATGTACACGACGTCTTCGCACCAGTCGCGAATCTCTTTATCCAGCGAGCCGTCTTCCGGGCCGAAGATGTACAGGGCGCGGTCGGGGTGGGTGTATTCCGGCAGCGGCCGGGCGCCTTCGACCAGCTCCACTGCGACGGGAACGCAGTTGAGCGGAAGGATTTTTTTCAGGTCGTCGATGCCGATCAACGGGATGTCGTAGTGCACGCGCTTGGTGTCGGTGACGAAGTCGGCGGCGCGTTCATAACGCTTGCCGGTGTAGAACACCGACGCCACGCCGTAACAGCCTGCGGCGCGCATCACCGAACCGACGTTCTCCGGTGATTTGGGGTTATACAAACCAATGCAGCTGTACCGTTTGTCTGCCACGAGCGGGGTGCCTTCGGGAAAAAGAGGGCGATTATACGGGGATTGGGGGAGGGCGGGCAGATTCGAGATTTGTGGTGCCTGGCCGGCCGCCTTCGCGAGCAGGCTCGCTCCCACAGGGGAACGCATTTCAACTGTGGGAGCGAGCCTGCTCGCGAAAGGGCCAGCTCAGGCGATGAAGATCTTCAATCTTCTTTTTTCATCAGGCCAGCCAGGGCCGCAAACGGGTTATGCGTGGCCTTGGCGATCTTCGGTGTGCTCAGCGAGCCGTCGCCGAAATACTGCTGATCGGTGTAACGCGAGTGCTCGTTGTCGTGGCAATACAGGCACAACAGCTCCCAGTTCGAGCCGTCCTGCGGGTTGTTGTCGTGGTTGTGGTCACGGTGATGCACAGTCAGTTCGCTCAGGCGCTTGCCGGAAAACTCACGGGCGCAGCGGCCGCAGACGTGTGGGTACATCTTCAGGGCTTTGTCGCGGTAGCCCATTTCCTTGTCGCGCTGGTTGTCGGCGAGGATGCGGTCCAGCTTCGACGTGTTGGTGGGGGTGGACGAACTCATGGGTTCACCTTTGCAGAAAGACTGATGACGGTTATGCGCAGTTTAGCTCAGCCCTTGAGCTTCTCGGCAATCCAGATCGTGTGACGGGTGCCCTTGTTGCCGTGGGCGAAGACCTGGACTTCTTCGGCTTTGAAACCGGCCTTCTTCAATTTGTCGGAAAACTGTCGGTCGGCGCTGGCCGACCATACCGCGAGCACAC
This sequence comes from Pseudomonas sp. 2957, assembly GCF_031456345.1. Lineage (NCBI taxonomy): Bacteria > Pseudomonadati > Pseudomonadota > Gammaproteobacteria > Pseudomonadales > Pseudomonadaceae > Pseudomonas > Pseudomonas sp. 2957. The sequence goes on from NZ_JAVDUL010000001.1 coordinate 470,668, forward strand.
CTTTGGGGCGCAGCGCCTTGGCGCAGGCATTCAGACCTGCGGCGGAATACAGCCAGCTGTTGGCCTTTTGAGTCAGGCCTTCGGGGCCGTTGTCTACGTCAAGCATGATCGCATCGAAACCGTTCGGCTCGCTTTGCAGCACATTGGCCACATCTTCCTGACGGATCACCGTGCGCGGGTCGAGCAATGGCCGACCGGACTTCTCCCCGAGCGGGCCGCGATTCCACTCGACTACGCCGGGCACCAGCTCAGCGACCACCACTTCGGCGGACTTGCCCAGGTGCTTGAGTGCCGAGGCGAGGGTGAAACCCATACCCAGGCCACCGATCAACACCCGCGAATTCGACCGGCCGGCGACCTTGCGGCAGGGGATCTCGGCCAGCGCATCTTCAGAACCGTGCATGCGCGTGTTCATCAACTGTCCGCCGTCGCCGCCCTGGATCTTGATGACGAAATCCTCGCCATACTCGAACAGGCACAGGGCACCGCCGTTTTCAGGGATCGGGGTGGTGTCGAGCAGAACGAAACGTTTCATGGAAATCTCTAAAGGGGGGGAAGGCAAGCAGGCGCGTTGGGAGTAGCCTGAGCACAGACTAAAGGCCAAACGGAGCCCTTGATGAAGCGCACCATTCTAACGGTCATTACCCTGGCCGCGCTCGCGATTACTGCAGTGCAGGCCCAGCAGAGCGTTCCGGTCAGCCCGACGCCGCAGCCCGGCTCGCCCGGCACCGCGACGCCGACGCCGTATCCGCAGATCACCCCGATCACCCTGCCCAAGTCGGGCGCCGGTAGCGGCAGCCCGCCACTGGTGCCGATTGAAATGCCCAGCCCGCCGAGCAAGGATCAACCGGTGCCGGGCATCGAGCCGAACGGCAACAAGGTCAAATCCCCCGGCGGCTAAACCTGTTGCGCGGCGAGTTGGCCGTCGGCCATGCGCAGGCGTTTGGACAGCGAGACGGCGAGGGCGCGGATGATCTTCGCGGCGATTTTCGGCGCGTCGTTGAGCATTTTCTCCAGCGAGTCCTTGCCCAGATTGAGCAACTGACAATTGCTCGCCGCGATGCAGGTAGCCGAGCGGCGCTCGCCATCGAGCACGGCCATTTCACCGAAGGCCCGACCGCTGCGCAGGGTGGCCATGGTGATGACCTGGCCGTCAGCGCCGGTTTTCTGCACGGCGACCTGGCCGGTGTGGATGATGCACATGAAACTGCCGGCATCACCCTCGCGAAAAATCGCCTCGCCTTCAGCCACGGTGCTGATGCTGAAATAGCCGGAAGCGGCCGCGAAGTCGGCCAGCTGCAATTGATCGAACAGGCCACAGTCCATCAGCCAGTCGCGGATTTCGTTGTTCAGAAAGGTCGGTTCGGACATGTCGATGCGGTCTTTTTGTTATCACTGTTTCCAAGGAGCACACGGTCCCCATGTAGGAGCTGCCGAAGGCTGCGATCTTTTGATCTTGTCGTTCAAAACCAGGATCAAAAGATCGCAGCCTTCGGCAGCTCCTACACAGGGAATCGGTGGAGGCTTTTGGTCTGCTGTTAAGACCCAAGCCACCCACAGAGTTCCTCAGGCAATCTGCAAAACCTTGAACACAAATGCATATTCGAGCGCTACGTCACGTAATCCCTGATAGCGCCCGCTCATGCCGCCATGCCCGGCGCCCAGTTCGGTCTTGAGCAGCAGCACATTGTCGTCGGTCTTGGTTGCGCGCAATTTTGCTACCCACTTGGCCGCTTCCCAGTACTGCACGCGGCTGTCGTTGTAGCCGGCGATCACCAGCAGTGGCGGATAAGCTTGCGCGGTGACGTTTTCGTACGGTGCGTAAGCCTTGATCCGATCATAGACGTCCGGTTCTTCCGGGTTGCCCCATTCGTCGTATTCGGTGACGGTCAGCGGCAGATCGGGGTCGAGCATGGTGTTGAGCACGTCGACGAACGGCACTTCGGCAATCGCCACGCCGAACAGGTCCGGGCGCTGATTGAGTACCGCGCCGATCAGCAGGCCACCGGCGCTGCCGCCGCTGATCGCCAGTTTTTCCGCCGTGGTGATGCCGTTGAGGATCAGAAACTCAGCGCAAGCGATGAAGTCGCTGAAGGTGTTGTGTTTGTGTTCCTGCTTGCCGGCGCGATACCAGGCTTCGCCCAATTCACCACCACCGCGTACGTGAGCGATGGCGAAGGCCATACCGCGATCGAGCAGGCTCAGGCGCGCGTGAGAAAACCACGGATCGAGGCTGGAACCGTAGGCGCCGTAACCGTACAGATACAGCGGCACCGGTTTACCGACCATCTCGCGCTTCATCACCAGACTGATCGGCACCTGCGTACCGTCCGGGGCGGTCGCCCACAGGCGTTGGCTGACATAGGCGTCGGCATCAAATTGGCCGAGTACCGGGGTTTCCTTGAGCACCGTTTGCTCGCCGCTGGCAAGAATCAACTGGCGCACCTGGGCCGGGCGATTCAACGCTTCGTAGCGCAGGCGAATGCGGTCGCTCTCGAATTCCAGGCTGTTTTGCACGTGGAGGCTGTAGGCCGCATCGGGCAATTGCACGCGATACGGCGCCGAGCCCTGCGGGTGAACCTCGATGATCGGCAGGCCACCTTCGCGCAGACTCAAAGTCATCGCCTCGGTGTTGAGGCTGACACCGTCGAGCATCACTTCTTCGTTGTGCGGGATCAGGTTCCGCCAGTCGGCCTCGCTCGGCGGCACGCCAGTGTCCGGGGCCTGATACAGGGCGAAGTTGATGCCGTCGCGGTTGGTACGGATAAACCATGTCCAGACGCCATCGAGCAGGCCGTGGTCGACGTCGTATTCGTGATCTTCGACCCGTGGCGCCAGGCAGCTGAACGGCAGGTGCGGTTGGTTGGCGTCCAGCGCCCAGACTTCACTGGTGGTCTTGCTGCCCAGCGACAGCAGCAATTGCTGTTCGGAGCTGGCGCGGTAGCAATGCAGGAAGAACCGACCGTCCGGCTCGTGGAAGACTTCTTCAGCGGCGGTGCCATCGAGACGATAGCGGAACAGTTTGTGCGGGCGATGGGTGTCGTCGAGCACGCCGAAGAACAGGGTCAGGCTGTCGTTGGCCCAGGTCATGCTGCCGTCGCAGTCCTCGAATTCCAGTTCGCTGACCTTGTCGTTGGACAGCTCCTTGACGAACAGCGTGTAGATCTCGTCGCCCGAGGTATCGACGCTGTAGGCCAGGCGCTGGTGATCGGGGCTGATGCTGAAAGCACCGAGCGAGAAGAAACCGCCGTTGGCCAGCGCATTCGAGTCGAGCAACAGTTGCTCGCGGCTTTCATCGAGGGTCAGGCTGTCGTCCGCCGGGCGCGGGCAGCGGTAGTGCCGGGCATATTCGTCACCGGCGGTGGTGCGCGTGTAATAAAGGTAGGGGCCCCAGGGCGAGGGCAGGGACAGATCAGTCTCGAGAATCCGGCCCTTGATCTCGTTGAACAGGCTTTCGCGCAGCTCGGCCTGATCGGCGGTTTGCGCTTCCTGATAAGCGTTTTCAGCCTTGAGGTAGTCGAGCACCGCGTCGGTATCGCGTTCCTGCAGCCAGGCATACGGGTCGGCGCCGGGCGCCCGCTGGGCAATCGGGGCAGTCATGACATTGGCGGATTGGGGCATGGAAGGCTCTCGGACAATATTCGGAATTGGGTTTTTCGCAGGTCTTGAAAGCGCCGCAGCCCGTGTGGGAGCGAGCCTGCTCGCGAAAGCGGTGTGTCAGGCAGTTGTTGCAACTGACAGTCCGTATTCGCGAGCAGGCTCGCTCCCACAGGGGCGGCTGCTGGCCGTCTGGTATTGGGACAAGCCGCATGGGCGAAAAGTCGTTACTATAAGCGCCTATTTGCCTGCCTTGCCATGGACACCATGACCGAGAACGACTATCTGATCGCCTGGGGCCTTTACGCCTTTGCCGCCGTGGGCTGCCTGCTGGTATGGATGCGCCTGACCACCTGGATGTGGCGTTGGCTGCGCGAGCCGCTGCGTGTGCTGATGGCGGTGTTGCTGTTCAGCCCGACCATCGTCGATCCGGTGAAAGCCAAAGTTGCACCGGCCATCGCCATCACCGCCCTGGACATGCTGTTCAAGGTCGGCAACAACGCCTGGCGCGCGGTTTCCGATCTGTTCATGTACGGCATGATCGCCTTCGGGGTGTATCTGGTTTTCGTCTTGATCCGCCTGCCGATCGAGCGTGCCTCGGTAGCACGGCGTGAACGCGCCGAGGCAGCCAAGGCCGCCGCCCGTGCCGAAGAGCGCGACGATGATCAACCGTTCGGTGGCGCCGGTGACGACCGCTACGGTCGCCCGCCAGTACCGAACAATCCGCAGCGCATGCGGGTCGAGCCGCGTCTGTAACCCGAGAGTCCGCACATGTGTGAATTACTGGGCATGAGTGCCAACGTGCCGACCGACATCGTGTTCAGCTTCACCGGCCTGATGCAGCGTGGCGGACGCACCGGCCCGCACCGCGACGGCTGGGGCATTGCCTTCTACGAAGGGCGGGGCCTGCGTCTGTTTCAGGACCCGGCAGCGAGCAGCGAGTCGGAAGTTGCCAACCTGGTGCAGCGTTATCCGATCAAGAGCGAAGTGGTCATCGGCCATATTCGCCAGGCCAACGTCGGCAAGGTCTGCCTGTCCAACACCCACCCGTTCGTCCGCGAACTGTGGGGGCGCAACTGGTGTTTCGCGCACAACGGCCAGCTCGCTGACTTCACTGCGATCAAGAGTTTCTACCGACCGGTCGGCGATACCGACAGCGAAGCGGCGTTCTGCGATTTGCTCAACCGGGTACGCGCAGCCTTCCCCGAGCCGGTCGATATCGAAGTGCTGCTGCCGGATCTGGTCGCAGCGTGCGCCGAATATCGCAGCAAAGGCGTGTTCAATTGCCTGCTCAGCGACGGTGACTGGCTGTTCTGTTACTGCTCGACCAAACTCGCCCAGATCACCCGCCGCGCACCGTTCGGCCCGGCGCGGCTCAAGGATGTCGATGTGATCGTCGACTTCCAGGCCGAAACCACGCCCAACGACGTGGTCACGGTGATTGCCACCGAGCCTTTGACCGAAAACGAAACCTGGACCCGTTACGAACCGGGCCAATGGAGCCTGTGGCGACGCGGCGAATGCGTCAGCCAGGGCAAGACCGAATAAGGATTTGCACCCATGTTGCTCAGTTATCTACGGCTGGTGTTGTTTGCGGCGGGCCTGTTGATCGGTGTCCAGGTGCCGGGGTTCATCAACGATTACGCCCAGCGTGTCGAAGCGCACCTGATCGAAGCGCAGACCGGTCTGCGTGGTTTCCAGGGCACGGCGGATCAGTTTTTCAAAGGCGATATGCAGGCGCTGGTCGCACATTACCGTGCCAGCGAAGACCCGATTTTTCGCAGCGATGCCGACAGCCTGAACACCTTGCTCACCCGCCAGGTCGCGCTGGACAAGCAATTCCAGGCGATGCAAGGCCCGTGGTATGTGCGCTTCCTGCAAGTGGTGCTGGCCGCCGATCCGGATATTCGCAAGGAAACCTGGAACGGCTACAGCTACCAGATCCTGCTGACGCCAGAGGCGATGATCTGGGGCATGAGCGGCGCGTTGCTGCTGTCGTTCGGCATCGAATGCCTGTTCCGCCTGATCGACTGGGTCGTCCTCGGCGGCCGCCGCCTGCGCCAGAGCCGGCCGATCGAAGATCGGGACGTGCGTGGCCTCTGAGATCAGCGCAGTAAGGATCGTTCCTACGCTCTGCGTGGGAATGCCTCATCGGACGCTCCGCGTTCGGCTTTCGAGGGACGCGGAGCGTCCCGGGCTGCATTCCCACGCGGAGCGTAGGAACGATCAACTTAACGCGATGTAGTCCTTGCCCACCTTGTGCGCATACCCCGCTAGCACCTGCTGACACAACGTCACGATCTCTTCGACCCACTCAACCCCGACCCGCCACGACACCACCACCGGCAGATTCGCCGGCCGCTGCTCGATGTCGAGCACGATCAATTCGCCACGCGCCAGCTCCTCGGTCACCAGCACCGGCGGCAGCGCGCCGATACCGAAGCCGTCGCGCAACAACCGGGTGATCGCCGACACCGAGTTCACGCAATTCAAGCGTGGCGCCATGACGCCGCTGGCCTGCATCAGCGCGACGATATCCTGATGCGGTCGTGAGTTTTTCGAGTAGGTGATGATCCGCTCCTGCGCCAGTTCGGCGAGGTCGGCGTAGTCGCGGTTGTAGATCGAATTGCTGGCGACAATCCAGCCCAGCGGATGGCTCGCCAGCTCGAGGCTGCGCACGCTTTCGTGACGGACCAGATCGGTTTGCAGAACCAGATCAAGGAAGCCTTTTTGCAGTTGATCGCAGAGGTTCAGCGCGGTATCCGCGACCAATTCGATTTCCACCCGTGGGTACAGATCGGTCATCTGCGCCACCAGCGGGCTCAGCCAGGTATGGATCACTGTGTCCATCACGCCGATACGCACCCGGCCGACCTTGCTCGAACGGGTCTCGATCGACTGCTTCAGCGCCGCCATGGTGTCGAGCATCTGCTCGGCATAGTCCAGCACTTTCAGGCCTTCCGGGGTCAGGCTGACGCCGCGTGAGTCGCGCAAAAACAGCTTTACGCCCAGCTCGCCTTCGAGCACTGCAATGCGGCTGGAAATCGATGCCTGGGTGGTGAACAGCTTGTCAGCGGTCAGGCGAAAACTCTTCAGACGCGCGACCCAGACAAAGGTCTCGAGAAACTTCAGATTCATGGACAAGGCTCGAGTGACAAATTTTTCTTATGCCTAAGGCGGGTTTTTATTCGTTGGACGGCGCAGGGCAGGGCGACGAAAAATCGGCGCATCCGGTTCCCACGATAGGCGTCGTCGGAGCTTCGAACAAGACCAATAAAAGCCCTGCGGAGATTTGCCATGAGTGCTCCCGACACCCTTCCTTTATCCAAGCCTGCGGCGCGCCCCGGGCCTTTCGACTGGTATCGCAACATCAACCAGCAGGAGCGCCGCACGTTCTGGAGCTGCAAGATCGGTTACGGCCTGGATGGCATGGACACGCAGATGCTCAGCTTCGTCGTGCCGACGCTGATCGCGATGTGGGGCATCACCACGGGCGAAGCGGGACTGATTCACACCAGCACCCTGATCGCCTCGGCCATCGGCGGTTGGGTCGCCGGGATTCTCTCCGACCGCATCGGCCGTGTGCGCACCCTGCAACTGACGGTGCTGTGGTTCGCCTTCTTCACCTTCCTCTGCGGCTTCGCGCAAAACTACGAACAATTGTTGATCGCCCGCACCCTGATGGGCTTCGGTTTCGGCGGTGAATGGACCGCTGGCGCAGTGTTGATCGGTGAAGTGATTCGCGCTAAGGATCGCGGCAAAGCGGTGGGCATGGTGCAATCCGGCTGGGCGCTGGGTTGGGGCCTGACGGCGATTCTGTACGCGCTGCTGTTTTCGGTGTTGCCAGCGGAAGATGCCTGGCGCGCGCTGTTCATCCTTGGCATCGTGCCGGCGATATTCGTGATTTTTGTCCGTCGCCTGGTGAAAGATCCGGAGATATATCGCGAAGCCAAAGCCGCGCAAACTCCGGAAAACCCGGCGAAGTTCTACGAGATCTTCGCACCGGGCATGCTCTTCACCACGTTTCGCGCTTCTTTGCTGACCACCGGTGCGCTGGGCGGCTACTACGCGATCACCTCCTGGCTGCCGACTTTCCTCAAGAACGAGCGCGGTTTGAGCGTGCTCGGCACCGGTGGTTATCTGGCGATGGTGATCGTCGGTTCCTATGTCGGTTATGTGATCAGCGCGTATCTGACCGACCTGCTGGGGCGGAAAAAGAACTTCATTTTGTTTGCCGTCGGCTCGTTCACCATCGTTCTGCTCTACACGCAGATGCCGGTCAGCAATGGCGTGATGCTCTGGCTGGGCTTTCCGCTGGGCTTCTTCGCCTCGGGGATTTTCAGCGGCATGGGCGCGTTTCTGACTGAATTGTTTCCTACGCGGATTCGCGGCTCGGGCCAGGGTTTCTGCTACAACATCGGCCGCGCACTGGCGGCGTTGTTCCCGCTGTTGATCGGCCTGCTCAGCCAGAAAGTGCCATTGAGCATGGGCATCGGCGCCTTCGCGGCGGTGTCCTATGGCGTGGTGATTCTGGCGGCGCTGAGCCTGCCGGAAACCCGTGGCAAGCAACTCGACGCGCAGTAACTGATACCCTGCGCAGAAGTCTCCTACAGATAAAAAGACCAGCAGCTACAGGAGTGTTCACCGTGAGCCGCCTGCTATTGAATTGCGACATTGGCGAGAGCTTCGGCAGCTGGACCATGGGTCTGGACACCGAAGTCATGCCCTTCATCGATTGCGCCAACGTTGCCTGTGGTTTCCATGCCGGCGACCCGAGCATCATGCGCAAAACCGTGGCGCTGGCGCTCGAGCACGGCGTGCAGATTGGCGCGCACCCGGCCTATCAGGATCTGGTCGGATTCGGCCGACGCTCCATGGCGTATTCCGCGCAAGAGCTGCAAGACATCCTGCATTACCAGATCGGTGCCCTCGACGGCATCTGCAAGGCGCAGGGCGGACGCGTGAGCTACGTCAAACCCCACGGCGCGATGTACAACGACATGATGGCCAACCCGGCGCAATTGCGTGCGGTGGTGCAGGCCGTGGCCGCTTATGATCGCAATCTGCCGCTGATGTTGATGGCGACCCGAGACAACGCTGCGGCGCAGCAAATTGGCGATGAATACGGCGTAACGCTGTGGTTTGAAGCGTTCGCCGACCGTGCCTACGACAGCGCCGGCCGGCTGGTCTCCCGGCAATTGCCGGGCGCCGTGCATCACGATGCCGAAAAAATCATCGAGCAAGCGCTGACCATCGCCGATGGCGGCGCGCTCACCGCCAGCGATGGCAGCACCTTGATCCTGCGCGCCAATACATTGTGTGTACACGGCGACAACGCCAGTTCCGTGGCTGCGGTGCAGCGCATTCGCCAAGCCTTGCAGCAGTCGAGTGCGTCATGAACCCACGGATTGAAGTGGTGGCGCTCGACTGCCTGATGCTGCGTCTGTTCGATGAAATCGCCGAAGCCAACATGCCGTGGCTGCTCGCCGCCAGCGAGCGTTTGCGCACGGCGTTTGGTGCACAGTTGATCGATCTGGTGCCGTCCTATACGACGTTGATGGTGCATTACGACCTGACGCTGTTGAGTCCTGCTCAGGCGCGTGACTTGATCGCCGAAGCGCTGATCGATCTGGCGCCGAATGCGCGCCGTGCCGGGCAGTGTCACGTCTTGCCGGTCTGGTACGACTTGAGTGTCGGCCCGGAATTGAGCCTGTTGGCCGAACGCAGCGGGCTGGCGGTGAAGGAGGTGATTCGTCGCCACAGCGCACGGGAATATCAGGTGTTCGCCCTTGGCTTTGCGCCGGGTTTTGCCTTCATGGGCCTGGTCGAAGAAATGCTCGCCGCGCCGCGCTTGAGCACGCCGCGCAAGAAAGTTGCCGCCGGCAGCGTGGGCATCGCTGAGCGGCAGACGGCGGCTTATCCGGTAGTTTCACCTGGTGGCTGGAACCTGATCGGGCGCACCCCGGCGCAACTGTTTGATCGCCATCGCGACGGCTACAGCCTGATGCAACCGGGCGACACGGTGCGCTTCGAAGCCGTCGATCACGCCGAATTCATACGCTTGGGCGGCGATGACACACCACTGGAGGCGTTGGCATGAGTCGATTGACGATCGAAGCCAGCACACCGCTGTGCCTGTTGCAGGATGCCGGGCGGTTTGGCGTGCGGCATCTGGGCGTGACCCAGGGCGGCGCGGCGGATTGGTGTTCGATGAGCTGGGCCAATTGGCTGCTCGGCAATGAGCTGGATGCAGCAGTGGTTGAAATCACCCTCGGCGGGTTTGCTGTTGTGGCTGAAGAGGATTGCCTGCTGGCGCTGGCGGGAGCGGATCTCGGCGCGCAGATCGACGGCCAGCCGCTGGCGCCGTGGCGCAGTTTCAAATTGGCGAAAGGCCAGACATTGCGGTTCACGCAGCCTTTGCTCGGCGCCCGGGCGTATCTGGCCGCGCCCTTTGGGTTTACTGCGCCCAAGGTACTGGGCAGCAGTGCCACGGTGGTGCGCGAAGAATTGGGCGGGCTTGATGGCATGGGCCTTCCGCTCGCCAAAGGGGCGGTGCTCGGTTACAGCGGCGAAGCGTTGGCAGTACGGGAAATGCCTTCGGCGCTGCGGCCGGATTTCAAAATGCACGCGCCTTTGGATTTGGTGCTCGGCGCACAGATCGGCCAGTTCAGCGGGCAGAGCCTGTTCGATGTCTTCAACAGCGCCTGGACCATCGACAGTCGCGCCGACCGCATGGGCATCCGCCTGCTCGGCTCGGCGTTGCAATATCAGGGCGCGCCGATGATCTCCGAGGGGATTCCGTTGGGCGCGGTGCAGGTGCCGCCCGATGGCCAACCGATCGTGTTGCTCAACGATCGCCAGACCATTGGCGGATACCCGCGCCTGGGCGCGTTGACGCCGCTGGCGTTGGCACGATTGGCGCAATGCCTGCCGGGAGCGAAGGTGAGATTGAGGCCGGTAGTGCAGGACGTCGCGCACCGCGAGCATGTCGAGTATTTGCAGCGCTTCAAAGATCGCTAAAAGCTTCGCGAGCAGGCTCGCTCCCACAGGTAAAAGCATTCCAATGTGGGAGCGAGCCTGCTCGCGAAGGCGTTCGTCGAGTTAACGATTATTTGGAAAGAAACCGCATCCCTTCTTCAAGCCCGCGCAGCGTCAGCGGATACATCTGATCCTCGATCAGATCGCGGACGATGTTGGTCGACGAGGTATAGCCCCAGGTCTCCTTCGGATACGGGTTGATCCAGATGAGCTTCTTGTATTTTTCCATGAAGCGCTGCATCCACACGTAACCCGGCTCTTCGTTCCAGTGCTCGACGCTGCCACCGGCCTGGGTGATTTCATAAGGCGCCATGGCGGCGTCACCGATAAAGATCACTTTGTAGTCGGCGCCGTATTTATGCAGCAGATCCTGGGTCGAGGTGCGTTCGGAAGTGCGGCGCATGTTGTTCTTCCACACTGATTCATAAATGAAGTTGTGGAAGTAGAAATACTCAAGATGCTTGAACTCGGTCTTGCAGGCCGAGAACAATTCCTCGCAGATCTTTACGTGCGCGTCCATCGAACCGCCGATGTCGAACAACAGCAACAGCTTCACCGTGTTGCGCCGTTCCGGGCGCATCTGGATATTCAGCAGGCCGGCGTCCTTGGCGGTGTGGTCGATGGTGCCGTCAATGTCGAGTTCTTCCGCCGCACCCTGACGGGCGAACTTGCGCAGACGACGCAGGGCGACCTTGATGTTGCGCGTGCCCAGTTCCACCGAATCGTCGAGGTTCTTGTACTCGCGCTGATCCCAGACCTTGACCGCTTTGCCCTGACGCTTGCCGGCATCGCCAACGCGGATGCCTTCCGGGTTGAAACCGCCGGAACCGAACGGGCTGGTGCCGCCGGTGCCGATCCATTTGTTGCCGCCGGCGTGACGTTCCTTCTGTTCTTCCAGACGCTTCTTGAATTCCTCGATGAGCTTGTCCAGCCCGCCAAGGGACTGGATCTGCGCGCGTTCTTCGTCGCTCAGCGAACGCTCGAATTCCTTGCGCAGCCAGTCTTCGGGAATCAGCGCCTGCAAGTGATCGTCGAGTTTCTCCAGGCCATTGAAGTAGGCACCGAACGCGCGGTCGAACTTGTCGAAATGGCGCTCGTCCTTCACCAGAATCGCCCGCGACAAATAATAGAACTCGTCGATGTCGGCGAAGGTCACGCGCTGTTTCAGCGCGTTGATCAGGTCGAGCAGCTCGCGTACCGACACCGGTACCTTGGCTGCACGCATTTCGTTGAACAGGTTGAGCAACATGGCAGCAGCCTCTTAGCGGGTGCCGCGCCGGCTCATGAACGCCAGGCGCTCAAGCAGTTGCACGTCCTGTTCGTTCTTCACCAGCGCGCCTGCCAGCGGCGGAATGGCCTTGGTCGGATCGCGCTCGCGCAGCACCGCTTCGCCGATGTTGTCGGCCATCAGCAGTTTCAGCCAGTCGACCAGCTCGGACGTCGAAGGCTTTTTCTTCAGGCCCGGTACCTTGCGCACGTCGAAGAACACGTCGAGCGCTTCGCTGACCAGGTCCTTTTTGATGTCCGGGTAGTGCACGTCGACGATTTTCTGCAGGGTAGTGCGGTCGGGGAAAGCGATGTAGTGGAAGAAGCAGCGGCGCAGGAAGGCGTCCGGCAGCTCTTTCTCGTTGTTGGAAGTAATGATGATGATCGGGCGCTTCTTGGCCTTGATGGTCTCGTCGATCTCGTAAACGTAGAACTCCATCTTGTCGAGTTCTTGCAACAGGTCGTTGGGGAACTCGATGTCGGCCTTGTCGATTTCGTCGATCAGCAGAATCACCCGCTCTTCGGACTCGAAGGCTTCCCAGAGCTTGCCTTTCTTCAAGTAGTTGCGCACGTCGTGGACTTTTTCATTGCCCAGCTGCGAGTCGCGCAAACGGCTGACCGCGTCGTACTCGTACAGACCCTGATGGGCCTTGGTGGTGGACTTGATGTGCCAGGTGATCAGCTTGGCCCCGAACGACTCGGCCAGTTGCTCGGCGAGCATGGTCTTGCCGGTGCCCGGCTCACCCTTGACCAGCAGCGGCCGTTCCAGGGTGATGGCGGCGTTGACCGCCAGCTTCAGGTCATCGGTGGCGACGTAGGCCTGGGTGCCTTCGAACTTCATCTGCAAATCCTCGAACGGTAACGCTGACCTTGCGGGCAGGGCGGGGCGAATAATCGGATGCCCGACTATAACGCGCACGCCGGTCGACTGTGAACGCAGACGGCTTATTCAGTCTCTGAATGGAGCGTCACATGTTGACTCAGTCTCGGCGGATGGCCAGTATTTCGGTATCGCCGATTTGGCGATAGCTTGTGATCCATGTCTACTAAATACCGATTTCGCGATAAATACCGCATACAACTGCGTGAGAAAGATCACCCACCGCCCCATGTCCACCTGACCGGTGGCGGCGTTGACGTGATACTCAGCCTGGAAACGATCGAAGTCATGATGGGTAAGGCCCCGCCGCTGATCGTCAAAGAAGCGTTGGCTTGGGTGGGCGCACATCAGGCGCAACTACTGAAGGAGTGGAAACGATGTTACCCATGAAACGGCCGCGTCTGCGATCTGCGCACGTCCTGTCGGATTTCAGGTTGGCGCTGACATTTATCAATGGTCAGGAACTGACAGTTGGTTTGGGGATGGATATTCATACTTATCCAGGTCTGCGGCCACTGCTTGATCGCGAAGTCTTTGCGACTGCCGTAGTCGGGGACGAGGGTTGGATCGTTGAATGGGTTGAACCCGACGTACAGATCGGTGCAGACACCTTGTATATGGATGCGCTAGCGCAAAATGCCCAGGATGAGAACACGCGCATTTTTATCGATTGGCGCGCCCGTACCGGACTTTCTCTCAATGATGCGGCCGAAGCGCTCGGTGTGAGCGCTCGCAGCATCAGCCGTTACAGCAATGGGCGTGAAGCAGTGCCACGTTCTTTGGCCTTGGCCTGCCTGGGCTGGGATTCGCTGCAACAGCGTTCATCGATAGCGGCCGAAGACACAGGTCGATATGTCGTCAACCGCAAAAATTAACCCTCATCCGGCTTCGGCCGCTCATATCGCGCATTGAATGCCTGGATGAAGCCATTGCGCAAAATCTGCAAAAACGCTTCGAAGGCGTTGACGTTCTGCTGGTGAACATTGCCGCTGAGTTCGACGCGAGTGGCGAACTGGTTTTTGTTCTGGTTTTTCAGCACGGTCTCGGTGCCGCCGACCAGCGCTTCCCAGATTGAGCGGAACAGGCCTTTGTTCTTGTTTTCGACGTCCTGCTGCCAGTTGAATACGTCGACGTCGCGCAGCAGGGGTTTGATGTAGCCGGTGAGTCGGGCTTTCTCTGCCTTCGCTTCGATAACCACGTCGCCGTGGCCGGCGTTGAAGTCGAACTTGCCGTAGGCGGCGGCGAAGTCGTTCATGCGTTTGAGCTCGATGTCGCGAGCGCGCAGACGGAATTCAAAGTCTTCGAAGTTGCTCAGCGGATCGAAGGTGGCGGTGGTTTCCAATGGCGCGTGGCCCAGCAGCAAGGCCTTGCCTTCAAAGCGGGCGTCGCGTTTGCCTTCCTTGTCGACCACATTGGTCAGGTTGTAGATGCTGGCGTTGACGTTGCTGGCGTTCATGTTCACCGGCGGCTTGGAATTGAAGTTGCGGAAGGTGATACGGCCGTCGTTGATCTGCACTTCATCGAGGGTGATCGGCAGCAGCTTGCCCAATTGTTCACGCCAGTCGGTGCCCTGACCGGTTTGCGAGTTCTGCTTGTTGGGGCCACCGTCGACGAAGTTGATTTCGGGATTGAGGAATTGCACCTGCGCGACCACGGCATGGTCGTACCACAACGAATGCCAGCTCACCGACAGATCGATCAACGGCGCATCGACGAACGGCACCGGGACCTTGCCATCGACCTTGACGATCTTCAGGCCGTTGATTTTGTAGGCGCCGCGCCATAGCGCGAGATCGACATCGGTGATCTGTCCACGGTAATCGCCCATGTCCGCGAGCTTGTCATTGAGGTAGTCGCGTACCAGATAGGGCAGGGCGAAATGCAGGGCGACCAGCAGCACCACGACACCCGCCAGGGTCCAGAGCGGCCAGCTGTAACGACGTTTCATGCCATTGTTCCTTCAAGAGTGTGGCTTGACGATTCAAAGCGATTGACTCCGCGCGTTTGCAGACGTTCGACCCGACTGGACTGTGATCGGCAACGGGCTTACCTTGGAAGGCTGAATTCAACGCTGCATAAGGACCCAGCCATGAGCCGTATTTACGCTGACAACGCCCACTCCATCGGTAATACGCCGCTGGTCCAGATCAACCGCATCGCGCCGCGCGGGGTTACGATTCTGGCCAAGATCGAGGGGCGCAATCCCGGTTACTCGGTCAAATGCCGAATCGGCGCCAACATGATCTGGGACGCCGAAGGCAGCGGCAGACTCAAGCCGGGCATGACCATTGTCGAGCCGACTTCCGGTAACACCGGTATCGGTCTGGCCTTCGTTGCCGCTGCGCGGGGCTACAAGTTGATGCTGACCATGCCGGCATCGATGAGCATCGAGCGCCGCAAGGTTCTTAAAGCCTTGGGCGCGGAACTGGTGTTGACCGAGCCGGCCAAGGGCATGAAGGGCGCCATCGAGAAAGCCGTGGAAATCGTCGCCAGCGATACCGATAAATATTTCATGCCGGCGCAATTCGATAACCCGGCCAACCCGGCGATTCACGAAAAGACCACCGGCCCGGAAATCTGGAACGACACCGACGGCGCCGTGGATGTGCTGGTGGCAGGCGTCGGCACCGGCGGAACCATTACCGGTGTCTCGCGGTATATCAAGAACACCGCCGGTAAACCGATTCTGTCCGTGGCTGTCGAGCCGGCATCTTCGCCCGTCATCACCCAGGCTCTGGCCGGTGCCGAAATCAAGCCGAGCCCGCACAAGATACAGGGCATTGGCGCCGGTTTTGTGCCGAAGAATCTTGATCTGTCGATGGTCGATCGCGTCGAGCAGGTGACCGATGAAGAATCCAAGGCCATGGCTTTGCGCCTGATGCAGGAAGAGGGGATTTTGTGCGGAATTTCCTGCGGTGCTGCCATGGCGGTGGCGGTGCGTCTGGCGGAGAAACCAGAGATGCAGGGTAAAACCATCGTCGTGGTGCTGCCGGATTCGGGTGAGCGTTACCTGTCGAGCATGCTGTTCAGTGACCTGTTTACCGAGCAGGAGAACCAGCAGTAAGCCTGTTGATTCAGGTCAGCCGAGGTTCAGGTGCTGCATGTTAATAAAGGCTTTGTTGCGTAATGCTTAACACTGAATCTTGCGTCAGGCGGGTTTTTCCGCAGGCCGGTAGTGTTTATCATGGCCGGCTGCCATGCCGGGTAAAGGGCATTGCGCAGCGTTGTCTTTATTCAAGGAGTTGTTGATGACCGTTTCGTTTGCCGCCAAGGCGTTTGTGCTGTTGCTGTTTCTGGGCAGCACGCTCTATGTGCATTTGCGCGGCAAGGCGCGTTTGCCGGTATTGCGCCAGTTCGTCAACCACTCCGCGCTGTTCGCGCCCTACAACGCGTTGATGTACCTGTTTTCCGCAGTGCCATCCAGACCGTATCTGGATCGCAGCAAGTTTCCGGAACTGGATGTTCTGCGCGACAACTGGGAAACCATCCGCGACGAAGCCATGCACCTGTTCGACGAAGGCTACATTCGCGCTGCCGAAAAGAATAACGATGCCGGTTTCGGTTCGTTTTTCAAGAAAGGCTGGAAGCGTTTCTATCTGAAGTGGTACGACAAACCGTTGCCATCGGCCGAAGCCCTGTGCCCGAAAACCGTGGCGCTGGTCAGCGCCATTCCCAACGTCAAGGGCGCGATGTTTGCGCTGCTGCCGGGCGGCAGTCACCTCAACCCGCACCGCGATCCGTTCGCCGGCTCGCTGCGCTATCACCTCGGTTTGTCGACGCCCAACTCCGATGATTGCCGGATCTTCGTCGACGGTCAGGTCTATGCCTGGCGCGACGGCGATGACGTGATGTTCGACGAGACCTACGTGCACTGGGTCAAGAATGAAACCGCTCAGACTCGAGTGATTCTGTTCTGTGACATCGAACGTCCGCTGAGCAACCGCTTGATGACCCGGATCAACCGCTTCATCAGCGGCTGGCTCGGCCGCGCCACCGCGCCGCAGAATCTTGATGACGAACGCGTTGGCGGCATCAACCAGGCTTATGCCTGGAGCAAGAACTTCAGCGACCGTTTCAGCGGCGTGGTCAAGCAGTGGAAGCGCCGCCATCCCAAGGCCTACAGGGTAATGCGCCCGGTGCTGGCGGTGCTGGTGCTGACGATGCTGGGGTACTGGTTGTTTGGCTGAGGCTGGATCAGACAATAGAAAACCGCTCTTTGGGAGCGGTTTTTCATTAGCGGAAGGAAAAGGACGACCCGGCTAATGCGCCGCTTGGCTCTTCAACGGCTGGATTGACCAGTGCATTCCTGATGCGATGCATCTCGGTTTCAGATAATTCAACAGATGGCTGCTTTTTCTCCATCTTTCTGGATTTGAAGTTTGATGCTTTCTTTTCAACGACAGCTTTCATGGGATCTCCCACGTTGATCACTAAATGAGCAGGTGCTCAGATACTAGACTTGGTCAATACGCTTCACAAGACGGCCCTCAGAGTCGAATTCGAAACCCAGTTGACGGTATAGAGGTATAGCTCCCGAAAGAGGCTCCTGAATTTCGATTTGCTGGCTGCCGATGATACGTGCGAAATGAGTGACGGCAGTCAGGGCGAAGGTCGCTATGCGGCCCTTGAGCGGGTGTTCGTTTGGGTGCCCCTCAAGACGCACAATTTTGACTCTCAGTCGGCTTTGGTTCGGATTGGCGAAACAAAGTCCGCACAGTTCACGATCAAACCAGATTGCCAGATCGAAGCTCATTGGTTCTTTGGCTTTCCATCGGACAATTTCCTCCCAGCAGAAATGCGGATCGAGCCATTGCTCATAAGCTTTCATGGCGGACGCATCAATAGCCTCGAAGCGAACCTTGGAATAATCAACGTCAACAATTGCGCGCGCCTCGAGTTCGCTGTGTAGCTTCGCAAATGTAACTGCCGCCCGCTTCCTCGCCTCCGACCGATAAACCTGATACCGCAAATACGTCCGTTTCCTTGGCATATGATCTCTTGCATTCCATGTCTCCTGACAATCCGTTGCCACGCCAATAACCCTAACCACCCGGCACCAGACTGTCGCTACCGGCCCTTCGCCCAAGTCATTGCAATCTGTGTCCCGGGCTGGTTATAGTCAGCCCGGTTGAGCGCCATGCTCACGCCTTCATTTCCTCAATAAAGATCAGCATCCATGCCTGCATCCCTCATCAACGCGGTAGTCGATTCAGCGGTCAACGCTGGCGTCGTGCCGTGCGGGAATCGGCAGTCTGTGCAGATCAGTCATTACCCTCCACCTGTCAGTAGCACGCCGGTGTGCGCAGTCGTTTCGCCGCCGGGCGTTGGTGTGCGGGGTTGATCGGCAGTTTCTGCTGACCCCTGCGCCCGCCAGAACAACCTACTGAATTTCAGCTTCGGCTGAGTTGGCTTCTTGCCTGACTACAGGTGGTATTCATGTTTGTCCTTTCGAAACAATCCGCGCTCGCGGCGACGTCCACGAGCCTGTTCGTTCTGCTGTGGAGCAGCGGGGCGATTTTCTCTAAATGGGGCCTGGCCCATGCTTCGCCCTTTGCCTTTCTGCTGATTCGCTTTGCCATCGCCGTGTGCGGGCTGGTCTTGCTGGCGCCGCTGCTCAAACTCAAGTTGCCCAAGGGCGGCAAACCGATGCTGTTTGCGATCGCCACCGGCGTGGTGCTGTTGGGCGCCTATCAGATCTTTTATCTGCTGGCGCTGGACTGCAAAGTCACGCCGGGGGTGATGGCCACTCTGATGGGCGTTCAGCCGATTCTCACCGTGGTGCTGATGGAGCGCCAGCGTTCGGCGAGCCGCCTGTTCGGCCTGACGCTGGGGCTGACAGGGCTGATCATGGTGGTTTATCAGGGCATCGGTCTGGCCGGAATGTCCTGGGCTGGCATGTTGTTCGGTTTGCTGGCGCTGGCGAGCATGACGCTCGGCTCGATCATGCAAAAACGCATCACCGACAATCCGCTCGGTACGCTGCCAGTGCAGTACCTGGCCGGCCTGTTGCTGTGCGCGGTGTTCGTACCGTTCCAGCCGTTTCACTTCGAGCACAGCGCAGGCTTTATTGTCCCGGTGTTATGGATGGGCCTGGTGGTGTCGGTGCTGGCGACGCTGTTGCTGTATCGACTGATCGCGCGGGGCAATCTGGTGAATGTCACCAGCCTGTTCTATCTGGTGCCGGCGGTGACGGCTGTGATGGATTACCTGATTTTCGGTAATCGTCTGGCGGCGTTGAGCGTGTTGGGAATGCTGCTGATTATTGTTGGATTGGTATTTGTGTTCCGTAAAACCGGATAGCCGATAGGCAGGTGGCGCTTGTTGCGCCGCCTTTCGCGAGCAGGCTCGCTCCCACATTGGAATGTATTTTTCTGTGGGAGCGAGCCTGCTCGCGAATATCTGCGGCAGAAAATCTAACGGACTGACACCTTTGCAGGCCTCACCACTGCCGGCTTCAACACCAGCCACAACGCCGCCGCAATCAGCACCCCGCCATAAATGTGCGCCATCGACAACGGCTCATCCAGCAACAACGCCCCCCACAACACGCCGAACGGCGGGATCATGAAGGTCACGGTCATCGATTTCACCGGGCCGATCGAGCTGAGCAGGCGGAAATAGATGATGTAGGCAAACGCCGTGCAACCCAGGCCCAGGCCGAGCAGCGACAGCCAGACCTGCCAGCCGCCCCAGCTGACCGGCGGCGCAGTGATCACGCTGTAGGCGAACAGCGGCAGCAAAAACAACGTCGCCCCGAGCATGCTGCCCAATGCCGACAAACGGCTGTCCAGCCCACCGGCCTGATCCAGCCAGCGCCGCGCGAGGAAACCGGCAAAGCCATAACAAGTGGTCGCCAGCAGGCACGCGACCGCGCCCATCAGCAGTTGCAGGTCGAAGGCCACGGGACCGGCGCGTGTCAGCACGCCGACGCCGAACAGGCCGAGGAACACACCGCCCAGCTTGGCAATCGTCAGTTTCTCGCTGAAGAACAAACCGCCAATCAACACGCCCATCAGCGGCGTGGTGGCGTTGAAGATCGCCGAATAGCCGGCCGGCAATACCTGGGCGGCAACCGAATACAGCGTCGCCGGAATCCCCGAGTTGATCACGCCCAGTAGCATCACGGTCTTCAGCTTGCCCTTGAAGTCCCAGCTGATGCGCATCAGCCCAAGGATCACCAGCAGCCCGGCGGCCGCAATCGACACGCGAAAGAACCCGGTCGGGATCGTGCCGATCACCGGGGCAATAATGCGCATGAACAGAAAACTCGCGCCCCAGATAGCGGCCAGCGACAACATGCGGAAAATATCGACAGGGCTCACGGCGGGCTCCTTGCTTGATCGGGACGAGAGTGTTGCCGAGCGTCCGGATCATGGCAACCGCTATTCGGGCTTTTAATTCTGTCTTGGGATTAACCTGCGCGAGAAACACCGTCAACGGTCAGCGCTGTATCGGTTTTGGCAGAAATTGCGCTTTTCCTGCGAGCGCTTCCGTGACTAAGCTCAGACCAACCGAATTCCCGCCGAGGTTTCATTTATGTCGCAGCAATGGCCAGCCACCGAGATCGCCCGGATGATCCTCGCCGGCTTCGACGATTACCGCGAGCATTTCCGCCGCATCACCGATGGCGCGCGGGAGCGCTTCGAACAGGCGCGCTGGCAGGAGGCGCAGGCCGCGTCGGCGGCGCGGATCAGTCTGTATGAGGAAAAGGTCGGCGAAACCGTCGCTCGCCTGCGCGAGTATTTCGACGAAGAGACCCTGATGAACGTCAGCTGCTGGCCGCTGGTGAAAAGCGCCTATATCAGTGTCATCGACCTGCGCTTCGACGATGAGCTGTCCGAAACCTGGTACAACTCGATTTTCTGCGGGCTGTTCAGCCACGACCTGATCAGCGACGGCTGCATGTTCATCCACACCACGCGTCCTAGCCTGCGCCGTGCCCGCGCCGCGCAAACCCGTACGTACAAGCCGCAGGGCCAGTTGTCCGGGATGCTCGCCAGCATCTTCGCCGATTACCGCTTCAGCGAGGATTACGCTGATTTGCCCGGCGACTTGCTGCGGCTCGAAGCGCAATTGCGCGAGAACCTGCCGGACTGGGTGTGCAAGGACCCGGAGCTGAGTGTCGAGCTGTTTTCCTCGGTGCTTTACCGCAACAAGGGCGCGTATCTGGTCGGACGCATCTACACCCGCGACGAGCAATGGCCGCTGGTGATTCCGTTGTTGCACCGCGAAGGTCGGGGCATTCAGATCGATGCGTTGATCACCGACGAAGCCGATGTGTCGATCATCTTCTCTTTCACCCGTTCGTATTTCATGGTCGATGTCCCGGTGCCGGCGGAGTTCATCGGTTTTCTGCGGCGCATCCTGCCGGGCAAGCACATCGCCGAGCTGTACACCTCGATCGGCTTCTACAAGCACGGCAAGTCGGAATTTTACCGCGCGCTGATCAATCACCTGGCCAACACTGACGACCAGTTCATCATGGCCCCGGGCGTGCGCGGCATGGTCATGAGCGTGTTCACTTTGCCGGGTTTCAACACCGTGTTCAAAATCATCAAGGACCGTTTCTCACCGTCGAAGAACGTCGACCGCGCCACGGTGATCGAAAAATATCGACTGGTGAAAAGCGTCGATCGGGTTGGGCGTATGGCCGATACCCAGGAGTTTGCCGATTTTCGTTTTCCGCTGAGCAAGTTCGATCCGGCGTGCCTCGAAGAACTGCTCGAGGTGGCGCCGTCCACGGTTTCGGTCGAAGGCGAAACCGTGCTGATCCGCCACTGCTGGACCGAACGCCGGATGACGCCGCTCAACCTGTATCTGGAAAATGCCAACGACGCCCAGGTACGTGAAGCGCTTGAGGATTATGGCCTGGCAATCAAGCAGCTGGCGGCGGCGAATATTTTTCCCGGGGATATGCTGCTGAAAAACTTCGGCGTCACCCGTCACGGGCGCGTGGTGTTTTACGATTACGACGAAATCTGTTTCCTGACCGAAGCCAACTTCCGCCACATCCCGCAACCGCGCACGCCGGAGGACGAAATGGCCTCTGAGCCGTGGTACTCCATCGGCCCGCTGGACGTTTTTCCCGAAGAGTTTCCGCCGTTCCTGTTTGCCGATGCCGGACAGCGCAAGCTGTTCGATCAGTTGCATGGCGAGTTGTACAACGCCGATTACTGGAAGGGCTTGCAGGAGGCGATTCGGGCGGGGAAGGTCATCGACGTCTTCCCATACCGGCGCAAGGGCCTCGACAACGAGTAGCTCTTTTAAAAGCCCCTCACCCCAGCCCTCTCCCAGAGGGAGAGGGAGCTGACCGAGGTGTCTTGGGTCAAACGCCGACCTGAAAGAGCTCGGCGATTATGGATTCGGCAAAGCTCTTTCAGGTCGATGTACCTTTGAAGCATCCCCCAATCGGTCCCCTCTCCCTTTGGGAGAGGGCTAGGGTGAGGGTCGCAATCCCCCTGACACGCCACAACCCCCCCAAATCTGCGACAATCCGCCCCTGCATAAATAGACGACCGAATTGCCTACCCGATGACCGACGAATCGCCCTCCATCGACAAACTGCTGAAAAACCTCGATCACGCTATGCTCGCCGACCGTCACCGGCTGCGGCGGCAGTTGCTTGAGCTGCGCAAGAAACCCGACGAGGCCAAACTGGCCCAGTGGGTGACGCGCATGCAGGCGTCCTGTGATCAGGTACTGGCGCGTCGCGCGAGCCTGCCGGTGATTCGTTACGACGACAGTTTGCCGATCGCGGCCAAGCGCGACGAAATCAAAAAGGCCCTGGAGCAACATCAGGTGCTGATCATCGCCGGCGAAACCGGTTCGGGCAAAACCACCCAGTTGCCGAAAATCTGTCTGGAAATCGGTCGTGGCCAGCACGGTCTGATCGGCCATACCCAGCCGCGTCGGATCGCCGCGCGCAGTGTGGCCAGTCGCGTCGCCGAAGAACTCGGCACGCCGCTTGGAGCGCTGGTCGGCTATCAGGTGCGTTTCGAAGATCAAAGCGATGCCAACACCCTGATCAAACTGATGACCGACGGCATTCTGCTGGCGGAAACCCAGAACGACCGCTACCTCGAACGCTACGACACGATCATCGTCGACGAAGCCCACGAACGCAGCCTCAACATCGATTTCCTCCTCGGTTACCTGAAAACCCTGCTGCCACGCCGTCCCGACCTGAAGGTCATCATCACGTCGGCGACCATCGATCTGGAGCGCTTCTCCAAGCACTTCGATGACGCGCCGATCGTCGAAGTGTCGGGGCGTACTTTCCCGGTGGAAACCTGGTACCGGCCGCTGACCCTGGAGCAGGACGAGGAGGGCAACCGGGTCGAGGATGACCTGACCGTCGATCAGGCAATTCTCGCCACTCTCGACGAAATCGCCGCGTATGAGCGCAGCGAACGGCGCAGTCCGGGGGATGTGCTGGTGTTCCTGCCCGGCGAGCGCGAGATTCGCGACGCCGCCGACATGTTGCGCAAGGCCCAGCTCAAGCACACTGAAATCCTGCCGCTGTACGCGCGCCTGTCGCCGGCTGAACAGCAGCGGATTTTCCAGTCGCACCCGGGCCGCCGTGTAGTGCTGGCGACCAACGTCGCCGAAACCTCGCTGACCGTGCCGGGCATTCGTTACGTGATCGACAGCGGCACCGCGCGCATCAGTCGCTACAGCTATCGGGCCAAGGTGCAGCGCTTGCCGATCGAAGCGATTTCCCAGGCCAGCGCCAATCAGCGTAAAGGTCGCTGCGGGCGGGTCGAGCCGGGTATCTGCGTGCGTTTGTACAGCGAAGAGGATTTCCTCGGCCGCCCGGAATTTACCGATCCGGAAATTCTGCGCACCAACCTCGCCGCCGTTATTTTGCAGATGCTCCATCTGCGCCTCGGCGAAATCACCGCGTTCCCCTTTATCGAACCGCCGGACGGCAAGGCGATCAGCGACGGTTTCAACCTGCTGCAAGAGCTTTCGGCAGTGGATCGCAACAGTCAGCTGACCCCGCTCGGTCGCCAGTTGGCGCGCTTGCCGGTCGACCCGCGCATGGGCCGCATGCTCCTGGAAGCGGCCAGGCTCGGCAGCTTGCAGGAAGTGCTGATCGTCGCCAGCGCCATGTCGATTCAGGACCCGCGCGAGCGTCCACCGGAGCGTCAGCAAGCGGCGGATCAGGCCCATGCACAATGGAAGGACCCGGATTCGGACTTCGCCGGGCTGGTCAATCTGTGGCGTGGTTTCGAAGAGCAACGTCAGGCGCTGACCGCCAACCCGCTGCGCAACTGGTGCCGGAAGAATTTCCTCAATTACCTGCGCTTGCGCGAGTGGCGTGATTCTCACCGTCAGTTGAGCCTGATCTGCCGCGACATGCAGCTGAGCCTGAACAAAGAGCCGGCGGATTATCCGAAGCTGCACAAAGCGGTACTGGTCGGCTTGCTCAGCCAGATTGGCCAGAAAACCGAAGACGGCGATTACCTCGGGGCGCGGCAGCGGCGCTTCTGGATTCATCCGTCGTCGGGCATCGGCAAGAAGCGTCCGCAGTGGCTGATGACCGCCGAACTGGTGGAAACCACCAAGCTGTACGCGCGCATGGTCGCCAAGATCGACGCCGACTGGATCGAGCCGCTGGCCGGGCACCTGATCAAGAAAAACCATTTCGAGCCGCATTGGGAGAAGAAGCGCGGTCAGGTCGTAGCCTATGAGCAGATCACCCTGTTCGGCCTGATCGTGGTCGGTCGCCGCCCGGTGCATTACGGCCCGGTCGATCCGGTGGTGTCGCGTGAGCTGTTTATCCGCGAAGGCCTGGTGCGCGGCGAGATTCAGTCGCGGGCCAAATGCCTGAGCGCCAATCAGAAACTGCTCGAGCAGCTCGACGAACTGGAAGCCAAGGCTCGCCGTCGCGACATTCTCGCCGACGAAGAAACCTTGTACGCCTTCTACGATGCGCGTCTGCCGGCGGAGATCCACCAGACCGCGACCTTCGACAGTTGGTACAAGGTCAACAGCCAGAAAGACCCGCAGCTGCTGATCATGCGCGAAGAAGACGTGCTGGCCCGCGAGGCCAGTGAAGTCACCGCCCGTGATTACCCGGACACCCTGCACATCGGCGATCTGGAACTGGCGCTTACCTACCATTTCGAACCCAATCACCCGCGCGACGGCGTGACCTTGCGCGTGCCGGCGCCGTTGCTGCCGATGTTGCCGCCGGAGCGTCTGGAATGGCTGGTACCGGGCCTGATCGAGGCCAAGTGCATTGCCCTGGTGCGCAACCTGCCGAAAGCCCTGCGCAAGAACTTCGTGCCGGTGCCGGACTTCATCAAGGCCGCGTTGCAGCGCATGACTTTCGCCGAAGGTTCGCTGCCGCAAGCGCTCGGTCGCGAGCTGCTGCGCATGACCGGCGCGCGGGTCAGCGATGAAGCGTGGGCGGAAGCGGCGCAGCAGGTTGAAAGCCACCTGCGCATGAACCTGGAAATTGTCGACGGCGAGGGCAAGTTCCTTGGCGAAGGCCGCGATCTGGCTGAGCTGACCGCACGCTTCGCCGAAGCCAGCCAGGCCGCGCTGGCGGTGCCGCAGAGTGCGAAAAGTCAGCAGCCGGTGGAGGCGAAAGTCTTTGCGCCGGTAGCAGAAAAGACCCAGCAGAAGATCGCCGGGCTGTCGATGACGGTGTACCCGGCGCTGGTGGAAGAGGGCGGCGCGGTCAAGGAAGGGCGCTTCTCGACCCCGGCCGAAGCCGAGTTCCAGCATCGTCGGGCCTTGCAGCGTTTGTTGATGCAGCAACTGGCCGAGCCGGCGAAATTCCTCCGGGGCAAGTTGCCGGGGCAGACTGAACTGGGCCTGCTGTATCGCGAACTGGGCCGCGTCGATGCGCTGGTCGAAGACATTCTGCTGGCCAGCCTCGACAGCTGCATTCTCGAAGGTGAAGACCCGTTGCCCCGCGATGGCGCCGGATTGGCGGCATTGGCCGAACGCAAACGCGGCAACTGGACCGAGCACGCCGAGCGCGTCGCGCGGCTGACGCTGGAAATCCTCAAGATCTGGCACGGTCTGCAAAAACGCTTCAAGGGCAAGATCGATCTGGCGCAAGCGGTGGCGTTGAACGACATCAAGCAGCAGATCGGCAATCTGGTTTATCCAGGCTTCGTCCGCGAGACGCCGATGCAGTGGCTCAAGGAGTTGCCGCGTTACCTGAAAGCGGTCGAGCAGCGTTTCGAGAAACTCGGCGCACAGGTGCAGAAGGATCGCGTCTGGAGTGGCGAACTCGCTGGCCTGTGGGCGCAATACCAGACCCGCGCGGCCAAGCATGCGCAGGAAGGCAAGCGTGATCCGCAGCTGGAGTTGTACCGCTGGTGGCTGGAGGAATACCGCGTGTCGTTGTTTGCTCAGCAGTTGGGGACGAAAGTGCCGATCTCCGACAAGCGCCTGAGCAAACAGTGGAGTCAGGTCGAGCCCTGACCTGCAGCCATACACAATCCCCCTGTGAAAGCGGGCTTTGTGGCGAGGGGATTTATCCCCGTTGGGTGGCGAAGCCGCCCCAAAAACTGCAACCTCGGTTCATCAGCTATACCGAGCGTGGTGGGTTGGCGACTGCTTCGCAGTCGAACGGGGATAAATCCCCTCGCCACAGAGTTGAGTTCATATGGTGAATGGCAGTTGTGCTTGAGAACGGCGCCAAAACCTCGGGTTTATGGCAAACTTCGCCACCATAACCCGCCGTTTCGCGACCCAGAGCCTTCGGCCGTGTCGCGCTGCGGAATAAAACGATGCCAGGTTTGCGTCCCCCGGATGGGAATAGACCCTTTGCGTGTTGGTACGACGGTTCCAGCACTTTCTGCCTGAACAGATTAGAGAAACGACCATGCATAACGTCGTCATCAGCGGCACCGGCCTGTACACACCGGCCAACAGCATCTCCAACGAAGAGCTGGTGCAGTCTTTCAATACCTACGTCGCCCAGTTCAACGCCGATAACGCCGAGGCCATTGCCAGCGGTGAAGTCCAGGCCCTGACAGAATCCAGCGCTGCGTTCATCGAAAAAGCCTCTGGCATCAAGAGCCGCTTTGTCATGGACAAGGACGGCATCCTCGATCCGCAACGCATGGCCCCGCGCTTGCCCGAGCGCTCCAACGACGAATGGTCGGTGCTCTGCCAGATGGCCGTTGGCGCAGCCGAGCAAGCCTTGCAGCGAGCCGGCAAAACCGCAGCCGACATCGACGGCGTGATCGTCGCCTGCTCCAACCTGCAACGCGCTTACCCGGCCATCGCCATCGAAGTCCAGGAAGCGTTGGGCATCGAAGGTTTTGGTTTCGACATGAACGTGGCGTGTTCTTCCGCCACCTTCGGCATCCAGGCCGCCGCCAACAGCGTGCAACTGGGCCAGGCGCGGGCGATCCTGATGGTCAACCCGGAGGTCTGCACCGGGCACCTGAACTTCCGTGATCGCGACAGCCATTTCATCTTCGGCGATGCCGCGACTGCGGTGATCATCGAACGCGCGGATCTGGCGACCTCCGCGTACCAGTTCGACGTGGTCAGCACCAAATTGCTGACCAAGTTCTCCAACAACATCCGCAATAACTTCGGCTTCCTCAACCGCGCGGCGGAAGAGGGCATCGGTGCCCGCGACAAGCTGTTCGTGCAGGAAGGCCGCAAGGTGTTCAAGGATGTCTGCCCGATGGTCGCCGAGCTGATTGGCGAGCACCTGGAAGAGAACCAGCTCAACGTTGGCGACGTGAAGCGTTTCTGGCTGCACCAGGCCAACCTGAGTATGAACCACTTGATCGTGCGCAAGCTGCTCGGCCGCGAAGCTACCGAAGAAGAAGCTCCGGTGATTCTCGACAGCTACGCCAACACCAGCTCGGCCGGTTCTGTCATTGCTTTCCATAAATATCAGGATGATCTGGCCTCGGGTTCGCTGGCGGTGCTCAGCTCCTTCGGTGCCGGTTATTCGATCGGTAGCGTGTTGCTGCGCAAGCGCTGAAACAGGTTAATTTCCCCTTAATCGCGTCGATCTTTCCTACATCCGAAGCGATTGAAACGCTGTAATTTTTCGGACGTCGCGGCAGGTGCACACCTGCCGCGTTCATTTTCGAAGTCCGGACAAGGGGATTGATGGATGGCGGCTGACGACACCCAACTGCTCACGCGCCTGCTGGCGGGGGAGCAAAAGGCTTTCAAGGAACTGGTCACCACGTATCAGAGCGCCATGCGCGCTGTGGCTTACGCGATTGTCGGCCAGCGTCATGTCGAGGAAGTGGTGCAGGATGCCTGGCTGTCGGTGGTGCGCCATCTGGCCAGCTTCGAAGGCCGTTCCAGCCTCAAGACCTGGTTGCTGACCATCACCGCCAATTCGGCCAAGAGTCGCTACAAGCTCAATCGCCGGGAGGTCCTGCTCGACGACCTGCCATCGCCCCACGGCACCATCGGTGATGATCGATTTTCCTCGAGCGACGGTCATTGGCTGGTCGCGCCATTTGCCTGGCATCAGGACACCCCAGAGGCGCTACTCACGGAAAACGAACTGCGCGAATGCCTCGAACACACCTTGCTGAGTCTGTCCGAGTTGCAGAGCAGTGTCCTGCTGTTGCGCGAACGCCAGGGCCTGGAGCTGGAAGAAATCTGTAATCTTCTGGAGATTTCGCTCTCCAATGTCCGCGTGCTGCTGCATCGGGCACGTTTGAAGGTCTTTGCGACCGTGGAACATTTTGAGGAGACAGGAGAATGTTGACCTGCAAGGAGCAAGTGGCACGATCCAGCGATTATCTCGACGGCCAACTGAGCTTTCGCGAGACGCTGATGGTGCGTCATCACCTGTTGTTCTGCCCCAACTGCCGGCGATTCATGCGGCAGATGCGCGTGATGCAGGCAACCCTGAAGGCGCTGCCGGACAAACCGGACGAGAACGTCGATGCCTTGGCCGAACGCCTGGCCGAGCAACGACGAAAAGACAACCCCCTGTAGGAGCTGTCGAGTGAAACGAGGCTGCGATCTTTTGATCTTGTTTTCAGGATCAAGATCAAAAGATCGCAGCCTTCGGCAGCTCCTACAGGGGTTTTTGCATCCTGCAGAAATAACCCGGTGCGGGTGAAACGAACGGATGATGGGGATCGTCCCGCCCGCACCGGGCTATCACTTTTTTAGAACTTCGCTTCAGCATCCAGCTGCAGGGTGTTGGCGTCTGCGTCGCGCTGGCTGCGGCTGGCGAAGTCGGCCTTGGTCAGGAAGTACGTAGCGCCGACGGCGAAGTTCTTGTCGATGTCGTAACCGACCTTGAACTTGTGCCCGCGCGAACCGGTGGTGCCGTTGGCGAAGTCGGAGTCGGTGAAGGCGCCGACCACGGCATTGCGCTGCACGTCGCGATAGTTGTAGTCGAGGTTGAAGCCGAAGACTTTCGACTTGGCGCCGAGCAACCATGCGGTGTCCTGATCGGTCACGGCATCGTTGTTCTTCACGTACTGGCCGTAGAACGACAGTGGCATTGGCAGGCCGCCGATGTCGATCTGGCTGAACCCTTCATACAGACGGAATTCGTTGTTCGCCGAGTTGCCGTTGACTGCCAGGGCGCACGGCGTCGAGGTGCCGGTGCAGCGGCTGTCTTCGTCGTTCTGGTAGGCGTAGACGCTGCCGCCGACGGTCATTTTCAGGTTGTCGGTGATGTTGAAGCGGCTGCCCAACTGGCCAGCGGTCAGGCGCAGGTCGTGGCGGAATTGCACGCCGTCGCCGTCAACGTTGTCCTTGAGGTTGTAGTTACCCAGGCTGCCGAACAATTCGGCGCTGCCGCCCAATGGATACTTGTAGGTAACGGCCAGACCTTCCGGGTTGATATCGCTGTCCCAGATCACGTCGCCCATGCTCACCCACGGTTGCAGCATCTTGCCGCCGATCACGTGCAGGTTCTTGATCTGATCAGGGTGATAGTCGATGTAGCCGAGGTCGAGCCAGATCTGCTTCTTGTCGAAGTAGTTGTCCTGATCCTGGTTGGTCGAGCGCGCGTCGTCACCGCCGCCAGTGGCGATGCGGATACCGGTGTCGACTTGCGGGTTGATCTCGGTGTAGGCGCCCAGACGCGCACGGATGCGCTGGCGATCCTTGTCGCGGCCGCCGTTGTTCGGCTCGCCGTCGATCTTGATGGTTTCCTGACGAATACGTACGTCGCCCTTGAACTGGGTCTTCGCCGCCCAGGCCAGTTTCTGGTCGAACAGGCTCTGTTCGTTGGTCTTCTTCGCGACCGCCGCCACTTGTTCGTTGGTTTCCTGCTGCGCCTGTTGGGCGATTTGCTGAGCCTTCTGATCCTTGGCCAGTTCTGTTTGCAGCTCGATGTACTGCGCCTGGGAAATCGACCCGTTGGCCTTGAGCATGTCGAGCAGTTTGGCGTCGACTGCAGCACTGGCCGGAACGCTCATGGCCAGCAACAAGCCGCCGCACAGGGCCGCTGCAGTTTTCGTGGAAGCAAGACGCATAGCAATCTCCGAAGATGAAGGGGATGGCTGAACCATCCTGGGCACAACCGGCTGAAGGCCGGAAAACTGTGTCCGGGTTAGAACCCGGCGCTCTAAAAACAGGCGCCAGTATCGCGATGGTTTATGACAGAGCGGTGGCACAGTGATGGCAGGTTGATGACGATGCGTATCAGGCGTGAACTATCGAGTTAGAGCGCTGTCGGCCGATTGAGCGTGTGCAACGGGGTCGCGATCAGCGATACTCGCCGGGCTTTGTCGCCAAGCTGTGGAGTGCCAGTGAATGCCGTTGCAACGCCTGCAAGACCTGTCAGAAATCGCCCCGGCAAGCTGGGATGCGCTGGTGCCGGACAACCAGCCGTTCCTGCGTCACGCCTTCCTCAGCGCGCTGGAAGACAGCGGCAGTGTCGGCCCGCACTCCGGCTGGCAGCCCGAGCATTTGCTACACATCGAAGATGAGCGACTGATCGCCGCGCTGCCCAGTTATCGCAAGTGGCACTCCTACGGCGAGTACGTCTTCGATCACGGTTGGGCTGACGCCTGCGCGCGTGCCGGCATTGATTACTACCCCAAACTCCTGACTGCCGTGCCCTTCAGCCCGGTCAGCGGTCCGCGCTTGCTGGCGGCGAAGGTCGAGGACGGTTTCGAACTGCTGAAAAGCCTGCCGGGCTATTTGCAGATCGAAGAACTGTCCAGCGCGCACATCAATTTCACCGATCCGTTTACCGATGCTGCGATGGCCGAGCAACCGGGTTGGCTGCAGCGCATCGGCTGTCAATATCACTGGCAGAACCGTGGTTACCGCGACTTTAAGGACTTCCTCGACGCCCTCAGCTCACGCAAGCGCAAGCAGATGCGCAAGGAACGCGAGCAGGTGGCGGGGCAGGGCTTCGAGTTCGAGTGGCTGGAGGGGCGTGAGCTGGACGAGGCACAGTGGGATTTCGTGTACGCCTGCTATGCCAACACCTACGCGGTGCGGCGTCAGGCGCCGTACCTGACGCGGGAGTTCTTCAGCCTGCTGGCCGAACGTATGCCCGAAGCGATTCGCGTGGTCTTGGCCAAACAGGGCTCCCGGCCGGTGGCGATGGCGTTCAGTGTGGTCGGTGGCGACAGTTTCTACGGGCGTTATTGGGGCTGCCTGGCCGAGTTTGATCGGCTGCATTTCGAGACGTGTTTTTATCAGGGCATGGATTACGCGATTGCCCATGGCATCCAGCGTTTCGATGCCGGGGCGCAGGGCGAGCACAAGTTGATTCGCGGCTTCGAACCGGTGATCACCCATTCCTGGCATTACCTGCGCCATCCGGGGTTGAAGGCAGCGGTAAAAGATTTCCTGCAACAGGAACGCGCCGGCATCCTCGCCTATGCCGAAGAAGCGAAAACCGCCTTGCCCTATCGCCAAGCATAGATCCCTGTGGGAGCGAGCCTGCTCGCGAAAGCGTCGGGTCAGTTGACGAATTTGTCGCTGATCCACCGCATTCGCGAGCAGGCTCGCTCCCACAGTTTTTTCACCGCACCGCCAGGCATCAGTCGATGCCGACAAACCCGCCGGTCTGGTGCGCCCACAAGCGCGCATACAAGCCGCGATGGGCGAGCAGTTCGGCGTGGGTGCCGCTCTCGGCGATCTTGCCGTTTTCCAGCACCACGAGGCGATCCATGCGCGCGATGGTCGAGAGACGGTGGGCGATGGCGATCACGGTTTTGCCCTGCATCAAGGTCTCGAGGCTTTCCTGGATCGCCGCTTCGACTTCCGAATCCAGTGCAGAGGTGGCTTCGTCCATGATCAGGATCGGCGCGTCCTTGAGCAGCACCCGCGCGATCGCGATGCGCTGGCGCTGACCACCCGACAGTTTCACCCCGCGCTCACCGACATGCGCGTCGAAACCGGTGCGGCCTTCAGCGTCGGACAGCAGTGGAATGAACTCATCGGCGCGAGCCTTGTGCACCGCCTCCCACAGTTCAGCGTCGGTGGCGTCGGGTTTGCCGTAAAGCAAGTTGTCGCGGATCGAGCGGTGCAACAGCGAGGTGTCCTGAGTGATCATGCCGATCCGCGCACGCAGGCTTTCCTGGCCGACTTCGGCAATGTTCTGCCCATCGATCAGGATGCGCCCGCCCTCGACGTCGTACAGGCGCAGCAACAGGTTGACCAAGGTTGATTTGCCGGCGCCGGACGGGCCGATCAAGCCGATTTTCTCCCCCGGTTTTATCGTCAGATTGAGGTCGCCGATGATGCCTTTCTTCTTGCCGTAGTGAAAATCCACGTGCTCGAAACGCACTTCGCCCGAGGCCACGGCCAGCGGTTTGGCCTGCTCGCGGTCGGTGACGCTGACCGGTTGCGAAATGGTGCGCAGACCGTCCTGGACCATGCCGATGTTTTCGAAAATGCCGGTGACCACCCACATGATCCAGCCGGACATGTTGACGATGCGAATCACCAGGCCGGTGGCCAGGGCAATCGCGCCGACGGTGATCAGCGACTGCGTCCACAGCCACAATGCCAGCGCCGTGGTGCCGACGATCAGCAGGCCGTTCATGGTGGTAATCGCCACGTCCATGCTGGTCACCACGCGACCGGCCATCTGCGCTTTGACGGTCTGTTCCTCGATCGCTTCCTTGGCGTAGTGCTGTTCGAAGTTGGTGTGAGCGAACAGTTTCAGCGTGGCGATGTTGGTGTAGCCGTCGACGATACGGCCCATCAATTTCGAGCGCGCGTCAGAGGCTTCCACCGAACGCTCTTTCACGCGCGGCACGAAGTAATACAGCGCGCCGATGTAGGCGACGATCCAGGTCAGCAACGGGATCATCAGGCGCCAGTCGGCCTCGGCGAACAGCACCAGCGAGCTGATCGCATAGATCACCACGTGCCACAGCGCGTCCACCGCTTGCACGGCGGAATCGCGCAGCGAGTTGCCGGTCTGCATGATGCGCTGGGCTATGCGCCCGGCGAAGTCGTTCTGGAAGAAATTCAGGCTCTGCTTGAGCACGTAACTGTGGTTCTGCCAGCGGATCATGCTGGTCATGCCGGGGCTAAGGGTCTGATGCACCAGCAGGTCGTGCAGAGCAAAGAAGATCGGTCGCAGCACCAGAGCGACCACCAGCATCCAGGTCAATTCGAGGGCGTGGTCGCTGAAGAAATTCGGGTTGGGCGTGCCTTGCGCCAGATCGATGATGCGGCTCAGGTAACTGAACAGCGCAACCTCAATCAATGAGGCAAACAGGCCGATAACAAGCAGGGCAGCGAAACTCGGCCAGACCTGCTTCAGGTAATAGACGTAGAAGGGCCAGACGCGGTCCGGCGGGGACGCCGTCGGGGCGTCGCGGAAGATATCGATAAGTTGTTCGAAACGGCGATAGAGCATCAGATAACCGCCCGGAATCCGGGCTCTCCTTTTATCAGTGCGAGCGGCGCAGGCTCAGCCCGGCGCCGCTCGATATGCCCGGCGAAACTCAGTCGATGCGCTTGGCCGACTTGATGATCACAGGGTCGACAGGCACGTTCTGCATGCCTTGTTTGGTGGTGGTCTGCGAGTTGACGATGACGTCTACGACATCCATGCCCTTGACCACTTTGGCGAACACGGCGTAACCGGCGTCACGGCCCGGATCGAGGAATGCATTGTCGGCAACGTTGATAAAGAACTGGCTGGTCGCCGAGTCAGGAATGGAAGTACGCGCCATCGACAGGGTGCCACGAACGTTGTGCAGGCCATTGCTGGCTTCGTTCTTGATCGGCGCCTTGGTGTCTTTCTGTTGCATCTGCTGGGTGAAGCCGCCGCCCTGAGCCATGAAGCCCGGGATCACGCGGTGGAAAATGGTGTTGTTGTAGAAACCGCTGTCGACGTATTCAAGGAAGTTCTTCGTGCTGATCGGTGCCTTGACCGGGTCCAGTTCGATTTCGATCTGGCCGTTGGTGGTGTCCAGCAGCACGTGGGGCGCCTTGGCCGGGGTAGCAGCCATCAGGTTGGCGGCAAACAGTACGGAGCCGGCGGCGAGGGCGAGTTTTTTCAGCATGGGTCAGTGATCCTGAGAGTGAAGGTCGGCTGTGGCGAGAAAATCCAGCAGCGTGTGATTGAAGCGTTCGGGTTGATCGAGCGGGGTGGCATGGCGCGAGTCGTCAATGACCACCAGCCGCGCATCCGGCAGCAGTTTTACATAGGTTTCTTTTAACGCCACCGGTGTGTAATCACGGTCGGCGCTGATGACGAGCGTTGGACAGGACACCCGGGAAAGTCGTTCCTGAACGCCCCAGCCCACGATCGCATCGAAGCTGGCGAGATAAGCACGTTTGTCGTTTTTTGCCCAGCGTTCGGCCATTTTCCGTCGCAGATCGGCCTGTTCCGGCTTGGGGAAAAGTTTGCTGCCGAGGGCTTTGCCGATGGTTTCCAGGCTGAGCAGGCGCATCAGGCTCCAGCGTTTGAACCACTGCCAGTAGTCGTCGCGGCTGCGCAATTTGACTTGTGGCGCGCTGTTGACGATGGTCAGGCTCTTGAGCACCTGCGGCTGATCGACGGCCAGCTGAAAACCGATCATCCCGCCCATCGACAGCCCGACGTAGTGCACCGGGCCGAGGCGCAGGTGCTCGATCAAGGCCAGCAGGTCGGCGCTGAACCCGGCAATGCTGTAGCGCTCGCGGGGTTTGTCCGAGCGCCCGTGGCCGCGAATGTCCGGGACGATCACCCGGTAGTGCGCGGCCAGCGCCGGGATCTGCATTTCCCAGTCCAGTGTGCTCGAGCCGAGCCCGTGGACCAGCAGCAGCGGCGCACCGTGGCCATATTCCTCGTAGTGCAGGTTGCAACCTTCGTGCTCGAAATACGCCATCGGTGAACTCCGTGTCAGGCTTGTTCAGGTGCGGCGAACGGTGCGTCCAGCGGCAAGGTGTCGAAGGTGCGCAGCAGTTCGATGAGGATCTGCGTGGCCGGGCCCAGGGGTTTGTCCTTGTTCGAATACAGATAGAAGCTCGAATTGCGGCTGCCGCCTCGGTCCAACGGTAGCAGCTTGAGCGAACCATCCTTCAATTCGCGGTCGATCATGTGCCGCGGTAGCCAGGCAAAACCCAGGCCGCTGCTGACAAAGGTCGCGGCGGTGGCGAGGCTGCCGACGGTCCAGCGCTGCTCGGCGCCGAGCCAGCCGACATCGCGCGGCTGCTGGCGGCCGGAGTCGCGGATCACCACTTGCATCTGGGTTTCCAGATCCTGAAAGCTCAGCTCGCGGTTGAGCCGATGCAGCGGGTGATCAGGGTGGGCAACGGCGACGAACTCGACATCGCTCAACTCCGCACCCAGGTAGCCCGGAATGCTCAGGCCGGTGATCGCCAGGTCCGCCACGCCTTCGAGCAGCACTTCCTCGACCCCCGACAACACTTCCTCGCGCAAACGCACGCGGCAGCCGCGACTCTGCGGCATGAACGCGGTCAGCGCGCGGACGATCCGCGCGCTCGGGTAGGCCGCATCCACCACCAGCCGCACTTCCGCTTCCCAGCCTTGCTCCATGTGATGGGCGAGGTCTTCGAGTTGGCTGGCCTGTTTGACCAATTGCCGCGAACGGCGCAACAACACGCCGCCGGCCTCGGTGAGCACAGCTTTGCGCCCGTCGATGCGCAGCAACGGCACGCCGAGCTGATCCTGCATGCGGGCGACGGTGTAGCTCACCGACGATTGCGAACGGTGCAGGGCCTCGGCGGCCTGGGCGAATCCGCCGTGGTCGACCACGGCCTGCAACGTTCGCCATTGATCAAGGGTCACGCGGGGCGCTTTCATCAATAGCTCCTCTTGTCCTAAGCTGGCCGTCCCTCATGGAGACTGCCGAATGAAAAAATTCTGTTGTGTGGTGCTGGCGCTGCTGCCGTTGACCGCGTTTGCCTATCCGATCGATGTGCAAAAGGATCTCAACGGCATGAAGATCGACTACGAGACTTACGACACGGACAACGACATCGGCTCGATCCGCGTGGCCAA
The DNA here is from genome assembly GCF_031456345.1 of Pseudomonas sp. 2957. Classification (NCBI taxonomy): domain Bacteria; kingdom Pseudomonadati; phylum Pseudomonadota; class Gammaproteobacteria; order Pseudomonadales; family Pseudomonadaceae; genus Pseudomonas; species Pseudomonas sp. 2957. The sequence continues at coordinate 506,847 of NZ_JAVDUL010000001.1, forward strand.
CTACGGTGATGTCGACGCGACCTGCCGTGCGGTGTTCAGCAACGGCCCGGAAGCACCGCGCACGCGCAGCATCGATGTCCCGGCGGGCAAGCATAAAAACGCCACGGCCAAGTTCACCCGCGAGATCATCAAGCTGCGCATCAAACTGACCTGCACCCCGAAATAACGCTATTTCCCTGTGGGAGCGAGCCTGCTCGCGAAGACGGAGTGTCATCCAGAGATGATGTGACTGACATTCCGCTTTCGCGAGCAGGCTCGCTCCCACAGGGGATATGGGTCTAGCTTATAAACGAATTTATCGATGGATTACAGCGGATATTTGCGCTTTTTCATCGATTCGACTCTGTTTAACCTTCACTCCATCGACTTACAACATTCTCGGATGGAGGCTACACACCATGTCCCGCGTTCTGATCATCGAAAGCAGTGCCCGCCAGCAAGACTCGGTTTCCCGTCAACTGACCCAGACCTTCATCGCTCAGTGGAAAGCCGCGCACCCTGCCGATCAGATCACCGTGCGTGACCTCGCCGCCAACCCGGTGCCGCATCTGGACGCCAACTTGCTGGGCGGCTGGATGAAGCCCGCCGAACAGCGCAACGACAGCGAACAGGCATCGCTGGACCGCTCCAACCAATTGACTGATGAGCTGCTCGCCGCCGACGTGCTGGTGATGGCTGCACCGATGTACAACTTTGCGATCCCGAGCACGCTCAAGGCCTGGCTTGACCATGTGCTGCGTGCCGGGGTGACCTTCAAGTACACCGAAACCGGCCCGCAAGGTCTGCTCAGCGGCAAGCGCGCCTTTGTCCTGACCGCTCGCGGTGGCGTGTATGCCGGTGGTCCTGCGGATCATCAGGAACCGTACCTGCGTCAGGTGATGGGTTTCATCGGGATCAACGACGTGACCTTTATCCATGCTGAGGGCATGAACCTGGGCGGTGACTTCCAGGAGAAGGGCCTGAATCAGGCCAACGCCAAATTGTCTCAGGTCGCTTGATCGGTTAATCGCCAGATAATCGCCGATTGTTTAAGTGACCTGGCGCAACCCCTTCAAGGTTCCACGCGCATCGAACCTCCCTTTGCACTTTTGCTCCTGAGTGCTGTAGCCCGATTGAACGCTTTAGCGAGATCGGGCTTTTTTTTGTCTGGGTTTTCTTGGCGGCCTTTGGGCCGACCAGGCTCTTGGGGTTTTGGGTGAATATCCGTTACTGCGGTGTTGCGGCTGGCGGTTCCGCTCTTACAGCGGGTCACTTTGGCAAACGCCCCAAAGTAACCAAAGGTCTGTGCCCCAACGTTCGGCCCGCTCGCTGGGGCTCGGGGTTCCTTCGCTGCGGGATCGATCCGGGCGCAGCGGCTCCGGTTTGCTTCGCTGCACCTCCTTCCGCTGTGTCTGGCTGCGCCAGACGGTCGCTGCGCTCCCACGCCCGGATCAATCCCTCCGCTCAGCCTGCCGACGGGGCGGGTGGATCAAGATCAAGAGCGGTACTCGAGCTTGCGCTCATTGTGTTGAGTGGTGGAGGGCCGGTTTTTGGCTTCTTTGGATTCGATGCGGTATTTCATGTCGGCGTAGCTTGCCCAACCACCTCGGTCAGTCCCCTCTCCCTCCGGGAGAGGGCTAGGGTGAGGGGCTTTTGATTCCGGCGCCGTTTGCTGTTGGAGCCCATCCGAAAAACCGCTATCGTCGCCGCCATTCGATTTTCGAGGCGAGCATGGGCTATCTACTTTTTGTCACGCTGATCCAGGCGTTTTCCTTCAGTCTGATCGGCGAATACCTGGCTGGGCATGTCGACAGTTACTTTGCGGTGCTGGTCCGTGTGGTGTTGGCCGGGCTGGTGTTTATTCCGTTGACGCGCTGGCGTTCGGTGGAGCCGGCGTTCATGCGTGGCATGTTGCTCATCGGCGCGTTGCAGTTCGGGGTGACTTACGTCTGCCTGTACCTGAGCTTCCGCGTGCTGACGGTGCCGGAGGTGTTGCTGTTCACCATTCTCACGCCGCTGCACGTGACGTTGATCGAAGACGCGCTGAACCGCCGCTTCAACCCGTGGGCGTTGATAGCTGCGCTGGTAGCAGTCGGGGGTGCGGCGGTGATTCGCTTCGACAGCATCAGTCCCGACTTCTTCATGGGCTTCCTGCTGCTGCAACTGGCCAACTTCACTTATGCCGCCGGGCAGGTCCTGTACAAGCATCTGGTGGCGAAGCATCCGAGTGACCTGCCGCATTACCGCCGTTTCGGTTATTTCTACCTCGGTGCATTGGCGGTTGTGCTGCCAGCGTTCCTGTTGTTCGGCAAGTCGAACTTTCTGCCGGAAGCGCCGTTGCAATGGGGCGTGTTGCTGTTTCTCGGTCTGGTCTCGACTGCATTGGGTCTGTACTGGTGGAACAAGGGCGCGTGCACGGTCAACGGCGGAACACTGGCGGTGATGAACAACCTGCACGTGCCGGTGGGGTTGCTGTTGAATCTGCTGATTTGGAATCAGCATGAGGAACTGGGGCGGTTGTTCCTTGGCGGGGGTGTGATTCTGGCAGCGGTGTGGATCAGTCGGTTGGGCATCCGCAAATCCCCGGCCGCCGCATAACCCCTGTGGGAGCGAGCCTGCTCGCGAAGGCGTTGGGTCAGATAAGTATGGGTCGACTGACACATTGCATTCGCGAGCAGGCTCGCTCCTACATTTGATCTTTGGGTTACATCAGGTGTTTTTCCGGCTCGGGAATACTCGCCGAGCCCAAGACCGCCGGCAGCAACCCGGCGCGCAAATCCCCACCACTCGGCTGCTGATACAAACTCAGCCCGAACTCCGGCAACACCGCCAGCAGGTAATCGAAAATATCCCCCTGAATCCGCTCGTAATCGGCCCACACCGTGGTGCGGGTGAAGCAGTAGATTTCCAGCGGAATGCCCTGCGCGGTGGTTTGCATCTGCCGGACCATGCAGGTCATGTTCGGCTGAATTTCCGGATGACTCTTCAGATACGCCAGCGCATAGGCGCGGAAGGTGCCGATATTGGTCATGCGGCGGCGGTTGGCCGACATCGCCGCGACATTGCCCTGGGCCTCATTCCAGGCCTTGAGCTCGGCTTTCTTGCGGCCCATGTAGTCGGTCAGCAGGTGCACCTGCGAAAGCTTTTCTTCCTCGTCGTCGCGGATGAAGCGCACGCCGCTGGCATCGATGAACAGGCTGCGTTTGATCCGCCGACCGCCGGACTGCTGCATGCCGCGCCAGTTCTTGAATGACTCGGACATCAGCCGCCAGGTCGGGATCGAGACGATCGTCTTGTCGAAGTTCTGCACCTTGACCGTGTGCAGGGTGATGTCGACCACGTCGCCATCGGCGCCGACTTGCGGCATCTCGATCCAGTCGCCGACCCGCAGCATGTCGTTGCTGGTCAGTTGCACGCTGGCAACGAACGACAGCAGCGTGTCCTTGTAGACCAACAGAATCACCGCCGACATCGCACCCAGACCCGACAGCAGCAACAGCGGTGAACGGTCGATCAGGGTGGCGACGATGATGATCGCGCCGAACACGTACAAAACCATTTTCGCCAGTTGCACGTAGCCTTTGATCGAGCGTGTACGCGCATGCTCGGTGCGCGCGTAGATGTCGAGCAGGGCGTTGAGCAGGGCGCTGACCGCCAGCAGCAGGAACAAAATGGTGAAGGCCAGCGCGACGTTGCCGAGGAAATTCATCGCGGTTTTGCTCAGCTCCGGCACCAGATGCAGGCCGAACTGGATCACCAGCGACGGCGTCATCTGCGCCAGTCGTTGAAACACCTTGTTGTGGCGAAAGTCGTTGATCCAGTGCAGCGCCGGTTGGCGGCCGAGCATGCGGCTGGCGTGCAGGATCAGGTAACGCGCCACCCGTCCGAGCACCAGCGCAATGACCAGCAACACCAGCAGCGCCAGTCCCGATTGCAGAAGTGGGTGCTCTTCGAGCGTGCCCCAGAGGCCTTGGGCTTTGAGCCAGAGCTGTTTGATATCCATAAGCAAAACATTTCTTCTGTAAGACGCGAGGGCCGATTAGAGCATTTAAGACGCTGTGTATTGCAGCGAGTGACAAATCGGGCAACAAAAAAACCACTGATTGTCGGCGTTTGCACAAAGAAACTCGGCCTGAGCGCTCGAAACCGGTAACCTATGCAGCTGTTTTTTTGCATATCTTCGAGGTAGCACCCGTGTTTTCCCAATTCGCCCTGCACGAACGCCTGCTCAAAGCCGTGGCCGAGCTGAAATTTGTCGAGCCAACGCCAGTGCAAGCCGCGGCCATCCCGCTGGCGCTCCAGGGGCGTGATCTGCGGGTGACGGCGCAAACCGGTAGCGGCAAAACCGCCGCTTTCGTCCTGCCGATCCTCAATCGCCTGATCGGCCCGGCGAAGATCCGCGTCAGCATCAAGACGCTGATCCTGCTGCCAACCCGTGAGCTGGCCCAGCAGACTTTGAAGGAAGTCGAACGCTTCTCGCAGTTCACCTTCATCAAGTCCGGCCTGATCACTGGCGGCGAAGACTTCAAAGTCCAGGCCGCCATGCTGCGCAAAGTGCCAGACATCCTCATCGGCACCCCGGGGCGGATGATCGAGCAGCTCAACGCCGGCAACCTCGACCTGAAAGAAGTCGAAGTGCTGGTGCTCGACGAAGCCGACCGCATGCTCGACATGGGTTTCGCCGAAGACGTGCAGCGTCTGGTCGATGAGTGCCCGAACCGTCAGCAGACCATGCTGTTCTCCGCGACCACCGGCGGTTCCGGTCTGCGCGAAATGATCGCCAAGGTCCTGAACAACCCGGAGCACCTGCAGCTCAACGCGGTCAGCCAGCTCAACTCGACGACTCGTCAGCAAATCATCACCGCCGACCACAATCAGCACAAAGAGCAGATTGTGAACTGGCTGCTGGCCAACGAGACCTACCAGAAGGCCATCGTCTTCACCAACACTCGCGCCATGGCCGACCGCATCTACGGCCGCCTCGTGGCCCAGGAATACAAGGCGTTCGTGCTGCACGGCGAGAAAGACCAGAAGGATCGCAAACTGGCGATCGATCGACTGAAACAGGGCGGCGTAAAGATCCTCGTCGCGACTGACGTTGCGGCCCGCGGTCTGGACGTCGACGGTCTGGACCTGGTGATCAACTTCGACATGCCACGCAGCGGCGACGAGTACGTGCACCGCATCGGTCGTACCGGCCGCGCCGGCAACGATGGTCTGGCGATCTCGCTGATCTGCCACGGCGACTGGAACCTGATGTCGAGCATCGAGCGCTACCTGAAGCAAAGCTTCGAGCGCCGCACCATCAAGGAAGTCAAAGGCACCTACGGCGGGCCGAAAAAGGTCAAGGCCTCAGGCAAAGCCGTCGGCGTGAAAAAGAAAAAGACCGACGCCAAGGGCGACAAGAAGAAAACCGCCGCCAAGACGCCGACCAAGCGCAAGAGCGTCAACCGTCCAAAGCCGGATTCTCTGGTGAGCAGCGACGGCATGGCCCCGCTCAAGCGTCGCAAGCCAGCAGAACCTGCGGCTGAGTAAGCTTTAGAACGCGCATAAAAAAACCGGACAATGTCCGGTTTTTTTTTCGTCCTCAACTGTCGGCTTTTTTCTCCGCCGATCCCAGTTCCTTCAAACGCTGATCGATCAACTGGCACTTGTCCGGCAGATCGGCGCTGGCCGTGCCCAGATCCATTTTTTGCAGCTCGGCGTTAATCTCCTTGGCTTTTTCCGGATTCTGCTCGGTGAGCTTTGAGACTTCCTTGGCCAGTTGTTCGCGTTTGATCGTCGCCTCTTCCGGCGTGCAAGCCCAGACGGGCAGGGCGCAGGCGAGAGTGGCGGCGAGGGAGAGCTTGATCAGGATTTTCATGGGCAGGCCTCAGTTCCGGTTAAGGCGGGTTAACCGGTTGAGGGCTGAAGCGTGGCAAAAGTTCAGAAACTGTGGAGACACGGTTGCGCTCAATCGGCATGGCAGCAGCCTGACATCGTCGCACCGTCATACCGATCATGATGTCGCACCCATTCCATGATCTCGTCTTCATTCCTGCCCTTGGGCGTCAGATCAAGGTAGTGGTAAGCGCCGACCAGCATGTCCAGACCGCGTGCGTACGTTGAATAGGTGTGAAAAATCTCGCCTTCGTCATTGCGATAAAACACGCTCAGCCCCGGCATTTCTTCCTCGGCGCTGTCGGTTTTTTCGTAATTGTAGGTAGCCTTGCCCCCGGCGACGTCTTCAGCCCGGGCGCAGACGCCGAAGTCGTAATTGAAATCGCAACCTTCTGACGAAACCCAGTCGAACTTCCAGCCCATCCGCTTTTTGAAATCCTGAAACTCGTTGAACGGCGCATGGGAAACTGCAACCACCGCGACGTCGTGATGGGCCAGGTGCTGGTTGGCGCCATCAATGTGGTCACTGAGGAACGAGCAGCCCTGGCAGCCCTGCTCCCAGCCTTTGGCAAACATGAAATGGTAGATGATCAACTGGCTGTTGTTGCCAAACAGGTCGTTGAGCTTGAGCTCGCCGTTCGGCCCTTGAAAATGATAGTCCTTGTCGACTTTCACCCACGGCAGGGCGCGGCGCTCGGCGCTGAGGCGATCGCGTTCCCGGGTGAAGGCTTTTTCGTGGGCCAGATGCTGCTGGCGGGCAGCGAGCCATTCTTCGCGTGATACCACCGGATGGTTTGCAACGTTCATGACCATGTCTCCTGCGGGTTGAACCGGCTGTTTCAGACTAGTCGTTTAACCAGCGAGAGAATCGACAGACCGCCGGTCGGTCGCCGCGAAGATATGCGGCTGAACGGCTGCGCAGCGCTTGGGTCACAACCTTTGAAAGCGGCACAAATCACCCGCACCGGAGGTTGAACCAGGATGACAACTTATAACTGGGATTTGATTGAACGTTTGCTGCATGAAGTGCAGAACAGCGCTGGACAGAGCTTCGCTCCCCGCGCTTATGCCGAAGCCTACGCGGCCGAGAAAGCCAGCGCCGGCGAGCCGATCGAGAATCTCGACCATTTGAAAACGCTGGCCTGTGAGTATGAAAGTCTGCTGCTTGACCGTGGTTATATCGAGCCGCGTCCGGATCATGAAGGCAGTACCGGCAACAATTTCATTCTGACGCAGCGCGGCTCCAGCCTGCTGAGCCTGATCGACAGCAGCATCCCCGGCAACGACCACCCGCGTCAGGTGCTGGATGAGCAGGAGGATGCGCTGGATGAGGTGACATTTGATGAAGTCGCTTCAAAGGCTCAAATCGCCTGAGCCAGCGAAATCTCCCTGTGGGAGCGAGCCTGCTCGCGAATACGGTTTGTCAGTGACATTGAACTGTCTGATACACCGCTTTCGCGAGCAGGCTCGCTCCCACATTGGATTTCAGTAATCTCAAGGTTTCTGAGCGGCCTTCAGGCATTTCAGGTCATTGAAGTCCTTGCGCACTCTCTCGATTTTCTTCAACAAGCGCTCACGCTGTTGCGGTGTGCTCTGCGCCATCAGATCGACAAACAGCGAGCGTGCCTGGGCTTCAGTGTTGGCGTAGGCCTTGCGGTAATCTGCTGTCCATAAGCGCTCGCGGTTGACCAGAAGCGTCTCGATGCGTTGTGGGAATTCGGGGCTTTGGCGTTGCGCAACGGCGGCACTGAACTGTTGCTGCCAGTGCGCGCGGTTGGCGATCCATTGGGTGTTCTGGTCGCCCAAGGCATTGGTCCAGGCCACGACGCGTTGTTTCTGTGAATCACTGAGCGGTCCTAGCCAATCGTTCAGGCGTTTTTCCATGCGCTCGCCGCGTTCCTTGATCTGTTGGGCCAACGGCGGTTTCACGTATTCCTGCTGACGTTTGCGCAAATCCTTGGCAAACGCGTCGTTCATTTCTGCCACCTGTCTATCGTCCAGACCTTGTAGCAACTCGATGGCCGAAGGGGTGATTTCCCGGGCGGTTTCGGCAATGGCCTGCTTGGCTTCGGCGGTGCGCTCCTGCAGGGCGGCGTCGCTGACCTGATTGCTCTCGACCATGGCCTGCAATCGGTCCAGCCAGTCGAGGTAACCCGGTAACTGCGTGGTGCAGTGCCAGCTCAGGTGTTCTTTGAGCCGGTCGTTGAACCAGTCTTTCTGCTCGCCGTTCATGTCCACGTAGTCACTTAGCGACCATGGAATAATCACGTCGAGGTTGCGGTAGGCAAGGCCCACGCGGCTGCAAGCGCCGAGGGCGAGAGTGAAGATGAGCAGGGCGGCAATCTGTTTGAACCAGCGAGACATGGGCAAATCCTTGCGAGAGCCTGGCGTCGGAAATCTGATTCTTATGTGATGCAGGATGCGCGCGGCAGTTCAGCCGATCAATAGAACGTGCGTACAGCCTTGAGGGTGACGAGGCCGTCGCACTCGCTGTTGTGCCCGGAATAGGCCGAGCAATCGCTGCCGCTGAGGCTGGAATTGCTGTAGATCAGATCGAGATCGACACCCATGAATGGTCGCGACAGCTTCACCGACCAATCGCTGAAACTGCTGATGTAACCGCCGTCCACCGCCACCGGTGTGTTCAATTGGTGCATGGTGTATTTCATGCTCACGCCGATGCCGAACGGCTGATTGCCAGTGAGGTCGGCAAACAAGGTGTTGTTCTGTTTATCCGGGTCGTTGCTCAGGGCAATGCCGAAGCGACTGCCGAGCAGAGTCAGGCCACCAAACAGCTCCTGGCTGTCGAGGGTGTCCACGCGGGGATAGCTGTAATGGATCATCCCGACTTCATAGCCGAGCACCTGATCGAACGGCTGCTTGAAGCCGACGTAGGAATCGATCTCGAGGTTCTTGCCCGGGCTGATGCCCATGCTCGGCGCGTACTGACCGACATACACGCCGCTGTCGTGGCTCAGATCAAGGCCACCGTGGAACGAGCCGACCGCCGCCGGCTTGACCAGGCCCTGGGCCATGCTGCGGCTGGGCGTGGTGCCGAGCTTGAGATCGAAGTCGCCCAGTTCACCCTGAAAAACCTGCGCGTGCGCGGTCGCGCCGGACAGCAGGCTGACGAACAATAAACAGGAAAATGGGCGCATGCGTCACTCCATGAACCGCGAGCGCAGGGCGAAGGCCTGCTGAAACGCTTGATCTAGACGCGTGCAAGGATACCGGCGAATAACCGGCATTGATGGCCGTTCGTCGATTTTTGAGGATTATTGTTTAAAGCGAAGGGGTATTGCGCGGTGCCAGTCCAGGCGCTTCGAAGCTCAAAGCGCCTCTGGACGGGGTAAAACCGGTGTTACTTCTTGCCCAGGCTGATCTGCTTGGACGGGCCGAATGTCTGGCCACTGACGCCTTTGGCAATTTGCTGGATCTCGCCGCCGGACTTGAGGAATGCTGCGATCTGATCGTTGATCGATTCGCTGGTTTCAACGGCTGGAGCTGGCTTTGCTTTGCTGGTGGATGCTTTTACACGCATGGCGGCCATTAACCTTTAGAAAAGTAACTCGGCCAGGCATCGTACAGGAATAACTTGACAATAGCTTGGTAAATATCCCCCGGAATAACCAAGCCCAGCGCTGCATTATTGCCTGATCGACACTGTTAATTTTTAGCTAACTCCCTGTTTTAAATAAGAACATCGAATCGGCGTGAGGCAATTGTGCGCAGCCGTAAGCCGCCCGGCCGGACTGACGAGCGGCACCTCACCGGGCAGTGATCAAGCAAAATCAACAGGTTGACGCAGATTTTCCGCTGCGAGGATCTGTCGCCCGACGTTTGCGGCAAAAACGGGTAGAATGCCGCCCACGTATTGAGGGTTTCGGAAATGGCTTTAGTCGGGCGTTACAACAGTTTGCAAGTGGTTAAACACACTAACTTCGGTTTATATCTGGACGGCGGTGCCGACGGCGAAATTCTTTTGCCCAACCGTTATATCCCCAAAGATATTCCCAGCGAAGATGAAGACTGGCTCAACGTATTCATCTATCTGGACAGCGAAGACAAACTTCTCGCCACCACGGAAAAACCCAAAGTTCAGGTCGGCGAGTTTGCCAGCCTGAAAGTGGTTGAAGTCAACAGCATCGGCGTGTTCCTCGACTGGGGCTTGCCGAAGGATCTGTTGCTGCCGTACTCGGAAGAAAAGCGCCAGATGACCGCTGGCGAATACTGCGTGGTGCACGTCTACCTCGACAAACACACGCGCCGCATCACCGCCACCGCGCGCCTCGATCGTTACCTGGACAAGACCCCGGCCACCTACAGCCCGGGCCAGGAAGTTGATCTGTTGGTAGCCGAAGCCACCGACATGGGCTTCAAGGCGATCATCAACAACAAGCACTGGGGCCTGATCCACAAGAACGAGATCTTCAAGTTCATGCGTTCGGGCATGCGCGAGAAAGGCTTCATCAAGGAAGTGCGCGCCGACGGCAAGATCAGCCTGAGCCTGCAACCGGTTGGCCAGGAAGCGGCGAGCAGCCTGAGTTCGAAGATCCTCGGCAAGTTGCGCGAAAACGACGGCACCCTGGCGGTCAGTGACAAGAGTGATCCGGCGTTGATCAGCAGCCTGTTCGGCGTCAGCAAGGGCAACTTCAAGAAAGCCATCGGCTCGCTGTACAAGGAAGGCAAGATCGTCATTCACGCCGATCGCATTGAACTAACCTGACTCACCGCAGGCCCATGTAGAAGCTGCCGAAGGCTGCGATCTTTTGATCTTGATCTTGAAAGTCGGCGGCTCCCACATCTAAAGGGGTGAGCCAATGAAAAAGGCGCTGATCGCATACGTCTCGACGCTACTGACGTTTCTGCTGCTCGATGGCATCTGGCTCGGGCTGCTGATGGCGCCGACCTATCGCGAACTTCTCGGTTCGCTGATGCTGGATAAACCGCTGCTGTTGCCCGCAGCGGTTTTTTATTGCCTGTACGTTATTGGCTGCGTGGTATTCGTGGTCTTGCCGGCGCTGAGCTGGCAGCGAGCGGCGAAGCTGGGTGCGCTGTTGGGGCTGGTGGCGTACGGCACTTATGACCTGACCAATTGGGCGACATTGCGCGACTGGTCGGTGCAGGTGAGTTTGATGGACTGGGCGTGGGGGACAGTGGCGACGGCGGTTGCCTGCACGGTGGGTTATCTGGTGGCGAAGCGGTTTGCCTGAGTTGATCCGGCAGTTGTGTTGGCAATGCTGCCTCTTCGCGAGCAGGCTCGCTCCCACATGTTCACCGAACCCTCTGTGGGAGCGGGCTTGCCCGCGAATGACGGCGCAGCCGTCAACCATTCAGCGCTGACGCCACTGACCAAATAAAGGTCTTTTCCAGACGGCTTTTTCCGCGCATCTGATTGATAATCCCCGACACTGTTTTCTGACCATTGGATGGCCTGCCATGTTGTGTGTGTTCGAGGTGTTGCGGTGAGTGCCGAGCGGCGCAATGCCGACGGTTTTGCCCTGCAAGTGATGATCGGCCTGTGCCTGATCTGGGGTGTGCAGCAAGTCCTGATCAAATGGGCGGCGACTGACATCGCGCCGGTCATGCAAGCGGCAGGGCGTTCAGGAATCTCGGCTTTGTTGGTCGGTTTGCTGATCTGCTGGAAGGGCGGTTGGGATCAGGTCGGCAGCACCTGGCGCGGCGGTTTGCTGGCCGGTGCGCTGTTTGGTCTGGAATTCCTGTTCATCGCCGAAGGCCTGCAACTGACCACCGCCGCGCATATGTCGGTGTTCCTCTATACCGCGCCGATCTTCACCGCACTCGGCGTGCATTTCCTGCTGGCCAGCGAGCGTTTGCGCCCGTTGCAATGGCTGGGGATTCTGCTGGCGTTCATCGGCATCGCGATTGCCTTCGCCGGCGGTGTGTCGTGGGACAACCTTGATCGGCGCATGCTGCTGGGCGATGCCTTCGGCGTATTGGCCGGCGCCTGTTGGGGCGCGACCACCGTGGTGGTGCGCGCCTCGCGACTGTCGGAAGCGCCGGTGACATTGACCCTGTTTTATCAGCTGATGGTCGGTTTCATCGGTCTGCTGTTGATCGCGTTGTTCAGCGGCCAGATCACCCACGTCAGCCTGACTACCGTGGCGGTGGCCAGTGTGCTGTTCCAGGGCCTGGTGGTGTCGTTCTTCAGTTACCTGGTGTGGTTCTGGCTGTTGCGCCGTTATCTGGCGGCCAACCTTGCGGTGTTTTCGTTCATGACGCCGTTGTTCGGCGTGACCTTCGGCGTGCTGCTGCTCGGCGAACAGTTGAGCCTGAACTTCGTCATCGGCGCCGTGCTGGTGTTGCTCGGCATCACTTTCGTCAGCGCCGAGCAGTGGCTGCGTCGGCGTTTGCGCAAGGCGCTGGGCCAGTAGCCTTGGCCTGCATCGCCAGCGCGCCGGCCAGCAACAGGCCGGCACCGGCGATCAGCAGCGCCGGCTGCAAACCGCCGCTGAAATGGCTGCTCAGCGCCGCCAGCAGCGGGCCGCTCAGCTGGCCGACGGCGAAGCACGCCGTGAGCATCCCGGCGTTGCGCTGAGTGGCGTGGGGCGCCAGCTCTCGCGAGCGCTGCATGACCAATTGCATGCAGGCCAGAAACGGCGTGCCGCAGAGGATCACCCCCAACGCCAGGCCGAGGCCGCTGCCCAGCAGACAGGCGAACACTCCGGCCGCTTGCAGCCACAACGTCGCCATCAGCCAGTGCCGCGTGGTCTCGGGATCATGTCGGCGCAGACTCACTAACCACACACCGATTGCCGCGCCGAGGCCAAAGCACGGCCAGAACAGATCCGCCTGCCACTGGCCATGAAACTGCGCGTTGGCCATTTGCGCCAAAAACGTCGCCGGAATGATGTAGCCGATACCGTACAGCGCATACACCAGTGCCAGTCGGCCAATGCCTCGATTCGCTGTTTTCACATGCATTGTCGCTGGCCTCGCTGCCGCCGTGGGCTGCGGTAACAACCGCCAGACGCCGAGCATCATCAGCAGCGCAGCCGCCGCGTAAATCAGCCACAGGGTTGCCGATGTCTGCTGCAATCGATGTGAGACCAGCGCCAGCAAGCCTGTGAGAAAAATCCCCAGACCCGGCCCGGCAAAAACCAGAGCACCCCAGCGCGGGCGACCCGCTGCCGCCGCCAGCGGTTGACTGAGCGAAGTAATCATCACCAGCACCCAGGCACTCGCCACTCCGGTACCAAAGCGCAACAGCAAGTGCGACCAGAAACCGTTGGCCCAGAACGACGCCAGGGTCAGCAGCACGCACAGCCATAGCCCGCCATGCAGGCGACGCTGCACCTGCTGCGGCCGCTGGGCGAACATCGCATCCACGGCACCGAGCAGATAGCCGAAGTAGTTGGCCGCCGCGATCAGCCCGGCGGCGGTGAGGTCGATCTGCCCTTCGCTGAGCAGGTGCGGCATCTGAGGTGTCAGGGCGAAACGGCCAATGCCCATGGCCATCATCAGGGCAACGAAACAGGCGGATAAACGTATCAGCGGCGACATGGTCGGGCTTCCTTCAAGGCAGCAATGACCGTCAGGCTAGGATCGATTGACTTTCTTTAAAATTGAATAATAGTGAGTAACTTGTTCTGTTCAGGAGAAGATTGTGGAATTCAGCCAGCTGCGGATATTTCAGGCGGTCGCCGAGGAAGGCTCGATCACCCGCGCCGCCGAGCGCTTGCATCGTGTGCCGTCGAATCTGTCGACGCGCCTGAAACAGCTCGAGGAGCAGCTGGGTGTCGAATTGTTCGTGCGCGAACGGCAGCGTTTGCAGTTGTCGCCGGCGGGCAAGGTGCTGCTCGACTACACCGGCAAACTCTTCGCTCTGCGCGATCAGGCCAGTGCGGCGGTGATGGGCGGGCAACCGGCCGGGGATTTCGTGCTGGGCACCATGTACAGCACGGCGGCGATCCATCTGCCGGCGCTGCTGGCGCGTTATCACAAGCAATACCCGACGGTGAATTTGCAGGTGCAATCGGCGCCGACCGGCGAACTGCTCGAAGGTTTGCTCACCGGCCGCCTCGACGCGGCATTGGTCGACGGACCGCTGCAACTGGCCGGGCTCGATGGCGTGCCGCTGTGCGAGGAACGCCTGGTGCTGATCACCGAAATCGACCATCCACCGGTACGCACCGCGCGGGACGTGGAAGGGCGCTCGGTGTTCACTTTTCGCCAGGGTTGTTCATATCGCATGCGCCTGGAGGCATGGTTCTCTCACTACCATGCAGCAATGGGCCGGCCGATGGAGATCGAGTCGTATCAGGGCATGCTCGCCTGTGTGATTGCCGGCAGCGGTGTGGCGTTGATGGCCGAGTCGATGTTGGCCAGCCTGCCGGGTCGCGAAAGCGTCGCCGTGCATCCGTTGGCCGAGCCGTTCGCGGGTGCGACAACGTGGCTCATGTGGCGCAAGGGTATGGCCGGGGCCAACCTGAATGCCTGGATCGACGTGCAGCAAGCGGTCTATCCCGTGGCTTTGCATGAAGTGCGGGAAACCGCGTGAACCAATCGCAACAGATTCTGTTCAATTCAGTAACAGATCATTGCGGATTTGGCCGAGCATTGCGTAGGACTTCGGACTATTATCAGTGCGAAGCGGCCTCAGAATTCCGGCCGCTCAGCACCACCCTGAAGGGGGCATGACGATGAAAGAGAAAATCCAGAACTGGCTGCACGATTTGGGAGTTGCCCTCGGTTTGATCGAACCGCCTCTGCAACCGGTACCGATTCGCACGGACGACGAACAGCGTCGGCGCCAGCCACGTCGCCGTTAATACCTCCGATCAGAGATTTCAGGATCGCAGCCGTCGGCAGTTTCTACAAATGGTAGGAGCTGCCGAAGGCTGCGATCTTTTGCTTTTCGCCAAGCGAAAAAAACGGGTGTGGCTACCGACGCCACACCCGCTGAAGAAAACATCACCTCGTTACAGTCGATTCACACCGCAGTGGCCACGGTCGCCGGGCGCGGCGAGAACAGGCTCACCAGTACGAAGCTCACCAGGCTGACACCCAGGCTGTAATAGATCGGCGTGTTCGCGTCCATGCCGTCCTTGACCATGAACACCAGCGCAGTGACAAAGCCCAGCGTCATGGCGCTGATCGCCCCGGCAGTAGTCGCACGCTTCCAGAAAATCGCGCCCATCAGCGGAATCAGCATGCCACCGACCAAGAGGTTGTAAGCCAAGGTCAACGCGCTGATCACGTCATTGACGACCAGAGCAATGCCCAACACCGCGATCCCCGTCAGCAGAGTAAACAGACGGCTGACCGCGACATTGGACTGTTTGCCACCGCGCAGTTTCGGCAGCAGGTCTTCGGTCAGGGTGGTGGACGCGGCGAGCAGGCCGGCGCTGGCGGTGGACATCATCGCCGCCAGTGCGGCAGCGATCACCAGGCCACGGATGCCGTCGGGCAGCGAGACTTTGACGATGGCGGCGAACGCGTTGTTGACGTTGTCCAGATCCGGAATCAGCACATGCGCAGCCATGCCGATCAAGGCGCAGACCAGACCGTAAATGATGCAGTAGATCCCGGCCGAGGTGCCGGCGTACTTGGCGACCTTTTCGCTTTTGGCGGTGAACACCCGCTGCCAGATGTCCTGGCCGATCAGGATGCCGAAGAAGTAGATCATGAAGTAGGTAATGATCGTGTCCCAGCCGATGCTGGTGAAGTTGAAGCTGGCCGCCGGCAGTTGCGCGACCAGTTGATCCCAGCCGCCTACGCGGTACAGGCAGATCGGCAGCAGCAGGAACATCAGGCCCACCGTCTGGATGCCGAACTGGACGATGTCCGTCAAGGTCAGCGACCACATGCCGCCAATTGTTGAGTAAATCACCACGATACCGCCGCCCAGCAGTACGGAAATCCAGAAGGGCAGACCGAACAACACTTGCAGCACGGTGCCGATCGCCAGAATCGAGGTCACGCCGATCATCAGCGCGTAAGCGAGCATGATCGTCGCACTGGCGGTGCGCGCCATCGGGTTGTAGCGCTTCTCCAGGACCTGGGTGACGGTGAATACCTTGAGTTTCAGCAAGGGTTTGGCGAGGAACAGGTTCAGCGCGACGATGCCGCAGCCCAGTGCCGCGCACAGCCAGAAACCGGAAATGCCATGCACGTAGCCCAGACGGACCGTGCCGACGGTGGACGCGCCGCCGAGTACGGTTGCTGCCATGGTGCCCATGTACAGCGACGGCCCCAGGTTACGCCCGGCAACCAGATAGTCTTCGTGGGTCTTGGCCTTGCGCATGCCGTAGTAGCCGAGAATCAGCATCGCAGCGGCATAAATGAGTACGACGAATAAATCCAAAGCCATGATGGCGTGTCTCCGATTGTCTTTTTTATGGTCAAGCAAATGGGGTCTGCAAGGCTTCCTGTGGGAGCGAGCCTGCTCGCGAAGGCGGTCTGTCAGTCACACCAATGTTGGATGTGCCGAAGTCTTCGCGAGCAGGCTCGCTCCCACAGGGGATTCGTGTCAGGCGGCGTGACGTAGTTCGGGTTTTATGGCGGCTTCGCTGCGCACATCCTTTGGCCCAAACACTTCCCTAGGTTCGGGGAACAGGCGCAGCAGCGTCAGATACACCACCGACGCCAGGCCCAATGTCACCGGCAAACTGATGTCGATGCCACCGGCCAGTTCGCCCAGCGGGCCGACGAACTGCCCCGGCAGGTTGACGAAGCACAGGCCGACCAGCGCACTCGGAATCCACGCCCCCAGACCGCGCCAGTTCCAGCCGTGGTTGAACCAGTAGCGTCCGCCCTGTTCACCGCGGGTGAACACTTGCAGGTCATCCGGGCAGTAGAAGCCGCGCCGTACCAGCAGGCCGATGATCATGATCACCATCCATGGGGTGGTGCAGGTGATGATCAGCACGGCGAAGGTCGACACGCTTTGCACCAGGTTCGCCGCAAACCGGCCGATGAAGATGAAGGCGATCGACAGCACGCCGATCAGCAAGGTCGCCTTGACCCTGGAGAGCACGCGCGGGAACACGCTCGACATGTCCAGCCCGGTGCCATACAGCGACGTGGTGCCGGTGGACATGCCGCCAATCACCGCAATCAGGCACACCGGCAGGAAGAACCAGCTCGGCGACACGGCCAGCAAGCCGCCGACATAGTTGTTCGCGGCGATGTAGTCCGGCGCCTTGATCGCGACGATGGTGGCGGTGGCAAGGCCGAACAGGAATGGGATCAACGTCGCCAGTTGCGCGGCGATCACCGCCAGCATGATCCGGCCCTTCGGCGTCTCACGCGGGATGTAGCGCGACCAGTCGCCGAGGAACGCACCGAAGGAAATCGGGTTACTCATCGCCACCAGCGCCGCGCCGATGAATGCCGCCCAGAACCCGGCCTGACCCAGTGCCACGCTGCCGGCGTACTGGCTGTCGAAAGCAGGGGCGAAGGCGAAGATGCCGAGCAGGAACAACAGGCTCGCGGCCCACACCGCGATGCGGTTGACCCACAGCATGATGCGGAAACCGTAGATGCACACGGTCAGCACCAGCAGCGCGAACAGACCGTAGGCCAGGCCCAGGGTCAGGTCGGTTTCCGGCAAATCGACGAGGCGTTTGGCGCCGCCGACCAGCGCGTCACCTGAGCTCCACACTGACAGCGAGAAGAACGCGATTGCCGTCAGCAACGATAGGAATGACCCGACAATCCGCCCGTGCACGCCGAAGTGCGCACCGGAAGACACGGCGTTATTGGTACCGTTGAGCGGGCCGAACAGGCCCATCGGTGCGAGGATCAGCGCACCGACCACCACACCCAGGACAATCGCCCAGACACCCGCCTGAAACGACAGGCCGAAGAGCACCGGGAAACTGCCGAGCACAGCGGTGGCAAACGTATTGGCGCCGCCGAAGATCAAGCGAAACAGGTCGCTGGGTCGGGCGTCGCGCTCATGATCCGGGATCTGTTCGACCCCGTTTGTTTCGATGCTGCTAAGGCTTTTTTCGTTGTTGTTGTTATTCATGATCTGCTCCGATCATCAGGCGCGCTCATCGTGCGTGAGCGTCACCATTGGCTAAGGGGGTGGCAGCCCTTCCGGCATTGCGGACAAATGTTCGTGACAGGCCAGCCATAGGCCTTGTTGTTCTACGCTCGACGCTTGTCTTCTGAAAACAATCGTCTCGCGCTCCTGGCTGAAATGTTGCTCCCCTTGCATGCGCAGCTCGGTGGCCACGTCATGGATGAAAACCGCCACGTCACCCTGCAGGCTGACAAAGGCGTTGCTCGAGGTGCACGACAGCACCTCGAAACCATCCTCGGCACGCCAGCGGTCCCACAACGCCTGATAGGCATCGCGCGACAGCAATGGCTGGTCGAGGGTGTAGAAGACGAAGCTGGCATCGGCGCTGAACGCCCCGAAGTAAGCTTCGCGATCGTTACGCGCAAACGCGGCGACCAACTCGGCGGCCGCGTGCAAAACCTGATCACGTGCGTGCATGACCGACCCTCAGCGATGAACCACGCCAGGCAGTACGCAGAGCATTTCGTACAGCAGGTTGGCGGCCAGCAGCGAGGTGTTGCCGGTGGTGTCGTAAGCGGGCGAGACTTCTACCAGATCACAGCCAATCAGGTCGAGGCCCTGGCAGCCACGGACGATTTCAATCGCCTGAATGGTGGTCAGGCCGCCGATTTCCGGGGTGCCGGTGCCGGGCGCCCAGGCCGGGTCGATGCCGTCGATGTCGAAACTCAGATACACCGGACCGCCACCGACCTTCTCGCGCACTTCCGCCATCAACGGCGCCAGCGACTTGTGCCAGCACTCTTCGGCTTGAACGACGCGGAAGCCCTGATCGCGGCTCCAGTTGAAGTCGTCAGCGGTGTAACCCTGGGCACGCAAACCGATCTGCACCACGCGATCGCAATCGAGCAGACCTTCTTCGACGGCACGACGGAACGTGGTGCCATGGGCGATCTTCTCGCCGAACATGTGATCGTTGACGTCAGCGTGGGCATCGATGTGTACCAGGCCAACCTTGCCGTGCTTTTTATGAATCGCACGCAGGATCGGCAGGGTGATGGTGTGGTCGCCACCCAGGGTCATCGGGATGACGTTGTGCTCGAGGATGTTGTCGTAGGCTTCTTCGATGATGCGCACGGCGTCGAGCAGGTTGAAGGTGTTGATCGCCACGTCACCGATGTCGGCCACCGACAGCGAGTCGAATGGCGCGGCACCGGTGGCCATGTTGTACGGGCGGATCATCACCGATTCGGTGCGGATGTCGCGCGGCCCGAAGCGGGTGCCGGGGCGCAGCGAAGTGCCGATGTCCAGCGGCACGCCCACAAAGGCAGCGTCGAGGCCGGCAGCGGTCGGTACATGGGGAAGTCGGAGCATGGTGGCGATGCCGCCGAAGCGCGGCATTTCGTTGCCGCCCAGTGGTTGGTGAAGAATCTTGTCCACGGGTAGGGCCTCATCGTCTTTGTTTTATTTATGCCGGCGCGCCGTTGAGCACAGGTTCGGACGCCGCTGTGGGGCCGATCATGCGAAATGTAGTGACGGGGAAGAATCGCTACGGGCAAAAACTTAGTTCAGATTTTTCTAAACTAATGGGAGAGGTGGGATTAGACTTTGGTGGGTTCGAATGAAGTGTAGGGCTGAAGATTGTTGCCCTCACCCCATCCCTCTCCCAGAGGGAGAGGGGGCCGACCGAGTTGTTGGCGGAATCTGCATCGACCTGAAAAATCGAGTCGAACTCAGGATTTGAAAGCCATGGAGATCGGCTCCCTCTCCCTCGGGGAGAGGGCTGGGGTGAGGGGCTTTTCCCACATACACACAGTTGCAAAGCCCGGAGTAGACATGGCCAACGCTTTACCCGACCTGAAACTCCTGCGCATCTTCGTCAGCGTCGTGCGCCATCAGGGTTTTGCCAACGCGCAGCAGGAACTCAACCTGTCGACCTCGGCGATCAGCACTTATATGAGCCAGCTCGAAGCCGCGCTCGGTCTGGTGCTGTGCCATCGCGGGCGCGGTGGCTTCAGCCTGACCAGCAAGGGCGAGCTGTTCCATCAGGAAACCCTGCGCCTGCTCGCCGAGCTTGAAGGGTTCGAGCAATACGCCGCCGCGCTGAAGGGCGAACTGCGCGGCACGCTCAACCTTGGCGTGATCGATTCCACGGTCAGCGACAAGGCCCTGCCGTTTGCCGAAGCCATCGGCGCCTACAGTCAGGAACACCCGGCGGTGCATCTGCACCTGTCGGTGATGAGCCCTTACGAATTGCAGCTCGGCGTGCAGGACAATCGCCTCGATCTGGCCATCGGTGCGTTTTCCACGCGCATGAGCGGTCTGGTCTACATGCCGCTGTACCGCGAGCAGCACTGGCTGTATTGCAGCAGTCGTCACCCGTTGTTCAACGAGCGGCGCATCCCCGAGCAGGTCATCACCCAGCAACGGATGGTCGGGCGCGGTTACTGGAGTCAGGCGGAACTGGCCCGCCACGGTTTCAAACACAGTGCCGCGACCGTGGAAAGTATGGAAGCGCAGCTGATTCTGGTGCTCTCCGGCGCCTACATCGGTTATCTGCCGGAGCACTACGCGCAGGCCTGGGCCGACAAGGGTGATCTGCGCGTTCTGCTGCCAGCGACCTTCGGTTATCAGGCGCCGTTTTCGATGATCATGCGCAGGGGCCGCAGCCGCGAGCCGCTGATCCAGACCTTCCGCGATTTGCTCAAAGCGCAGCTCAATCAGGCTTGAGAAAAAAATGTCCCGACCACAATGCCCGCGCTGCCTGCGCCCCCAGACCCATTGCCTGTGCCCATTGATTCCGCACCTCGATAGCCGCACCCGGGTGTTGCTGCTGCAGCATCCGAGCGAGGTCAGTCACGCGCTCAATACCGCGCGGCTGGCGGCGCTGGGACTGAGCAATGCCGAGCTGATTGTCGGCGAGGTATTCGAAGATTTGCCGAAACTGTTGAACCAGCCGGGTTATCAGGCGCGCTTGCTGTTCCCGGCTGACGATGCGCAGTCGTTGCAGGTTTACGCGCCAAATGATCAGCCAATGTTGCTGGTCGTCCCGGACGGCACCTGGCGCAAAGCGCGCAAGATGCTGCACCTCAACCCGCTGCTGGCAGCACTGCCACGGGTGACCCTGGCCGAGGGCGGCGTGTCGCGCTATCGCCTGCGCAAGGCGCCGGGGCCGGGAGCGCTATCGACGATCGAGGCGATCGTCCAGGCGCTGGAAACCCTCGAAGCACCGACGACGTTTGCGCCGTTACTGAAACCGTTTGAAGCGCTGATCGAAGGGCAGATTGCGGCGATGGGGGAGGAGACCTTTCAGCGTAACCATGGCGACAGATGATCATTGTCTGTGCGGGCCTCTTCGCGAGCAGGCTCGCTCCCACAGGGGAATGCATTCCAATTGTGGGAGCGAGCCTGCTCGCGAAAGCGCCAGATCAATCACCGCAATTCAAAGATCACTAGCGCTCACGCATCGCCTCGGTCCGCGCTTTCAGCACCGGTTTGAGCAGGTAATCCAAAACGCTTTTCTCGCCGGTAATGATGTCCACCGTCGCCACCATCCCCGGGATGATCAGCAGCGGTTTCACGTCGCCGCCCAGGTGATTCTTGTCGGTGCGCACCTGAATCAGATAGAAGCTGTTGCCCTTATCATCGGTGATCGTATCGGCGCCGATCAGCTCGAGTTTGGCGCTCAGCCCGCCGTAAATCGTGTAGTCGTAGGCACTGAACTTGACCATGGCTTTCTGGCCCGGATGCAGGAACGCGACGTCTTGCGGGCGGACCTTGGCTTCGATCAGCAGGTTGTCTTCCAGCGGCACGATTTCGACCATGTCGCTGCCCGGCTGGACCACGCCGCCGATGGTGTTGACCTTCATCTGCTTGATCACGCCACGCACCGGCGACGTCACCGTGGTACGGCTGACGCGATCGTCAATGGCGATGCTCGAGGCGGTGATTTTCGACAGGTCGGTGCGTTTCTCATTCAGCTCTTTGGCGGCCTCGGAGCGGAAGGTCTGCTCGGATTCGTCGATCTTGCTGCGAATTTCGGCAATCGCCGATTCGGCGCGGGGAATCGCCAGCGTGGTGGCGTTCAGCGAACCACGGATCTCCACGGCGCTGCGCCTGAGCCGGAGGATTTCCACTGGTGACACGGCGCCGGTTTTCACCAGCGGTTCGGACATGTTCATCTCTTGCTGCAACAACGCCAGGCTCGAGCTGAACTGGCCTTGCTTGGAGCGAAACTCCGCCAGTTCCTGGGTTTTCTGCCGCAGTTGTTCACTGAGGGTGCGCTGTTCGCTGGCCAGGCGCCGTTGGCGTTGCTCGTACAGCGAGCGCTCGTCCTCGGCGACTTGCGGCGCCTTGGCGATGACTTCAGCGGAGAGTTTGAAGGGGCGTCCCTCGGCCTCCGCTGACAGCCGTTCAACCTGTGCGGTCAGCGCGTAACGGTCGGCCTCGCTTTCGCCCTTGTTCGAGCGAAAGCGCGTGTCATCCAGACGCAGCAGGGTGTCGCCCTTGCCGACCATCTGGCCCTCGCGAACGAATATCTCGGTGACGATGCCGCCCTCGAGATTCTGGATCACCTGGACCTTGCTCGACGGAATCGCTTTGCCTTCGCCCATGGTGACTTCTTCGAGCACGGCGAATTTGGCCCAGACCAGGGCGGCGATCAGCAGCGCTGCCGCCAGCCACACGGTGATCCGCGATTTGCGCGGCGAATCCTGCAACGCCGCGCCGGCGGTTTCCGGCATGAACTCGGCTTCGGCGCTTTTGCCGAAGCTGTCGAAGTAGCCGCGCTTGTTGCTATCGGAAGAAGCAGGCATGGCGTAACTCCTAGACCGCCGCCGAGCCGACACGGCCCTTGCGCAGCGCTTCGATGACCGCTTCTTTCGGGCCGTCAGCGACGACCCGGCCGTTGTCCAGCACCAGCAACCGGTCCACCAGGCTCAGCATTGAGGTGCGGTGGGTGACCAGCAGCAGGGTTTTGCCTTGCACCCAGCCATGCAGTTTCTGCCGCAGCGCATCTTCGCTGCTGTTGTCCATGGCGCTGGTGGGTTCGTCGAGCAGCATGATCGGCGGATCGAGCAGTAACGCACGCGCCAGCAACACCGCCTGGCGTTGGCCGCCAGATAGCAGTTGCCCGCGTTCGCCCACCGGTCGGTCGAAGCCTTGCGGGTGTTGCCGGGCCAGTTCGGTGACGCCAGTCAGTTCGGCGACTTCGAGCATGCGTGAATCGCTGATGTAGCGCGCGCCCAGGGTCAGGTTGTCGCGCAGGCTGCCAGCCAGCAGCGGCAGGTCGTGGGCGACATAACCTATCTGCTGGCGCAGGTCAGCCACGTCCAGTTGGCGCAGGTCGAGGCCGTCGAGCAGCAGTTGGCCTTGCTCCGCTTCATAAAAGCCCATGACCAGCCGCGCCAACGTGCTTTTGCCCGAACCGCTGCGGCCGATGATGCCGACCCGCTCGCCGGCTTTCAGGCTGAAGCTGACTTCGCTCAGCGCCGGCGCATTCTGGCCGTTGTACTGGAATGTCACGCCGCTGACGTCGAGGGCACCTTGCAGCTGCGTACGTTCCAGTGGTCGTTGTTTGCCGTCGCGCTCCTGCGGCAGGGCCATCAGCGCGTCGGTGCTTTTCATCGTCAGTTGCGCTTGCTGGTAGCGGGTGATCAGCCCGGCGATCTGGCCGAGCGGGGCGAGCACGCGGCTGCCGAGCATGTAAGTGGCAACCAGCGCGCCGACGCTGAGGTTGCCGGCAATGATGCTGTAGACCCCGGCAACAATCGTCGCCATCCCGGAAAACTGCTGGATGAACAGCGTGCCGTTGGTGGCCAGCGCCGACAGGTTGCGCGCATGACTGTCGAGGCGGGTGAGGGCGCCGTGGGTGCTTTCCCATTTGTGCTGACGCTCGCTTTCGGCGCCGCAGGCCTTGAGGGTTTCCAGGCCTCCGAGGGTTTCGATCAGCACCGCCTGACGCTCCGCGCCGAGGCTCAGGCTTTTTTGCACGGTGTCACGCAGGCGCACCTGAATCACCATGGCGAAAATGATCGTGATCGGAAACGCCAACAGTGGAATCACCACCAGCCAGCCGCCGAGCAGGCCGATCACCACCAGCATCAACACCACAAAGGGCAAGTCGATCAGGCTGGTCAGGGTCACGGCAGTGAGAAATTCACGCAGGCCCTGGAAATCGTGAATGCTCTGGGCAAAGCCGCCGATGGTCGCCGGCCGCGCTTTCATCGACATCCCGGTGATGCGCTCGAACAACGTCGCCGAGAGGATCACGTCGGTTTTCTTGCCGGCGGTGTCGAGCAGATGCGCACGGACCACGCGCAGCACCAGTTCAAAACCGGTGCCGATCAGCAAACCGATCGACAGCACCCACAGCGTCGAGGTCGCCTGATTGGGCACCACGCGATCGTAGGTCTGCATGACGAACAGCGGCACCATCAGGCCGAGCAAATTGATCAGGAAACTGGCGAGGATCGCATCGCTGTACAGCCATTTCGACAGCTTCAGTGTGTCGCGAAACCACGCATTTACCCGTGGCACCAGCGGCGCGCGCAGGTCTTCGAGTTCATGGCGCGGGCGGGCGAACAAGGCCTGGCCGCTGTAGTGCTCGTTGAGTTCTTCGCGGCTGACCCATTGCTCGCCGCCGTCGGCTTCGCTGGGCAGCAGCAGGGCTTTGCCATCCTCGCCAAACCGCCGCAGCACAGCGGTGCGGCCGTCGTTGAGCAGCAGCAGGATCGGCAGGTTCAGCGGTGAAATGTCTTTCAATTCACGGCGCAACAAGCGCGCCTGTAATCCGGCCCGTGCTGCTGCACGGGGCAGCAGATCGAGGCTCAGGCGTTGTTTGTTCAGGGGCAGCCCGGCACTCAGGCTGGCACGACTGACCGTGGCGCCATGCAATTTGCAGAGGATCAGCAGACCGTCGAGTAACGGATCGTCGAAGCTCAGGCGCGGATCGACCCCGGTGGCGCCGGGTTCCATGCTGGTCATAGTGATTGCCTCTGTTGAACGGGCTCGGTTATCGGATCGTTCCCACGCTCTGCGTGGGAATGCAGCCCGTGACGCTCCGCGTCACTGGACGCGGAGCGTCCCTTGAGGCATCCCCACGCAGAGCGTGGGAACGATCAGGGCAAAGTCAGTTCCTGCACCGTTTATTTCAGTTCCGGCAGGCGCGCCTGGTTTTTCACTTCGGTCGTGGCAATCGCATCAGCCGGCAGCACCACGCGTTGCTTGCTCAGCAACTGGCCCATGTTCGCCAGCACGCGGTACATCGAGTATTCCTCGGTGTAGCGGATTTCGGTGTAGCGACGGTTGGCGTTGTACAGCTCGTTTTCGCTGTCGAGCAGGTCGAGCAGGGTGCGTTGGCCGAGGCCGAACTGGTCCTGATAAGCGGCGCGCACGCGTTTGGTGGTTTCGGCGTATTCGCGGGCCGTCGGCGTCTGCTTCTTGGCGTTCTCCATGGCGTTCCAGGCCAGGCGAATGTTCTCGTTGAGCTGACGCAGGGCGTTGTTGCGGATGTCCATCGCCTGGTTGATGTCGTGGGCATTCGCGGCCAGACGTGCCTTGTCGCTGCCGCCACGGAACAGGTTGTAGTTCATCACCACACCGACACGCCATTCGTTGTCGTGGCCTTCGTCGCCCTGCACGTTGTTGTTCGCGCCCACTGCCGCTTCCGCGTCGAAGCGCGGGTAGAACGGCGACTTGGCCACTTCGTACTGGCTCTCGGCGGACTGCACGTCAGCCTGGGCCGATTTCAGGTACGGGTTGTTGTCGACCATGCTTTGCTGCGCTTCACGCAGGTCCGGTGGCATCTCACCGCGAGTCGAGGCCGGGGTTTCCAGCTCATCGGGCATGCGTCCGACCACGCTGTAGAAATTCGATTCGGCGTCAGCCAGATCGACTTCGGCGGTGTCGAGGTTGTTCTGCGCCAGTGCACGACGGGCAACCGATTGATCCGAGTCTGCAGTGCTGCCGATGCCGCGCTCGGTGCGCAGGCCGATCTGATCGTTGACGCGCAAGTGCGCCTGCAAATTGTTCTTGGCCAGCGTCACCAGTTCCCGACGCTTGAGCACTTCGAGGTAGACCTCGATGGTGCGCAGGGCCAGATCCTGCGCGGTGCCTTGCGCGTAGTAGGCGCGCGAGTTGGACACGCCCTTGGTGCGCTCGACCTCGTTGGCGGTGTTGAAGCCGTCGAAGATCATCTGCCGCAAGCGCAGCTCCGACTGGGTGTAATTGAGGATTTCGGTGTTGTGGTTACCGAAAGCGCGGGTATTGGTGTTGTCGCTGTAACCGCGACCGTAGGCAGCGTTCAGATCGACCGACGGATAAAACCCGCCCTTGGCCACTTTCACTTGTTCATCCGCTGACAGGCGGGCGTCCACGCGCGACGCCAGTTCCGGGTGAGTGGCGATGGTGCTTTGAATCGCCTCGGTGAGGTTCATCGCCTGGGCTTGGGAAGTGCAAGCCATGGCCAGCAAAACCGCGCTGCAGAGGGGGGTTAAAACGCGCATGGGTGCATCTCCCTGGATCTCAATGTTGTGTTACCGTCGCCAAATATTTGACGTAAATTTTGGGTATAAGCGTTTCACTCTTGTAACAACAGAGCTAAGAACATCCTAGAGCGTAGCTAAGAAAAAATTTTCATAAGGTTTATTCCAAAAAAAACTTATGCGGTTTTTCAAAAGCAGCACATTGTTCAGCTCGAAAGCCTTTGTTTTATGCGCTTTAGGGAGCTCGAAAAGGCTTGAGGAAAGTTCCATTCACTTTGCGAGACACTGCGAAGTACTGCTGAAGGGGAGGGACGCGTAACGGCGAATGAGCGACAGATTTTTGTCACTCGGGTGATTCACCACCGTTACGTAGCGCTAGTGGGTCGGCGGATTGAACAGGGTTGGCAAGTGCTTGATAGCGCTGACAATTCACCTCAAACCGGGCCTGCGAAACGAACTGTCGAGGGTGCGAGCGTCGCCCCCGGCAACCCGATTGAGCCATGGGCTGCTTCGCGAACCTGTGCCGACGGTGGTCGGCAGCGGAGGATTTCACATGGCAGCGCTCATCGGTACGGTCACAAAAGTCATTGGTCAGGTGTTCGCTCAAGCGAGCGACGGCATCAAGCGTCCGTTGTTCGAAGGCGATCGTTTGTACGCCGGCGATCAACTGATCACCGGCGCGGAAGGCGCGGTGGCAGTGAAACTGCAAAACGGCGAGGAATTGACCCTCGGTCGGGGCAGCAGCATCACCATGACCGGGCAATTGCTGGCCGACCAGGCTGTGCCGGTGAACGTCGACGAAGCGCAGACCCCGAGCCAGGCGCAACTGACCGATGTCGAGCAGATCCAGAAAGCCATTGCCGCCGGTGAAGACCCAAGCAAAACTGCCGAAGCCACTGCGGCCGGCCCCAACGCACCCACCGGCAATACCGGTGAACTGGGCGGCGGGCACAGTTTCGTTCTACTGACCGAAGTCGGCGGCCGGGTCGATCCGATCATCGGTTTCCCCACTGCCGGTTTCAATGGCATTCCCGAATTTCCCGAGTATCGTCGCGACGCGGACATCGACAATGGCGACGACACGCCAGCGCCGGTCGTGGTGCCACCGCCACCGGTGAACAACCCGGTCATCCTGAACGGCCTCGACGCGGCGGGCGGCGAGCTGAACCTCAATGAAGCCAATCTGCCTGACGGTACAGCGGCCAATCCAGGCGCGCTGACGCAAAGTGGCAACTTCACGGTCTCGGCAGCGGATGGTTTGAACAGCCTGAGCATCGGCGGCATCAACGTGATTGTTGGCGGCGTGCCGATTGGCTTTCCCCAGTCGATCACCACGCAACTGGGCAACACCCTGACCATTACCGGTTACAATGCGGCCACTGGCACAGTCAGCTACAGCTACACCCTCAACGGCAACGAGACCCACGCGGCCGGCGACGGCGTGAACAACCTCAGCGAACAGTTCACCGTGATCGCCACCGACAGCAATGGCGACAGCGCCACCGGCACGCTGGACGTGAATATCACCGACGACGTGCCCAAAGCGTTTGATGACGCCAACGGCGTTGCCTCGGAAACCTTGCTGACCCTGACCGGCAATGTCCTCACCAATGACATACAAGGCGCCGACCGCGTACCCACCGGTCCAGTCACGCCCGGTACATTCACCGGTACCTACGGCACCTTGGTTCTGAACGCCGACGGCACCTACACCTACACGCTCAATACCAGCGATGCCGATTTCAAAGCCTTGACCGGTGGCGGCAACGGCACAGAGACCTTCGCATACACCATCACTGATGCCGACGGCGATTCCAGCACTGCCAATCTGGTTCTGCAGATCCACAACAACGACGATCCAGTCACCATCGACGGCCTGAACGTCGCTGGCGGCGAGCTCACGGTTTACGAAAAAAACCTCAGCGACGGCAGCGCCCCGGACACTGGCGCGCTGACGCAAAACGGCACGTTCACCATCACCGCACTGGACGGCGTCACCACGCTGACCGTCGGCGGCATCGCCGTGGTGACCAACGGCGTCGCCGCAGGCTTCCCGCAATCGATCACCACACCACTGGGCAGCACGCTGACCATCACTGGTTTCAACGCTGCAACCGGCGTGGTCAGTTACAGCTATTCCCTGGCCGACAATGAAGCGCATCCGAACGCCAACGGCGCGAATAATCTGCCTGAGCAGTTCGCAGTCACGGTGGTCGATGACAACGGCACGACGGCCACCGGCACCCTCGACGTAAACATCGTCGACGACCTGCCGAAAGCCAACGACGACAGCAACGGTACCGCCTCGGAAAGCCAACTGACCCTGACCGGCAACGTCCTGACCAACGACGTGCAAGGTGCCGACCGCGTACCGACAGGCCCGGTTACGCCCGGCACGTTCACCGGTACTTACGGCACCTTGGTTCTGAACGCCGACGGCACTTACACCTACACCCTGAATACCAGCGATGCCGATTTCAAAGCCTTGACCGGTGGCGGCAACGGCACAGAGACCTTCGCCTACACCATCACTGATGCCGACGGCGATTCCAGCACTGCCAATCTGGTTCTGCAGATCCACAACAACGACGATCCAGTCACCATCGACGGCCTGAACGTCGCCGGTGGCGAGCTGACGATCTACGAAAAAAACCTCAGCGACGGCAGCGCCCCTGACGCTGGCGCACTGACGCAAAACGGCACGTTCACCATCACTGCACTGGACGGCGTCACCACGCTGACCGTCGGCGGCATCGCCGTGGTCACCAATGGCGTCGCCGCAGGCTTCCCGCAATCGATCACCACGCCACTGGGCAGCACGCTGACCATCACCGGTTTCAACGCTGCAACCGGCGTGGTCAGTTACAGCTACACCCTGGCTGACAATGAAGCGCATCCGAACGCCAACGGCGCGAATAATCTGCCTGAGCAGTTCGCAGTCACGGTGGTCGACGACAACGGCACGACGGCCACCGGCACCCTCGACGTCAACATCGTCGACGACCTGCCGAAAGCCAACGATGACAGCAATGGCACTGCCTCAGAAAGCCAACTGACGCTGACTGGCAATGTCCTCACCAACGACATACAAGGCGCCGATCGCGTACCGACCGGCCCAGTCACGCCGGGTACTTTCACCGGTACTTATGGCACGTTGATGCTGAACGCCGACGGCACCTACACCTACACGCTGAACACCAGCGACGCCGACTTCAAAGCCTTGACCGGCGGCGGTAACGGCACGGAAACCTTCGCCTACACCATCACCGATGCCGACGGCGATACCAGCACTGCCAACCTCGTTCTGCAGATTCACAACAACGATGATCCGGTGCTGCTCAATGGCCTCGACGTCAACGGTGGCGAACTCACCGTCTACGAAAAAAATCTCAGCGACGGCACCAGCCCCAACACCCCAGCGCTGACCCAGAACGGCACTTTCACCGTCAGTGCTCTCGATGGTCTGCAGACCCTCACGGTTGGCGGCATCGCGGTGATCACCAACGGCGTGGCCGCAGGTTTCCCGCAATCGGTGATCACACCCCTGGGCAGCACGTTGACTATCACCGGTTATGACCCGGCAACCGGTGTAGTCAGTTACAGCTACAGCCTGGCCGACAACGAAGCTCATCCAACCGCTAACGGCGCCAACAGCCTCACCGAGAACTTCGACGTGGTGGCGACTGACACCGATGGCAGTACCGCCAGCGGCCAGATCAACGTCAATATCGTCGATGATTTGCCGACCGCGCATGCGGACGCGGCTTCGGTGGCGGAGGGCGGCACCGTCAGCGGCAATGTGCTGGATAACGATGTCGGCGGCGCGGATGGCCCGGCGATTACCGGCGCAGTCGTCGGCGTGCGTGCCGGTGCCGACACCTCGACTTCGGCCATCGGCGGACTCAATTCGCAGATCAACGGCACCTACGGCTACCTCACGCTTGATGCCAACGGTAACGCCGTTTATCACAGCAATCCCAACGCGGTGAACGGTCCGGGTGCGGTGGATGTGTTCACCTACACCGTGCGCGATTCCGATGGTGATGAAAGCACCACGACGATCACCATCGACGTCTATAACAGCTGCCTGAAAGCGGTCAGCGACACTGACGTCACCGTCTACGAAAAATCCCTCGACCTGAACAAGGATGGCCAGGATCTGGCGGCGGGCAGTGTGGTCGGCAGCGATCCGAACAGCACTGGCGAAACCGCTTCCGGCACCCTGGTCGGCTCGGTCACTGGTGCGGTCGGCGCGATCAGCTATGCACTGATCGGCAGCGCCACCGGTAATTACGGGCAGATCGTCCTCAATGCCAATGGCACTTACACCTACACCCTGACTTCGCCAGCGACCACCACGCCGCATGCTGACGACGGCGCCAACAGCCTGAGCGAAACCTTCACCTATCAGGCCACCGATTCGCTGGGCAATGTCGTCACCAGCACGATCGTTGTGAGCATCGTCGATGACGTGCCGAAGGCGCTGAATGACAGCAATGCCGACAACGCGACCGAAGCCCAGGTGACCCTGACCGGCAACGTCCTCGACAACGATGTGCAAGGCGCCGACCGCGTCGCCAGCGGCCCGGTGACCGCCGGTACTTTCACCGGCACTTACGGCACCCTGGTGCTCAACGCCAACGGCACTTACACCTACACGCTGGACGCCAATGACGCCGACTTCAAAAACCTCCACGGCGGCGGCAACGGCACGGAAACCTTCGCCTACACCATCACCGATGCCGACGGCGACACCAGCACCGCCAACCTGGTGCTGAACATCCATAACAACGACGATCCGGTGTGCCTCGACGGCCTCGATGTGAAGGGCGGCGAAATCACTGTTTACGAGAAAAACCTCAGCGACGGCAGCAACCCCGACACCTCGGCGCTGACCCGGAGCGGCAGCTTCACCGTGACCGCCCTTGATGGCCTGCAAACCCTCACGGTCGGCGGCATTGCGGTGATCAGCAATGGCGTCGCCGCCGGTTTGCCGCAATCGGTGGTCTCGCCACTGGGCAGCACCTTCACCGTCACCGGTTATGATCCGGCCACCGGCGTGGTCAGTTACAGCTACACCCTGGTCGACAACGAAGCTCATCCGAACGCCAATGGCGCCAACAGCCTCAGCGAGAGCTTTGACGTGGTCGCCACTGATACCGATGGCAGTTCGGCTAGCGGTCAGATCAACGTCAATATCGTCGACGATTTGCCGACTGCCAACGCCGATACCGGCTCGGTGGCGGAGGGCGGCACGGTCAATGTCAGTGTGCTCGGCAATGACAGCAGCGGCGCCGATGGTGCCGCCACGGTGGTCGGCGTGCGCGCCGGCAGCAACACCGCGACATCAGCCAGCGGCGGGCTCAACAGCAACATCAACGGCAACTACGGCTACCTGACCCTCGACGCGGCGGGCAATGCGGTTTACCACAGCAACCCGAACTCGGTGAGCCCGCCGGGCGCGACCGACACGTTCACCTACACCATCCGTGACAGCGATGGCGATGAAAGCACCACGACGCTGACCATCAACGTCGCCGACAGCAAACTGGTCGCCTCGGTCGATCAGGATGTGACGGTCTATGAAAAAGCCCTCGACCTGAACAAGGATGGCCAGGATCTCGCCCCCGGCACAGTCACCGGCAGCGAACCGGGCAATACCGGTGAAACCGCCAGCGGCACGCTGGTCGGTTCGGTCAGTGGCGGCAGCGGCGCGATCACTTACACCCTGGTCGGCAACGCCACCGGTAGCTACGGGCAACTGCTGCTCAACGCTGACGGCACCTACACCTACACGCTGACCTCGGCGCCGAAAACCGCGCCGAACGCCAACGACGGGCCGAACACCCTCAGCGAAACGTTCACCTACAAAGCCACCGATGCACTGGGCAACAGCACCACCAGCACCCTCGTGGTCAACATCGTCGACGACATACCGAAAGCCGTTGCCTCGGATCGCTCGGTAACCGCAGTGGAGATCGATTCGAACATTCTCATCGTCCTCGACATCTCCGGCAGTATGGCTGATGCCTCCGGCGTGCCGGGCCTGTCGCGGCTGGCACTGGCCAAGCAGGCCATTGGTGCCTTGCTCGACAAGTACGATGATCTGGGCGATGTGAAAGTGCAGCTGGTGACGTTCAGCAGCAATGCCGCCGACCGCACCACCGTGTGGGTGGATGTCGCCACCGCCAAGATACTCCTCGCCGGTCTCAACGCTGGCGGCGGCACCAACTACGATGCTGCCGTAGCAGTGATGCAGACCGCGTTCAACACCTCCGGCAAACTCACCGGGGCACAGAACGTCGGCTACTTCTTCTCTGACGGCAAGCCCAACGAGGGCGACATCGGCACGGCTGACGAAGCCGCGCTGAAAAACTTCCTCGACGCCAACAACATCAAGAACTACGCCATTGGTCTGGGCAGTGGCGTGAGCAACGCCAACCTCGATCCGCTGGCCTACGATGGCATCAACCACACCAATACCAATGCGGTGGTGGTCACCGATCTCAATCAGCTCAACTCGGTATTGTCCGGCACCGTGCAGGGCGCGCCGGTCACCGGTTCGCTGCTGGGCGAGGGCGGTTCGTTCGGCGCCGATGGCGGTTTCATCAAGTCGATCGTGGTCGACGGCACCACCTACACCTACGATCCGAAAGCCCTCAGTGGCCAGGGTTCGTTGACCGCGAGCGGCGGCGCCAATCACGGCACCTTCAATACCGCCAACAACAGCGTCAGCATTGCCACCAACAACAGCGGCACGCTGGTGGTCAATCTTGATACCGGCGAATACAGCTACACCTCGCAGAAAACCACCGCCGTGGTGATCACCGAAAACATCGGCTTCACCGTCAGCGACAACGACGGCGATCTGGCCAGCTCCACCCTGACGGTGAAAGTGATCCCCAACGCGCCACCGATAGCGATGGACGACCACGTCATCACCAACGTGCTGTCAGGCAACATCGTGGTGCCGGGCGAGCTGTTGCTGGCCAATGACACCGATCCGAACGGCGACACCCTCAACGCCACACCCACCAGTTTCAATACCGGTTGGGTGTCGAAAGCGGCGGACTTCACCGGCAGCGGCCTGATCGGCTTCACTGGGCAGACCAATAACGCAGCCAACCAGAATCTGGCCAATGTGCGCAGCGCCTTCAGCGCCAATGCCGCGACCATGACCGCCGTGCTGGTGGTCAGCGGTTATCTGGGCATGGTGAGCAACAGCAATGCCAACGATGAAGACCGCATTACCGTCAATCTGCGTCAGGGCGAAACCCTCAATCTGGATCACAATCTGGGTGCCGGTAAGATCAGCATGGAGTATTCGCTCAATGGCGGTGCCTGGATGGCGCTGGCGGATGGCCAGACCCTCAGCGCCTCGGCGGACGGCGTCTACCAGATTCACATCACCAACATTGGTAATGGTGGCGGCAACCCGAATGCGGCGGAGAACTACCAGCTGACCATGACCCTCAACTACGCCGCGGCCCACGACATCACGCCGGACTACCACGGCACTTACGCCGCCAACGACAACCACGGCGGCAGCGACACGGCCAACGTCAGCATCAGCTATCAGGACGGCCACACCCTGACCGGCACTGCTGGCGACGATGTGTTGGTGGCGGGCAGCGGCAACAACGTGATCAATGCCGGCGACGGCAACGACGTACTCACGGCAGGCTCCGGCAATAACGAAATGCACGGCGACGCTGGCAACGACTTGCTCTACAGCGGCGCGGGCAACGATCTGCTCGACGGCGGCACTGGCAGCGACACCGCCAGCTACGCCCACGCCACGGCCGCCGTCACCGTCAATCTCGGCCTGCTCGGTGCGCAGAACACCCTCGGCGCCGGTACTGACACGTTGACCGGCATCGAAAACCTGCTCGGCTCGAACTTCAACGACAGCCTCACCGGCGACGGCAACAACAACGTGATCAACGGTGGCCTCGGCAACGACTTCCTCAATGGCGGCGCTGGCGATGACTTGCTGATCGGTGGCATGGGCAACAATACGCTGACGGGCGGGGCAGGGGCGGACACCTTCCAGTGGCTCAAGGGCAACAGCGGCCATGACCTGATTACCGATTTCACCCCCGGTACCGACAGGCTCGATCTGTCGCAACTGCTGCAAGGCGAAAACGCCAGTACCGCGTCGCTGGACGACTATCTGCACTTCACCGTCAGCGGCAGCGGCGCCTCGGTGATGACCAGCATCGACGTCAGCGCCATGGCCGGCGCCGCGCCGAGCCAGACCATCGACCTGGCCGGCGTCAACCTCGCTAGCCACTACGGCGTGACACCGGGCGCAGGCGGCATGATTGCCAACGGTCACGACACAGCGACGATCATCAGCGGCATGCTCAATGATCATTCGTTGAAGGTGGATACGGTTTGAGCTGAGGTCTGAAATGACAAAACCCGCCGCCCCGGTTGATTCGGGACGGTGGGTTTTGTCTGTCTGTAGAGACGTGTTGTCTTTAAGTCAGCCTTCGCGAGCAGGCTCGCTCCCACAGGGGAGAGCGGTGAAACTGTGGGAGCGAGCCTGCTCGCGAAGAGGCCGGTTTATCCGTAAATGGGATAGATACACCATGGAGCCCATCGGGCGTTCAGGTCCGAATGGCAATAAATTCCGCCGTTGGCATGTCCATATATCGCTCGCAGGTTGCCAGGACAACCGCTTTCATCACACATCCTGTAGATCCCTCCAGCGGCTATTGGCCAATAAGGATCGGGACCATATACAACTTGCATGGCGTGCAGTGCTCTGCTCATCGGTTCTGCGCCCGGAATGCTGTATCGCCAGTTGAGCGCCTCTTGGTGTGTCATGCCGTAGCCGCCGATAGCCAACTGATAAACATTCGTCACACTGACGTAATAAGAAAATGAGCTGAATCGGTCCTGTACGGTAATGTACGTATTGCCGTTACGTATGCCCGTGACTTTCCCGTTGCCGTCGACATAAGCCACGTTCGGATTACTGCTTCTGTAGGTGATCGGGTGGACGCCTGTAGACGGGACGGCGGCGCGGATTTGGGTATTGTTTGGAAAATCTGCACTGTGAGTGTGGCGCCATGCATAAACTCTCAGTCCTGACAGGGCCATGGCGCTGTTGTTGACTTGCAGCGCTTTGCGCAGCGTGAACGAGCGTAAAGGAGAGAGAAGACCGTCGCCATAGAGTGCTCGAATCTGCACGACTGTCAGTACATCGACAACGAGCCCCTTCAATAGCGTCGAAAACTTCCCGTCCTTGTCTGTGGTCAATGTCTCTATCGACTCGCCATTCACCAGAACTTCAACCTGCTGTTCTACGCTCGCAGTTCCCTCGATCGTGACATTCGGATCAACCGTCAGGTCGCTATGCGGAATCTCCCTGTTCTGCGAGTCCTTAATCAGTGTGATGACCGGCTGCAACTCAACCAGAGATTCGATCTGATAGGTCTGGTGGGGAAATTCCACTGGATTGCCGCGCAACCCCAGGCGCACGGAAAATATCAATGTCGCCGTACTGCCGCTTTTGAGATTTTTCAACACTTCCAGCGTCGGCGTTGACAGTTCCCGTATCAGCCCGGCGCTGGTGACGCTCGCCTCCGCGTTCATGATGACGTGGCGAACAGGGTTGTCTTTGCTGTCGATGCCGATCAGCACCAGCGTCATGCTCTGGCCCGGCCGTTGTCCGTGCCAGAGGTTGACCGCCAATTTGTCTGCGCTGGTCAGTTTTTTTACGTCCAGGATTGCGTTATCAATGCCAATGATTCGCGGTCTCGGAAACCTGGGATCCTGATCAGCGATCAGTTTGAAAGAAATCTCAGTTTCCGGAGAAGATCCGATTTTCTTGCCGTCCTGATTCAGGTTGAATTTGAATCGCACGGTTTCACCGTGAAGCGCCACAATGAGGCGCCTGTCGAACGTAAAGCGGGCTTGTTTGGCCGAATCCAGATCTACCAGCGGGAAGCGATCAAATCCCAAGGGCAGTGGTGTGCACACCAGGCGAACCTTCTCGGTCTTGGCATCGAGATATTCCACCAGCATGCTCGGCAGCGCTGCCAAGGGATCAAGCGGATTAGTGAAAGGCGATACCAGTGAGGGCGGCGTGAGGACAAGCTCCTTGGGATCGCCGATCTTCAACTGCGCGATATCGGAAAAGACTTCACTTTCGCCGGGATTGGTGATGGTGGCCTGCACGGCCAGTCTCGCGCTGGCGTAGGGCTTGATGTACTCGTTCTCGGCCTCGAAAACGATGGGCTTTGAAGGATCCGTTACAAGCTGTCCCCAAGTAAACCGTACCAACTTGCCGTTGATGTCTGTGGTCTGCCAATGCAGCTTGACCTCTGCCCCTTGTTTCAAGGGCCAGAAACTGGCGACATTTATAAAGGCTTTGGCAGTGTCGACTGCCAGCTCACCTTCCACCAGTGGGGTGACCTCCGGTGCTCCCAGTGGCAAGGATTTACCCGCAACGGTGACGTCAGCAGGTTTGGAAAGTTTGGACTGACCTGCTCTGGTCAGAATATAAGTTGCCCGTAAACTTCCACCTATCACATTTTGAATGCGGAAATTTTCCACGGGAAAGTTCAGTGTCTTGCTGTCTACGGTCACCGTTAAAGAATAGGTATGAGTGACTGGCACGTTGTTTCGGGTGAATCCTTCCAGTGTCAGGGCGATCACATCGTTGATCGCAAAACTGCCCGTCAGGAGAATGTTCGTCGGGCCGCCTGCAAGCCAGTCATGGTGTATTACGTCGTCGGCATCGGACTGCTCGAAAATCGGCGCGGTCAGCAGGGTTATTACGGGCTTGAACGGCAGAATGAGCGGTTCCGAAAAACCACTGGAGTTCTCGACAACGTCATAAACGCTCCAGCGCACCACCAGATTGCTGGTTTGTTGCAATTTGCCGAGCAAGTCAGGCGTCAGCTTGAAAACGATGTCGGCCGAGTCGTCGGTCACGACGAAGTCCAGCCGCAGCGAACCAAATGTCAGCACGACCGTATCGCCGATCTGCTGATTGAAGTAATGCTTGACCGTGACTTCCATGCCCTCTTTGATGACGTTCTGATCGACGATACTTTCCGATGCGATTGGCAGCTTGAGGCCCTGATTGGAAGGCTTGCCGCCGTCAATGTCCGCTTCGCCCGGAGCGGGATGTTTGAACCAGAGTTGTGAGTGTGGCGATTCCCCCGGGTTGCCGCTCAGTCTCGTGACTTTAATCCAGCAATCCAGCCTGACGTCGGTAAACGGCAGGAATTTCTCCTCGAGGGTTTCAGCTGTAATGTCAAAAAGTACGGTTTTAGGGGTCTTTCCATCGGCCTCAAAATCGTCCTCTGTAAGGGCGAAATCAATCACGGACGAAGGGGTGGTGACATCGGGTCTATCGAGGAAGACTTCGATACGGTCACCGAGGGCTTGAGACAGATATGCCGGGAGACTGAAGCCCAATCCGTTAATGTTCTGAGCAATCATGGCGATGTTGATACCGTAGCTCTGGTCAGTTTGCAGCTTGTACAGGAGTGGTTGCGGCGGATAGAGGGCCAGCACACCGATACCGGAACGCGGCGCAGGAGGGAATATCAGGTATTGTGAGCTGGTCATGAATTTTCGCCTTCCATACGGGGCGCTTACCTGGGCTGTCAGCGCCGATACGGAAGAATTAAGCATGCGACGTTAAAGCGCGCACCTGTCAACTCTGACAGGTGCGGACTGATATCGGATGAACGGTTGTGCCGCCGACGGTGGAGCAATCAGCGTTTTTTCAAGGTCTTCTGCCGCACAATATAAACCGTCACCAACACCGCACTGGTCAGCATGAACCCACGCGCCCAAACCAACGGCACCAGATAACACGAGAACAGAATGCTCACCCACATCAGGCCGATCGCGTAGACCTTGCCTTTGAGCGGGATGCCGTTGCCTTCGAGGTAGTCGCGAATCCATGGCCCCAGCCGTGGATGTTCGACCAGCCAGCGATAGAAGCGCGGAGAGCTGCGCGCGAAGCAGGCCGCGGCGAGCAGGAGGAAGGGGGTGGTGGGCAGGACCGGCAGGAAGATGCCGATCACCCCCAATGCGACGCTGAGCCAGCCGATGGCCAGCAGGACGTAGCGCAACATCAGGGGGCGGTTGCCTATGGGGTTGTCCATAGGCCGGGTCTTAGTGATGACGGGGCTTGAGGATCGCCGGTTTTTCTTCGGGGGCCTGGCACAGCAGGTACAGCGCGGTCAGGGCTTCCGGGATCTGAACGATCATGTCGTCCATCAGGTTGGCGTCCTTGGCGATGTCTTCGAACTCAGGCTGCTCGTCGAACAGGCCGGAACCGACCATGATCGGCAGGAGCATTTCGCTGACTTCCTCTTCGGAGGCTTCGAACCAGGCCGCTTCGCGCAGGAACACGCCTTCCATGAAACCGATGCACCAGCCGCGCAATTCGGAATCGTCCGGCTCTTCGCCCAGATCCAGTTCGCACGGCAATTCGAATTCTTCATCCGAGGCCAGTTGGCGAGCGATGTGTGCTTTGAGGCCGATCAGTGTGGCTTCGATTTCGGCACGCTGGGCTTCGTCGGCGTAATGCGGCTCTTCGGCGAACAGCGCGTCGATCCACTCGCGCTCCGGAACGTCTTCGGAGCAGATAGACAGCGCGGTCAGGTAACCGTGGGCGGCGACGTAATCCAGCGCCTCGTCGTGCAGCTCGTCGGCATCGAGGAAGACTTGCAGGCGGGTCAGTTGCTCAGCGAAGGACATTACGGGGCTACCTTGGGGAATAAACAATGCGGGAATTCTAGGCTTTCTTGCGCGCTCTAGCCAGCCGCTTGGCAGATTTGCCCGAATTACCGGCCTCACTGGAAAGATGAATAACCCTGTGGGAGCGAGCCTGCTCGCGAAGGCGGTGTATCAGGCACTTTTGCATCGACTGACAGGTCGCTTTCGCGAGCAGGCTCGCTCCCACAGGGTTTTGTGTGTGGCAGGTTTATCAGGTGTCTTCTCAGCGGCACCCTGTGCGGCGAAGGCCTCGGGTATACTGCCGCGTTTTGCGATCCCTGCTGGCGCTGCGCTGGTCATGCAATGTGTTCTTACGTTTTGTTTAAGCAGCCGAAGCTGCTCTGAACCAGCCTGAGCAGGGATGTATCGGTAGATTTTTGGAGTTTTTATGCTCGAACAGGCTCAACGCGTCCTCAAGGACATCTTCGGCTACGACAGTTTCCGTGGCCGTCAGGGTGCGATCATTGAGCGCGTGGCCAGCGGCGGTGATGCGCTGGTGCTGATGCCTACCGGTGGCGGCAAGTCGTTGTGCTTCCAGGTGCCGGCACTGTTGCGCGAGGGCCTGGCGGTGGTCGTTTCGCCGTTGATCGCGCTGATGGACGATCAGGTCGCCACCCTTGAAGAACTGGGCGTCGCCGCCGCTGCGCTGAACTCCACGCTGAGTGCCGAGCAGCAGCGTGATCTCGCCCTGCGGATCAAGCGCGGCGAAGTGAAAATGCTCTATCTCGCGCCCGAGCGTCTGGTGCAGCCACGCATGCTGGCGTTCCTGCAAAGCCTGGAAATCGCCCTGTTCGCCATCGACGAAGCGCATTGCGTGTCGCAATGGGGTCACGATTTCCGCCGCGAATACCTGCAACTGGGTCAATTGGCCGAGCTGTTCCCCAACGTTCCGCGCATTGCCCTCACCGCGACCGCCGACAAGCGCACCCGCGAAGAAATTGTCGATCGCCTGCACCTGCAGAACGCCGAGCGCTTTCTGTCGAGTTTCGACCGCCCGAACATCTTCTATCGCATCGTGCCCAAGGAGCAGCCGCGCAAACAGTTGCTGGCGTTCCTCGCCGAACGGCGCAGCGACGCCGGCATCGTTTACTGCCTGTCGCGCAAGAAGGTCGAAGAAGTTGCGGCGTTCCTCAGCGAGCAGGGCTTCCCGGCGCTGCCGTATCACGCCGGTCTGCCCAACGATCTGCGCGCCTATCACCAGAAGCGCTTCCTCAACGAGGAAGGCCTGATCATGGTCGCCACCGTGGCGTTCGGCATGGGCATCGACAAGCCCAACGTACGTTTTGTCGCGCACCTCGATCTGCCGAAATCCCTTGAGGCGTATTACCAGGAAACCGGACGCGGCGGCCGTGACGGGCTGCCAGCGGATGCGTGGATGGCCTACGGTCTGCAAGACGTGGTGATGCTCAAGCAGATGCTGCAGAACTCCGAAGGCGACGAGCGGCACAAGCGTCTGGAGCAGCACAAGCTCGACGCCATGCTCTCGCTGTGCGAAGAAACCCGCTGCCGCCGGCAGGCGTTGCTGGCCTATTTCGATGAAGACATGCCAGAACCGTGCGGGCACTGCGACAACTGTGTCGACGGCGTGCAGACCTGGGACGCCACCGAGCCTGCTCGTCAGGCCTTGTCGGCGATTTTCCGCACCGGCCAGCGCTATGGCGTCGGTCATCTGGTCGACGTGTTGCTGGGCAAGGACAACGAAAAGGTGCGCAGCTTCGGCCACCAGCATTTGTCGGTGTTTGGCGTTGGCAAAGCGTTGAGCGAGAGCGAGTGGCGCTCGCTGTTCCGCCAGTTGGTGGCGCGTGGGTTGGCCGATGTCGATCACGAGGGTTATGGCGGTCTGCGTCTTAATGACAGTTGCCGGCCGCTGCTCAAAGGCGAAGTGAAGCTGGAACTGCGCCGCGACCTGAAACCGCAAGTCACCGCGAAAACGGGCAGCAAGAGCCAGGCCAGCCAACTGGTGCGCGGCGAGGAACGCGAACAGTGGGAAGCCTTGCGCGCACTGCGGCGCAAATTGGCCGAAGAACACGGCGTGCCGCCGTACGTCATCTTCCCCGACTCGACGTTGTTGGAAATGCTCCGCAGCCAGCCGACCTCGCTGGCGGAAATGGCCCGGGTCAGCGGCGTCGGCGCACGCAAGCTGGAGCGTTATGGCGAAGCCTTCCTTGAAGTCCTCGGCGGCGAGGCGGAGGCGCCGAAGGTGGTCGCCGATGTCCGTCACGAGCTGATCACCCTGGCCCGCGCCGGCATGACCCCGCTGCAGATCGCCGGGCAGTTGCAGTGCTCGGAGAAGAACGTCTACGCCATGCTCGCCGAAGCCATCGGCAAGCAGCAGTTGTCGCTGGAGCAGGCGCTGGATTTGCCAGAAGAGCTGATGGGTGAAGTGCAGGACGCGTTTCTCGATGGCGAGGGCGAGTTGCCGTCCGTCGCCGAAGTCGCCGAATTGTTCGCCGGGCGTGTTCCTGAAGGCGTGCTTTATTGTGTGCGGGCGGCGTTGCAGTCTGAATTCGAGATGTGAAACGACGTATGCGCCAAGCCCCGTGCAGTTGTAACGATTCAGTACAGAGCCACTCTTGCCTATAACTGCCGCCCATGCTTAGCTGACTAATAATTAGATTTTCCGTATTTTCAGTCTAACCGTGAGTGTTTTATGCCGTTAACCGATCAACATCGCTTTGGTATGCAACTGGCCCAGATGTCCCGTGGCTGGCGTGCCGAACTGGATCGTCGCCTCGCCGGGCTGGGCCTGTCGCAGGCGCGCTGGCTGGTGCTGCTGCATCTGGCGCGTTTTGAAGAGGCGCCGACCCAACGCGAACTGGCGCAGAGTGTCGGCGTCGAAGGCCCGACCCTGGCGCGCTTGCTCGATAGTCTGGAGAACCAGGGACTGGTGCAACGCCAGTCCGTGATGGAAGACCGCCGGGCGAAAAAAATCGTGCTCTGCGCACCTGCCTTGCCCCTGATCGAACAAATCGAAACCATTGCCACGCAACTGCGTCACGAACTGTTCGAAGGTGTCGACGAGGCGGATCTGAAGGTGTGCATGCGCGTGCACGGGCACATTCTGGCCAACCTGGAAAAATCTTGAGGCACATCCCGGTGGCGATTTTTTGAGAGATCGCGCTGAGCCGACTATAAGAACTACTGGGCAATATCGTGTTCGTACCGGATGTGCGAACGCATAGAAACCGGTTTTGCTTATTTAAGGGATGCTCATGCTCGCAAGTCGGCAGGTGCTGCGCGGGGGCGCCAAATGGCTGCTGCTCGCTGGCGTATTCAGCTATTCGACCTGGTCGATGGCGTTGGGGTTGGGCGAAATCACTGTTCACTCAGCCCTCAATCAGCCGTTCAAGGCCGACATCGCGCTGGTCGATGTCGGTACGTTGACGCAAAACGATCTCTCGGCCAGCCTGGCTTCGGCGGATGAATTTGGCCGGGCCGGCGTCGAGCGGGTGTTCTTTCTCAACGATCTCAAGTTCACTCCGATCCTGCGCGGCAGCCGCCAGATGATCCGGGTGACGTCCGGCAAACCGGTCAACGAACCTTTCCTGAATTTCCTCGTGCAGCTGGATCAACCCAACGGCCGTCTGCTGCGCGAGTACACGGTGTTGATCGATCCACCGGGTTCGCCGGGCATCGTGCCCGCTACTGACGAACCGGATCCGCGCCCGCAATCCTCCGAATTTCCAGCTGTCGAACCGGTTACCGCGCCGCCCCAGGCGGCCCAAGGCAAACGCCCTGCGGCGCCTGTGCCGCCAACGCCGGCGCAGCCTGCCAACGATGCGCAGGCCGAGCAACTGGCCGCCAGCGTGCTGCTGACCCAGCAACTGCAAAAGACCCTCGACGAACAGAACCTCAGGCTGCAAGAGCAGCAAGTGCAAATAGCCGACGGCAAGAAGCAGATCGAGGAGTTGCAAACCCGCTTGGCCGAAGTGCAGAAAGCGCCGCCGCCACCCGTGGTCGCGCCGGCTCCGGCCGCTGTTTCAGCCCCGGTCGAGGCGGCAGACGATGGCGTGAACTGGCTTCTGCTTGGCGGACTTCTATTGCTGCTGGGCGTGCTGGCTGCGTTGCTCATACGTCGCCGTCAGCAACGTTTGACAGCAGATGGCACGCCGATGCCGCTATTGCCTGTTAGCGCCGAAGACGACGTTGATGAGCCCGAGCTTGAACAATCTGTCGGTGCGCACGCGGCCGCCGATCATCGCGACGAACCCGGTGCCGGCGACGTGCTGGAGGCGGTGGGCATCTATCTGGCCTACGGCCGCCTCAGCGAAGCGGCCGGGCTGCTGCGGGATGCCTTGCACAAGGAGCCAGAACGCACCGATCTCGGTTTGCAGTTGCTGGAGGTTCTTGGGCGCCAGGGTGACAGCGCCGCTTACGAACAGCAGGAAAACCGCCTGCGTGCGCTTGGCGTTGATGAGCGCGAACTGATTGAAACCCGCGCTCGCCATCCCAAACTGGCAGGCGCCGCACCGGCGGTATTTGCGGCAACGCCAATCGCGCCCGAACTGCCCGTGGCTACGGCAGCGGCTGCAGCCGCGCCGCTTGCATCGTCGCCCAGCGCTCTCGAGGATGATTTCGAATTGAATCTGGGCGAGCTATCGATGGATTCAAATTGGGATCTGGACGACAGTCGCACCGATTCCGCCGCACCGCCAATCGATGATCCGGAGCTGGGCACCAGCCTGTCGGTGCTGCCTGTCGATTTTGACCTGCCACAGGCTGCATCTGGCGAAGAGGCCGAACTTGAATGGATCCCCGAACCCGACGCTCAGCCGCTCGACGATGACTTTCTCAATGAGTTCGGCGATCCCGAGCCGTCGCTGGTGCTGGAACCTTTGGATCTGCAACCACCCGAGTCCACCGAGACCGACACCGAGGCCGCCGGCAAGCTCGAACAGGCACAAACCTGCATCGACGATGGCGACATCGACAGCGCGATCGCGCTGCTCAATGAATTGCTCAGGGAAGGGGATGAGCCGTTGAAGCAGACGGCAAGGACGTTGCTGGCGGGGATTCGCTGAGCGCCAACGGATTTTTGGGTTCACCCGAGACCGCCTTCGCGAGCAGGCTCGCTCCCACAGGATAGAGCGCATTCCATTGTGGGAGCGAGCCTGCTCGCGAAGGCGTCAGAACGTCTGCCCCAGATTCAGATAAACCGCCTGCTCATCCGCATCATTCAACCCATACGTGAAGTTCAACGGCCCCAGCGGCGTGTCGAAGCCGATAAACACACTCGCGGCGTTGATGTAGCCGCTGTCGAACTCATTGTCATTGTTCCACGCCCGACCGCGCTCTAGCGAGGCGCCGGCGTACAGCGGGAAGTCCAGCGGCAGGTACGAGCGCGGCGTCAGGCGGCGGTAGTACACGGCGCGCATCAGGCTGACATTCTGCCCGGACAGCGCATCCTCACGGAATCCTGACAACTGCCGCGCGCCGCCGAGCAGGAAGCTCGATGTCACCACATTGGCATCGTCCAGCGTCCGGCCGTAGCGCCCGCCGAGTATCAGCGTATCCGGCCCGTGGCTCATGGCCTTGTCGAAATTCAATTCCCACTGGCGATAGCGATTGTCTGAACCCAGGCCCGGTTCGAACTGGGCAAACGTCAGGCTGACGTCCTTGCCCTCGTGCGGAAAGTAGACGTTGTCCAGCGAGTCGTAGGAATACTTCACGGTATAGAAGCCTTCGTTGAAACTCTCGCTCGGCAGATCCTGATCGCCGATGCGTACGTCAGCCTTGCCCCAGGCCTGGCCGACGCCGAGTCGCACTTCACCGTTGTTGCCGATCTGCCGGCCGAGGTTGAGGCCGAAGCCGTAACGCTCGACCCGATACTGC
Organism: Pseudomonas sp. 2957; assembly: GCF_031456345.1. NCBI lineage: Bacteria > Pseudomonadati > Pseudomonadota > Gammaproteobacteria > Pseudomonadales > Pseudomonadaceae > Pseudomonas > Pseudomonas sp. 2957. Next base: position 551,760 of record NZ_JAVDUL010000001.1, read on the forward strand.
GCGATCGGATCGTTATCCAGCACCGAGTCAACGTTCTGCGCCTCGAACGACCCGTAGGGCGCGACGAAGTAACGCGAGCCGACGTCCAGCGGCTGATAGAACTCGCTGTACAGCTCCTGCTTGTCGCCGATCTGCGCGCGGGTCAGCCATTCCGCACCGAGGCGGTTGATGCCGTTGACGCGATAACTGGCACCAAGGTTGAAAGCACTGTCGCCGCGCATGTCGTCCGACAGATTGAGGCCTACCCGCAAGTAATCGGTGCCGCTGCGCTTGCCGCTGGCACTGATGACCAAGGTGTGATCCTGGCCTTTGTGCACCACGCGGTAACGTACTTGATCGAAGTAATCGAGGCCGTACAGCGTGCCCATGTCCGAATGCAGGCGGCCCAGGTCCAGCGGCGCGCCGATCGGTTGGCGGATGTAATAGCGAATCACGTCATCGTCGACTTTCGAGTCATTTTCGACGCGGATCGCGGTAATGATCGGCGTGCGCTGTCCCGGCTGACGGGCGGCGTTCAGTTCCGCGTCCTGGGTTTGAGTCGGCTTGAGTTGCGCCAGCCGCGCATCGAGGATCCGCGTGGCGCGGTAACCGGCGTCGATCATCTCCTGAGCCTTGCCGAAATCGGTCACGCCGAACGCGGCCAGCGCAGGCTGGATCAACACGTCATTGGCATGCAGAGTCGCCAGTTGTTCCTCGGAATTGCGCCGGGTCATCAGAGTGATCGACTGATTGAGCACATCGACCACCGTGGTCAGTTGCTTGCGATTGCGCAGCGGCGTGCCGATGTCGACGACGATGGCGATGTCGACGCCCATTTCCCGCGCAACATCCAGCGGGATGTTGTCGGTCATGCCACCGTCCACCAGCAGGCGCCCATCGAGCTCGACCGGGGCGAACACCGCCGGGATCGACATGCTCGCGCGGATCACTTGCGGCAGGTGGCCTTTGCGAAACACCACTTTTTCGCCATTGGCGATGTCGGTGGTCACGGCCCGAAACGGGATCGGCAGTTTGTCGAAGTCGCGGGTGTCGCTGGTGTGCGCCAACAGGCTTTCCAGCAACAGTGCGAGGTTCTGGCCCTGAATTACCCCCAATGGCAGGCCGAGACTGCCGTCGTCGCGGAAGCTGAGTTTCTGCTTCACCAGAAAATCGCGGTCGTCCTGCTTGCGTCGAAATGGCACGTCCTCACGCGGCGGCGCGTCGGACAGCGCCGCTTGCCAGTCGATGCTCAGGGCGAGTTTTTCCAGCTCGTCGATCTTATAGCCCGAGGCGTACAGGCCGCCGACTACCGCGCCCATGCTGGTGCCAGCAATCGCGTCGATCCTGATGCCTTGTTCTTCCAGCGCCTTGAGCACGCCGATGTGCGCCAGCCCGCGCGCAGCGCCGCCGGACAGCACCAGGCCGACTTTCGGTCGTGGCGCTTCACTGGCGTGAACCAGCAGGGGAAGGAAACCAAGCAGCAGGCAGAACAGCAAACGGCGCATTGTGAGTCTCGGGGCAAGCGGTAAAGCCGGCTATTATAGCGGCGCCCTCTGTCTCAGGAGTTTCAGCGATCATGACCGTCGCCAAAGCCGAAGTTGTCATCACTTATTGCACTCAATGCCAGTGGCTGCTGCGCGCGGCGTGGCTGGCCCAGGAACTGCTCAGCACCTTCGCTGACGACCTGGGCAAAGTGTCGTTGGTGCCGGGCACCGGTGGGGTGTTTCACATCACTTGCGCGGGTGTGCAGATCTGGGAGCGCAAGACCGACGGTGGTTTCCCTGAGGCCAAGGTATTGAAGCAGCGAGTGCGCGATCAGATCGATCCTGACCGCGACCTCGGCCACAACGACCGCACTCAGTGAGAGGCGGCCTCGGCGGCGACGGTTGTCTTGTCGCTGCCGCCTGACATCCGCGCCGACACCACAATCGCGACGATGATCAACGCGCCACCGATGAGCATCCGCAGGGTCGGGGTTTCACTGAACAGCAGCCAGGCGAGGGTGATGCCGTAGACCGGTTCCATGGCGAACACCACCGCCGCCGTGCGCGCCTTGATCACCGCCAGACTGGCGACGAACAGGCTGTGGGCGACGCCGGTACAGAACACCCCGAGCAGGGCGATCCACAACCAGTCCAGCGCTTGAACCTGACTCAACTGCGGCGCTGCGACCGGCAACAGACACAAAGCCACGACGACGTTCTGGCACAACGCCGCCTGCACCGCCGGAATGCGCCCGGAGCTGGCGCGGTTGGTCAGCGACAGCAGGGAAAACAGCAGGCCGGACAACACTGCCCATAGCAAGCCGACGGTCGCGCCACTGCCCAGATCGAATGCGGGCGTCACCAGCACCAGACCGATGCTGACCAATACCACCAGGACGATTTCATTGGCACGGATGCGTTCGCGGAAGATCAGTCCTTCGAGAATTACCGTGAACGCCGGGAAACTGGCAAAGCCCAAGGTGGCGATGGCCACCCCGGCGATCTTCACCGATACGAAAAAACTCACCCAGTGGCCAGCCAGTAACACGCCGCTGAGGGCGAGGCGCCGCCAGTCCACGGCCTGAAGTTTCTGCCAACCATGCTGGCTGGCGAAACGGGCGAAAAATGCCAGGGCGAGCACGGCGAAAGCCGCACGTCCAAATACGATCACAGCAGGGGATGCGGCAGCGAGTTTGCCGAATACACCAGTCAGGCCAAACATCAAAGCGCCGATATGCAGGGCGCCGAGGGCGGTACGCGGAGTCATTGCATTCCTTTTTTCAGGTTCAACTTTATGGGGCCATTGAACCGCGTCTCGGCCTGCAAGTCTGTCGGCAGGCTATCGTCTTTTGTCGCAGGAATCGCGCCGAAGATGTCCGGGCGATGAGCCGAACTCTCGCAGGACTGCGGCTGAGAACGCACTTTGCGAGCTGTAACCGACGCGACTGGCTACTTCACCAATCGGCAATGCAGTGTCGCGCAGCAGTTGCACCGCGAGATGCAGGCGTCGACTGCGGATGTAATCCATCGGCGTCTGCCCGCATTCGGCCATGAACCGAGCGTGCAGGCGCGCAATGGACAACCCGGCCACGCGCGCCAGGTCGGCCACTTGCAGCGGATAGGCGGCGTATTGCTCGATGTGCGCATCCAGCGCGGCGTAGGGCAAGCGACGCGCGCGCAGTTCGGCAGGTTGCGCGTGATTGAGACTGGCCAGCAGCAACACTGCGCCTTGCTGCGCGATCAACGGATCGCTGACCGGACTGTTCGCCAGCCAGCTGACCAATTGGCTCTGCCCCGAGTCCAGCGACAGCCGCCCCGGATGATCGAGCAAGCGGCGACTGGCCTCGGCATGCGCGCCCAGCGAATCCTGCACCCATTGCCCTTCAGGGATGTCGAGCACCAGGCAGCTGCTGCCTTGGGGACTGTCGCAGGCATGATGAGCGCCGGACGGAACCACCACGACACTCTGCTGACGCACTTGGCTGCCACAGCCCTCGACCTCGAAATCCAGCGCACCGGACAGCCCGAACACCAACTGCGGGTGCTCGTGGCTGTGCACAATCAAGTCGTGGGTGTACTGACGCAAGGTGAGGATCGGTCGCATGGCAGGTTGTCTCCGAAGTGGCCCTCAGTCTACACCGCCGTACGCCGGATGCGTTGTCACACGACTGACTCACGCTTGTCACGGTCGATTAACCCGGCGCGCGCAAGCTGGCGAAAACATCGCAGAGGGTTGCCCATGACCAGCGCCGAGCTCGCCCGACCCAGTCGCAAACAACGGGTGCGAACCCTGTGGATCTCCGATGTGCACCTGGGCACCCGGGATTGCCAGGCCGAGCACTTGTCGCAATTTCTCAAGGGCTACCACGCCGACAAGGTCTATCTGGTCGGTGACATCATCGACGGCTGGAAACTGCGCAGCGGCATGTACTGGCCGCAAGCCCACACCAACGTCATCCGCCGCCTGCTGACCATGAGCAAGCGCGGCACCGAGGTGATCTATGTCACCGGCAACCATGACGAATTCCTGCGGCGCTATTCGAAACTGATTCTGGGCAATATCCAGTTGGTCGACGAAGTGGTGCATGTCACCGCCGATGGCCGGCATTTGCTGGTGATTCACGGCGATCAGTTCGACGTGATCACCCGCTATCACCGCTGGCTGGCGTTTCTCGGCGACTCCGCCTACGAATTCACCCTGACCCTCAACCGCTGGCTCAATCACTGGCGTGCCCGTTATGGCTACGGTTACTGGTCGCTGTCGGCGTACCTGAAACACAAGGTCAAGACAGCGGTGAGTTTCATCAGCGACTTTGAAGAAGCCATCGCCCACGAATGCGTGAAGCGCGAACTGCATGGCGTGGTTTGCGGGCATATTCACCATGCCGAGATTCGCAAGGTTGGCGGGGTGGACTATCTCAACTGCGGCGATTGGGTCGAGTCGTGCACGGCGCTGATCGAGCATTGGGACGGCACGATCGAGTTGTATCGGCTGGCGGATGCCCAGGCGCGGGAGGCGCAATTGAAAGCTGCCAAAGTTGCCGAGCTCGCCTGAGCGAAAGATCACCCTGTGGGAGCGAGCCTGCTCGCGAAGGCGTAGTGTCAGACAAAGCTTATGTGCCTGATACAGCGCTTTCGCGAGCAGGCTCGCTCCCACATGTGTTCTCAGGCCGGGCTGTGTTCTTGCATCGCAGCCTTGTAAATCGAGTTCTTCGGCTGCGCAAACAGCCTTTCCATCATTGGCTCGAAGAAACTCAGCGGCAGCGTGTCATACGCCGGATCAAACGCCGCCGCGTCGTATTTGGCGCAGAACTCGGCCGTGGCCTGGAACTGCGGATGGTCCTTGAACTGCTCGCGCAAGTGCCGGTCCATGCCCAGATGATGAAAGAAGTAATAGCCCTGAAAGATGCCGTGCTTCTCCACCATCCACAGATTTTCCGCACTCACGAACGGCTTGAGAATCGCTGCGGCGATGTCCGGATGGTTGTACGAACCGAGGGTGTCGCCAATGTCGTGCAACAGCGCGCAGACCACGTATTCTTCGTCACGCCCGTCGCGAAAGGCGCGGGTCGCGGTTTGCAACGAGTGGGTCAGGCGATCCACCGGGAAACCGCCGAAGTCGCCCTCAAGCAGCTTCAGATGCGCAAGAATCCGCGATGGCAGTTGCCTGGCATAGGCACTGAAGTCCGCGGCGATGATCGCCCAGTCTTCCTCGGTGCCGTCCTTCATATGGGTGAAGCGAGCATGGGCATTCATGGGCAGACCCTCATTCAGAACGCCACGCGACCGAGAATCATGTCGCGGTACATGACGAAATCGCCGAGCAGGCTGTACAGCGGATGCTGAAACGTCGCCGGACGGTTTTTCTCGAAAAAGAAATGGCCGATCCAGGCAAAGCTGTAACCGGCCACAGGCAATGCCAGCAACAACAACCAGGCGCTCTTGGCGATGCTCAGGGCGAGAATGAAGATGACCAGAGAAGTGCCGATGAAATGCAGACGACGGCAGGTGCTGTTGCTGTGCTCGGCGAGGTAAAAGGGGTAGAACTCGGCGAAGCTGTTGAACTGCTTGATGTTTTCCACGACCGCGCTCTCTGTGGTGATTGTTCTGGCGACAAGTTTTTCGGCGGGGAGCTTATTTGAGTCTAGAGTGATCATTGGCGTGGGCCAGTGACAATCGGCGCCACTTTAGTATCCTTCGCAAATAGGGCGGTTATCTGCAGCCCGTCATGTAAAAGAATAACAACCATGAGCGAACGAACGACTTCTGCAAGCTGGGCGATGGGGATTGTCAAAGCACTGGAGATGGACGGCCTGGATTGCCGGGTACTGTTCAGGCAGCTGGGGCTGGATTTCAGCGCCCTGGAAGATCCGGATGCGCGTTTCCCGCAGGACTCCATGACCCGGCTCTGGCAGCGCGCGGTCGAGGTGTCCGGCAACCCGGCGATCGGCCTGAACATGGGCAAAGTGGTGCGCCCGGCCTCGTTTCATGTCGCCGGCTACGCGCTGATGTCGAGCAACACGCTGGCCGAAGGTTTCCAGCGTCTGGTGCGCTATCAACGCATCATTGCCGAAAGCGCCGACTTGAGTTTTCGCCTGCTCGATGAAGGTTACGCGCTGATTCTCACCGTGCACGGCGATCATCTGCCGCCGACCCGGCAGAGCGCCGAAGCGTCACTCGCCTGTGCACTGGCGCTGTGCGGCTGGCTGACCGGGCGCCCGCTGCACCCGGTCAAAGTGTTGATTCAGGGCGATCAGCCGACAAACCTGCAACCTTATAAAGAAGCCTTTCACGCACCGCTGGTGTTCAACGCGCCATACGACGCGTTGATCTTCGAACGGGCCGATATGGAGGCGCCGCTGCCGACAGCCAACGAAGCCATGGCGCTGTTGCATGACCGTTTTGCCGGGGAATATCTGGCGCGGTTTTCCGAGAGTCGCGTGACGCACCGGGCACGCCAGGTGCTGTGTCGTTTGCTGCCCCAAGGCGAGCCCAAGCGCGACACCGTGGCGCAGACGCTGCACCTGTCGCAACGCACCTTGCAGCGGCGCTTGCAGGAGGAGGGCACCAGTTTTCAGCAGTTGCTCGACGACACCCGCCGTGAACTGGCCGAACAATATCTGGCGCAACCGAGCATGACCTTGCTGGAAATCGCCTATCTGCTGGGCTTTGCCGACCCGAGCAACTTCTTCCGCGCGTTTCGCCGCTGGTTCGACACCACGCCCGGCGAGTACCGCTTGCGCCTGACGCAGGTGCCTGACGCGGTCAATGACGCCAGAACGCCGGAATACACAGCACAAACACCGTAATGATCTCCAGTCGGCCGAGCAGCATGCCGAACGACAGAATCCACTTCGCAGCATCCGGCAGGGTCGCGAAGTTGCCGGCCGGACCGATGGTTTCGCCCAGACCCGGGCCGACGCCGGACACGGTGCTGGCGGCACCGGTCAGTGCGGTCATCCAGTCGACTCCGAGCAGCGACAGCAGCAGCGCGATCACGCAGATGGTGATGGCGAAGAAGAACGAGAAAGTCAGGATCGAACGGACAATTTCTTCGTCGAGGCGGTGACCGTTGTACTTCTGTTTGATCACCGCGCGCGGGTGGATCAGCTGATTAAGGTTGGCCTTGAGCAGGATGTAGGCGACCTGGAAACGGAAAATCTTGATCCCGCCCGCCGTTGAGCCGGAGCAACCGCCGACAAAGCCCAGATAGAAAAACAGCATCAGCGAGAAGTTGCCCCATAGGCTGTAGTCACCTAGGGCGAAACCGGTGGTGGTGACCACCGAGGTCACGTTCAGCGCCACATGCCGCAGCGCTTCCAGCCAATGCAGCTTGGTGGTCCACCAGTACCAGGTGCCGAGCACCAGCCAGGTCACCAGCAACATCGCCAGCAAACCCTGCACCTGTTGATCCCTGATCAACGCACGGCGGTTGCCGCGCAGCGTCGCCACGTAGAGGGTGAACGGCAGGCTGCCGAGGATCATGATGACAATCGCCACCCAATGAACTGCCGGTTGCGTCCACTTCGCCAGCGACTGGTCGGAAGTCGAGAAACCACCGGTGGAAATCGCCGACATCGCGTGGTTGATCGCATCGAACGGGCTCATCCCGGCCCACCAGAACGCCAGGCTGCCGAGAATGGTGATGCCGACGTAGGCCGCCACAATCAACCGCGCCACCATGTGCGAACGCGGCATGACCTTCTCCGAACGGTCGGAGGATTCGGTCTGGAACAGGCGCATGCCACCGATGCGCAGCAGCGGCAGAATCGCCACCGCCATGCCGATAAAGCCGATGCCGCCGATCCAGTGCAGCAGCGACCGCCACATCAGAATCCCCGGCGACATGTTGTCCAGGCCGTTGAGCACGGTGGAACCGGTGGCGGTGATGCCGGACATGCTTTCGAAGAACGAGTCGGTGTAGCTGATGTGCTGGGTCAGCAGAAACGGCAGCGCGGCGAAAATGCACACTACCAGCCAGCTGCTGACCGTCAGCAGATACATGTCGCGCGGGCGCAGGTGAATGTGTTCCGGTCTGCCGGGTATCACCAGAGCGAGGCCGGCGACAAAGGTGATCATGCTCGCCCAGAGGAACGACGGCAGATCGCTGGTGCGCTCGAAAATCACCAGCGTGGCCATCGGCACGACCATGGCCACAGCCAGGGTTATCAGGAAGATGCCGATGATAAAACCAATGATCCGTAAGGTCGGCAACGCCATGAAATCCGCTCGGGCTGATTGAACAAGGGCGCCATTCTACCTGCGGGGCAAGGCATGTAAACCGGCAGGCGCTGCGCAGTTGCAGCTAGAATAGCTGCACATTTTTCAAAGGAGGTGGCCGATGCAGGCTCTCGACGCGTTGCTCAACCGTGTTTCCGTTCCCCGCCTGGTCGAACCGGCCCCTACTGCCGAGCAGCGCGAAGCCCTGTTCGGCGCGGCCTTGCGTGCCCCGGATCACGGGCACTTGCAGCCGTACCGCTTTTTGACAGTCGAAGGCGCAGCGCGTGAGCAAATGGGCGAGTTGCTGGCCGAGGCGGCCCGCCAGCAGGGCGGTGAAGTCACCGACGCGATGATCGACAAGGCGCGCAACGGCCCACTGCGCGCGCCGCTGGTGGTTGTGGTCATCGCGAAATTGCAGGAACACGTGAAATACCCGAAGGCCGAGCAACTGCTCACGGCCGGCTGTGCGGCCCACGGGATTTTGCTCGCGGCGTATGCGCAGGGGATTGGCGCGGTGTGGCGCACCGGGGATCTGGCGTACTCCAAGCATGTGGCCGAAGGCCTGGGGCTGGTGGAAGGCGAGGAGGTGATCGCGTTCCTCTATCTCGGCACGCCGCAGAAAGAGCCGCGCGTGGCGGAGAAGGTTGATCTGGCTGAATTCGTCAGCGCCTGGCCAGGTAAGGTCTGAAGATCAAAAGCCCCTCACCCTAACCCTCTCCCAGAGGGAGAGGGGACTGATTGGGGGATGCTTTGGAATTACACCGACCTGAGCGTCCTTCGCTGAATCCAGCGTCGGGATACCGGACGTCTGGTTTCTGCGAATCCATAAGGTCGATGCACAACGGCAGACAACTCGGTCGGCCCCCTCTCCCTCCGGGAGAGGGTTGGGGTGAGGGGCTTTTTCAGGGCTGGACCACGACTCCCGGTACCAGCGGCAATTCCAGACTCGCCACAAAGCCGCCCTGCGGATGATTGGCCAGCGTCAGCGTGCCGCCATGCCGTTCTGCCGCGCGTTTGGCGATCGCCAGCCCCAGGCCATGCCCGGCAGCGGTCTGCCCCGGGGCCCGGTAGAACGGCTCGCCCAACTGACTCAGATGTTCGGTCTGCACCCCCGGCCCATGGTCGCGCACGCTGATGACAATCCGCTCTCCCTGCCGCGCAGCCTGCAATTCGATCGGCTGATCGCTCGGGTTGAAGCGCTGGGCGTTGCGCAGCAGATTATCCACGGCGCGCTCGATCATCGTCGGCCAGCCTTTGAGATTCAGTTGTGACTCAGCTTGCAGGCGCACGGTCTGCTCGGGGGAGCTGAGCTGCGCATCCTTTTGCAGCGTGGCGAGCAACGCATTCAGGTCCACTTCTTCAGCGCTGGCGTTGTCGGCATCGACTCGCGCCAGCACCAGAATTTCACTGATCAAGGCCTCCAGCCGATCGCATTCGCGGGTCAGGCGTGGCCACAGTTTTTCGCGCTCTTCAGGGTTGGCGCGCTCGGCCAAAGCCAACGCGATGCGCAGGCGCGCCAGTGGTGAGCGCAGTTCATGGGAGACATCGCGCAGCAACTGGCGCTGACTGCCGATCAGGCTTTGCAGGCGCGCGCCCATCCGGTTGAAATCGGTGGCCAGCACGCCGAATTCGTCGCGGCGGTTGGCGAGTTTCGCCAGACTGTTCTGCTGATAAGTCGTCTGCCCCAGATCATGCACCGCGCCGCGCAAGCGACTGAGCGGGCGGGTGATGGAGAAAGTCACGAGCAAACTGAACAGGGTCAGCACCACCAGCGCAATACCCAGCGCACTCAGTGGCCAGAGCAGACTTTCGCGGTGCCAGGCGTCGAGTTCCGGGTGCGGGATGCGGTAGATGAACAGGTAGGTGTCACCGGTTTTTTCGCTGGTGATTTCGTCGGTCAGGCGCCGCCACGGCAGGCGGCGATCGTCGTTGTTCTGCCGCGCCTCGAATGCTGCGGCGCGGCGCGGGAAGGTGCCACGCACCACCGGATCGCCGGTTTCGTTGAGCACCTGAACGTCGATGTGATACTGGCGTTTACGTTGTTCGAGGATGTCCTGGGCGGCTTCTTCGCCTTGGGTTTCGTAAGTCTGCGTCCATTCCGCCGCCAGCGTGTTGAGGCCGGGATGGCGGCTGAGAATCCATGCGTCCTGATTGAGCATGTGCCCGAGCAGAATCGACAGCCCGGCTACCAGAGCGATGGCCAGCCAGAAGCTCGCAAGAATCCGCCAGAACAGTGAACGCACAGAAAATCCTCAAAAAACACACCGTTCAAATGTGGGAGCGAGCCTGCTCGCGAAGGCGTAGTGTCAGTCAATCCATCGCTGGCTGATACACCGCCTTCGCGAGCAGGCTCGCTCCCACATTCGATTTGAATGGAACAGGCCCGACGAGGTTAGTCGTCGGGCCCAGGGTCAAGCCATTATTGCGCCTTTGGTGCCTGCTGCGCTTTCCAGGCCTTGAACTCGGCCCATTCGGCGCGGCGTTCGGCGCGTTTCTTCTGGATTTCGTCGAACTGCTTCTGTTGCTCGGGCTTAAGCAGTGCGCGGACATCGGACTCGGCTTTCTTGTGGTTGGCCGCGATCTCGTCCTTCATGGCTTTCTGGTCGGCCGGCGAGAGTTTTTCCAGGTACTTGTCGACCACCTGCTTACGCTCGTGCATCTGCTCGCCCATGATCTTGCGAATCTGCTCGCGTTGTTCGCGGGTCAGGTCGAGCTGGCTGTACGGACCTTTGCCGTGCATGCCGCCGTGCATCTGACCGCCGTGGCGCGGGCCATCCAGCGGACCACCCAGCGGACCGCCATCCTGCGGCATGGCCATGGCCACGGTTGGCAGAGCGGCAGCGAACATCAGAGCGATAAGAGTCTTGCGCATGGTGTATCTCCTTGTCTCGTTCCCGGTACGTTCCGGATGAGTGCAGATTACGCAGATCAAGGTCAACGGCGGTCAGCGCAGCGTAAAGCTTCGGTAAAGACGTTTCGTGCCCGGCCTTACACATATCCAGTGCAGGAGGTGCTGAAGGCTGCGATCTGATCGTTCCCACGCTCTGCGTAGGAATGCAGCCGAGGACGCTCTGCGTCCTGCAGCCTGAAGATCGCCGCCTTGGGCAGCTCGTACACGGAACAAGATGGTTTTACAGGCTGTAGTAGTAACCACGGCTACGCAGCGCGACGATGCGTGGGCGGCCGTCGGGGTGGGGGCCGATTTTTTTGCGCAGGTTGCTGACGTGCATGTCGAGGCTGCGGTCGTACAGGGTCAGCTTGCGGCCGAGGGCCAGTTGCGCCAGTTCCTGTTTGTCCAGCGGCTCGCCCGGCTGTTTGAGCAGGGCTTCGAGCAGGCGGCTTTCGGAGACGGTCAGGGTCAGTTCTTTTTCGTCGATGCTGACCACGCCGCGCACCGGGCTGAAACTCAGGTCGCCCAGCTCGAGCTGCGTCGAAACGGCTGCCGGGTGGCTGCGGCGCAACACGGCACGCAGGCGCGCGGTCAGTTCGCGGGGGTCGCAGGGTTTGGCCAGATAATCGTCGGCGCCCAGTTCGAGGCCGAGGATGCGGTCCAGCGGTTCGCCCCGCGCTGACAGCATCAGCACCGGCAGGTCGGCGTGGTCGTTGCGCAATTGCTTGAGCAGTTCCAGACCGCTGCCGTCGGGCAGCATCACGTCCAGCACCACCGCCGCCGGGGCGGTTTCGGCCAACGCCTTGCGGGCGCTCTGGCCGTCGTGGCAGGCGCGCACCTGGAAGCCTTCCTGGCTCAACCAGCTACTCAGGAGTTCGCACAACTCCTGGTCATCATCAATCAATAACAGCTCGCTCATGACTCACTCAATTTAGCCATTGCCGACGTTTTCGGCTTGCACCGCTGGCAAAGATACCGCAGAGCAGCGCCAATAGCGCTACTCCGGCGCCAGTGACGAACCACTGCTGTTGATCGGTCAGCAAACGCGGCAGCGGGCTGGCCTGGGCTTCCTTGAGCTGCAGCTTCAGACGCTGGTTCTCCTGGCGCAGCCGGGCGAGCTGGGCGCTTTCGCGGGTGTTGTCGGCATTTTGCAGTTGTTTGTTCAGTTCTTCGCGCTGCTGCTCACTGGCCTTGAGCCGCTGTTGCAGCTCGGTGATCTGGCTGCCGGCGCTCAATGACAATGGCGTGGAGCTGCCGCCTTCGGTGGTTTCCTCACCATGGGCGGGGGCCATGATCGACAACGTGAGCAACATCAGACACAACGGACCCTTGCGCATCGCGACACCTGTTTCCAAATGGATATTGGGCAGGTTGTCGGCAGGCAAACGAGAATAATGAGCGATTGAGAGCGCGATGAACCGAGAAGGTTCATCGCGTGGCAGGACTTAAGGCAGGACTTGCTTGAACGGCTTGACGATCACATTGGCGTAGACGCCGGCGGCAATGTACGGATCGGCATCGGCCCAGGCCTGTGCGGCGTTGAGGGAGTCGAACTCCGCGACGATCAGGCTGCCGGTGAAACCCGCTGCGCCCGGATCATTGCTGTCGACGGCCGGGTGCGGGCCGGCCAGCACGATGCGGCCTTCGCCCTTGAGCGCTTGCAGGCGTTCCAGATGCGCCGGGCGCGCGGACAGGCGAGCTTCGAGCGAGTTGGCAACGTCGGTGGCAATGATGGCGTAGAGCATGTCAGTCCTCGGTTTTTGGCGTTGTGGTATCGGTGTCATGCAGATGGCGCGACAGGTAGACGCCCTGTGCGACCAGGAACAGTACGGTCATGCCCAGGCTGCCGAACACCTTGAAGTCGACCCAGATGCTCTGAAAGGTGAAAGCGACGAACAGGTTGGCGGCGCCGCAGAACAGGAAGAACGCGATCCAGGCGATGTTCAGGCGGGTCCAGACCGGGTCGGGCAGGGTCAGCGCGTGACCCATGATGCGTTTGATCAGCAAGCGATCGCCGATGAAGTGACTACCGATGAACGCCGCAGCGAACAGCCAGTTGACCACCGGCGCTTTCCATTTCAGGAAGGTTTCGCTGTGGAAGGCCAGCGTCAGGCTGCCGAATACCAGACAGGCGATCAGCGTCAGCCACTGGCTCTTTTCCAGCTTGCGCTGCTTGATGAACAGCGCGCCGTACACCACCAGGGAACTGATGATCAGCATCGCCGTGGCGCTGTAGATACCGCCTACGGTCACTTGCTGGCCGGCAATGTCGACGACCCGTGGATCAAGTTTGTAGACGATGAAGAACAGCAGAAGCGGGATGAAATCGATGAATTGTTTCACAGTGAGAGCCAGAAGCTGGATGTGGCGGCATAATAACAAACATATGGGCGCGCGATAGCGCCAGCTGATTTGAGGTTACAACTCCCCGTGAATGTTGATTTGCACTGCCACAGCACGGCCTCCGACGGCGCCCTGGCGCCTGCGGTTCTGGTTGCGCGTGCGTTCGAAAACGGCGTGCGAGTCCTGGCGTTGACCGACCACGACACTCTTGAGGGGCTCGCCGAGGCGCGTGCTGCCGCCACCGAGTTGGGCATGCAACTGGTCAACGGCGTCGAATTGTCCTGCACCTGGGGCGGGGCGACCATTCACGTATTGGGCTACGGTTTCGACGTCAACGCCGCGCCGTTGGTTGAAGCGATCGCCAAATTGCACGATGGCCGCTGGCTGCGGTCGGAAGAAATAAGCCGCAAGCTCGCACTCAAGGGGATGCCCGGTGCCCTCGACGGCGCCCGGCAGATCCAGCAGGAACTGGGTGACAGCGGCAACGCGCCGGCCCGGCCGCATTTCGCCGACTGGATGGTGCGTGAAGGTTATGTAAAGGATCGCGCCGAGGCATTTCGCAAATGGCTCGGCGCCGGCAAACTCGGCGATGTCAAACTGCACTGGCCGACGCTGGAAGACACTGTCGGAACCCTGCGCGCCGCCGGTGCCTGGGTCAGCCTGGCGCATCCATGGCACTACGATTTCACCCGTAGCAAGCGCCGAAAGCTGATTGCCGACTATATTCAAGCAGGCGGGCATGCTATCGAGGTGGTCAATGGCCATCAGCCCGCAGAACAGGTGGGCAGCCTGGCGATCCTTGCCCGTGAGTTCGGTCTGCTGGTCAGCGCCGGCAGTGACTTCCATGGCCCTGGCGGCTGGTCCGAGATCGGCCAGTACCGGCCGGTTCCCGAGGACCTTCCACCCCTGTGGTGTCGGTTCAAACATGACACAGATATTGCCGCCGTCTGAACAGGTAGAGAATGTGAGTCAATTTTTCCAGATACATCCGGAAAACCCGCAAGCGCGCCTGATCAAACAGGCGGTCGAGATCATCCGCAAAGGCGGGGTGGTGATTTATCCCACGGACTCGTCCTACGCCATTGGTTGCCAGATCGGCGACAAGACCGCCATCGAGCGTGTGCGACGTCTGCGTCAGCTCGATGAAAAGCACAACTTCGCGCTGATCTGCAGCGACCTGTCGCAACTGGGCAATTACGCCAAGATCGACACCGGCACCTTCCGCATTCTCAAGGCGCATCTACCCGGCCCTTACACTTTCATTCTCAACGCCACCCGCGAAGTGCCGCGCCTGTTGCTGCATCCGAAGAAACGCACGATCGGCCTGCGCGTGCCGAGCCATCCGATTGCGCTGGCGCTGCTGGCCGAACTCGGCGAGCCGCTGATGAGCGTGACGCTGATCATGCCCGGCGATGAAGATCCACTCACCGATCCCTACGAAATGCGCCAGTTGCTCGAGCACCAGGTCGATCTGATCATCGACGGCGGCTTTGGCGGCATCAAAGCCTCGACGGTGATTGACCTGACCGGCGACGACCCGGAAGTGGTCCGCGTCGGTTGCGGCGATCCGACGCCGTTCATGGTCGAGGCCTGAATGTCCGCAGTGGAAACCGTGGTCGATCCCCAGGCCGGCGCCCAGCAGGAACTGCCGTTCGCGATGGTCTATGGTCAGGCGGTCATGGAAATGCCGCTGGACCTGTACATCCCGCCGGATGCGCTGGAAGTTTTTCTTGAAGCCTTCGAAGGCCCGCTCGACCTGCTGCTGTATCTGATCCGCAAACAGAACATCAACATCCTCGACATCCCGGTGGCGGAAATCACTCGCCAGTACATGGGCTACGTCGAGTTGATGCAGTCGGTGCGTCTGGAGCTGGCCGCCGAATATCTGGTGATGGCGGCGATGCTCGCCGAGATCAAATCGCGCATGCTTCTGCCGCGCGCCGAAACCGTCGAAGATGAAGAAGACGATCCACGCGCCGAACTGATCCGCCGCTTGCAGGAATACGAGCGTTTCAAGGCTGCTGCCGAAGGTATCGATGGGCTGAGTCGGGTCGGCCGCGATGTGATCGTGCCCAAGCTCGACGCCCCGGAAGCGCGGGCGCGCAAGCTGCTGCCGGATGTCGCGCTGGAAGAGATTCTGATGTGCATGGCCGAGGTGCTGCGCCGTGGCGACATGTTCGAAAGCCACCAGGTCAGCCGTGAAGCGCTGTCCACCCGCGAGCGCATGAGTGATGTGCTGGAACGGCTCAAGGGCGGCGGCTTCGTGCCGTTTGTCGAGCTGTTCACCGCTGAAGAGGGCCGCCTGGGTGTGGTGGTGACTTTTATGGCGATCCTTGAACTGGTCAAGGAATCCTTGGTCGAGCTGGTGCAGAATGAGCCGTTCGCCGCGATCCACGTGCGAGCCCGAGCCGAATAACGAGTCCCTGTATGAACCTGACTGAACCCCGCGAGCTGGCGTCCCTGCTTGAAGCCTTTCTGTTGGCCTCGGGAAAGCCGCAGTCCCTTGAGCGCCTGTATGAACTGTTTGAAGAAGGCGAGCGGCCGGAGCCGGCGGTCTTCAAGAAAGCCCTGACCCTGCTCGGCAAGTGCTGCGAGGGCCGCGCCTTTGAACTCAAGGAAGTCTCGTCGGGCTATCGCTTGCAGATCCGCGAGAAGTTTTCACCGTGGGTCGGCCGTCTCTGGGAAGAACGCCCGCAGCGCTATTCCCGTGCGTTGCTGGAGACCATCGCGCTGATCGCCTATCGCCAGCCGATCACCCGTGGCGAGATCGAAGACGTGCGTGGCGTGGCGGTCAACAGCAACATCGTCAAGACCTTGCTCGAGCGTGAGTGGATCCGCGTCGTCGGCTATCGCGACGTGCCGGGCAAACCGGCTATGTTCGCCACGACCAAGGCGTTTCTCGACCACTTCAACCTGAAAAACCTTGAAGATCTGCCGCCGCTGGCCGAGCTGCGCGAGATGGAAGCCGAACCGGTGCTCGACTTCGACGACGCGCCGGTGCCGCAGAGTCTGCAGGAACTGGCCGACGCCAGCGCCGAGCCGGAGGAGGAGAAGGAAGAAACCAGTTTCCATTCCCTGCTGCTGGAGCTGGACAGCATGGAAGAGGGCATCAAAACCGATTTCGACGATTTGCTGCGCGATGCGGTGGATGGCGAAGCGCCGGTGCCCGAGCCTGAGATCATCGAGCCGGTTGTTGAAGCTGAAGTTGAACTTGAAGCGGCGCCTGACGCCGAACCGGAAGAGGACGTCCTGGGCGTCGCCGAGGCCCGCGAGAAACTCCTGGCCGCCGTTGCCGCCCTCGAACAGCCTGAACCGGAACTCAGCGAAGAAGAAGCCGAAGCCCGCGCACTGGCCGAGGCGATCGAAGCCGAACGGCGCGAATTCGAAGACTGACGCCTATCGAGAAACCAGTGAAGACCCTGTGGGAGCGAGCCTGCTCGCGAAGGCGGTGTGTCAGATACATTAATGCTGAATGACACCGGGCCTTCGCGAGCAGGCTCGCTCCCACAGGGTGAAACGTCGTTTTGGAGAGGATGATGAGCTCAACCAAAGACCCCTGCATCAGCCTCTGCAAATTCTCCGACGACATCTGCCTGGGCTGTGGCCGCAGCAAGCGCGAGATCAAGGCCTGGAAGAAGCTCGACAAGGACGACAAACGCACGGTGCTGGCCGAAGCCGCGCTGCGCCTGATCAAACTCGGTGGTGCCGGTCGGCGGAAAAAGAAATAACCGGCAATCGATCAGCTAGTCTCTGATGCGCGACGGCGCACATCCGCGTATGATTCGCGACCCTTCGCCGATCCCTTCGGCCTGGACCCAGTTTTCAATACTTCAGGCGCCGCCTGAACAGACCACACCGGGAGGTGCCCAGATGAGTGACATCAATCAGAAAGACGACCAGGAAATCGGCCCAGCAGGCGAAAAGCTGCAGAAGGTCCTCGCCCGTATCGGCGTCGGCTCGCGCCGTGACGTGGAATCCTGGATCAGCCAGGGCCGGATCAAGGTCAATGGCAAAGACGCTACCCTCGGCCTGCGCGTCGACATGCATGACGCCATTACCATCGATGGCAAGGTGATCAAACGCGAAGAGGCCGCCGAATCGGTGCGCCGCGTGATCATGTACAACAAGCCCGACGGCGAAATCTGCACCCGTGACGACCCGGAAGGCCGTCCGACCGTGTTCGACAAGCTGCCGCGTCCGAAAGAAGGCCGCTGGATCAACATCGGCCGTCTCGACATCAACACCACCGGTCTGCTGATGTTCACCACTGACGGTGAGCTGGCCAACCGTCTGATGCACCCGTCCTACGAGATGGACCGCGAGTACGCCGTGCGTGTACGCGGTGAAGTCGATGACGAGATGATCGAACGCCTCAAGGCCGGTGTGGTGCTGGAAGACGGTCCGGCGCGTTTTACCGACATTCAACAGGCGCCGGGCGGTGAAGGCTTCAACCATTGGTACCACTGCGTGGTCATGGAAGGGCGCAACCGTGAAGTGCGTCGTCTGTGGGAATCCCAAGGTCTGGTGGTCAGCCGTCTGAAGCGCGTGCGTTTCGGTCCGGTGTTCCTCAACTCCGACCTGCCGATGGGTCGCTGGCGTGAAATGAGCCAGTACGAAGTCGACGTGCTCAGCGCCGAAGTCGGCCTGACGCCGGTGGCAATGCCGCAGCTGAACGCCAAGAGCAAGGACAAACTCGAACGCATGCAGCGCAAATCGTCGCGGCCGATGGCCAAGACCGAGCGCGTACGCACCCTGCGTCCAGCCGCCGGCGCACCGACCGCGCCGCGCCCGAGCCGTGAGCCGCAGATCGAAGGCGAGCGCCCAGGTCGCAAGCCGGTTGCCCGTGATGGCGAGCGCGCACCGCGTCCGGCCAATGGCCGTACTGAGCGTGGCGAACGCGGCGCTCCTGCCGGTCGCGGTACGCCAGTGGCGGATCGTCCAGCCGACACCACCAACAAGCGCCCGGCCAAACCGGCGCCGAAGCGTCCGGGGATCAAACTGGTCGACGGCGACAAGCCCTCGGGCAAGCGTCGCGGCGCACCGGCCGGTTCCGGTCAGCGCCCGGGTTTCGGTCGCAAAAAGCCGGAATAAGGCAGCTGTGAGTTACTAGCTGCAAGCTGCAAGTTGAAGCAAAAACGCCAACCTTAGGGTTGGCGTTTTTTTTCGTCTGGCGAAACTCATGTAGCGTCTGATTGGGCCTCTTCGCGAGCAGGCTCGCTCCCACATTGGAGTTGCGTCGAACATAAATCCCTGTGGGAGCGAGCCTGCTCGCGAAGGCGTCAGTCGCCTAAAACACAAATCGGCCATCGAAAACCGGCTTGTCATCCAGCGCCAACACCCCGCCCGAAAAGATCAGATCCAGGTGATGACTGCCCTTGGCGCCACCGCCTAATCCAAGATGCAACCCACAATGCCGCTCCTCAAACCCGGCATTGCGCGCATACAGATCCTTCACGCCTTCGTTGGTGCCAATCCCCAACTCCTCAATCCGCCGGTTCGACGGGTTGGCATCCAGGTACTTGTTGAAATCCTGCTCCAGCCCCGGCACGTCGGTGGCGATGCGGCTGATGGTCGAGTTCTCGATCCACAGCTCCAGCGGCGATTCCAGCACGCCGTACTTGCGCGCGAAGGGGATGGTGCTGAGGAAGGTGCCCTTGAACTTCACGTGGCCATTGATGGCTTCGCTATGGGTGGCGATTTCGCCGGGGGCGAGGTCAAAGTTGCCGACGCCGTTGATGTCGGTCCACTTCTTGATGCTGCTCATCGGCGTTTCGAACCATGAACCGTGGTCATCCTTGAAACTCAGCGTGGTCGCTTGGGACATGCGCTGGATCAGGTGACTGTTGAGCCCGGCGATGCGTTGCGGGGTGATACTGAAGGTGTCGTAGAAATAGTCGCCGTAATCCTTGAACAGCAGCGACTTCTTCCAGTTTTCCGCCATCACCGCTTGCAGCGCACGAACGAATTCCGGGCCGTCGGGGCGTGGGTTGGGCAGGGTGGAAGAGTCGTAGAAGAAAATGTACAGATCGCTGTCGGCAATTGCCTCGGACAGCGCTGTGGTGCTTTCCAGGTCCAGACGCCGGGCGCTGAACTCAAAGCGCGGATGCTCGCCGGCCTGTTCGGCAATGGCGCCGGTCAGGGCTTCGTAATCGGCGGTGTGGCCCAGCATGACCTTCGCCGAGTCGAGGCCGGCGAGGGCAGGGTGATGTTCGAGGTAGTAAAGGAAATGCGAGATGGCGCGGGGCTTGTCCATGAATCCTCCCTGACTGACCGGGGAATGAAGCGGCAGGCACGACCGGCCGGACCGTGCCTGCCCGGGAGGTCTTACAGAGGCCACATCGCCGTGCCGAATGGAACCACCGCGTCGGCTTGCATCATTTCCACAGCGGCCTCATGGGTTGGCGCTTCAAACCATTCGTCCAGTTGCAGTTCGGTATCCAAGTCTTTTTCCAGTGCTTGCATGGTCGATCTCCTAGAGAATTTCACGGTTTATGACTGACCGGTCGACGTGGCCGGTGAGACGTGAAAAACCTAGTTGAGGCTTTTTGCGAATGCAAAATTTTATCCATTTAATTTTTAAATAGACTTTTTGTT
The DNA here is from genome assembly GCF_031456345.1 of Pseudomonas sp. 2957. NCBI lineage: Bacteria > Pseudomonadati > Pseudomonadota > Gammaproteobacteria > Pseudomonadales > Pseudomonadaceae > Pseudomonas > Pseudomonas sp. 2957. Next base: position 571,770 of record NZ_JAVDUL010000001.1, read on the forward strand.
CTGTTTTTCAGGATCGGTTTTCTTATTTGAAAACAAAAAACTAGGCAGGCGAAATTGATAGCAAGCTAGCTACCGTCAATATGCAGACATCCTTCGGAAATTTCTGATTCGGAAAATATTCGTTACGCGTTGTAAACAAAACGTGACGAAAAGACCCCGCGGGAGCGGTGATTTCCCGCCTCCGCATCGGTTGTAAGGAAAAGCTTCCGTAAGCCGGGAGAACAGCTGCCGCGCAGGGCTCTGGCGCGCTTGTTTCCAGCCTTCAGGCAGGGTGTGATGCGCCCCATGCCTGTCGTGCAGGCGAATAACAAGCAGGAGGCGCAATGAACGCCGCGACTGATTTCCACTTCTCCCCGTGGGACGGTTTTTTCCTCGTCCCCGTCGATGGCCTGCAAAGGCCTGACTCATATTTTGCAGCCGCTCGGCACTGTCGAGGCGGACACGTGCAATCCCGGCAACCGACACGCTGATCAGGCGGGTCTGGCAGCAGGGGGTTAGCGGTGTACAATGCGCCGCGTTTTAACTGTGACCCTCTGCGTAATCGCAAAAATCTCGAGGCTATCCGCCTTGTTCACTCCGCCGCGCCACAAGCGTGCCGGGTTCGATTTCGTCACAGATAAAAACAAACAGGTGACGCATGACCGTTGTAAATGAGCTGAACTCCTGGTGCCTGCGCTGGGGTTTGATCGGGGCTGCCTGAAATCGCAACCTTGCAGCAACGTCTACTGAACATCATCAAACCTTGCGTGAGACCTTTTCATGAGTGGACAACCCTCGCAATCAGGCGAGCTTAAGCGCGGCCTGAAAAATCGCCATATTCAACTGATCGCCCTCGGTGGCGCGATCGGTACCGGATTGTTCCTCGGTTCTGCCGGGGTACTGAAATCCGCCGGCCCGTCGATGATCCTCGGCTACGCCATTTGCGGCTTCATCGCCTTCATGATCATGCGCCAGCTCGGCGAAATGATCGTCGAAGAGCCGGTGGCCGGCTCCTTCAGCCATTTCGCGCACAAATACTGGGGCGGTTTCGCCGGTTTCCTTTCGGGCTGGAACTGCTGGATTCTGTACATTCTGGTGGGCATGTCGGAGCTGACAGCGGTCGGCAAGTACATCCATTACTGGGCGCCGGACATCCCGACCTGGGTCTCCGCTGCTGCATTCTTCGTGCTGATCAACGCGATCAACCTGGCCAACGTCAAAGTCTTCGGTGAAGCCGAATTCTGGTTTGCGATCATCAAGGTTGTGGCCATCGTTGGCATGATCGCACTGGGCAGCTACCTGTTGGTCAGCGGCCATGGCGGCCCGCAAGCCTCGGTGAGCAACCTGTGGTCCCACGGCGGTTTCTTCCCCAATGGTGTGAGCGGTCTGGTGATGGCCATGGCGATCATCATGTTCTCCTTCGGCGGTCTGGAAATGCTCGGTTTCACCGCCGCTGAAGCCGACAAGCCAAAAACCGTGATCCCGAAAGCGATCAATCAGGTGATCTACCGCATCCTGATTTTCTACATCGGTGCACTGGTGATCCTGCTGTCGCTGACTCCTTGGGACAGCCTGCTGGAAACCCTCAATGCGTCGGGCGATTCGTACAGCGGCAGTCCGTTCGTGCAGGTGTTCTCGATGCTCGGCAGCAACACCGCCGCGCACATCCTCAACTTCGTCGTGCTGACCGCCGCGCTGTCGGTGTACAACAGCGGCACCTACTGCAATAGCCGTATGCTGCTGGGGATGGCCGAGCAGGGTGACGCGCCGAAAGCTCTGGCGAAGATCGACAAGCGCGGCGTGCCGGTGCGTTCGATTCTGGCGTCGGCGGCAGTGACGCTGGTCGCCGTGTTGCTCAACTACCTGATCCCGCAGCACGCGCTGGAACTGCTGATGTCGCTGGTGGTTGCGACGCTGGTGATCAACTGGGCGATGATCAGCTACTCGCACTTCAAGTTCCGCCAGCACATGAATCAGACCAAACAGACGCCACTGTTCAAGGCGCTGTGGTACCCGTACGGCAACTTCGTCTGCCTGGCGTTCGTGGTGTTCATCCTCGGCGTGATGCTGCTGATCCCGGGGATTCAGATCTCGGTGTACGCGATTCCGGTGTGGGTGGTATTCATGTGGGTCTGCTACCTGATCAAGAACAAGCGCAGTGCCCAGCAGGCGCTGCCAGTGATCGCCAAGTAACCGCTCAAGCAGAAACAGCAAACCCGGCCAAGTGCCGGGTTTGTTGTTTTGAAATGGAAAAATCTGACATCACACCGAACCCTGTGGGAGCGAGCCTGCTCGCGAAAGCGGTCCATCAGAAACATCTGCATCGACTGACACACCGCCTTCGCGAGCAGGCTCGCTCCCACAGAGGTTGAGTGAATCGGGTTATCCTGCACGCTCTGATTACGGACGCTTTTCCATGCTGGTGATTTCCAACAATGTGCATCTGCCGGATGCCGAGATCGAATTGACCGCCATCCGCGCGCAAGGCGCCGGTGGGCAGAATGTCAACAAGGTCTCCAGCGCCATGCACTTGCGCTTCGACATTCCCAACTCGTCATTGCCGGAGTTCTACAAGGAACGCCTGCTGGCACTGCGTGACAGCCGTATCACCAGCGATGGCGTGCTGATCATCAAGGCGCAGCAATACCGAACCCAGGAAGCCAACCGCGCCGATGCGCTGGAGCGGCTGGTCGAGCTGATTCTCAGCGCCACCAAAGTGGAAAAGAAACGCCGCCCGACCAAGCCGACCCTTGGCTCGAAGAAGCGTCGGCTGGAGTCGAAAACCAAGCGCGGCAGTATCAAGGCCGGGCGCGGCAAGGTGGACTTCTAAACCTCGCGATACTTCGCCGTGTGCTTGTACAGATAGACACTCAAGCCAAGGCCGCTCAACGCTGCAAATGCGGCGAACAGGAAGATCGAAGCAAAACCGAATCCTGCTGCGATCGCCCCGGCCAGCGGCCCGGTGATCCCCAGCGACAAATCAATGAACAGTGAATAGGCACCGACCGCCGCGCCACGGCTCGAGGCCGGCACCAGATTCACCGCCTCCACGCCCAGCGCCGGGAACACCAGCGAGAAGCCGAAACCGCTCAGCGCCGCACCGGCCAGTGCCCAATGCGCATCCGGAGCAATCCACAGCAACAACAGCCCCAACGTTTCCACCGACAGGCAGGCAATCGCCACGCGAAATCCGCCGAGGCGGTTGATCAGGTTGCCGAACAGCAGCCGCGCGCCGATGAAGCTGGCGCCGAACAGGCTCAGGCACAGCACGGCGTTGTCCCAGTGCTGGGTCGCGTAATACAGGGTGATGAAAGTGGCGATGGTGCCAAAACCGATCGAACCCAGCGCGAGCCCGCAGCCGTGGGGGAAGACTTTGCCCAGCACATGCATGAACGGCAGGCGTTCGCCGGCGACGATCGGCGCGGCGGTCTTCGGCCATGCCAGCGCCAGACCGAGCAGGGCGAGGAGGATGATGCTCACGCCCATGCTCCACAGCCCCAACCTGCTTACCAGCCACACACCGAACGGCGCGCCGATCGCCAGGGCGCCGTAACTGGCGATGCCGTTCCAGGAAATCACTTTCGCCGTATTCGCCGCGCCGACCCGGCCGATGCCCCAGCCAATCGAACCGGAACCGACCAGGCTTTCCGCGCTGCCCAGCACCAGACGGCCAATTAAGAGGCTGATCAGACTGAGCAGCGGCAGGTTCGGCGTCCACGCGGAAATCAGCATGAACACACCGCTCAAGCCGCAACCAGCGAGGCCAATCATCACTGCGCGTTTACTGCCCTGGTTGTCGATGATCTTGCCGGCATATGGACGGCTGAGCAGGGTGGCGAGGTATTGCACGCTGATCACCAGCCCGGCGATCACGGCGCCGAAACCAAGGTCACTGTGGACATAGCCCGGCAACACGGCGAGCGGGATGCCGATGTTCAGGTAACCGATGAAGGTGAAGAGGACGATGGAGACTACTTGCAGCGTAACCGCCAGCGGACGCTGGGGCTCGGATATAGACGACATGGGTAACGATCCACGGGAGCAGCAGATTAGATAGGCTGCTCATGATACCGGCGTGAACCGTTCAAGGGCGGGGAAAAGTAAAACTATTTGCCGGGCGGCGCTTTCAGGATTTCGCCGGGGCGACCAGTTGCGTGGTGACGAGGGCGGCGAGGGCGTTTTCTTCGCTGCCGAAACGTTCGAGCAGGGCAGCTTGCTTCTCGGGCGAGAGGCGATTCCAGATCTCGATCATCTTCTCGGTGGCGCCGATCAGCACGGCAGCTTGGCTTTCGGAGAATTCGTCGGTCATGGCGGGCTCGGGTTTCAGGCAGTGTGGAAAGCGCATGTTAGCGCTTTCCACACGGTCTGTACGGCGGGTCTTACTCTTCGCTGTCGGCTTTGCGGCTGTCAGCGGCTTCTTGCGGCTCGGGCTTTTCAGCGCCGGCGTGTTGCGGGGTCGTCTGCTCAGGTACGTGCAGGCTTGGGAAGGGGAGATTGGGAATCTCGTGCATGGGTGCGCTCCTCGCTAAGTCTGTTGATAGATCAGGTGCTCCGCGCTTTACAAAGCCTGCGCAGGATACAGCAGGAAAAATGACAATCAGACTTTTAATTCAAATTAATGCGACAGATGGCCGCAGGGGAGGAAGCCAGAAGGTCACCGCAGAAACAAATGTAGGAGCTGCCGAAGGCTGCGATCTTTTGATCTTCGATCGTTCCCACGCTCCGCGTGGGAATGCAGCCGGGGACGCTCTGCGTCCCAAAGCGGACGCAGAGCGTCCGAAGAGGCATTCCCACGCAGAGCGTGGGAACGATCAGTCGGGCGGGGGGGCTATTTGCAGGCGTCGGCGATGGCGTCGGCGAGCGATGCGAGGCGGGTGGCGTCGATGCCGGCGACGTTCGCGCGGCCGGAGCGGACCATGTACACGCTGTGCCGCTCGCGCAGGGTTTTCACCTGTTCCGGCGACAGGCCGGTGTAGGAGAACATCCCGCGTTGCACACCGATGTGTGCGAAACGCTCGCGCAAACCGTGGGGTTCCAGCGCTTCGACCAGACCGCTGCGCAGCTGGGCGATCCGCAGACGCATCGCTTCCACTTCATCGGCCCAGCGCGCTTTCAGCTCTGGATCGGCGAGGATGGTCGCGACCACCGCCGCGCCGTGATCCGGCGGCGTCGACCACAGATTGCGGGCGATGTTGGCCAGTTGGCTGCGGATGTCGATGAGCTTGTCGGCGCTGGTCGCGCAGACGATCAGTGCCCCGGTGCGGTCGCGATACAGGCCGAAGTTCTTCGAGCAGGAACTGGTGATCAGCAGCTCCGGCACTTGCGCCGCGAACAACCGGGTCGACCACGCGTCCTGCTCCAGGCCATCGCCAAAACCCTGATAAGCAAAGTCGATCAGCGGCAGCAGATCGCGGCTGCGCACCACTTCAAGCACGCGCTTCCAGTCGTCATGGCTCAGGTCGAAACCGGTCGGGTTGTGGCAGCACGCATGCAGCAGCACCACGTCGCCCTTCGGCACTTCCTTGAGCACGGCGAGCATCGCTTCGACGTCGAGGCGGTTGTCACTACCCACGTACGGGTAGTGGCTGACCTTGACCTTGGCGGCGGCGAAAATGGTTTCGTGGATCGGCCAGGTCGGGTTGCTCAACCACACGCCTTTGCCCGGCAGGCATTGCGCGATGAAGTCGGCCGCCAGACGCAGGGCACCGGTGCCTCCCGGGGTCTGGGTGGCGCCGGCGCGTTGTTCGGCGATCAATGCCGAGTCGCTACCGAGCACAAGCTCATTGATGACCTTGCCGAACAGCGGATTGCCGTGGCCACCGATGTAGGTCTTGGTGTCCTGGCTTTCGACCAGTCGCGCCTCGGCGATTTTCACCGCTTCCGGGATCGGCGTCAGGCCCTGGGCATCCTTGTAGACGCCAACGCCGAGGTCGAACTTGCGCGGATTGGCATCCTGCGCATAGGCCTCCATCAAACCGAGAATCGGGTCGCCGGGGACCCGGCCGATGGCGTCGAAGTGCATTACTTGCGTCCTTCTGCGGTCTTGGCCACTTCGTCAGTGCGCGCAGCCATGATGAAGTCGTTGCGGTGCAGGCCTTTGATCGAATGGCTCCACCAGGTCACGGTGACTTTGCCCCACTCGGTCAGCAGGCCCGGGTGGTGACCTTCGGCCTCGGAGATCTCGCCCACGGCGTTGGTGAAGGCCAGCGCATGCTTGAAGTTCTTGAACAGGAAAACTTTCTCCAGCTGCATGATGCCGTCGCGTACTTCGATGTTCCAGTCAGGGATCTGCTTGATCAGGATCGGCAGTTCTTCGTCGCTGACTTGTGGCGCATCGGCGCGGCAGGCTTCGCAGTGGGCTTGGTTCAAAGTCGACATGGTGTATTCCTGAAAACGAGTGTGTTTTTTATTAAAGCGCGTGTGCCGCCAATGCCGTCACGCTAAAGCAAAGTGGCGGCGACGGACAGACGCAATTGTCAGCAAAAGTCGCGGTTCAGGCGGCTTTGGGTTTCGGCGGAAATTTCGGCGCGTGCAAGCCCAGCTGCATGCCCTGACGGACCATGGCCATGATGTCTTCATGGGCCACATCGAACAGGCGCTTGAGATTGGGCAGGACGAAGTACAGTGGTTGCAGGATGTCGATGCGATACGGCGTGCGCATGGCTTCCAGCGGATCGAAAATCTGATGCTCGGGCTCGTCCGACAGGCAATAAACGGTTTCTTTCGGCGAGGACAGAATCCCGCCGCCGTAGATGCGCTTGCCGTGCGGGGTGTCGACCAGACCGAATTCGATGGTCATCCAGTACAACCGGGCCAGATACACGCGCTCTTCCTTGGTCGCCTGCAGGCCGAGCTTGCCGTAGGTGTGGGTGAACTCAGCGAAGTAGGGGTTGGTCAGTAGCGGGCAGTGGCCGAAGATCTCGTGAAAGATGTCGGGCTCTTGCAGATAGTCGAGTTCTTCGCGGGTACGTATGAAGGTGGCGACGGGGAATTGCTTGCTGGCAAGCAACTCGAAAAACGTCTGGAAAGGAATCAGCGCCGGCACCCGGGCAACCTGCCAGCCGGTGGTCTCGCCGAGGACTTTGTTGATCTCGGCCAGTTGCGGGATGCGGTCGTGGGGCAGACCGAGTTTTTCGATACCGTCCAGATATTCCTGGCACGCACGACCTTCAATCACCTTCAACTGGCGAGTGATCAGCGTGTTCCACACCGCATGTTCTTCGGCGGGGTAGTCGATAAAACCTTGCGCATCGGGCTCGCGAGCCACGTATTGCGTCTGCTTCATGCTGCTCTCCTGCTAGGAAATTCGTTTTTGTTATGTCCAGCGATGGCTAAAGGAATACCCGAGAGTGACAGGGCGTGCAGCATGTTGACCGGTGTGTGCGTAGGAAAATTCTGCTTGTTTCGTAAAGTTATCGTTACGCTTTGTCGGGTGATGCGCATTTACGGTGATTGGCGGGTTTGAAAAGGGTCGTGGCTGTCACATAATCTTGACAACTATCTGCGTGCCTCGACAGAAACATCTGCCCCGGGCGCGCCACAGAACCCTGTGGGAGCGAGCCTGCTCGCGAAAGCGGTCTGTCTGACACATCGATACTGGATGTGCTGGCGCCTTCGCGAGCAGGCTCGCTCCCACAAGGACATGTGTTTATCTTTCAAACCTGTCGGGCCTTTTTCTATGCGCATCAAAGTCCACTGCCAGAACCGCATCGGCATCCTGCGTGACATCCTCAATCTGCTGGTGGCGTACGGGATCAACGTCGCCCGCGGTGAAGTTGGCGGTGAGCATGGCAATGCGATCTACCTGCACTGCCCGAACCTGATCAACATCCAGTTCCAGGCGTTGCGCCCCAAGTTCGAGGCAATCGGTGGGGTGTTCGGGGTCAAGCGCGTCGGGCTGATGCCCAGCGAGCGCCGACACATGGAACTGAATGCGTTGCTCGGCGCGCTGGAATTTCCGGTGCTGTCGATCGACATGGGCGGTTCGATCGTTGCGGCCAATCGCGCGGCGGCGCAGTTGCTCGGGGTGCGTGTCGATGAAGTGCCGGGGATTCCGCTATCACGTTATGCCGAGGATTTCGATCTGCCGGAATTGGTGCGCGCCAACAAATCGCGGATCAACGGCATGCGGGTCAAGGTCAAGGGCGACATCTTTCTCGCCGACATCGCGCCGCTGCAATCGGAACACGACGACAGCGAGGCCATGGCCGGCGCCGTACTGACGCTGCACCGCGCCGACCGCGTCGGCGAGCGCATCTACAACGTGCGCAAGCAAGAGCTGCGCGGTTTCGACAGTATTTTCCAGAGTTCGAAAGTCATGGCCGCTGTGGTCCGCGAGGCGCGACGCATGGCGCCGCTGGATGCGCCGCTATTAATAGAAGGCGAAACCGGCACTGGCAAGGAATTGCTGGCGCGTGCCTGCCACCTCGCCAGCCCTCGGGGACAGTCGCCGTTGATGGCGCTCAACTGCGCCGGGTTGCCGGAGTCGATGGCCGAGACCGAACTGTTCGGCTACGGCCCCGGTGCCTTCGAAGGCGCGCGGGCCGAAGGCAAGCTTGGCCTGCTCGAATTGACCGCTGGCGGCACGCTGTTTCTCGATGGCGTCGGCGAGATGAGCCCGCGTTTGCAGGTCAAATTGCTGCGCTTTCTTCAGGACGGTTGCTTCCGTCGCGTCGGCAGTGATGAAGAGGTGTATCTGGACGTGCGGGTGATCTGCGCGACGCAGGTGGACTTGTCCGAATTGTGCGCGCGCGGCGAGTTTCGCCAGGATCTCTATCACCGCTTGAACGTGCTGTCGCTGCACATCCCGCCGCTGCGCGAGTGCCTCGACGGCCTGACGCCGCTGGTTGAACACTTTCTCGACCAGGCCAGTCGGCAGATCGGCTGTCCGCTGCCGAAACTGGCCCCGGCGGCGATGGATCGCCTCAGCCATTACCACTGGCCGGGCAATGTGCGGCAACTGGAGAACGTGCTGTTCCAGGCGGTTTCCCTGTGCGACGGCGGCACGGTCAAGGCCGAACATATTCGCCTGCCGGATTACGGCGTGCGTCAGCCGCTTGGCGATTTTTCCCTCGACGGCAGTCTGGACGAGATCGTCGGGCGCTTCGAGAAAGCGGTGCTGGAACGGCTGTATTCCGAGCATCCAAGCAGTCGGCAGTTGGGCAAGCGACTCGGTGTTTCGCACACCACCATTGCCAACAAGCTGCGTGAGTATGAGGTTGGCAAAACCTCCGAAAGCTAAATAGAGCCTTTGTGGCGAGGGGATTTATCCCCGATGGGCGGCGAAGCCGCCCCGCTTTTTCTTCCCAGCGACCTCATTTGCAGGCTTGGCGACTGCTGCGCAGCCGAACGGGGATAAATCCCCTCGCCACAGGATCTCCATCCCCCGCCGAACTCAGGATTGCCACTAACCGGCATGACACCGCCGGTTTTTCGTCTTCGACCCATTTCAGATTCCCCCTCCGATCCCCTCAAGTCCCCTGTTTACCGGGCCTTCGCCCGCCAATAAAAAGTTGGTCTGCAAATTGCTTATGGCTGAGCAGTACAGCGGTGGGCGGCAAACGTCCGGCATGCAGAGGAAACACTGTGGACAAGTACCTTTATGTGGCAATGACCGGCGCCAGCCAGAACGCACTGGCGCAGCGGGCGCATGCCAACAACCTGGCGAACATTTCCACCAACGGCTTTCAGCGCGACCTCGAGCAGGCGCGTTCGATGCCGGTATTCGGCGACAGCTTTCCGGCGCGCGCGTTTGCCATGAGCGAACGTCCCGCCACCGACTTCACGCCGGGCTCACTGGTGCAGACCGGACGTGAACTCGACGTCGCGGTATCCGGCAACGGTTTCATCGCCGTGCAAAACCCCAGCGGCGGCGAAAGCTACGTGCGTACCGGCAGCCTCAACATCGACGCCCTCGGCGTACTGCGCGCCGGCAACGGCATGCCGGTGATCGGTAACGGCGGCCCGATCGCCGTGCCGCCCGAGCAGCAGGTGGAAGTCGGCGAAGACGGCACCATCAGCATTCGCGCAATGGGCGAAGGCCCCCGCGTCATGGCCGAAGTCGACCGGATCAAGCTGGTCAACCCGGACATCAAGAACATGAACAAAGGTCTCGACGGTTCGATTTACACCAAGGACGGCCAGCCGGCGCAAGCCGACGCCAACGTCAAACTGGTCTCGGGTTTCCTTGAGTCGAGCAACGTCAATGCCGTGGAAGAAATGACTTCGGTGCTGGCCCTGGCCAAGCAATTCGAGTTGCACGTCAAGATGATGAACACCGCCAAAGACGACGACCAGGCCATGGCTCGGGTCTTGCAGATCAGCTAATTATCAGAACGTCGCGCCGTAAAACAGGCGCACGAGGAGAATCGAATGCTTCCGGCTCTATGGGTTGCCAAAACCGGTCTGTCCGCCCAGGACACCAACCTGACCACCATTTCCAACAACCTGGCGAACGTTTCGACCACGGGTTTCAAGCGTGACCGTGCCGAGTTCCAGGACTTGCTCTATCAGATCAAGCGTCAGCCAGGCGCCCAGTCGACCCAGGACAGCGAACTGCCGTCGGGTCTGCAAGTGGGTACCGGTGTGCGCATTGTCGGTACCCAGAAAAACTTCACCGCCGGCAGCCTGCAAACCACCGAGCAGCCGCTGGACATGGCCATCGACGGTCGCGGTTTCTTCCAGATCCTGCAACCGGACGGCACCACGTCCTACACCCGTGACGGTACTTTCCACCTCGACTCCAATGGCCAGATCGTCAACGCCAGCGGTTTCGCGCTGGAACCGGCGATCATCATCCCGAACGATGCGCAGACCTTCACTGTCGGCCGTGACGGCACCGTGTCGATCACCATCGCCGGCAACCCGGCCTCGCAAGTGATCGGCAACCTGCAGACCGCCGACTTCATCAACCCGGCCGGTCTGCAAGCAGTGGGCAACAACCTGTTCCTGGAAACCGCTGCTTCCGGCGCGCCGCAGATCGGCACCCCGGGCCTGAACGGTTTCGGTACCACGCTGCAGAACACCCTGGAAACCTCGAACGTCAGCACCGTTGAAGAGATGGTCAACATGATCACCACTCAACGCGCCTACGAGATGAACTCCAAGGTGATCTCCACCGCCGACCAGATGCTCTCGTTCGTAACGCAGAATCTGTAATCCAGTCTTTGGGGCGGCCTGAGGTCGCCAGCAACACCGTGAGGTAGGGTCATGAAGCGCTTTGTATCTGTTCTGGCATTGAGTGGGGTCGTCTCGCTCGCGGGCTGCGTCGCCCCGACGCCCAAGCCCAATGACCCTTACTACGCCCCGGTGTTGCCGCGCACACCGTTGCCGGCGGCTGCCAATAACGGCTCGATCTATCAGGCCGGCTTCGAGCAGAACCTGTACAGCGACCGCAAGGCGTTCCGGGTCGGTGACATCATCACCATCACCCTGAACGAGCGCACCCAGGCGAGCAAGAACGCCAACTCGCAGATGGACAAGAACAGCGATAACTCGATTGGTCTGACCTCGTTGTTCGGTTCCAGCCTGACCACCAACAACCCGATTGGTGGCGGTGACCTGAGCCTGAACGCTGGCTACAGCGCCGACCGTTCGACCAAGGGCGACGCCAAGTCCGGGCAGAGCAACAGCCTGACCGGTTCGATCACCGTGACCGTGGCCGACGTGCTGCCCAACGGCATCATCGCCGTGCGTGGCGAGAAGTGGCTGACGCTCAACACCGGTGACGAACTGGTGCGCATCGCCGGTATGGTCCGCGCCGATGACATCGCGACCGACAACACCGTGTCGTCGACCCGTGTCGCCGATGCGCGCATCACCTACTCGGGTACCGGCGCGTTTGCCGATACGAGTCAGCCAGGCTGGTTCGACCGTTTCTTCCTCAGCCCGCTGTTCCCTTTCTAGGTGGCGACTTTGAATTTCAAGAGCCTTATGGTGGCCGCGTTGTTGATGTCTGCGGCGTTCACCGCACACGCCGAGCGGCTGAAAGACATCGCCAGCATTTCCGGTGTGCGCTCCAACCAGTTGATCGGTTACGGCCTGGTGGTCGGGCTTAACGGCACCGGTGACCAGACGACGCAGACTCCGTTCACCCTGCAGACCTTCAACAACATGCTCTCGCAGTTCGGCATCAAGGTACCGCCGGGATCGGGCAACGTGCAGTTGAAGAACGTCGCGGCGGTGTCGGTGAGTGCCGATCTGCCAGCGTTTGCCAAACCGGGTCAGCAGGTCGACATCACCGTGTCCTCGATCGGTAACTCCAAGAGCCTGCGTGGCGGCACCTTGCTGTTGACGCCGCTCAAGGGTATCGACGGCAACGTCTATGCGATCGCTCAGGGCAATCTCGTGGTTGGCGGTTTCGACGCTGAAGGCCGCGATGGTTCGAAGATTACCGTCAACGTTCCGTCGGCCGGTCGCATCCCTGGCGGCGCGTCGGTGGAGCGTGCGGTGCCGAGCGGTTTCAACCAGGGCAACAGCCTGACGCTGAACCTCAACCGCTCCGACTTCACCACCGCCAAGCGCATCGTCGACAAGGTCAACGACATGCTCGGCCCTGGCGTCGCCCAAGCCATCGACGGCGGATCGGTGCGGGTCACTGCGCCACTGGATCCGAGCCAGCGCGTCGACTACCTGTCGATCCTGGAAAACCTCGAAATCGATCCTGGGCAGGCGGTGGCAAAAGTCATCATCAACTCGCGCACCGGCACCATCGTCATCGGCCAGAACGTGAAAGTGTCGCCAGCCGCCGTGACCCACGGCAGCCTGACCGTGACCATCACCGAAGACCCGATCGTCAGCCAGCCTGGCCCGCTGTCCAACGGCCAGACTGCCGTCGTGCCGCGCTCGCGGGTGAATGCCGAACAGGAAGCCAAACCGATGTTCAAGTTCGGCCCGGGCACCACCCTCGACGAGATCGTCCGTGCGGTGAACCAGGTCGGCGCAGCACCGGGTGACCTGATGGCAATTCTCGAAGCTCTGAAGCAGGCCGGCGCATTGCAAGCCGACCTGATCGTGATCTGAGGCCGGCCACCATGGATATGCGCAAAAGCGGTCTGGTCAGCAGCAGCGATTCGGGTTCCTACTCCGACCTCAATCGTCTGAACCAGCTGAAGGTCGGCGACAAGAACAGCGACGAAAACATGCGCAAGGTTGCGCAGGAATTCGAGTCTCTGTTCCTCGGCGAAATGCTCAAGTCGATGCGCTCGGCCACCGAAGCGCTTGGTCAGGACAACCCGCTGAACACGCCGGCGGCCAAGCAGTATCAGGAAATGTACGACCAGCAACTGGCGGTTTCCATGTCCCGCGAGGGCGGGGGTATCGGCCTGGCCGACGTGCTGATCCGGCAGATGTCGAAGAACAAACCGATGGCGCCGGGCGAGGCTGCAGCCGCGTCCGCCGCCAAGCAGCAGGAAGCGCTGGCCAAGGCCGCCGCCGTGCCGACGCCGATTGCCGCCGGCACCGTCGCCACCGGTCCGCTGTCCCGCGTCAACGGCGAGCGTCCGTTGTGGGCATCGCGCTCGGTGCATGCTCCGAACAACACCGATATTTCCCATCGCAACGACATGGCGCTGATCAACCAGCGGCGTCTGGCGCTGCCGCCGAAACTGGCCGATCGCTTGCTCGCCGGTCTGGTGCCGTCGGCACCGAGCGCGGCCACTGCCAGCACTGCGGCGGCAGCGACCAACGCCTTGCCGCAACGGGCTGCGACTACCGCCGTCACAGGCTCCGGCGCGTTGTACAACGGTGACTGGCTGGCCCGTGCCGAAGAGCAGAAAGCTGCAGGCGGGCAGATGCAGGTTTACGGCCGCGCCATGGCGCAGATTCCGCTGGCACCAGCGAAGAAGGCCTTCAGTTCCGCCGACGAATTCGTCAACACCATGTTGCCGATGGCCAAGGAAGCCGCTGACCGCATCGGCGTCGATCCGCGTTATCTGGTGGCGCAAGCGGCACTGGAAACCGGTTGGGGCAAATCGGTCATGCGCGCTCAGGATGGCAGCAGCAGCCACAACCTGTTCGGCATCAAGGCGAGCAGTAACTGGAAGGGCGATTCGGCCCGCGCGATCACCAGCGAGTTCCGCAATGGCGCGATGGTCAAGGAGACGGCCGAGTTCCGTTCCTACGCCTCGTACAAGGACAGCTTCCACGATCTGGTGACGTTGCTGCAGAGCAACAATCGCTATCAAGAAGTGCTGAAGTCGGCCGATAACCCAGAACAGTTTGTACGCGAGTTGCAGAAGGCCGGTTACGCCACCGACCCGAACTACGCGACGAAGATTTCGCAAATTGCCAAGCAGATGAACAGTTTTGAAAACTACGCTGCGGCGGGTGTCTCCACCACGCCTTTATAAGGCACCAGGTAATAAGGTCTGAACCATGAGTTTGCTCAATATCGGGATGTCGGGACTGTCGGCCAGCCAGTCCTCTCTGGCTACGACAGGCAACAACATTGCCAACGTCGACACCGCCGGTTATTCACGTCAGCAAACCGTGCAGGGCACCAAGTCCTCGCAGCAGTACGGCAGCGTTTTCATCGGCACGGGCACGACCCTGGCCGACGTGCGCCGGGTGTACAACTCGTATCTGGAATCGCAGCTGCACACCGCGACGTCGCTGGACAGCGAATCGGCTGCCTTCCTCAAGCAGGCGACGCCGCTGGACGCGATGCTGTCGGACACCAACACTGGCCTGACCGGTGTACTGCAGAAATTCTTCACCTCGATGCAGGGCGTATCGACGTCGGCCACCGATGACACTTCGCGTCAGTCGGTGCTGACCGGCGCGCAGGCGCTGACCAGCCGTTTCAATACCCTGGCCAAGCAGCTCAACGATCAGAACACCACGATCAACGGCAGCCTCGGCGACATGACTGCCCAGGTGAACAAGCTCGCCACGGCGATCGCCAATCTCAATCAGAAGATCGGCGAAATCTCCACCAGCGGCGGGGCGCCGAACGACCTGCTCGACAGCCGTAACGAAGCCGTGCGTCAGCTCTCCGAGCTGACCGGTGCCCAGGTCGTCGAGCGCGGCACCAGCTTCGACATCTATGTCGGCAGCGGCCAGCCGCTGGTCATCGGCAACACCACCAACAGCCTGAGCATGGTCGCGAGCAAGACCGACCCGTCGCGCATGTCGATCCAGATGGATCGCGGTTCGAGCACCATCGACATCACTTCGGTGATCAGCGGCGGCGAAATCGGCGGTCTGCTGACCTATCGCAAGGAAGTCCTCGACCCATCGCTCAACGAGCTCGGTCGCGTGGCCCTGGTGATTGCCGATCAGATCAACAGCCAGCAAGCACAAGGCATCGACAAGAACGGTGACTTCGGCGCGGCGATTTTCAACAACATCAACAGTGCCGCCCTGATCAGTCAGCGCAGCATTGCGAAGGATGGCAACAGCGCCGGTTCGGGCAACCTCGATGTGACCATCAAGGACACCGGCAAGCTGACCACCAGCGACTATCAGGTGACCTTCACCAGCGCTACCGATTACACCGTCAAACGTTCCGACGGCACCGATCTGGGTGCATTCAGCACCACGACCAATCCGCCGCCAGTGATCGACGGCTTCACCCTGGCCTTGAACGGCGGCGCGCTGAGCGCGGGTGACTCGTTCAAAATCACGCCGACCCGCAACGCGGCGGCGAGCATTCAGACCGTGCTCAGTGATCCGAAGAAAATCGCTGCGGCAGGTCCGCTGACCGGCGTCGCCAGCGCCAACGGTCTGGGCACGTACACCCAGCCGACGCTCAGCAATAAGATCGACATCTACAACCCGACCGCCCAGGCTGACATGCAGGCGGCGCTGAAGAATTCAACGCCGGTCAAACTGGTATTCGGTGCAGCCAGCGGTGGCAGCCAGTCGTACAACCTGGTCGACGCCAAGGGCGCGACCATCGGCACCGGCACCATCGTGCCTGGCCAGTCGAACACGCTGAATTTGAAAGTCGGTATCGTCGATGCCAGCGGCAACCCGGTGATGGACACTACCGTCACGCCGAACGTACAGAAGACCTTCACCGTGCAGACCACCGTGGGCGGCACGCCGAAAACCGGCGAGACTTTCACCATGAACCTGACCGGTGCGGCGTCTTCGGACAACCGCAACGCCCAGGCACTGGTCGCATTGCAAACCAAACAGACCGTGGACACCGGTTCGGCGAGCAAGGGCATCAGCCTGACCGACGCCTACAACACCCTGGTGACCAACGTCGGTACCAAGACCGCCCAAGGCAAGTCCGACAGCGCCGCAACCACGGCGATTCTGGAGAATGCCAAGGGTGCCCGCGATTCGTTGTCCGGGGTCAACCTGGACGAAGAAACCGGCAACCTGGTCAAGTACCAGCAGTACTACACAGCGTCTTCGCAGATCATCAAAGCTGCGCAGGAAACTTTCGCCACGCTGATCAACAGCCTTTAAGGAGTCGTAATTCATGCGCATTTCCACCGCCCAGTATTACGGAACGCAAGCTTCGGATTATCAGCGTAACTTCAACAAGGCTGTCGCCACCGCGAGCGAGGCGAGCAGCCTGCAACGCATCAACACCGCCGCCGATGATCCGATCGGTGCCGGGCGCTTGCTGCAATTGGGCCAGCAGGCGGCGATGCTCGATCAGTACAAGACCAACGTCAACACCACCAAAAGCGCCTTGACCGTGCAGGAGTCCACTCTGGATTCGATCACCACGGCGTTGGCGCGAGCCAAAGAGCTGGCCCTGGCCGCGAACAACGGCACCATCACCGACAAGGATCGCCAGGCGTACGCCTCGGAACTGGGTGAGATCCAGCAGCAAGTGCTGGGCCTGATGAACGCCAAGGATGCCAACGGCAACTACCTGTTCTCCGGTTCGAAAACCGATACCGCGCCGTATTCGAAGAATTCTGACGGCACGTTCAGCTACAACGGCGACCAGACCACCATCGATCTGGGCATCGGCGACGGCATGACCGTGGGTACCAACACCACCGGTTGGGACGCGTTCCAGCAGACCATCAACACCGGCCGCACCAACACCAAAATGACTGCGCCAGCTGTGGATGACGGCCGTGTCGTGCTGTCCAACGGCACCGTCGGCACTGCCGCCACCTACGACGCCAAGTTCACCGCCGGGCAGCCGTATACCATCGATTTCGTCAGCAGCACCCAGCTGAAAATCACCGATGCCTTGGGTAACGATGTGACTGCCGAGGCCAGCCAGAATGGCCTGATCAGCAACAGCACCGGCGCCAACCAGACTGTCAGCTTCCGTGGCGTCGACCTCAAGCTGAACGTCAACCTGAAGGCCGGCGATACCAATCCGGACGCCGTTATCGCAGGGCACAGTTTTCAGCTGTCGGCCTCGCCGGACTCGTTCACCACCACGCGTAATCCGGGTAACCCGTCGACCAGCGTGATCACCGGTTCGACCATCACCGATCAGGCAGCCTACACCGCAGCGTTCCCGCAGGGCGGCGCAGTGCTCAAGTTCACCAGCGCCACCGATTTCGATCTGTATGCCGCGCCGGTGACGGCCGACAGCAAGCCGGTTTCCTCGGGCACGGTTGCCGGCGGTAACGCCACCGCTGCCGGTGTGACTTTCGCCCTGGGCAGCGCGCCGGCCGCTGGTGATCAGTTCTCGATCCAGCCGAACAATCATCAGACCCAGAACGTGCTCGACACCCTGGGCCAGATGATCACCGCGCTGAATACGCCAGTCGACGGTGACCCGGTTGCCAAGCAGAAATTGCAGGGCGCGATGGAGGCAGGCCTCGGCAACATCGATGCCGCTTCCAACCAGATCGGCACGGCGGTGACCACCATTGGTGCCCGCGGCCAGGCGCTGGACATGCAGACCATCACCAACGACAGCCTGACCACGGCGAACAGCACGACCCAGGGTTCGATTCGTGATTCCGATCCGGCTGAAGTCATGACCCGTCTGACGCTGCAACAGACCATGCTGCAAGCCGCGCAACTGGCGTTCAGCAAGATCAGTCAGTTGGGTCTGTTCAACAAGATCTGATGGTTAGCGGGCGCGTGCGCGCCCGCCAACGTCGTCCCTCTGTTAATGATTTTTTGCGGTATCAAGGGCTCGTTTTTGCGAGCGGGCTCGTACCGCCTGTGAGCCCACCGTGAATTCACTCCCCCTCGTCAGCATTGCCATCCCTGCGTTCAATCCGCGCTTTTTCGAGCGGGCATTGAACAGCGCCGTCAGCCAGACATATGCGCCTCTTGAGATCATTGTCTGCGACGACAGTCGTGGTCATGAGATCGAAGGGATTGTCAGCGCTGTGGCCGAGCGCTCGGGTGTTGCCGTGCGCTATGTGCGCAACCCGCGCACATTGGGCATGGTCGGCAATCTCAAGGCGTGCCTTGATCAGGCGCAGGGTGAATTCGTCAAGTTCATGTGTGACGACGACCATCTCTATGCCGCCTGCATCGAGCAGCAGGCGCACGAGATGTTGCGTGAGGAAGTCAGCCTGGTGCTGGCTCAGCGGCTGTTCTGGGACGCCGACGACATCATTCTGCCGGCGCGCCTGGAAAACACTTCGTTGTCACCGGCCAGCGGTCTGTTCAAGGGTGACGACCTGCTGGGCATCTTCGAAAAATTTCCGGTCAATGTGCTGGGCGGTTTCTCCAGCGCCTTGTTCCGTCGTTCGGACCTCGTCGACTTGTTGCCGGCGCTGACTCAGGACGGCCACTGCTTTGTCGCCACCCTGGATTTCGCCTTGTACGTATGCCTGCTGCGGCGCGGCAATCTGGCGATGTCGAACACCGTGCTCAGTGCCGAGCGGCTGTATCCGGAGCGCTTGAGTGCTCAGCAGCCGATGAAAGACGCGGTCGAGGTTGAGCGCGAGTGGATTCTGCAAATGCTCAAGGCGCGCAGCGGCGAGTCGGCGCCAGCGCCGGGTTGGGTGCGCTATGTCCCGCTGACCAAGGCTGACGTAATGCCGCGCGTCTGGGAAGAGCTGCCCCTGAGCCGTACGCTGGGTACCAAGCAGAGTCGCCAGGAGTGGTGCGTCGGCATCGATAGCTGGAGCTTCGCCGAACTCTACGCGCACTGGCTGCAGTGCCGCAGTCTCACTGAAGGGCAGCGCAAGTTACTGCCGGAAACTCTGGCCGCCTGGCCACAACAGCCGCGAATAGTGCCGATCGTCATTGATGCCCAGGGCAGTCGCGATGGAGTTGAGCGCACGCTTGAGGCGCTTGCTCGGCAGGACTATGCGCCTGAACTGATTCTGGTGCTGTCCGCTTCCTGTAACGAGGCGACGCTGGATGGGCGCGTGTTCCACATGCCACTGGAAGGTGACGGGCTGGGTCAGATCAACGCTCTGTTGCCCCAACTGGAGGGCGCCGACTGGTTCTACCTGTTGCAGGCCGGTGACCGGCTGATGGTGCCGGCCTTGCTGGTCATGGCTGACCGGATTGCGCACTCGCCGTCGCTCGGTTGCGTGTACAGCGATGAAGGCGGTCTGCGCGACGGTGAGTCCGTGGAACCCGCCTTCAAACCCGATTTCAACCTTGATCTGATGCGCAGCTACCCGTATGTCGGGCGCGCCTTGGCGTTCAAGCGCGAACGCTTTCTGGCGCTGGGTGGTTTTGACACGACGTTCACCGAACTGGCTCCTCACGACATGCTGTGGCGCATGGTCGAAAGCGACGGCACCCAGGTGATCGGGCATGTCGCCGAAGTTCTGCTGGAGTCGCCATTCGATCTGTCGCGGTGGTTGGCCGAGCCAGGCGTCATCGAACAGAACCCTCGTGTGCTCGAAGCGCATCTGCAACGCATTGGCGTTGCCCATGAAATCCGCCGTGGCAGTTGCCAATTGCTCAATCGTGTCGACTATCGGCACGCGCGCCGTCCGCTTGTGTCGATCATCATCGTCACCCGGGATCAGACCGCTGCCTTGCAGCGGTGTGTCGAGACCGTGCTGGAAAAAACCGCCTACGCCGAATACGAACTGCTGCTGGTCGACAACGGCAGCGAAACTGCTGAGGCCAGAGCATGGCTGGACGGCATCGCGCAATTGGGTGGTGACCGAATCCGCGTGCTGACGTACCCGCAGCCGGACAACATGGCTGCCCTGCACAATTTTGCCGTGACCAAGGCTCGTGGCGAATATGTGCTGCTGCTCAATACCTTTGCGGTGATTACCCACGCCGACTGGCTGGACGAACTGCTCAATCATGCGCAGCGCCCGGAAGTCGGCGTGGTCGGCGCCAAGTTGTTCAACCCGGATGGCTATGTGCTGCATGCCGGCATGATTCTGGGGATGCAGGGCGCGGTCGGGTTGCCATTTTATGGACAGTCGCTGCAGTCGGACGGTTATATGTTCCGGCTGCAGGCCGCCCACGATCTGAGTGCAGTCGGCGGTGATTGCCTGATGGTGCGCAAGGCGGTTTTCGAGGCGGTGGCAGGGCTTGATGAAGAGGATTTGAAGCAGGCGCTGAACGTGGTGGATCTGTGCCTGCGCATCGGCCAGGAAGGCTACCTGGTAGTGTGGACGCCTTATGCCTTGCTGGCTCAGGGCGTGCGCCCGACTGTCGAGTCGACAGCTGAGCAAGGCCAGCAACATTTGCACGAGCAGGAGATCTTCTACAAGCGCTGGCTGCCGCGCATTGCTCGCGATCCGGCCTTCAATGTCAACCTGTCCTTGCAGGGCGTCGGCGCGACGAGTTTCAGCCTTGAGCCGGGCCTGCGTACTGGGTGGACTGCTTTTTCCAGGCCGCAATTGCCCAACGTACTCGCTGTGCCGATCAATGCCTCAGCCATTGGCCATTACCGCATGAGTCAGCCGCTGATAGAGCTGGAAGCGGCGAACCGGGCCGAAGGGTGTATTCGTTACGGTTTGCCGTCGATCATTGAAATCGAGCGTCAGTCGCCGGATGTCATCGTCCTGCAAGGGCGCTATTCCCAGGGCGCGATCGATGAAATCCCGCCGCTGAAAAAGTTCTGCCATGCCCGGCGCATCTTCGAGCTGGATGACTATGTGATTGATGTTCCGCATCGCAATGCGCATATCCGCAACATGCCCAGCAAGCAGGAAATGGAACGGATGGTGCGCCAGGCGATCAGCCTGTGCGACCGCGTGGTGGTGTCGACTCAACCACTGGCCAATGCGCTGTCGGAGATGCACCACGACATTCGCGTAGTCCCCAACATGCTCGCGCAAAACCTCTGGACCGGTTTGCGGGGTCAGCGCCGCACCTCGAAAAAACCTCGCGTGGGTTGGGGCGGAGGCACCAGCCACCATGGCGATCTGGCGGTGATTGCCGATGTCGTGCGTGAGCTGGCCAACGAAGTCGACTGGGTATTCTTTGGCATGTGCCCGGATGACCTGCGTCCGTACATGCACGAGTTCCACGGTGTGATTCCTCTGGACGTCTATCCGGCCAAGCTGGCCAGTCTGAACCTCGACCTGGCCCTGGCACCGCTGGAGTTTCACATTTTCAATGACTGCAAGAGCAATCTGCGTTTGCTGGAATACGGCGCCTGCGGTTACCCGGTCATCTGCACTGATACCGAAGCCTATCAGGGCTATCTGCCGTGCACGCGGGTGAAGACCAACAGCACTGATGAGTGGCTGCAGGCGATTCGCATGCATCTGGCCGACCCTGACGCCAGTTATCGCATGGGTGACGAGCTGCACGAGGTGGTCATGCGCGATTATGTGTTGCGTGGTGACAATCTGCGGTATTGGGAGAATGGCTGGCTGGCGGATTGATCGTTTATATAGGTGGCTTTTTGGGGTTGCCTTTTCTTTGGGGCCTTGGCGGCCTTTGGGCCGACCAGGCTGTTGGGGTTTTTGGGTGTAGATCCGTTTCTGCGGGTGTTGCTGATTACGGTTCCGCCCTTACGGCGGGTCACCTTTTTCAAACGCCAAAAAGGTAACCCAAAAGGCTTGCTCCTACGTTCGGCCCTCGCAGGCTCGGGTTCCTTCGCTGCGGGACTGATCCGGGCGCAGCGGCTCCGGTTTGCTTCGCTGCACCTCCTTCCGCTGTGTCTGGCTGCGCCAGACGGTCGCTGCGCTCCCACGCCCGGATCAATCCCTCCACTCAGCCTTCCGACGTCGCCGGTGGATCAAGATCACTCGAGCTTGCGCTCATTGTTGAGTGGGGCGGCTTCGCCGCGGGCAGCTGCGCTGCTTTGATTTGATTTGCTTTGCTTTGCTTTTGCACTTGCTTTTGCACTTGCTTTTGTGGGAGCGAGCCTGCTCGCGAAGGCGGCCTGACCGCCGACCCATTTCTTGCTGGACGCACGCGATCCAACTGTTGGAATTGGCGAAGGCTCGGGCTGCGATCGGACGATCTTTTGCTTTGGCTTTTGATCTCTTGCCCCTCCACGCCCTCAGCCCGTCCGTCATTCTGTTGCCACTTCCACCGACGCCTCTATCAGCCATCTCCGAAAACCCGAGTCTGAGCTGGCGCGTTTCCTGCAAGTGCCCCGCAAATCGCCATAAAACGAGCGCTCGCGGTCTTTCCTCCTGCGCCCGTAGCGGCAGAAGGTTTAGCCAGAAGGCCTGCGACGCTCAAAAAAGCAGTGCGCAGCCCGGTGACGTACGAGAGGGGAGACGATGAAGGCAGTAATTTTGGCGGGTGGCCTCGGCACGCGCATCAGTGAAGAGTCGCACCTCAAGCCCAAGCCGATGATCGAGATTGGCGGCAAGCCAATTCTCTGGCACATCATGAAGCAGTATTCCGCCCACGGGATCCACGACTTCGTCATTTGCCTGGGCTACAAGGGCTACGCGATCAAGGACTTCTTCGCCAACTACTTCCTGCATACATCCGACGTCACTTTCGACATGCGCAACAACCGCATGGACGTCCATCAGAACTACAGCGAGCCGTGGAGTGTGACCCTCATCGATACCGGCGAGGAAACCATGACCGGTGGCCGCCTGTTGCGTGCCGCGCGTTATCTCAAGGATGAAGAGGCGTTCTGCTTCACCTATGGCGATGGCGTTTCCGACATCAATATTGCTGAGCTGGTCGACTATCACAAGGCTCACGGCCGCCTGGCGACCGTCACTGCGGTGCAGCCGCCAGGTCGTTACGGCGCGCTTGAACGGCAAGGTGACCAGGTGCTGGGTTTCACTGAAAAACCTCGTGGTGACGGTGGCTGGATCAATGGCGGTTTCTTCGTGCTGTCGCCAAAAGTGCTGCCCTACATCAGCGATGACAGCACCACCTGGGAAGCCGAGCCGTTGGCCCGTCTGGCTCAGGACGAACAACTGAAAGCCTTCGAGCACGAAGGTTTCTGGCATCCGATGGACACCCTGCGCGACAAGAATCATCTCGAAGCGCTGTGGCAGAGCGGGGAGGCCCCATGGAAGCAATGGGCCTGAGTGCGGAGTTCTGGCGTGGCAAGCGCGTCTTGGTCACCGGACACACTGGATTCAAAGGCAGTTGGCTGACACTTTGGCTGCAAAGCCTCGGCGCGCAGGTCAGCGGTTTTTCGCTGGATCCGTCGACCGAGCCGAGCCTGTTCGAACTGGCGCGCGTGCACGAAGGCATCAATGATCAACGCGGCGATCTGCGTGACCTCGGCGCCTTGCTGGAAATCATCGCCGAGACCGAACCGGAGATCGTCCTGCATCTGGCGGCGCAGCCCTTGGTGCGCGAGGGCTATCGCGATCCGCTCGGCACCTATTCAAGCAATGTCATGGGCACGCTGAACCTGCTCGAAGCGATTCGTCAGGTCGGCGGCGTGCGCGCCTGTGTGCTGGTGACTACCGACAAGGTCTACGCCAACAAGGAATGGCTGTGGCCGTACCGCGAAGACGAAGCCCTCGGTGGCCACGATCCTTACAGCAGCAGCAAGGCCTGCTGCGAGTTGCTCGCGCAGTCGTACGCCGCGTCGTTCTTCCCGGCGGAAAAACATGCCGAACATGGTTTGGCCCTGGCGACCGCACGCGCCGGCAATGTGCTGGGCGGCGGTGACTTTGCCCCGGAGCGACTGATTCCCGACGTGCTCAAAGCCTGGAGTGCCGACGAGCCGGTGACCCTGCGTTACCCGCAAGCGGTGCGCCCGTGGCAGCACGCGCTGGAGCCGCTGGCCGGTTATCTGCAATTGGCTGCTGCGCTCTACGAATACGGCCCGGAATATGCCGGCGCGTGGAACTTCGGCCCGGGTGAGGCAGACATGTGCAGCGTCGGCGAAGTGGTCGAGCTGCTCGCCAGCCGCTGGCCGCAGGCACCTGGTTTGCGTATCGAAAAAAGCGAACTGCATGAAGCCGGCCTGCTGCGCCTGGACAGCAGCCGTGCGCGGCAATTGCTGGGTTGGCAAGCGCGCTGGACCTTGCAGCAATGCCTGGCCCAGACCCTCGACTGGCATCTGGCCTGGCAGAACGGCGATGACATGCGCGCCGTAACTCTGGGTCAATTGAATCTGTACCGAGGCGCGCTGTGAGCGAGTTTTCCCTGAAAGCGTTGCCATTGGCCGGTCTGTTCAGCGTTCAGCACAAACGTTTCGAAGATCAGCGCGGGCACTTCGCCCGGTTGTTCTGCGAGGGCAGCCTGAGTGCGTTCGGCAATGAATTTCATATCCGCCAGATCAACCACTCCTGCACCCGCGAGAAGGGCAGTGTGCGTGGCCTGCATTATCAAAATGCCAACGCACCGGAAGCCAAACTGATCACGTGCCTGCGCGGTGAGGTCTGGGATGTGGCGGTGGATCTGCGGCCGGACTCGGAGACGTTTTTGCACTGGCACGCCGAGCACTTGAAGGCGGGCGATGGCCGCAGCCTGTTGATTCCGGCCGGTTTCGCTCATGGCTTTCAGACGCTTACCGCAGACGCCGAATTGCTCTATCTGCACAGCGCCGATTACGCGCCGGAGCACGAGGGCGGCTTGTCGGTGAACGATCCTCGGCTGGCGATTGCCTGGCCGTTGCCTGTCAATAATTTGTCAGCGCGCGATTCCAGCCATCCTGCGCTCGATCAACACTTTGCTGGAGTGCGTCTATGAATTGCCGTGGGTGCGCCGCACCGCTGAATTTGCCGCTGATCGACCTCGGCACTTCGCCGCCGTCCAACGCCTACGTGCACGCCGATCGCCTGGAGCAGGCCGAGCAATGGGTGCCGCTCAAAGTCGCGGTGTGCCAGCAATGCTGGCTGGTGCAGACCGAGGATTACACCAGTGCCGACAGCCTGTTCGATGCCGAGTACGCCTACTTCAGTTCGTTCTCCAGCACTTGGCTCAATCACGCCGAGCGCTATGTCGCCGAGATGAGTGAGCGCTTCGGGCTTAACGCCGACAGTCGTGTCGTCGAGATCGCCGCCAATGACGGTTACCTGCTGCAATACGTCGCCGCGCGCGGGATCCCATGCCTGGGCGTCGAGCCGACTCGCAGCACCGCACAGGCTGCACGCGAGAAAGGCCTGGAAATTCGCGAGCTGTTCTTCGGCCGCGACACCGCCACGCAATTGCGCAACGAAGGCTGGAACGCCGACCTGATGGCGGCCAACAACGTGCTCGCGCATGTGCCGGACATCAACGATTTCCTCGCCGGCTTCGCGACGTTGCTCAAGCCGACCGGCGTCGCCACTTTCGAGTTTCCGCAACTGCTGACGCTGATGGCTGGCGCGCAGTTCGACACGCTGTATCACGAACATTATTCCTACCTGTCGCTGACCGCCGTGCAGACCCTGTGCGAGCGCAATGGCCTGGAAGTGTTCGACGTCAGCCAGTTGAGCACTCACGGCGGCTCGCTGCGCGTATTCGTGCAGCGCAAGGACGGCCAGCGCCGCGCTGTTCTCCCGGCAGTTCAGCAACAACTGCAGGCCGAACTCGCTGCCGGGATAAAAACCCCTGATTACTACGCGACCCTCGCGCCTGCTGCCGAACGCATCAAACATGACCTGCTGCGCTTCTTGTTGCAGGCCAAAGCCGACGGCAAACGTGTGGTCGGTTACGGCGCGGCGGCCAAGGGCAATACCTTGCTCAACTACGCCGGAGTCAAAGCGGATCTGCTGTCCTGGGTGGCCGATGCCAACCCGCACAAACAGGGCAAGTTCTTGCCGGGCAGTCGCATCCCGATTGTTGCGCCAGCGCAGATCGACATTGAGCAACCGGACTACGTGCTGGTGCTGCCCTGGAACCTGCTGCACGAAGTCAGTCAGCAACTGGCGCAGGTGCGTCAGTGGGACGGGCGCTTCGTCATCGCCGTGCCTGAGTTGAAAGTGCTGTGAAAGTTCTGGTCACTGGCGCCACAGGCTTTGTCGGTCGGCATCTGGTTGCTGCATTGCTTGAGCGCGGCTGCGAAGTCCGCGCGGTGGCGCGCAACGCAGAAACCGCGCAGGGCATGCCATGGATCAACCACGTCGAATTCGTCGCGGCAGACATTCACGCTGCCGACCTGAATGTCGTCGCGCTGACCGAAGGCATCGACGCGCTGGCGCATCTGGCCTGGCCGGGGTTGCCGAACTATCGGGCGCTGTTTCATTTCGAGCACAACCTGATGGCCGATTACCGCTTTATCAAAAACGCGATAGAGGCGGGCGTGTCGCAGGTGCTGGTGACCGGCACCTGCTTCGAATACGGCATGCAGAGCGGTCCGCTCAGCGAGTCAACCGAGCCACGGCCGAGCAATCCCTACGGTCTGGCCAAACATACGCTGCACCTGTTTCTGCAGAATCTGCAGCAGGAGCAACCGTTCACCCTGCAATGGGCGCGCTTGTTCTATCTGCACGGCGAAGGGCAGAACCCCAACAGCCTGTTGGCCGCGCTGGACCGGGCAATCGATAGCGGCGAGGCGTCGTTCAACATGTCGGCCGGTGAGCAGTTGCGCGATTTCCTCGCGATTGAAACCGCCGCGAGTCATCTCGCCGCGATCCTCCATCAGCGCGACTTTGGTGGCGTGGTCAACTGCGCCAGCGGTCAACCGGTGTCGGTGCGTGCGCTGGTCGAACAGCGCTTGCGTGAGCGTGGCGCAACCCTGGCTCTGAACCTCGGCCATTACCCGTATCCGACCCACGAACCGCTGGCGTTCTGGGCCGTCACCGAGCGTTTGCAACAGTTATTGGGAGAGTCGCCATGAGGCACGAGTTGTACCGGGCCACCGGCCTGCCGGTATTGCAGAACCGCACTTTCGCCGATGCCGAATCGGCGCGGGCCTCGGCCAGCGCCGACATGGTCCTGGTTCAGGACGAGCGCAGCGGTCTGGTCTTCAACGCCGCGTTCGATGCCGACAAGCTCAGTTATGACGCCGACTATCAGAACGAGCAGGCGCACTCCGGTCAGTTCCAGAAGCATTTAAGTGACGTCGAAGGCATCATCGGCAAGCACTTCAAGGGCCAGGAGCTGATCGAGGTCGGCTGCGGCAAGGGCTACTTTCTCGAGCTGCTCAAAAGCCTTGGCTATTCGATTACCGGCATCGACCCGGCTTATGAAGGCGAAAACCCCGAGGTGATCAAGGCGCCGTTTACGCGCGGCCTCGGCCTGGCGGCAGATGCCATTGTGCTGCGTCATGTGCTGGAGCACATCGAAGACCCGGTGAGCTTTCTGGCCGTGATCGCCGAGGCCAATCAGGGCGGGCAGATCTATATCGAAGTGCCGTGCCTGGACTGGATCCTCGAGCACAAGGCCTGGTTCGACCTGTTCTACGAACACGTCAATTATTTCCGCCTCGATGACCTGCGCCGGATGTTCGGCACGGTGCACGAGGCCGGGCATCTGTTCGGCGGCCAATATCTGTACATCGTCGCTGATCTGTCGACGTTGCGCCTGATACCCGTACAACCGGTGCCGCGCCTGACACTGCCTGAAGATTTCAGCGCCAGTCTCGACCGCGCTGTGCAGATCATCCGCTCGGCGCCTGCGCAGGGTTCAGCGATCTGGGGTGCCTCGTCCAAAGGCGTGATCTATTCGCTGTACCTGCAACGCGCCGGCGTTGCGGTCGATCGCGTAGTCGATATCAACCCGGCCAAGCAGGGGCGTTATCTGCCGCTGAGCGGCGCGCGCGTGTCCTCGCCGCAAGAGGCCATGGATGCGCTGCCGGAAGGCGCGCACCTGTTTGTGATGAATTCCAATTACCTCGAAGAGATCAAGCGGATGACCGGTGGACGCTACGTCTATCACGCCGTCGACAGCGCTTCGTTTCAGTGACCCTTGAGATGACCAACATGACCGACAACAGCATCAACCAAGCCTTCGAAGCCGAGTGCCGCGAGCAGATCGCCCAGCAAGGTGACGACCCGAAACTGACCGGCCTGGCCCGCGATTTCTTCAACGAATCGGCCAAGCACAAATACAGCTACCACTTCTCGTGGATGGGCCGCCCGATCATCCAGCTGCCGCAAGACATGATGGCCATGCAGGAGATCATCTGGCAGGTCAAGCCGGACCTGGTTATCGAGTGCGGCATTGCCCACGGCGGTTCGATCATCTACTACGCCTCGCTGCTCGAGCTGCAAGGCCACGGCGAAGTGCTCGGCATCGACCTCGACATTCGTCCGCACAACCGTGAAGCCATCGAAAGCCACCCGATGGCCAAGCGCATCAAGATGATCGAAGGCTCAAGCATCGACCCGGCCATTGCCGCTCAGGTGCAGGCCGCCGCCAAAGGCAAGAAAGTCATTCTGGTCCTCGACTCCAATCACACCCACGATCACGTGCTCGAAGAGCTGCGCCTCTACGCGCCGCTGGTGTCGGTCGACAGCTATTGCGTGGTCATGGACACCGTGGTTGAAGACATGCCGGCCGATTTCTTCCCGGATCGTCCATGGGGCCCGGGCGACAACCCGAAAACCGCCGTGTGGAAGTACCTGGAAGAGAACCAGGACTTCGAAATCGACCAGCAATTGCAGAACAAACTGCTGATCACCGTGGCGCCGGACGGCTACCTGCGTCGCGTTCGTTAATTCGCAACATTTACCCAGAGTTGTTTCGGCGAGTCGCCGGTTGTGGAGAGAAGTTATGCAAGGCAAGTACAGTTCTGAACTGACGCTACCGCTCGATGAGCTGTTGACGGTGGTGCTCATTACCCACAACCGACCGGCGTTCCTGCGTCGGGCTGTGAAGTATTACAGCGACTTGCCCTGCAAGATCATGGTGCTCGACTCCTCGCCGGAACGTCCGGAAGGCGATTTTTCCGCCGTCGATTACCATCATGTGCCGCAATTCGCGTACTGGGGGATGCAGGCCAAACTGGCCTATGGTGTCGAGCAACTGACCACGCCGTACATGGTGCTGGCGGCCGATGACGACTTCATCCTGCATGATTCATTGGCCGAATCCGTGGGTTTCCTGCAGGCCAATCCGGATTACGGCATGTGCCACGGCTACTGCCTGATGTACCTGACGCTGGCCGGTGGCGTCAGCTACTACCGCCGCGACAAAAAGGTCCAGGAAGACTACTGCTCTGAACAGGCTCAGGAGCGGGTCATCGATTACATGAGCCAGTACATCCCGCCGTTCTATGCGGTGACCCGTACTGATCTGATGAAGACCTGGCACTCGGCATTGCCACCCGGCACCAGCTTCCAGTGGCAGGAAATCGGCCATGTCTATTTCCTGCTGGCCAGTGCCAAAGCACGGATTCTGCCGATCCCTTATGTGGTTCGGGAGATCAACTACGGTGCCTCCGAACACAGCACCGAGGTGTATCACTCGCTGACCTACGTCGATGCCAAATCGGTGGCCGAGCGTGAAGCCTTTGCCGAGTTCCTTGCCGCGCTGCCAACCCAGATCAAAGGGCTGGACGCCGAGCAGGGCAAAGCGCTTGCCCTGCAAAGCTTCGAGGCAATGGTCGACAGCCTGCAATCGAATCGAGCGCTGACCGCGGAGCTGATCATCCAGTCCACCTGGAATCAGGAGCTCAAGTACCCGGATCGTCGTTTCGGGCCTTTGCAGTACGTGGAAATGCCGTTCTACAACGAGGCATTTTTCGACCGCCTGGCGCAGTTCGAATTCATGCTGCACGCCATGCCGGCGGGGCGCATCCAACTTGAAGGCCTGGAGGGCGTCTGGACCCGTCAGGCGCACTTGCTGCAAGCACGCAACAACGACACGCCGGAAAGCGTTCTCGACCGTTTGTGGCAGGCTCACGATCTCAATGCGTTCAATCGCACCGTGGTCAAGCGGCTGGCGGCTCAACTGACTTCGATGGGCCAGGCCGAAGAGGCGCAAGCGATGCAGGCCTGGATCGAGCGTCTCGAAGCGTTGACCGTCGATGACCATCATGCGGTCATGGACAAGATGCAGTCCGGTCGCCTGCTCAACTGGCTGGCCGCACGTGCGCCCGGCGCTCACCTCGAGGCAATCGGCCAACATCTGGCGGTGAATGGCGGCGGGCCGCAGTTCGGCATTTTTCTGCTGGATCTGGACGACGACATCGACAAGCTTCAGGTGTCTCTCGACAGCTTGCTGGAAGGGCAGTGCAAGGCCTTCCGCATTGTCGTGTTCACCACCGGCGAAGCGCCCGCCGCGACCACGGCACAGAACACCCTGCATTTTGTCCGAGTGACCGCGGGCAATCTGATCGACAAGCTCAATCAAAGCGCTCGTCAATCGCCGTGTGACTGGCTGCTGTTGGCTGAAGCCGGTGATGAGTTCACTGCCAGCGGATTGTTGCGCGCCAGCCTGGAGTTGATGAACGCCGGCGATTGCCGCGCGGTATCCACCGACGAAATCCAGCGTCAGGAAAACGGTGCCCTGACCGACGTGTTCCGGCCGGGCTTCAACCTTGATCTGCTGCTGAGCCTGCCAACGCTGATGGCGCGGCACTGGCTGGTACGGCGCGATGCGCTGGTCGAAATCGGCGGCTATCGCGCCGATTTCAGTCAGGCACTGGAACTTGATGTGCTGCTGCGTCTTATCGAAGAACACGGCCTCAACAGCCTGGCTCACCTCGACGAGCCGCTATTGATCAGCCAGGCACCAGAGCTGGTCGAGAATGCTGACGAGCGCCTGGCGCTGCTGCGCCATTTGGGCAATCGCGGTTACAAGGGCAAAGTGACGTCAGCGATCCCGGGGGTTTACCAGATCGACTACCACCACAGTGATCGTCCGCTGGTGTCGATCATTATTCCGGCGGGCAGCGATCTGGCGGTGCTGCAACGTTGCCTTGAAGGTGTGTTGCTGCGTACCCGTTACCATCACTATGAAGTGCTGATCGCCGCCACTGCGGATCAGACGGCTGAGATCAATGACTGGCTCGGGACTTACAAGCACTCCAGAGTGCAGGTGCTGCGTACTGATCGGACGTTGAGCGCAGCAGGATTATTCAACGCAGGCAGTCGTCAGGCGCGTGGCGAGTACCTGGTGCTGCTCGCCGCCGATGCGGAAGTGGTCAATCCGAACTGGCTCGACTCTTTGCTCAACCATGCTCTGCGTCCGGAGGTCGGCGTGGTCGGGCCAAAACTGATCGACCGTGATCGCAAGATCAGCCAGGCGGGATTGATCCTGGGCATGAATGGCGGGGTCGATTCGCCCTTCGTCGGTGAAGATCACGATGCCGACGGTTACCTGCACCGCTTGGCGGTGGAACAGAACTACTCGGCGGTATCGAGCGTGTGCCTGATGGTCCGCAAAGAGTTGTACGAGGCGCTCGGCGGTCTGGACGAAAGCACATTTGCCGAGGGCTTCAGCGATGTCGATCTGTGCCTGAGCGCCGGGCAGGCCGGTTATCTGACGGTATGGACTCCGGCGGTGCAAGTCATCCATCAGGGCGGTATGCCTGACGCCCCGCAAGCGCTGCTGGCCCTGCGCGAAAAATGGCCGGCGGCATTCGTTCAGGATCAGGCCTACAACGCGAACCTGAGCCTGAAGGGCAAAGGCTTCGTGCTCGATGACAATGCTTCACTGGACTGGGCACAGTTGCTCGCTTAAGCCTGGCGACAGGGACGGAATTGAAAAAATGTTCAATGGTAAATCGATCTTCATCTCCGGCGGCACCGGCTCGTTCGGGCGCAACTTCATCCGTCGCTTGCTGGAGCAATACCAGCCCAAGCGTGTGGTGGTGTTCTCCCGCGACGAGCTGAAACAGTACGAGATGCAGCAGACCTTCAATGCGCCGTGCATGCGTTATTTCATCGGTGACGTGCGTGACGCCGACCGCTTGCGTCAGGCCATGCGCGGCATCGATTACGTGGTGCATGCCGCCGCGCTAAAGCAGGTGCCGGCGGCGGAATACAACCCGACCGAATGCATCCGCACCAACGTCAACGGCGCGGAAAACATCATCGCCGCTGCGATCGATAACGGCGTAAAGAAAGTCGTCGCGCTGTCCACCGACAAGGCGGCCAGCCCGATCAATCTGTACGGCGCGACCAAGTTGCTTTCGGACAAATTGTTCGTCGCCGCCAACAACATTGCCGGCGAGCAGCAGACCCGATTCGCGGTAGTGCGCTACGGCAATGTCGCCGGTTCGCGCGGCTCGGTAGTGCCGTTTTTCAGCAAGCTGATCGCTGACGGCGCGCAGGAGTTGCCGATCACCGACGAGCGCATGACGCGGTTCTGGATCACCCTCGACCACGGCGTGCAGTTCGTGCTCGACAGCTTTGCGCGGATGCACGGCGGCGAAGTGTTCGTGCCGAAGATCCCGTCGATCCGCATCGTCGATCTGGCGCGCGGCATGGCTGAACATCTGCCGCACAAGAACGTCGGCATCCGTCCCGGCGAGAAGCTGCATGAGTTGATGGTGCCGCTGGACGATGCGCGCATGACCCTGGAGTTCGAGGATCACTACACGATTCAGCCGTCGATTCGTTTTACCAGCGTCGACGTCGATTTCGCCGTCGATAAACTCGGTGAACGTGGCCGTGCGGTGGGCGAGGATTTCGAGTATCGCTCGGACACCAACCCGCATTTCCTTTCAGTGGGGCAGATCGCCGATCTGCACGCGAAGCTGTCGGTATGATTCCTTACGGTCGGCAGAGCCTTGATCAGGCGGACATCGATGCGGTGGTCGAGGTACTGCAATCGGACTGGCTGACCCAGGGGCCGACCATCGAACGCTTCGAACAGGCCATGGCCGCGCGCTGTCAGGCGGATTTCGCCGTGGCGGTGTGCAATGCCACGGCGGCGCTGCACATTGCTTGTCTGGCCGCTGACCTGGGGCCGGGCGATCGCTTGTGGACTTCGCCCAATACGTTTCTGGCTTCGGCCAATTGCGGGCGCTATTGCGGCGCCGAGATTGATTTCGTCGACATCGATCCGCTGACCTGGAACCTCGATGCCTTTGCCCTTGAAGCCAAGCTCGAACAGGCCGAACGCGACGGCACGCTGCCCAAAGTCCTGGTCGCCGTCGCGTTCTCCGGGCAGAGCTGCGATATGCGCAAGATTGCCGACCTGGCGGTGCGCTACAACTTCACCGTGATCGAAGACGCCTCGCACGCGGTGGGCGCCAGCTACGCCGGGCGTCCAGTCGGTTGTGGCGACTTCGCGGCGATGACGGTGTTCAGTTTTCACCCGGTGAAAATCATCACCAGCGCCGAGGGCGGCATGGTCCTGACCAATCGCCCGGCGCTGGCCGAGCGCCTGCAACGCCTGCGCAGCCACGGCATGACCCGCGATCCCGAGCACATGACCGAGCCGAGCCACGGGCCGTGGTATTACCAGCAGATCGAGCTGGGTTTCAATTATCGGATCACCGATCTGCAGGCGGCGCTGGGTCTGTCGCAGCTGCGCAAGCTGGATGAGTTTGTCGCACGTCGGCGCGAACTGGCCGCACGGTACGATCAGTTGCTTGCTTACCTGCCGCTGACCTTGCCGAGCGCGCAGCCGGAAGCCGATTCGGCGTGGCACCTGTATGTGGTGCGCGTGCAGACCGAGCGCTGCAACCTCAGTCATCGTCAGGTGTTCGAAGGTTTGCGCAACGCTGGCATTGGCGTCAATCTGCACTACATTCCCGTGCACTTGCAGCCTTACTATCGTGAGCTGGGCTTTGCCGAGGGCGATTTCCCCGAGGCCGAGCGCTATTACGCCGAAGCGATCAGTTTGCCGCTGTTCCCTTTGCTCAGTGAGGCACAACAGGATCAGGTGGTCGAGCAACTGCGTCGGCTGCTGCTTGAGGAGTAAGGCACCGTGAGCTGCGTCGCGATCATCCCCGCCCGTGGTGGCAGCAAGCGCATACCGCGCAAGAATCTCAAACCGTTCGACGGCGTACCGATGATCGTCCGCTCGATTCGCACGGCGCTGGAGTCAGGGCTGTTCGAGAGCGTTGTGGTCAGCACCGACGATGACGAAATCGCCGACTTCGCACGAGCACATGGCGCTGAAGTGCCGTTCATGCGACCGGCCGATCTGGCCGATGATTTCACCGGTACCGCTGCGGTGATCGTGCATGCCTTGCAGCAATTGCCGACGTTCGATTACGCCTGCTGCGTGTACGCGACCGCGCCGTTGTTGCAGGCGCGTTATCTGCGTCAGGGTCTGGATTTGCTCAAGCAGCATCCGCACAAGTCGTTTGCCTTTTCGGTGTGCGGTTTCGGTTTCCCGGTGCAGCGCGCACTGACCCTCGACGAGGAGGGCGCTTTGATGTCCATGTACCCCGAATTTCGTACCACCCGTTCGCAGGATCTGCCCGAAGCGTTTCAGGATGCCGGGCAATTTTACTGGGGGCGCAGCGAAGCGTGGCTGCGTGGCGAGACGCTGTTCTCGCCAGCGAGCCTGCCGGTGATCCTGCCGCGTCATTTGGTCCAGGACATCGACACCCCCGAAGACTGGCAACGCGCCGAATATCTGTACGCCGCACTCAGAGCCGGCGGGGAACTGCAATGAGAGTGCTGATCCGCGCCGACGCCTCGCCAACCATCGGCAGCGGCCACATTGCCCGCTGCCTGACCTTGGCGCGGGTGCTGCGCGGGCAGGGCAGTCATGTCGCATTCGCCTGTCGGCGTTTGCCCGGGCATCGACTCGAAGCCTTGAATGCCGAGGGCTTCGAGACCTTCGCGCTGCCCGAGCGCTATCGTGACGAAGACCCGCTGCAGGCTATCGAATCGATGTTGCCGTGGCAGTTCGATATTGATGCACTGGGCCTGCTGCTGGACGGGCAGGCACCGTTCGACTGGATCATCACCGACCATTACGGCCTCGATCATCACTGGCAAACCGCCGCCCGGCGCTGGGCGCATCGAATCGCCGCCGTGGATGATCTGGCCACGCGGCGCTACAGCGTCGATCTGCTGCTCAATCAGAACCTGTCCGGTCTTAGCGAAAACTACGCGCCGCTGCTCCCCCCAGGCTGTCGCACCTTGCTCGGCCCGCGCTACGCCATGCTGCGCGAAGAATTCAACTGCGATGCCATCGAGATCAAACCGAAGGCCCGGCGTGTGCTGGTGAATTTCGGCGGTTTCGACGCGGCGAGGCAGACTCATCATGCGATGCTGGCGCTGGCTGATTTCACTGAGTTGCAGGTGGACTTCGTCGCTGGCGCCGACAACCCGGCGTGGACGCAGATGCAAGCGTTGGCCGAGACGCGACCGAACTGGCGCCTGCACAGTTTCGTCAGCGATTTCCATCAGCGCATGACTGAGGCCGATCTGTTTATCGGCGCCGGCGGTGGCACCAGTTGGGAGCGCGCGGCGTTGGGTTTGCCGACGATCTGCATCGCCGTGGCGAATAATCAGCAGGCCAACGGCGAAGTCATGGCCGCTGCCGGTGCGCATGTGTTCATGGGCGCCCGCGAGCAGGTCAGCGTCGAGCAGTTGCGTGATGCGGTTGGCTTCGTCGTGAACAATCATTTTCTACGCCGCAGCCTCGCCGAGCGCTCGCGGCAACTGGTCGACGGGCGCGGTGCCGAGCGTGTGGCGGCGGCGCTGGCCGGGGCAGTGCTTAAACTGCGCCCGGCAACCCTGGACGATGCGCAGTTGCTGTTCGATGGACGCAATGCCGAAGCAGTGCGGCGCTGGTCGCTGGAAACCGGCGTTATCGATTGGGCGCAGCATCTGCACTGGCTGACGGCGAGTCTGCGCAATCCGCAGCGGCTGCTGCTGATTGCCGAGGCGGACGACGGCCCGGTCGGGGTGCTGCGTTACGACTTGCGCGGGTTTGAAGCCGAAGTCTCGATTTATCTGCTGGAGGGGCGCTTCGGCCTCGGTTGGGGCAGGGCAGTGCTCAGCCGTGGCGAAGCGTTTGTCGCTGCGCACTGGCCGCAATTGACACGCATCACTGCGCGGGTCATGCCGGCCAATCAGTCCTCATTGAAAGTTTTTCGCGACGCCGGGTTCATCCAGGAAACCTGTGCGTTCAGCCGTGTTTTGAAGGATCACCCGCATGTCTAGTTTCAAGATTGGCCACCACACCATCGGTGCCGATGCGCCGCCGTTCATCATTGCCGAGATGAGCGGCAACCATAACCAGTCTCTCGACGTCGCTTTGCAAATCGTCGAGGCGGCAGCCAAGGCCGGGGCGCATGCCTTGAAGCTGCAAACCTACACCGCCGAAACCATGACCCTGGATTTGGCTGAAGGCGAATTCTTCATCAAGGATCCGGGCAGTCTGTGGGCCGGCACGTCGCTCTACGATCTCTACGAAAAAGCCCATACACCGTGGGAGTGGCACGCGCCGATTTTTGCTCGGGCCAAAGAGTTGGGAATGCTCGCGTTCTCGACGCCGTTCGATGACAGCGCGGTGGATTTTCTCGAAGGCCTCGAGGTGCCAGCGTACAAGATTGCCAGTTTTGAAAACACCGATCTGCCGTTGATCCGTCGAGTGGCAGCGACCGGCAAACCGCTGATCATCTCCACCGGCATGGCCAGCATCGCCGAACTGGATGAAACCGTGCGTGCCGCGCGGGAGGCCGGCTGCAAGGATCTGGTGTTGCTCAAGTGCACCAGCACCTATCCGGCCACGCCGCTCAACAGCAATGTGCGCACGATCCCGCATCTGCGTGAGTTGTTTGGATGCGAGGTCGGACTGTCGGACCACTCGATGGGCGTTGGCGTGTCGGTGGCGGCGGTGGCGCTGGGAGCGACGGTGGTGGAAAAACACTTCACCCTTGATCGTTCGGCCGGTGGCGTGGACGCGAGTTTCTCCCTGGAGCCTGCGGAGCTGGCCAGTCTGGTGGTCGAGACCGAACGAGCCTGGCAGGCCATGGGCCAGGTGCATTACGGCGTCACCGAGGCCGAGCGCAAGTCGCTGGTCTATCGCCGTTCGCTGTATGTCACCGCTGACATGGCTGCCGGTGAAGCCTTTACCGGGGACAATCTGCGCGCCATTCGTCCCGGTCTCGGTCTGCCGCCCAAGCACACCGAAGCCGTCCTCGGACGCCGCGCGCGCACCGCGATCAAGCGCGGTACGCCGCTGGACTGGTCGCTGGTCGAATAGGCCAATCTGCCATCGATTCGGCAAAATAGCGTGACCTGCGAGTCATAACGCGCATCTTCACTGTATTGTATTGACCGGGGAGATGGCGCCTGGCCCGTTTTGCGGTTCCAGTGATAGCCCTTTGCGCTTCCCGTGGCTGCCCGTTGTGGCGGCCGTTTTCTGTTTGTCGGCGCCCCTCGAATCCTTGCGAGCGGTGGTTTTGGGCTGTTTTTTATTGGGAAGCCGTAATGATTGGCATAAAAAGCATTGCGAGCTACGTTCCTGTAGCCGGCGTGGACAATTACGCACAAGGTGCAAAATTCGAGAAGGATGAAGAATTCATCCTGGGCAAGATCGGTTCGGCGTTCCTGCCGCGCAAAGACGCTGAGCAGGAAACTTCTGACCTGTGCGTGGAAGCGGCCAATGCGCTGTTTGCCAGCAACCCTGAACTGAAGCGTGAATCGATCGACGCGTTGATTGTCGTCACCCAGAACGGTGATGAAGAAGGCCTGCCGCACACAGCGGCAATCGTCCAGGACAAGCTCGGCCTGCCGACCAATGTCGCAGCGTTCGATATCTCGTTGGGCTGCTCCGGTTATGTATACGGCATCTACGCGATCAAGGGCTTCATGGAAGCCGCCGGTCTGAAGAACGGCCTGCTGATCACCGCTGACCCGTATTCGAAAATCGTTGACCCGGAAGACCGCAACACCACCATGCTGTTTGGCGATGCCGCCACCGCCACCTGGATGGGCGAAAACCCGACCTGGGCGCTGGGCAAGGCCAAGTTCGGCACCGACGGTTCCGGCGCACCGCATTTGAAAGTCAGCAACGGCGTGTTCTTCATGAATGGTCGTCAGGTGTTCAACTTCGCTCTGCTGAAAGTGCCGGCGCACTTGCACGAGTTGCTCGACGATTCCAATCTCAAGGCTGATGACATCGACGCATTCTGCATTCACCAGGGCAGCGCGGCGATTGTCGACGCCGTGGCGCGACGCTTTGAAGGCGAACCGGAGAAGTTCATCAAGGACATGGTCGAAACCGGCAACACCGTGTCGTCGAGCATTCCGCTACTGCTGGAAAAACACGTGCTCGATTCCGACTGGCAGCGCGTTGCGCTGAGCGGTTTTGGTGTCGGTCTGTCGTGGGGCTCGGCGATCATCTATCGTCCGTAAACTGCAGAAAAACCACTGATACAAAAATAGCGTTCAAGGGTAACCTTGAACGCTATTTTTTTGCCCGAGAAGGAGCGCGAGGCGCCATGAGCGAGTTTTTCCAAGCCAATGCCGAGGTGTTGCAACGGCGCTGGCCGGCGCTGTTTGAGCGATTGATGGCTGAAGACAGCGCGTCCGTGCAGGCCGAACTCGTGCAAGGACTGGGCTCGACGCTGAGCGTCGATGGCATTCAGCTCACCAGTCGCCATGATCGTCTGCATGAGGCGCAAATCCAGGCGGCGAGCCTGCCGGAAAAACCGCATGTTCACGTCTATGGCACTGGCCTCGGCGATTTGCCCGGTGTGCTGCTTGAGCGCGCAGGGCTGGAGCGTCTGTACGTGCACATTCTCAACGGCGCGCTGTTCGCGCTGGTACTGCAACTGCTCGATCAGCGCCAG
The DNA here is from genome assembly GCF_031456345.1 of Pseudomonas sp. 2957. Lineage (NCBI taxonomy): Bacteria > Pseudomonadati > Pseudomonadota > Gammaproteobacteria > Pseudomonadales > Pseudomonadaceae > Pseudomonas > Pseudomonas sp. 2957. The sequence continues at coordinate 610,588 of NZ_JAVDUL010000001.1, forward strand.
TGGCTGCAGGATCCCCGGGTCGAACTGTTTTACGCGGGTGATCACCCGGACTTTTTCACCCCGTTCTTTGCCCTGCCGGCCGAGATGTTATTGGCCGATGACTTCAACGCGAAGATCCGCGACCGGCTGATCAATGAAGTACACCTGACATTCAACAATCGCGATTTCGATCCGCAGTCGCCAGAAATCCAGCAACGCTTGCAGGAATGTCTGCCGGTGCTGCTTGGCGATAACGATGTCGCGCAGCTGTTCGGCAGTTGCGCTGGACGTGAAATCTACGTGATCGCCACCGGGCCGACACTGGAGCAGCATTTCGAACGTCTGGCGGCGATCCGTCAGCTTGCTGAGCGGCCGTTGTTCATCTGCGTTGATACGGCCTATCGGCCATTGCGTGAGCACGGCATCGAGCCTGATCTGGTGGTGAGCATCGATCAGCGCATCGGCTTTCGGCATCTGCCGTGCGAGGCGTCCGAGAACATTGCGCTGGTGTACTTGCCGATGAGCGATCCGCATGTATTGAAGGCATGGAAGGGCAAGCGTTATGGCGGCTATTCGGCCAGCCCGATCTACAGCGACCTGCGAGAACAGTATCCACGTGGTGAGCTGCACGTGGGCGGTAGCGTGATCCATCCGGCGGTGGATCTCGCGGTAAAAATGGGCGCGAGCCGAATCACTCTGTTTGGCGCCGACTTCGCCTTCCCGATGAACAAGACCCACGCCGGTTGGGACGACGGCGATCTGGGCCCGCCGCTGGCCCAGGCGCGGCACTGGGTGCGCGATGGTCATGGTCAGCGCGTCAGCACTCAGCTGAATTTTCGCGGCTATCTATGTGTGCTTGAGCGTTATATCGCTGCGCATCCGCAGGTCGAGTTTCTCAACAGCAGCCGCGCCGGTGCATCGATTGCCGGGACCGCTTTCAATCCGGAGTTCGTGCAATGAGTGCGCTGAACCAGAGTCAGCATCAGTGCCGCCAGTGCGCGGCTTTGTTTCGCCTGGGGCGTGATGTCGAGGCGGCGTTGACGATGGTCGATGTATTCGAACAGGCTCAACTATGCCTGGCGTCTGCCTCGGAGAAGGTGCAGCAGGACTGGGCACAGGTGCTCACGCAAATGCTCGACTGTCAGGAGCGCCAGGACTGGTTGGGCCTGGCTGACTATATGGAATACGAACTGGTCGAATTGCTGGAAAGTGCCAGGCGCTGAACCGCTGCGCTGCGCTGGCCCGCGGCTTTGCGTTACAGGCGGTTTTATGACGTCATTTTTTCGCGCTGGATGTGCTGCTAAGTCTTTGTTTTCTCGGGGGTGGCGTGGTGATGGCAAAATTTTTTCAAAAAGCCCTCAAGCAACCTGCAAACCCGACGATAACTATTACGAAGGTTCTCTAGGCCATACCCGGCGGTTGCCAGGGCCGGAAGCCGCAGTACCCAACCAACGAGGAATTCGTCATGGCTTTAACAGTAAACACCAACACCACATCGTTGAACGTTCAGAAAAACCTGAACCGCGCTTCCGACGCTCTGTCCACCTCGATGCAGCGCCTGTCTTCCGGCCTGAAAATCAACAGCGCCAAAGACGACGCCGCTGGCCTGCAGATCTCCAACCGTATGTCCTCGCAGATCCGCGGTAACACCCAGGCCATCCAGAACGCCAACGACGGTATCTCCGTTGCCCAGACCGCTGAAGGCGCTCTGCAAGCTTCGACCGACATCCTGCAGCGTATGCGTGAACTGGCTGTTAAAGCTCGTAACGGTACCAACGGCACCGCTGACCAGACCGCTACCAACGCTGAATTCGCTCAGATGTCTGACGAAATCACCCGTATCTCGGCTGCTACCAACCTGAACGGCAAAAACCTGCTGGACGGTTCGGCTGGTACTGTGACCCTGCAAGTTGGCGCAAACACCGGTTCGGCTAACCACATCGACCTGGTACTGAGCTCCAAGTTCGACGCCGTCAGCCTGTCGGTAGGTAGCGGTACTGTAGTTCTGACCGGTACTTCGGGTACTGGTGCTGGTTCTGCTTCGCAGAACATCGACAACGCGATCACTGCAATCGACGCCGCTATCGCTGCAATCGGTGCAACCCGTGCCAGCCTGGGTGCTTCGCAAAACCGTCTGACCAGCACCATCTCCAACCTGCAGAACATCACTGAAAACACCACCGCTGCTCAGGGTCGTGTACAGGACACCGACTTCGCCGCAGAAACTGCTAACCTGACCAAGCAGCAGACTCTGCAGCAAGCTTCGACCTCCGTACTGGCTCAAGCCAACCAACTGCCTTCCGCTGTACTGAAGCTGCTTCAGTAATCCGGAACAAGTTTAAGCGGGGGAGTGCGCTTGTCGTGCTCTCTCGCTTTTTTACGTTAAGAGGTGATGGGCATGGACATGAGCGTAAAGCTTAACGTGTCTTATCCGGCTCCCAAGCCAGTGACACCGGTTGCTGACAAACCGTCAGAGCTGCCTAAAGTCCAAAAGACTGAAGCACCGGTCGCTGCCAAGGATCAGGATTCGGACGGCGCCAAGTTGAAGCTGGCGGTGCAAGAGATCGAAAAGTTCGTCCAGTCGATCAAGCGTAATCTGGAGTTCTCGATTGACGAGCATTCCGGCAAGGTCATCGTCAAGGTGATCGCGAGCGAGACGGGTGAAGTCGTTCGACAGATTCCTTCCGCCGAAGCCCTCAAACTGGCCGACAGCCTCGCCAATGCAAGTCATGTATTGTTCGACGCCAAGGTCTGATAAATGGCATGAATAGTGTTTGTTCGTTCTCAGGACGCGTGTAACGGTCAAAAGAATGGCAGCAATCTGAAGGGAGATGCACATGGCAAGTCCAATTCTACCGGGTTCCGGACTGGGTTCCGGCCTGGACATCGGCGCGATCGTGACCGCGCTGGTCAACGCCGACAAGTCTGCCAAGCAGACGCAGATCGATACCGCGACCAAAAGCAACAGCCTGAAGATTTCCGGCGTTGGTTCGCTGAAAAGTGCATTGGCGGCCTATCAGAAAGCGATGGGTGATCTGAACAAGGCAACAAGCCCGGCGTTTGCCGGTTTTACTGCAACCTCGGATGCGCCAACTGTCGTCGGTGCCACTTCGGATAAAACCGCCGTGCCGGGTACTTACAGCGTAGTCGTGAAAAACCTGGCCACCGGCTCCAAAGTTGCCAGTGCCGCCTTTGCCGGCGGGGCCGCCAGTGCCATTCCGAGTGGTACTCTGAAAATCAGTCAGAATGGCATTGATTACAATGTCGCGATTCCGGCCAATGCCACCTTGCAGTCCACGCGCGATGCGATCAACACCGCGCAGTCCAGCAATGGCATTTCCGCGAACATCGTGACTGACAGTACCGGCGCCTCGCGTCTGGTACTGAGCTCCAACAAGACGGGCGCCGGCATGGACCTGCAGGTCAGCGGTATCGCCGGTCTCGAGATCGATGGCACCCAGAAGATGGGTGACAGTCCTGCGGCAGGGGCATCCGGTGCGGTCGGTGATGTGGCCAAGGACGCGAGCCTGACCATCGACGGACTGGCCGTTACCAGCAAGACCAACACCGTTACCGGTGCGATCAGCGGCATGACGCTGAATCTGGTCACTGCGAGTCCCGTCGTGGGCGGCGTGCCAACGCCGGCTACTGTATCGGTTGCGACCAATACCGCCGGCATCCAGACATCGCTGCAATCGTTCATCGATTCCTATAACACCCTGAAGAAAACCATCGACACCTTGTCCAAGGCAACGCCGGATGCCGATGGCAATCTGACCGTTTCGGCGGCGTTCACTGGTGACGCTCTGCCGCGTTCGTTGATGGCGGACGTGCGCGCTCAGTTGACAGATCCAGGGGCGGGCGGAGCAGGCCAATTGTCCGTGCTTTCACAGATGGGTGTGTTGACTGACAGTAAAACCGGTTTGCTGACGCTCGATACTGCAGTGTTCAACAAGCGTATGGAAATCCCAGGCATGGCTGGCCAGGTTCAGCAGCTCTTCAGCGGCACCGATGCCAAGAATGGTCTGTTGGCGCGTATGACTGCGGCGGTTGATCCGTACGTCAAGACCGGTGGGCTGCTGGATCAGCGCAGCTCCAACCTGGCGAGTCTGACGAGCGGCTTGCAGAAGCAGCAGGCGGCGCTGGATCTGCGGGTTGCCAACCTGACGTCGACATTGACCGCCAAGTACAACGCCATGGACTTGCTGGTAGGGCAGATGAAGGCAACGGCGAGCAACATCACGTCGTTCTTCAGCTCGCTGAACGCTCAGCAGTCGGCGAAGTAACAGTCAGTAACGACAAAAACCCGGCTACGCTTTATCGGCGTGCGCCGGGTTTTTGTCTTTTGATCTAAAGTTTTCGGACCGGTTGGCGATACACTGGTTATACGAGTCAGCGTGGCAATGAGGTAGAACATGAACCCGATGTTAGCCCTTCGGCAGTACCAGAAAGTCGGCGCCCATGCGCAGACGTCCGAAGCGAGCCCGCACCGCCTGGTGCAAATGTTGATGGAAGGTGGCCTGGCCCGGATTGCGCAGGCCAAGGGCGCCATTGAGCGCAAGGATATTCCCGGCAAGTGCACGGCGATCAGCAAGGCCATCGGCATTGTCAGTGGCCTGCGTGAAGGTCTCGACCTTGAAAACAATGCAGAGGCACTGGCCGATCTGGATGGCCTGTACATCTACATGATGAAGCGCCTCGCCGAGGCGAACATCAGCAGCGATCCCCGTGTACTCGACGAAGTCGCCGGCCTGCTGACCACGGTCAAAGAAGGTTGGGACGCCATCGCGCCCGTGCCGGCTCCGCAGTTCTGAAGGAGATCACCATGAGTCTTGTATTGCAGCGAATTGCCGATACCCGTGAAGCGTTGGTCGGAGCATTGGCCGAACGAAACTGGGAAGCCATCGGCGAGCTGGATCTGGCTTGCCGTTCCTGCATGGAAGACGTCATGGCGGAAGCTTCGCTGGACGAAGTTGCGTTGCGCGATAACCTTGAAGAGCTGCTATTCGTCTACAAAGAGCTTCTCGAGGTGGCAATGGGCGAGCGGCAGGCGATAGCCAACGAGATGTCGCAGATCACCCAAGCGCAAAAGGCTGCAAAGGTTTACCATCTGTTTGGTTGATTAACCGTCAGTTGAACCAGAGATGTGCGCCATAAATTTGACTGTGCACGGTTTTTTGACTTAACTAGTGGCTATTATCAGATTTAGGGCGTCTACAGGCACATGGTGTCCTGCAAGCGTCTCGCTTGCCTTATTTTTCGGGCATTGAGTTGACTAGGGAAGTTGCTATTGCATGTGGCGTGAAACCAAAATTCTGCTGATCGATGACGATAGCGTCCGCCGCCGCGACCTGGCGGTGATTCTAAATTTTCTTGGCGAAGAAAATTTACCCTGCGGCAGCCATGACTGGCAGCAGGCAGTCGGCTCTTTGTCGTCTAGTCGTGAAGTCATTTGCGTACTGATCGGGACCGTTAATGCTCCTGGCGCGCTTTTGGGCTTGCTAAAGACACTCGCAACCTGGGATGAGTTCCTTCCGGTTTTGTTAATGGGCGATAATTCTTCCGTTGACCTGCCTGAAGACCAGCGTCGCCGCGTGCTGTCGACCCTGGAAATGCCGCCCAGCTACAGCAAATTGCTCGATTCGCTGCATCGCGCCCAGGTCTATCGCGAAATGTACGACCAAGCCCGCGAACGCGGCCGTCATCGCGAACCCAATCTTTTCCGCAGTCTTGTCGGCACCAGCCGTGCGATTCAGCACGTCCGGCAGATGATGCAGCAAGTGGCCGACACCGACGCCAGCGTGCTGATCCTCGGCGAGTCCGGCACCGGCAAGGAAGTGGTCGCGCGCAACCTGCACTATCACTCCAAACGCCGCGACGCGCCATTCGTACCAGTCAACTGCGGCGCTATTCCGGCGGAACTGCTGGAAAGCGAACTGTTCGGCCACGAGAAGGGCGCCTTCACTGGCGCGATCACCAGCCGTGCCGGGCGCTTTGAGCTGGCCAACGGCGGCACGCTGTTTCTCGACGAAATCGGCGACATGCCGCTGCCAATGCAGGTCAAGCTGCTGCGCGTATTGCAAGAGCGCACCTTCGAACGCGTGGGTAGCAACAAGACCCAGAGCGTCGACGTGCGCATCATTGCCGCAACGCACAAGAATCTCGAAAGCATGATCGAGATCGGCTCGTTCCGTGAAGACCTCTACTATCGCCTGAACGTGTTCCCGATCGAGATGGCGCCACTGCGTGAGCGCGTCGAAGACATCCCGCTGCTGATGAACGAACTGATCTCGCGCATGGAGCACGAGAAGCGCGGTTCGATCCGTTTCAACTCGGCGGCGATCATGTCGCTGTGCCGTCACGGCTGGCCGGGCAACGTCCGCGAGCTGGCCAACCTGGTCGAGCGCATGGCGATCATGCACCCGTACGGGGTGATTGGCGTGGTCGAGTTGCCGAAGAAATTCCGCTACGTCGACGACGAAGACGAGCAGATGGTCGACAGCCTGCGCAGCGATCTGGAAGAACGCGTGGCCATCAACGGCCATACGCCGGACTTCAGCGCCAATGCACTGCTGCCGCCTGAAGGTCTGGACCTCAAGGATTACCTCGGGGGCCTGGAGCAGGGCCTGATTCAGCAAGCGCTGGACGACGCCAATGGCATTGTTGCACGCGCCGCTGAGCGTCTGCGCATCCGTCGCACAACCTTGGTCGAGAAGATGCGCAAGTACGGCATGAGCCGGGCCGGAGGAGATGAACAGGCGGATGATTGACGCCTGTTTTTCAAGCGCTTCATTTATAAGCGGTTTTTTTTAGGCACGGGTATTGCTACAGCCCTCGCAACGTTCCGTTTCACTGACGGTCAGCCAAGCGAGAGAGCCCAATGCCCCAAGCCTCCCAGATCTCTTCTGCCTCCAATATCGTGGGGCAACCCTCGTCCGTAGAGCAGGCAAGTCGTCAGGGACTTGAGCAGGCCTTCCAGCTGTTCAACCAGATGTCGAGCCAGCTGACCGACTCCTACAGCCTGCTCGAAGCGCGGGTCACCGAACTCAAGGGTGAGCTGGCCGTGGTCAGCGCCCAGCGCATGCAGGAACTGGCGGAAAAAGAACGCCTGGCCAATCGCCTGCAAAACCTCCTCGACCTGTTGCCCGGCGGCGTCATCGTCATCGACGGCCACGGTCTGGTGCGCGAAGCCAATCCGGCCGCGATCGATCTGCTCGGCTCGCCACTCGAGGGCGAACTCTGGCGCCATGTGATCGCGCGCTGCTTCGCTCCCCGTGAAGACGACGGTCATGAAATCTCCTTGAAAAACGGTCGACGCCTGTCGATTTCCACCCGCTCGCTGGATGCCGAGCCGGGGCAGTTGGTGCTGCTCAACGACTTGACAGAAACCCGGCACTTGCAGGATCAACTGGCACGGCACGAGCGTTTGTCCTCGCTGGGTCGGATGGTCGCGTCCTTGGCCCACCAGATTCGCACACCGCTGTCCGCCGCTTTGCTCTACGCCAGTCATTTGACTGAACAGCAACTGCCAGTGGAAACCCAACAACGCTTTGCCGGCCGCCTGAAAGAGCGTCTGCACGAGCTCGAACATCAAGTGCGCGACATGCTGGTGTTCGCTCGCGGTGAATTGCCGCTGACCGACCGCCTCACGCCCGGTGCCTTGATGCAGTCGCTGCAGGCTGCGGCGCTGACCCATGTGCAGGACCTGCCGATCCGCTGGCAGTGCGACAGCCATGCCGGTGAGTTGCTGTGCAACCGCGACACACTGGTCGGCGCATTACTGAATCTGATTGAAAACGCCATTCAGGCCAGCGCTGGCGAAGCGCGCCTGAAAGTGCATTGCTACACCAGAGGCAACACCCTGCGTCTGTGTGTCAGCGACAGCGGCAGCGGCATTGAGCCGACAGTTTTGGCGCGCCTCGGCGAGCCTTTTTTTACTACCAAGGTCACCGGCACCGGCCTCGGCCTGACCGTGGTCAAAGCGGTGGCCCGTGCGCATCAGGGAGAATTGACCCTGCGTTCGCGAGTCGGGCGCGGCACTTGCGCGCAGGTCAGTCTGCCGCTGTTTTCCGCTGCACAAGGAGTTGAATAAACGTCATGGGCATCAAGGTGTTGCTGGTCGAGGATGACCGTTCGTTGCGCGAGGCGCTGGCCGATACGCTGCTGCTCGCCGGCCACGACTATCACGCCGTCGGCAGCGCCGAAGAAGCGCTGACGGCCGTCGCGCAGCAAGCTTTCAGCCTGGTGGTCAGCGACGTCAACATGCCGGGCATGGACGGTCATCAATTGCTTGCGTTGCTGCGCGCACGCCAGCCGCAATTGCCGGTGCTATTGATGACCGCCCACGGCGCCGTCGAGCGTGCGGTCGATGCGATGCGCCAAGGCGCGGCGGATTATCTGGTCAAGCCGTTTGAGCCCAAGGCATTGCTCGATCTGGTGGCGCGGCATGCGCTGGGCTGCATTGATGCTGGCGAAGCGGAAGGCCCTGTCGCCGTTGAACCGGCCAGTGCGCAGTTGCTTGAGTTGGCGGCGCGGGTTGCGCGCAGTGATTCGACTGTCCTCATCTCCGGCGAGTCCGGCACCGGTAAAGAAGTGCTGGCGCGCTATATCCACCAGCAATCGCGGCGGGCGAGCCAGCCATTTATCGCAATCAACTGCGCGGCGATCCCTGACAACATGCTCGAAGCGACACTGTTCGGTCATGAGAAAGGTTCGTTCACTGGCGCTATAGCCTCGCAGGCTGGCAAGTTCGAGCAAGCGGACGGCGGCACCATTCTGCTCGATGAAATTTCCGAAATGCCCCTGGGCCTGCAAGCCAAGTTGCTGCGCGTCCTGCAAGAGCGGGAAGTGGAGCGAGTGGGCGCGCGCAAGCCAATCACTCTGGACATTCGCGTGGTCGCCACGACCAACCGTGATCTGGCCGGCGAAGTGGCGGCGGGGCGTTTTCGCGAAGACCTGTTTTACCGCTTGTCGGTTTTCCCTCTGGCTTGGCGTCCACTTCGCGAACGCACTGCCGATATCCTGCCGCTGGCGGAAAAGTTGCTGGCCAAACACGTCAATAAAATGAAGCACGCAGCAGCGAAGCTGTCCGCCGAAGCTCAAGCTTGCCTGACCGCGTATCCGTGGCCAGGCAATGTACGTGAACTGGACAACGCCATTCAGCGCGCGTTGATTCTGCAGCAGGGCGGTTTGATTCAGCCGCAGGATTTTTGCCTGAGCGGTGCGGTGACATTTGCGCCGTTGCCGGTCGCGGCACCAGTGATCCGCGAGGTGGAAATCGAGGCGGATTCTTCCGGCGCGCTGGGCGATGACCTGCGCCGCCGGGAGTTTCAGATGATCATCGACACCCTGCGCGCCGAGCGTGGCCGCCGTAAGGAAGCTGCCGAAAAGCTCGGCATCAGCCCGCGCACCCTGCGCTACAAACTGGCGCAAATGCGCGATGCCGGGATGGATGTCGAAGGTTATCTGTTCGCCACCTGATCGATGCTGCAAAACATTCCAGATGCTTTTCTCAGGAGGGTGCCCACTAGCTGGCACCCTTGTTGCTAATACCTGTGTACCCGCCGAGTGAGTGTCAAAAAATTGCGGGCCGCCCAAGAGAGTAGACCATGAGCCAAGGTATTGAATTTAATCGGTTGATGATGGACATGCAGGCCATGAAAGTGGATGCCATGTCTGCGCGTAAATCGACTGCCGCTGTCCCTGAAATCGCGGGCAGCAGCTTTTCCGACATGCTCGGTCAGGCGATCAATAAAGTCAGCGATACCCAGCAGGCGTCGACTCAACTGGCCAACGCGTTCGAGATCGGCAAGAGCGGTGTCGACCTGACTGACGTCATGATTGCGTCGCAAAAAGCCAGCGTGTCGTTCCAGGCTCTGACCCAGGTGCGCAACAAGCTGGTCCAGGCTTACCAAGACATCATGCAGATGCCGGTTTAAGGGCGAAATAAGTCATGGCAGAAGCAGTCGCTGATAACGTTCCGGCCAAGGCCACCCCGATCGACGGCAAACCGCCGCTGTTCGGCCTGTCCTTTCTGGAAAACCTTTCCCAGATGACCGTGCTGCGTCAGGTCGGCCTGTTGGTCGGTCTGGCGGCGAGCGTGGCGATTGGCTTTGCCGTGGTGCTGTGGTCGCAGCAGCCGGATTACCGTCCACTGTACGGCAGCCTTGCCGGCATGGACGCCAAGCAGGTCATGGAAACCCTGGCCGCCGCTGACATTCCCTACAACGTAGAACCCAATTCCGGCGCCTTGCTGGTCAAGGCCGACGACCTGTCCCGTGCGCGGATGAAACTCGCTGCCGCTGGTGTCACTCCCAGCGACGGCAACATCGGTTTCGAAATCCTCGACAAGGAACAGGGTCTGGGTACCAGCCAGTTCATGGAAGCGACCCGTTATCGTCGCGGCCTCGAAGGCGAACTGGCGCGGACCATTTCCAGTTTGAACAACGTAAAGGGTGCTCGCGTGCACCTGGCCATTCCGAAGAGTTCGGTGTTCGTCCGTGACGAGCGCAAGCCGAGCGCTTCGGTACTGGTCGAGCTGTACAGCGGGCGTTCGCTGGAGCCGGGTCAGGTGGTGGCGATCATCAACCTGGTGGCGACTTCCGTGCCCGAGTTGAGCAAATCGCAGATCACCGTCGTCGATCAGAAGGGCAACCTGCTCTCCGATCAGGCGGAGAACTCGGAAATGACCATGGCCGGCAAGCAGTTCGATTACAGCCGCCGCATGGAAAGCATGCTCACCCAGCGCGTGCACAACATTCTGCAACCGGTACTGGGCAACGATCGTTACAAGGCTGAAGTCTCCGCCGACGTCGATTTCAGTGCCGTCGAATCGACCGCCGAGCAGTTCAACCCGGACCAACCGGCGTTGCGCAGCGAGCAGTCGGTCAACGAACAACGTACCGCCAGCAATGGCCCGCAAGGTGTGCCGGGTGCCCTGAGCAACCAGCCGCCGTCGCCTGCCTCGGCGCCGCAGACCACCGGTGGCACCGCCGCACCGGCCGGGATGATTCAGCCAGGTCAGCCATTGGTTGATGCCAACGGCCAGCAGATCATGGACCCGGCCACCGGCCAGCCGATGCTCGCGCCGTACCCGGCGGACAAGCGTCAACAATCGACCAAGAACTTCGAACTCGACCGTTCGATCAGCCACACCAAGCAGCAGCAGGGCCGTCTCAATCGCCTGTCGGTGTCGGTGGTGGTCGACGATCAGGTCAAGATCAACCCGGCCAACGGTGAAACCAGCCGTGCGCCGTGGAGCGCCGACGAATTGGCGCGCTTTACCCGCCTGGTGCAGGACGCGGTCGGTTTCGACGCCAGCCGTGGCGACAGCGTCAGCGTGATCAACATGCCGTTCTCCGCCGAGCGCGGCGAAGTGATTGCCGATATTCCGTTCTACTCCCAGCCATGGTTCTGGGACATCGTCAAACAAGTGCTGGGTGTGCTGTTCATCCTCGTACTGGTGTTTGGTGTGCTGCGTCCGGTGCTCAACAACATCACCGGCGGTGGCAAAGGCAAGGAGCTGGCCGGTCTGGGCAGCGACGTGGAACTCGGTGGCATGGGCGGCCTGGACGGCGAACTGGCCAACGACCGCGTGAGCCTCGGTGGTCCGCAGAGCATTCTGTTGCCGAGCCCGAGCGAGGGTTATGACGCGCAGCTGAATGCAATCAAGAGTCTGGTAGCTGAAGACCCGGGTCGCGTGGCTCAGGTCGTGAAAGAGTGGATTAACGCAGATGAGTGATAACCGAGCCGCCACCGTCAAACTGACCAAGGTCGACAAAGCCGCGATTCTGCTGCTGTCCCTGGGTTCGACCGATGCTGCGCAAGTGTTGCGCCACATGGGGCCCAAAGAGGTTCAGCGCGTCGGGGTGGCCATGGCGCAGATGGGCAACGTCCATCGCGAACAGGTCGAGCAGGTGATGAGCGAGTTCGTCGACATCGTCGGCGATCAGACCAGTCTCGGCGTCGGATCCGACGACTACGTACGCAAGATGCTCACCCAGGCCCTGGGCGAAGACAAGGCCAACGGCCTGATCGACCGCATCCTGCTCGGCGGCAACACCAGCGGCCTCGACAGCCTGAAATGGATGGAGCCGCGCGCAGTCGCTGACGTCATCCGTTACGAACACCCGCAGATCCAGGCAATCGTGGTCGCGTACCTCGACCCGGATCAGGCCGGTGAAGTGCTCGGCAACTTCGACCATAAAGTGCGTCTGGACATCATCCTGCGCGTCTCGTCGTTGAACACCGTGCAACCGGCCGCCTTGAAAGAACTCAACCAGATTCTCGAGAAACAGTTCTCCGGCAACTCGAACGCCTCGCGCACCACCCTGGGTGGCATCAAGCGTGCGGCCGACATCATGAACTTCCTGGACAGCTCGATCGAAGGCCAGCTCATGGACTCGATCCGCGAAGTCGACGAAGACCTGTCCGGTCAGATCGAAGACCTCATGTTCGTGTTCAACAACCTTGCCGACGTCGACGACCGTGGCATTCAGGCGCTGTTGCGCGAAGTCTCTTCCGATGTGCTGGTGCTGGCCCTCAAAGGCTCGGACGAGGGCGTCAAGGAAAAAATCTTCAAGAACATGTCCAAGCGTGCCGCCGAACTGTTGCGCGACGACCTCGAGGCGAAAGGCCCGGTGCGCGTCAGCGACGTCGAAACCGCGCAGAAGGAGATCCTCACTATTGCCCGTCGTATGGCCGAAGCCGGCGAGATCGTGCTCGGTGGCAAGGGCGGCGAGGAAATGATCTAAGCCCATGGATAAGCCTGACGAGTCTGTGACGGATCTGATCCGCGCCCGTGATGTTCGCGGCTTCGAATCCTGGGCGCTGCCCAGCTTCGACCCGCCGAAACCGGAACCCGAGCCGGAGCCGGAACCCGAACCGCCGGAAATGGAAGAAGTGCCGCTGGAAGAAGTCCAGCCACTGACCCTGGAAGAACTCGAAAGCATCCGTCAGGAGGCTTACAACGAGGGCTTCGCCATTGGTGAAAAGGAAGGTTTTCACAGCACCACGCTGAAGGTGCGTCAGGAGGCTGAAACAGCGCTGGCGGCGAAAATCGCCAGCCTTGAGCTGCTGATGGCCAACCTGTTCGAACCGATCGCCGAGCAAGACACCCAGATTGAAAAGTCGCTGGTCGACCTCGTGCAGCACATCACCAAACAAGTGATCAAGCGCGAACTGGCCATCGACTCGACACAGATCGAACACGTCATGCGCGATGCCCTCAAGCTGTTGCCGCTGGGCGTGGAAAACGTGCGCCTGTACGTTAATCCGCAGGATTTCGCCCAGGTCAAAGCCCTGCGCGAACGCCACGAAGAAACCTGGCGCATCGTCGAGGACGAGTCGCTGTTGCCGGGCGGTTGCCGGGTTGAAACCGAGCACAGCCGAATCGACGCCAGCGTCGAGTCACGGGTGACCCAGGTCATGGCCAAGCTGTTCGACCAATTGCATGAGCAGGCTCTGCATCCGGCAGCGCCTGACTTGAGTCTGGACATTCCTGAAGACACCCCAGCGGCTGTCGACTCTGACGAGCCGCGCGCGGACGCCAGCGATGCGCCTTGAACGCACCAGCTTCGCCAAGCGCCTGAGCACCTACGCCGAGGCCACCGAGATTGCCGGCGCGCCGATCCTTGAAGGTCGGCTGCTGCGCATGGTTGGCCTGACCCTCGAAGCCGAAGGCCTGCGCGCCGCCATGGGCACCCGCTGCATGGTGATCAATGACGACAGCTACCATCCGTCTCAGGTGGAAGCGGAAGTCATGGGTTTTTCCGGCAGCAAAGTCTTTCTGATGCCGGTCGGCAGCGTCGCCGGCATTGCCCCGGGCGCTCGTGTGGTGCCGCTGGCCGACACCGGTCGTTTGCCGATGGGCATGAGCATGCTCGGCCGTGTTCTTGACGGTGCCGGCCGCGCGCTGGACGGCAAGGGTGGCATGAAGGCCGAAGACTGGGTGCCGATGGACGGCCCGACCATCAACCCGCTCAACCGTGATCCGATCAGCGTACCGCTGGATGTCGGCATCCGTTGCATCAACGGTTTGCTGACGGTCGGCCGTGGCCAGCGTCTGGGTCTGTTCGCCGGTACCGGTGTCGGTAAATCGGTGCTGTTGGGCATGATGACCCGCTTCACCGAAGCCGACATCATCGTCGTCGGCCTGATCGGTGAGCGTGGCCGCGAAGTTAAGGAATTCATCGAGCACATCCTCGGTGAAGAGGGCCTCAAACGCTCGGTAGTGGTTGCCTCGCCAGCAGACGATGCACCGCTGATGCGTATGCGCGCGGCGATGTATTGCACGCGCATCGCCGAGTATTTCCGCGACAAGGGCAAGAACGTGCTGCTGCTGATGGACTCGCTGACCCGTTTCGCCCAGGCCCAGCGCGAAATCGCGCTGGCCATCGGCGAACCGCCAGCAACCAAGGGCTATCCGCCCTCGGTGTTCGCCAAGCTGCCGAAACTGGTGGAGCGCGCCGGTAACGCGGAGAAGGGCGGTGGCTCGATCACGGCGTTCTACACCGTACTGTCCGAAGGCGACGACCAGCAGGACCCGATTGCCGACTCGGCGCGTGGCGTGCTCGACGGCCACATCGTCCTGTCGCGGCGCCTGGCCGAGGAAGGCCACTATCCGGCGATCGACATCGAAGCGTCGATCAGCCGGGTGATGCCGGCGGTGGTTTCGCCGGATCACATGCAGCGCGCGCAGTATTTCAAGCAGCTTTGGTCGCGCTATCAGCAGAGCCGTGATTTGATCAGCGTCGGTGCCTATGTGGCCGGTGGTGATCGCGAGACCGATCTGGCGATTTCCCTGCAGCCGCAATTGGTCAGGTATCAGCGCCAGGGCCTCAACGACAAAATCAATCTGGGTGAAAGCCAGGCCTATCTGGAAACCCTGTTCGCCCCTGCGGCGGGCGGGTAACCGGCCATGGCCGTCAGCCGCGCTGCGCGCCTGGCACCGGTGGTGGACATGGCCGAGAAGGCCGAGAAAGCCGCCGTGCAGCGCCTCGCCTACTTTCAGGGCCAGGTCAAAGTTGCCGAAAGCAAACTGGCCGACCTCAATGCCTTTCGTCTGGATTACTCGCAGCAGTGGATCGTCCGTGGCAGCACCGGCGTCACCGGGCAATGGCTGCTGGGTTTTCAGGGTTTCCTGGCGCAACTCGATACTGCCGTCGACCAGCAACGGCAGAGCCTGGTCTGGCACCAGAACAAGCTCGACAAGGCTCGTGAAGAGTGGCAGCAGGCGTTTGCCCGCGTCGAGGGTTTGCGCAAACTGGTGCAGCGCTATCGTGATGAAGCGCAACGCCTGGAAGACAAGCGCGAGCAGAAGCTGCTCGATGAACTGTCGCAGCGGTTGCCAAGGCGTGATGCCTTCTAAACCTCACCGCCAAACCCTGTGGGAGCGAGCCTGCTCGCGAAAGCGCCGTGTCAGTCAATCCTGTAGTCAACTGACAGAATGCCTTCGCGAGCAGGCTCGCTCCCACACTTGTTCCACTGTTGCGCCTTGCCCCAAGCCTATCCAGGTGCTAAACCTTGTACAGGTTCGTCAATGACAAGGAAGCCAGTCAATGTCAGTCGTTACAGAAGTCTCTCCAGACCAGAAAAAGCTCACGATCGCCGTCAAAGGCCGGTTCGATTTCGGTCGCCATCAGGAATTTCGCGAGTCGTATGAACGGCTCCCACACAAACCCGAATCCATCGTGGTCGATCTCAAAGAGGCCACTTACCTCGACAGCTCCGCGCTGGGCATGTTGCTTCTGCTGCGTGATCACGCCGGTGGCGACAATTCGGATATCCGCGTCGTCAACAGCAGCTCCGATGTGAAGAAAATCCTCGCGATTTCCAACTTCGACAAACTCTTCGACATCAGTTGACGCCCATGCAGGCGCAAGAGCCGCTGACCATTCTTATCGCCGAAGACAGCGCCGCCGACCGGCTGCTGCTGTCGACCATTGTCCGCCGTCAAGGTCATCAGGTGCTGACGGCGGCCAATGGTGCGGAGGCGGTCGAATGCTTCCAGCAGCAACAACCCGATCTGGTGTTGATGGACGCGCTGATGCCGGTGATGGACGGCTTCGAAGCGGCGCGGCAGATCAAGGCGCTGGCGGGTGAAGCGTTGGTGCCGATCATCTTCCTCACCTCGCTGACCGAGAGTGAAGCGCTGGCCCGTTGTCTGGAGGCTGGCGGTGACGATTTTCTGGCGAAGCCGTACAACCAGGTGATCCTTGCCGCCAAAATCAAGGCGATGGATCGCTTGCGTCGCCTTCAGGCCACGGTCCTGCAGCAGCGCGATCTGATCGCGAAACATCATGACTATCTGCTCAACGAACAACGCGTGGCCAAAGCGGTGTTCGACAAGGTCGCGCATTCAGGGTGCCTGAGTGCGCCGAACATCCGTTACCTGCAATCGCCTTACGCCCTGTTCAATGGCGATCTGTTGCTCGCTGCGTATACGCCGGCCGGTGACATGCACGTCATGCTCGGCGATTTCACCGGGCATGGCTTGCCGGCAGCGGTGGGGGCGATGCCGCTGGCCGAAGTGTTTTATGGGATGACCGCCAAGGGCTATGGCCTGGCCGAAACCCTGCGCGAGATGAACGCCAAGCTCAAGCGCATCCTGCCGGTGGACATGTTCTGCTGTGCCACCTTGCTCAGTCTGAGTTTCCAGAGCCGTTCGGTGGAGGTGTGGAATGGTGGCATGCCCGACGGTTACCTGCACCGCATGGCCAGCGGCGAGCGTGTTCCCTTGCCGGCGCGGCATTTGCCCCTTGGGATTCTCAGCGCGCAAGCCTTCGATGACCGTACGGATGTGTATCCGATGGCCGTCGATGATCGAGTGTTTCTGTTATCGGACGGGGTGATCGATACCTGCGATGCCAATGACCAGTTGTTCGGCGTCGAACGCTTGCAGCAGGTGTTTGCGGCGAACCGTGAGCCGGATCGGTTATTCGAGGATATCGAACAGGCGTTGCGCGATTTTCGCGGACAGGCCCGTGATGACGTAAGCATGGTCGAAGTCAGTCTGCTTGAGTCGGCGCAGGCCCACGGCGCAGCGCCGGTGTATTCCGACAGTGGCCAGTCGTGCCCGCTGGACTGGTCGGCCAGTTTCGAGTTTCGCGGCGCCACGCTCAGGCGCTTCAATCCGTTGCCGTTCCTCTTGCAGTTGCTGCTTGAGGTGCATGGCCTGCGCGCGCAAAGCGGGGCGCTGTACAGCGTGCTCGCCGAGTTGTATTCCAATGGGCTGGAGCATGGCGTGCTCGGGCTGGACTCGAGCCTCAAACGCGATGCGGCAGGTTTCGCCCGCTACTATGAAATGCGCGCGGCGCGGCTGGAGGCGCTGCAAGACGGTTTCGTGCGCGTGCATCTGCAGGTGCAACCGCAAGGCGAGGGTGGGCGGCTGGTCATTCGTGTCGATGACAGTGGCAAGGGGTTTGATGTGGCGCGGGTCATGGAAAGGCCCGTGGATAACGTCCGCTTGTCGGGACGCGGCATCGGTCTGGTCCGGCAGCTGGGGCGCAACGCCAGTTGGTCGGACCAAGGTCGTAGTGCCAGCGTGGAGTTTTTCTGGGAGATTGAGGCATAATCCGCCCATTCTTGATCAAGGAGTGAGCAAGTGACAGACGCACATGTAAATCGCGAAGTCCTCGATACTTTGCGCGAGGTGATGGAGGACGGCTATACGGAATTGCTGGAGACTTTTCTGGCAGATTCGCAAAGCCGCCTGCACGAGTTGCAGGACAGCACCAGCGCCAAAGCGCTTTCCGATGTAGCGCATAGCTTCAAGGGCAGCGCCAGCAACATGGGCGCGGTTCGACTGGCCGAGTTGTGCCAGGACCTGGAGTCGAACGCGAAGGACAAAAGCCCGGAAGCGCTCGCTCAGCTAGTCGCCGATATCCATTCTGAATTCGCCGAAGTACGTCCGGTGTACGAAAGCGAAAAGCACCACGCCCACATCCACTGAAGCTGCCGTCCGGCGCTTTTCGCAAGTGTCTGGCCAAACTGGCCCGGCACTTGCAGTCAACTTGCTCAACTGTACCTACGATCCCAGTGCAGCGGAGACCGTGTCATGCCTGCGACCCCCAACATTCTTCTTCAGACCGCCGCTCAGGCCAAGGCGCAAGCCGCCTCTGCCAAATCGTCGGCAATGGCCGCAGACGCCGGGGACAAGGCCTCCAGCTTCGCCAAAGTGTTCGCCGATCAGGCGCCGGCCAAGCCCGCCGTGAGCGCTGACAATTCAGTCAAGCCGGCACGCGATAAGGTCGCGGACAGCAGCGGCAAAAAGGATATCGGCAAAGAGCAGTCTGCCGCGCCCCAGCCAGCAGTTGCCGATAGCGGCAAAGCGTTGCCTGCCGACAAAGCGGCGGCGAGCGACGACGCGACAGCGACTGCCGATGACACCACTGAAACCGTACAAACCCCTGTGGCCGATGCCGCGCCTGTAGACCCGGCCCTTGATCCGGCCTTGGCGCAAGTCGTTCAGCCGTTGGTGGCAGCGCCTGTGGTGCAAACGCCAACAGTCGCCACGCCAGCCCAGCCGGAAACCGAAACGCCTGCACTGGCGGTCGTGTCGGGCATGGTCAAAGATCCGGCGGCAACCGACAGCGATTTCGATCCATCGGCCGACCCGCTCGACTCGATGCCGGCCGTGCGCATGGCGATGGAGCAGGGCGGGCATATTTCCGCCGCCAGTCAGGCGCAACCGAAAGCCACGCCTGCTCAAGCTCAGGCTGACGGCGAATTGACCGCCGCGCAGAACTTTGCCGCCGGCATGGCCAGCATGCTCGACGTGCAGGCCGACAAGGACAGCACCAGCCAAGGCGGCGAACAAGCTTTCAGCGGGCTGATCGACGATGGTCTGAAGGATCTGAAATCGGCTACCAGCGACACCCGCGTCGATGACTTCGCCAACCGTCTGGCGGCACTGACCCAGGCCGCTACGCCGAAAACCGCCAATGCGCTGCCGGTGAATCAGCCGATCGCCATGCACCAGAGCGGCTGGACCGAAGAAGTGGTCAACCGCGTCATGTACCTGTCCAGCGTCAACCTGAAGGCCGCCGACATTCAGTTGCAACCGGCGGAGCTGGGGCGTCTGGATATCCGCGTGAACATGGTTCCCGATCAGCAGACCCAGGTCACCTTCATGAGCGCGCACCCGAGCGTGCGTGAAGCGCTCGACAGCCAGATGCACCGCCTGCGCGACATGTTCAACCAGCAGGGCATGGGCCAGGTGGATGTCAATGTCGCCGACCAGAACCGTGGCTGGCAGGGTCAGCAAGGTCAGGAACAGGCGCAGCAGGGGCAGAGTGGCCGGACCAGCGCTGCGGGTGGCCGCTTGGATTCGGCGGATGAGGAATTGCCACCGGCTACTGTCGCTGAAGTGGCGGCGCAGACTACCAGCGTAATTGGCAGCAGCGCGGTCGACTATTACGCCTGAGCAAATCAAGAGCCCCCTCACCCTAGCCCTCTCCCAGAGGGAGAGGGGACCGATTGGGGAATCTTGAAGAACTACGCCGACCTGAACGAGCATCGCTGAATCCGTTCGACATTCGGCGACCTGTTGATTCCCGCCCTGAACTTGCAATCACCTCGGTTGTGCAGGTCGATGTCCAGCCCCATTACATCTCGGTCGGCCCCCTCTCCCTCCGGGAGAGGGCTGGGGTGAGGGTGCTTTTGACTTTAGCGTCGTTCTCGACCTCCGACACTTCTGGCATAACACTTGCTCTTGCCTTGCCGTGCGACTGTGAAACCCCCGATTAGTGACGGATTATTGGCATGGCGAAGAGCGAAGCTGCAGCAGTAAAAGACCCCGCAACCAAAGGCAAACTCAAGCTGATCATCGTGATCGTGCTGGCGTTGCTGGTGGCCATTGGTGCATCCGTCGGGGCGACCTGGTTCTTCATGCATGGCGCGCAGAGCAAGCCTGCCGAGGCCGCTGAAGCAGCGCCGGTCGGCAAGCAGGCGGCGATTTTCGAGCCGATGGCGCCGGCCTTCGTGGCCAACTACAACCAGAACGGCCGTCAGCGCTACATGCAGGTGAGCATCACCATGCTGGCGCGTAATCAGGCCGATCTGGACGCGCTCAAAGTGCACATGCCGGTTATCCGCAACAACCTGGTAATGCTCTTCTCCGGTCAGGATTTCGCCACACTGGCGACCCCGGTCGGCCAGGAGATGTTGCGCCAGAAGGCCACCGCCAGCGTCCAGGAAGTGGCGCAGAAAGAACTGGGCAAAGTGGTCATCGAACAGTTGCTTTTCACTAATTTCGTACTGCAGTAGGAACACGACATGGCCGTGCAGGATCTGCTGTCCCAGGATGAAATCGATGCGCTGCTGCATGGCGTCGATGATGGTCTGGTACAGACCGATAATGCTGCCGAACCCGGCAGTGTCAAAAGCTACGACCTGACCAGCCAGGATCGCATCGTCCGTGGACGCATGCCGACGCTGGAAATGATCAACGAGCGCTTTGCCCGCTACACCCGCATCAGCATGTTCAACATGCTGCGCCGCTCGGCGGACGTGGCTGTCGGTGGCGTGCAGGTGATGAAGTTCGGCGAATACGTGCACTCGCTGTACGTGCCGACCAGCCTCAACCTGGTCAAGATCAAACCGCTGCGCGGCACCGCGCTGTTCATCCTCGACGCCAAACTGGTGTTCAAGCTGGTGGACAACTTCTTCGGTGGTGACGGCCGTCACGCCAAGATCGAAGGGCGTGAGTTCACCCCGACCGAACTGCGCGTAGTGCGCATGGTGCTGGAGCAGGCTTTCGTCGATCTGAAGGAAGCCTGGCAGGCGATCATGGAAGTCAATTTCGAGTACATCAACTCGGAAGTGAACCCGGCCATGGCCAACATCGTCGGCCCGAGCGAAGCGATTGTGGTCTCCACCTTCCACATCGAACTCGATGGCGGTGGCGGCGATCTGCACGTGACCATGCCGTACTCGATGATCGAGCCGGTGCGCGAGATGCTCGACGCCGGTTTCCAGTCCGACCTCGACGATCAGGACGAGCGCTGGGTCAACGCCCTGCGCCAGGACGTGCTCGATGTCGACGTGCCGATCGGCGCCACCGTGGCCCGCCGCCAGTTGAAGCTGCGCGACATCCTGCACATGCAACCGGGGGATGTGATCCCGGTCGAGATGCCGGAAGACATGATCATGCGCGCCAACGGCGTGCCGGCCTTCAAGGTCAAGATGGGCTCGCACAAAGGCAACCTCGCGTTGCAGGTGATCGAGCCGATCGAGCGTCGCTGAGGCGGCGCTTTCCACCCCCGTATTTAACCGAATTGTTGCCCGCCGAGGACACATGATGAACGACGATATGAACGCGCAGGACGACCAGGCACTGGCCGATGAATGGGCTGCGGCCCTGGAAGAAACCGGTGATGCCGGCCAGGCTGACATCGATGCACTGCTGGCTGCCGACGCAGGCACTTCCAGCTCCAACCGTCTGCCGATGGAAGAGTTCGGCAGCGTGCCGAAGAACAATGATCCGGTGACCCTCGACGGCCCGAACCTGGACGTGATCCTCGACATTCCGGTGTCGATTTCCATGGAAGTCGGCAGTACCGACATCAACATCCGCAACCTGCTGCAACTCAACCAGGGTTCGGTGATCGAGCTTGATCGTCTGGCCGGTGAGCCGCTCGACGTGCTGGTCAACGGCACCTTGATCGCCCACGGCGAAGTAGTGGTGGTCAACGAGAAGTTCGGCATCCGCCTGACCGACGTGATCAGCCCAAGCGAACGCATCAAGAAGCTGCGCTGAGTGAAAAGGTTTCTCTGGGTGCTGCTGGCATGGCCGTTGAGCGTGCTGGCTGCCGAGCCGGGCGCAACCACTGCCGCGCCTGCCGCCACCGCGCCAATGGTCAACAGCGGCGTGGCCGGTCAGTTGACGCAACTGGTGTTCGGTTTGCTGCTGGTGCTGGGTTTGATCTTTTTCCTCGCCTGGCTGTTGCGCCGCGTGCAGCAGGCGGGGCCAGCGGGCAAGGGCCAGGTAATCGAGCTGATCGGCTCACGCGCGCTCGGTCCGCGTGACCGCTTGATGCTGGTGCAGGTCGGCAACGAGCAGATTCTGCTCGGCCTCAGCCCCGGCACCATCACCGCGCTGCACGTGCTCAAAGAGCCGGTCGAAGTCCCCACCGCCAGTGAAAAAGCGACGCCGGAATTTGCTCAGCATCTGCTGAAGATTCTTGGCAAGGACCAGAAGGATACGAAGTAATGGGTGCGCTCCGCATCGTCTTGACGCTGGTCCTGTTGCTGGCCGCGCCGCTGGCGTTCGCCGCCGATCCGTTGTCTATCCCGGCGATCACGCTGGGCACTAATGCCGACGGCGCGCAGGAATATTCGGTCAGTCTGCAGATCCTGCTGATCATGACCGCGCTGAGCTTTATTCCAGCGGCGGTCATCCTGATGACCAGCTTCACGCGGATCATCATCGTCTTCTCGATCCTGCGTCAGGCCCTCGGCCTGCAACAGACGCCGTCGAACCAGATCCTCACCGGCATGGCGCTGTTCCTGACGCTGTTCATCATGGCGCCGGTGTTCGACCGGGTGAACAACGACGCGCTGCAACCGTATCTGGCGGAAACCCTCACCGCCCAGCAAGCGGTGGAAAAGGCTCAGGTGCCGATCAAGGACTTCATGCTCGCGCAGACCCGCACCAGCGATCTGGAGCTGTTCATGCGCCTGTCCAAGCGCACCGACATTGCCAGCCCGGATCAGGCGCCGTTGACCATTCTGGTGCCGGCGTTCGTGACTTCCGAGCTTAAAACCGCCTTCCAGATCGGCTTCATGATCTTCATTCCGTTCCTGATCATCGACCTCGTCGTGGCGAGCGTGCTGATGGCCATGGGTATGATGATGCTCTCGCCGCTGATCATCTCGCTGCCGTTCAAGATCATGCTGTTCGTGCTGGTCGATGGCTGGGCGCTGATCATCGGTACTCTGGCCAGCAGTTTTGGAGGTGTTTCGCCATGACGCCGGAAGTCGCGGTCGATATCTTTCGTGAAGCCCTGTGGCTGACCACCATGATGGTCGCCATCCTGGTGGTGCCGAGCCTTCTGGTCGGCCTGCTGGTGTCGATGTTCCAGGCTGCCACGCAGATCAACGAACAGACCCTGAGCTTCCTGCCGCGTCTGCTGGTGATGCTGGTGACCCTGATCATCGGCGGTCCGTGGATCGTGCAGACGTTCATGGAATACATCATCCAGCTGTACAAAAACATTCCGATGGTCATCGGCTAAGCCATGCAATCGTTGCTTCAGCTGACCGACACCCAGATCAGCACCTGGGTGGCGTCGTTCATGTTGCCGCTGTTTCGCGTGGCGTCGATGCTGATGGTCATGCCGGTGTTCGGCACCACCCTGATCCCGCGCCGCGTGCGCCTGTATTTCGCCGTGGCGATCACCGTGGTCATCACCCCGGCGCTGCCGCCGATGCCCGCCGTCAGCCCACTCGATCTCAGCGGCCTGTTGCTGATCGGCGAGCAGATTCTGGTGGGCGCCGTACTCGGCTTTTCCCTGCAACTGTTCTTCCAGGCTTTCGCCGTCGCCGGGCAGATTGTTGCGATCCAGATGGGCATGGGCTTCGCCTCGATGATCGACCCTACCAACGGCGTTTCAGTGGCGGTGATCGGGCAGTTCTTCACCATGCTGGTGACGTTGCTGTTCCTGTCGATGAACGGCCATCTGGTGGTGTTCGAAGTCCTCACTGAAAGTTTCACCACGCTGCCGGTCGGCGGCGGTTTGATGGTTGCGCATTACTGGGAACTGGCCGGCAAACTCGGCTGGGTCCTCGGCGCCGCATTGCTGCTGGTGTTGCCGGCCGTCACCGCACTGTTGGTGGTCAACATCGCCTTCGGCGTGATGACCCGCGCCGCGCCGCAACTGAACATCTTCTCGATCGGTTTTCCGCTGACCCTGGTGCTCGGCCTGTTCATCGTCTGGGTGGGCCTGGCGGACATTCTCAACCAGTATCAACCGCTGGCCAGCGAGGCCTTGCAGTTGCTACGTGAACTGGCACGGGCGCGCTGAGTCATGGCAGAGAGCGAAAGCGGTCAGGACAAAACGGAAGACCCCACGGAGAAGCGCAAAAAGGACTCCCGTGAGAAGGGTGAAATCGCCCGTTCCAAAGAGCTCAACACCCTGGCCGTGATGATGGCCGGCGCCTCTGCGCTGCTGATTTTCGGCGGCATGCTTGCGCAAGAAATGATGGACGTGATGCGCCTGAACTTCACCCTGTCCCGCGAAGTGGTCATGGATCAGGGCGCCATGGGCCGATTTTTGCTGGAGTCGGGCCTGATCGCGTTGCTGGCGATTCAGCCGGTGATGATCACCCTGTTGCTCGCCGCCATCATCGGGCCAATCTCCCTGGGTGGCTGGCTGTTCGCGGCAAGTTCGCTGGCACCCAAATTCAGCCGGATGAACCCGGCCGCCGGCCTCAAACGGATGTTCTCGTTCAAGGCTGTGGTTGAACTGCTCAAGGCATTGGCGAAGTTTCTGATTACCTTGGGCGTGGCGCTGTTGGTATTGTCCGCCGACGTCGACGACTTGCTGCGCATCGCCCACGAACCACTGGACATGGCGATCATCCACAGCGTCTTGCTGGTGGGCTGGAGCACGCTGTGGCTGGCCTGCGGTCTGATCATCATCGCCGCCGTCGACGTGCCGGTGCAGATCTGGGAGAGCATGAAGAAGCTCAAGATGACCAAGCAGGAAGTGCGCGACGAACACAAGGACCAGGAAGGCCGACCCGAGGTCAAACAACGCATTCGCCAGACCCAGCGCGAAATGTCCCAGCGACGGATGATGGCGGCGATTCCCGAAGCCGACGTGGTCATCACCAACCCGACCCACTACGCGGTCGCGCTCAAGTACGACTCGGAGAAGGGCGGCGCGCCGGTGCTGCTGGCCAAGGGCAGCGACTTCATCGCCCTGAAAATCCGCGAAATCGCAGTGGCCAACAACGTCATGCTGCTCGAGTCGCCTGCGCTGGCGCGCTCGATCTATTACTCAACTGAGCTTGAGCAGGAAATTCCCGGTGGACTGTATCTGGCGGTGGCGCAGGTATTAGCCTACGTCTACCAGATCCGCCAACACCAGGCGGGCAAGGGCAAACGGCCGGACCCGCTCAAGGATGATCTGCCGATTCCACCGGACTTGCGGCGGGATTCCTGACGTTGCTGCGCAGCCTTTTGTCTGAGATTCCCCTTTACTGTCAACTCTGACAGGTGCAGTCGCCGTGATTTTGCAGTTTGATGCAAGATGCAGCTGCGTACTGGCGCGGTCAGGCGAGCGAGTGCAAGGGAGCACGACGATGAAAGGTATTTTCAGCAGCTACGATGAAAAAACCGGCAAAGGCACCATCACGCCGAAGCCGACGGGACGATGCCTTTCCTTTGCCGAAGCCACGAATTTTTTCTGACTGCCAAAGAGTACCGATTCAGCGTTCCATTGGCTGAGGCCTTGCAGGCGAAGATCAAAGTGGGCGGCGAAGTCGAGTTCGAATTGCCCAGGACCAAAAATGGGAAAGTGAAAATCCTTCGGTATTGACCGGCAGTTTGCCCTCATCGCCAAACACCTGAAAAGAAAACCGCCGTCCCGATGATGCGCAACGGCGGTTTTTTTGGGCGATTATTGCCTGCCAGTCAGCCTTCGCGAGCAAACTTGATTCCACTTGTAATGCGATCAACCGTCGAAAGTGAGCCTGCTTGCTAAGGGGTCATCCCGGTCAGGAAAACAACCAAGTTCAAGCCCCGCTGTTCTAGATCACCGGTTAAATAAATCCGTTCCCTTTACTCCTGTCCCCTTTTCTCTCAATTCTGATGAGGCGAAGCGTCGACTCACTACCGCAAACACAAGACAGTGTGTCCAGGGCTAGAATGATAAGCA
The DNA here is from genome assembly GCF_031456345.1 of Pseudomonas sp. 2957. Taxonomy (NCBI): domain Bacteria; kingdom Pseudomonadati; phylum Pseudomonadota; class Gammaproteobacteria; order Pseudomonadales; family Pseudomonadaceae; genus Pseudomonas; species Pseudomonas sp. 2957. The sequence goes on from NZ_JAVDUL010000001.1 coordinate 636,447, forward strand.
TGCTCTCTCCACCCTTGTCCTTCGTTGTACAACCCCCAATACAAACTAACGTCTGAGCGAATTCCATAGCCAGCGAACTGAGTCACAAAAAATTTAGTCCGGAACAAAACCAGGTCTGACGTTTTTACAGCACGGCCATTCGCATTGACCCACTGATCAATCTTTGAATCAGCTATAAGTGATGGTGAGACAATGCATTGTTCGACGTTGCTTACAGAAACAGAAATTGAGGCATGTTGGCCTGAGCTATCTCTTACATTGATGGTGGTGCTGCCATTACCTTCACTCCAGATTAACCCGACGTCATTGACGTTTGCGATTTTTGGATTATCCGATTGATAAGTAATTTGACCCACTCCTCCTGACGCTTGACGATTTGCTGAGGCTCCAGACGGATGAACACCCGTAAGGCGCCATCTATCGATGTACTGACCACTGGTATTCACGATTGACACTGTCCTGCCTGACAACTCTAAAGGTGAATCATCTATGATGAGTTTTGCACGTACCTTGAGGCCTACATTTAGACTAGGGAACAGAGTAGCTTCGTTTTTGTCCCCGTTGGTGCTGAATCCAACACTAATGTCCACGCGAAGAGATCCATCAACAAGGCGGTCTAGTTCCGAACGCAAAAGCGTTCTGCTCAATTTACCTGGCATTTCAATTTCAATTCCATTAGCCAACGAAATTTCGTAGTCCGATCCATCATCTTTTTTTCCTACGCAAAGCAGCCAGAACTTTTGTCCCTTTGCCATGGCTGTCCAGGTATCGACTGTCACAGTCGCATCGCCATCAAAAGTCGATAAATCAAGTACTTTTCCTCCGTCCGGCCCAATTGCTTGGAGAATTACGGGTGTCGGCAAACGCGGGTCTCCATCAGCGATTGTCATGACATCAAACCTGACTGTTGGTGATTCTCCAGCCGGAACTCCGGTACGAATCAAATCCCACCGCAACTCAATCGCCTTGCCATGCCAAGCCGCCAGAAACGCAGCGCTCAATGAAATCTCTGCAATCCCACCAACAAAATCCACCACCGGAAACGGCGGCGCACCGGCCGGCGCGTTCACCTGGACGAATTGAGCTTTATCGTCTTTCTCTGCTGCGAAACCTGTTATCTGAAGCTTCACTCCATCCGGATTAGCCAAAACGTCAATCGGCACAGTGGGCGGGGTCAAGGTTGGGGGTGGCAGGTCAAGTTGCAGGCCAATGACGGTATACACCTGATCCGGAAACCGCGTGGCGCTAGCGAAGTCATTGCTCTTGTCCTCCGATACCCAGAATTCCAGTTTCAACAGCGATCCTTCTTTCAATTCTTTCAGAAAAGCTATGAGCAGCGGTTTATCCCAGAACCCCTGACTGACCCAGGTCGCATTCACCTTGTGGGTGTCACCATTCCAGAATTGCAGGACGTGTGCCGAGCCGTCAGGTTTCTGGCCGGTGAGCTTCAACCACACCTGCTGACCGACCTGGATTCCCGTCCAGTCGCGTGCTCGCAGCGTGGCGTCCTGGCCCCTCAGTGCGGCCACGTCGAGCATGCCGTCCACGGCCTCAGCGATTATCGGCGAGTTGTACACCTTCTGATTGGCGGTGATAGTGATCGGGGTCGTCGCCGACTCATTGTTGTTGGTCAATTGATCGCGCACCCTGGCGAAGACCGAATGGGTGCCGTCGCCAATCAACTGCAATTCGGCAGCCGTCAGGGTATGGTTGATCGGGCTTGTGGGGTTGGGAAATGTGATGCTCCAGGTGCCTATGGTGAGCGTGACCGTGTCGTGAGGCCGTGAGTAACCGACGGTGATCGTGATGACTGCCGTCTGCCCCGGTGCGACGCTGGGTGGATGGCTGACGGTGACGGTAGGCGCCGGGTTGTTGTAGAGCAGCTTAAGTGTGGGTGAGTCAGCGTCGTTACCGCTGGCTCGGGTCACTCTGTAGCGGACATCGTTGACACCGTTTGTGAACCAGCTCGCCGGCACGTGCAAAAGAATGCGTTCCTGCTCCTCACCGGGATAGATGGTTTTGCTGATGCCGGTGTTGACTCCGTTGACAAAAATAGTCACGACGTCATAAGCCGCCATGACCCAATTCCGCAAGCCGGTTATGGGGTCGATGACAAGTTCTACCCCAGATGGAGTGAATGCCGAGAGAGGAAGGCCACCATCGGCAGTACCTGGAGGCAGCACCGGTGTTATCCATTGCGGGGGGTACACGGGATACAAGGCCAGGGCAGCGTTGGCTTCGGTTGAATGGACTTGAACGCTCATTCTGTTCTCCAGGAACAATGGCAGGCAAGGTTCATCACAACGCAGAACGAGGCGCCCGTCACCTGTCAGATCTGACAGGTGGGGACGGTTTTCCGACCAATGGTATCGCTGAAGGAGTGGGCGCTCCTGCGCCGCCGAGAGGCCTAGCTCGCGCAAGCTGCACTCGACAGGATCTTCAGCCGCTGCAAGATTTGCATCCAAGAAGATCAAAATGTGGGAGCGCGCTTGCTCGCCAAAAGGCCGGCTCTCTCACTCGAATCACTCAGCCGAACCGCATCATCCAGGCAACTCCAGATTATCCAGCACCCGATTTACCGCCAGTTCCCCGAGCATGATCAGTTGCGCAATCCCCATCAGCGTTCGGCGCTGCGATGGTTTGACCAGCCCGGCGAATTCCTGGGCGATGGTTTTGGCGCAGGTAGGGGGTTCTTAAGCGTCTGCCAACAGGCCTTCGCTTTTAGTGGCGGCGGTAATGGCGTACAGGCCTGCGGTTTTTGGCTTGACTGTAGGCCGTGGCGCGAGGATTTGTAGGATGGAGGGCGTGTCTGCAGGTATTTTTTAACGCGATCACTATTGTAAAAACTCCAAACTGAGTCTATTTGCCGTAGCGCTGGGCATCGAGAACAATCCGATGCCCAGCGATCTATGACGGCGTCACAGCAATGGATCAATTAATTATTGAGAAGTTATCCACGGAGCAGCCATATCTCCCGTTAGTTAAGTCTATGTACTTTATTTTTCTGTTCGGTGTTTCTGTGATCTCGGCCCAGACTTGATCTGGCACTTCATATGGGGGCGTGAGGTGGGACTTAATTAGCTGTAGATTTTCATCGTAGCATGTGTAGGTCGTTTGAACTCGAGAGATGGATGCGATGCCGAATCTAATACTTCTTGCTGTATTTTTCAGTGTGAATCTTAAAGTTGAATTGTGGTAAATATATATATATTTAGATATCAAATACGGGGCGAAAATGCTACTAGTGGCAATGCTAGAATTCCCCGCTACGACAGTAACGGTCATGCTTGGAAAGTCCATGACTGTGCCAACAGGCTTGTTTCCGTCGGTGCCCGTCTCGAAATCTTCCATTACAATCAAAGGGTCGTTCAATAAGTTCAAATTTAACGTGGGGAAGATAATTGGTGTCGAGTTTGTGGTGGCGCTCGGTAACGCTTCGAAGAGAATCTCAAATTTAGTGTCGTGCTTGAGTGTTAAAAGATTTTCCCTGGAAACGCTTTCCTTTAGTCCTGACGCTTTTTCCGTCTCCGTGATGTTGTGGTCAGTTAATATTGGTATGACGCAGTTATCATCATTGTTATCTTTTCCTGCGATCTTCAGGTTTACGAAGTTTTCAGTGCTAATTCCGATCCAAGGTATCACGGTGATCTCGGCGGCTCCTTCAAATGTACGCAAATCTAGCACTTTGTTATCCGGCGCCTGTGACACTCTCGGAGAAGGTAAACGCTCATCGCCATCTATAATCTTTGACACGTTCAGCTTGACCGATTCTGATTGTCCAGCTCTACCCCCATTGCGATTCAAATTCCAGCGCAGCTCAATCACTTTCCCATGCCGGGCTGCTAGAAATGCCGGACTCAATAACGTGTTCACCCGTTTGTTGGCATTGAATTCCACCAATGGAAATTGCGGCGAGCCCGCCGGTGCATTGACTTCCACCAGTCGTGCACGGTCTCCTTTTAAAGCGCCAAGATACTCGATGCGCACCGTCACGCCGTTCGGATAGGCCAGTACATCAATCGGGTCAACGGCCGGTGCCACCAGAAACGGGGGCAGCAACACAATGGTGCTGCCGTCGATTGCATCGGCCGTGGTGGTCTTGGAGGTCGCAATAGTGATGCCGCCGCGCACCAGTTCATATTTCGCCCGTACGACGCTGCCGGCGATTACTTTGGCATTGGGCACCTTCAGCTTGTAGGTGAACGGAATGCGCCCGACATCGGCCTCGACGGTGTGCGACTCCACGGGGGTGTCGAGTTTGCTGGCGGTGTAGATCACACGGATTTTGTCGTTGGGCTGCCAAAGTGGGGCGAATGCATGGACCAGTACGGTGAGGTCCTTGCTACCGAGTTTGGCCAGATCGATGGTGCTTGGGTCATCGCTAGGATCGTCCGGGTCTTCGGCCAGATCGGGGGCGACCAATCGGGTTTCCGTCAGGTGCACATCGACCTCTACTGCGCCCGAGTAAGGCGAGTCGGTATCCGGTCCGTTGCCTAGCTGATCGGTGACAGTGTAGGAAAAGACGAACTTCGGATTGTCCCCTGCCTGCTGGAACACATCTTTCCCAACCATCACGCAAACCGTCGTTGGCTCGGCTGAAGGGGTAGTCGGGGCTTCTGCGGCAGTGACGGTTCGCTCAACATCCTGGCCATTGCAGTTCAACCGGATCACGTCGTAGGCGCGGCAGTAGGGGTAGGCAAAGCACACCTGCACGCCTTGTTCGGCGCGCTCGGCGTCGATGCCGTCCTCGATCACGTCCTGCGGCAGGATCAGTTGCAGTTCGGAATGGGCGCCGTCACCCGGTGTGCGATCCTCGATGCCTGGGCGAATAGCGTTGTACAGCAAGGTCAGCTCCGGCGTTGAAGTGCCGATGTTCTGGCTGGCGCGGGTGATGGTGTAAACGAGCGTATTGAGCTGATTTGGCAGCAACAAGCCTTTGGGCAGATAAAGGGTCTGAACCTCGTTTTCCTCGCCTGTCTGGATGGTTTTTGTCGCTTCGGTACTGGCGCCGTTCAGCATTAGCCGGATCACGTCGCCTGCTTGCACCGTACCGGCTAGCGGAGGATCGACGGCGATGGTCAGGCCCATGGGTTTGAGGTCATATACGTGTTTGGGGACGCCATAATGGGCACCCACTACCGGCTCAGTCGCTTCAGGAGCGCGGGGTGGGGAGAGCGCCAACACGGCGTTGTCGGGTGTCTGGGTTGTGGTCATGACTGATGCTCCTGAGCGGTGGAAAGGTCAGGTGCCATCAGAGCGCTTAATGGCCGATTGCGCACCTGTCAGATCTGACAGGTGTCAATGAGTCTCAGACGAATGGTCGGGTTGAGCGATGGAGCAATGAGGCCCCGCCATCTCGGTTGATGGGGGGTATGTGTCACGAAGATGTGTCGCCTGGTAGTCAACTTTCGCGAGCCTGCTCGCGAAGACGTCAGCAGCCATAGCGCTTTATTCAGGGTTTGTTACTGCGGCAATTCCAGATTATCCATTACCCGATTCACCGCCAGCTCCCCAAGCATGATCAGTTGCGCAATCCCCAGCAGCGTCCTGCGCTGCGACGCCGGTATGAGATGGGCGAAGTCATGGGCGATGGTTCTGGCTGAGGCGAGTGTTTCGCTGGCGTCGGCCAGCAGTTCCTCGTTTTTGAAGTCCGCAGTGACGGCGTACATCCGGCGGGTTTTGCGTGGCGGTGGGGTAGGGGTGGGCAGAGGTAGTGATCGAGCGCGCGTTCGGGGGCGTCGTTGAGCTTTTTTGAATCGAGGGATTCGTAGGGGGAGGTGGGGTCGGTTTCGGGTGGGTTGGGTGTGGGTTTGATCATGGTGAAGCTCCTATATAAGTGGAGCCGTCAGGCACTGTCGCTAAACAGTAAGGTGGCGGCTGTACGCAGGTTAGCGAACCGGTTATAGGCACCCGGCAGACCCGAAGGTCTCCCACATACAGCCACCATGGCGCAGTCGCAGATACTGAACCCGCGACAAAGCATGGAACGCTGATGCACCTATTCAAGATCCGGGTCGCTAAACCCGATCGCTGATTCGTCAGCGACCGGACCACAATAGAATCCGACCCCCAGGTGCACAAGCCGGCGGATTCTGGCTTGGCTGTAGGCAATGGCGCAAGGATTTGTAGCCTTGAGACCGTGTCTGGAGGTGTCTTGTAAACAGCTTCGTTTAAATCGAAAAAAATGCGCCGCATTCGAAGTCCTCTTCGCGAGCAGGCTCGCTCCCACAGGGGCCGTATTCCAAATGTCCGATTGGGAATGCATGTCAAACTGTGGGAGCGAGCCTGCTCGCGAAGGGGCCAGCCCAATCAGCCGATAAATCCCAAGTAAAACCGCTCTATTTCATTCCCCGGCAAAAGTTGGAAAGCTTCTTGCAATAGCCGCCCTGCGCCCGTTCGGGGCGTCAAAAGTTTGCTTTAAAGGAACGGGGAAAACCGGTGGATCGCACTCAGTTATTCAATACAGCACGCACCAACGTTGCCGATCTCAGTCGAGGCAATCTGGGCGTGCCGTTGTTGCTGCTGGTCATGCTGGCGATGATGATGTTGCCAGTACCGCCGTTCCTGCTCGACGTCTTCTTTACCTTCAACATTGCCCTGTCCATCGTCGTCCTGCTGGTCTGCGTGTATGCGCTGCGGCCGCTGGATTTCGCCGTGTTCCCGACGATTCTGCTGGTGGCGACGTTGCTGCGACTGGCGCTGAACGTGGCCTCGACGCGGGTGGTAATGCTCCACGGTCAGGACGGCCATGCCGCGGCTGGTAAGGTGATTCAGGCGTTCGGTGAGGTGGTGATCGGCGGTAACTACGTGGTCGGTATCGTGGTCTTCGCGATCCTCATGATCATCAACTTCGTCGTGGTGACCAAGGGTGCCGGGCGGATTTCCGAGGTGAGCGCGCGCTTCACCCTCGATGCGATGCCCGGCAAACAAATGGCGATCGACGCCGACCTCAACGCCGGCCTGATCGACCAGAATCAAGCCAAGTCGCGCCGTCAGGAAGTCGCCCAGGAGGCGGAGTTCTACGGTTCGATGGACGGTGCCAGCAAGTTCGTCCGTGGTGACGCGATCGCCGGCCTGCTGATTCTGTTCATCAACCTCATCGGCGGCATGGCCGTGGGTATCTTCCAGCATGGCATGAGCTTCGGCGACGCGGGCAAGGTTTACGCCTTGCTGACCATCGGTGACGGTTTAGTGGCGCAATTGCCATCACTGTTGTTATCTACAGCAGCGGCGATCATGGTGACCCGTGCTTCCGGCTCGGAAGACATGGGCAAGCAGATCAACCGCCAGATGTTCGCCTCGCCGAAAGCGCTGGCCGTGGCCGCTGGTTTGATGGCGGTGATGGGTCTGGTGCCGGGCATGCCGCACTTCTCCTTCCTGAGCATGGCGGCGCTGGCTGCGGGCGGCGCGTACCTGTTCTGGAAAAAGCAGAACGTTGCCAAGGTCGTGGCGCTGGAAGAGGTCAAGCGTCAGCAGGAACTGCTGCCGTCGCCGGCCCGCGCCATGGAAACCAAAGAGCTGGGCTGGGACGACGTCACGCCGATCGACATGATCGGCCTGGAAGTTGGCTATCGCCTGATTCCGCTGGTAGACCGCAATCAGGGTGGGCAATTGCTCGCGCGGATCAAGGGTGTGCGCAAGAAGCTCTCGCAGGATCTGGGCTTCCTGATGCCGACCGTGCACATCCGCGACAACCTTGATCTGGCGCCGAGCGCGTATCGCTTGACGCTGATGGGCGTGATTCTGGCCGAGGCCGAGATCTACCCGGACCGCGAACTGGCGATCAACCCCGGCCAGGTGTATGGCTCGCTCAACGGTATCAACGCCAAAGATCCGGCTTTCGGCCTGGAGGCGGTGTGGATCGAAATCAGCCAGCGCGCCCAGGCGCAATCGCTCGGCTACACCGTGGTTGACGCCAGCACCGTGGTCGCCACCCACTTGAACCAGATTCTGTACAAGCACTCCAGTGAGCTGATCGGCCACGAGGAAGTGCAGCAACTCATGCAATTGCTGGCCAAGAGTTCACCGAAACTGGCGGAAGAGCTGGTGCCGGGCGTGGTTTCGCTGTCGCAGTTGCTCAAGGTCCTGCAAGCGCTGCTCGCCGAGCACGTGCCGGTGCGCGACATTCGCAGCATCGCCGAAGCGATCGCGAACAGCGCTGCCAAGAGTCAAGATACCGCCGCGCTGGTCGCCGCTGTGCGGGTCGGCGTATCCCGTGCAATCGTCCAAAGCATTGTAGGCACTGAGTCCGAGCTGCCTGTAATCACATTGGAACCAAGGTTGGAACAGATATTGCTCAATAGTCTGCAGAAGGCAGGACAAGGCTCGGAAGAGGGCGTTCTGCTGGAGCCGAGCATGGCCGAGAAGCTGCAGCGTTCGTTGATCGAAGCGGCCCAGCGTCAGGAAATGCAAGGCCAGCCGGTGATCCTGCTGGTAGCAGGCCCGATTCGCGCGATGCTCTCGCGTTTCGGCCGCCTCGCAGTGCCAGGGCTGCATGTACTGGCCTACCAGGAAGTACCGGACAACAAGCAAGTGACCATCGTTGCGACAGTAGGGCCCAACGGCTGAGGTAGTGGTTTATGCAAGTTAAGCGTTTTTTCGCCGCCGATATGCGTCAGGCCATGAAGCTGGTTCGCGATGAGCTGGGCGCTGATGCCGCCATCATCGGCAACCGCCGCATCGCCGGCGGCGTCGAGTTGACGGCGGCTCTGGATTACAAATTGTCGGCGCTGGCGCCACGGGTTCCGAACATGGAACTCGAAGACGAGCTGCGCAAGACCCAGTCGCGCATCGTCACCGCCCAGGCCGAGCTGAGCCTGCGTGGCGAAGCCGACGGCAACACCAATCAGCAGTTGTTCGCCGGGCTGCCGTTGACCGCAGGCCTGCCGCTGACTGCTGCCGAACCGTTGAGCGAGCCGACCTACGCCGCGCCGACGCGCCCGGCCGCAGCGCCTGCGCAGGCCTCGGCGGGTGTCGATCCGCGTGCACTGGATTCGATGCGTTTTGAATTGAACAGCCTGCGCGAGCTGATGGAAGTGCAGCTCGGCACCCTGGCCTGGAATCAGCTGCAAGGCAGCCGTCCGGCCCAGGCCAATCTGTATCGCCGTCTGCAGCGCATCGGCCTGTCCGGCCCGCTGTCGCGCGATCTGTTGGCGATGATCACCGATATCGAAGAACCCCGTCAGGCCTGGCGCATGCTGCTCGCGCACCTGGCGCGGATGATTGCCGTGCCGGAAGTCGAGCCGCTGGAAGAGGGCGGTGTGATTGCCATGGTCGGCCCCGCCGGCATGGGCAAGACCACCACGCTGGCCAAGCTCGCCGCGCGTTATGTGCTCAAGTACGGCGCGCAGAACGTTGCACTGGTGAGCATGGACAGCTTCCGCATCGGCGCGCAGGAACAATTGAAAACCCTCGGGCGCATCCTCAACGTGCCGGTAACGCACGTCGATCCGGGTCAATCGCTGGTGCAGGCATTGGATCCACTGCTACGCAAACGCGTGGTTTTGATCGATACTGCCGGCCTGCAAGCCAGTGATCCGGCGTTGCGCATGCAGCTTGAGAGCCTGGCCGGGCGTGGCATTCGCTCAAAAAATTATCTGGTCCTGGCAACCACCAGCCAGAAACAGGTTCTAACCGCCGCTTATCACAGTTACAAGCGTTGCGGGCTGGCCGGCTGCATCCTGACTAAACTGGATGAAACGGCCAGTCTCGGCGAAGTGTTGAGCCTGGCGATCAGTCATGAATTGCCGGTCGCGTACCTGACCGATGGCCCACGGATTCCGGATGATCTGCATCTGCCGCGTCGTCATCAATTGGTCAGCCGCGCCGTCAGCGTGCAAATGCAGGAAGAACCCAGCGAAGAAGCCATGGCTGACATGTTCGCTGATATCTATCACAGCCCGACCAAGCAGGTTGGCTGAGGTAATCATGAACAGTTTTTGTACCTACATCGATGGTCTGCCACGCATTGTTCCGATCAGGAACGCGCAGCCAGTAATGTGGCCTCCGTCTATGCAAGACAAGGTAAAGAAATAACATGGGCAGCATGCATCCCGTACAGGTGATCGCGGTGACCGGCGGCAAAGGTGGCGTCGGCAAGACTAACGTGTCAGTGAACTTGTCGCTGGCGCTGGCAGAGCTTGGCCGTCGGGTCATGCTGCTGGACGCCGACCTGGGCCTGGCGAACGTCGACGTTCTGCTGGGGCTGACACCCAAGCGCACACTGGCCGACGTTATCGAAGGCCGTTGCGAACTGCGCGACGTGCTGTTGCAAGGCCCGGGCGGGATTCGCATCGTGCCGGCGGCCTCCGGCACGCAGAGCATGGTGCACCTGAGCCCGGCGCAACACGCCGGCCTGATCCAGGCGTTCAGCGACATCGGCGACAATCTCGACGTGCTGGTGATCGACACCGCTGCGGGTATTGGTGACTCGGTAGTCAGTTTCGTACGCGCCGCGCAAGAGGTGTTGCTGGTGGTCTGCGACGAGCCGACTTCGATCACCGACGCTTACGCGCTGATCAAGTTGCTCAACCGCGATTACGGCATGAACCGCTTCCGCGTGCTGGCCAACATGGCGCAGAGCCCGCAGGAAGGGCGCAACCTGTTCGCCAAGTTGACCAAGGTCACGGATCGCTTCCTCGACGTCGCCCTACAATACGTCGGCGCCGTGCCATACGACGAAAGCGTGCGCAAGGCAGTGCAGAAGCAGCGCGCCGTCTACGAAGCCTTTCCCCGTTCCAAGTGCGCACTGGCCTTCAAGGCCATCGCCCAGAAGGTCGATACCTGGCCGCTGCCCGCCAACCCGCGCGGGCATCTGGAATTTTTCGTCGAGCGTCTCGTGCAGCAAACCGCAGGGCCTGTGATATGACCGCCAGTGGCATGAATCTTTACAAAAAGTCGGCGCGCGACGCGCAATACGAATTGATCGAGCGCTACGCGCCGCTGGTCAAGCGCATTGCCTATCACTTGCTGGCGCGCCTGCCGGCCAGCGTGCAGGTCGAAGACCTGATCCAGGCCGGGATGATCGGTTTGCTGGAAGTCTCGACCAAATACGACGCCAGCAAAGGCGCCAGTTTCGAAACGTACGCGGGCATTCGAATCCGCGGCGCGATGCTCGATGAAGTGCGCAAAGGGGATTGGGCACCACGCTCGGTTCACCGTAATACCAGGATGGTCAGCGACGCGATTCGCTCGATTGAAGCTAAAACCGGCCGTGACGCTAAAGATCACGAGGTTGCGGCCGAACTCCAATTGAGTCTCGACGATTACTACGGGATTCTGAATGACACCTTGGGCAGTCGCCTGTTCAGTTTCGACGACCTGTTGCAGGACGGCGAACACGAAGGGCTGCACGAGGATGGCGCCAGTGCTCATATGGAGCCGTCACGCGATCTGGAAGATGAACGCTTCCAGGCGGCGCTGGCGGACGCGATTGCCAATTTGCCGGAGCGTGAGCGACTGGTGTTGGCGCTGTACTACGACGAAGAGCTGAACCTCAAGGAAATCGGTGAAGTCCTTGGCGTCAGTGAATCGCGGGTCAGCCAGTTACACAGCCAGTGCGCGGCCCGTCTGCGGGGGCGTTTGGGGGAGTGGCGAGCGCGCTGAAGGCAGTGTGGGGACACTGCGAAACGAGGCTGGTGCGGTGATAAGCGGCGCCGGTCTCGATCCGTTGTGCTCCAGACAAACTTTAAGTGCTGCGCCGATTGATTGAAGTGGCGCGTCCAGGTGCTGGGCGCGTTTAAGACTGCTTGGAGGTCGAATTGAACAAAGACATGAAAATCCTCATCGTTGATGACTTCTCAACGATGCGGCGGATCATCAAGAACCTGCTGCGCGATCTTGGGTTCACCAACACCGTCGAGGCCGACGATGGCACCACTGCCATTCCGGTGCTCAACAGCGGCAGCATCGACTTTCTGGTAACGGACTGGAACATGCCGGGCATGACCGGTATCGACCTGCTGCGTCACGTGCGCGCCGATGAGAAACTCAAGCACCTCCCGGTGTTGATGGTGACTGCTGAAGCCAAGCGCGAGCAGATCATCGAGGCCGCTCAGGCCGGTGTGAACGGTTACGTAGTCAAACCTTTCACGGCTCAAGCGTTGAAAGACAAAATCGAGAAGATTTTCGAACGCATCGGCTGATGAATGCGCGGGGGAGCTATGGAGCATAACGAATCATCACAGGGCGATTTCGAATCGACCCTGAAAAAACACGCGGTCGAACTGGTCGAGAGCCTTGAAAAAGGCAAGTTCGGCGACGCGGTGCAACTGATCCATGAGCTCAATCAGACCCGTGACCGCGGCCTGTATCAGGAAGTGGGCAAGCTCACACGTGAACTGCACAGTGCGATCGTCAATTTCCAGATCGATCCGCACATGCCGCAGGCCGAGGAAGTGTCGCAAATCACCGACGCCACCGAACGCCTGGGCTATGTGGTCAAGCTGACGGAAGCCGCGGCCAACCGCACCATGGATCTGGTGGAAAGCGCCACCCCGGTGGTCAACAGTCTGGCTGATGAAGCGCAGACATTGAGCGCCGATTGGGGCCGCTTCATGCGTCGCGAGGTCGGGGCTGAAGAGTTCCGCGAACTGGCGCGCCGGGTCGACGGTTTTCTGTCACGCAGCAGCACGGACAACCGTGCGGTGTCGAGCAACCTCAACGACATCCTGCTGGCTCAGGATTACCAGGACCTCACAGGTCAAGTGATCAAGCGTGTGACCCAACTGGTCACCGAAGTCGAAAGCAATCTGCTCAAACTCGTGCTCATGGCCAGTCAGGTCGACCGCTTTGCGGGCATCGAACATGACCGCGCCGCAATGCTTGCTGAAAAAGATCCACAAAAACATCTCTCGCAGGGTGAAGGTCCGCAGATTCATGCCGATAAACGAGAAGACGTTGTGTCCGGTCAGGACGATGTGGACGATTTGTTATCCAGCCTTGGATTCTAGAGTTTCGGAATTCGGGTTTTTTGGGTTTTTAGACCTGTAGGAGCACCCCATTAATGAGCTTCGGCGCCGATGAAGAGATCCTTCAGGATTTCCTGGTTGAGGCCGGCGAGATTCTTGAGCAACTGTCCGAACAACTGGTCGAGCTGGAAAGCCGTCCGGATGATGCAGATCTGCTCAATGCAATTTTTCGCGGTTTCCACACTGTAAAAGGGGGCGCCGGCTTCCTTCAGCTCAATGAGCTGGTGGAGTGCTGTCACATCGCCGAAAACGTGTTCGACATCCTGCGCAAGGGTGAGCGTCGCGTTGATGCAGAACTGATGGACGTTGTGCTCGAAGCACTGGACGCGGTGAACAGCATGTTCAGCGAAGTCCGTGAGCGTGCACCGATCACCGCTGCCACGCCGGAACTGTTGGCCGCGCTGGCGCGTCTGGCCGAACCGCAATCGGCGGATGAAGCCCCAGCTTCGCCGGTTGCCGAGATGATCGAAGAACTGGTCGTTGAAAGCGACTCCTCGGACGACATCACCGATAACGAATTCGAACAACTGCTGGACTCGCTGAATGCCGTCAAGGCCCAGGCCGAGGCTCCGGCCGCTGTTGCTGCTCCCGCGCCGGTTGCCGACACGGCGGCCAGCGATGAAATCACCGACGCCGAATTTGAATCGCTGCTCGATCAACTGCATGGCAAAGGCCAGTTTGCTGTCGATGCGGTCGCTCCGGCGGCACCAGCAGCGCCGGCTGCTCCGGCCGCGCCTGCTACGGGCGACAGCTCGGACATCACCGACGACGAATTCGAAGCCTTGCTCGATCAGTTGCACGGCAAGGGCAACTTCGCCGTTGACGCGCTGGAATCGGCCATCGCTTCGGCCCCGTCAGCACCTGCTGCACCGGCAGCCGCTGCGGCCGGCAGTGACCTGATCAGCGATCACGAATTCGAATCGCTGCTCGACGAACTGCACGGCAAAGGCAAGTTTGACGCCAGCGCTGCGACTGCCGGCTCCGTGTCGAGCGTCGCCACGCCAGCGGCGAAAGCTCCGGCTGCCGCTGCTGCGCCGAAGCCTGCCGCCAAGCCTGAACCGAAAGCCGAGGCGCCGAAACCGGCCGCCGCTGCTGCACCGGCTCCGGCCCGCGCGCCAGCTGCTGCCCCGGCAGAAAAGCCGGCCAGCGAAGCGGAAACCACCGTGCGCGTCGACACCGCGCGGCTCGACGAGATCATGAACATGGTCGGCGAGCTGGTGCTGGTGCGTAACCGTCTGGTGCGTCTGGGCCTCAACAGCGGCGACGAAGCCATGTCCAAGGCCGTGTCGAACCTCGACGTGGTCACCGCTGACCTGCAGACCGCCGTGATGAAGACGCGGATGCAGCCGATCAAGAAGGTCTTCGGGCGCTTCCCGCGTCTGGTTCGCGACCTCGCGCGTCAGCTCAAGAAAGAGATCAACCTGGAACTGGTGGGCGAAGAAACCGACCTCGACAAAAACCTTGTCGAGGCCCTCGCCGACCCGCTGGTCCACTTGGTGCGCAACGCCGTCGACCACGGCATCGAGTCGCCGGAAGAACGCGAAGCATCGGGCAAGGCCCGTGGCGGTCGCGTGGTGCTGGCGGCCGAGCAGGAAGGCGACCACATCCTGCTGTCGATCTCCGACGACGGCAAAGGCATGGACCCGAACGTCCTGCGTTCGATCGCGGTAAAACGCGGTGTGATGGACAAGGACGCGGCCGATCGCTTGAGCGATACCGAGTGCTACAACCTGATCTTCGCCCCGGGTTTCTCGACCAAGACCGAGATCTCCGACGTGTCCGGCCGTGGTGTCGGCATGGACGTGGTGAAGACCAAGATTTCCCAGCTCAACGGTTCGATCAACATCTACTCGACCAAGGGCCAGGGTTCGAAGATCGTCATCAAGGTGCCGCTGACCCTGGCGATCATGCCGACGCTGATGGTCATGCTGGGCAATCAGGCGTTTGCGTTCCCGCTGGTCAACGTCAACGAAATCTTCCACCTCGACCTGTCGACCACCAACGTCGTCGACGGTCAGGAAGTGGTGATCGTGCGCGACAAGGCGCTGCCATTGTTCTACCTCAAGCGCTGGCTGGTCAGCTCCGCCGCTCACGAAGAGCAGCGCGAAGGCCATGTGGTGATTCTTTCGGTGGGCACTCAGCGCATCGGCTTCGTCGTCGATCAACTGGTCGGCCAGGAAGAAGTGGTCATCAAGCCATTGGGCAAAATGCTCCAGGGAACTCCGGGCATGTCCGGCGCCACCATCACCGGTGACGGCCGCATTGCGCTGATTCTCGATGTTCCAAGCATGCTCAAGCGTTACGCCACAAAGCGTATTTGAATCCGGGGCGGCGGCGCGATGACGCGCCGCTGCACCTAATGGAGTGTTTATGGCAGTCAAAGTCCTGGTGGTGGACGATTCGGGTTTTTTCCGCCGCCGCGTCTCGGAAATTCTTTCGGCGGATCCGAGCATCCAGGTGGTCGGCACGGCCACCAACGGTAAAGAGGCGATCGATCAGGCCATGGCCCTCAAGCCTGACGTGATCACCATGGACTACGAGATGCCGATGATGGACGGCATCACGGCAGTGCGGCACATCATGCAGCGCTGCCCGACCCCGGTGTTGATGTTCTCCTCGCTGACCCACGAAGGCGCGCGGGTAACCCTCGATGCGCTGGACGCCGGCGCGGTGGATTTCCTGCCGAAGAATTTCGAAGACATCTCGCGCAACCCCGAAAAGGTCAAGCAGTTGCTGTGCGAGAAAGTCCACAGCATCTCGCGCAGTAACCGTCGTTTCAGTGCCTACAGCGCGCCGGCTCCCGCCGCTGCGCCAGCGCCGACGCCTGCTCCGGCAGCGTCGAGCTACGGCAGCCACACGAGCCACAGCAGCCCTGTCCCGGCACGTCCGGCACCTGCGCCTGCGCCTGCCCGTGCATCCGCTGCCAGTGCTTCGTCGCCGGCACCGAAACGCAAAGCCTACAAACTGGTTGCCATCGGCACCTCGACGGGTGGCCCGGTCGCGCTGCAACGCGTACTGACGCAGTTGCCGGCGAACTTCCCGGCGCCGATCGTGCTGATCCAGCATATGCCGGCGGCGTTCACCAAAGCGTTTGCCGAACGTCTCGACAAGCTCTGCCGTATCAGCGTCAAGGAAGCCGAGGATGGCGACATCCTGCGTCCGGGCCTGGCGCTGCTGGCGCCGGGTGGCAAGCAGATGATGATCGACGGCCGTGGCGCGGTGAAAATTTTGCCGGGTGACGAGCGTCTGAATTACAAGCCGTGCGTGGACATCACCTTCGGTTCTGCAGCCAAGTCTTACGGTGACAAAGTTCTGGCAGTGGTGCTGACCGGCATGGGCGCCGACGGCCGCGAAGGCGCGCGTCTGCTCAAGCAGGGCGGCAGTTCGGTGTGGGCGCAGGACGAAGCAAGCTGCGTGATCTACGGCATGCCGATGGCCATCGTCAAAGCCGATCTGGCTGATGCCGTGTATGGTCTGGACGACATCGGCAAGCACATCGTCGAGGCGTGTATCTGATGGATGTTCTCAGCCTAATCGGCCTCATCATGGCGTTCGTCGCCATCATCGGCGGCAACTACCTTGAAGGCGGTCACCTCGGCGCGCTGGCCAACGGCCCGGCAGCGCTGATCGTGCTGGGCGGCACGGTCGGTGCTGCGCTGCTGCAATCGCCGATGAGTGCGTTCAAGCGCGCCATGCAGATTCTCGGCTGGATCTTCTTTCCGCCGCGTGTCGATCTGGCCGGCGGCATCGACCGCGTGGTCAATTGGAGCCTTACGGCGCGCAAGGAAGGCTTGCTCGGCCTCGAAGGCGTGGCCGACGCTGAACCTGACAGCTACTCGCGCAAGGGTTTGCAACTGCTGGTCGACGGCGCCGAGCCGGAAGCCATTCGCAGCATTCTCGAAGTGGATTTCTACACTCAGGAATCCCGCGACATCGAAGCGGCCAAGGTGTTCGAAAGCATGGGCGGCTACGCGCCGACCATCGGCATCATCGGTGCGGTGATGGGCCTGATCCACGTGATGGGCAACCTCGCCGATCCGTCGCAACTGGGTAACGGGATTGCCGTGGCGTTCGTCGCGACCATCTACGGCGTGGCCAGTGCCAACCTGATCCTCTTGCCGGTCGCGGCCAAGCTCAAGTCCATCGCGTTGCGGCAGTCGCGTTATCGCGAAATGTTGCTGGAAGGAATTCTGTCGATCGCCGAAGGTGAAAACCCTCGTTCCATTGAGTTGAAGCTGCAAGGCTTCATGGACTAAGGGAATAACCTCATGGCTCGTCGTCGCCACCAGGAAGAACACGTTAATCACGAACGCTGGCTCGTGTCCTACGCGGATTTCATCACTTTGCTGTTCGCGTTTTTCGTGGTGATGTACTCGATCTCGTCGATCAACGAAGGCAAGTACAAAGTCATTTCCGAAGCGCTGATCGGCGTGTTTACCGACTCCGATCGCTCGCTCAAGCCGATTCCGATCGGCGACGAACGACCGAAAACCGTGACCCCGGCCAAGCCGCTGGTCAAGGATGCCGAACAGGTCGACGCCGGTATTTCCGGGGCCAGCGATCCGCTGAAAAGCATCGCCGATGACATCAGTGCCGCCTTCGGTGACTTGATCAGCTCCAACCAGATGACCGTGCGCGGCAACGAGTTGTGGGTCGAGATCGAGCTCAATTCCAGCCTGTTGTTCGGCAGCGGCGATGCCATGCCGAGCGACATCGCGTTCAACATCATCGACAAGGTCGCGGCGATCCTCAAACCGTTCGATAACCCGATCCACGTCGAAGGCTTCACCGACGATCAACCGATCCGCACCGCGCAGTACCCGACCAACTGGGAACTGTCCTCGGCGCGCTCGGCGAGCATCGTGCGCATGCTCGCCATGCAGGGCGTAAACCCTGGGCGACTGGCGTCGGTGGGCTACGGCGAATTCCAGCCGGTGGCCAATAACGCCACGGTCGAAGGCCGGGCGAAGAACCGTCGCGTGGTGCTGGTGGTGTCGCGCAATCTCGATGTGCGCCGCAGCCTGACGGGCACCGGAACCGCCAATGCGCAACCGGACGCGGCGTTGAAGCGCGCTGGCACACAAACTGCACCGACCCCGGTCAAGACGCCGGGACGCGAGAGTGCCGTCAATTCTCCGTCGCCCGCATTAACACGCTGAAGCATGTCTCGGCCAATCAACCTGGCCGGGAGGAACGAACTGAATGAGAGTCTGGGCAGTCGCCAATCAAAAGGGTGGTGTTGGTAAAACCACATCCTCCATCGCTTTAGCCGGATTGCTGGCCGAGGCGGGCAAGCGCGTGGTTGTGGTCGATCTCGACCCGCACGGCTCGATGACCAGCTATTTCGGTTACGACCCCGACAGCCTGGAGCACAGCAACTACGACCTGTTTCTGCACAAGGGCAGCGTGCCGCAAGGCCTGCCGGGGCAGTTGCTGTTGTCGACCAGCGACGAACGCATTTCCCTGCTGCCATCGAGCACCGCACTGGCCACCCTTGAGCGACAGTCACCGGGGCAAAGTGGCCTGGGCCTGGTGATCGCCAAGAGTCTGGCGCAATTGTGGCAGGACTTCGATTACGCAATCATCGACAGCCCGCCGTTGCTCGGTGTGCTGATGGTCAACGCCCTTGCCGCGAGCCAGCAACTGGTGATCCCGGTGCAGACCGAGCACCTGGCCGTGAAAGGTCTGGAGCGCATGGTCAACACCCTGGCGATGATTAACCGTTCGCGCAAACAACCGCTGCCGTTCAGCATCGTGCCGACCCTGTTCGACCGCCGCACGCAGGCGTCGATGGGCACCTTGCGCGTGCTGCGTGACAAATTCCCCGACGACATCTGGCACGGCTACATCCCGGTCGATACCCGTCTGCGCGACGCCAGCCGGGCGGGTGTCACGCCTTCGCAATTCGACGGCAAGAGCCGTGGCGTCCTGGCCTACCGCGCACTGCTCAAGCACCTGCTCGCGCAGCAACTTGTTCCGCAGGTGGCCTGAGCATGATCTTTATTCGTGTAGGAGCTGCCGAAGGCTGCGATCTTTTGATCTGGCCTGTCAGTGCTCCTGAAAAGATCAAAAGATCGCAGCCTTCGGCAGCTCCTGCAGGGAGTCGCGCATGAACCGGCCGGTGAAGCTGACTTCTCGTCCGCAACAGGCCTTGCAGTCCTATCTGGAAGACCTGTTGCTCGACCTGCCCGAGGACTTGCCTGCGCCGGTCGAAGCGCCGCCGCCAGTCGTCGAACAGGCGCAGCCTGAAGTGGTGGAAAGCACCGAGGCCATGGACGAGTTCCAGGCAGCGGTGCTGGAGGAGCAGGCCCGCGACGCGCAGAAATCCGTCGCTCCAATTGCCGCGCCCGCTGCTGCCCCCGTGGCCAAAGCGCCAGTTGCGCTGATCGACGAACCGCGCGCGCCGCTGTCGACCTTGGCGCCGCTGCTGCAAACGCAATTATTGACCGTGCCGGAACCCGAGCCGGAGCCAGAACCCGCGCCGCAGATTGCGGAGCCGAAGGTGCTGGTCCCGCCGCTGGTCGAAGTGCACCTGCCACCGAACAACCCGCCGCCACCGGTCGAACCCGATGGCCGTCCGGCCTGGGCTGCCGAAGCCTTCGAATGCTTGCTGTTCGATGTCGCCGGGCTGACCCTGGCGGTGCCGCTGGTGTGCCTCGGCTCGATCTATTCGCTGGCCGGCCACGAGCTGACGCCGCTGTTTGGCCAGCCGGAGTGGTTCCTCGGCATTCTGCCGAGCCAGGCCGGCAATCTGAAAGTCTTGGACACCGCGCGTTGGGTCATGCCGGATCGTTACCGCGATGACTTCCGGCAGGGCCTGCAATATGTGATTTCGGTACAAGGTTACGAGTGGGGGCTGGCGGTGCATCAGGTCAGCCGCTCGTTGCGCCTGGACCCGAATGAAATCAAATGGAGAAGTCACCGGGGTCAGCGGCCATGGCTCGCCGGCACCGTGATCGAGCACATGTGTGCATTGCTTGACGTATCCGCACTGGCCGAATTGATCGCCAGCGGCGGGGCAAAGCACTTGAGTGGCAACAAGCCGCTACATAAACCGACATAGCAGCCGACATAACTATCAGGCGATGGCATTTTCCAGTGCCACCACACAGAACACACACCGCCCGGGGCGGTTTTTTCGAGGGGTCAGGGTATGAGTAGTCAGGCGTCGAATGCAAAAGGTTCTGAAGATCCGATCCTGCAATGGGTGACCTTCAAACTGGATAACGAAACCTACGGCATCAACGTGATGCGCGTGCAGGAAGTGCTGCGCTACACCGAGATCGCGCCGGTGCCGGGTGCACCGAGCTACGTGCTGGGCATCATCAACCTGCGCGGCAACGTGGTCACCGTGATCGACACCCGTCAGCGCTTCGGCCTGCACAGCGGTGAGATCAGCGACAACACCCGTATCGTCATCATCGAAGCCGACAAGCAAGTCGTCGGCATCATGGTCGACAGCGTCGCCGAAGTGGTTTACCTGCGTCAGTCGGAAATCGAAACCGCACCGAACGTCGGTAACGAAGAATCGGCCAAGTTCATCCAGGGCGTGTGCAACAAGAACAACGAACTGCTGATTCTGGTCGAGCTGGACAAGATGATGAGCGAAGAAGAATGGTCGGAACTGGAGAGCATCTGATTTGATTCTCGAGGTTGCGGTAATTGTTCTGTTCCTGTTCTGGGCCGGCACGCTGGCGATGTTCGTCTCGTACATCAAGGCGCAGCGAGTGATCGCTGCACAGCAGGCCCAGGGCGATGCGCTGCGTGATCAGCGCATCAAGGAACTGGCCAAACGCGTCGACGATTACCAGAACGGCAACGTGCGCATGGGCGAGGCCTTGCACGAGTTGCGCGCGGTGGTAAGCCCGTTGCCGGACAAGATCGTTGCACTGGAACAACGCGACCCATCGAGCCTGTCATTCGCCCAGGCGGCGAAACTGGTGGGCATGGGCGCCAGCGTCGATGAACTGACTCAGTCGTGCGGGTTGACCCAGGCTGAGGCGGAGTTGATGCGCAAGTTGCACAAGAGCAGCTAGGAGTTTCAAGCTCCAAGCTTCAAGCAAGATCAAAAGATCGCATCGGAGGCAGCGCCTGCATAAATCCCGTGTAAGCGCTGTCGAAGTGTGCGATCTTTTTTCTCGATTGCATCGCAGGCATAGCGATCCGCAGTTGTCCGGATCAGCTCGCCGGAGTTTTTGTGTAACTGATCAGTTGATACAGGGCTTTCTGCTCACCGTTACCGCCGAAGTCGGCGTTGCCCCAGGCCACTACCCGACGATCTGCCCTGAGTGCCACGAAGGTATCGCCTCCTCCGTACACAGCACGCACGTCAGTGAGCAAATGGGCAACTGCGCTGGTATCGCCGCCGCCGTTCTCTCTTCCCCACGCAACTGCCACGCCGTTGCTGCGCAATGCTACGACCGCGTCTTGGTTGGCATTAATGGCGACAATGTCTCTCAACTGGCGAATGTCTGGCGGAATGTTAACGATATCGCTGGGGAGGGTAGCCCAAGCGTGCACTGAGCCATCCCCGCACAGCACGACAAATCCGGATCCGGAGCCTATGACGTGGACGATGTCGTTGCGACTGGCAATCTCTTCTGGCATGGGCGGCATATGTCCCCATACGACCAGTTCGCCATTGCTTCTGCATGCTGCAAAGGCTGAGCTGTTACTAGCCAGGTCGACGATATCTCTCAGCGCTGCGATGTCCGACGGCACTTGGCCTCCAAGCGATTCATGCCCCCATGCGCGCACTTGGCCATTGTCGCTCAGTACTGCGAAAGCATGAGTCGAGCAAGCCAGTCTGGTTATGTCGGTGAGCAACGCGATATCGTCCGGCAACTGCGCTGAATGGTCATGATAGCCCCAACAGACGACGTTGCCAGTGCTGCGCAGCGCGGCGAAACCATACTGGCCACCCGACGCTTGCATGATATCGGTCAAATCGGCGATTTCGGGCGGAAGTGCGCCTCCCATCTCGGGCATGCCCCATGCGACAAGCTTGCGCGATTCAAGAAGGGCTACGAAAACATAAGTGCTTCCCGACACCGCGACAACCGTATTCAGCTGTGCGATATCTTCGGGGACGGTCCCGCTGGGCTGAAGTCCCCAAGCGAGGACATTGCCTTGCGCGCGCCGAATCGCAAAGGCTCTCATCCCCGCCGACAACTCTACGACGTCGTGCGCTTCTCTTACCGGTTCCGGCAAAGTGCCGCCGCCATCGACGTGACCCCATGCATGGACTGCCCGGCTGTCCAAAACAGCGCACAGGGCGAATGATGTACCGATAATGTTTGACGGGTTCAGGGTTATCCGTTTCTTGCCCGACCAGACGATCAGTTCCTCATAAGGCCGGACATCGAAAAATTCGCTAACAGTGGCTGACTGCTTGTCTCCAACATACTGCCACATGACGTTCAACGGTTTGAGCGTTGAGGCGTCCAGCGCTACAAGTCGCCAGCTGCGCGTGTAGAAGTTGCCAAGACCACCCCGATTGCCGCGTGCGCCCATGACCAGCAGTCCGCCTTCAGCGTTTATCTTCAGGGGCAATTCATCTTTCTCGTTTGGCATGGAATCAATCCCTCAAGATTGTGGACCTGCGGGCAACCTGGTCAGGTCTGGTCCGTAATCAAGCGCTGCGGGATCGGGCATGCGCTACTGTCAGACCTGACAGTAGCGACAAACGGTATATGGCAGGGCGCAGAAGAGACTGCGACTGCGGCTCAGTAGTCATCCCCGCGTGCGGTGATGTCCTTCTCGACCATCGGCGCGTTCGGGTCTTGTCCTTCGGGGAATTTGCCCTTCAGATTCCAGGCAAACGCGATGATCTCGGCGATGGTGCGATAGAGCTCTTCGGGAATGCTGTCGCCCAGTTCCATCCGCGCCAGCAGGCGCACCAGCTCGGCGTTCTCGTAGATCGGCACTTCGTAATCGCGGGCGATGCGCAGGATTTCTTCGGCCAGTTCCTCGTCGCCCTTGGCGGTGAGCGTCGGGGCGTGGTTGCCGTCGTATTTGAGGGCGATAGCCTGGCGTGGAGCAGTGGAATCGTTCATGCGGTTTCGTCGACCCAGCGGTGTTCGAGGCGGGTTTGGTTGCCTTGCGGCGGGGTGCCGTGGTGGCAGTCGAGGTCGCCGACGTTGAGCCCGGAATCGAGCAAGCGCTGGCGCAGGGCGAACAGGTTGTTCTCGATCAGGTCGGCGGTGTACGGCCGCTCGGCCCACAGCTGGCTGGACAGGCTGCCGGCGATCAGTTGCGCCTGAATCTGCATCGGCCCGAGCGGTTCCAGATCGAAGGCCAGATCGACGCGCCACAGTTGCTGTTTGGCTTCGCGCTCATCGCGGCGTTCGTGCGGCTGCGGTTCGCGCTCCGGCGCTTCTTCACGCTGGAATTTGACCTGCAACGGCACGATGTCTTGCAAATTGCGCATGGGGATTTCCAGTTGCCAGGTGCTGAGCAGGCGGCCATCGTCGGTGACGCCGGTCTGTTCCAGGCTCGACAACTGATGGCTTTGCAGACGCGACACCGCTGCGGCGGCGAGGCGTAGCAGTTGTTCGAGATCACCTTCGCCCTCGAGTTTCGCCAGCAGTCGTTCGGGCAACGGGAAGCTGCTGGGCACCGGTTTGGCGCTGACCTGGCCGAGGGTGCCGAGGGCGTTCCGGACGAAACTCGGCAGCGCTTGCGCCAGGGTATTGGCGGCGATGATCGCATTGAAATTGGTGTTGCTCGGCAGGCCCGGGGTCAGTTGCGCGATCAGCTTGAGCAGGTCGGCTTTCATGTCCGGGGCGAGAGTCGGGTTTTGTCCGCCGAGCAATTTCGCTTCGAGGAACGCGCCGCTGTTGGCCAAGGCCAGCGCCACGCCTTTGGCGGTGCTCATTTGCTGCAGGTCCGGCAGGCTGGCGAGCAGCTTGTCGACCACCGCGCGCAGATCGGCCGAAGTCTGATCGCTGGATGGCGGCAGGCTCTGCAACAACTTCAGCAAGCCATCGAGCGAGCCCTGACGACTTTGCTGACCGAGCAATTGCTGACTGACCGCCAGTTGCTCTTGACGGCTGCTCAGCGGCACGAATTTGAGGGTTTGCGCATCCTGCACCTGCGCCGACAACAAGGTGCCGATGCGCAGCGGTTGCGGGCTGTCGACGGTCAAAGTGCTGCCGCTCAATGCGGTGTTGAGCAGGGTGACCATCGAGCGAAATACCGCCGCTTGCCCCGGCGTCTGCGGCAGGGCCTGCGAGGTCACGACTTTGCCTTGCAGCAGGGTGCCGGCGGGCAATTGCGCGGTATCGATGCGGGTGAGGGTGGCGACGCTGCTGGCGATCGCTTGCTGTACGGTGATCGCCAGATTACCGGCCGATGGCTGAGTGATCGCCAGGTTGGTGCCCTGTGGCAACGGCAGGTTGCTGCTGGCCTGCACGGTGGTCTGACGGCCGCTGTCGAGTGTCACTTTGAGCAGCAATTCAAAGGTCTGATCGGCCTGCTTGAGCGACAACACCTCGGCCTTGGCGCTTTGTCCCGCGCCGATCAAGCCTTCGACCGGTGTCAGCAGCTTGAGCAGTTCACCCGTCTGCGGGCGAGCGCTCGCCGGCACGGTGGGCGGCAGCGGGAGGATGTTCATTTCGCCTGTCATACGCGGACACAACCTGAGGAAATTGCGCTCTTGAGAGTAAGGCACGGCATGTATAATGCCGCGCGTCGTGCGCTTCGTTCAAAAAACCTGGCAATTGTTTGATCCAGCTCGCCAGATCGAGCGATCAAAGCATCTATGCTGCATCTCTTTAACGGCCGCTCTAGAGCCGACTTGAACCGTATAAGGCCCGTGATCCCTTGACCAGTCCTGTCCTGCAAACCGTTGCCCTGGCGTGTGAACGCGACCTCAGGCTGCTTTTCGAAAACCTCGAATTGCGCCTGGCCAGTGGTGACATGGTGCAGATCAGCGGCCCCAACGGCAGCGGCAAGACCAGTCTTTTACGTCTGCTCGCCGGTTTGATGCAACCCACCGACGGCCAGGTGCTGCTCAACGGTCAGCCGCTGACCGAGCAACGCAGCGAACTGGCGCGAAACCTGTTGTGGATCGGCCACGCTGCCGGGATCAAGGATCTGCTCACTCCCGAAGAAAACCTGTCGTGGCTGTGCGCCCTGCATCATCCCGCCGAACGCGAGGCGATCTGGCAGGCGCTGGCAGCAGTAGGATTGCGCGGTTTCGAAGACGTTCCCTGCCACAGTCTTTCCGCCGGCCAACAGCGCCGCGTGGCGCTGGCGCGGTTGTATCTGGACAGCCCGCCGTTGTGGATTCTCGACGAACCGTTCACCGCGCTGGACAAGCAGGGCGTCGCTCAGTTGGAAGAGCATCTGGCCGGCCACTGCGAACGCGGCGGTCTGGTGGTGCTGACCACCCACCACACCCTGAGCCGCATGCCGGCCGGTTATCGCGACATCGATCTGGGGAAATGGGCGGTATGAGTGTCTTCGGCCTGCTGCTTGCCCGCGAATCGCGACTGCTGTTCCGCCGCCCGGCGGAGCTGGCCAATCCGCTGATTTTCTTTGCCATCGTCATTGCCCTTTTCCCGCTGGCCGTCGGCCCGGAAACTCAAGTCTTGCAAAACCTGTCCCCGGGGTTAGTCTGGGTGGCGGCGCTGTTATCGGTCCTGCTGTCGCTGGACGGATTGTTTCGCAGTGATTTCGAAGACGGCTCGCTGGAACAGTGGGTCCTTTCGTCGCACCCGCTGCCGCTTCTGGTCCTGGCCAAGGTGCTGGCACACTGGCTGTTCTCCGGTCTGGCACTGGTGCTGCTGTCGCCGTTGCTGGCGCTGATGCTCGGTTTGCCGGCCGCGTGCCTGCCGGTGCTGCTGCTGTCGTTGTTGCTCGGTACGCCGGTGTTGAGCCTGCTCGGTGCAGTCGGGGCGGCGCTGACGGTCGGCCTGAAGCGCGGCGGGCTGTTGCTGGCGCTGCTGATTCTGCCGTTGTACATCCCGGTGTTGATCCTTGGCAGCGGCGCGTTGCAAGCGGCGCTGCAAGGCATGCCGGCGACCGGCTACCTGTTGTGGATGGCCAGCCTCACAGCGCTGGCGATCACCCTGACACCCTTTGCAATAGCCGCTGGCCTGAAGATCAGCGTCGGCGAATAATAATGAGGCCTGGTCAAAAATTGACCACTTCTTCAAGAAGAAAGGCATGACCCTCTGCCAGCTCGCGATGATGAGCGGCAACCGTGATGGAAACAGTATGAACTGGACCTGGTTTCACAAGCTCGGCTCGCCCAAGTGGTTCTACGGCATCAGCGGCAAGTTCCTGCCGTGGTTGAGCATTGCAGCGTTGCTGCTGATCGGCGTTGGCGTGGTCTGGGGCCTGGCGTTCGCGCCGCCGGATTACCAGCAAGGCAACAGCTTTCGCATCATCTATATCCACGTGCCAGCGGCGATGCTCGCCCAGTCGATCTACGTGATGCTCGCGGTGTGCGGCGTGGTCGGGCTGGTGTGGAAGATGAAACTGGCCGATGTCGCCCTGCAATGCGCCGCACCGATCGGTGCGTGGATGACCGCCGTGGCGCTGGTCACCGGGGCCATCTGGGGCAAGCCGACCTGGGGCTCGTGGTGGGTGTGGGATGCGCGCCTGACCTCGATGCTGATTCTGCTGTTTCTGTATTTCGGTGTGATCGCGCTGGGCAATGCCATCAGCAACCGCGACAGCGCCGCCAAGGCCTGCGCGGTGCTGGCGATCGTTGGCGTGATCAACATTCCGATCATCAAATACTCGGTGGAGTGGTGGAACACCCTGCACCAGGGCGCGACGTTCACACTTACGGAAAAACCGGCGATGCCAGCGGAAATGTGGCTGCCGCTGCTGCTGACGGTGCTGGGTTTCTACTGCTTCTTCGGCGCCGTGCTGTTGCTGCGCATGCGTCTGGAAGTACTCAAGCGCGAGGCCCGCGCCAGTTGGGTGAAAGCCGAAGTGCAGCAGAGTCTGGAGGCGGTGCGATGAGTTTTGCTTCATTCGGCGATTTTCTCGCCATGGGCCATCACGGCCTGTATGTCTGGTCGGCCTACGGCATCTGCCTGGCGGTGCTGGCCCTCAACGTAGTGGCGCCGATTGCGGCGCGCAAGCGTTATCTGCAACAAGAGGCGCGTCGTCTGCGCCGGGAGAACGGCAAGTGAATGCGCTGCGCAAAAAACGTCTGATCATCATTCTGGCGATTCTGGTCGGAGTGGGCGCTGCTGTCGGCCTGGCCCTGAGCGCGTTGCAGGAAAACATCAATCTGTTTTACACGCCGACGCAGATCGCCAACGGCGATGCGCCGCAGGACACGCGCATCCGCGCCGGCGGCATGGTCGAGGCCGGTTCGCTGCAACGCTCCAAGGATTCGCTGGACGTCAGATTCGTCGTCACCGACTTCAACAAATCCGTGACCATCGCCTATCGCGGCATCCTCCCGGATCTGTTCCGCGAAGGGCAGGGCATCGTCGCCCTCGGCAAGCTCAATGCCGATGGCGTTGTAGTGGCTGATGAAGTGCTGGCCAAGCACGACGAGAAGTACATGCCGCCGGAAGTGACCAAAGCGCTGAAAGATAGCGGTCAATCCGCGCCGACGCCTGTGAAGGAGGGTTGATCAATGGCCGCCGCACTGTTTATTCCCGAACTGGGCCATCTGGCGATGATCCTCGCCCTGTGTTTTGCACTCGTCCAAGCGCTGGTGCCGATGCTCGGCGCGTGGCGCGGCGACCGCTTGTGGATGAGCCTGGCGCAACCGGCGGCGTGGGGCCAGTTTGCCTTTCTGCTGTTTGCCTTTGGCTGCCTGACCTATGCGTTCATGACCGACGATTTCTCCGTCGGCTACGTGGCGATGAACTCCAACAGCGCGCTGCCCTGGTACTACAAATTCAGCGCGGTGTGGGGCGCCCACGAAGGTTCCCTGCTGCTGTGGGCGTTGATCCTCGGCGGCTGGACCTTCGCCGTGTCGGTGTTCTCCCGGCAGTTGCCGCAAGTCATGCTCGCCCGCGTCCTGGCGGTGATGGGCATGATCAGCACCGGTTTCCTGCTGTTCCTGATTCTTACCTCGAACCCGTTCTCGCGGATCCTGCCGCAGATTCCCGCTGACGGTCGCGACCTCAACCCGTTGCTGCAAGACATCGGCCTGATCGTGCATCCGCCAATGCTGTACATGGGCTATGTCGGTTTCTCCGTGGCGTTCGCGTTTGCCATCGCCGCGCTGCTCGGCGGGCGTCTCGATGCGGCGTGGGCGCGCTGGTCGCGGCCATGGACCATCGTCGCCTGGGCCTTCCTCGGCATCGGCATCACCCTCGGTTCGTGGTGGGCGTATTACGAACTCGGCTGGGGCGGCTGGTGGTTCTGGGACCCGGTGGAAAACGCCTCGTTCATGCCATGGCTGGTCGGCACCGCGTTGATTCACTCGCTGGCGGTCACCGAGAAACGCGGCGTGTTCAAGAGCTGGACGGTGTTGCTGGCGATCGCCGCGTTCTCGTTGAGCCTGCTCGGCACTTTCCTCGTACGTTCAGGCGTGCTGACTTCGGTGCATGCCTTCGCTTCGGATCCCGAGCGCGGTGTGTTCATCCTGATTTTCCTGCTGTTCGTGGTGGGCGGTTCGCTGACCCTTTTCGCCCTGCGCGCGCCAGTGGTGAAAAGTCAGGTCGGGTTCAATCTGTGGTCCCGTGAGACTTTGCTGCTGGGCAACAACCTGGTGCTGGTTGTCGCTGCATCGATGATCCTCCTTGGGACCTTGTATCCGCTGATTCTTGATGCCATCAGTGGCGCCAAGCTGTCGGTCGGCCCGCCTTACTTCAATGCGTTGTTCATTCCGTTGATGGCGTTGCTGATGCTGGTCATGGCGATCGGCGTGATCGTGCGCTGGAAGGACACGCCAGTGAAATGGCTGGCGAGCATGCTCACTCCGGTGCTGCTCGGCAGCGTCGCATTGGCCGTGGTGGCCGGCGTGGCTTATGGCGATTTCAACTGGGCAGTGATTGCGACGTTCCTGCTGGCGGCGTGGGTGTTGCTCGCCGGCGTGCGCGATCTGTTCGACAAGACTCGCCACAAAGGCCTGATCAAAGGTTTGCCGACGCTGACCCGCAGCTATTGGGGCATGCAGATCGCTCACCTCGGCATCGCGGTGTGCGCGCTGGGCGTAGTGTTGTCGAGCCAGAACAGTGCCGAGCGCGACCTGCGTCTGGCGCCGGGCGAGTCGATGGATCTGGCCGGCTATCAATTCGTCTTCGAGGGCGCGAAGCATTTCGAAGGGCCGAATTTCACCTCGGACAAAGGCACCATCCGCGTCATTCGTGACGGCGAGGAAATCAGCGTGCTGCACCCGGAAAAGCGTCTGTACACCGTGCAGAACTCGGTGATGACCGAAGCCGGGATCGATGCCGGTTTCACTCGCGATCTCTACGTCGCCCTCGGCGAGCCGCTGGATAATGGCGCCTGGGCCGTGCGCGTACACGTCAAACCGTTTGTGCGCTGGATCTGGTTCGGCGGCTTGCTCACCGGATTGGGTGGTTTGCTGGCGGCGCTGGATCGGCGTTATCGGGTCAAGGTGAAAAGCAAAGTGCGCGAAGCGCTGGGCATGACGGGAGCGGCGGCATGAGGCGTTGGTTGATGTTGTTGCCGTTGGCGATTTTTCTGCTGGTGGCGGTGTTTCTCTATCGCGGCTTGTACCTGGATCCGGCGGAGCTGCCGTCGGCGATGATCGACAAGCCGTTCCCGGAGTTTTCCCTGCCAAGTGTGCAGGGTGACAAGACGCTGACCAAGGCCGACATTCTCGGCAAACCGGCGCTGGTCAATGTCTGGGGCACCTGGTGCATTTCCTGCCGGGTCGAGCACCCGGTGCTGAACAAACTCGCCGAGCGCGGCGTGGTGATCTACGGCATCAACTACAAGGACACCAACGCTGATGCCTTGAAGTGGCTGGCGGAATTCCACAATCCATATGCGCTGGATATTCGTGACGACGAGGGTTCGCTGGGCTTGAATCTTGGTGTCTACGGCGCGCCGGAAACCTTCTTTATCGACGCCAAAGGCATCATCCGCGACAAGTTCGTCGGGGTGATCGACGAGCAGGTCTGGCGCGAAAAACTCGCGGCCAAGTATCAGGCGCTGGTCGATGAGGCCAAGCCATGAAGCGTTTTCTCGCTGCGGTCGTGTTGGGTTTGAGCCTGGCCGGTGTCGCCCACGCGGCCATCGATACCTACGAATTTGCCAAAGAGGGTGACCGCGAGCGTTTCCGCGAGCTGACCAAGGAACTGCGCTGCCCCAAATGTCAGAACCAGGACATCGCCGACTCCAACGCACCGATTGCCGCCGACCTGCGCAAAGAGATTTTCCGCATGCTCGGCGAGGGCAAGGACAATCAGCAGATCATCGACTTCATGGTCGATCGCTATGGTGATTTCGTTCGCTATAAACCGGCGCTCAATGCGAAGACCGCGCTGTTGTGGTTCGGCCCGGCCGCTCTGCTGCTCGGCGGTTTTGTGGTGATCGTGCTGATCGTGCGCAGGCGTCGCGGGCAACGCGCCGAAACGCCGTCATCGCTGTCTGCCGAAGAACGTCAGCGCCTCGACCAACTGTTGGATAAAAACCAAGAATGATTGATTTCTGGCTCGCCGCAGGGCTGTTGCTTCTGGTCGCCCTGAGTTTTCTGCTGATCCCGGTACTGCGCGAACGCCGCGCTCAGCGGGAAGAAGATCGCACCGCGTTGAACGTCGCGCTGTACCAGGAACGGGTTGCCGAGCTGCAAGCGCAGCAGGCCGAAGGCGTGCTCGACGCCGCGCAACTGGACAGCGGCCGCGCAGAAGCCGCGCGTGAATTGCTCGCTGACACCGAAGGCGTCACCGCACCGCGTGTCTCCCGCCTGGGCAAGCCGTTGCCGCTGCTGGCCGCCGTGTTGGTACCGGTGCTGGGTCTCGGTCTGTACCTGCATTTCGGCGCCGCCGACAAGGTCGAACTGACCCGCGAATTCGCTCAGGCACCACAGTCGATGGAAGAGATGACCCAGCGTCTGGAGCGTGCGGTTGCCGCGCAACCGGATTCCGCTGAAGGCCTGTATTTCCTCGGCCGTACCTACATGGCTCAAGACCGTCCGGCAGACGCGGCGAAGATGTTCGAACGCGCCGCCAACCTCGCCGGTCGCCAGCCGGAACTGCTCGGCCAGTGGGCGCAGGCGCAGTATTTTGCTGACGGTAAAAAGTGGTCGGAGCAGATTCAGAAATTGACCGACGAAGCGCTGAAGGCCGATCCGAAGGAAGTTACCAGCCTCGGCCTGCTCGGCATCGCCGCGTTCGAAGGCGAGCGTTATCAGGAGGCCATCGACTACTGGAATCGCCTGCTCGCGCAACTGCCGCCGGATGACAACTCTCGCGCTGCGCTGCAAGGCGGCATCGAGCGTGCCGCCGAACGCTTGAAAGCCAGCGGCGGCAAAGTTGCCCAGGCACCGGCGCCGAAAGCGGCATTGCTGACAGTCAGCGTTGATCTGGCCAGCGAACTCAGGAGCAAGGTGCAACCGGGCGACAGCGTGTTCATCTTCGCCCGCGCCACTTCAGGCCCACCGGCGCCGCTGGCGGCCAAACGTCTGACCGTGGCTGACCTGCCGGTGACCGTCGAACTGGGCGATGCCGACGCAATGATGCCGCAGTTGAAACTGTCCAACTTCCCTGAAGTCCAACTGGTTGCGCGCATCTCACGGGCCGGTCAACCGACTGCCGGTGAGTGGATCGGTCGCAGCGGCCCAGTGGCCAGCAGCACCACCGCGCCACAAAAACTGACTATCGACAGCCCGGACAAGTAACCGGACCCAACAGGAAAGCACCGCCATGCACACCATCGCCCGCATCACAGTCCTCACACTGGCCCTGGGCTTGAGTGCATGTGCGGTACAACGCCCGGAACCGACCACCAGCCTGCCGCCAATCCCGCCCTCGCAGCCAAGCCCGACCCCGTCGACCTCGCCGAGCCCCGGCAAGAGCATCCCGGCCAAACCCGCCAAGCCCGTGCCCCGCACCTCGGCCAGCTTCGCCCCGCCACCGGGCGGCAACAGCCACTGGGACCAGAAGCTCGGCGTCTACGTGCTCGACGACCAGACCAACACCTTCTACCGCCAGCGCACCTACTACCGCTGGAACAACGGCTGGAGCCGCTCGGTCAGCCCCAACGGCCCGTGGGAAGACACCAACATCCACGGCGTCCCGCCGGGGTTGGGCAAGAAATTCGGGCAGTAAGAGAAACGGCGATCCTGGGATCGCCGTTTTTTTGCGTCTGATTCTCAGAGAATCGCACGATAGTGACCTAACGCCTTTACCGACTCGACCAATCCTTGCCGTTGGAGAAAGCCGAGATATTTGTCCACCTCCACATTGGGCGTTTTCAATTGCCGTCGCTGGCTTTGAGCCGCAGCGACGACGGCAGCCGAATCAAGATGGAAAAGGTTTTCCACAAACTCATCCGGGTGCTGAGCTTCAATGCCGTATGGCGCGAGGTGACGGGTGGGGAAATCTTTCAGGTTGAACGTCACTATTACATCGGCACCGCATCGGATTGCGGCCGCTAGAACATAGCGGTCGTTCTCAGCAGGCAGTGTCAGGCCTGACACCAAGTCTTCATAGCCATCGATACACGCGTCTGGAATGGCCAGGTCCATCAATTGCGATGTGCGATCGAGTTGTTCGAGGGTCAGGTCGGACCTGTTCTTCAATAAGTTACGCTTCCATTCGTGGTGTATTTCCTGAGTCCAGCGAGCCCGATACAGCCCTGACAACGCGAGCCACATCAGGAAATCTCTTAAAGGGGCCGGATATAAAACGCATGCATCGTATACAGCAGTGAAAGAGGAATGCCTCACTCGTATCCTGTCCTTAGCGCCTGTGCCTGCTCCGCGAGAAGCATCATTGCCTGCTCGCTGGCGGTGTCTCGCCGGGTTTTATATTCCATCAGATCAGCAAAACGCACACGTCGGTGCTTGCCTGTTTTGTGGTAGGAAATCTCACCGCTCTCCAGCAGTTTGATCATGTGCGGACGTGAGACGTTGAGCAGATCGGCAGCTTCCTGCGTGGTCAGTTCCGCGTGGATCGGTACCACCTTCACAGCGTTGCCCTGCGCCAGCGCCGCGAGGATATCGCTCAGCAAGCGCAACGCCGATGTTGGCAGCTCGACGCTGTGGGCTTCGTTCTGTTCATCAAAAATCTGGATTCGCTGAGTTTCAAAAGCGGTTGTGAGGAAGGCGCTCAGGGCGCGCTGGCCTGCAATCGCGGCTTTGACCTCTCGTTCGACAGGCAGATTGATGGCAGATGGAGTAGCGGTGGTCATAAGACTGTTCCAGCATTCTATGGAAGGATGTGTCGACGTTATTCGAATTAAACGAAATTCGCAATAAACGAAACTGGTGCAGGAATACTTTGTAAAACTACCAACCATCACCCCGTCCCATTCTGTGCTTGAGTAAAGATAACTCTAGAGTTACTTTTAATGGGCCAGGCCAAGGAGGCGGTTGGTGCAGAGCAGGCTATTGATGAAGGAGCTGGAGGAGGCGGGCTGGACGCTGGATCGGGTTGCGGGCAGTCATTACATCTTCACTCATCGTTACAACCCGAACACTATTGCCGTCCCGCATCCGAAAAAGGATTTACCGCTGGGGACAGTCAAAAGCATTCGGCGGCGCGCGGGGTTATTCAGCCCGCCAACCCGTCATGAAGGAGATCCGTAATGCAATATCCCATCTGCATCGAGTGGGGTGACGAGAACACTGCCATCGGTATTCAGATCCCCGATATTCCCGGCGCAGTCACGGCCGGGGACAGCTTTGAGGAGGCCTACAACGCGGCCGTGGAAGTGGCTCACCTCATGCTGCAGGAGATCGCGGCGGCCGGTCAGGCGATTCCGATGCCGACCTCGGCAGCGGCGCATCGCAATCATCCGGATTTTGCCGAGATGGGCTGGGGCATGCTGGAGCTGGATATCTCGCCGTACCTTGGCAAGACCGAAAAGGTCAACGTTACGCTGCCCGGCTATGTGATTCAGCGTATTGATCGCTATGTACGCGAGCACAACGTCAAAAGCCGCTCCTCGTTTCTGGCGGATGCGGCGATGGAGAAACTGGTTCGGTATTGAGGGTCTGCGCAATTGTGGGAGCGAGCCTGCTCGCGAAGGCGTCAGGTCAGGCACTGATCTATGGCTGACACACCGCCTTCGCGAGCAGGCTCGCTCCCACTATGACATCGCGTCAGGACGCGACTTTTCGCTGCGCCAGCGCAGCGTTTTGCGATGCACTCAGAAACCGCAACAACGCCAACAACGGAAACACGCTGCCGACAATCACGATCCACAACCAGCCGCCATGCTCGTACACCGCGCTGGCCACCGACGAGCCGAACGCGCCGCCGATGAAGATGCTGGTCATGTACAGCGCGTTCAAACGGCCACGACTTTTCGCGTCCAGCGAGTACACCGCGCGTTGGCCCAGGACCATGTTCATCTGCACGCAGAAGTCCAGCACCACGCCGGTCACGGCCAGGCCGATGACGCTGTAGGCCGGGTGAATGAAGGCGGGGAGAAAGCTCAGGCTGGCGAACAGCATGGCCAGCAGCGAGGCGATGCGTGTGTGACCGGCATCAGCGAGGCGGCCGCTGATTGGCGCGGCGATGGCACCGATGGCGCCGACCAGGGCGAAGATCGCGATTTCGCTTTGCGACAGGCCATGGTTGCGTGCCAGCTCCAGCGGCACGGCGGTCCAGAACAGGCTGAACGTGGCGAACATGCAGCCCTGATAAAACGCCCGCTGACGCAGCACCGGTTGCTGGCGCAGCAGCGTCCACAGCGAGCCGATCAATTGGCCATAAGTTGCGCTGTGATCGGGCTGGCGCTTGGGCACGGTCAGTGCCAGCACCACGCTGATTGCCGCCATCAACGCTGCGGCGATCATGAACATGGCGCGCCAGCCGAGGTGATCGGCGACCACACTCGACACCGGTCGCGCCAACAGAATACCCAGCAGCAAACCGCCCATGATCCCGCCCACCACGCGACCACGGGACTCTTCCGGCGCCAGATGCGCGGCCAGCGGAATAAGGATCTGCACCGACACCGAGCTGAAACCGACCAGCAGCGAGATCAGCAGAAATATGTTCGGCTGTTCAGTGAACGCGGCGCCAAGCAGACTGGCGATCGCCACGACCGTGGTGATGATCATCAGCCGCCGGTTCTCCAACAGATCCCCCAACGGCACCAGAAAGAACAGGCCCAACGCGTAACCGATCTGGGTCAGCGAGACGATGAAACTGGCCATGGTGTCGGAGAGGCCGATGTCCGGCGCGATCAGGCCGATGATCGGCTGTGCGTAGTAGATGTTGGCAACGATGGCGCCGCAGCAGAACGCGAACAGCAGGACCATGCCTCGGGTCATTGCGTGAGGAGTGGTGGTCATAGGGGATCTCGGGTCGGGCACAGGAAAGCGCTGAGGCTAATGGACAACGTGGACTGGCAGAAGACGTTTTCGGATGATAACTGTTATTACGCAGTGTAATGAGCGGTATTGCCGCGCAACAAAAAGGCGACCCGGTGGGTCGCCTTTTGATTTTTCAGACCAAGCCTTACTGCCCGCTATAAATCTGATCGAACACGCCACCATCATTGAAGTGGGTTTTCTGCACCGTGCGCCAGTCACCAAACGTCTTCTCCACCGAAAGGAAGTCGACTTTCGGGAAACGGTCGGTGTACTTCGCCAGCACCGCCGGGTCACGCGGGCGCAAGTAGTTGGCCGCCGCAATTTCCTGTCCTTCCGGCGACCACAGGTACTTCAGATACTCATCAGCCGCAGCGCGCGAGCCCTTCTTGTCGACCACTTTGTCGACCACCGAAACCGGGGGCTCGGCTTCCGCTGAGACGGTCGGGTAGATGACTTCGAACTGATCGCGACCGAACTCGCGGGCGATCATTTCCGCTTCGTTTTCGAAGGTCACCAGCACGTCGCCGATCTGGTTGGTCATGAACGTGGTGGTGGCGGCGCGGCCACCGGTATCGAGTACCGGCGCCTGCTTGAACAGCTTGCCGACGAAGTCCTTGGCCTTATTCTCGTCGCCACCGTTTTTCAGCACATAGCCCCAGGCCGACAGGTAGGTGTAGCGGCCGTTACCCGAAGTTTTCGGGTTGGGCACGATCACCTGTACGCCGTCCTTGAGCAGATCCGGCCAGTCTTTCAAAGCTTTCGGGTTGCCCTTGCGGACAATGAACACCGTCGCCGAGGTGAACGGTGCGCTGTTGTTCGGCAGGCGCGTGACCCAGTTGTCCGGCACCAGTTTGCCGTTGTCGGCGAGGGCGTTGATGTCGGTGGCCATGTTCATGGTAATGACGTCAGCCGGCAGGCCGTCGATCACCGAACGCGCCTGCTTGCTCGAGCCGCCGAAGGACATCTGCACGGTGATGTTTTCGTTGTGCTCGGCTTGCCAGTGCTTCTGGAACGCAGTGTTGTAGTCCTTGTAGAAATCGCGCATCACGTCGTAGGAAACGTTAAGCAGCGTCGGTGCTGCTTCGGCGATGTTGGCCAAGGCCAGGCCGGCGGCGAGAAGTGAGGCGCCAAAGAGTTTTTTCACTGCGCATTCCTTGTTCTGTGGGGGTGTTGTGTAAAAAGTGAGGCCATTTGCCAGCGACTATAGCGGGCCTCGCATAGTCGCTTAAAGATTAAAAAGCTCTGTGCTTATTCCACTTTCTTGAACAGCTGACTGCCGCAGCGCGAACAGAACGCTGCGCTCTGTTCATGGCTCTTTTTCTGGCAGCCCGGGCAGTCATGTTGCAGCTGTTCGCCGCGCATGGCGTTGGCCAGCTCAGCGGTGAAAATCCCTGTGGGCACGGCGATGATCGAGTAACCGGTGATCATCACCAGCGAGGAAATCACCTGGCCCAGCGGCGTCTTCGGCACGATGTCGCCGAAGCCCACAGTGGTCAAGGTCACGATCGCCCAATAGATGCCTTTGGGAATGCTGGTGAAGCCATGTTCCGGGCCTTCGATCACGTACATCAGCGTGCCGAACACTGTCACCAGCGTGCACACGCTGACCAGAAACACGACGATTTTCTGCTTGCTGCCACGCAGCGCCGACATCAGATAGTTGGCTTGCTTGAGATACGGGCTGAGCTTGAGCACACGGAAAATCCGCAGCATCCGAATGATGCGGATGATCAGCAGATACTGCGCATCGCTGTAGTACAGCGCGAGGATGCCCGGCACGATCGCCAGCAGATCCACCAGGCCATAAAAGCTGAAGGCATAGCGCAGCGGCTTGGGCGAGCAGTACAGACGCAGGATGTATTCGCCGAGGAAGATCGCCGTGAAGCCCCACTCTATATAGGCCAGAACGTCGGCGTAATTACGGTGAATGCTGTCGATACTGTCGAGCATCACGATCACCAGACTGGCGAGGATGATCAACAGCAGAATGCCGTCGAAGCGACGCCCGGCCGGGGTGTCGCTCTGGAAAATCATGACGTAAAGCCGTTCGCGCCAATTGTTGCTGCTGTCCATGGATAACGCCTGAATCGAAGATCAGCGCAGCCTAGGGTGATTCTCCTCATGAGCGCAAGACTCATGCGCGAGCGACGCTTTGCCAAGCATTTGAATGCCGGCACGAATCAACCAGCAGGCGAGGATGAACGGCGCGGTCAGCGTGGCCAGCCCGAGGGCGGCAAACAGCGGCGTCACCAGCAAGGCCAGGACAATGGCGAGCAGCGGCAGCCACGGATTTTGTCGCTGAGCGCTGAAGGCGAGGGCGGCGAGTACAGCGTTGTAGCCACCGAGCCCGAGCAGTGCGGCGGACGTGTCGTGGTGCAGCAGACTCGAGCCGAGGCCGATCGCCGACGCCAGCAGCGCCCAGCAGAACGCGCGGCGATCGGCGAGCAGCAAACCGCTGGCGATCAACGCCCCGGCCAATGGATGGTCAAGAAACATCACCTGGCCGAATCCGCGCAGTTCAGCGGCCAGCAGATTTGTCGTGTTCAGGTCGGGCGATGCCATCGGCGTGGCCGGTTCGGTGAACACCAGCAGCACCCAACTTATCGCCACGAACGGCGAGGTGTAGGCCGGTATGGCGCGACTGCGGTACACGTGTTTGAGCCATTGCTGAGTAAGCATCGCGCTCAAGCCACCGGCTGCAAGAATCAACGGCGGCAGCAGTGGCGACCAAGGGAAATACAGGCTCAGCAGCAGGCCGAGCAGCACGCCGTTGTAGCTGAACAACCCGGCCTGGCGATCGGCCTTGGCGTAGTTGCGCTGCTGCGCGGTGAGCAGACCGGCAACGCCACCGAGCAGCGCCCCGGCGAACAGCACCGGCGCCGTCAGCAGAATCGCCAACAGACACAGCAGGCCGCACAGCGGATGGCGCTGAAAGAAAATCTGACTGAAACCGTTGAGCAAAGCCTCGGCCCAGTCGGGGCAGTGGGTGTTGAAGTGATTGGCAGGCATGTTGAGAAAATCTGGGCAGTTGGAACATCAAAAGGTCTTGCAAGTCCCTGTGGCGAGGGGATTTAGCGAAACGTCGCACCGCCCCGTTCGGCTGCGCAGCAGTCGTCGCTTTTGAGGGTGTGACGGTTTCCACAGAGAAACCGCATTCTCCGATGGGGGGCCGCTTCGCAGCCCAACGGGAATAAATCCCCTCGCCACAAGGTTATGCACCCACTTTTAGGGTGGGTTAAATCAACGTCTCGATGCGCAGCGAATTGGTCGATCCCGGCTGCCCGAACGGCACGCCGGCGGTGATCAGCAGCGTGTCGCCACGCTCGGCCATGCCTTGCGCCTGAGCAATCTCCAGTGCGGTCGAGCAGACTTCGTCGACCTGACGCAGGCGATCGTTGACCACCGAATGAATGCCCCACGCCACGCTCAAGCGCCGCGCCGTTTGCAGGTTCGGCGTCAGATTGAGGATCGGTGCTTTCGGCCGTTCCCGCGATGCGCGCAACGTCGAGGCGCCGGACTCGCTGTAATTGACCAGCACCGCCACCGGCAGCACGTTGCTGATCCGGCGGATCGCACAGCTGATTGCATCGGAAACCGTCGCCTCGGCTTTCGGTCGGCTGACGTCAAGCTGGGTCTGATAATCCGGGCCGTTCTCAACTTGACGGATGATCTTGCTCATCATCTGCACGGCTTCCAGCGGGTATTCGCCGGACGCGGTTTCCGCCGAGAGCATCACCGCATCGGCGCCTTCGGCCACGGCGTTGGCGACGTCAGTCACCTCGGCACGGGTTGGGGCAGGGGAGAAGCGCATTGACTCGAGCATCTGTGTCGCCACCACCACCGGTTTGCCCAGCGCGCGGCAGGTGGTGATGATGTTTTTCTGAATCTGCGGCACGCTCTCCGCCGGCACTTCCACACCAAGATCGCCGCGCGCGACCATGATCGCGTCGCTCAACTCAGCAATCTCACGTAGTTGCTCGACCGCCGAAGGCTTCTCGATTTTCGCCATCAGAAACGCCTTGTCGCCGATCAATGCGCGGGCTTCGACAATGTCCTGCGGGCGCTGTACGAACGACAGCGCGACCCAGTCCACACCCAATTCCAGGCCGAAGCTCAAATCGCGGCGATCCTTGGCGGTCAGCGGGCTGAGGTCGAGCACCGCTTGCGGCACATTCACGCCTTTGCGATCGGACAGTTCGCCGCCGTTGAGCACGCTGGTGTCGATCGCATCGGCGTACTTGGTGACCACGCGCAGGCGCAGCTTGCCGTCGTCGAGCAGCAGGTCCATGCCCGCTTCCAGCGCG
Source organism: Pseudomonas sp. 2957 (assembly GCF_031456345.1). Taxonomy (NCBI): domain Bacteria; kingdom Pseudomonadati; phylum Pseudomonadota; class Gammaproteobacteria; order Pseudomonadales; family Pseudomonadaceae; genus Pseudomonas; species Pseudomonas sp. 2957. Next base: position 676,157 of record NZ_JAVDUL010000001.1, read on the forward strand.
GCAATGATTTCCGGATGCGGCAGGTTGACCCGGCGCTCATCGCCCGGTGTCGCATCGAGATCCAAGCGGAACGCCTGACCGCGATGCAACTGCACCTTGCCGTCAGCGAACTTGCCCACACGCAGTTTCGGCCCTTGCAGGTCCATCAGAATGCCCAGCGGATAGTTGAGCTGGCGCTCGACTTCGCGGATCCATTGATAGCGCTTGGCGTGGTCGGCGTGATCGCCATGGCTGAAATTCAGCCGGAAGATGTTGACCCCGGCCTCGACCAGCTCGCGGATGTCGTCGATACCGTCGACCGCAGGGCCGAGGGTGGCGAGGATTTTGACCTTTTTATCAGGCGTCATGATTTGCAGTTCTCAAGGATCAGAATGGCGCGGAAGTCGTTGACGTTAGTGCGGGTCGGCTCGGTGACGATCAGCGCATCGAGCGCCTGGAAGTAGCCATAGCCGTTGTTGTTATCCAGCTCGTCGCTGGCGCTCAGACCCAGTGCGGCGGCGCGGGCGTAGCTGTCCGGAGTCATGATTGCGCCGGCGTTGTCTTCCGAGCCGTCGATGCCATCGGTGTCGCCGGCCAGCGCGTAGACGCCGGGCTGGCCCTTGAGGCTGTCGGTCAGGCTGAGGAGGAATTCGGCGTTACGCCCGCCACGGCCATTGCCGCGCACGGTTACCGTGGTCTCACCGCCAGAAAGAATCACGCACGGCGTCGCCAGTGGCTGGCCGTGATTGATGATCTGTCGGGCGATGCCGGCGTGGACTTTCGCCACTTCGCGGGATTCGCCTTCGAGGTCGCCGAGAATCAAGGTGCTGAAACCGGCCTGACGGCACTTCACCGCCGCCGCGTCTAGCGATTGCTGCGGGCGGGCGATCAACTGGAAGTGGCTGCGCGCCAGGGACGGGTCGCCGGGTTTGACGGTTTCCGATTCCGGACTTTGCAGCCAGGTGCGCACGGAGGCGGGAATGTCGATGCCGTAGCGCTTGATGATCGCCAGTGCTTCGGCCGAAGTGCTCGGGTCGGCCACGGTCGGCCCGGAGGCGATGACGGTGGCGAGGTCGCCGGGCACATCGGAAATCGCGTAGGTGTAAACCGTCGCCGGCCAGCAGGCCTTGCCGAGGCGGCCACCCTTGATCGCCGAGAGGTGCTTGCGCACGCAGTTCATCTCGCCGATGGTCGCGCCGGATTTGAGCAGGGCTTTGTTGATCGCCTGCTTGTCAGCGAGGGTAATGCCTTCGGCTGGCAGGGCGAGCAGGGCAGAGCCGCCGCCGGAGAGCAGGAAGATCACGCGGTCGTCTTCAGTGAGGTTGCTGACCAGCTCCAGCACGCGTTTGGCCACGGCCAGCCCGGCCGCATCCGGCACCGGGTGTGCGGCTTCGACCACTTCGATTTTTTCGCACGGGGCGCCGTGGCCGTAGCGGGTCACCACCAGGCCGGTGACTTCACCCTCCCAGCAGCGCTCGACCACTTGCGCCATGGCGGCAGCGGCTTTGCCGGCGCCGATGACGATCAACCGACCGGTGCGATCGGCAGGCAAATGGGCTTCGAGGACTTGGTTCGGATGGGCCGCGTCGATGGCTGTGGCAAACAGCTCGCGCAGCAGTTGTTGCGGATCGACCGACATGGCGGGCTCCCGGAATTCTTGTTATTCGAAAGGGCAACTCGGAACCCTTGTGGGAGCGAGCCTGCTCGCGAACGCGGCATGTCAGCCAACATGGATGTTGGATGTGAAGCCGCTTTCGCGAGCAGGCTCGCTCCCACAGGGTTTTGTGCAGGCTTTATTTATTGTCGCGAATCGAGAAATTGGCCATGTGCTCCAGGCCCTTGATCAGCGCCGAGTGGTCCCAGTTGCTGCCGCCGATGGCCGCGCAGGTGCTGAATACCTGCTGGGCATTGGCGGTGTTCGGCAGATTGATGTTCAGCTCCTTGGCGCCTTGCAGGGCCAGGTTCAGGTCCTTCTGGTGCAGGCTGATGCGGAAGCCCGGGTCGAAGGTACCTTTGATCATGCGCTCGCCGTGCACTTCGAGGATCTTCGAAGAAGCGAAACCGCCCATCAGCGCTTCACGCACCTTGGCCGGATCGGCACCGTTTTTCGAGGCGAACAGCAGGGCTTCGGCTACGGCCTGGATGTTCAGCGCGACGATGATCTGGTTCGCCACTTTGGCGGTCTGGCCGTCGCCATTGCCACCAACCAGGGTGATGTTCTTGCCCATGGCCTGGAACAGCGGCAGGGCGCGTTCGAAGGCATCGGCGTCGCCACCGACCATGATGCTCAGGGTTGCGGCCTTGGCGCCGACTTCACCGCCGGAAACCGGAGCGTCGAGGTACTGCGCGCCTTTCTCGTTGATTTTGGCGGCGAAGGCTTTGGTGGCGGTCGGCGAAATCGAGCTCATGTCGATCACGACTTTGCCCTTGCCGATACCGGCCGCGACGCCGTCGGCGCGGAACAGCACGTCATCGACCTGCGGGGTATCCGGAACCATGACGATGATGAATTCGGCTTCCTGCGCCACTTCGCGCGGGTTGGCCAGGGCGACGGCGCCAGCGGCGACCAGATCGGCCGGGGCCGCGTCGTGGTGTTGCGACAGGAACAGGCTGTGACCGGCTTTCTGCAGGTTCGCCGCCATTGGGTGGCCCATGATGCCGGTGCCGATGAATCCGATTTTAGCCATGAGAAAATCCTCTTGTTTTTTTCGTGCTCAAGCAAATAGGGGAGCTGCTTTTCATGTGGGAGCGAGCCTGCTCGCGAATGCGGTGGAACATTCAATATCCGTGTTGACTGAACCACCGCATTCGCGAGCAGGCTCGCTCCCACAGGGGATTTGCTGTGTTTCTTAGATTGCGTTGTGTGATTTCAACCAACCCAGGCCCGCTTCGGTGGTGGTCAGCGGTTTGTATTCGCAACCGACCCAACCCTGATAACCGATGCGATCAAGGTGTTCGAACAGGAAGCGGTAGTTGATCTCACCAGTGCCCGGCTCGTTGCGCCCCGGGTTGTCCGCGAGTTGCACGTGGTTGATCTCGCCCAGGTGCGATTGCAGGGTGCGGGCCAGATCGCCTTCCATGATTTGCATGTGATAGATGTCGTATTGCAGGAACAGATTGGCGCTGCCGACCTGCTCGCGAATCGACAGGGCCTGCGCCGTGTTGTTCAGGTAGAAACCTGGAATGTCGCGGGTGTTGATCGCTTCCATCACCAGTTTGATGCCCACCGCTTGCAGCTTGTCGGCGGCGTATTTGAGGTTGGCAACGAAGGTCTTTTCCACAGTGGCATCGTCAACGCCTTGCGGGCGGATACCGGCCAGGCAGTTGACCTGGGTGTTGCCCAGCACTTGTGCGTAAGCGATCGCCAGATCGACCCCGGCGCGGAACTCTTCGACCCGATCCGGCAGGCAAGCGATGCCACGCTCGCCCTTGGCCCAGTCACCGGCCGGCAGGTTGAACAGCACTTGGGTCAGCCCGTTGGCCTCGAGTTTTGCCTTGATTTCAGCCGAGCTGAAGTCGTACGGGAACAGGTATTCCACCCCACTGAAACCGGCCTTGGCGGCGGCGTCGAAACGGGCAAGGAAATCCTGTTCGGTGAACAGCATGGACAGGTTGGCTGCGAAACGCGGCATGGTGGTCTCCTAAAAACTGATGAGGCACGGTAGGTCAGACTGAACGCGATCAGTCCCCTCTCCTTGGGGAGAGGGTTAGGGTGAGGGGGAATCCTGAGTCAGATCCCGATTGTGCGAACACCGCAAAACCTTTCCCTCACCCCAGCCCTCTCCCAGAGGGAGAGGGGGCTAAAAGCAATCAATCGAGCAACGAAATCGCCGTCGGCGCATCGTTGCCGACCAGTGCCAGGTCCTCGAACTCGTTGACCGCGTTGATCTCGGTACCCATGGAGATGTTGGTCACACGCTCCAGAATGATCTCGACGATCACCGGCACCTTGAACTCTTCGATCATCTGCTCGGCCTTGCGCAGGGCAGGGGCGATTTCCGACGGTTCGAACACACGCAGTGCCTTGCAGCCGAGGCCTTCGGCGACTGCGATGTGGTCAACCCCGTAACCGTTGAGTTCCGGCGCATTCAGGTTATCGAAGGACAGCTGCACGCAGTAGTCCATTTCGAACCCGCGCTGGGCCTGACGGATCAGGCCCAGGTACGAGTTGTTCACCACGACGTGGATGTACGGCAGTTTGAACTGAGCGCCGACCGCCAGTTCTTCGATCATGAACTGGAAATCATAGTCCCCCGACAGGGCCACGACTTTCCGGTTCGGATCGGCCTTCACCACGCCCAGCGCTGCCGGAATGGTCCAGCCCAACGGGCCGGCCTGGCCACAGTTGATCCAGTGACGCGGTTTGTAGACGTGCAGGAACTGCGCGCCGGCAATCTGCGACAGACCAATGGTGCTGACGTAGCAGGTGTCCTTGCCGAACACCTGGTTCATTTCTTCGTAAACGCGCTGCGGCTTGACCGGCACGTTGTCGAAGTGGGTCTTGCGATGCAGGCTGGCCTTGCGCTGCTGGCAATCCTGCAGCCAGGCGCTGCGGTTCTTCAGCTTGCCGGCGGCTTGCCATTCACGGGCCACTTCGATGAACACGGTCAGCGCGGCAGCGGCGTCGGAAACGATGCCCAGATCCGGGGTGAACACGCGGCCGATCTGCGTGCCTTCGATGTCGACGTGAATGAACTTGCGGCCTTCGGTGTAGACATCCACCGAACCGGTGTGACGGTTGGCCCAGCGGTTGCCGATGCCCAGTACCACGTCGGATTTGAGCATCGTCGCGTTGCCGTAACGGTGCGAAGTCTGCAGACCAACCATGCCGACCATCAGCGGGTGATCGTCAGGGATGGTGCCCCAGCCCATCAGGGTCGGGATCACCGGGATGCCGGTCAGCTCAGCGAATTCAACCAGCAGATCGCTGGCGTCGGCGTTGATGATGCCACCACCGGCGACCAGCAATGGACGCTCGGCCTGATCCAGCAGCGCCAGAGCCTTCTCGACCTGCACGCGGGTCGCGGTCGGTTTGGCCAGTGGCAGCGGTTGGTAAGCGTCGATGTCGAATTCGATCTCGGCCATCTGCACGTCGAACGGCAGGTCGATCAGTACAGGGCCTGGACGACCGGAGCGCATTTCATAGAAGGCTTTCTGGAATGCGTAAGGCACCTGGCCCGGCTCCAGAACCGTGGTTGCCCACTTGGTGACTGGCTTGACGATGCTGGTGATGTCGACAGCCTGGAAATCTTCCTTGTGCATCCGGGCGCGGGGTGCTTGCCCGGTGATGCAGAGGATTGGAATCGAGTCAGCCGAGGCGCTGTAGAGCCCGGTGACCATATCGGTGCCGGCCGGGCCGGACGTGCCGATGCACACGCCGATATTGCCGGCCTTGGTGCGGGTGTAGCCCTCGGCCATGTGCGAGGCGCCTTCAACGTGGCGAGCAAGGACGTGATCGATGCCACCGACCTTCTGCAAGGCGGAGTACAGCGGGTTGATCGCTGCGCCCGGGATGCCAAAAGCGGTATCAACCCCTTCACGGCGCATCACCAGAACGGCGGCTTCGATTGCTCTCATTTTGCTCATGGTTTTGTGCCTCTTTACGTTTTGTAATTGTATACAAGTGGCTTTGCGCAGAGTGTATTCACGGCGGACGGCGCAGGTCAATCCATTTTCTCAAGCGCCTGTTTCATTCGTCGGAAGCCCGATGTGCTGTGGCTTTTCGTCGCATGTGGCGCTTTTCGAGAATTATTGTATACAAAAAAATAACTCATTGTGTTCTATTTGTGGCATTGGACTGCGGCACAAACGCGCAGTCCCACGACTTTCCCTATAACAAAATGAGGACGGCACCATGAGCGCTTTAACCTTGAAAGTCGCAGTCAACCTGGTCAGCGAAGCCATCAACGCAGGACGCGGCATCAACGCCGCACCGCTGACCATCGCGGTACTCGATACCGGCGGCCACCTGATCGCCCTGCAACGCGAAGACGGCGCCAGCCTGCTGCGCCCGAACATCGCCATCGGCAAAGCCTGGGGCGCCATCGCCTTGGGTAAAGGCTCACGCCTGCTCGCCCAGGACGCCCAACAACGCCCGGCGTTTTTTTCTTCGTTGAACAGCATGGGGCAGGGCAGCGTAGTGCCGGCTCCGGGTGGGGTGTTGATTCGAAATCAGGCGGGTGAAGTGCTGGGCGCGATCGGGATCAGTGGGGATTTGTCGGATGTGGATGAGCAGGTGGCAATTAAAGCGGTGGAGGCGCTGGATTTGAGGGCGGATGGCGGGGTGGTTGGTTGAATGTCAGTGTCTGAATGACCGCTTTCGCGAGCAGGCTCGCTCCCCCATTGGATCAGGGTTGGACACAAAATGTCTGAACACCTGAAGCCCACTGTGGGAGCGAGCCTGCTCGCGAATACGATCTGCGCTACACATCTTGCTAAAAGTCTGACGCTCCCTTTGCCATCTCCACGGCTAGCCTTCTCATGATCAACATATGAGAAGGCAACGGAATGCCGGGTTTATCTGCTTCACATCGCTTGCGCATCGGACGCTATTCAGAACACAACCGCATTTACCTTCTGACCGCCAATACCGCCGGGAGAGAACCTGTATTCAGCGATTTCTTCCTCGGCAGATTGCTTGTAAGCCAATTCAGGGCAGCTGAGGAAGCGGGATTGGCCAATTCTCTGGCTTGGGTCGTAATGCCAGATCATTTTCACTGGCTGATTGAATTGAAGAGTGGCTCGCTCGGCGAATTGATGCAGCGAACTAAATCCCTCAGCACCAAAGCGGTAAAGCTTTCGACCGGTAGAAAGTCCAGCCTTTGGCAACCTGGCTTCCATGACCGGGCACTGCGTAAAGAGGAGAATCTGGTGAAGATGGCTCGGTATGTCATTGCCAACCCATTGCGGGCAGGGCTGGTCAAAAGCCTTGGCGACTATCCGTTGTGGGATTCGATCTGGTTATGAGTTGAGGTCTGCGGTGCAGCTATTCGCGAGCAGGCTCGCTCCCACAGTGGATCTGGGTTGGACACAAAATGTCTGGACACCACAACCCCTGTGGGAGCGAGCCTGCTCGCGAAGCGGTTCCCCCGATCTCACCGATCCGGCTCACACCCCTTCAACACCAACCGGATAATCGTCTGCGCCGCCGCTTCATAATCGGCTTCATCAAGCTTGTCTTTCCCGGTCACCGCGGAAATCTGCCAGTCGAAGTCGGCGTAGGTCTGGGTCGCGGCCCAGATGCTGAACATCAGGTGGTTGGGGTCGATCGGGGCGATCTGGCCGCGGTCGATCCAGCTCTGGATGCAGGCGATGTTGTGTTTGGCCTGGGCGTTGAGCTGCTCTACCAGGTCAGCGCTCAGGTGCGGGGCGCCGTGCATGATTTCGCTGGCGAACACCTTGGAGGCGTAGGGCAGGTCGCGGGAGATGCGGATCTTCGAGCGGATGTAGCCGCTCAGCACTTCGCTCGGTACGCCGTCCGGGTTGAACGGGGTCGAGGCCTGCAGAATCGGCTCGATGATGCTTTCCAGCACCTCGCGATAGAGGTTTTCCTTGGATTTGAAGTAGTAGTAGACGTTGGGCTTGGGCAATCCCGCCTTGGCGGCGATGTCGCTGGTTTTGGTCGCCGCGAAGCCCTTGTCGGCAAACTCTTCGCTGGCGGCGCGCAGGATCAGTTCTTTGTTACGCTCGCGGATTGTGCTCATAAACCCGGTGGTTCCTTGCCTGTTCTGGCGGTGGCGCATGGTAGCACCGGCCTTGAGCGGCGCTCAACAATGCAGCCTGTGGCCGGCGGTCGCGTTATGCTTGGCAACATTCATACACAGAAGGAAACAGGATTCATGGCAGGAAGCAGTTTGCTGGTGCTGATCGATGACATCGCCACCGTTCTGGATGACGTTGCATTGATGACCAAGATGGCCGCGAAGAAGACCGCCGGGGTGCTCGGTGATGATCTGGCGCTCAATGCCCAGCAGGTTTCGGGCGTGCGCGCCGAGCGGGAAATTCCCGTGGTGTGGGCGGTGGCCAAGGGCTCGTTCGTCAACAAACTGATCCTCGTGCCGTCGGCGCTGGCAATCAGCGCCTTTGTGCCTTGGCTGGTGACGCCGCTGTTGATGGTCGGCGGCGCGTACCTGTGTTTCGAGGGTTTTGAAAAGCTCGCGCACAAGTTTCTGCACAGCAAAGAGGAAGACGAGGCAGAACACGCACAGTTGACCGAAGCAGTGGCCGATCCGGCGACCGATCTGGTGGCGTACGAAAAGGACAAGATCAAAGGCGCGATCCGCACTGACTTCATTCTCTCGGCAGAAATCATTGCGATCACCCTCGGCACCGTGGCAGATGCCTCGCTGACCCAGCAAGTGGTCGTCATGTCCGGCATAGCCATTGTCATGACCGTGGGCGTTTACGGTTTGGTGGCGGGCATCGTCAAGCTCGACGACCTGGGGCTGTGGCTGACGCAGAAGCCCGGGCAGATGGCGAAAAAGATCGGCGGCGGCATTCTCAGCGCCGCGCCGTACATGATGAAAACCCTGTCGGTGGTTGGCACGGCAGCGATGTTCCTGGTCGGCGGCGGCATCCTGACCCATGGCGTGCCGGTGCTGCATCACTGGATCGAAGGTGTCGGCGCAGCGGCGGGCAGTGCCGGGTTTGCCGTACCGATGCTGCTCAATGGTGTTGCGGGGATTATTGCCGGTGCTGTGGTGTTGGCGGTGGTTTCGGTCGTAGGCAAGCTCTGGAAAGCGCTGAAGGGTTAGTCAGCAACACATAACAAATGTGGGAGCGAGCCTGCTTGCGAATGCGGTAGTTCAGTCAATATCGATGTTGACTGAAACTCCGCGTTCGCGAGCAGGCTCGCTCCCACAGTGTTTTGCGCCAGCCGATTTACTCGGCGATCTGCAACTTGCGCGCTTCGGTGTAGACGTACCGCACTTTCTCGTACTCGAACGGCGAGTTCATCTGGCCGTAGCGGAAGCTGGTCTGGTAGCGCTTGTCGATCGCACGCAAGGCCCAGACTTCCGGGTGGTTGGAGCTGACTTCCGCGACGTTGAGGAAGTTGATCGCGGTGTCGGCGGTGTAATCCACGGCCAGACCTGCGGTGTCGCGGATGTTCGACGGGCCGAAGATCGGCAGTACGAAGTAGGCGCCGCCCGGTACGCCGTAGAAGCCCAGAGTCTGCCCGAAGTCCTCGTTCTGGCGCGGCAGGCCCATGGCGGTTGCCGGATCCCACAGACCGGCGATGCCGATCGTGGTGTTGAGCAGCAGGCGCGCAGTGGTTTCCATCGAGCGCTGGCCCTTGAACTGCAGCAGGCTGTTGACCAGGTTCGGCACGTCGCCAATGTTGTTGAAGAAGTTGCTCACCCCGGTACGCACGAAGCTTGGGGTGATGTAGCGATAGCCATCGACCACTGGCAGGAACACCCACTGGTCGAAGCGGTAGTTGAAGTGGTAGACCCGGCGGTTCCACGATTCCAGCGGGTCATAGACGTTCAGCGCATTGAGCGTGGAGCGTTCGAATTCGCGCTGATCCAGGCCCGGGTTGAACTTGAGTTTGGTCAGCGGCTGCTTGAAGCCATCGCTGTCGACCACCGCCGGTGCATCGGCTTTACTGTTGTCGGCCTGGGCCACGCCTGCACAGAGGAACGCTGCAATCAGCAGGAGATATTTAGCCACGGAAGAACTCCAGCATGGCGTCGCTGTTGACGCGGTAGTTAAGGTTGCCGCAGTGGCCGCCCAGTGGATAAACGGTCAGGCGATCACCGAAGGTTTTACGCAGGAAGCCCAAGTCGCCAGGGCCGAGGATGACGTCGTCGGCGTTGTGCATGACGGCGATTTTCGGGCTGTCGTGCAGGTAGTCCTTGAGCGCATACAGGCTGACCTGATCGATCAGTTGCAGCAGGCTGCCGCCGTCGGTGCGTGCGCGCCACATCGGAATAACCTGCTCGGTGATGTAGCAGTCGAAATCGCATTGCAGCGCACGCTTGAGGAACGGCGTGAGGCTGGTGCCTTCGGTGATCGGGAATTTCGGCGGGGTGATCAGGCCGCGACGGTTGACCAGGTCCGAGGTGTAGGCAATGTCGGCTGCAGAAAAGCGGAACGACGTGCCGATGAGCATGGCCATCTGTTCGTTGGTCAGGTGCTGTTTGGACTGCTGGAAGTCATACAGCAGCGCATCGTTGAGATCGATGTAGCCTTTCTGTTGGAAGTAACGGGTCAGCTTGGTCAGTACCAGTTCATAGAACGTGGTGCTGTTGTTGATGCCTTTCACCTCGGTCTGTACCAGCTTGTCGAGGTTGGTCACCGAGGTATAGAGGTTGACCGGCGGGTTCAGCAACAGGACTTTCTTGAAGTTGAAGCTGCGGCGCGTTTCGTCCAGATGCGCGACGAACGCGGCATCGAGGGCGCCGAGGCTGTAACCGGTCAGGTAATACTCGGTGACCGGCAGTTTCGGGTTCTGCGCCCGCACGGCCTGCATCACCCGGTACATGTCTTCGGCATCTTCCTTGGTCACGCCCGGCGTGGCGAAACGCGAGGCGGCGCTGATGAAGTCGAAGCTGGTCGGCGACGACAACTGCACGACATGGTAGCCGGCCTTGTAATACAGCTTTTTCAGGTATTCGTTGAGCGTGCTGTCAAAGCGCGCGCCGGTGCCGGCGATCAGGAAGATCAGCGGCGCAGGTTTGTCCTGCGTGGCGATGCGGTAGGTGAGTTTTTTGACTGCCCAGAAATTGTCCGGCAGCTGGAATTCACGCTCCGGGCGCAGGGTGAGGCTGCGGTCCGTTTGATTGATGTCGTCGTCCAGCGGCAGCTCCGGACGCAGGTCCGGTGGTGTCGTGGCGATCGTCGCCTCGAACGGGTTGGTCAGCGGGTAGCCATAGCTGGCGGCGTCGATATCCACCGCCAGCGCGGACGCACTCAAGATAAGGCCGCTGAACAGCGCGGCGAAGCGCAAGGAACGGAGCATGACTAGATCCCTTAGAGGAAGGTGCCGATTGAAGTTCGCAGGCTATGACCACCGGCCGTGCGCCAAAGTGCCATGCTGCGGCACCAAACAGGCGGAATTCGGGGTAATAGTAGCTGGACGATACACGTTGCGAGGGCTCGCTGAACAGTTAACAGTTGTTAGTGCTTGCGAATGCCGGTCGGCAGATTAAGCTGGCCGCCGATTTCCGCAGATTGGAGTGCTCCATGTCCCGCCGCTTGCCCGTTATTGTGCTGCTCGTTTTGTTGCCGCTGTGGCTGGCCGCCAGTTATGCCGCGCGCTATGGCTTCATGGAAGACGGGCAGTGGGTGGGCATCTGTGTCGACGAGGCCGGCCGTTGGGAATGCGTGGTGCGCTCGAACCTGGGGTTGATGATTCATTTCAAGGTGCTGGGCTGGGCGGCGGTGGGCGCGGCGGTATTGGCGTTTGTATTGCCGGGACGGGCAGGGTGGTGGCTGGCGGTGCTGGCGCTGGTGTTCGGCCTGCCGGCGCTGGCGTTGTACAACACTACATTAGCGGTATTTGCGGTGGTGATTGCCGGGTTGCGCCTGGTCCGCGAGTCCCGCAGCGCCTGACAGTCAGTCATCGCGGGCAAGCCCGCTCCCACAGGGATTGAGGTGAACACAACATTTGTGTGCAGCAGAAATCCTGTGGGAGCTGGCTTGCCAGCGATGGCGATTTCGAAAGCGCTGAAATCAGGCCTTGCGAACCCGCAGACAGCGCCACAACGCCACCACCATCAATCCACTCACCAGCGCCCAGCCCCACGCCTGCTGATTCAGCATCCTTTCCTGATACAACTGCGGTGCAATCCCCGCGCCAACGATAAAGGTCAGCAGAGCAATCTCCCGACGCGGCACGCTCACCGGGCGGCACAGGTAGACCAGCGCCGGCAGGACGAACGCCATGCTGGCGAAACTGCGATAGCGCGGGTCGAAGACCATTTCCAGCATCATCACCGCCGCGGCAAAACCGGCCGCCGCGATCAGCCAGCCGGCGCGCCGTTCGAGGAAATCGAAGGCTCGCGCGCGCCAACCGCTGCGTGCGCTCAACGTCAGCGCGGCATGCGCGAGCACCAACAGACTCAACCCGGTCAGCAAGCCGACCCACAGCCATTCACCGGCAAACCGTGTGGTCAATCGAGCCAGATCGCCCCAAGCGCCAATCGAGCAAGCAGCGACAGCGCCCAGCAGCGGTAGCAGCAACGCCGAACGAGTGGTGCGCACGCGTCCACCAAGGATCAGCGTGCCGAGGAAAATCAAAGCACCGACTGCCAGCCATTCTTTCCAGTACGGCACATTGCTCACCGGTCCGGCGAGCACGCCTTTGTCCTGCCGATCCGCATCGAACAGCCCCCAGTAGCCGCCGACCGCGCCTTCACTGCCGCGCTTCCACGGTTGATCAAAGGCTTCGATCAGGTTGTAACGCCAGCCTTCCTGCTCGGCCATCGCCACGAATCCACGAATGAATTTCGCCTCGTTGACCCGGCTCGGCACGGCGGTTTCGCGCTGGCGGCCTTCGCTGGGCCAACCGGTTTCGCCGATCATCACGTCCTTGGGCGCGAACTTGTTGCCGAACACCTGACGCACATCCGCCACATGCCGCAGCGCCACGTCGATATTCGACGGATCGTCTTCCCAGTACGGCAGCAAGTGGATGGTCAGAAAATCCACAGCCGGCGCGACTTCCGGGTGCTTGAGCCAGAATTCCCAAACATCGGCGTAAGTCACCGGTTGCTTGACCTGGCTTTTGACCTTGTTGATCAGCCGGGCCAGTTGCGCGCCGGTGACTTCTTTGCGCAACAGTGCCTCGTTGCCGACGATTACGGCTGTGACCACGTCGGGGTTGGCATTGGCCGATTTGATCAGCAGCTCGACTTCCTGCTCGGTGTCGACCGGGTTGCTGTTGACCCAGGCGCCGATCATCAACTTCAGACCGTGCTTGCGCGCCAGATCGGGCAGGGCGTCGAGGCCGGTCATCGAGTAGGTGCGGATGCATTCAAAGCGCGTCGCCAGCAGCGCGAGGTCGGCATCCATGCGCTCGGGGCGCAATTTGAACGGCACGTCGAACGGCGATTGGTCTTTGTCGAACGGTGTGTAGGAGGCGCATTGCAACTTGTGCGTCGGCGTCGCGGCGTCCGGCAGGATCACCGGTTGGCCGAGGCCATACCAGAAACCGCTAAGGGCCAACAGCCCGAGCAGGCAGGCGAACAGATAAGGCAGAAAAGGAAATCGGTACGTTGCGGACATGGTCAGGCCGAGTGGCTGCAAAGCGACGCATGTTACCTGCATTTATAGAAGGGCTGGTGGCTTGCAGGCGTTGTCCATGCAAAGTTCGGGCGGATTGTCTGGCGTCAATTAATCTCGCTTGATTAATGGCTTTCTGATGTCGTTTCTCGCTGCCTTGAGGTCGCTGACAGAGCAGGTCGCCGGCCGCTTGAGGTTGATGATCAAACCATCAGTACCCTTTTTGAAAAATCGGCTGATGTTCGGTGTGTGAGGTCCGGCGTGATGGGGGCGCTGTGCACCATAACAATACGTTGACGATGCCCGGCATCCGTCGGGCGCAGCATTTCGGGGAAGTAAACGATGAAGATGCGACGACTTTTAGGCGCAGGTGCCGCTTTGGCGCTTGCGATGAGTTCCACTTTCGCCAACGCTGAAAAACAGACCCTGAACATCGGTTACGTTGACGGCTGGTCCGACAGCGTCGCGACCACCCACGTGGCGGCCGAAGTGATCAAACAGAAGCTCGGTTATGACGTGAAGCTGCAAGCTGTCGCCACCGGGATCATGTGGCAGGGCGTGGCCACCGGCAAACTCGATGCGATGCTCTCGGCCTGGCTACCCGTGACCCACGGTGACTATTGGACGAAAAACAAGGATCAGGTCGTCGATTACGGCCCGAACTTCAAGGACGCGAAGATCGGCCTGATTGTGCCGGAGTACGTCAAAGCCAAATCGATCGAAGACCTGAAAACCGACGATACCTTCAAAAACCGCATTGTTGGCATCGACGCCGGTTCAGGCGTAATGCTCAAGACCGATAAGGCGATCAAGGATTACGGCCTGGACAAATACAGCCTCAAGGCCAGTTCCGGCGCCGGCATGATTGCCGAGCTGACCCGCGCCGAGAAGAAGAACGAATCCATCGCCGTCACCGGTTGGGTGCCGCACTGGATGTTCGCCAAGTGGAAACTGCGCTTCCTCGACGACCCGAAAGGCGTATATGGCCAGGCTGAAACCGTGAACAGCATCGGCAGCAAAGGCCTGGACGCCAAGGCGCCGGAAGTGGCCAAGTTCCTGAAAAACTTCCAGTGGGCGTCGAAAGACGAAATCGGCGAGGTCATGCTGGCGATTCAGGACGGCGCCAAGCCTGATGCAGCGGCCAAGGACTGGGTGGCCAAACACCCGGATCGTGTAGCTGACTGGACCAAATGATTTAAATCCCGCCGCACCCCTGTGGGAGCGAGCCTGCTCGCGAATGCAATCTGTCAGTTGATGCAATATCGACTGATACGACGCCTTCGCGAGCAGGCTCGCTCCCACAGTTTTTTTCTGTGTACCGGAAAATGGCCAAAACATCATGGCCATCTACTACTAAGGTCGTCTGGAACCTCTCTCGCAGCCGCATACATTAGCTACGTTCCAACAATAATTTGTGCTGCGAGGATAAAAACAATGAACGACAGCATTTACCTCTCGATTCAGAACAGTCCCCGATTCAAGGAGCTGGTTCAGAAACGGGAACGATTCGCCTGGATTCTCTCGGCAATCATGCTTGGGCTCTACTCCGCATTCATCCTGCTGATCGCATACGGGCCGCACGTGCTCGGGGCGAAACTCAGTCCTGAATCCTCGATCACCTGGGGCATCCCGATCGGTGTCGGTCTGATCATTTCAGCCTTCGTCCTGACCGGCATCTACGTGCGCCGCGCCAATGGCGAGTTCGACGACCTGAACAATGCGATTCTCAAGGAGGCTCAGCAATGATCCGGCGTCTACTGGCTTTATTGAGTGTTGCGGCTTTCGCGCCGAGTGTCTGGGCGGCTGACGCATTGACGGGGGAGGTGGCCAAACAGCCGCTGAACATCCCGGCGATCCTGATGTTCGTGGCCTTCGTCGGCGCGACGTTGTACATCACCTACTGGGCTTCGAAGAAAAACAATTCGGCCGCCGACTACTACGCGGCGGGCGGCAAGATCACCGGTTTCCAGAACGGCCTGGCGATTGCCGGCGACTACATGTCGGCTGCGTCTTTCCTGGGGATTTCCGCGCTGGTGTTCACCTCCGGTTATGACGGCCTGATCTACTCGATCGGCTTCCTCGTGGGCTGGCCGATCATTCTGTTCCTGATCGCCGAACGCCTGCGCAACCTGGGTAAATACACCTTTGCCGACGTGGCGTCCTACCGCCTCGGGCAAACCCAGATTCGCACCCTGTCCGCCTGCGGTTCGCTGGTGGTGGTGGCGTTCTACCTGATCGCGCAAATGGTCGGTGCCGGCAAGCTGATCCAGCTGCTGTTCGGCCTCGATTACCACGTAGCGGTGATTCTGGTCGGCGTGCTGATGTGCATGTACGTGCTGTTCGGCGGCATGCTTGCGACCACTTGGGTGCAGATCATCAAGGCAGTGTTGTTGCTGTCCGGTGCCTCGTTCATGGCGCTGATGGTGATGAAGCATGTGGGCTTCGACTTCAACACACTGTTCTCCGAAGCGATCAAGGTTCACGCCAAGGGCGAAGCGATCATGAGCCCCGGCGGTCTGGTGAAGGATCCGATCTCGGCATTCTCGCTGGGTCTGGCGCTGATGTTCGGCACCGCTGGCCTGCCGCACATTCTGATGCGCTTCTTCACCGTGAGTGACGCAAAAGAAGCGCGCAAGAGCGTGCTGTACGCTACCGGTTTCATTGGCTACTTCTACATCCTGACCTTCATCATCGGCTTCGGCGCGATCCTGCTCGTCAGCACCAACCCGGCCTTTAAAGATGCAGCGGGCGCCTTGCTCGGCGGCAACAACATGGCGGCGGTGCACCTGGCCAACGCGGTGGGCGGCAGCATCTTCCTAGGCTTCATCTCGGCAGTGGCGTTTGCAACCATTCTGGCTGTGGTAGCCGGTCTGACGCTGGCGGGTGCTTCGGCGGTTTCTCACGACCTGTACGCCAGTGTGATCAAGAAGGGCAAGGCCAACGAGAAAGATGAGATTCGCGTGTCGAAGATCACCACCATCGCCCTGGCGGTGCTGGCGATTGGTCTGGGCATTCTGTTCGAAAGCCAGAATATTGCGTTCATGGTCGGCCTGGCGTTCTCCATCGCGGCGAGCTGCAACTTCCCTGTGCTGCTGCTTTCGATGTACTGGAAGAAGCTGACCACTCGCGGCGCGATGATTGGTGGCTGGCTGGGTCTTGTCAGTGCTGTTGGTCTGATGATCCTCGGCCCAACCATCTGGGTGCAGATTCTGCATCACGAGAAGGCGATCTTCCCTTACGAATATCCGGCGCTGTTCTCGATGATGATTGCGTTCATCGGGATCTGGTTCTTCTCGATTACCGACAAGTCGGCGGCTGCGGATAACGAGCGGGCGCTGTTCTTCCCGCAGTTTGTGCGTTCGCAGACCGGGTTGGGGGCGAGTGGGGCGGTTTCGCACTAAGAGATCAGTTGTAAGCTGCAAGCTTCAAGCTTCAAGAAAACGCCCTGGTTGAGAGATTGGGGCGTTTTTTTTTGTGGGCGGTTATCGGTTGGTTTGGTGTGTATATCCGTTTTTTGCAGTGCTGCGGCTGGCGGTTTCGCCCTTACGGCGACTTACTTTTTTACAAGCGCCAAAAAAAGTAAGCAAAAAACGCTAGCTCCTGCGTTCGGCCCTCGCAGGCTCGGGTTCCTTCGCTGCGGGATCGATCCGGGCGCAGCGGCTCCGGTTTGCTTCGCTGCACCTCCTTCCGCTGTGTCTGGCTGCGCCAGACGGTCGCTGCGCTCCCACGCCCGGATCAATCCCTCCACTCAGCCTTCCGACGTCGCCGGTGGATCAAGATCAAGAGCACTCGAGCTTGCGCTCATTGTTGAGTGGTTAGAAGCGTCGCACGGCTTGAGATTTTCGGTGGATTCGCCCCTCACCCCAGCCCTCTCCCGAGGGAGAGGGAGCCGATTTGTGTGGTGTTCAAAACCTGCATTCGACTCGGTATCGCAAGTCGGCGTGTTTCGCCCAAACACCTCGGTCAGTCCCCTCTCCCTTTGGGAGAGGGCTAGGGTGAGGGGCTCTTGATCTGGCTTTGGCCTTTGCTTTTGATCTTTTGCCCTTTCGGCAGGCTTCGTTACGGGATCGATCCGGGGGTGGGAGCGCAGCGACCGTACGACGCAGTCGTA
This sequence comes from Pseudomonas sp. 2957, assembly GCF_031456345.1. Taxonomy (NCBI): domain Bacteria; kingdom Pseudomonadati; phylum Pseudomonadota; class Gammaproteobacteria; order Pseudomonadales; family Pseudomonadaceae; genus Pseudomonas; species Pseudomonas sp. 2957. The sequence continues at coordinate 693,471 of NZ_JAVDUL010000001.1, forward strand.
CACAGCGAGTGTAGGTGCAGCGAAGCCAACCGGAGCCGCTGCGCCCGGATCGGTCCCGTAACGAAGGTACCCCGAGCCCCAGCGAGCGGGCCGTACGCCGGGGCAAAGCCTTTTGGGTTACCTTTTCGCTGGGCCGGCACTCCGGCGTTTGGAAAAGGTGACTCGCTGTAAGAGCGAAACCATAAGAGGCCGTTACCGCAGCAACGGATATGCTCAGAATTCTGGAGGGCAAACCAAACAAAAACGGCCTCTATATAAGAGGCCGTTCCTGACACACCACTAAACCATCACAAAAAAGAAAAACCTTATTTGCGATCTTCCAGCTTGGTAATGTCACGCGACTCGTAACCGGTGTACAGCTGGCGCGGACGGCCAATCTTGTACGGGCTCGAAAGCATTTCTTTCCAGTGCGAAATCCAGCCCACAGTACGCGCCAGGGCGAAAATCACCGTGAACATGCTGGTCGGAATGCCGATCGCCTTGAGGATGATCCCCGAGTAGAAGTCGACGTTCGGGTACAGCGAGCGCTCGATGAAGTACGGGTCGGTCAACGCGATCTCTTCCAGGCGCATGGCCAGTTCGAGTTGCGGATCGTTGTTGATGCCCAGTTCCTTCAGCACTTCGTCGCAGGTCTGCTTCATGACAGTCGCGCGAGGGTCGCGGTTCTTGTAGACGCGGTGACCGAAGCCCATCAACTTGAACGGATCGTTCTTGTCCTTGGCTTTGGCGATGAACTTGTCGATGTTCGACACATCGCCAATCTCGTCGAGCATGGTCAGCACGGCTTCGTTCGCACCGCCGTGGGCAGGACCCCACAGTGCGGCGATACCGGCGGCGATGCAGGCGAACGGGTTGGCACCCGAAGAGCCGGCCAGACGCACGGTGGAGGTCGAAGCGTTCTGCTCGTGGTCGGCGTGGAGGATGAAGATCCGGTCCATGGCCTTGGCGAGTACCGGGCTGATCGGTTTGATCTCGCACGGGGTGTTGAACATCATGTGCAGGAAGTTTTCCGCGTAAGTCAGATCGTTGCGCGGGTACATCATGGGTTGGCCCATGGAGTACTTGTAAACCATCGCTGCCAGGGTCGGCATCTTCGCAACCAGACGGATCGCGGAAATTTCGCGATGCTGCGGGTTATTGATGTCCAGGGAGTCGTGGTAGAAGGCCGAGAGGGCGCCGACTACACCGCACATGACGGCCATCGGGTGGGCGTCGCGACGGAAACCGTTGAAGAAGGTTTTCAGCTGCTCGTGAACCATGGTGTGGTTCTTCACGGTGCTGACGAACTGGGCCTTCTGTTCTGCGGTCGGCAATTCGCCGTTGAGCAGCAGGTAGCAGGTTTCCAGGTAGTCCGACTTTTCAGCCAGCTGTTCGATCGGGTAGCCGCGGTGCAACAAAATGCCGTTGTCGCCGTCGATATAGGTAATTTTCGATTCGCACGAAGCGGTCGACATGAAACCCGGGTCGAAAGTGAAGCGGCCCGTGGCCGTCAGGCCCCGAACATCGATTACATCGGGACCAACGGTGCCGGTTAAAATGGGCAGCTCGACGGGGGCTGCGCCCTCGATGATCAACTGCGCTTTTTTGTCAGCCATGTGGCCTCCTATTTATGCTTGAACCATCAGACAGACCCCCCACGCAGGGCCCGCACCACTATAGTGAGATAAATTCGAATGTCAATTTGCCTAAAGTCTTGCTCCAGAAGGCTTTAAGCCGACTTTTTCCTCGAAATTGCCTGCCATTTACGCCTTTTATGCAACTTGTGCAATCCGCTATTGGGGGTAGGTGAACGCGTTGTCATTAGTAGCCTAACTGTCTATACTCGGCCACCGACCGCCAAGGGCTTTTGGGCTTGCTTTCATTGGGGGTCGCATCCCTGGGTGGTGGTTACCTGACCAGTGCACTCCCCAACAACTTTGCCCTGATTGTTAGGGGCTCTTCAGTGTGAAAAAAAAGCCGTGAAAAGCCAACGACCTGTAAACCTAGACCTAAGGACCATCAAACTCCCAGTCACTGCTTACACGTCCATTCTTCACCGTATCTCCGGTGTCATCCTCTTCGTGTGCCTTGCCATCATGCTTTACGCATTGGACAAGTCGCTGAGCTCCGAGGAAGGCTTCGGTCAGGTGAAAGCGTGTCTGACCAGTCCGCTAGCCAAGCTAGTGATTTGGGGCATCCTGTCCGCTCTGCTGTATCACCTGGTAGCCGGTGTGCGCCACTTGATCATGGACATGGGCATCGGTGAGACGCTGGAAGGCGGCAAACTGGGCTCGAAAATCGTTATCGCCGTTTCCGTGGTGGTAATCGTTCTGGCAGGAGTCTGGATATGGTAACTAACGTCACTAACCTGTCGCGTTCGGGCCTCTATGACTGGATGGCACAGCGTGTGTCTGCGGTCGTTCTCGCGGCTTACTTCATCTTTCTGATCGGATACATCGTCGCCAACCCTGGCCTCGAGTATGCCCAGTGGCATGAACTGTTCGCTCACAACGGAATGCGTATTTTCAGCCTGCTGGCCCTTGTTGCTCTGGGCGCTCACGCCTGGGTCGGCATGTGGACCATCGCGACCGACTACCTGACGCCAATGGCGTTCGGCAAGTCCGCAACGGCGATACGTTTCCTTTTCCAGGCAGTATGCGGCGTTGCGATGTTCGCTTACTTCGTCTGGGGTGTGCAGATTCTCTGGGGTATCTGATTCATGGCTAACATTCCAACGATTTCTTTCGACGCCATCATTATTGGTGGTGGCGGTGCCGGCATGCGCGCTGCGCTGCAGCTGGCACAGGGCGGCCACAAGACTGCGGTGATCACCAAGGTTTTCCCGACCCGTTCGCACACTGTGTCCGCACAGGGCGGCATCACGTGCGCCATCGCTTCCGCCGACCCGAACGATGACTGGCGCTGGCACATGTACGATACCGTCAAGGGTTCCGACTACATCGGTGACCAGGACGCTATCGAATACATGTGCCAGGAAGGCCCGGCCGCTGTTTTCGAGCTGGACCACATGGGTCTGCCGTTCTCGCGTACCGAGCAAGGCCGCATCTACCAGCGTCCGTTCGGTGGCCAGTCCAAGGACTACGGCAAGGGCGGTCAGGCTGCACGTACTTGCGCTGCGTCCGACCGTACCGGTCACGCGCTGCTGCACACCCTTTATCAGGGCAACCTGAAAGCCGGTACCACGTTCCTCAACGAGTACTACGCTGTTGATCTGGTAAAAAACCAGGAAGGCGAATTCGTTGGTGTGATCGCGATCTGCATCGAAACCGGCGAAACCTCCTACATCCGTGCCAAGGCCACGGTTCTGGCCACTGGCGGTGCGGGCCGTATCTACGCGTCCACCACCAACGCCCTGATCAACACCGGTGACGGCGTCGGCATGGCTCTGCGTGCTGGCGTGCCGGTACAAGACATCGAAATGTGGCAGTTCCACCCGACCGGCATCGCCGGCGCCGGTGTACTGGTTACCGAAGGTTGCCGTGGTGAAGGTGGTTACCTGATCAACAAGCACGGCGAGCGTTTCATGGAGCGTTATGCTCCGAACGCGAAAGACCTTGCAGGTCGTGACGTGGTTGCCCGTTCGATGGTCAAGGAAATCATCGCCGGCAACGGTTGCGGTCCGAATGGCGACCACGTAATGCTCAAGCTCGACCACCTGGGCGAGGAAGTGCTGCACAGCCGTCTGCCAGGCATCTGCGAACTGTCGAAGACTTTCGCCCACGTTGACCCGGTAGTTGCTCCGGTTCCGGTCGTGCCGACCTGCCACTACATGATGGGCGGCGTTGCCACCAACATTCATGGCCAGGCGATCACCCAGAACGCCGAAGGTCAGGACCAGATCATTCCTGGCCTGTTCGCGGTAGGCGAAGTGGCTTGCGTATCGGTACACGGTGCGAACCGTCTGGGCGGCAACTCGCTGCTCGACCTGGTGGTCTTCGGTCGCGCTGCCGGCCTGCACCTGGAAAAGGCGTTGACCGATGGCATCGAATACGACGACGCTACCGAGTCCGACATCGAAGCTGCATTGTCGCGTCTGAACGCGCTGAACAACCGTACCGACGGTGAAGACGTTGCCACCCTGCGTCGCGAGCTGCAAAGCTGCATGCAGAACTACTTCGGTGTATTCCGTACCGGCGAATACATGCAGAAGGGCATCGCTCAGCTGGCCGATCTGCGCAAGCGTATCGCCAACGTGAAGATCAACGACAAGTCGCAAGCGTTCAACACTGCACGTATCGAAGCGCTGGAACTGCAGAACCTGCTGGAAGTGGCTGAAGCTACCGCCATCGCGGCCGAAGTACGTAAAGAGTCCCGCGGCGCTCACGCCCGTGAAGACTTCGAAGACCGTGATGACGAAAACTGGCTGTGCCACACCCTGTACTTCCCGGGTGACAAGCGCGTCACCAAGCGTGCCGTGAACTTCTCGCCGAAGACTGTTCCGACTTTCGAACCTAAAGTCCGGACTTATTAAGGGTGACCGCCATGTTGCAAGTCAGTGTTTATCGCTACAACCCTGATCAGGACGCCGCGCCGTTCATGCAGGATTTCCAGGTCGATACCGGTGGTAAAGACCTGATGGTGCTGGACGTGCTGGCCCTGATCAAAGAGCAGGACGAAGGTTTCTCCTATCGTCGCTCCTGCCGTGAAGGCGTCTGCGGCTCCGACGGCATGAACATCAACGGCAAGAACGGTCTGGCCTGCATCACGCCGCTGTCTGCCGTTGTAAAAGGCAACAAGCTGATCGTTCGTCCACTGCCAGGTTTGCCGGTTATCCGTGACCTGGTCGTCGATATGAGCATCTTCTACAAGCAATACGAGAAGGTGAAGCCTTACCTGCAGAACGACACGCCGGCTCCGGCCATCGAGCGTCTGCAGTCGCCAGAAGAGCGCGAAAAGCTCGACGGTCTGTACGAGTGCATCCTGTGCGCCTGCTGCTCGACCTCTTGCCCGTCCTTCTGGTGGAACCCGGACAAGTTCCTGGGTCCTGCTGCGCTGCTGCAAGCCTACCGCTTCCTGGCAGACAGCCGCGACACCAAGACCAGCGAGCGTCTGGCTTCACTTGACGACCCGTTCAGCGTTTTCCGCTGCCGGGGCATCATGAACTGCGTCAACGTATGTCCGAAAGGCCTGAACCCGACTAAGGCCATCGGTCACATCCGTAACATGCTGCTTTCGAGCGGCGTGTGATTCAGCTGCTGTAACCGTTGCACCGTAGAGGCTGTGGCGCGGGCTTCAACCCGCGTCATGGCTATAACCAGAGCAGTAGCCATAAGCTGCAGCTCTTCTTTTGAAGAAATGAGACAAGCAGGGGCATCCGGGCTGGTACCCGGACTATCAGTGTGATCCTAGGTGGCTTGTTTTAGTCGCTGCATTCGGACTTCTGCAAGTTTGCTCGGTGTCGACACCGATGGTGTTCCCCTAACCGAGGGTGACCAAGCATGCAAGAAAGCGTGATGCAGCGCATGTGGAACAGCGCCTACCTTTCAGGTGGAAACGCTGCCTATGTGGAAGAGCTTTATGAGCTCTACCTGCACGACCCTAACGCTGTGCCAGAAGAGTGGCGCACCTACTTTCAGAAGTTGCCAGCCGACGGCAACTCTGCCACTGATGTTTCGCACTCGACGATTCGCGATCATTTCGTGCTGCTGGCAAAGAACCAGCGCCGCGCCCAACCGGTTTCCGCCGGCAGCGTGAGCAGTGAGCACGAGAAGAAGCAAGTTGAAGTGCTGCGATTGATCCAGGCCTACCGTATGCGTGGCCACCAGGCAGCCCAGCTTGACCCGCTGGGGCTGTGGCAGCGTCCTGCACCTGCAGACCTGTCGATCAATCATTACGGCTTGACCAATGCCGATCTTGATACGACCTTCCGTGCCGGCGACCTGTTCATCGGCAAAGAGGAAGCGAGCCTACGCGAAATTCACGAAGCGTTGCAGCAGACATATTGCCGCACCATCGGCGCTGAGTTCACGCACATCACCGATTCCGAGCAGCGCCAGTGGTTCCAGCAGCGTCTGGAAAGCGTGCGTGGTCGTCCGACGTACTCCGCCGACATCAAGAGCCACCTGCTTGAGCGCGTGACTGCCGGTGAAGGCCTGGAAAAATACCTCGGTACCAAATACCCGGGAACCAAGCGTTTCGGTCTGGAAGGCGGCGAAAGCCTGATTCCGATGCTCGACGAACTGATCCAGCGTTCCGGCTCGTACGGCACCAAGGAAGTCGTCATCGGCATGGCCCACCGTGGCCGTCTGAACGTTCTGGTCAATACCTTCGGCAAGAACCCGCGCGAGCTGTTCGACGAGTTCGAAGGCAAGAAGAAGGTCGAGCTCGGTTCCGGTGACGTCAAATACCACCAGGGCTTCTCGTCCAACGTGATGACCACCGGCGGTGAAGTTCACCTCGCCATGGCGTTCAACCCGTCCCACCTGGAAATCGTTTCCCCGGTGGTCGAAGGTTCGGTGCGCGCCCGTCAGGACCGTCGCAACGACCTGACCGGTGAGAAAGTTCTGCCGATCTCCATCCACGGTGACGCGGCATTCGCCGGTCAGGGCGTGGTCATGGAAACCTTCCAGATGTCGCAGACCCGCGGTTTCAAGACCGGCGGTACCGTGCACATCGTGATCAACAACCAGGTTGGTTTCACCATCAGCAACCCGCTGGACTCGCGCTCCACCGAGTACGCCACCGACGTTGCCAAGATGATCCAGGCGCCGATCCTCCATGTGAATGGTGATGATCCGGAAGCCGTGCTGTTCGTGACCCAGCTGGCCATCGACTACCGCATGCAGTTCAAGCGTGACGTGGTGATCGATCTGGTCTGCTACCGTCGTCGCGGCCACAACGAGGCCGACGAGCCAAGCGGCACCCAGCCACTGATGTATCAGCAGATCACCAAGCAGCGCACCACCCGTGAGCTGTACGCTGATCGCCTGACTCAGGCCGGTGTGCTTGACGCTGAACGCGTTCAGGCCAAGGTCGACGAATACCGCAACGCGCTGGACAACGGTCTGCACGTAGTGAAATCGCTGGTCAAAGAGCCGAACAAAGAGCTGTTCGTCGACTGGCGTCCGTACCTGGGCCACGCCTGGACTGCGCGTCACGACACGCGTTTCGATCTGAAGACCCTGCAAGAGCTGTCCGCCAAGCTGCTGGAAATTCCGGAAGGCTTCGTCGTTCAGCGCCAGGTCGCGAAGATCTACGAAGACCGTCAGAAGATGCAAGCCGGCGGCCTGCCGATCAACTGGGGTTACGCTGAAACCATGGCGTACGCGACCCTCGCGTTCGAAGGTCACCCGATCCGCATGACCGGTCAGGACATCGGCCGCGGTACGTTCTCGCACCGTCACGCTGTGTTGCACAACCAGAAAGACGCGGGCACCTACATTCCGCTGCAGAACCTGTACGACGGTCAGCCACGTTTCGACCTGTACGACTCGTTCCTCTCGGAAGAAGCGGTACTGGCATTCGAATACGGTTACTCGACCACCACGCCAAACGCGCTGGTGATCTGGGAAGCCCAGTTCGGCGACTTCGCCAACGGTGCTCAGGTCGTGATCGACCAGTTCATCACCAGCGGCGAGCACAAGTGGGGCCGTCTCTGCGGTCTGACCATGCTGCTGCCACACGGTTACGAAGGCCAAGGCCCTGAGCACAGCTCGGCTCGTCTTGAGCGTTACCTGCAGCTGTGCGCCGAGCACAACATTCAGGTGTGCATGCCGACCACGCCAGCGCAGATCTACCACTTGCTGCGTCGTCAGGTGATCCGTCCGCTGCGCAAGCCGCTGGTCGTGCTGACGCCGAAGTCGCTGCTGCGCCACAAGCTGGCCATCTCGACGCTGGAAGATCTGGCCGAAGGTTCGTTCCAGACCGTGATCCCGGAAATCGATGCACTGGACCCGAAAAAGGTCGAGCGCGTGGTTCTGTGCAGCGGCAAGGTCTACTACGACCTGCTGGAAAAACGCCGTGCCGAAGGCCGCGAAGATATCGCCATCGTGCGTATCGAGCAGCTGTATCCGTTCCCTGAGGACGACTTGAAAGAAGTCCTGGCTCCGTACACCAACGTCAAACACGCCGTTTGGTGTCAGGAAGAGCCGATGAACCAGGGTGCCTGGTACTGCAGCCAGCATCACTTGCGTCGCAGCATCGCCAACCTCGACAAGACTCTCGTACTTGAGTACGCGGGCCGTGAGGCTTCGGCTGCGCCAGCTTGTGGTTACGCATCGATGCACGCCGAGCAGCAGGAAAAACTGCTGCAAGATGCTTTCACTGTTTAACGCCTTCGCGCTGACTGAAACCGAATTTTAAGGACCCACAGATAATGGCTATCGAAATCAAAGCCCCGTCATTCCCGGAATCGGTTGCCGATGGCACCGTTGCCACCTGGCACAAGAAACCAGGTGAGGCCGTCAAGCGTGACGACCTGATCGTCGACATCGAAACCGACAAAGTCGTGCTCGAAGTGTTGGCTGAAGCAGACGGCGTGCTGGGCGCAATCGTTGCCGAAGAGGGCGCTACCGTTCTGTCGAACCAGGTCCTGGGCTCGATCGAAGAGGGCGGCGCTGCTGCTGCCGCTCCTGCCGCTCCTGCCGCCGCTGCTGCTCCGGCCGCTACTGCCGCTGCCGCACCAGCTGCTGCCGATGGCGAAGATGACCCGATCGCCGCTCCTGCCGCGCGCAAGCTGGCTGAAGAAAACGGCATCAACATCGCTTCCGTTGCCGGCACCGGCAAGGGCGGTCGTGTGACCAAGGAAGACGTGGTAGCAGCAGTTGCTGCCAAGAAAGCCGCTCCGGCTGCCGCGCCTGCCAAGGCTGCTGCTCCTTCGGCTGCTGCGCCTGTGTTCGCTGCCGGCGACCGCATCGAGAAGCGCGTACCGATGACTCGCGTACGTGCCACCGTGGCCAAGCGTCTGGTTGAAGCCCAGTCGAACATGGCGATGCTGACCACGTTCAACGAAGTCGACATGACCGAAGTCATGGCGCTGCGTTCGAAGTACAAGGACCTGTTCGAGAAGTCCCACAACGGCGTACGCCTGGGCTTCATGTCGTTCTTCGTGAAAGCGGCCACCGAAGCGCTGAAACGCTTCCCGGCTGTCAACGCGTCGATCGACGGCGGCGACATCGTTTACCACGGCTACGCAGACATCGGCGTTGCCGTTTCCAGCGACCGTGGCCTGGTGGTACCGGTTCTGCGTAACGCCGAGCTGATGAGCCTGGCTGAAATCGAAGGCGGCATCGCAACATTTGGCAAGAAAGCCCGTGACGGCAAACTGTCGATGGACGAGATGACCGGTGGTACCTTCACCATCACCAACGGTGGTACCTTCGGTTCGATGATGTCGACGCCGATCGTCAACCCGCCGCAGGCAGCGATTCTGGGCATGCACAACATCATCCAGCGTCCGATGGCCATCAACGGTCAGGTCGTGATCCGTCCGATGATGTACCTGGCTCTGTCCTACGATCACCGCCTGATCGATGGCAAAGAAGCTGTGACCTTCCTGGTGACCATCAAGAACCTGCTGGAAGATCCGGCTCGTCTGTTGCTGGATATCTAAAAAGCAGCTGCAAGCTTTCAGCTACAAGCCTCAAGCTCAGGGCGAGCGGGTGGGCTTGCAGCTTGGAGCTTGCGGCTTGTAGCTTTATTGCTAAAGAGGATTTTTTGAATGTCGCAGAAATTTGACGTAGTAGTGATCGGTGCCGGCCCTGGTGGCTATGTAGCGGCCATCAAGGCTGCTCAGTTGGGCCTGACCACTGCCTGCATCGAGAAGTACACCGACGCAGAGGGCAAGCAAGCCCTGGGCGGTACCTGCCTGAACGTAGGTTGCATTCCTTCCAAGGCGCTGCTCGACAGCTCGTGGAAATACAAGGAAGCCAAAGAGAGCTTCAACGTTCACGGTATCTCGACCGGCGAAGTCAAAATGGACGTCGCTGCGATGGTTGGCCGCAAGGCTGGCATCGTCAAGAACCTGACCGGCGGCGTTGCCACCCTGTTCAAGGCCAACGGCGTTACTTCGATCCAGGGCCACGGCAAGCTGCTGGCCGGCAAGAAAGTCGAAGTCACCAAGCCGGACGGTTCGGTTGAAGTCATCGAAGCGGAAAACGTCATTCTCGCGCCAGGTTCGCGTCCGATCGACATTCCACCGGCTCCGGTTGACCAGAAAGTCATCGTCGATTCGACTGGCGCTCTGGAATTCCAGTCCGTACCTAAACGTCTGGGCGTGATCGGCGCTGGCGTGATCGGTCTGGAACTGGGTTCGGTATGGTCGCGTCTGGGTGCAGAAGTGACTGTTCTCGAAGCACTGGACACTTTCCTGATGGCAGCGGACACCGCCGTTTCCAAGGAAGCGCTGAAAACCCTGACCAAACAGGGCCTGGACATCAAGCTGGGCGCTCGCGTTACCGGTTCGAAAGTCAACGGCGAAGAAGTCGTCGTCAACTACACCGATGCCAACGGCGAACAGACCATCACTTTCGACAAGCTGATCGTAGCCGTTGGTCGCCGTCCGGTGACCACTGATCTGCTGTCTGCCGACTGCGGCGTGGAAATCGACGAGCGCGGTTTCATCGCGGTCGATGACCATTGCGTCACAGCTGTACCGGGCGTCTTCGCCATCGGTGACGTGGTTCGCGGCATGATGCTGGCCCACAAGGCTTCGGAAGAAGGCATCATGGTTGTCGAGCGCATCAAGGGCCACAAGGCTCAGATGAACTATGATTTGATCCCTTCGGTTATTTATACTCACCCGGAAATCGCGTGGGTTGGCAAAACCGAGCAGGCGCTGAAGGCCGAAGGCGTTGAAGTCAACGTCGGCACCTTCCCGTTCGCCGCTTCCGGCCGTGCCATGGCTGCCAACGATACCGGTGGTTTCGTCAAGGTCATCGCCGATGCCAAGACCGACCGCGTATTGGGCGTGCACGTGATTGGCCCGAGCGCTGCAGAACTGGTTCAGCAGGGCGCGATCGGTATGGAATTCGGCACCAGCGCTGAAGACCTGGGCATGATGGTTTTCTCCCATCCGACCCTGTCCGAAGCCTTGCACGAAGCTGCTCTGGCAGTGAATGGCGGCGCCATTCACATTGCCAACCGCAAGAAGCGTTAAGACATAATAAGAAACCACGGCGGCAACGGCCCGTCGTGAGCCTTGCGAGCAAGACTCACCGCGGAATGTCCGCCGGACGCAGTCTTGCGTAGCCCAGCTACGCAAGCAGCAGTCACAGGTGGCGCGGCACTCAAACGAGCGCAGCGCCGAATGCGCAGTACCTAACGAAGACGGTAAAAAGCATGAATCTTCACGAGTATCAGGGTAAGCAGCTGTTCGCTGAATACGGCCTGCCAGTTTCCACTGGTTACGCAGTAGACACCCCGGAAGCAGCAGCAGAAGCTTGCGACAAAATCGGCGGCAACGAGTGGGTCGTCAAAGCCCAGGTTCACGCCGGTGGTCGCGGTAAAGCGGGCGGCGTAAAGCTGGTTCGCAGCAAAGAAGACGCCAAAGCCTTCGCACAGCAGTGGCTGGGCAAGCGTCTGGTGACTTACCAGACTGACGCCAATGGCCAGCCAGTCACCAAGATCCTGGTTGAATCGTGCACTGATATCGCTAAAGAGCTGTACCTGGGCGCTGTCGTTGACCGTTCGAGCCGTCGCATCGTGTTCATGGCTTCCACCGAAGGTGGCGTGGACATCGAGAAAATCGCTCACGACACTCCAGAAAAAATTCTCAAGGCCACTATCGATCCACTGGTTGGCGCTCAGCCATCCCAGGGTCGCGAGCTGGCATTCCAGCTGGGTCTGGAAGGCAAGCAGGTCACTCAGTTCGCCAAGATCTTCGTAGGTCTGGCCAAGCTGTTCAAAGATCACGACCTGGCTCTGCTGGAAGTAAACCCGCTGGTGATCAAGGCCGACGGCGATCTGCACTGCCTCGACGCGAAGATCAACATCGACGCCAACGCCATGTACCGTCAGCCTAAGCTGAAGGCTTTCCACGATCCGTCGCAGGACGATCCGCGCGAAGCGCACGCTGCCAAGTTCGAACTGAACTACGTAGCGCTGGAAGGCAACATCGGCTGCATGGTCAACGGTGCCGGTCTGGCCATGGGTACCATGGACATCGTCAACCTGCATGGCGGCAAGCCAGCCAACTTCCTCGACGTAGGTGGTGGCGCTACCAAGGAACGCGTTACTGAAGCGTTCAAGATTATCCTGTCCGACCAGAACGTCGCGGCAGTACTGGTCAACATCTTCGGCGGCATCGTTCGTTGCGACATGATTGCCGAAGGCATCATCGGCGCCGTGAAAGAAGTCGGCGTGAAAATCCCGGTTGTTGTTCGCCTTGAAGGCAACAACGCTGAGCTGGGCGCTAAAGTACTGGCAGAAAGCGGTTTGAACATCATCGCTGCTACCAGCCTGACCGACGCTGCTCAACAAGTTGTCAAAGCTGCGGAGGGCAAATAATGAGCGTCCTGATCAATAAAGACACCAAAGTTATCTGCCAGGGTATTACCGGTTCGCAAGGTAGTTTCCACACCCAGCAAGCCATCGAATACGGCACCAAGATGGTTGGCGGCGTAACTCCGGGCAAAGGCGGCACCGAGCACCTGGGTCTGCCAGTGTTCAACACCGTCAAAGATGCAGTAGCAGCCACTGGCGCTACCGCCAGCGTGATCTACGTTCCGGCTCCGTTCTGCAAGGACTCGATCCTGGAAGCGGCATTCGGCGGCATCAAGCTGATCGTCTGCATCACCGAAGGCATTCCTACCCTGGACATGCTGGACGCCAAAGTTAAGTGTGACGAGCTGGGCGTAGTCCTGATCGGCCCTAACTGCCCAGGCGTGATCACCCCAGGCGAATGCAAGATCGGCATCATGCCAGGTCACATTCACTTGCCAGGCAAGGTCGGTATCGTTTCGCGTTCCGGCACCCTGACCTACGAAGCTGTGAAGCAGACCACTGACGCCGGTTTCGGTCAGTCGACTTGCGTCGGCATCGGTGGTGACCCGATCCCGGGTTCGAACTTCATCGACATCCTGAAGCTGTTCCAGGAAGACCCGAAGACCGAGGCGATCGTGATGATCGGCGAGATCGGCGGTTCGGCTGAAGAAGAAGCGGCTGCCTACATCAAGGCTAACGTGACCAAGCCGGTTGTTTCCTACATCGCTGGTGTGACTGCTCCTCCGGGCAAGCGCATGGGCCATGCTGGCGCAATCATCTCTGGCGGCAAAGGCACTGCAGACGAGAAATTCGCTGCGCTGCAAGACGCAGGCGTAAAAACCGTGCGTTCGCTGGCAGACATCGGCAAGGCCCTGGCCGAGCTGACTGGCTGGGAAGTGAAGAAGTAAGCTTCGGCTGACTTTTTAGCTCCAGCAACAAAGGCCACCTTCGGGTGGCCTTTGTCGTTTCTGGCGTATGAGAATTTTGAGAGCTGTTGTGGCGAGGGGATTTATCCCCGCTGGGCTGCGAAGCGGCCCCCATGCTAGCGACCATGATCAGTCAGTCATTTCCAGCTCGGATTCTTTGGGACTGCTGCGCAGCCCAACGGGGATAAATCCCCTCGCCACAGGTTCGTTGTGATGAATACAGGTTCTCTGTATGAAAAATAGATATGTAAACGCGACACTGAAACGTCGCGTATCGGATAGTTCGCCCTCTAACAGTGCGTTTGTCAGCCAAATTCGTTAGGCTGGCCGCCATTTTTGCGTCCGCCGCCCACAAGGCAGCTACGCGCTTTAAGGGTCAGTCCCATACGGATCGACAGCATTTCCCTAATCCAACAGGGCAATCCCCCTCTAAATTCCGATTTCAGTAGTGTGGTATTACCTTAATGAAAGTTTTGAAAGGTCAGGACATCCTGGCACTTGGTTTTATGACGTTTGCCCTGTTTGTCGGGGCCGGTAACATCATTTTCCCGCCGATCGTCGGCTTGCAGGCCGGACCTCACGTCTGGATGGCCGCACTGGGTTTCCTGATTACCGCCGTTGGTTTGCCGGTGGTCACCGTGGTGGCGCTGGCCAAGGTCGGCGGTGCGATGGATGCGTTGAGCAGCCCTATCGGCAAGATCGCTGGCGGTATCCTCGCGGCGGCATGCTACCTGGCCGTGGGTCCGCTGTTCGCCACCCCGCGTACCGCGACCGTATCCTTCGAGGTAGGTCTGGCGCCATTGACCGGCGAAAGCCCGCTGGCGCTGTTCCTCTACAGCTCGGTGTACTTCCTGCTGGTGTTCTTCATTTCGCTCTACCCTGGGCGGTTGCTGGATACCGTTGGCCGCTTCCTCGCACCGCTGAAAATCATTGCGCTGGCAGTACTGGGCATCGCCGCGTTCGCCTTGCCGGCGGGTGACATCGGTCACGGCACACCGGAATATGTGGCGGCACCGTTCTCTCAGGGCTTCATCAATGGTTACCTGACCATGGATACCCTCGGCGCACTGGTATTCGGCATCGTTATCGTCAACGCGATCCGCTCCCGTGGCGTCGAGTCGCCGGCGCTGATCACCCGTTACGCGATCATTGCCGGGCTGATTGCCGGCGTGGGTCTGGCACTGGTCTACGTCAGCCTGTTCCGCCTCGGTTCCGGCAGCCATGAAGTCGCGGTCGGCGCCACCAACGGCGCGGCGGTGTTGCATGCCTACGTGCAACACACCTTCGGTTCGCTGGGTAGCGGTTTCCTTGCGGTGCTGATCTCGCTGGCGTGTCTGGTCACGGCGGTCGGTCTGACCTGTGCCTGTGCTGAATACTTCAGCCGTGTGCTGCCACTGTCCTACAAGACGCTGGTGATTATCCTCGCGGCGTTCTCGCTGCTGGTCTCCAACCTCGGTCTGACCAAGCTCATTGCTTTCTCGATTCCGGTACTCACCGCGATCTACCCGCCGTGCATCGTTCTGGTCGCACTGAGCTTCTGCAAGGATTTCTGGCATGAGCACGGGCGCATTCTTGGCCCGGTGATGCTGGTTTCCTTCGTTTTCGGCACCATCGACGCCCTGAAAGGCGCTGGTCTGGCCGACTGGATGCCAACTCAGCTGACCCATCTGCCGCTGAGCGAGCAAGGGCTGGCATGGCTGGTGCCATGCGTGATGACCCTGGTGGTCGCCGTGGTCTGTGATCGCCTGCTGGGCAAGCGCAGCGAAGTCCCTGCCTGACGTGATGTGACCCGCCACAAGCGGGTCAGGCACGGTTAAACAGAAATGCCCCGTATCAATCGATACGGGGCATTTTTTATCAGAGCTGATAATCCTCAACCCAGATAACGTACGACCAGAGCTCCCACATTGACGTTGTCGCTGTCACGGCTCAGGAGTATTCGCTTGTCGGGCTGCACTGCCACCGAGATCCATTGCATACCTGGCCCCATAGAGTGAGTAACGTATCCCTTGCCATCCCCAAAGGTTGTGTCCAGTTCACCCGTTGCCAGATAGCGGCAGGCAAGCATTTGCTCCCTGGTTATTTGCCCTGTACTCCCCACCACAACCAAACCATCCTCAGGCTCCCCACTTAGATCGAACAAAGTGCAACCGTCGGTTAATCCAAGATCAGTGACAACAGGCTTACCCTGATTGAATGCGAGATTTGGTCTACCGTTCGGGTTGTACGCGGCCATCATTGCTTTGCGTCCTTTCCCCCAAACGTCGTTGGGGGATGTGTCGACCTGGCCAGCAACAAAGAAGCTGCCGTCAGCACGTAACATCAGGCTTCGTACGCTGACCGGGTAATCCGATGGAATGTAGACGGTCCCGGTGCCATCATCGCCGAAGTCTTTATGGGGCGTTCCATCGACGTTCAGGCGCACAATCTTTCCTTCTCCAGCGCTCGAACCTGTAACTGTGATTACTCCATCCTCTGCTACTGAAATCGAAGCAATGCCCATTGCAAGATCCAGCCAGCCTTTGTTGTTGAAAGCGGTATCGAAATCTCCATTCTGATCAAGTCTGAACAGTCGGTCGCTTTGACCGACGAGTATTTTTTCATCAGCAGTCAGTACTAACCTGGTTCTGGATTGCGACGTGATGGAAGCTTCCGGTTTTGGCAATTGCGATTCGGACTGTGGCAGGAAAGGGACGTAAACCGTCCCATCGGGACCGAAATCGCGATCTCTTTCACCATCAGCGAAGAATCTGGCAAGCGCAAATCGAGTTCCTTGGTCCTCATCATATTGATACCCAAAAAGCAGCGCCTTGCCGTCTTTATAAAGACAGGCGCCAGTTCCGCTGGCTTGTCCCGAACCTGTAAACGTACCTACGATCAAACCGTTTTCGTTGAAGCCAGTATCGTTAGTACCGTCCGCCAGTAATTGCGCCAAATGAAAACTGACTTTGCCCTCTACAACAGTTTGTCCCACGAGAAGGATCTTTCCATCCGGGCGCAAGCCTGCGATTTTCAAAGCCTGGCTTCCCGTAGCAAATGACTCGGCGTACCCCCGGTTGCCAAACGTTGTGTCAATGGGCAGCGCAGCGTTCAAAGGTCTCATGCTCAAATCCTTGTCTGATAGGGGAGCGGTCAGTGTTCCCGTTTGAGAAAACGACCTTATGCCTCGCCATACCCTCGGCGCTACTGTCAGAGTTGACAGGTATAAGCCTCTAAAAACTGATAGCTGCGGTCTATTTTGAATAAATTTGACTCTTCAATGAGCGTGTCTTTTTACGAGCCAACACGTCGAAACGAAGGGTTCCCTCCATCATTCCTCTTGCTCAGGACAACGAATGTCGTTCATCCAAGCCAATCTGATCCACTTGCTCGCCGCCGTCTGGTTTGTCGTCTGCTGGGGCGGTTACACCCGTTATGCCACCTGGAAGGCCCGTGATACGGCGTGTCTGGCCAGCGTGTTGCACCTGTACCGCGAAGACTGGATGCGCCGCATGCTGCTGCGTGACAACCGCATCGCCGATGCCAGCGTGATCGGCAATCTGGAACGCAACGCGTCGTTCTTCGCCTCCAGCACGCTGATCATCCTCGCCGGTATCCTCACCGTGCTCGGTGCGTCCGACCGAGCCGTGTCGTTGTTGGCGGATATTCCGATGGTGCAGCAGGCGTCGCAGGGCATGTCGGAGATCAAGTTGCTGTGTCTGGCACTGGTGTTCGTCTATGCGTTCTTTACTTTCAGCTGGTGCATGCGCCAATACAACTTCGCTGCGATTCTGGTCGGTTCAGCGCCGATGATCGGTGAGCGCCAAGTGACTGAACAAGAACGCAAGGCGTTCGCTTCGCGGGCGGCGCGGGTGATTTCGATGGCGGCCAACCAGTTCAACTTCGGCCTGCGTTCTTATTACTTCGGCATGAGTATGCTGGCGTGGTTCGTCAGCCCGTGGCTGTTCATGATCATGAGCGCGGGAGTCGTGGTGGTTTTGTATCGCCGCGAGTTTCATTCCGACGTTCTCGATGTCATGGTCTATACCCCTACAGAGGCGCCCGTCCCTGAGGCGAACAAAGAGGCTGTTTGATGAGTATTCCGTTCTGGTGTGTGTTTATCAGTGCTTTATTGATCTATGTGGCGCGTATGCCGGTGGCCAAGGCCATGAAAGAGCAGGGCGGGTATGACAATCACTTGCCGCGGCAGCAGCAGGCGCAGTTGACTGGCTTCGGTGCGAGGGCGCTGGCGGCCCATCAGAACAGCATCGAAGCCTTCATCCTCTTCGCCATCGGCGTGCTGATGGCGCATACCACGCAAACCGCGGGTTGGCTGATCGATGCGCTGGCGATCATCTTCGTGATCTCGCGGATTTTCTATCTGTGGTTCTATCTGGCCGATCTGGCGAAGTTGCGCAGCCTGATGTGGCTAGTTGGCTTCATCTGTTCGTTGTTGCTGATGATTAGTCCGACTTTTAGAACCGTGTTGCTATAACCGGTAAATCGCAGGCAAAAGAAAACCCGCACTTGGCGGGTTTTCTTTCACACCATAAAGCTTATTGCTTTTTGGCGGCTTCTTCTTGAGCAGCGGCGTTCGATTCAGCCTGAGCTTTGGCAGCTTCGGCGTTTTCTTTTGCTGCGTCGTTCACTTTATCCTGAGCTTTGTTCATGTCTTGCTGAGCTTGCTCAGCATGTTGGTTGGCATCTTGAGCTTTGTCCTCGGATTTTTTATCGCAGGCAGCGAGACCGAGGGAAGCGGTCAACATCAAGGCAACAGCTAAAGTCTTACGCATGGGGTGTATCTCCTTATGGAAAATAACTACTGGCCTTAAGAACTCGGCGCTACGGGTTAAGTTCCTCAATTGTTTCAGATATATAAGTTTGTTTTATCACGGAACTTTTGCCGCTTTTCTCACTACTGGCACAAGGCCCAAACGCGAGTAATTATCACATGGCCGAAAACCCCGTTTTTGAGCGCGCGACGCGCTTTTTATCGGCATTGCGCCACTGTCAGGTCCTCGGTCTGCAGGTGCACAGTGCCTCCAGCGAAGGGCTGACGGTGATCCTGCCGTACAGCGAAAAAATCGTCGGCAATCCCGAAACCGGAGTCATCCACGGCGGTGCCATCACTTCACTGATGGACACTGCATGCGGCATGTCGACCCTGTGCGTGCTGCCGGAGTTCGAAGTCTGTCCGACCCTCGGTCTGCGCATCGACTACATGCACGCCGCTGAACCGAACAAAGCGGTGTACGGCTTTGCCCAGTGCTACCGCGTCACCACCGACGTGATCTTTGCCCGTGGTTTTGCCTACCAGGACGATCCCGAGCAACCGATTGCCCACGTCGTCGGCACATTCATGCGCATGGGCATCGGCTTGAAGGGCAGCAAAGGTTTCGCGGGCGCGATCAAGGGAGCGAGCCAATGAGCAACGATCTCAGGGAGCAGCTGCAGCAGGCCCACGCGCAGGGCGATTACGCGCCGCTGCTGGCGTTGATTCCTTATGCCGGGCTGATCGGTATCGAATGTTCGCGGGTTGGCGATGAGCTCTTGTTCAAGCTGCCGGCGAACAAGGACAACATTGGTAACCCTTTATTGCCGGCGATCCATGGCGGGGTGATTGCCGGCTTCATGGAGCTGGCCGCGGCCCTGCATCTGCTGATTTTTACCGGCACGCCGGGCGTGCCGAAGATCATCGATTTTTCCCTCGATTACCTGCGCGCCGGGCAGTTTCGCGACACGTGGGCCAGGTGTCAGGTCTGCCGTCAGGGGCGTCGCGTGGCCAACGTTGCGGTCACGGCGTGGCAGAGTACCGAGGGCGAACCGATCGCCACCGCCCGCGCGCACTTCAAAATTGATGAGCCCTTGAAATCCTGAACAGCGCCCCCAACTCAGATGACAACCCGCCGCAGACCATTTCGGGTCGCGGCCACTGCCATCTGATTGGAGTTTGATGACCATGAGTGTGGAAACTCAAAAGGAAACCCTGGGCTTCCAGACCGAGGTAAAGCAGCTGCTGCACCTCATGATCCATTCGCTGTATTCGAATAAGGAAATTTTCCTTCGCGAATTGATCTCGAACGCCTCTGACGCTGTCGACAAGCTGCGCTTCGAAGCCCTGGCCAAGCCTGAGTTGCTCGAAGGTGGCGCTGACCTGAAAATCCGTGTGAGCTTCGACAAGGACGCCAAGACCGTCACCCTCGAAGACAACGGTATCGGTATGAACCGTGACGATGTGATCACCCACCTGGGTACCATCGCCAAATCCGGCACCGCCGATTTCATGAAAAACCTGTCCGGCGATCAGAAGAAAGATTCGCACCTGATCGGCCAGTTCGGTGTCGGCTTCTATTCGGCCTTCATCGTCGCCGACAAGGTTGATGTATATAGCCGTCGCGCCGGCACTGCCGCCAGCGAAGGCGTGCACTGGTCGTCGAAAGGCGAGGGCGAGTTCGAAGTCGCCACCATCGACAAGCCAGAGCGCGGTACCCGCATCGTCCTGCACCTGAAATCCGGTGAAGACGAATTCGCGGATGGCTGGCGTCTGCGCAACATCATCAAGAAGTACTCCGACCACATCGCTTTGCCGATCGAACTGCCGAAGGAAGTCACTCCGGCCGAAGGCGAAGAGGCTCCGGCCGTTGAATGGGAAACCGTCAACCGTGCCAGCGCCCTGTGGACCCGTCCGCGCACTGAAGTCAAAGACGAGGAATACCAGGAGTTCTACAAACACATCGCTCACGACTTTGAGAATCCGTTGTCGTGGAGCCACAACAAGGTTGAAGGCAAGCTTGAGTACAGCTCGCTGCTGTACGTGCCGGCCCGCGCGCCGTTCGACCTGTACCAGCGTGAAGCGCCGAAGGGCCTGAAGCTGTACGTGCAGCGTGTGTTTGTAATGGATCAGGCCGAGTCGTTCCTGCCGCTGTACCTGCGCTTCATCAAAGGCGTGGTCGATTCCAACGACCTGTCGCTGAACGTGTCGCGTGAGATCCTGCAGAAAGACCCGATCATCGATTCGATGAAAACCGCGCTGACCAAGCGTGTGCTCGACATGCTGGAAAAACTGGCGAAGAACGAGCCTGAGCAATACAAGGGCTTCTGGAAAAACTTCGGTCAGGTCATGAAAGAAGGCCCGGCAGAAGACTTCGCCAACAAAGAGAAAATTGCCGGTCTGCTGCGTTTTGCATCGACCCAGGGCGACGACGGCGAGCAGGTTGTCGGTCTGGCTGACTACCTGGCCCGCGCCAAGGAAGGTCAGGACAAGATCTACTACCTCACCGGCGAAACCTACGCGCAGGTCAAGAACAGCCCGCACCTGGAAGTCTTCCGCAAGAAAGGCATCGAAGTGCTGCTGCTGACCGATCGCATCGACGAGTGGCTGATGAGCTACCTCAGCGAATTCGACGGCAAGACTTTTGTCGACGTGGCGCGCGGTGACCTCGATCTGGGCAATCTGGACTCGGAAGAGGACAAGAAAGCCGCTGAAGAAGTCGCCAAGTCCAAAGAGGGTTTGGTCGAGCGCCTGAAAACTGCGCTGGGTGATTCCGTGGCTGAAGTTCGCGTGTCCCATCGTCTGACCGACTCGCCGGCCATTCTGGCCATCGGCGAACAGGATCTGGGTCTGCAAATGCGCCAGATTCTCGAAGCCAGCGGGCAGAAAGTCCCGGATTCGAAGCCGATCTTCGAGTTCAACCCGAGCCACCCGCTGATCGAGAAACTCGATGGCGAGCAGAGCGAAGAGCGTTTTGGCGATCTGTCGCACATCCTCTTCGATCAGGCCGCCCTGGCGGCGGGCGACAGCTTGAAGGATCCGGCCGCTTATGTGCGCCGTCTGAACAAGCTGCTGGTTGAACTGTCGGTTTGATCACGTTGTAGGAAAAACCCGCTTCGGCGGGTTTTTTCATTCTGGTGTTTACACAATCAGGAGTCAGAAATGAGCCAAGTCACTGTACGTTCCGTGGTCTATCAGATTGACGGCCAGACCTATGAAGGTCGCCTGGCGTTCGACGCCGAGCACAAGGCTGCGCGCCCGGGTTTGCTGATGGCGCCGAACTGGATGGGCGTCAGCGCCGGTGCTGAAGACATCGCCAAAGCCGTGGCGGCCAAGGGTTACGTGGTGCTGATTGCGGATGTCTATGGCCAGAGCGTACGTCCGCAGAACGCTGATGAGGCGCTGGCAGCGATGATGCCGCTCAAGGACGACCGCGCGCTGTTGCGCAAACGTCTGCAAGTGGCTTTCGAGCAATTGCAGAGCCAGGGCGAAGCGGCAGTGGATACCTCGAAACTGGCGGTGTTCGGTTTCTGCTTCGGTGGTTGCTGTGCGCTGGACCTGGCTCGCACCGGCGCGCCGGTAAAAGCGGCGGTGTCGTTCCACGGCACGCTGGATTCGCCGAACCCGGCGGATGCGCAGAACATCAAGGGCTCGGTGCTGGTGCTGCATGGCGCGTCCGATCCATTGGTGCCGAAAGAGCAACTGCCGGCATTCGAAGATGAGATGAACGCGGCGAAGGTCGACTGGCAACTGCTCAGCTACGGCGGCGCGGTGCACTCCTTTACCGATCCGCACGCCAATGTGCCGGGCAAGATGATGTACGACGAAAAGACCGCCAAGCGCGCGTTCAAGTCGATGCATGATTTGCTGGATGAAGTGTTCAACGGTTAAAAGCGAAAAGCCCCTCACCCTAGCCCTCTCCCGGAGGGAGAGGGGACTGATTGAGGGTTGCTCGGGAGTGGCGTCGACCTGAACGTGAATAGGCGAATCCATAATCGCCGAGACTTTTCAGGTCGATGTATAACGCAAGACGCCTCGGTCGGCTCCCTATCCCTCTGGGATAGGCGACTGATTGAGGGTTGCTCGGGAGTGACGTCGACCTGAACTTGAATAGGCGAATCCATAATCGCCGGGATTTTTCAGGTCGATGTATAAAGCAAGGCGCCTCGGTCGGCTCCCTATCCCTCTGGGAGAGGGGACTGATTGGGGGTTGCTCGGGAGTGGCGTCGACCTGAACGTGAATAGGCGAATCCATAATCGCCGAGACTTTTCAGGTCGATGTATAACGCAAGACGCCTCGGTCGGCTCCCTCTCCCTCTGGGAGAGGGCTGGGGTGAGGGTAAGCGGCCTAGCGCGGTAGTTCGATCCGCTCGACTTCCCCCGGCACCGTCGGCCAATCCCCGGCCGCCCACTTGCGCCGTGCCTCATCAATCGCCGCCGGATCGCTTGCAACAAAATTCCAGTTGATCCGTCTCGGCCCATCCAGCGCCGCGCCGCCGAACACCACGGCGTGTACATCGGTTTCGGCAAACAGGCTCATCTCTTCGCCAACCGGCAACACCACCAGCGCATGCGGCTCGATCGCCTCGCCATTCAACTGCGCATCCCCGCTCAACACATACACCGCGCGTTCTTCATGCTCGGCCGGAATCAGCAATGTGGTCGCGGTCTGCATCTTCACTTCCGCATACAACGTAGGAGAAAGCACCGGCACCGGCGATTCCAGGCAAAAGCCTGACCCGGCAATCATGCGAATCTGCACGCCGAGGTTATCGCTGACCGGCAACGTCGCTGCCGGGTGATGACTGTAATGCCCCGGGCCTTCTTCGTGTGCCTTGGGCGAGGCCAGCCAGACTTGCAGGCCGTGCAGGGTGAAGGTCTCGGCAAGCAGTGGCGCAGGCGTACGCTCGACGTGGGCGATGGCGCTGCCAGCGGTCATCCAGCTGACATCGCCGGCGCCGACCACTTGATCGGAGCCCAGACTGTCCTTGTGCTGCAATTGCCCTTCGAACAAGTAGGTAAGCGTCGACAGACCGATATGCGGATGCTGTCGGATATCCATGCCTTTACCCGTCGGATAAATCGTCTCGAGCATGTGGTCGAAAAACACGAAAGGCCCGACGTTGCGGCATTTGGCTGACGGCAGCGGGCGCAGGATCGGCTGACCTTCGACGTCTTCGGCGCGCGGGCGGATGATCAGGAGTGGCGTGTCCATGGTGCATTCCAGGCTGAGCGGGTGATGCCAGAAGCATAACCCGCCGCTGGCATCAGGAGGATTATTGGCTGTCGAAGCCTTGTGGTGCGTGGGTTTCGATACTGACTTCGCTGGTGGTCATCAATTTGTGAATCGGGCAGCGATCGGCCACACGCAGCAGTTCCTCGCGCTGGGCGTCAGTCAGCACGCCTTTGAGCGTCAGGGTGACATGCAGGGCGTATTTGCCTTTCTGCTCTTGGCTGTTGTCGCGCTTCACTTCGACTCCCACGCCGGTCAGCGGGATGTCTTTTTTCTTCGCGTACATCTTCAGGGTCAGCGCTTTACAGGCGCCAAGCGCGGCGTCGAAGTAGTCGTGTGGCTCTGGCGCGGTGCCTTCACCCCCAGCGTTTTTCGGTACATCGGCAAACAATTCGTGGTCGTTGATCTGGACGGTGTGACGAAAACCTTCGGCAGAGACGGTATTGACGGTAACAGTCATGGAAACCTCACAGGCGGCAGGAAAAATCGTTCGAACAAAACAGACCTTGCAGTTATAGAGCATTCGCAGCAGTGGGCGTTCCGCTTTTCGGCAGGGCTGAACCCTTGTCGTTCGGGCGCGGTCTAGGCTATGCCCATCTGCCGGAGATTACTTGTGTCCTTGTCTCGTCTGAGTCTTGCCTGTCTGCTGCTGTTCGCTGGCAGCGCCAGTGCCCGCGAATACACCTACAGCGATGCGCACCTGCATTACGTGGATTTTTTCCAGGAAAGCGCCGGCATGCAGAAATTGCTCACGGCCATGAAGGACAATTCCATCGAGCACGTGATGATTTCCGGCATTCCCGTGGCGAAGAAATGGCATGAAGACGAACCCAAGCGCCCGCGTTATTACGCCGGTGATGACGCCGATGCCTATTGGTACAGCGCCACCGATGTGATCATTGCCGACGCGGTGGAAAAACTTGCGCCGGAGCAGCGCCAGTACTTTCATCCGTTCCTGTCCGGCTTCAATCCCAATGACAAGAATTCCGCCGCGCACATCCAGCGCATGCTCGACCTGTATCCGGGGTTGTGGCAGGGCATCGGCGAGGTGTTCACCCGGCACGATGACCTGACGGCGCTGACCTCCGGCGACACGCCCCGAGCCAACAACGAGGCAATGACCAAGATCTATCACCTCGCTGCGGAAAACGATCTGCCGGTGATGCTGCATTCCAACATCACTTCCAAGCGTGAGAAAAATCCGCTGTACCTGAAGGAAGTCGAAGAGCCGCTGCGCAACCATCCGCACACGCGATTCATCTGGGCGCATGCCGGCACCAGCGCCGAGATCCATCGGCATCAGACCCAGTTGCCGTTTCTCCTGCCAACCCTGACGCGCATGCTTGAGGCTTATCCGAATCTGTTTATCGACCTGTCGTGGAGCATGCTCACGCCGTATCTGCTGGACGAGCAGGGCAAGCCGCGCGCCGAATGGCTGGCGCTGGTGGAAAAGTATCCCGAGCGCTTCATGCTCGGCTCTGACGTGGTAGGACGGTTCAACAAGCTTGGTCAGGAAATGCACAGCTACAAGCCGTTTCTCGATGCGCTGCCGGAAGGGGTGGCGCGCAAAGTCGCGCGCGATAACTTCCTGGCAATACTGCCGCGCAACACAGAAAAACCCGCTGCTCCGCGCTGAAACGTCAAAGCCATGAGTTCGGACTAGCCGCTCGTTTGCCTATCGCTTTTTCGTCTTACGCAATTTCACGGCAATGCCGATACCTTCTAAAGCACCCCGCTGCAGGCTGATGCAGCGCTTTTGGAAGGAGCCAGAGTGATGAATATCCGTAGTCTCAATATTGCCCCGCGCGCCGGTCTCGGTTTCGGCCTGCTGGCCCTGATGGTGTTTGCCCTCGGCGCGTTCGCCTTGCTGCAAATGTCGAACATGCGAGCGCAGTCCGATGAAGTCGACAACAACTGGCTGCCAAGCGTGATGGCGGTCGGTGAAATGAGTCAGGACATGCTGCGCCTGCGTGCGCTGACCATGCGCCTGTTGCTCAACCGTGACCCCAAGGCACTGGAGCAGAATGTCGCCAAGCTCGACGAGCTGCGCAGTGGCTTGAGCGAAGCGCAGCAGCGTTATGACGGTCTGATCGTGCTGCCTGAAGAGCGCGTATTGTTCGAACGCTTCAAGGGCACCGAGCACAAATACCTTGAGCTTCAGGCACAAGTCCTACAGCTGTCGGCGCAGAATCGGATCGCTGAAGCTTCGACGATTCTCAATGATCAGATGAGCCCGCTGGCCGATGAAATCGCCGCCACTTTGCGTGAGCTGGTCGAGTTGAATAAACAGAATGCCGGTCTGGCCACTGAGGCCGCGCGACTGGTGTTCAAGCAATCGCGGCTATGGGTCGCAGTAATGATCGCCATGGCTGCGCTGATTACCGTCGGCCTGGCGTTGCTGCTGACGCGCAGCATCGTCGTGCCATTGTCGCAATCGCTCAGCGTGGCCGAGGTGGTGGCCGGTGGGGATTTGACCGGTGACATTCACATCACTGGCAAAGACGAGCCGGCGCGTCTGCTGCAAGCGTTGAAAAGCATGCAGCACAATCTGCGCGACACGATCCGGCGCATCTCCGAGTCGTCAACGCAGTTGGCCTCGGCAGCCGAAGAACTCAGCAGTGTCACCGAAGACGCCACTCGCGGCCTGCATCAGCAGAGCCAGGAAATCGAACAGGCCGCCACTGCGGTCAACCAGATGACAGCAGCGGTGGAAGAGGTGGCGAACAACGCCGTGGCCACGTCCGAAGCCTCCCGCGAGTCCGACCGCATCGCCCGGCAAGGGCGCGAGCAAGTGCAGCAGACGGTGACGTCGATCGAGTTTCTCGCTGGCGATGTCACCAATAATGCCGCGCAGGTCGAGGCGCTGGCGCAAAAGGTTCATGGCATCAGCAAAGTGCTGGACGTGATTCGCTCGATCGCTGAACAAACCAATCTGCTCGCCCTCAACGCCGCGATCGAAGCCGCGCGCGCCGGTGATGCCGGGCGTGGTTTTGCAGTAGTGGCAGATGAAGTGCGGGCGCTGGCGCATCGCACCCAGCAGTCGACCCAGGAAATCGAGCAAATGATCGGCGGGATCCAGCAGGGCACCGATTCAGCGGTCAGTTCGATGCAGCAAAGCAACTCAAGGGCGCGCTCGACCCTCGAGCTGGCGAAGAGCGCAGGCTCGGCCCTGGAGGAAATTGCCTCGGCGTTTACCTTGATCAACGAGCGCAATCTGGTCATCGCCAGCGCCTCGGAAGAGCAGGCAGCGGTGGCGCGGGAGGTGGATCGCAACCTGATGAATATTCGTGATCTGGCGATGCAGACATCGGCGGGGGCCAATCAGACCAGTGCGGCGAGTCAGGAGTTGTCGAAGTTGGCGGTGGATCTGAACGGGATGGTGGCGCGGTTTTCGGTGTGAGTTTGACCTTCAAAAGCCCCTCACCCTAACCCTCTCCCGGAGGGAGAGGGGACTAATCGTGCGATGCTTTGGAATCCATATTCGACTCGGTTTCTCAGGTCGATGGTTAGCGGCAGACACCTCGGTCGGCTCCCTCTCCCTCGGGAGAGGGCTGGGGTGAGGGGTAGGGCCGCCGCGCAGTATCATCGAACAGATAAACAAAAGCCCCGCATTCGCGGGGCTCTCTGTTCTTGCGACGGATCAGCTGCCTTTGACAGTCTTACCGTTGACCGTACCGTCCTGGAGCATGATGTTGTACTCCTTGCCGTCAGTCTCGACCTGTTGCAGGCGCACCAGCAGGTAATCCCAGTCCTTGGCGAACCACAGCACGGTGATGCGTTTGCTTTGTGTCGGATCGCGCACGCGCTCGACCTTGATCGCATCGATCTGGCCGGCCTTGGTGTCGACCTTTTCCGAACCCAGCACGCGGAAGTCGTAGGTATCGACTTCGCCATCATCAACCACCTGATAGCTCATGCTTTTCTTGCCGGCGGCAACGTCGTGCTGCAGCGCCAGTTGATAGGTCGACTTGTCGACCATGCCACGGTTCAGCGGGATCTTCACCGCGTCGCCACGGTCGGTGCCGGTCACCAGTTTATTGGCCCAGTCGAAGTCCAGATCAGCTTTTTTCGCTTTGCCCAGACCACCGCGTTCAAAGTGGTAGGACTGCGGCAGCAGGGTGTCCTTGTCCAGCTTCAGGGTGCTTTCTTCAGTCAGGCTGGCGATCATCATCGAGGCCTTGAAGCTGAGCTTCCAGACGCCGTCGGCTTCCTTGGTCAGGCTGCGTTCGGCGGTGCCGCTCATGGGCAGCTGCTTCCAGTCGGCGGTGTAGCTGGCGGAGAACGGTTGAAGGTCCGCTGCCTGCGCGAAGGGCAGGGCGAGCAGAGCGCAAGCGAAGAGCAGGGCGCGACGCATAATATCTCCTAGTGTCGAATCAAGTGGCCGCTGGCGGCGAGTGGCTGACCGTCGAGTAAAGCACCCTGGTCACCGAGTGTCAGCCTGCCTTCGGCAAACCAGCGTACTGCCATCGGATAGATCAGGTGTTCCTGGGCGTGGACTCGTTGCGCCAGACTTTGCGGCGTGTCGTGCAACTCTACCGGTAATACTGCTTGTACGACCAGTGGTCCGCCATCGAGTTCCTCGGTGACGAAGTGCACGGAGCAGCCATGTTCCGTATCGCCGGCCTCCAGCGCGCGCTGATGAGTGTGTAACCCTTTGTATTTGGGCAGCAGCGACGGGTGGATGTTGAGCAGGCGACCCTGGTAGTGACGCACGAAATCAGCGCTGAGAATGCGCATGAAGCCGGCCAGTACCACGAGTTCGGGGTTGAATTGGTCGATCAGTTCGATCAGCGCGGCATCGAAGGCCTCGCGGCCCTCGAATGCCTTGTGATTCAGCGAGCGGGTGGCGATACCCGCGTCGCGGGCGCGTTGCAGGCCGTAGGCGTCGGCGCGGTTGGAAATCACCGCAGCGATGCGGACCGGGCTGTCGCCGGTCCGCGTGCTGTCGATCAGAGCCTGCAAGTTACTGCCGGTGCCGGACAACAGCACCACGACATCACAGGACTTTGGCATCAGTGAGCCTTGAGGTTCTTCAGCTCGACCTGCGCAGCGCCTTCGGCGGCCACGGCGATCTGACCGATGACCCAAGGCTGCTCGCCGGCGTCACGCAGGGTGTTCAGGGCCACTTCGACGTGCTCCTGAGCCACGCAGATGACCATGCCGACGCCGCAGTTGAGCACGCGGTGCATTTCGGTTTCATCAACGTTGCCTTTCTCTTGCAGCCAGTCGAATACGGCCGGGCGAGTCCAGCTTGCCACGTCAACCACAGCTTGCGCGCCTTTTGGCAACACGCGCGGGATGTTGTCGAGCAGGCCGCCACCGGTGATGTGGGCCATGGCCTTCACAGCGCCAGTGTCCTTGATCAGCTTGAGCAGTGGCTTGACGTAGATGCGGGTCGGGGCCATCAGCAGGTCGGTCAGCGGTTTGCCGTCGAGCTGGGTGTTTTCGATGTCGGCGCCGGAGACTTCGATGATCTTGCGGATCAGCGAGTAGCCGTTGGAGTGCGGGCCGGACGATGGCAGGGCGATCAGGGCGTCACCGGTGGCGACTTTCGAGCCGTCGATGATTTCCGCTTTTTCCACGACGCCGACGCAGAAGCCGGCCAGGTCGTAGTCTTCGCCTTCGTACATGCCTGGCATTTCAGCGGTTTCGCCGCCGACCAGCGAGCAACCCGACAGTTCGCAACCAGCGCCGATGCCGGTGACAACCTGGGCAGCGGTGTCGACGTTCAGTTTGCCGGTGGCGTAGTAGTCGAGGAAGAACAGCGGCTCGGCGCCGCACACCACCAGATCGTTGACGCACATGGCGACCAGGTCGATGCCGATGCTGTCGTGCTTGTTCAGGTTCAGCGCCAGACGCAGCTTGGTGCCGACGCCGTCGGTGCCGGAGACCAGCACCGGCTGCTTGTAGCCGGCCGGGATTTCGCAGAGGGCGCCGAAACCGCCCAGGCCGCCCATGACTTCCGGGCGCGCAGTGCGCTTGGCGACGCTCTTGATGCGTTCGACCAATGCTTCACCGGCGTCGATGTCTACACCGGCGTCCTTGTAGCTCAGGGAGGGTTGCTTGCTCATGATCCAGGCCTTTAGGGGAGGGGATTCAGGGGGTAACGACCGAGTTCAGCGGGAACATCGAACTCGATGGGCGATCGCCTCACGCGAGTTTCGAGGGGCCCGGCTGTTGCCGGTCTGCGAAGGCGCGCGATTTTATCAGGCTTGAGGGGCAGCGGCCATCCTCGCACCGACGGGCAGGGCCATATCGGCGGAAATTTTTTGCAATCGCAGGGTATGACTGCCTGTATAAGGTGTGGCGATTAACCGTCTATCGTTAGGACTGTGCAAAAACTTACCGCCACCGTGTGAATGTTTTGCAAGAGGTGGGGGTCACAGCCTTGCTCAACCGGTTCACGCGGCGTGTTCCAGCCGCTCCTGTCGACGGGAATTTTCCATGCGTTTTTGTAAATTGTTATTTGTAGGCTGCCTGACGCTGGTCAGCCTGGCGAGCCATGCCGAAAACCTCAAAGGCCTGTATCAGGTGCGTCAGCCGGTCAACGGCCAGGCGCCGGAAGAGCGCGATCGCGCCACGCAGGCAGCGCTCGATACCCTGGTGCTGCGCCTGACCGGCGACCCGAAAGCCGCGCAGAACCCGGGGCTGGCGCCGATCCGCAAGGACCCGCAGCAGATCATCAGCCAGTTCGGTTTCGATGCCGGGCCACCGGAAGTGCTGAAAGTCGATTTCGATCCGGCAACCACCGAGCAGGCCTTGCGCCGGGCCGGGTTGCCGGTGTGGGGCACCAGTCGGCCGTCGATCCTCGGCTGGTGGCTGAACGATTCAACTGAAGGTGCGAGCCTGGTCGGTGACGGTCAAACCGCAGCCTCAGCGTTGCGCACGGCCGCACAACATCGCGGTTTGCCACTGCGCTTGCCGCTGGCTGATCTCAGCGAGCAATTGGTTGCCACCGCACCCGCGCTGGAAAGCGCTGACCCCGCGCCCTTGCGCAGTGCTTCGGAGCGCTACAACGCCGACGCCTTGCTGGCGGTGCATGCCCGCGAAGAGGGCGGACAGTGGCAGGCAAAATGGCGC
Organism: Pseudomonas sp. 2957; assembly: GCF_031456345.1. Lineage (NCBI taxonomy): Bacteria > Pseudomonadati > Pseudomonadota > Gammaproteobacteria > Pseudomonadales > Pseudomonadaceae > Pseudomonas > Pseudomonas sp. 2957. Next base: position 723,880 of record NZ_JAVDUL010000001.1, read on the forward strand.
TTGTGGCTCGGTGATCAGAAAGAGGCCGGCAGCGTGCAGGGCGCCGATCAGGCTGCGATTGCCGATGCGGTGATGCTGGCGGTGGCCGAGCGTCTGGCGCCGCGATTCGTCGCCAAACCCGGCGCATCGGGTCAGCAGACGCTGGAAGTGCAGGGCATGAATCTGGAGCATTATGCGGCGCTGCTGCGGTTACTCGAACCGTTCGGCGTGCGTCTGCAAAGCGTGCAGGGCGATCGGATCGTCTATCGGCTCAATGGCAGCGCCGATCAGTTGCGCGCGCAATTGTCGCTGGCGAAGTTGCAGGAGCTGCCGGCCGAAGCGCCGGTTCCGGTGGCGCCTGCCCAGCCAGCGGCGGATGGTACGCCTGCGGTTGCAGCGCCAGCGCCAGCCCCGGCAGCGGCGGCACCGTCGTTGCGGTTTCGCTGGTAAGTCTTTCCTTATATAGAAGCATCAGGAGTGGTAAATGGCCGATACGCGGCGTTGGTTCTGGCTCGGTGGGGTAGTCCTGCTTTGCGCGTTTGTATGGTTGCTGCATCCGATCCTCACGCCGTTTCTGGTCGCGTTGTTGCTGGCTTATCTGTTCGATCCGCTGGTGGATCGTCTGGAGCGGCTCGGGCTGTCGCGAACCTGGGGCGTGATTGCCGTGTTTGCCTTGTTCACCTTGATCGTCACGGCGTTGATGCTGGTGCTGGTACCGATGCTCGCCAAGCAGTTGCTGCGTCTGTACGAGCTGGCGCCGCAGATGCTCGACTGGTTGCAGCACACCGCTGTGCCGTGGGCGCAAGCGAAGCTTGGTTTGTCGGACGGCTTCTGGAAGTTCGATAAAGTCAAAGCTGCGATCAGCGAGCACATGGGCCAGACCACCGACATCGTCGGCGTGGTGCTGAGTCAGGCGACGGCCTCGAGCCTGGCGCTGATCGGCTGGTTGGCGAATCTGGTGCTGATTCCGGTGGTGAGCTTCTATCTGCTGCGCGACTGGGACGTGATGATGGGCAAGATCCGCAGCCTGTTGCCCCGTGATCGCGAAGAGCGCGTGGTTGCGCTGGCGGGGGAGTGCCACGAAGTGCTCGGCGCGTTTGTGCGCGGGCAGTTGCTGGTGATGGTTGCGCTGGGCGTAATCTACGCCGCCGGCCTGATGATCGTCGGTCTGGAGCTGGGGCTGTTGATCGGCCTGATTGCCGGGCTCGCGGCGATTGTGCCGTACATGGGTTTTGTCATCGGCATCGGTGCGGCATTGATCGCCGGATTGTTCCAGTTCGGGGGCGATCTGTACCCGATGGTCGGGATCGTTGCAGTGTTCATGGTCGGTCAGGCACTGGAAGGCATGGTGCTGACGCCGCTGCTGGTCGGGGACCGCATCGGCTTGCACCCGGTGGCGGTGATCTTCGCGATCCTCGCTGGCGGCGAGCTGTTCGGTTTCACCGGCGTGCTGCTGGCGTTGCCGGTGGCGGCGGTGATCATGGTGCTGGTGCGTCATGTCCACGACTTGTATAAGGATTCCGGGATCTACAGCGGCGTTGACGAACCTGAGCTGTGATGGCGCGGGCCGCCCGGCGCTTGGCCGGGCTGGTCCGTTTCGTTCGAGCGAGGGCGCCAGAGAATCTGTCATCAAACCGCTGCGTCAACGCAAACCTTTGATTTTGCTTGGGGTCTGTCGCATTGTGCGCTCAGCCTCACGGGTATAAACTTCGCCAACTTTACACAGAGGCCACTAACGGTTCCTTTGAGAACTGTTCAGTCAGCATGAAACCGATTCAGCTGCCCCTAGGTGTGCGTCTGCGTGACGACGCCACCTTCATCAACTACTACCCAGGCGCCAATGCCGCTGCACTCGGCTATGTCGAGCGTCTCTGCGAAGCCGACGCCGGGTGGACGGAGAGCCTGATCTACCTGTGGGGCAAACACGGCGTCGGGCGCACGCATCTGTTGCAGGCCGCGTGCCTGCGCTTCGAGCAGATGGGCGAACCGGCGGTATATCTGCCGCTGGCCGAGTTGATGGATCGCGGCGTGGAAATCCTCGACAACCTTGAGCAGTACGAACTGGTCTGCCTGGATGACTTGCAGGTGATTGCCGGCAAGGCCGACTGGGAAGAGGCGATGTTTCATCTGTTCAATCGTCTGCGTGACAGCGGCCGGCGCCTGCTGATCGCCGCGTCCACTTCGCCGCGCGAATTGCCAGTGAAGCTGGCCGACCTGAAATCGCGCCTGACCCTGGCGCTGATCTTCCAGATGCGCCCACTCTCCGATGAAGACAAATTGCGTGCGCTGCAATTGCGCGCATCCCGTCGCGGTCTGCACCTGACCGATGAAGTCGGGCACTTCATTCTCACTCGCGGCACGCGCAGCATGAGCGCGCTGTTCGATCTTCTCGAGCAGCTTGATCAGGCGTCCCTGCAAGCGCAACGCAAGCTGACCATTCCCTTCCTCAAGGAAACTCTTGGCTGGTAGTAGTGGGCTTTTGCCAGCTTTCGGGCGCCAGAAAACCCACGTCCCTACGCCGATTCACCGGCCAGACGAGTTACGCGCTTAGATGTAAACGCGAAACCGGGAAGTCACATAAAGTTCGATTGAATTTGCAAATGAGGACGATAGCGGGCATAGTCTCGGCTTCTTTACAACTATCAGCCACGGTCGTGCCCATGCTAAAGCGCTTCGCACCCCTCGTGCCTCTCGCACTCGTTACCCTGTTATTCGGTTGTGCTGCTCATTCTCCGGTTCAAGAGCCGCCGCAACAGGTCAAGAATTCTGCTACCGCCCAGTCTTCCGTTATTTACCAGGAAGAGCTGGACACCGAAAAAGAACTCAACCAGTTCAACGGCAGCAAGCCTTATCAGCTTCCTGTACTGGCTGACAGCATCCTCGAACGCGGTATGTCCCTGATCGGTACTCGTTACCGCTTCGGCGGTACCTCTGAAGCCGGCTTCGATTGCAGCGGTTTCATCGGTTACCTGTTCCGCGAAGAGGCGGGCATGAACCTGCCGCGCTCCACTCGCGAAATGATCAACGTTGATGCGCCGCTGGTTTCGCGCAGCAACCTTGAGCCGGGGGATCTGCTGTTCTTCGCCACCAATGGTCGTCGCGGTCGTGTCAGTCACGCCGGCATCTACCTGGGTGACAACCAGTTCATTCACTCCAGCAGTCGTCGCAGCGGCGGTGTTCGCATCGACAGCCTGGGTGACAGCTACTGGAGCAAGACTTTCATCGAAGCCAAGCGTGCACTCGCCATGGCGCCGACCGTTGTCACCGCTCGCAAGTAACCTGCATGTCGCTGCGTTCGCGGCGACAAAACGGCACGGCAACGGAGTAGACCTAAACTTTACAAGGTGAAGTTAAAGTCTTACTTGAAGTTTGCCGCGTAGCCGCTAGAATCCTGAATCTATATTGATGGCAAACCGCCTGCGTGATGATGCAGGCGGTTTTGTTTCTGTCCATTCGGCAGAGAAAGCCGCAGCCAGATCAGGATGTTCTGCTTATGACGATGTCGGCCCGCCTCACCTTGATCCTTTGCGCCGCGCTGCTCAGCGCCTGCGCCAGCCGCACACCGCCGCCAGCCCCCGTGGTTCGCGCGCCGATCGTGTTCGCTCCCTCCCAGGCTTTTTCCCCCGTTGCTGAAGACGTGTTGTTCCGTGCCCTCGGCCTGGTCGGTACGCCGTATCGCTGGGGCGGCAACACGCCAGATTCCGGTTTCGATTGCAGTGGTCTGATCGGTTTCGTATACCGGGACGCGGCGGGAATTTCGCTGCCACGCTCGACCCGCGAAATGATCGTCATGCAGGCGCCGAATGTCGGCAAGGAAGGCCTGCAGACCGGCGACCTGATCTTCTTCGCCACCAATGGCGGCTCGCAGGTCAGTCACGCGGGGATTTACGTCGGCGAGGGGCGCTTCGTGCATGCGCCGGCCACGGGCGGCACGGTCAAGCTCGATAGCCTGTCGAAGGCGTATTGGCAGAAGGCGTATCTGAGCGCCAAGCGGGTGTTGCAGCCGGGGCAGCTGGCGCATAACCCCTAGTGCGTATGCATAACTAAATGTGGGAGCGAGCCTGCTCGCGAAGGCGGAGTGTCAGTCGACAATGATTTGACTGATAAACCGCTTTCGCGAGCAGGCTCGCTCCCACTTTTTTTGCGTTGCGCTTAGCTTATTTGCTGGCCGACACGCGCCACACTTTGTTCCCGACATCATCCGCCACCAGCAAGCCGCCTTGCTGATCGATGACCACGCCAACTGGGCGGCCCAGCGCGTTCTCGTCCTTGTCGAGGAAACCGGTCAGCACATCCACCGGCTGCCCGGTCGGCTTGCCGCCAGTAAACGGCACGAAAATCACCTTGTAGCCACTGTGCGGTTTGCGGTTCCACGAGCCGTGCTGGCCAATGAATGCGCCTTCCTTGAATTGCGCCGGCAAGCGGTTGCCATCGGCGAAGGTCAGGCCCAGCGAAGCGGTGTGCGGACCGACCGCGTAATCCGGAGCGATGGCCTTGGCCACCAGATCAGGATTCTGCGGTTTGACCCGCACATCGACGTGCTGGCCGTAGTAGCTGAACGGCCAGCCATAGAAGCCGCCGTCCTTGACCGAGGTGATGTAGTCCGGCACCAGATCGCTGCCGATTTCGTCACGCTCGTTGACTGCTGTCCACAATGCGCCGCTGGTAGGTTCCCAGGCGAGGCCGTTGGGGTTGCGGATACCCGAGGCGAAGATCCGGTGATTGCCGGTCGCACGATCCACTTCCCAGATCGCCGCGCGGCCTTCTTCCTGATCCAGGCCGTTTTCGCCGACGTTACTATTCGAGCCGACGGTGACGTAGAGCTTGTTGCCATCCTTGCTGGCGATGACGTTTTTGGTCCAGTGGTGATTCAGCGTGCCGCCGGGCAAGTCGACGACTTTGATCGGTTGGGTCTTGATCTCGGTGGCGCCCGGCTCGTAGTTGAAGCGCAGCAGGCGGTCGGTGTCGGCAACGTACAAATCGTTGCCGACCAGCGTCATTCCAAACGGCGAATTGAGGTTCTGCAGGAACACCGTGCGGGTTTCTGCGACGCCGTCGTGGTCGGCATCACGCAGCAGGGTGATGCGGTTCGGGCTGGGCACGCCGGCGCCGGCCTTGCCCATGACTTTCTTCATCACCCAGCCACGAATGCCTTTGCTGTCATCGGGCTTGGGCGGCGCATTGGTCTCCGCCACCAGCACATCGCCGTTGGGCAGCACGTAGAGCCAGCGCGGGTGATCAAGGCCTTCGGCAAACGCGGCGACCTGGGTGCCGGCCGCTGCGGTCGGTTTCGCGCCTTCCGGCCAGCCCACCGCCGGGGCGATGTTGACTGTCGGGATCAGCGTCTTGTTCGGTTCGGGCAGTTTCGGTGACGGGCCGGTGCCGTCGGAGACTTGCAGGCTGGAGGTTTCACCGCAGGCGGCGAGCCCGCCAGCGACGGCGATGATAAGAGCGAGTTGGGCCTTGCGCATTGCTGATCTTCCCTATGAATGCATTCCTAAACATAGAGGAGGGCGCAGGCCCGATGGTTCAACTGCTCAACCGCGGGCTTCCTTGAACAGCACGGCGATGCCCGGATGATAGTTGCCCGCGTCGCTGTGCAATTTGCGATAGGCGTAGGGGAAATACCAGGCCACGGCGCAGGTGTGTTCCTTTTGCAGGTCGTCGACCATGTCCTGCAATTCTTCGGGGCTGGCGCTGTGCTGAGGTTTTTGCGGGGCAACAAAGAGGCAGCCGAGCTTGAGATCGCTGGCGTAGCTGATGCGCTTGGCATCAACGGTGATGTCGAGCAGTGCCTGGGTCAGGTTGAGGTTGTTGACCCGTGGCCAGCGTTGCGTGGCCTGAATGAACGCGCGGTCTTCGGCGCCGGCAATCAGCAGGTCGGCGCGAGCATTGCGTTCGCCTTCTTCGTTCTGTTTGCGCGTGGCCGTGTCGTTCATCGTGACCATTTCAGCCATCCACGCCGCTGCCGCGAGCAGGCCGAGATTGGCTTTCTCGTCGTGCCAATATGGCGTGTCGTTGTCGCCGCGTACGGTGTTGTAGCGATCGATACAGTCAAACCAGCGTTCCAGCACCGGGCGCAGGAATTCCAGGCGCGGGTTGCTGATGATCATGCCTTGCATCGTCGTCATCCTTATTGTTGTAGTGGGCTTTCGAAAAAAAGCATGGCTCTTTGATATCACTTGTCGCAGTCTGGCACAAGATTGCCGCTGCACAATGGATCAGCGGCAGTTATTCGCGCGCAAAGCGCCTCTTCAATTGACGCTCCACCCCCAACCCTCTAACCTTCGCCGCTTGTTTCAGGTGCTCTGTGGCCCCGCGTCGACAGAGTGAAACAGGGAAGCCGGTGAGGGTGGTCTTCAAGCGAAGCCACGACGATCCCGGCGCTGCCCCCGCAACGGTAAATGAGTGAAAACTGCGCCTTGAGCCACTGCCTCGAAAGAAGCGGGAAGGCGCGCAGTCCGGCGAAACGCCGCTCATGAGCCCGGAGACCGGCCTGATCCATCTCAGCGGCATCACGGTGGGCGATGCCAGGCTTTTTGCCGTCTATTCTTGTGCCTGCCCGCCGTTATCCAGCCTCAACGGAGAGCTCCCCCCATGACTGATTCCCCCGAGCGTGACGAACGCCATCTGGCGCGCATGCAGCGCAAGAAGGCCGTGATCGACGAACGCATCGCCAGCTCGCCCGACGAATGTGGCCTGGTGCTGGTGCTGACCGGCAATGGCAAAGGCAAGAGCAGCTCGGCGTTCGGCATGCTCGCCCGCGCGATGGGCCACGGCATGCAGTGCGGCGTGGTGCAGTTCATCAAGGGCCGCAACAGCACTGGCGAAGAATTGTTTTTCCGCCGCTTCCCCGAGCAAGTGCGTTTCCACGTCATGGGCGAAGGCTTCACCTGGGAAACCCAGGATCGTCAGCGCGACATCGCCGCGGCGACCGCCGCTTGGGAAGTCTCGCGCGAATTGTTGCGTGACCCTTCGATCGGTCTGGTGGTGCTCGATGAATTGAACATCGCCCTCAAGCACGGCTACCTCGATCTCGATCAGGTGCTCAGCGATTTGCAGGCGCGTCCGCCGATGCAGCACGTGGTGGTCACCGGTCGCGGCGCCAAGCCGGAAATGATCGAGATGGGCGACACGGTTACCGAGATGGGCATGCTCAAGCACGCCTTTCAGGCCGGGATCAAAGCGCAGAAAGGCGTCGAACTTTGAAGCCACCACGTCACTGCCCGGCGGTGTTGATCGCCGCGCCGGCCTCCGGTCAGGGCAAGACCACCGTCACCGCCGCGCTCGCCCGGTTGCATCGCAATCAGGGGCGCAAGGTGCGCGTGTTCAAGTGCGGGCCGGACTTTCTCGACCCGATGATCCTCGAGCGCGCGAGCGGTGCGCCGGTGTATCAACTGGACATGTGGATGGTCGGCGAGCAGGAAAGTCGCCGGCTGTTGTGGGAAGCCGCCGCCGAGGCTGACCTGATTCTGATCGAGGGCGTGATGGGCCTTTTCGACGGCACGCCATCCAGCGCTGATCTGGCGCGCCACTTCGGTGTGCCGGTGCTCGGCGTGATCGATGGCACCGCCATGGCGCAGACCTTTGGCGCCTTGGCGCTGGGCCTGGCCAAGTATCAGCCGGACTTGCCGTTCGCTGGCGTGCTGGCCAACCGCGTCGGCACCTTGCGCCATGCGCAATTACTCGAAGGCAGCCTCACCGAAGGTCTGCGCTGGTACGGTGCGCTGTCCCGCGAAACCGGTATCGAATTGCCGAGCCGCCACCTCGGCCTGGTTCAGGCCAGCGAATTGAATGATCTGGATCTGCGCCTCGACGCGGCCGCCGATGCGCTGGCCAGCAGTTGCGAGGTCGCGCTGCCACCGGCCGTTGAATTCGCCGGGCCTGACGTCATCGCCGCCGAGCCTCTATTAAAAGGTGTGCGCATCGCCGTTGCCCGCGATGAAGCCTTTGCCTTCACCTATGGCGCCAGTCTCGATCTGCTGCGGGCGATGGGCGCCGAATTGCGCTTCTTCTCGCCGATTCGCGACACCCGATTGCCCGAGGCGGACAGCCTGTATCTGCCGGGCGGCTATCCAGAGCTGCATCACGTCGCGCTGGCGCAAAACGCCTCAATGCTGGCGGCGATCCGCGCGCACCATGCGGCGGGCAAGCCGTTGCTCGCCGAGTGTGGCGGCATGCTTTATCTGCTTGATTCGCTGACCGACGTGGAAGGCACCCGTGCTGAGCTGGTCGGTTTGCTCAAGGGCGAGGCGGTGATGCAGAAGCGTCTGGCGGCGCTGGCGTTGCAGGCGGTTGAGCTGCCGGAAGGTTCCTTGCGTGGGCATACCTATCATCATTCCCTGACCACCACAGAGCTGACGCCGATTGCCCGGGGGGTGAGTCCTAATGGCGGGCGTGGGGCCGAGGCGGTTTATCGCGAGGGGCGGATGACGGCTTCTTATGTGCATTTTTATTTCCCGTCGAATCCGACTGCGATTGCCGCATTGTTTGCGCCAGATCGTGAGGCCGCCTTCGCGAGCAGGCTCGCTCCCACAATGGATGACCTGAACCCTGTGGGAGCGAGCCTGCTCGCGAAAGGGCCATGACCGACAACACCTTCTCCGAAGCCGAACGCGCGGCGGTCTACAAGGCCATCGCCGAGCGCCGCGACATGCGCCACTTCACCGGCGGCAGCGTCGAGCCGCAACTGCTGCGTCGTCTGCTCGAAGCCGCTCATCAAGCGCCGAGCGTCGGTCTGATGCAGCCCTGGCGCTTCATCCGCATCAGCGATCGTGCTCTGCGCGGGCAGATCCGCGATCTGGTGGAAGAAGAGCGCATCCGCACTGCCGAAGCCCTTGGCGAGCGCAGCGATGAGTTCATGCAGCTCAAGGTCGAAGGCATCAACGATTGCGCCGAAGTGCTGGTCGCAGCGCTGATGGACGATCGCGAAAAACACATTTTCGGTCGGCGCACGTTGCCGGAAATGGACATGGCCTCGTTGTCCTGCGCGATCCAGAATTTGTGGCTGGCCTCCCGTGCCGAGGGCCTGGGCATGGGCTGGGTCTCGCTGTTCGAACCGCAGGCACTGGCGGATTTGCTCAAGTTGCCGGCCGGTGCCAAGCCGCTGGCGGTGTTGTGTCTCGGCCCGGTCAAGGAATTCTATCCGGCGCCGATGCTGGTACTTGAAGGCTGGGCGCAGGCGCGGCCGCTCAACGAGTTGCTGTACGAAAATTATTGGGGAGTGAGTCAATGAGTGTGGCGTTGCTGAGTGTCGCCGCAGTAGCGCTGGATGCGCTGCTTGGTGAACCGAAACGCTGGCATCCGCTGGTGGCGTTCGGCAATTTTGCCGGGCGCATCGAGCAACGCTTCAACGCCGGCGGCCGTGGCTGGCGCAGCCATGGTGTGACCGCGTGGGTGCTCGCGGTGCTGCCGCTGACTCTGCTCGCCACCGCATTTTCCTGGGCGCCCTATGTGGGCTGGATTGTCGAGATTCTCGCGCTGTATTGCGCCCTCGGCATGCGCAGCCTCGGCGAACATGTCGCGCCGGTCGCGGCTGCGTTGCGCGCCGATGATCTGGACGAGGCGCGCAAGCGTGTCGGTTATCTGGTCAGCCGCCAGACCGATGAACTCGACAGCACTGCCGTGGCCCGTGCCGCCACTGAATCGGTGCTGGAGAACGGCAGCGATGCGGTGTTCGCTGCGCTGTTCTGGTTTGCCGTCGCCGGCGCGCCGGGCGTGGTCCTGTATCGCTTGAGCAATACCCTTGATGCGATGTGGGGTTATCGCAACGAACGCTTTGAACGTTTCGGCTGGGCGGCGGCGAAAATCGACGACGTGTTGAACTACATTCCTGCGCGTCTGGTGGCGTTGACCTACGCGCTACTGGGCAAGACCCGCCTCGCGCTGAAGTGCTGGCGCACCCAAGCGCCGCAGTGGGACAGCCCTAACGCCGGCCCGGTGATGGCGGCCGGTGCCGGTGCGCTCGGCGTCGAGTTGGGTGGACCGGCGATCTATCACGGCGAACTGCATGAGCGCCCACAACTGGGCGAAGGTGCGCCGGCGGATGCCGATTCCATTGACCGTGGCTGGCAATTGGTCCAGCACGGCGTATGGTTATGGCTGCTGATGCTTTGCCTGGGGGCGGAATTTTATGCTTGAGCACGGTGGCCGGTTGCGCAAGGCTGCACTCGATTACGGGATTGCCGAAGCCGACTGGCTCGACCTGTCCAGCGGCCTCGCGCCGTGGCCGTTCCCGATCCCGGAGATCCCGCTGCGCGCCTGGGCGCGCTTGCCGGAAACCGACGACGGTCTGGAACAGGCCGCCTGCGATTACTACGGCGCCGCGCAGGTGTTGCCGGTGGCCGGCTCGCAAATGGCCATCCAGTTGCTGCCGCGTCTGCGCCGGGCCGGCAAGGTCGGCGTGTTGTCGCCGTGCTATGCCGAGCATGCCGAAGCCTGGCGGCGCAGCGGTTACATCGTCCGTGAAGTGCTCGAGCAGGAAGTCGAGTTCTTTCTCGACAGCCTCGATGTATTGGTGGTGGTCAATCCGAACAATCCGACCGGCCTCAGCCTGACCCCGGCACGCCTGCTCGACTGGCATGCGCGGCTGGCGCAACGCGGCGGCTGGCTGGTGGTCGACGAAGCGTTTATGGACAACACGCCGCAACTGAGCCTGGCGCCCTATGCGCATCAGGTCGGGCTGGTGGTGTTGCGTTCGTTCGGCAAGTTTTTCGGTCTGGCCGGGGTGCGCCTCGGTTTCGTTCTGGCCGAGCGCAAGTTGCTCAAACTGCTCGCCGAACAGGTCGGGCCGTGGGCGGTGAGCGGGCCGACGCGGGTGCTCGGTACGGCGTGCCTGCAAGACACCGAGGGTCACACTCGTCAGCGGATTCGCAGCGATGAAGCGAGCGAACGGCTGGCGGCGCTGCTGACCCGTTGCGGTTTTGCACCGCAGGGTGGCTGCGCACTGTTTCAGTGGCTGATCACCGAGCACGCCGAAGCGCTGCACGAATTCCTCGCCCGGCGCGGCATCCTCCTGCGGCTGTTCAGCCACAACAGCAGCGTGCGTTTCGGCCTGCCAGCGGATGCCGCGCAAGCGCTGCGTCTCGAACAGGCTTTGCAAGCTTTCACCAAGGACCATCCATGACCACTCTGATGGTGCAAGGCACCACGTCCGATGCCGGCAAAAGCACTTTGGTGACGGCGTTGTGCCGCTGGGCCACCCGCCAGGGCGTGGCGGTGGTGCCGTTCAAACCGCAGAACATGGCGCTCAACAGCGCAGTCACCGCTGACGGCGGCGAGATCGGCCGCGCGCAGGCAGTGCAGGCGCAAGCGGCCTTTCTCGAACCCCACACCGACATGAACCCGGTATTGCTCAAACCCAACAGCGACACCGGCGCGCAAGTGATCATTCATGGCCGCGCGGTGACGACGATGAACGCCGTCGCCTATCACGATTACAAGGCTATCGCGATGCAAGCGGTGCTCGCCTCGCACGAGCGACTCAGCGCTGCGTATCCGCTGGTAATGGTCGAAGGCGCCGGTTCGCCGGCGGAGATCAATCTGCGCGCCGGCGACATTGCCAACATGGGCTTTGCCGAAGCGGTGGATTGCCCGGTTTTGCTGATCGCCGACATCAATCGCGGCGGCGTGTTTGCGCATTTGGTCGGTACCCTGGAATTGCTTTCACCGAGCGAACAGGCGCGAGTCAAAGGCTTCATCATCAACCGCTTTCGCGGCGATATCGCCTTGTTGCAACCGGGCCTCGACTGGCTGGAGCAGCGCACTGGCAAACCGGTGGTCGGCGTCTTGCCCTACGTGATGGACCTGCACCTTGAGGCCGAGGACGGCATCGACCAACGCCAGACCGACAAGGCCGAGCAGGTGTTGAAAGTGGTGGTGCCGGTGCTGCCGCGCATCAGCAATCACACCGACTTCGACCCGCTGCGTCTGCATCCGCAGGTGGATCTGCAGTTCGTCGGCCCGGGCCAGGCGATTCCCGCCGCCGACCTGATCATCCTGCCGGGCTCGAAAAGCGTGCGCAGTGATCTGGCTTATCTGCGCGCCAACGGTTGGGATGCGGCGATCAATCGGCATCTGCGCTACGGCGGCAAGGTGCTGGGGATTTGCGGCGGTCTGCAGATGCTCGGTGAGCAGGTGCACGATCCGCTTGGGCTGGAAGGCGCTGCCGGCTCCAGCGCCGGTCTGGGGCTGCTGGCGTTCGAAACCCAACTCGAAGCCGAGAAGCAATTGCGCAACGTGCGCGGGCGGCTGGCGTTGGAAAGCGCCGCAGTCAGCGGTTACGAAATACATGCTGGCGTAACCAGCGGGCCGGCGCTGGAGAATCCGGCGGTGCATTTGGACGACGGTCGTTGCGATGGTGCGCAAAGTGCTGATGGTCAGGTGTTCGGCACCTATCTGCATGGCTTGTTCGAATCCCCCGAGGCGAGCGCGGCGTTGCTGCGCTGGGCCGGGCTGAGTGATGTACAAGAGGTCGATTACCACGGCTTGCGCGAACGCGATATCGAGCGGCTGGCGGATCTGGTGGAGAAGCATCTGAATACCGGGCTGTTGCGTCAGCTCTGCGGGATTTGAGTTGTCTGGACTGGCCTCTTCGCGAGCAGGCTCGCTCCCACAGGGAGACGCGATCAACGGTGGGAGCGAGCCTGCTCGCGAAGGGGCCGGTTGTCTCACCACACATTTTTGGATGAACCCATGCTCCAACTGATCCTCGGCGGCGCCCGCTCCGGCAAGAGTCGTCTGGCGGAAAAACTCGCCAGCGACAGCCATCTGGCGGTCACCTACATCGCCACCAGCCAACCGCTCGACGGCGAAATGAACCAGCGCGTCGCCCATCACCGCGCGCGCCGCCCGGTCGAATGGGCGTTGATCGAAGAGCCACTGGAACTGGCCCGCGTGCTGCGCGAATTCGCTGGCGCCGAGCGCTGCCTGCTGGTCGATTGCCTGACCCTGTGGCTGACCAATCTGCTCATGCTCGACGACGCCGAACGTCTCGCCGCCGAGCGTGAAGCGCTGCTCGACTGCCTGGCGTCGTTGCCGGGTGAAATCATTTTTGTCAGCAACGAGACCGGAATGGGTGTCGTGCCGCTGGGCGAATTGACTCGCCGCTATGTCGATGAAGCCGGTTGGCTGCATCAAGCTCTGGCCGAGCGTTGTCAGCGAGTTGTCCTGACCGTCGCCGGCCTGCCCCTGACTTTGAAAGGACCTGCGTTATGAGCCCGACCTGGTGGCTGAACCCGTGCAAAACCGTGAACTCGGACATCATCGCGCAAGCGACCGAGCGCCAGCAGCAACTGACCAAACCGGCCGGTTCGCTGGGGCGCCTTGAATCGGTGGCCGTGCAACTGGCCGGTCTGCAAGGTCAGCTCAAGCCAACGCTGGATCAAGTCTGGATCGCGATTTTCGCTGGCGACCATGGCGTGGTAGCCGAAGGCGTATCGGCTTATCCGCAGGAAGTCACCGGGCAGATGCTGCTCAACTTTGTCAGCGGCGGCGCGGCGATCAGCGTGCTGGCGCGTCAGCTCGGTGCGCAACTGGAAGTGGTCGATCTGGGCACAGTGAATCCGACGCTGAATCTGCCCGGCGTGCGCCATCTGAACATCGGCGCGGGAACGGCGAACTTCGCTCAGGGCGCAGCGATGACTCAGGCACAGGGCGAATCGGCCTTGCAGGCCGGTCGCGACAGCGTCTTGCGCGCGAAAGCCGCCGGCACCCAGTTATTTATCGGCGGCGAAATGGGCATCGGCAACACCACGGCGGCCAGTGCGCTGGCCTGTGCCTTGCTCGATTGCCCGGTAGCGCACCTGACCGGCCCCGGTACCGGGCTGAAAGCCGCTGGCGTCAGCCACAAGGCGCAAGTCATCGAACGCGCGCTGGCGCTGCATGCCGCACAGCGTGGCGATGCCTTGCAGACACTGTTCAATCTCGGCGGGTTCGAGATTGCCGCGTTGGTCGGCGCCTATCTGGCCTGCGCGCAGGAAGGCATTGCGGTGCTGGTCGACGGCTTCATCTGCACTGTCGCGGCGCTGGTCGCGGTGCGCTTGAATCCGGCCTGTCGCGAGTGGCTGTTGTTCGGCCATCGCGGTGCCGAGCCGGGCCATCGTCATGTGCTGGAAACCTTGAGCGCCGAACCGTTGCTGGAACTCGACCTGCGCCTTGGCGAGGGCAGTGGCGCGGCGTTGGCGGTGCCGTTGTTGCGCCTGGCCTGTGACCTGCACGGACAAATGGCGACGTTCGCCGAAGCGGCTGTCGCGGATCGCCCGGCATGAGTCTGCGTCTGGATCTGCTGCGCCACGGCGAAACGGAACTCGGCGGCGGCTTGCGCGGCAGCCTCGACGATGCGCTGACCGCAAACGGCTGGACGCAGATGCGTGCAGCGGTGGTCGACGGCGGGCCGTGGGATCGAATTGTCAGTTCGCCATTGCAGCGTTGCGCGCGCTTCGCCGCCGAACTTGGCGAGCAATTGAACCTGTCCGTGCATCTGGACAAGGATCTGCAGGAACTGCATTTCGGCGCGTGGGAAGGGCAAAGCGCGGCGGCGTTGATGGAAACGGACGCCGAAGCGCTGGGGCTGTTCTGGGCTGATCCGTATGGCTTCACGCCACCGCAGGGGGAGCCGGTCAGCGCGTTTTCCGCGCGGGTGTTGGCGGCGGTCGCGCGGTTGCAGGCGGCTTACGCCGGCGAACGGATTCTGCTGGTCAGCCACGGCGGCGTGATGCGTTTGTTGCTGGCGCAGGCCCGAGGTTTGCCCCGCGAGCAACTGCTCAATGTCGAAGTCGGCCACGGCGCGCTGTTTGCGCTGACGGTCGAGGCTGACGGCGCGCTCAAGGAAGGTCACTGAGATGTTACCGCTGTGGATCGCCTTGCAGTTTCTCAGCAGCCTGCCGATTCGCCTGCCGGGCATGCCCGAGCCGCAACAGCTTGGCCGTTCGCTGCTGTTTTATCCGCTGGTGGGATTGCTGTTCGGGTTGATCCTCTACGCCTCGAATCTACTGCTTGGCGGCACACCAATGTTGCTGCATGCGGCGCTGTTGTTGACCGTGTGGGTATTGCTCAGCGGCGCGCTGCATCTCGATGGCTTGGCGGACAGCGCCGATGCCTGGCTCGGCGGTTTTGGTGATCGTGAACGTACGCTGACGATCATGAAAGATCCGCGCAGCGGGCCGATCGCGGTGGTCACGCTGGTGCTGGTGTTGTTGCTGAAATTCGCCGCGCTGCTGGCGCTGATCGAGCAAGCGCATACCCTGGCGCTGATCATCGTCCCGGTGCTCGGGCGAGCGGCGCTGTTGGGGTTGTTTCTGACTACGCCGTATGTGCGTGCGGGTGGATTGGGTCAGGCGCTGGCCGATCATCTGCCGCGTAAAGTGGGGTGGTGGGTGCTGGGATTGAGTGCCTTGGGCTGCGTGTTGATCGCTGGCTTCGGTGCGGTGCTGATTTCGCTGGTCGGGTTTGTCTGGCTGCGGCGTTTGATGATGCGGCGGTTGGGCGGGGCTACCGGGGATACGGCAGGGGCGTTGCTGGAATTGCTGGAGATGGGAGTGTTGGTGGGGCTCGCTTTGGTCTGAAAGATTTGCGTAGATGATGCCGGCTCCTTCGCGAGCAGGCTCGCTCCCACCTTCGAAATGCAATCCCCTGTGGGAGCGAGCCTGCTCGCGAAGGGGCCTCACCGGCAACAATGATGTTCAGAGTAAACTCATCTGTAACTTGATTTAACACACTCGCGGGTATATACACGCATCATGCTTCCTTCTCAGTGTTTGTGCACCAACCTGCGTCGCGCCGCGCGTGGCGTCAGCAGGCATTACGACGGCGCTCTCGATGGCTTCGGGATCAACGTTGCCCAGTATTCTCTGCTGTGCAATCTGCAGCGGCTGGAGCAACCGAGCATTTCCGAACTGGCTGAGGCCATGGGCCTGGATCGCAGCACGCTCGGACGCAATCTACGTGTGCTGGAGGGCGAAGGTCTGGTGGCGCTGGCCGAAGGCGAGGACATGCGCAACCGCATCGTGCGCCTCACTGAAACCGGCGTGCAGCGCCTGGCAGCGGCATTGCCGGCGTGGGAAGCGGCGCAACAGCGGCTGATCGACCGTCTCGGTGCCGAGAAGCGCGAAACCTTGCTCAAACTGCTCGACGAACTGGCCTGACGGCGGTTTTTTCGCGCTCAAGCGGGTATATACCCGCGACTGGAGAATAACAATGACATCGATGTGGCGTACGTGCGGTTGGGTGTTGCTGGGGAGTGCGCTGATCCTGGCGTTGTCATTGGGCGTGCGCCACGGTTTCGGTCTGTTCCTGTCGCCGATGAGCGCGCAGTTCGGCTGGGGTCGCGAAGTGTTTGCCTTCGCCATCGCCCTGCAAAACCTGATCTGGGGCCTGGCGCAGCCGTTCACCGGCGCGCTGGCTGACCGCTTCGGCGCGGCGAAAGTGGTGCTGGTCGGTGGGATCCTCTACGCGGCGGGCCTGGTGTGCATGGGCCTGTCTGATTCGGCGGTGACTCTGTCACTCAGTGCCGGTCTGCTGATCGGTATCGGTCTTTCGGGCACTTCGTTTTCGGTCATTCTTGGTGTTGTGGGTCGCGCTGTGCCGCCAGAGAAACGCAGCATGGGCATGGGTATCGCCAGCGCCGCCGGTTCGTTCGGCCAGTTCGCGATGTTGCCGGGCACGCTGGGCCTGATCGGCTGGCTCGGCTGGTCGGCCGCGCTGTTGGTGCTGGGCCTGCTGGTGGCGATGATCGTGCCGCTGGTGAGCATGTTAAAAGACAAGCCACTGCCGGTTCTCGGCCACGAACAAACCCTCTCCGAAGCGCTGCGTGAGGCCTGCTCGCATTCGGGATTCTGGCTGCTGGCGTTCGGCTTTTTTGTCTGCGGGTTTCAAGTGGTGTTCATTGGCGTGCACTTGCCAGCGTATCTGGTCGATCAGCATCTGCCCGCCAGTGTCGGCACTACGGTGCTGGCGTTGATCGGACTGTTCAATATCTTCGGCACTTACACCGCTGGTTGGCTCGGTGGCCGCATGTCCAAACCGCGTCTGCTGACGGCGTTGTATCTACTGCGCGCGGTGGTGATCGTGCTGTTCCTGTGGTTGCCGGTGACGACCACCACAGCGTATCTGTTCGGCATGGCCATGGGCTTCCTGTGGCTGTCGACGGTGCCGTTGACCAACGGTACGGTGGCAACCTTGTTCGGCGTGCGCAATTTGTCCATGCTCGGTGGCATCGTCTTTCTGTTCCATCAGCTCGGTTCGTTCCTTGGTGGCTGGCTGGGCGGGGTGGTGTACGACCGAACCGGGAGTTATGACTTGATCTGGCAAGTGGCGGTTCTCTTGAGCCTGCTCGCGGCGGCGTTGAACTGGCCGGTGCGCGAGCGTCCGGTGGCGCGCCTGCAAGCTGCGGCGAGCGCAGCATGAGCCGGATCTGCACGCGATTCGCGCTGACCGCACTGGCTGCAGCGCTGTTGGCGCTGGTGTGGTGGGGCTGGCAACGCGGCGGTCTGGCGCTGATGCAGTTGGGCATGAGCATTTGCTAGATCGCAGCGTGGCGAGTAACGTCGAAGCCTGATGAATGCCCAAGGAAGTTCGACATGTTGATGCGCTGGTGTGCTGTTCCCGCGTTGCTGATGGCGTTGACTGGCCTGGCCCAGGCCGCCGATTGTCCTGAGCTGCTGCAAGGCTCGCTGCCCAAGCTGCGCGCCAAGGAATCCATCGATCTGTGCAAGCAGTACGCCGACAAACCGCTGGTGGTGGTCAATACCGCCAGCTTCTGCGGTTTCGCCCCGCAGTTCGAAGGCCTCGAGGCGCTGAACAAGCGCTATAAGGATCAGGGGCTGGAAATGCTTGGCGTGCCGTCGAATGACTTCAAGCAGGAGTCCAAGGACAGCGCGGAAACCGCCAAGGTCTGCTACGCCAACTATGGCGTGACCTTCAACATGACCGAGCCGCAGAAGGTCCGCGGCGATGACGCCACGCATCTGTTTCAGGTGCTGGCCGCGCAGAGCAATGCGCCGAAGTGGAATTTCTACAAGTATGTGGTCGACCGGCAGGGCAAGGTCGTGGCGAGTTTTTCCAGTTTGACCAAACCGGATGATCCCGAGTTTATCGCCGCGATCGAAAAGGCCATTGCCTCCAAGCCGCTGAAGCCCTGAAGCCTTGTGATGGTCCTGTAGGAGCTGACGAGTGCAACGAGGCTGCGATCTTTTGTTCTTGAAACTCCAGGATCAAAAGATCGCAGCCTCGTTGCACTCGTCAGCTCCTACCGGTTTGTTCGATGCCCAGGCATGAAAAAGCCCCGCCTCTGTAAAGAGAGCGGGGCTTTTTCTTGGGCGAGGGGTTAGCCTCGCCACGGTGCATCAGAAGCGGTATGTCGCGCCGACACCGAAGCCGTTTGCCGAGTTTTCATACTTGGCATCGTAAGTCTGGCCACGCGCGTTTTCGTTGCGGATGTTGACCGACTCTTCTTTCAGGTACGAGTACGCGACGTCGATGGTCAGGTCGTCGGTCGGGCTCCAGCCGGCACCGATACTGAAGATGGTGCGGTCGCCAGTCGGGATACGCGGCGAGCGGTCTTCGTTATTGGTTGGCGACTGGTCGAAGGTCAGACCGGTACGCAGGACCCATTCCTTGTTCAACTGGTACGAGGTACCCACGGCATAGGCCCAGGAGTCATGCCAGTTCTGGTCTTCGTTGATCGAACCGAACTGACCGGCCAGCAGAGGCTGCACGCCGGAGTTCTTCACGGTGATCTTGTCCAGTTGGCTCCAGCGGGTCCAGGTGGTGCCGGCGTAGACGTTCCAGCGATCGTTGATCGCCTGGGTGACCGACAGGTCCACGGATTCCGGCGTGGTGATCTTCAACGAAGCGTCGTACTTCTGGTTGGCGCCAACGCCCACCAGCGCCAGAGCGTTGTAGTTGACCTTGGTGTCGCCTTCGAGCTTGTAGTCGACCTTGGAGTGATAGGTCAGGCCGACACGGGTGGTGTCGGTGGCCTGGACCAGCAAGCCGACGTTGTAGCCCAGCGCGGTGTCGTCACCCTTGATCTTGACCTTGCCGTCCGGCAGTGCCTGGGTGATCGACAGGTTGGATTCCAGCGAGCCGTCGATACGGTTGATGGTCGGGCCGAAACCGATCGACACCTTGTCGTTGAAGGCGTAGCTGACGGTTGGCTGGAAAGTGATGACTTGCACTTCGGACTTGCTGCCGAAGTAACGACCGGCGAAGCCGTTTTCGTAATCCGTGATCAGACCGAACGGTACGTACACACCGAGGCCGAATGCCCAGTGATCATCGATCGGTTTTACATAGAAGCCCATCGGTACGGCAGTGAGGGGCACCATGTCGCCCTTGTTGCTGCCGCCATTAGGGCTGGAGCTGGTATCGCTGATATCGGTATGCGCGTCGACCAGGGCGACGCCGCCGGTGACTTGTTCGCGCTTGATGCGCGCCATGCCGGCCGGGTTGCCATAAACAGTGCTTGCGTCGTCGGCAGAAGAAGATCGCCCGGCAAAACCAGTCCCCATCCCACTGATGCTTTGTTCGTTGAGGGCAAAACCTGCCGCGAAGATTTGTGTGGAGGCAAGGGTAACGGCGAGGCTAAGGGTGGTTTTGAGCATGACTTTTTTCATTATTAGAACTCCTGGTGATCACCGGGGCGAAAATTACCAACATTTTCGTCCCAGCGCTATAGCTGTAAGCCTTGAGTTAGAGCGGTTTTGTAGGACAATCCGACCAAAATGGCGACTTGTTGCGAGAACTTGTGAAACCGCCCGGTCAGCAAGCGACCTGATTCAGCGGTGAAACACAGGTTTGCCAAGCGCAGGTAAAGTCGCGCAAACGGCCTTGCGGTTGAAAGGTCTGGCGCCAGATACGCGCCATGCCGAGCAGATCGGTCGGAGCGGGGAGGGTGGGGTTCTGTTCTTCCACCAGCAGCCAGGCGATGGCCGTGGCGTAACGCAGGTTGACGGTCAGTTCCAGATGCGGGCCGCTGAGGAATGCATGCTGACTGGCGAGGCCGCGCACCAGGCTGGCGCGCTCCGGGTCGAGCGCCAGATAATCGTCCCAGAGCGCCTGATGGCGATGCTCGGCAATCCGGTAGAGGCCGTGGCCGCGGCGGTCGTGCAGGGCAGAGCCGAGGGCGGATTGGCTGGCAGCGATACCCAGCAGCAGGGATTCGGCGGTTGCGCAGTGGCGTCCCAGATAGATCAATGTGGGACGGATCACATAGCGGCACAGTTCGCTGGCAGCGATACCCATAACACCCTCGGTTCTTGTTGTTGAGGGCGAGTCCTGAAGGGGCTTTGGCAGCAGTGGATCGAATCAGGCTCGCCGCAAGCGGGTCAAGCCGCTTGAGTTGAAGTGTAGTGTCATATTCAGCGTGTAAAGGACTGTTTTTAAAATATTTCCGCCATCGCATACCGGGCGTTAGATCGGAACATGCTTAGAAGCGTTGCGCTAAAAGTGAAATATCAGGCAATAAAAAGCCCCGCTTTTCAGCAGGGCTTTGCTTTTGCAGCCTGTCCGGCTTTCAGGCAACCAGTGCCTGACGGGTACGCTCGATCACGGCCTGCAGCGGTTCGGCGCTGGAGTATTGATCGGGGTACAGACGCTCGCTGTGACGAGCGATACCGTGTTCATTGACTACGGTGAAGCTGAAGCAGCCTTTGCGAGCGGCCATGATCAGGCAGTTCATTGGAGCAAAAGCGTTGGTTAGGGTGCGAATGGCATCCTGAGTCTGGATTTGAGTAGACATAGTTATTAGGTGTTCCTACAAATGACACGGATAAGAACCGTGCAACGTTAAAACGTTCCAGTAACGTTGATCACCATTGATCGAACGAAGAACCCGACTGGAACAAAGCAGCCAGTTTGAAGCGCTGATAAGTGAGCGCGCTTGGGCTGGCAGGTAGGTACTTAGGAGGACAGGCATCACAGCGAGGGCAAAGGTTCTGGGCCCGGGGTGAAGATCCTGATCAATTTGCAGGTTGGTTCGGTCAGAGTAAGTGTTCTTCGCAACGCCCTTTGCTTTCGTTCAAAGGCAGCGTCGTCGCAAGAGTTACCTGGAAACCATCGAGGGGTCGTTCCCGCTTTTTTCGGCAGTGTCTTCCTGTTGGAAGTTGACCGTGGGAGATGTTCGACCGGAATTGACTTTCAGCTTGGTACTAACGCCGCGGATAGTAACGGATCCGTTCGGGCGAAGCAAACCCCATGACGAAAAAAGCTTCGCACGGAATGGTCGTGTCACACCGTCCGTCGGCGTGCATGCTTTTCGCAGAGCCTTTCGGTCGTTCGCAGCTGCGCAAAATGACCCCAAAAAGCGCACGCATATAACCGGCGCACAGGTACTTGTGCACATTAGTTGCGCAGAGCGTAACGCAACTGTCACATCGATCCTGACTCCAGTCGCTGCCTGTATCAAAAGTTTAAGTCAATGAAAAATATCGTCTTTTTTTGTTGGTGAAAAAATCGTCAGTTTGACTGCGAGCCCCATTCCATAAGGCTTTGCGAGGATCACAGAGCGGTTGTCCACTGACTTATCCACAGCTTCTGTGGATTGTCCCTAGCGCTTGCTCTAGGACGGGCGTGCCGGGTTTTTTTCGACTTTACCTGTAAGAAAAAGAGAGTAAAGTGGCGCGCCTTCCGATCTGTCCCGCAGTGCTTTATGAAGTTTCGCTCAGTATCAGACTCTGTTACCTCCAATCCGACCTCTGTTACCGCTCCCAAGCGTTTTTCCGTACGTGTGGCTGAGTGGCTGCTCGATGCGCCGCGCCTGAGCGACAGCCCCAGCGCCAAACACCTCGCGGGCCGCCTGCTCAAGCAACCGGCCCGTGAAGGTGTAGTCGCTGCGCAAAGCCGTCTCGGCCAATTGATCTGCCGTGAGTGCGGCAATGCCCGTGACCGGCGTATCGGCCAGGAGCTGCTGCGTCAGGCCGCCCGCGCCGGCGACCGTCGCGCACAGCAGGAACTCGGTCTGATCGAAGACTGAGCTGTCCAAGCCCAGACACCTTGGTTAACCTTCAGGCTTTATCCGATTGGCAGGAGTCGCTATGGCTATGGACTTGACCAGCATATTGCTTGGTCTTGCGGCAGCAGGGGTGCCGCTGCTGGCGCTGGCCTGGCAACTGCAACGCCGGGCCAGCAATGCCCAGGCCGATCTGGCCTTGCTCGAGGAGCGCCTGGCCATGGCGCAACTGGCCCAGGACGGCCTCACCGCGCAGCTTGAAGCGAGCCGCGATGAAATCGCCGATCTTGGCCAGGCCAACGGCGCCAAACAGGCAGACCTCGCCGCGCTGCGCCGCGAAGTCGAATTGCTGCAGATCGAGCGCGACGACGCCCGCGACGCCTCCCACGCCTGGAACCTCGAACGCGCCAACAAGGATGCTGAGTTACGCCGCCTCGACGCCCACGCGGCCTCGCTGAGTGCCGAACTGCGCGAGCAACAGGAAAGCCATCAACAACGTCTCAACGACCTGCAAGGCTCACGCGATGAACTGCGCGCGCAATTCGCCGAGCTGGCCGGCAAGATCTTCGATGAGCGTGAGCAGCGCTTTGCCGAAACCAGCCAGCAGCGGCTCGGGCAGTTACTCGATCCGTTGAAAGAACGCATCCAGTCCTTTGAAAAACGCGTGGAAGAAAGCTATCAGGCCGAAGCCCGCGAGCGCTTCTCGCTGGCCAAGGAGCTGGAGCGTTTGCAGGCGTTGAACCTGCGTCTGAGCGACGAAGCCACCAACCTGACTCGCGCGCTCAAGGGCCAGAAAACCCAGGGCAATTGGGGCGAACTGATCCTCGAGCGCGTTCTTGAGCATGCAGGTCTGGAGAAGGGCCGCGAGTACCAGACCCAGGTCAATCTCAAAGGCCCGGACGGTGAACGCTTCCAGCCCGATGTGATCATTTATCTGCCCGGCGACAAGCAAGTCGTGGTCGACTCGAAAGTCAGCCTCACGGCCTATCAACAATATGTTGCGGCCGATGACGACACCCTCGGACAGATCGCGATCAAGCAGCATGTATTGTCGCTGCGCAATCATGTCAAAGGTCTGGCCGGCAAGGATTACAAGCGTCTGGAAGGCCTGCACAGCCTCGATTTCGTTTTGTTGTTCGTACCGATCGAAGCGGCATTTTCCGCTGCGTTGCAGGCTGAGCCTTCGCTGTTTCAGGACGCTTTCGACCGCAATATCGTGATCGTCAGTCCGACTACGCTGTTGGCCACGCTGCGGGTGATCGACAGTCTGTGGAAGCAGGAACGGCAGAGCCAGAATGCCCGGGAAATCGCTGAGCGCGCGGGTTGGCTGTATGACAAGTTCGTGTTGTTTATTCAGGATCTGGACGAAGTGGGCAATCGTCTGCAGCAACTGGACAAGGCTTACAGCTCAGCGCGTAACAAGCTGACAGAGGGGCGCGGTAATCTGGTCAGCCGCAGTGAGCAGTTGAAGTTGCTCGGTGCGCGGGCGAGCAAGAGCTTGCCGGCGGATTTGCTGGAGCGGGCGATGACGGATGTTGATGGGTTGATTGAGTTGCCTGAGTAAGAGGTCTTTTTTTTGGGCTGATTTTTGGGGCATATCCGTTGCTGCGGTGATGGCGGCTGGCGGTTTCGCCCTTACGGCGAGTCACCTTTTTCAAACGCCAAAAAGGTAACCCAAAAGGCTTGCTCCTACGTTCGGCCCTCGCAGGCTCGGGTCCCTTCGCTCCGGGATCGATCCGGGCGCAGCGGCTACGGTTTGCTTCGCTGCACCTCCTTCCGCTGTGTCTGGCTGCGCCAGACGGTCGCTGCGCTCCCACGCCCGGATCAATCCCTCCACTCAGCCTTCCGACGTCGCCGGTGGATCAAGATCAAAAGCACTCGAGCTTGCGCTCATTGTTGAGTGGGGCGGCTTCGCCGCGGGCAGCTGCGCTGCCTTGCTTTTGCTTTTGTGGGAGCGAGCCTGCTCGCGAAGGCAATCTGCCGACCAACCATTTCACTCAGATATCGACGGTCCAACTGTAGGAGCTGCCGAAGGCTGCGATCTTTTGCTCTTGCTCTTGCTCTTGCTCTTGCTCTTGCTCTTGCTCTTGCTTTTGCTGTTCTGTGGGAGCGAGCCTGCTCGCGAAGGCGTCTGCAAGGTCACCTTCTACAACGGCAAATACCGACTCAGCAGTGCCCGCAACGCTGCCGGCTTCACCGGTTTGGCCAGGTAATCCAGGCCCGCAGCATGCACTTGCGCTACGGTCTCCGGGCGTCCATCCGCGCTGATGACCACGCCGGGTACCGGCTCGCCCAGGCGCGTGCGCAACCACGCCATCAGCTCTGTGCCGGTATCGCCGTGGTCGAGGTGATAGTCGACCAGCGCCAGTTGCGGCCGCACACCTTCATTCAATATCGCTGCGCATTCTTCGCGATTGCGCGCCGTCCATACCTGGCACCCCCAGCGGCTCAGCAGGCTGTTCATGCCGATCAGGATGCTGTCTTCGTTATCGATGCACAGCACCTGCGCGCCGCTGAGCATTTTGCTGTTTGGCTCGACCGTGGCGCTCGCCGCAGGCGTTTGCGTGCGCGCCAGCGGTACCGTCACGCTGAATACACTGCCGCGCCCCGGCCAGGAGCGAACGCGCAGGGTGTGCCCGAGCACGCGGCACAAGCCGTCGGCGATCGCCAGACCCAGGCCCAGACCTTTTTCGGCGCGGGTCTGGTGGCTGTCGAGGCGTTTGAATTCTTCGAAAATCACTTGTTGTTTGTCTTCCGGAATCCCCGGGCCGCGATCCCAGACTTCCAGACATAACTCGCCACTGCGCCGACGCACGCCCAGCAGCACCGGGCCTTTGGCATAGCGGAAAGCGTTGGTGAGGAAGTTTTGCAGGATTCGCCGCAACAGTTTGATGTCGCTGTCGATGCGCAATTGACTGCCGCGCACCCGGAACGTGAGCTTTTGCTCTTGGGCCAGCGCCTTGAACTCCGCGCCTAGGGTGTCGAACAGTTCATTGACGACGAACGCTTTGCGGTCCGGGTTGATCTTGCCGTTTTCCAGGCGCGAGATGTCCAGCAGATCGCTGATCAGGTCTTCCGCCGAGCGCAGCGAGCTGTCGAGGTGTTGCACCAACTGCTGCGCCTCTGCGCTCAAGCCTTCGTTCTGGTGAGAGAGGGCGGCGGAGAACAGCCGTGCGGCGTTCAGCGGTTGCATCAAGTCATGGCTGACAGCGGCGAGGAAACGGGTTTTCGACTGGTTGGCCGCCTCGGCATTGCCCTTGGCTTCGGTGAGCGCGACGTTGAGTTGCGACAGTTCCTGGGTGCGCTCGCTGACCCGTTGTTCCAGCCCTTCGTTGGCCTCGGTCAGCGCCTGTTCGGCTTCGCGGAACGCGGTAATGTCGGTGAAGCTCATGACAAATCCGCCGCCGGGCATCGGGTTGCCGATCAGCTCGATCACCCGGCCATTGGGAAACAGCCGTTCGGAAGTGTGCGCGCGGCCCTGACGCATCCAGTGCAAGCGTCGCGCGACGTGCACTTCCGCTTCGCCGGGGCCGCACAAACCGCGTTCGGCGTTGTAGCGAATGATGTCGGCAATCGGCCGGCCGACGCTGATCAGGCCGTCGGGGTAGTTGAACAGCTCCAGATAACGCCGGTTCCACGCCACCAGTTTCAGCGACTGGTCGACCACGCTGATGCCCTGGGTGATGTTCTCGATCGCGCCTTGCAGCAGGGCGCGGTTGAACTGCAGCACTTCCGAGGCTTCGTCAGCGATTCGGACTACGTCCTCCAACTGCATTTCCCGACCTTCGATGGCGGCCTTTACTACGGCGCGCGTCGAAGAAGCGCCAAGGACACCGGCGAGCAAGCGTTCGGTGTGGGCAATCCATTCGCTGTCGGCGTTCTGGTTGGGGTTGAAACCCTTGCCCTGACGGTAGGCGAAGCGAATGAAGCTCTGCCGCGCACGTTCTTCGCCGACGAAACGCGCCGCCAGTTGCAGCAGATCGTCGATCTGCACCGCCAGCATCGAACGGGCATTAGGCCGCGCGCTGATTTCCTGACCGATGAAGCGCCCGGCTTGCCAGTGCTCGGAAACGCGCGTGCGCGACAGCACCGAGACCCAGGCGAACAGGGTGAAATTACCCGCCAGCGACAGCACCACGCCTTGGGTCAACGGGGTGATCGGCAGGTTCAGCGGATTGCTGTGCAGCCACGCCAAGCCGGGGAAGCTCGCCAGTGACCAGCCGAGACTGTGCGCGGCAATCGGCAGCACCAGCGTGTAAAACCACAGAAACGTCCCGGTAGCGAGCCCGGCGAACACGCCCCGGCGGTTGGCCTGTTTCCAGTACAGCGCGCCAAGCATGGCCGGCGCCAGTTGCGTCACCGCCGCGAAGGCGATCTGGCCGATGGTCGCCAGGCTCGCGGTCGAGCCGAGCAAGCGATAACTGACGTAGGCCAGCAGCAGAATCACCACGATGCTCACGCGGCGCACCGAGAGCATCCACTGGCGGAACACCTCGAACGGGCGCTCGGCGTTGTTGCGCCGCAACAGCCACGGCAGCAGCATGTCGTTGGAGACCATGGTCGACAGTGCGACGCTGGCGACAATCACCATGCCGGTCGCTGCCGATGCGCCACCGATAAACGCCAGCATCGCCAGCGCCGGATGGGCCTGGGCCAGCGGCAGGCTGATCACGAACGAGTCGGGCAGCACGTGGCTGGGCAGCATCATCTGACCGGCAAGGGCGATCGGTACTACAAACAATGCGGCCAAAGCCAGATAGGCGGGGAACACCCATTTCGCCAGTCGCAGATCCTGCGGGTCGATGTTCTCCACCACGGTCACGTGAAATTGCCGGGGCAGGCAGATGATCGCCATCATCGCCACGCCGGTCTGCACCACCATCGATGGCCAGTTGATGGTTTCCTTCCAGTACGCCTCAAGGCGCGGGGCGAGCATCGCCTGATTGAACAGGTCGTCGAAACCGTCATACAGCCCGTACGTGACGAAGGCGCCGACGGCGAGGAAGGCGAACAGCTTGACCAGCGATTCGAACGCGATCGCCAGCACCATGCCACGGTGGTGTTCGGTGGCGTCGAGGTTGCGCGTGCCGAAAACGATGGTGAACAACGCCAGCACCAGCGACACGATCAGCGCCGTGTCTTGAGCGCGGGTGCCCATGGCATCGGCGCCGGCGCCGATCAGCAGGTTCACGCCAAGGACAATGCCTTTGAGTTGCAGGGCAATATAGGGCAACACGCCGACCAGACAGATCAGCGCCACAACCACCGCCAGCGATTGTGATTTGCCGTAGCGCGCGGCGATGAAGTCGGCGATGGAGGTGATGTTCTCCTGTTTGCTGATCATCACCATTTTCTGCAGGACCCACGGCGCGCCGACCAGCAGCAGGATCGGCCCGAGGTAGATCGGCAGGAATGACCACAGTTGTTCCGCCGCCTGACCGACCGCGCCGAAGAACGTCCAACTGGTGCAGTAAACCGCCAGCGACAGGCTGTATACCCAAGCGCGCACCCGTGGCGGCAACGGCGTGCTGCGACGGTCGCCGTAGAAGGCGATGGCGAACATGATGGCCATGTAGGCCAGGGCAACGACGGCGATCAGCCCGGTGGACAACGACATGCAGCACTCCCGACAAAAGACTCCCCGGCACTCCTGCCCGGGCGGACAGTCTCGCACGCGCGCGACGGTTAGTCAGTGTCGACCAAGGTCGTGGCGTGGCGGGGTGTCGCAGGCGGGGTACCGAGTAGTTTTTGTGGTGACCGGGCGGGCCTCTTCGCGAGCAGGCTCGCTCCCACGTTCTGGAATGCATTCCCTTGTGGGAGCGAGCCTGCTCGCGAAGGCGTCAGTCCTGCCGCAATGCAATATCGATCAACCGATGCAACTCATCCACCTCCAGCGCCGTGGCCGAAAACAGAATCCGGAACACAACCGGCGCCACCATCAGATTGATCAAGCGATCGACACTCGGCGCCTTTTCATGCGGATAGCGATCGACAATGGTCTGCAACTGCGCACCAATGATCGCCACGCAATAGCCCGGCGTGGCGCTGGCCTGCACGTCGCGCATCATGTTGCGCCCGACCTCCGAGCTCATCTCGTCGAGATATTGCTCGGCCCAGGCGCGGATATCGCCGCGCAGGCTGCCAGTGTTCGCCGGCTCGCTGTCCGGGCGCATGCGGGCGAGGGCGACGTCCGCCAGCAGCGCCGCAAGATCACCCCAGCGGCGGTAGATCGTCGACGGCGTAACCCCCGCGCGGGCGGCAATCTGCGGGACGGTCACGGTGGAGCGTTCCTGCTCTTGCAGCAGCGCATTGACCGCCGAATGAATCGACTCCTGCACCCGGGCACTGCGGCCACCGGGGCGTAAACCTTCTTTAATAGCCATGCGGCAGACCTTAACACAAAGAATTTGCTTTAAGCGCTGGGCGGTAGCACACTGCGCAAAAGCAAAAAATTAGCTTTTGCGGAGTATGCCCATGACCAGCCCCTTGAATAGTGTCGCTTCCCACCGGTCCAGCTTGTGGTTTCTGGCGATCACCTTACTCAGTTTTCTCGCCGCTTCCACCGCGCCGACGCCGTTGTATCACTTGTATCAGGATCAGCTGCATTTCTCGGCAGCGATGTTGACGCTGATCTTCGCCGTTTACGCTTTCAGTCTGTTGGCGGCGTTGCTGACGGTTGGTTCGCTTTCCGACCATCTCGGACGCAAACCGGTGATCTTCAGTGCCGTGCTGCTCAATGCGCTGGCGATGCTGCTGTTCATTTATGCCGACAGTGTCGCTTGGTTGATCGGCGCGAGGGTACTGCAGGGTTTCGCCACCGGCATGGCCACCGCCGTTTTGAGCGCAACATTGCTCGATACCGACCGTCAGCAGGGGCCGCTGATCAACAGTGTCGCGCCGTTACTCGGGATGGCTTTGGGCGGTTTGGGCTGTGGCTTGCTGGCAGAATTCGCACCGGCGCCGTTGCAGCTGACCTATTGGTTGCTGTTGGCGTTGTTCGTGTTGCAGGGCGTTTATGTCTGGCGCCTGCCGGAAAGTGTCTCGCGGCAAGGTGGGGCGCTGGCGTCTTTGCGACCGACTTTGCACGTGCCGGTGCAAGCGCGTTCAACGTTGTGGCGAGTGCTGCCGCTGAACACCGCAACCTGGGCGCTCGGAGGTTTTTATGCCTCGCTGGCACCGTCGTTGGTGCGCACGGCCACTGGCTCTTCCTCCAATCTGATCGGTGGCGCTACGGTCGCGGCGCTCACCGTGACCGGTGCGTTGATGATTTTCATGATGCGCAATCGTCCAGCCGCTCAGGCGCTGCGGCTGGGTGCGAGCTTGCTGCCGATCGGGCTGGTCCTGATCCTCCTCGGCGTGCATGGCGCCAGTCTGTCGCTGTTTTTCTTTGGCACCCTGGTCGCCGGTTGCGGCTTCGGTTCGGGTTTCCTCGGTGCGGTACGCAGTCTGGTGTCGCTGGCTTTGCCGCATGAACGAGCCGGGTGGATGTCGGCTTATTACGTGCTCAGTTATCTGGCGTTCTGTCTGCCGGCGCTGCTGGCCGGGCATCTCGCTCGCAGTTTCGGGTTGCTGGCGACCACTGATGGTTACGGCGTTGTATTGATCGTGCTGGCCGTGGCTGCGCTGCTGCTCAGTCTGCGTCCGCAGACAGGCAGAGTTTGCAGCGCTCCTTGAGCGCGTGTAGATACTTATCTGCAAAACAGATAACAGTTAGAGATATTACCCGTTATATCGATATTCGATTCGGATCTACCATGGACTCCACCTCACCAGAGGACAGGAGTTCATGATGATTTGCCCTAACAGTGTCACCCCCGGCTACAAACCTTTCAGTCAGCTTCAACATCCTCGTGAAGTGATTCGCCAATTCACGCCGAACTGGTTCGCCGCGACCATGGGCACCGGTGTGTTGGCATTGGCGCTGGCCCAGTTGCCGCTGGCCATTCCCGGATTGCGCGCTGTGGCCGAAGGGCTTTGGTTGTTCAACATTCTCTTGTTCAGCCTGTTTACCGCTGCCTACGCCGCGCGCTGGATTCTGTTCTTTGACGAGGCGCGGCGGATTTTCGGTCATTCCACTGTGTCGATGTTCTTCGGCACCATTCCCATGGGCCTGGCGACGATCATCAACGGCTTTCTGTTGTTCGGGCTGCCGCGCTGGGGCGACGGTGTCATTCAGCTCGTTGAAGTGTTGTGGTGGATCGATGTAGCGATGTCGCTGGCCTGCGGTGTGTTGATTCCGTACATGATGTTTACCCGTCAGGAACACAGCATCGATCAGATGACTGCGGTCTGGTTGCTGCCGGTGGTGGCGGCGGAAGTAGCAGCGGCCAGCGGCGGTTTGCTCGCCCCGCATCTGACCGACGCACATGGGCAACTCGTCGTACTGACCACCAGCTATGTGCTCTGGGCTTTCTCCCTGCCGGTGGCGTTCAGCATTCTGACCATCCTGTTGTTGCGTATGGCTCTGCACAAGCTACCTCACGAAAACATGGCCGCGTCGAGTTGGCTGGCCCTCGGTCCGATCGGCACCGGTGCGCTGGGCATGTTGCTGTTGGGCGGTGAGGCGCCAGCGATTTTTGCCGCGAATGGCCTGGCTGGCGTCGGTGAAATCGCCTCAGGATTAGGGCTGGTGGCAGGGATCACCCTGTGGGGTTTTGGTCTGTGGTGGATGTTGATGGCGCTGCTGATCACCGTGCGTTATCTGCGTGACGGCATTCCGTTCAACCTCGGCTGGTGGGGCTTCACCTTCCCATTGGGCGTGTATTCGCTGGCGACGCTGAAACTGGCAAGTATCCTCAACCTGACATTTTTCAGTGTGTTCGGTACGGCGCTGGTGATTTTGTTGGCGGCAATGTGGCTGATCGTCGGCAAGCGCACCGTGCAGGGCGCGTGGCGTGGCGAGCTGTTTGTCTCGCCGTGTATTGCAGGTTTGAAGAAATAATCCGAAAAGTTTAGGTAAGGTGTGGCCTGGATCGTGGTGCGGGATTCCAATAACAAGCACCCAGGCCTCACTACCTAACATCAGGAAACACGGAAGATGAGTCACCCCTCACAGTTCAACCTGTTGCGCACCCGGCGCTTTTTGCCCTTCTTTATTACCCAGTCGCTCGGCGCTTTTAACGACAACGTGTTCAAGCAGTCGTTGATCCTCGCCATCCTCTATCGGTTGACCATCGAGGGCGATCGCTCGATCTGGGTCAACCTCTGCGCGCTGCTGTTTATCCTGCCGTTTTTCCTGTTCTCGGCGCTGGCCGGGCAGTTCGGGGAAAAATTCGCCAAGGACGCGCTGATCCGTCTGATCAAGCTCGCGGAAATCGCCATCATGGCCGTAGGATCGATCGGCTTTCTCTTTGATCATCTGTCGTTGATGCTGGTGGCGCTGTTCGCCATGGGCACGCATTCGGCGCTGTTCGGCCCGGTGAAGTATTCGATCCTGCCGCAGGCCTTGCGCGACGATGAACTGGTCGGCGGCAACGGTCTGGTGGAAATGGGCACGTTTCTGGCAATTCTCGCCGGCACCATCGGCGCCGGGATCATGATGTCGACCGAGCACTACGCGCCGGTAGTCTCCGCCGCGATCGTCGGCATTGCCGTGCTGGGTTATCTGGCCAGCCGCAGTATTCCGCGCGCGGCGGCCTCGTCGCCGGAAATGCGCCTGAACTGGAACATCTTCAGCCAGTCCTGGGCGACGCTGAAACTCGGCTTGGGCCAGACGCCAGCGGTGTCACGCTCGATTGTCGGCAACTCGTGGTTCTGGTTCGTCGGGGCGATTTACCTGACGCAGATCCCGGCCTACGCCAAGGAATGGATGCACGGTGACGAAACCGTGGTCACGCTGATCCTGACCGTGTTCTCGGTGGGCATCGCGCTGGGTTCGATGCTCTGCGAGAAGCTCTCCGGGCGCAAAGTCGAGATCGGACTGGTGCCGTTTGGCTCGTTTGGCCTGACCGTGTTCGGCCTGTTGCTGTGGTGGCATTCCGGTGGGATCCCGGACAGCGTCACCGGCCATAGCTGGATTGCCGTGCTGGGCTTCGTGCACACCTGGGCGGTGTTGATCGACATCCTTGGCCTCGGCATTTTCGGTGGCTTCTATATTGTCCCGCTGTACGCGCTGATCCAGTCGCGTACGGCTGAAAACGAACGGGCGCGGGTGATTGCCGCCAACAACATTCTCAACGCGTTGTTCATGGTGGTGTCGGCGATTGTTTCGATCGTTTTGCTGAGCGTCGCCAAGCTGTCGATCCCGCAACTGTTCCTGGTGGTGTCGCTGCTGAACATCGGCGTCAACGCCTACATCTTCAAGATCGTTCCGGAATTCAGCATGCGCTTCATGATCTGGCTGCTCAGCCATTCCATGTACCGCGTCGAACATCGCAACCTTGAAGCGATCCCGGACGAGGGCGCGGCGCTGCTGGTGTGCAACCACGTGTCGTTCGTTGACGCCTTGCTCATCGGCGGTGCCGTGCGTAGGCCGATTCGCTTTGTCATGTACTACAAGATCTACAACCTGCCGGTGCTGAACTTCATCTTTCGCACGGCGGGCGCGATTCCTATCGCCGGACGCCAGGAAGATATCCAGATCTACGAGAAAGCCTTCACGCGTATCGCTCAGTATCTGAAGGACGGCGAACTGGTGTGCATTTTCCCGGAAGGCAAATTGACCGCCGATGGCGAGATCAACGAGTTTCGCGGCGGCGTGACGCGGATTCTCGAAGAGACCCCGGTGCCGGTGATTCCGCTGGCGCTGCAAGGATTGTGGGGGAGTTTCTTCAGTCGCGATCCGAATAAGGGTTTGTTCCATCGCTTGTGGTCGCGGGTGACGCTGGTGGCGGGGCCGGCGATTACCGAAGGGACCGAGCCGGCGAAGTTGCAGGTGTTGGTGGGGGAGTTGCGCGGATCCGTCAGATAGTTGTTGACTGGACGGCCCTCATCGCTGGCAAGCCAGCTCCCACAGGTTCGATGGTGTACACCAATCTTGTGGGAGCTGGCTTGCCAGCGATGGGGCCGGTGGCTTAAGCGCTGACCTTGAGCCCGATCAAACCGGTGACGATCAACGCCACACTGGCCAGCCGAATCAATGCCATCGACTCACCGAACAGAATGATCCCGGCGATCACCGTACCCACCGCACCGACACCGGTCCAGATCGCATAGGCCGTACCCAACGGTAATTCCTTCATCGCCAGGCCCAGCAAACCAAGGCTGATGGCCATGGCGGCAACGGTGAGGGCGGTGGGAAGCGGGCGGGTGAAGCCGTCGGTGTATTTCAGGCCGACGGCCCAGCCGACTTCGAACAGGCCGGCGCAAAACAGAATGATCCAGGACATGCAGGACCTCCATCGATTGACGGGGTCGTCCCCAGATTAATGACTCGAGCGAGCCGCAGGGTCGTCCCCGCGTTGCGCAATATACTGACGAGCATTAACCCGGGGATCAAGTTTTCAGCCTCAATCGGCAGCCCGTTGTGCGAGGTTGTCGCGATCTTCTTTTTCGCTCATGCGCCGGAAGTACGTCGACAGCAGCGCCCCGGAGATATTGTGCCAGACGCTGAACAGCGCGCTCGGCACCGCCGCCAGTGGCGAGAAGTGCGCACTGGCCAATGCCGCGCCCAGTCCCGAATTCTGCATGCCGACCTCCAGTGCCAGCGACTTGCGCTGAGCCAGAGGCAAGCCGAACAGGCGTCCGGTGAAGTAGCCGAGCAGATAACCGAAGCTGTTGTGCAGCATCACCACGGCCATGATCAACAGGCCGGACTCGGCGATTTTCGCCTGACTGGCCGCCACCACGGCGGTGACGATAATCACGATGCTGACCACCGATACCAGCGGCAACACATCCACCGCATGCCGCACCTTGTCGCCGAGCAGACGCTGCGCGACCACGCCGAGAACGATCGGCAACAGCACCACTTGCAGGATCGACCAGAACAGCTCCATGAACGATACCGGCAGCCACGCCGAGGCCAGCAGCCAGATCAGCGCCGGGGTCAACAGTGGGGCGAGGAGGGTAGTGACCGCGGCAATCGCCACTGAAAGCGCCAGATCACCGCGTGCCAGCCAGGTCATCACGTTCGAAGAGGTGCCGCTCGGGCAGCAACCGACCAGAATCACCCCGACGGCGATTTCCGGCGGCAGGTGGAACACCTGGCAGAGCAACCACGCCACACCGGGCATGATCACGAAATGTGCAACCACGCCCAGCGCCACCCGCCACGGATGGCGAGCGACGGCAGCGAAGTCGTCGAGCTTTAGGGTCAGGCCCATGCCGAACATCACCAGACCCAGCAGCGGTACGATCGCGCTTTTCAGGCCGATGAACCACGCCGGTTGCAGGAAGGCCACGACGGCGAATATCAGAACCCAGTAAGCGAAGGTATTGCCGACAAAGCGGCTGAGTGCAGCCAGTGCGCGCATGGCTTGATCCTTATTATTGGTTACACCACAAAACATTGTGGGAGCGAGCCTGCTCGCGAAAGCGGTGAGCCAGATACATTAATGTTGCTGGCGCACCGCATTCGCGAGCAGGCTCGCTCCCACAGGTTAGATGCTCGTCAGAGTCAGATCCCCTGCGGCATCTCTTCCCCACCCAACGCTTCAACCAGCGCCGGCAGGAAGTCGCCGAAGGTCAGCATCATCAGGGTGAAGCTGGCATCCAGTTGGCCCAGGGCTTCATCACCACCGTCCTGTTCCGCCTGATCCTGCAGCAGATCCTCGAATTTCAGGCGCTTGACGGTCATCTTGTCGTCGAGCATGAACGACAGTTTGTCCTGCCAGGCCAGCGACAGCTGAGTGACGACTTTGCCGGTGCTCAGGTGCAGCTGGATTTCTTCGCTGGTCAGGTCCTGACGCTTGCAACGGACAATGCCGCCGTCTTCGTGGGTGTCGCGCAGTTCGCACTCGTCCAGTACATAGAAATCGTCGGCGGCTTTCTGTGTGGTGACCCACTCGGTCATCACCGCAGTCGGTGCCATTTTCACGGTCAGCGGACGCACGGGCAGGGTGCCGATCACTTCGCGCAGCGTCGACAGCAGGTCTTCGGCGCGTTTCGGGCTGGCCGAGTTGACCAGGATCAGGCCCTGTTTCGGCGCGATCGCGGCGAAGGTCGACGAGCGACGAATGAACGCGCGCGGCAGAAACGCCTGGATAATTTCATCCTTGATCTGGTCGCGTTCCTTCTTATAGACCTTGCGCATCTGCTCGGCTTCGATCTCTTCGACCTTTTCCTTGACCGCGTCACGCACAACGCTGCCCGGCAGGATACGTTCTTCTTTACGCGCAGAGATCAGCAGGAAATCGCCGCTGACGTGTACCAGCGGCGCATCTTCGCCCTTGCCGAACGGTGCAACGAAACCGTAAGTGGTCAGCTCCTGGCTTGCACACGGCCGCGCCAGTTTGGTCGCCAGTGCAGTTTCCAGCGCCTCGGCATCGACAGGCAGGTCTTGGGTCAGGCGATAGATCAGCAGGTTCTTGAACCACATGGGGCGAGTCACTCCTTTATACAAAGGGGGGCATTATTGTCTTCGCCGGGGCGTAGGCCAACCCTTCTCTAAGCCTTTGGAAGGCCTCGGAAAATTATTTAAAAAAGTGCTTGCCAGAGGTTGGGGTGCTCCGTAGAATGCGCGCCACACCGAAGCGAAGGGTGATTAGCTCAGCTGGGAGAGCGTCTGCCTTACAAGCAGAATGTCGGCGGTTCGATCCCGTCATCACCCACCATTCGTTTCAAGTGTTTAGCGCAGCGGTAGTTCAGTCGGTTAGAATACCGGCCTGTCACGCCGGGGGTCGCGGGTTCGAGTCCCGTCCGCTGCGCCATATTCGGTAACCTGGACCACTGAACGCCAGGTCACCACGGAAAAACCCGCTGAGGCGGGTTTTTTTCTGTCTCAAGGTTGTACCCGCGGGATGTATCGTTTCACCGGTTTTCAGATTTTTTTGAAAAATATTCAATTAAATCAACACTTTACGAAAACTTGTGGCATAATGCGCCCCGTAACGAAGCGAAGGGTGATTAGCTCAGCTGGGAGAGCGTCTGCCTTACAAGCAGAATGTCGGCGGTTCGATCCCGTCATCACCCACCATTCGTTTCAAGCGTTTCGCGCAGCGGTAGTTCAGTCGGTTAGAATACCGGCCTGTCACGCCGGGGGTCGCGGGTTCGAGTCCCGTCCGCTGCGCCATATTCGGTATCTGGAACTGAACGCCAGACACCACAAAAAGCCCGCCTTGTGCGGGCTTTTTGCTGTCTGCGATTTATGAAATCGCCGCGCTACTGCGCCGCATTGCGGGCATGCCGATAATCGCTCACCGCCTCGTACACTGCCTTGCGCAAGCGATTGATCCCGCCAATCGGCCGATGCGCGTCGATGCCGAACCACGGGTTGAACGACAGGTTGTCGCATTGCAGATTCAGCGCCGGCGTATCGAAGTCCTGCGCGGGCAGGGTGATCCGCGCCACCGTTGCAAACGGCGCATCCTGCTCACGCCACTCAATGCTGGTGTTTTCGATCGGCATGTACTTGTTCGCGTCCTGGCGCTGGATCTGCAGGGCAAAACACGCCGGCACCCGATCCGTGGATAACTGTTGATTCAGTGCACTGCGCAGAAAATTCGGCAAGTCGTGATTCTGTTTGGGCAAGGTATACGCCGGGCAACGCTCCGGATCCGGCACGACGCGGAATTTCGCATTGGCCTCACCGAACTTGTAGGGTGATACCGAGAAATATGTAGTCTCGGTCGGACTGTCCGGCGGCGCTGACAGGGTTGCCAACGCGATGAATAGATGACGGACCTGCCAGGTGCGCGGATCCCACGTCGGAAAAAACGCCATGACCTTCTTGCCGTCAGCCTGCGCCGCTACATTCTGACGATACTCGGCGACATCGCTGACAAAGAAATTCGGATGGCTGAACATCACGAAATCCTGTTCATGCTGGTCCTGGCGGTTGCCGAGCAGTTGCTTGCCAGGAACCTCGAACAGCTTGATTGCCATCCCGCGCGCGTCGCGAATGCTGTCGAATTGCGGATAGGCATTGCCGTTGGACAACCGGATCAGCGCCTGCCAGGTCTTGCCCGGCTCGCTGAACACCCCCTGCCGCAGCGATTGCTCCAGTTCCGGTAACACTTGCACTTGCGCCTTCACGCAGCCATGCGCTTTGGCGTGGGCATCGCGCAGATAACGCGTGGGTTCGCGGTGCTGGTCGACGATGCGCACTGCGGTTTGAATGATGTCCTGAGTCATCGCCGCTTCGCCTGGTGGAATCTGTTCCTGCGCCGACACCGGCCCACGATGCTGCCAAGCGAACCACGCGGCGGCGATGGCCCAGCCGAGCAGGCCGATGATCAGCAGGATCAGCAGCGTCTTGCCAAGCAAACGCCCCAACCAGAGCCAGAAGCGCGCCAGTGGCGGCAGTTCTTTTTTGAATGTCGGCATGATCATGGCAACTGCGCCTCCAGTGGTCCGCCCAGTACTTTCAGATATTCGAGCAGCGCCCAGCGCTCCTCGGGTTGCAGGAGGCGGCCGATCACCCCGTTGCCGCGCGCGCCGGCGCGGAATTCGTGGCCGCTGTTGTGGTTGCCGCTGATGCGCGTGTCGAACAGAAAACCGTTGGTGAAAGGTTCGGTGCGATAGCCGAGGTGGCGCGGGTCGTATTCGAGCGTGCCTTTATAGAAGGTGGTGGCGCGCTCATCCTGCGGTGACAGCAACTGATAGATGCTTGGCACCGAACCGTTGTGCAGAAACGGCGCAGTCGCCCATACGCCGGCCAGCGGCCGGGCCTTGTAAGCGACTTTCTCGCGCACGCCGATCGGCAGGCCGAAACCATCCATGCGCGGTTTTTCTTCCGGCGTGATCTGCGCGTCGCGATAGGCACGGTTTTCCACGAACGCGGTGACGTAAGCCAGGCCCTTGGCCACCGACAATTGGCTCAGATCAAGCGGCGCTTTAGGTTCGGGGTGCAGTCTGACGTCCATTTTTTCCAACTCTTTGACATCCCATTGCAGCGCGCTCAGGTCGAAACGATGGCTGGCAACGTTGTTGGCCGCATTCGGATCGGTACCGATCACCTCCACGGGAATCATGTGCAAGTGCTGCACCCAACGTTCGCCTTCCTGCGATTGGCGCGGGACATGGCAGCCGGCGCAGTTTTCCGCGAACAGCGCGCGGCCTTTGGCGGCCAGCGGCTTGTCGATCGCACCGAACAGATCTTCCGGCCAGGTCGGCGGCTTCAACTGCTGCAAGGTTTCTTCGATGGCGTGCAGATCGCGCACGCGCACGCTGGAGGGGTAGCGCTCAGCACCTTGCAGCGGCTGGCCGTTGCCGTCGAAGAAATTCAATGTGGCTCCGACGCCGAGCGCTTCGCCGATATTGCGCGCCATCGGCTGCTGGGCCGAGCCATTCCACTGCACCCAGTCGAACGTCCACATGTCCCACAGCTGCGGATAATCCACCGGGGCATCGGCTACGCGGTAGTTGGCAGGGGAAATCGCATCGCCAAACGTCGCGTTGGCAATCCGGCCGAACGCATCGGTGCGCCCCGGGCCTTCCTCGGTCGGGTACAGGCCGCGATGGGTGTCGTTCCACGCCACTTTGATGAAGGTGTTCAGCGAGGTCTTGAACTCGCTGCGCAATTGTTCGCGGCGCGCTTCGTAATCATCTCCGAGCACCTGGCGGGCGAAGCGCTCGAACTTCCACGGGTTGTAGTAAGTCGAGGCGAGACTGGCGACCAGGGCCTGTCCGAAACTGCCACCGCGCAACGTAGGAACGCTGGAAGGCAGCACGTGCTGTGCGCTGCCGCCATCGATACGTACGGCCTGGCCTTTGACGCGCAACTCGCCGGTGTGGCAAGCGGCGCAGGTGATGTCCAGATAATGCTCCGAGGCGTTGCCGGGATTCTGGTGCCGGGCAAAACCGACGGGAAGGTTGCCGGGGTTGTTCGCGCTCGCTTTCTGCTGCGGGTCGACCAGGAAGCCGAAACGGGCGAGATATTCAGGGGAGGCGAAGCGCTGCTCGGAGAAGGGCAATTCCAATGCCTGAAACCACTCGTAACGCAGGCCTTTGACTTGCGTACCTTGGGGCGTGAAGTAGTAGGTCTGCCGTTGCTCTTCGCTCCATTGATCCAGGTAACGTACCTGTTGCGGCGGGGTGTAGAAGGGCAATTTCGGGCTGGCGACGTAATAGACGATCACCGCGAGGGCGATTATCGCCAGCACGATCACCAGAGTGAGAACGCGGAATAGAAGGCGCAAGTTAAACATCCTTGTCGAATTGTTGCGCTGTTATGCCTGAGCCATGACTGCTGGGCAAGTGGCCATTACGCCAGACGCTGAGGCAAGCTCCGATGACGCTTGTCGTCCGTGGATGACAGAAGCTTCATCCAGCCGTTGCCCAAATGCGTTTTAATCCCTGAACTTATCGGAAGATTCCTGCTCTCATGCCGGTAGCCATTGGTCGTGGCGGCCTGATAAGCTCGCGGCTTTACTCGATTGCCCATTCGGCGCATGAACAAGGAAATAGCATGAAACAGCAT
The DNA here is from genome assembly GCF_031456345.1 of Pseudomonas sp. 2957. Classification (NCBI taxonomy): domain Bacteria; kingdom Pseudomonadati; phylum Pseudomonadota; class Gammaproteobacteria; order Pseudomonadales; family Pseudomonadaceae; genus Pseudomonas; species Pseudomonas sp. 2957. Next base: position 763,323 of record NZ_JAVDUL010000001.1, read on the forward strand.
CGGTTGGCGGCGGCGGTAGCCCTGGTTAGCCTGGTACTCGCGGGTTGTGACTCGCAGACCAGCGTAGAGCTGAAAACCCCGGCGCAAAAAGCTTCCTACGGCATCGGCCTGAACATGGGCAAAAGCCTTGCCCAGGAAGGCATGGATGATCTGGACTCCAAAGCGGTAGCCCAGGGCATCGAAGATGCCGTTGGCAAGAAAGAACAGAAGCTGAAAGATGAAGAACTGGTCGAAGCCTTCGCCTCGCTGCAAAAACGTGCTGAAGAGCGTATGGCCAAGATGAGTGAAGAGTCGGCAGCCGCCGGCAAGAAATTCCTCGAAGAGAACGGCAAGAAAGCCGGTGTGACCACCACCGCTTCCGGCCTGCAGTACGAAGTAGTGAAGAAAGCCGACGGCCCACAGCCTAAGCCGACCGACGTCGTAACTGTTCACTACACCGGCAAGCTGACCAACGGCACCGTGTTCGACAGCTCCGTAGAGCGCGGCAGCCCGATCGATCTGCCAGTCAGTGGCGTGATCCCGGGTTGGGTTGAAGGTCTGCAACTGATGCACGTTGGCGAGAAGTACAAACTGTACATCCCTAGCGATCTGGCTTACGGCGCTCAGTCGCCAAGCCCGGCAATCCCGGCCAACTCGGTTCTGGTTTTCGACCTGGAACTGCTGGCCATCAAGGATCCAGCCAAAGAAGACGCCGCTGCCAAGTAACACGCAACGGCTCGAAAACAACGCCTCGCACATGCGGGGCGTTGTTGCATCTGCAGGTCAGGGAAGGTAAACAGAGCGAACTGACAGCGATCAGCACAGTCATAGCTTTGAGGCTGCCCGCGCTAGACGCCCTGAGCTGCCAAGTCAATGAAATATTGGGCTTTTTTATGTGAGTAAAAAACGCCCGATCTGAGCGCAGCCCTTATGAAACGGGGCTCTCAGCGCTGAAATGCAGCTCTGTTCACAAGGTTATCCACAATTTGTGTGGATAACATTTCAACGGGAAGAATAGATGAAAGCTCCGTGGAATTTCGCTCGATTCCTGCCGTTGGCCGGTCGCCTGCTGGCCCGTGGACGCTTGCCGACCCTGTTGTTTGCCGTGGCCAGCAAAGGCGCCGCGCAAGGCAATCGCCTGGGCAAACTCAAGGATGATCTGCGCTTGCTGCAGTCGCTGTGCCTGGCCTACTGGCGTGGCGAGTATCGTACGATCAGTGCCAAGTCGCTGATTTCGGTGGTGGCGGGCCTGATGTATTTCCTCAGCCCGGTGGATGCCATTCCGGATTTCATTCCCGTGTTCGGCATGCTCGATGACATCGCTGTCCTCGCCTGGCTGATGAAAACCCTCGATGATGAGCTCAACGCCTTTCGTCTGTGGCGCAAGCGCCAGCAACCGGAGAAGCTGGCGGTGGTTGAACGCCTCCCTGATACCCCTGAACAATTGCAGCTGCAAGGCCCGAAAAAGCCCTGACTGACGAAGACTGCCTACAGATAGATACCACTCGCGACCTTGGCCGCTGTTAGGATTACACTTCTAGGGAAAAGTGCCGACTCGCTAAGTGGTGTTGTCCTACGGGGTAGTCATGGATATTCAGATAATTGCACGCGATGGCGAACCCGAATACGCGGTTCTGCCGTGGGCTCAATATCAGGCTTTACTGAAAGCAGCAGGGATCAACGCAACACCGGTGCAGCAGCCAGCAGCGCCGCTCGCCGCCTCGCCGGAGCCGATTCTTCCGGGTCTGGATCAATTACGCAGTTTGCGCGAAGGGAAGGGCATCGCCATCGAGGCGCTGGCCCGCACGGTAGGCATCAGCCCGTCATATCTGGCCATGATCGAAAGTGGTGAGCGTCTGCCCGACGCCGCGATTCGCCGCAGCCTGGCTTGGGAACTGACGGTGCCGGGTTGGAGGGACGAATCGTGAGCGTACGAATCAGCCGTCAACATTGGGACGGATTGCTGGGGGAACTGGACCAGGCGCGTCGTCAGCGCCATCTTCTGACCTATCGAGCCTTGCTTGAGCGTTTGCAGCTACCGACTCCGGCGATGCAGACGTTGACGGCTGCACTGGAGCATCTGGCGGCACTGGACGCCAAAGCCGAGCAGCCGTTGCGCAGTTCGCTGGTCATCAGTCAGGGCGCCAGTCGTTTGCCGCGTACCGGTTTTTTTGAATGTGTCGAGCGTCTGGGGCGCTTTTCCGGGCCTTCGGATGGCGTTGCAGCGGCGTCCTGGCATGCGTCGGAAGTGGTGCGCGTCTTCGAATACGAATACCCGGAATCGGCGGAGGCCTGAGTGTTTCTGCGCCTCAAGGCGCGGGCCGGTTACTGGCTGGCCCGCAGGCTGTTTCATTGGTCGTGGTTCGTTCGCCAGCCGCGTGGCTGGCGCTGGCTCGAAGGCCAGTTTGCACGCATGGCCAACCTCGGCGATGTCGGTGCGCAAAGCTTTTATGGGCACATTCTGACTTTTCGCGGCGTCGGGTTAGGCGCGCGTGAAGAAGGCGTGCGCTTACTGCGTCTGGCGGCGTTGGCTGGTGATGGTAAAGCGGCGTATCAAGTCGGCGTGATCAGCCTCGCCGGTACCCCGAGCAAAGCACCGGATCCCACTGAGGCCGCTCGTTGGTGGAGCATGGCCGCCGAAGCCGGCCACCCGTTGGCCGAGCTTAAGCTGCAACAGCTGATGGCTGGTGATTCAACGCAGTAATTCCATGTATGTCTTCTAAGTAAACGCGGCGTGAGGTTTTCCTCACGCCGCGTTTACGTTTTTGCCTGCACGTTTTTCGCTGGATGTTGGATTGCAGATTAGTCCTACATCCTTTGCCTACTCGCCTGACTTCTTTCCTTTCTGATCCCCCGCACAGTTCCCGCGACTAATTTCTTGCGCGAGGGACCGCTCATGCTTCAGCCCGTTTTTCAGCCCACCTTGTCTGCCTGCGTGTGTTGATGGAAGCCATCGCTCGCATCGAGCAGGAACTCGACAGCTTTCCGCAAACGCTCAGCCTCTACCGCAAACAGCTTGATCACTGGCTCAGTCGCAGGGTGGACCAGATCAGCGAGGCAGCAGACCTGCCATCGCTGGTGGGTATGGAGCGGATCATTCGCTTCGGCGATCGCAGCACGGCGGTCAGTAGCAGCGACGAGGAGTTTTCTTCCAGCGTCGTCCAGTGCCCGCAGGGCGGGCTCATGCAGATCGAGAGCAAGTTTGAATCGGTCTACGACATCCCGCTGGGCAACATTTCCGTCGATGTGGTCGACGTGGATAGCGGCAAGACCGCGCCGGTCACCCTTGATCAGCAGGGCAAGGGCGAATTCAGAGGTGAAGAGGGCAAGTTCTACCGCGTTCTTGTGCACAGCGCTGTCACCTCCAATCAAGTCGCGAAGCTGTTCGAATCCTATGACGGTTTGACCGGCGAGCTGGACGGCTGGCTGCGTAGCGAGTGGCAAGGTTTCAAGCCGCAGTGGTCACAGTCGGTAGCGGCCGCAGCCAGCAACGGCATGCTCGCCGGCAGTTGGGCGGCCATCGAGGGGGTATGGGACAGCCTCGGACTGCTCTCGGAAATTCTTCAGGAACCCGGCAAGTTCGCCGAGCGTTTGGGCAGTGGCGCGGCTGAGCTGATCGAGCTGGCACAGACCGCGCCAAATCTCATGGAAAAGCTGCAGTTGCTGGTCAGTGACGAAGCGGCGATGTGCTTGCTGCTGCGGTCGGCAAGCCTGTGGCTGGACATGCTGCCGCCCAGCGAGATTGCCGGCAAATCTGCTGAAGTGGCGTCGATGATGATCGTGCAACTGATCATCGATGTGTTGATCAGCGTGGTGCTGACGTTTGTCGGAGCGGGGGCGGGGATCGCTTATCTGACGCTGCGTCTGGCTGACCGTGCAACGCAGCTGTTCAACGTCGCCAAGCGTCTGGTCAAGGCGCTGTTCAGCATCGTCAGCGCCTTCATTGAATACGTCGACCGCTACAAAGCCGTTGCCGCGCGCGGCATCGCCGCCGGGGTGAAAAAGGGCCGGATGCAATTGCGCTGGGATGCCCAGCGCAACGCCATGTTGAAGAAAGACGAACAGCACGACGACGTCCCCGACCAGGCAAAAAACCCCAACGGCGACGCCGCCGATTGCGTCCCCAATACCTGCAAAAACGGCTGTCCGGTGTCGATGGTCACCGGCGAGGAACTGCTGACCCTGACCGACGCGGTGCTCGATGGCGTGCTGCCCTTCGAGTTCACCCGCTTGTACCGCAGCAGCGCGGTCGAGATCGACATCGGCCTGGGTTTTGGCTGGAGCCACACGCTGGCCCATCGCCTGTCCTTCGACGGCGATGGCGTGATCTGGATCGACCACGAAAACCGCCGCACTCGTTTTCCCCTGCCCAACGTCGCGCGCCCAGCGATTCACAACAGCCTGTCGCGGGCGGCGATCTTTCTCGGCGATGAGCCGGAAGAACTGATTCTGGTTTTGGCCGGCGACAGCGCGCGCTTTTATCACTTTCGCGCCGGCCGGCTGACGGCGATCAGCGACGTCTACGGCAATCGTCTGACCCTGCAACGCGATCGCTCCGACCGCATTCAGCGTCTGGACAACGGCGCCGGCCGCGCCCTGCTGTTGCGTTATGACCGCGCGCAACTGGTGGCGATCGATTATCAGGTGTTCGTCCAAGGCGAGTGGACCACCGAGCAAACCCTCGCCACCTACAGCTTCGATGCCCGGCAACGCCTGCTGACCGCGACCAACGCGGTCGGCGACAGCGAACGCTACGACTACGACGACCATCACGTCATCCTCCAGCGCCAGCTGACCGGCGGCGCGAGCTTCTTCTGGGAGTGGCAGCGCGAGGGCAAAGCGGCGCGCTGCGTGAGGCACTGGGCTTCGTTCTCGCAGATGAACACCCGTTACGTCTGGAACGATGACGACGCCAGCGTGACCGTGCATTACGTCGACGGTACCGAAGAAGTCTACGTCCACGACGAGCGCGCGCGACTGGTGCGCCAGGTTGCGGCCGATGGCGGCGAGCAGCTCAAGGCTTATGACCAGCAGGGGCGATTGATCGCCGAGCAGGATGCGTTGGGCGCGGTCACCGAATATCGCTACGACGAACTCGGACGGCTGATCGCGCTGATTCCGCCGGACGATGCACCAACGTCCTACGAGTACCGCAACGGTTTTCTCTACAAGCGTTGCCGTGGTGATGCGGTGTGGATCTACCGGCGCAACGCTGAAGGCGCCGTTACCGAAGCGGTCGATCCCCACGGCCAGGTCACCCATTACTACTACAACCTGCGCGGGCAATTGCTGTCGCTGCGTTATCCGGACAGCAGCCGCCACCGTTGGGTGTGGAACGAGCTCGGCCAGCTCATCGAAGAAACCCTGCCCGATGGCGGCGTGCGGCGCTTTTCCTACGATGCGCTGGGACGGCGGATTACCACCCATGACGAATTTGGTGTTGTCAGTCGTCAGCAGTGGGACGCGGCCGGCCGACTGATCCTGACGACTTCTCCTACGGGCAGCACGCGCGCCTACAGCTACGGCGCCTACGGCCAGATCACCGCTGAGCGCGACGAGCTCGGGCGCATCACCCGCTACGAATATGACGACGACCTGCATCTGGTCTCGCGGCGGATCAACCCCGACGGCACCCGCGTGCAGTACCGCTATGACCATGCGCGGCTGTTGCTGACCGAAATTGAAAACGAATCGGGCGAAAAATACCGACTGGATTACACGCCGACCGGATTGATCCGACAGGAAACCGGGTTTGATGGGCGGCGCACGGCTTACGTCTACGACCTCAATGGTCATTTGCTGGAGAAGACCGAGTTTGGTGATTTCGGCCCCAGTCTGGTCACCCACTATGAGCGCGACAAGGCCGGGCGTTTGCTGGTCAAAACCCTGCCCGATGGGCTCAAAGTCCGCTACGACTATGATCGCCTCGGGCGCTTGGTTGCCGTTGATGACGGGCAAAACCATCCGCTGGCCTTCGAGTATGACCGTCAGGACCGGCTGATCACCGAGCATCAGGGCTGGGGCACCTTGCGCTACGCCTATGACGCCTGCGGTCAGCTCAAACGCCTGCGTCTGCCGGACAACAGCAAGCTCGATTATCACTACGCCAAGGGCGGTGCGCTGTCAGCCATCGACCTCAACGGCACGCCGCTGACCCGGCATGTGTATCAGTCCGGTCGCGAACAGCAACGCCAGCAAGGTCTGCTGCTCAGCGAATACTCCTACGACGATCAGGGCCGCTTGCTTGCCCACGCTGTAGGTCATCGCCACGCTTCGCTGTACCGCCGCGATTATGCCTACAGCGCCAACGGCAATCTCGAGCACATCGCCGACAGCCGCCACGGCCAGCGCACCTACGGCTACGACGCCCTCGACCGGTTGATCCGCGTCCGTCACTCGCGCGACGAACTGCCCGAATCCTTCGCCCACGACCCGGCGGGCAACCTGCTGATGCAGGACCGCCCCGGTCCCGCGCAGATCAAGGGCAACCGCCTGCTGATGCAAGGCGACCGCCATTACGACTACGACGCCTTCGGCAACCTGATCCGCGAACGCCGAGGCCACGGCCAGACCCTGGTCACCGAATACCGCTACGACTGCCAGCACCGCCTGATCGGCCTGACCCGCCCCGACGGCCAGACCGCCACTTATCAATACGACGCCTTCGGCCGCCGTATCCGCAAAACCGTCGACGGCGCCATCACCGAGTTCTTCTGGCAAGGCGAACACCTCGTCGCCGAAAGCAGCGCCACGCAATACCGCAGCTTCCTCTACGAACCCGGCACCTTCCGCCCACTGGCGATGCTCGACGGCAAAGGCCCGAAAAAAGCCTGCCCGTTCTACTACCAACTCGACCACCTCGGCACCCCGCAGGAACTCACCGACTACAGCGGCGAAATCGTCTGGTCCGCGCAATACGACGCCTACGGCAAAGTCGCCGCTGTGACCTTGGCCGGCGAAGACTACCTCGACCAACCGTTGCGTTTTCAGGGGCAGTATTTCGATGTTGAAAGTGGGCTGCACTACAACCGGCATCGGTATTACGACCCTAGGTTAGGGCGGTATCTGACGCCGGATCCGGTGAAGCTCGCGGGTGGGTTGAATCAGTATCAGTACGTGCCGAATCCGACGGGGTGGGTGGATCCGTTGGGGTTGAACGGATGCCCGCCAGATGGAGACGGAAAAGGGAATCCAACGGCACCATGCGGGAATGCAAAGGTTGATACCAGAGAACCTCTTCCACCGGATATAGAATGGTCGAGTCCTAGCGTTAAACGAGCTTCTGCGCTGCTGGATCAAGGTGCTAAGGACGTTACTGTTAACAGTCGAGCTGAAGCTGAAGAATTGTTCAGAGGGAAATATTTAGGTCAAGGATATAAGAATGCTGAAGAGTTCAATTCCGTTACCGCCAAAGACTATTTCCAAACGCCCTTTGGGAAAGAATCGTACTATCACTGGGATGACACAGCTGTATCTAATGTTGTGAATCGAAAAGTTTACATGGCAAATCATAGTCCTGACGATCCGCATGCTGTCATGCCTCATCTACAATTACATCCAAAGGACGGCAAAGTAATCCGAATTTACTGGCCAAACTCATTTGCAGGTCAAATATGAAACAGCAGAAGAAAATCGCTCGTAGCGTATGGTATGGACTCGAAGGGACGAGCTACGACAATATTGCACAAGAACTTCCGTGCAAAGATCACTCAAGTCGAAAGTGGGTCTCAATATATGCTAATTACAAATATTCTTTCTCAGGCGATCCGCATCAATATTACGATTTTATTCATAAATCGAAAGGGTTCAGGTTTTCGATTGTAGTGTTTACTGTGGCTATTGAAGAAATTGGCTCCAGCGATGGTATTGATGATCGGGATATCGTGATATTAAACTTTGTACCCGTTAATTCTGAGGAGGATATCTATACGGTTTTGGAACGGCTCGCGATCGATCCGGAATTATTCTGCCCTCCATGGCGGTGCGGGTATCCGATTTGAGTAGTCCGATAGATTGAGAATTAGTAGTCACTACTTAGTACCCTTGCGTGTCTTAAGAGGGGGCATGTGATCGCTAGATTATGATTGTGAACTACATGGAGTTCATGATGCGCTACTGTGCTGGGGTTTAACCAACTAGCTGTGATGTCTGGGCCGGAGGCGCTATAGCATCGAGCAAATACACACTAAACCCCACAACCCCCTTCGCATGATGCTTAGCCTGCGAAGCCATCTCCGCAAGCTGGCTGGCATCAAGCGTTGCACAAGCTTCAGGTCGCAAATGCACCACCCCGATCGATAACGACAACAACGCAAATTCTTGCCGCACACCCTGTCGGTTTGGCGCTACAAAACAACCGGCTTCCAGATGCTCGGGCCGATAGAACCGGCGGCACTGGCTCTGGAAGTCGTCGAGCAGTTGGTTGAGGCGTTTGCGCCAGTCTTCGGGGCCGAGGACGAGGAGGAAGTCGTCGCCGCCGATGTGGCCGACGAAGTCGCGGGTGGGGTCGATGCGTTCGTTGAGGCATTGGGCGAGGCAGAGCAGGACTTCGTCGCCGCGACCGTAGCCGTAGATGTCGTTGAAGGGTTTGAAGCTGTCAATGTCGACGTAGCAGATGATCGATTCGCGGGCCTGTTGCAGCAGGCGGGTGAGGCACTGCTGGATCGGTACGTTGCCCGGCAGCAGGGTGAGGGGATTGGCGTAGCGCGCCTGCTGGATTTTCAGTTCGGTGATCAGTTTCAGCACGTCGATCACTCGGCCGAGGCCTAGATAACCGCCGTTGAGGGTGATGATGAAGTCTTCTTCGATGCGCTGGCGGGCGCGGCTGGTGATCAGGCGGCTGACTTGCTGCAGCGACTGGCTGATTTCCACGGCGAGGAAATCATCGTTCATCAGGCGGCTGATCGGTTTACGTGCAAACAAGTCCGTGGCAAACGGTTTGAGCAGTGCGTCGGACAGGGAATGGCGATGGACGATGCCACAAGGCTGGCCTTGTTCGTCGAGCACCGCGAGCGAATTGAGGTTGGCCTGGCGGCGAAAGGCTTCCAGTACCGTCGCGGTGGGCGTATCGCGTTGCACGGCGGGCTGGTCGTTGAGCAGGGCGCTGAGGTCGCTGCCTTCGTCATTCAGTGCGACGGCGCTGCTGTCGTGTTTGGGCATCATCGCGCGAGCGTCGCGGGACGGATGTTCCTGAGGGCGGCCGAGCAGGTAGCCCTGCACCAGGTCGACGCCCATTTCAGTCAGCACCGCGAGTTCTTCCGGTAGCTCGATGCCCTCGGCGATGACTTGCGCGCGCGAGGCTTTGGCAATTTGCAGAATCGAACCGACAAACTCTCTTTTCAACGCATCCTGATGAATGCCATCAATGAAGTGCCGGTCGATCTTCACGTAATCCGGACGCAATTCCGACCACAGGCGCAGGCTCGAATACCCTGCGCCCAAGTCGTCCAGCGCAATGGAAAAACCCATCGCCCGGTAGTGATGCAGGGCGGTTTGCAGCAACTGGAAGTCATCGATTGGCGTCTGCTCGGTGAGCTCGATGACCACTTGGCTCGGCGCAATGCCCAAGTCCTGCAGCAGTTGCAACGTACGCCCGGGTTGGTGCGCGGCTTCGAGCAAGGATTCTGGAGACACGTTAAGGAACAGCTTGCCCGGCAGTTGCTGCTCATTGAACCGTCGGCAGGCGCTTTGTCGGCAGGCGATTTCCAGTTCACTCAATCGACCAGCCTGTCGCGCCACGGCGAACAGGGCAATCGGAGAGTGAAGAGGGCTGTTGGACGGGCCACGGGTGAGGGCTTCGTAACCGAGAATGCGGCGTTCGGAAAGACAGATGATCGGCTGGAACAGGCTGTGTAAACCGCTTTGAGTCAGGATCGAGCTCAAGGCGCTCAGCTGTTCGGTCGTGGTCATGGCAGTCTCTGGCGATAAAAAAAGGACCGGGAGCGCTTGCTCCCGGTCCTTTATTGCACGACAGAATGATGACTGTTTGATGACGATCCGGGGATCGTCAGCACTAAATTGCCATCACTTACTTCTTGGCCACCTGATTGCTCAGTTTCAGGTAATCCAGCAGCACGCGCCCGGTTTCGCTCAGGTAGGCATCGTCTTCTGGTTTGACCTTGTCCGGCTCGGCAGCGGCCAGTGCGTCTTCGTCTTCTTTCTTCAGCTCTTTGAGCGGTTCTTCGCCTTTGGCCTTGCGACGGATGTTCTCCATCGCCAGTTGCTTGGCGTCGATGTCGGCGTGCTGGGCACGACGATCGGCTTCGTTGAGGCTGACGGTTTTTTCTTCCATCAGTTTCTGCGCCAGGGCCAGCTTGTCGCGGATGAACACGAACTCGGCATCCTTGTTGGTGCGCGAGTCATGTTCGGACTTCAACTGGGCGAGGAACGGCTTGAACGGATCGGCCGCCGGTTTGATCGCCGCGCGAATGGTGTCCCACGGCATGGCTTCCGGCAGGGCACTTTCGCCGATTTCCTTGGTGTCGATCAGCGACGGGTAGTCGATGTCCGGCAGTACGCCCTGATGCTGGGTGCTCTGCCCGGAGACACGGTAGAACTTGGCCAGGGTCAGTTTCAGTTCGCCGTGGTTCAGCGGCTGAATGGTTTGCACAGTGCCTTTACCGAAAGTCTGGCCGCCGATGATCAATGCGCGGTGGTAGTCCTGCATGGCGCCGGCGAAGATCTCCGAGGCCGAGGCGGACAGGCGGTTGACCAACAGCGCCATCGGGCCTTTGTAGAACGCGCCCGGGTTTTCATCTTCGAGCACGTCGACACGGCCGTCGGCGTTACGCACGAGTACGGTCGGACCTTTGTCGATGAACAGGCTGGTCAGCTCGGTGGCTTCCTGCAGGGAGCCGCCGCCGTTGTTGCGCAGGTCGATGACCACGCCGTCGACTTTGTCCTTCTGCAACTCGGTGAGCAGCTTCTTGACGTCGCGAGTGGTGCTCTTGTAGTCCGGATCGCCGGCACGGAATGCCTTGAAGTCGAGGTAGAAGGCCGGGATCTCGATCACGCCAAGTTTGTAGTCCTTGCCGTCCTGTTTCAGGCTGAGGATCGACTTCTTCACGGCCTGATCTTCGAGTTTCACTGCTTCACGAGTGATCGGCACGATCTTGGTGGTCTGGTCGTTCGGCGCATTGCTCGCCGGAATGACTTCCAGACGCACCACGGTGCCTTTCGGACCGCGAATCAATTTGACCACTTCGTCCAGACGCCAGCCGACCACGTCGACCATTTCCTTGTTGCCCTGGGCAACGCCGATGATCTTGTCGGCCGGAGCGACCTGCTTGGTCTTGTCCGCCGGGCCTGCCGGCACCAGACGCACGACCTTCACTTGATCGTTGTCGCTCTGCAACACGGCACCGATGCCCTCGAGGGACAGACTCATGTTGATGTCGAAGTTTTCCGCGTTATCCGGCGACAGATAGTTGGTGTGCGGGTCGTAGGACATGGCGAAGGTGTTGATGTACGCCTGGAAAATGTCCTCGGCACGGGTCTGGTCGAGGCGCGCCAGCTGATTCTTGTAGCGCTTGGTCAGGGTTTCCTGGATCTGCTTCGGGTCTTTGCCGGCGATCTTCTGGCGCAGCACTTCGTCCTTGACGCGTTTGCGCCAGAGGTCGTCGAGTTCCGCGGTGGACTTGAGCCAAGGCGCGTCCTTGCGATCGATCAGCAAGGTCTCCTTGGTGTTGAAGTCCATCTTGTCGACGCCTTTGTTCAGCTCGGCAAGGGCGAAGTCCAGACGCGCTTTGACGCGGTCCAGATAGCGCTTGTAGATGGTGAACCCGGCGTTGAGGTCGCCGCTTTTGAGGAAGTCGTCGAACTGGGTCTTCCACTTGTCGAATTCGGCGATGTCGCTGGCCATGAAATAGCTGCGCGACGGGTCGAGCAGCTTGATGTAGCTGTCGTAGATGATCACCGAGCGCGCATCATCGAGCGGCGGCTTGCTGTAGTGGTGACGCTTGAGCAACTCGACGACGTTCAGGCTGGCGATGACTTCATCGCGATCAGGCTGCAACTTGTCCCAGCTGTTGGCTGCGAATGTGGTGCCCGACACCGGCAACAGGCCGATACCGATGAAAAGAGCGAGGGCGGTGCTGGGGAGCAGATGCTTCATGCTGATTCGACGCGGGGACAATTGATAACGCATATTAGGCCGTCTTTGAAGTCGCCGGTTCTTTGAGAGCCGGTCGCATAATGCAAAAAGCCCGGCGCTACAGCTTCGGGCTCAGTCCAGACTCACTATGGAGGCAGTGTGAAGGCATTGCAAGGCGTTGAAGGTCAAGTGGCATGGGTTGAAGAGCCGAGTCCGACGTGCGATGTAGGACAAGTCCGCATCCGGGTGGCGGCAGCCGGCCTCAATCGCGCCGATTTATTACAGAAAGCAGGGCTTTATCCGCCACCAGCCGGGGCCAGCCAAGTGCTTGGTCTTGAGTGCTCCGGGGTGATCAGCGAGGTCGGCGCGGGCTCGTCCTGGCAAGTCGGTGACCGGGTCTGCGCCTTGCTGGCCGGGGGCGGCATGGCTGAAGAGGTGGTCGTCGACGGACGGCATGTGCTGCCGGTGCCCGAAGGTATTTCGCTGATCGAGGCGGCGGCATTGCCCGAGGTGTACGCCACCGTCTGGCTGAATGTGTTTCAACTTGCAGCGCTGAAACCCGGTGAGAAAATTCTCCTGCACGCCGGCGCAAGTGGAATCGGTTCAGCCGCCATTCAGCTGTGCAAAGCCTTCGGCAACCCGTGCTGGGTCAGCGTCGGTTCCGCCGAACGCCTGGCTTACTGCGAAGCGTTGGGTGCGCAGGGCGGCGTGGTGCGCACCGATGAAATTGAAAGCCTGCGCGACTTCGGGCCGTTCGATGTGATTCTCGACCCGGTGGGCGGCAATTATGCGGCGCTGAACCTCAAGCTGATGGCGCTGGACGGACGTTGGGTGCTGATCGGTTTGATGGGCGGGCGCGAGGCGAAGATGGATCTGGCGCAGGTGTTGGCCAAGCGTGTGCAACTGCTCGGTTCGACGTTGCGCAGCCGTAGCGATCAATTCAAGGCCGATCTGCTCAGTGATCTGGGCCAGCATGTGTGGCCGCTGTTTGCCGAGGGCCGCTTGCGTCCGCAATTGGCCAGAGCCTTTGCGGTGAAGGATGCCGAAGCAGCGTTTGCCGAACTGGCGAGCAATACGGTGGCGGGCAAGTTGGTGTTGGTGATCAATGAGGGTTTGAGCTGACAGCAAAGCAAGGTCAAAAGATCGCAGCCTTCGGCAGCTCCTACAGAGGCACGCATTCCAAAAGTAGGAGCTGCCGAAGGCTGCGATCTTTTGCTTTTATTTCCAGAGGTGGATCGGCCAGCCGGATTTTTCCGCGTGCTCGAGTAGCACCGGATCCGGATTGACCACGTGTGGAAAATCCACTTTCAACAGCAGCGGCAAGTCATTGCGCGAATCGGAATAGAAACTCGCGCCCTCGAGGTTTTCTTCTTCGGCGTCCAGCCATTCCAGCAGGCGAGTGATCTTGCCTTCGCGGTAGGTCAACGTGCCCACGGTATGGCCGCTGTAAACGCCGTGCGCGACTTCCAGTTCAATCCCTAGAATCTCGTCGATGCCGAGTCGATCGGCAATCGGTCTGACCAGGTGCGTGCCCGACGCCGAGATCACCAGAATCCGGTCGCCGGCCTTGCGGTGCGCGGCGATGGTTTTGGTCGCGTCGCTGAAGATGATCGGTTCGATAAAGTCTTCAACCCACGGCCCGACCAGGTGCTCGACTTCTTCTGGCGTACGGCCGATCAGCGGTTCGAGGCTGAACGCCATGTAATCTTCCATGCGTAATTTGCCATGGCTGTAGGCGTCCATCAGTTCGTTGTTCTTGCGCATGAACGACTCGGGATCGACCCAGCCCAGGCGCCCCATCTGCTCGCTCCAGAGGGTGGCGCAGTCGCCGTGGATCAACGTTTCGTCCAGATCAAAAATTGCCAGGGCCATCAGTGCAGTTCTCTCTTCAACGTCAGCAAAGTCATCAGGCTACCTCACACAACGCCGTCGGATCGATGGAAAGTGCCAGGCGTTGTCCGTCGGGATGCAGATCGGCGGCGGAGCGGTTGAGCACATCGACCACCAGTTCCACGCCGCGTGCTTCGACGCGATAGCGAATGACGTTGCCGAGCAGGCTGTGGCTGCGGATCTGCGCGTCGAGTTCGCCGTCAAGGCTCAGTTCGATGGCTTCCGGGCGGATGGCGATGCGATGGTTGACCGGCCGTTGCAACAGCTTCGAGGCGGCATCTGCGTCGAGCAGGTTGTAGTTGCCGATGAAGCCGGCGGCGAATACATCGACCGGAGCGGTGTAGAGGGTTTCGGCGTCGCCGCTCTGGACGATCTTGCCCTGATTCATCAGGAAAATCCGGTCCGACATGGTCAGCGCTTCTTCCTGATCGTGGGTGACGAAGATCGTGGTCAGGCCGAGTTCGCGCTGGATCTGACGAATCTGTTCGCGCAGGTGTTTGCGAATCCGTGCGTCGAGCGCCGACAGCGGCTCATCCAGCAGCAACAAGCGCGGGCGGGTCACCAGCGACCGGGCGAGGGCGACACGCTGGCACTGCCCACCTGACAGTTGATGCGGATAGCGGCTGGCGAAGTCGTGCAGTTCAACCAGTTTCAACACTTCAGAGACGCGCTTGTGGCTGTCATCGGCGTTGACCTTTTGCATGCGCAGGCCGAAGGCGACGTTCTGTTCGACGGTCATGTTGGGGAATAGCGCGTAGCTTTGAAAGACCATACCGATGCCACGTTTCTGTGGGCTCAACGGCACGAGGTCGACACCGTCGAGGAGGATCTTGCCGCCATCCACCGGGGTCAGGCCGGCGATGCAACGCAGCAAAGTCGACTTGCCGCAACCGGACGGGCCGAGCAGGGTGACGAACTCGCCTTTGTTGATCTCGCAATCGATGTCGCTGAACACCGTGGTGCCGGCATAACTTTTCTGCAGGTGTCGGACGCTGACGTAGCTCATTCGCTTTTGTCCTTGTTCAAGATGTTGGCGATCCAGGTCAGGACCAGCACGAAAAAGAAATACGAAATGACCAGCGCACTGGTGAAGTGACCGCTGCTGTTGCGCATGTTGTTCAGGTACACCTGCAAGGTTTCGTAGCGGGTGCCGACGAGGATGTTGGCGAACACGAACTCACCGAAGAGGAACGAGAAAGACAGTAGCAGCGCCACCATCAGGCCTTTGCGCAAGTTCGGCAGCACCACCAGAAACGCCGCTTGAAAGGTGCTGGCGCCGAGCAGTTGAGCGGCGTCCATCAGGTCGCGCAGGTTGATCGCTTGCAGGTTGTTGGTGATCGCGCGGTACATGAACGGCAGCGCTACGGTGAAGTAGCAGCCGATCAGAATCCACGGTGTGCCGACCATCGCCATCGGCCCGGAACCGTATAGCTGCAGCAGCCCCACCGAGGACACCACCGGCGGCACCGCGAAGGGCAGCAGGATGAGGATGTTCATCAGCGCATCGAGTTTCGGAAAGTAGTAATGCACGACAAACAGCAGCGGCAGGATCAACACCACCGATAACACCAGCGCGCCGACGCAGACGATCAGCGACTGCCCGAATGCGTGGAGAAAGCGCGGATCGCTCCACAGCTGGATGTACCACTTGAAGGTGAAGCCGCTCGGCAGAATCGTTGCCGACCAACTGCTGGCGATCGAATAGACCAGCGTGCCCAGCAGCGGCAACAGCAGAATGGCGAACAGCAGATAGACCACGACGCGGTGGTAGAGGCCGGCCGGGCCGGATTCAGCGCGAGACATGGTAGCTCCTCTTCAACAGCAATTGATGCACGACGGTGACAATGGTCATCAGCGCCACGAGCACCACCGCCAGCGCGCTGGCCAGGTTCGGGTCAAGGGAAATGTCGCCGGAGACCATCGCCGCAATACGGATCGGCAGAACGTTGAAGTTGCCGGTGGTCAGCGCATAAACCGTGGCGTAGGCGCCGAGGGCGTTGGCCAGCAGGATCACGAACGTGCCGAGCAACGCCGGGGTCAACACCGGCAGGCCGATGTGCCGCCAGAACTGCCAGCCGTTGGCGCCGAGCAGTGCGGCGGACTCGCGCCAGTCTTCACGCAGAGCGTCGAAAGCCGGATAGAGCAGCAGCACGCCGAGGGGAATCTGGAAATAGGTGTAGAGGATGATCAGGCCGGTTTTCGAATACAGGTTGAAGTCCTGAATGATCCCCGACTGCTTGAGCATGATGGTGATGCTGCCGTTGAAACCGAGCAGGATGATGAACGCGAACGCCAGCGGCACGCCGGCAAAATTGCTGGTCATGTTGGCGAAGGCATTCACGAAGTTGCGCAGCTTCGAATCGACGCGGCGTAGTGAATACGCACCAAGCACGGCGATGATGATGCCGAATACGCTCGACCAGAAACTGATCTCCAGGCTGTACTGGATTGCCTGCCGATAGAACTTCGAACCGAAGATCTTGCTGAAATTGGCCAGGCCCCACCCGGACTCTTCCGATTGCAGGCTGTTGATCATCACCCAGACCAGCGGGGCGATTTCGAAGACGATAAAGAACAGCGCGAAAGGCACCAGACACAGCGCCGCGAGCCATTTGCCGCGAGTCATGGCATTCACTTGAGCAGCTCCCTGCACACAGGTTTGTCGTGGGACACGCCGAGCAGCTCGCAAACTGTGCCGCAGAGCTCGGTCTGCTTCGGTGTGACATCAGGGTTGAGGCTGAACGCCTCGCCGAGGACGAACAGCGGCACCTGACGTTCTTCCGCCAGCAGGCCGTTGTGCGAGCGATCGTTGTTCATGCCGTGGTCGGCGGTCACCAGCACCTGATAACCAGCGTCGAGCCAGCTCTGCAGATAGTCGGCGAGGATGACGTCAGCCGAGCGCGCGCTGTTGCGGTATTGCGAGCTGTCGAGGCCGTGCCTGTGCCCGGCGTCGTCGATGTTCATCGGGTGGATCAGGAGGAAATCCGGCGCGTGACGCAGGCGCAGGTTCTCGGCGTCGGCGAACAGGTGCGAATCCGGATAATGATCGTTCCAGTAGAAGTGGCCGTACTGGATCGGCAATGTCGGATCGTCGGTGTGGCGGTCGCGCGCGGCCACGAACGGTGAGCGGTTATACAACTCGCTGACCCAGTGATATGCCGCAGCGGCGGTTTTCAGCCCGGCATCGCGGGCGTAGTGATAGATGCTGCGCTGGTTGGACAAGCGCGAGACATTGTTGTGAACGATGCCGCTGTCGATCGGCGGCACGCCGGTGAGGATACATTCGTAAAGCGGTCGGGACAGGGCGGGCAATTCGCACTCCAGTTGATAGAGCGCCGCGCGTCCTGCGCCAACATAAGCCTGCAGATGCCCCATGGCGTGACACGCAACCTCGTAGTTGAGGCCGTCGAGCACGACAAGGATGACGTTGTGCTTCATAGGGGCAAGAACTCCGCGAAATTCAGATATTCCGAAATCAACCCGATCCCCTGTGGGAGCGAACCCGCTCGCGAATGCAATACATCATTCAACAGTGATGTCGACTGACGCGCCGCCTTCGCGAGCAGGCTCGCTCCCACATTCGGATCTTCAGCGGATCCCGAACAGGGGGATCACAGGATTACTTCATCTCTACGATGACTTCTTCGTTCCACTGCTGCGGCAGGGCTTTGGAGGTCTTTTCCCACGCGTCGGCGTCCTTGACTGGCGTAACGTTTTTGTATTGCTCGTTCGGCAGCAGTTTGGCTTTCACGTCTTCCGGCAGTTGCAGGTGTTCGGCGCGGATCGGCCGGGCGTTGCCGCGGGCGAGGTTGGTCTGGCCGGCGTCGCTGAAGATGTATTCGCGCGTCAGCTTGGCGGCATTGGGGTTTTTCGCGTACTTGTTGATGATCGTGGTGTAGCCGGAAATCACCGAGCCGTCGGATGGAATCAGCACCACGTAATCATCCGGGTTGGCCATCTTGGCTTTGTAGCTCAGGCCATTGAAGTCCCAGACCACGCCGACTTCAATCTCGCCTTTTTCCATGGTGGCGATGGTCGGGTTGGCCATCGACAGACGACCCTGTTTGGCGAGGTCGGCGAACAGCAGCAAGGCAGGCTTGATGTTTTTCTCGTCACCGCCATTGGCCAGTGCGGCAGCGAGGACACCGTTGGCGGCCTGGGCAGCAGTGCTCACGTCGCCGATGGAGACTTTGTATTTACCGGTTTTCAGGTCAGCCCATTTGGTCGGCACGTCGGAGCCGTTCAGCAGCTTCTTGTTGACGATGAAGGCGATGGTGCCGGTGTAGGCCAGTGCCCAGTTGCCGTCCTTGTCCTTGGCCCAGTCCGGAATCTGATCCCAGGTGCTTGGCTTGTACGGTTGCACCACGCCTTGCTTGACCGCGATCGGGCCGAAGGCGGCGCCGACGTCACCGATGTCGGCGGTGGCGTTGTCTTTTTCAGCTGCGAATTTGGCGATTTCCTGGGCCGAGCTCATGTCGGTGTCGATGTGTTTCAGGCCGTATTTCTTGGCCAGGTCTTCCCAGGTGCCTTTCCAGTTGGCCCAGTCATCGGGCATGCCGACGCTGTTGACGGCGCCTTCCGCTTTCGCAGCGGCTTCGAGGGTTTTCAGATCGGTGTCGGCCGCCATGGCGGCGCTGCACATTGCAATGGTCGAGCCTAACAGTGTTGCCAGGAAAAGCTGTTTCATTCCGAAGCTCCTTGGTCGTGTTCAACGCTGCGATTGCGGTTGTGTTGGTCTAGGTCAGCAATACCTGAGCCAATTTAGGCGGGCTGGATGACATTTTGATGTCGATGGCCTTATGGCTGATCTTTTCTCCGCCCGGGATTGGCCGTTGCCAAACAAGCGTAGACCATGACGCAGGCCCGATAAGCAAGGGACTTGGCCGATGTATTGCAAGCCGTGAAAACGACCGTTGGGTAGTTTTGTCATCTGTCGGTCATCTGCACTGCCTAGGCTTGCAACACACGAAAGCGCTCTGAGCAGCGCCCGGATTTGCCCTGAAACAGTGCTGGTCTAGTCCAGATAGGTAACGTTGATGCGCGATGAGGCAACGAAAGCGGTGACAGCGATTGGCCAGGTGCTGCAGGAGCAGATCGATCATGGTTTGCTGGGGGCCGGGAGCAAGTTGCCCGCTGAACGCAAGCTCAGCGAGTTGTTCGGGACGACGCGGATCACTGTGCGTGAAGCGCTGTTGCAATTGGAGGCGCAAGGGCAGATTTATCGTGAGGAGCGGCGCGGCTGGTTCGTGTCGCCGCCGCGTCTGGCGTACAACCTGATGCAGCGCAGTCATTTTCACGCGATGGTCAGTGCGCAGGGGCGTGAGCCGTCGACCGAGGTGATTTCGGCGCGGTTGCAGCCGGCTTCGGCGGCGGTGTGTGCGTGGTTGCAGCTGCCGGCGTTGTCGAGCGTGATCCAGATTTGCCGCTCGCGGCGGATTGATGGGCGACTGGTGTTGTATGTCGAGCACTACCTGAATCCGCAGTTTTTTCCGGGGATTCTTGAGTTTGATCTGAATCAGTCGATCACTGAGTTGTATGCGCGGCATTTCGATTTGCACTATGGGCGGGTGCGGTTTGAGATTGTGCCTACGTCTTTATCTGTCGATGCAGCGGCGGCTTTGCGGGTGTCGGTGGGGAGTCCGGGATTGAGGATTGCTCGGGTCAATTATGATCAGCATGGGCGGCTGATTGATTGTGATCTGGAGTTTTGGCGGCATGATGCGATTCACGTAGGGGTTGATGTGGTTTGATCTTTTTTGACCTTGGCGGCCTTTGGGCCGACCAGGTTTTGGGGGTTTGGGTGAATATCCGTTGCTGCGGTAACGGCTTCTTATGGTTCCGCCCTTACGGCGGGTCACTTTTTCAAACGCCAAAAAGTAACCAAAAGGCTGCGCCCTGACGTTCGGCCCGCTCGCTGGGGCTCGGGGTTCCTTCGCTGCGGGATCGATCCTGGCGCAGCGGCTCCGGTTTGCTTCGCTGCACCTACACTCGCTGTGTACGACTGCGTCGTACGGTCGCTGCGCTCCCACGCCCGGATCAATCCCTCCACTCAGCCTGCCGACGGGCTCCGAGATCAAGATCAAAAGCGGTGCTCGAGCTAACGCTCATCGTGTGTAGGAGCTGCCGAAGGCTGCGATCTTTTGTTTTTGCTTTCGCTTTTCTGTGGGAAGCGAGCCTGCTCGCGAAGGCGGCCTGTCAGCCGACCAATCTCTGTCGGATGTACTTAATCCCTGTGGGAGCGAGTCTGCTCGCGAAAGCGCCCCCACAGTCACCCCTTCCTACTTGCCCACCGCCGCATTCCCATACAGATAATCCGTCGCCAACGACGCCAATGTTCTCACCCCAACCACCAGCGCCGACTCATCCAAAAAGAACCCCGGATTGTGATTCGGCGCGGCCTTGCTCATGTCCTGATCCCGCGGCGTAACCCCGAGAAACACAAACAATCCCGGCGCCTCTTTGGCGAAGAACGAGAAATCTTCCGCCCCACCCACCAGCGGTCCCTGCACCACATCATCCTTGGCCGCCCACTTCAATGTCGGCAGCATTTTCTCGGTCAGTGCAGGGTTGTTAATCGTCGGGTCGTATTTTTCGATGATGGTGACGTCGGCTTTGGCGCCGCCGCTTTCGGCGATTTTCTCGATGGTCTGGCGTACGTCGCTGTGCAGTTTCTGGCGGATGCCGTAGTCGTAGGAGCGGATGGTGCCGGTCATGTCGAGTGATTCGGGGATGATGTTGTAGCGGGTGCCGCCGTTGATGGTGCCGATGCTGACCACCGACGGGTAAGAGGAAATGTCGGTGCGGCGGCTGACCACGGTTTGCAGGCCGACGATGGTTTGCGCGCCGACGGTGATTGGGTCGATGCCATCCCAGGGGCGGCCGGCGTGGGTTTGTTTGCCGTGGATCTTGATGCGCAGGTCGTCGGAGCTGGCCAGGGTCGGGCCGGGGCGGTTAGGCGATCTGGCCGGCGGGGACGCCGGCCCAGACGTGCAGCCCGAACACCGCGTCTGGTTTCGGCGATTTCATTACGCCTTCCTCGACCATCATCTTCGCGCCCCAGGTGTTTTTGCCGTCGGGAATGAAGTCGCTCGGGCCTTCTTCGGCGGGCTGGAAGTAGAACACCACGGTGCCGGGCAGGGTGTCGCGCATGCCCGTCAGAATTTTCGCTGCGCTGAGCAGGATTGCGGTGTGGGCGTCGTGGCCGCAGGCGTGCATGACGTCGACTTCCTTGTCGAGATACGTGCCTTTGGCTTTCGAAGCGAACGGCAAGTCGGAGACTTCCTTGACCGGCAGCGCGTCCATGTCGGCGCGCAGGGCGACGGTCGGGCCGGGCAGGGCGCCTTTGAGAATGGCGACAACGCCGGTGCGGGCGACGCCGGTTTTCACTTCCAGGCCCATGGCTTGCAGCTGTTTGGCGACCAGTTCAGCGGTGCGTTTTTCAGTGTTGCCAAGTTCTGGATGAGCGTGAAGGTCGCGGCGGGTTTCCAGCAGCTCCGGCTCGAGCTTCTGCGCCTGCTCGGCGATGCGCGTGCGGGCGCTGTCCATCGTCGCGGCACTGGCGTGGCTGGCGACCAGGGTGAGCAAAAGGGTCTGGGCAATACGCGTCAGTTGCATGGGCTTCTCCTTGATTATTGTTGTTGGCTTCCTTGCCTGTGACAAAGGCTTTGCACGCAAGTGCGATCGGGTCCGGAAAGCGCTATGCGCTCCGACAGATTTACGTTTGAGCATAAGTTATCAGCGAAAACTCCTACCGCTTTATCAGTTCCGTCCGGCGTGACAGATAAAACGCGGGCGATAACCATGTACCGCACCGCACAACATCTATTTCCATAAATTTCTCCAGGTGCCGGTCACGTTATTGGCTGTTTGAGGGTAACGAGTCAGTGCGACAAAACTATTGTCCATGGAGGACTTATAAATGCAGCGTAATGGAATAACGCTTCCGCCGATTGTTGTGCGTCCGGATAAACAAGATGAATATTTACATTATTTAGGTGCAGGGGACGGCTCGGGACCAGGCATTAACTTTGCGCCGCTGGGTGAAATACTCGATATGGAAAGTATCTATAAAGATACTTCCAGGAATATTGCTCAGGTCATTGAAAATGAACTGGCAGAAGTGCGGGCAGCAGGTGATCAAAGTGTCTTGCCGCCTTTGGATGCGCTGGCGCGGGAGATGCAATTCAGGGATTCCCTGATCGCCAGGAAGTTTGGTGCGCTTTTGGTGGCCAAGGACGTGGCCATCGAACGTTTCGGCCACGCCCAGGTTGAAACCTTTTTCAACGGAGGCCGCTTACCGCAAGTCAATCGGCGAAGCGCCAGCGTCAGCGTACGGCAGGCTTATAGCGCTCTGTTCAACGCCAAGTTACTGGTTGAAGGCATTGGCGTGTTGAACAGCCAGTCGGCCACGGTCAAGGGCATGATTGCCGTGGTGCAAGCGCAGGAAGCCGAGCGGATCGCTCAGGAGCAGGCGCGGTTGGCGGCGGAATACGCCAGGCAGGTTGCACAGGAACAGGCCCGCGTCGCTCAGGAGCAGGCGCGGCGGCAGGCGGAGGAGCTGGCGCGGCAGGCCGCGGCCGATGAAATCAGGCGGCTCGAAGAGGAACAGGCCCGTTTGGCGGCTGAGGCACTAGAGCGCAAGCGTGCCGAGGAACAGGCAGCGCTTGAGGCTGAGGCCGAAGCACGCAGGGTTGCTGAGAAAAAGCGCCGGCAGGACACCTCCGGTGGGCACAGTAGCCTGTTGCGCTTTCAGGGCAATACCAGCCACGCCCAACTGGTATTTGCGACGTCCGCTGGTGCGGTCGCGATTGCCGACAACCTGATGGCGGGTTTTACCGCTTCGATTCGCGCGGCGGTGGCCGGTTTATCGGGGCTGGCTGCCGGCACGGCGTCCGGTCTGATGGTGGGGGTAAGTGCGTTTGTCTACTCCCCGGTGTTGGGTAATGGGGAATTGCCTGAACGCTTTCTGCTCAGCCTCCCACTGGCAGATCTGCTGCCCGGTCAACTGCCTGATCTGGGCAAGCTGGCAAGCGAAAGAGCACGACTGAATCTGCCGGTACGTTTGAGCGCCCGGCCGCTGACGGGCTCTCTCGCCGAACTGCTTGTCGTTCCGGTAGCGGGGACAAAACGGCCTTCCGGCGTTCGCGTGGTTGCAGCTGATTTCAACGCAGGGAACAACACTTACAGCGCGACCCTCACTGACATCCCGCCGACAACCGCGGTCTGGACTCCCGCAGTAACGCCGGCAGACAGTTCAACGCTGTTCCCCATCGAGAATCCGTCCCCACCGCGATATATCGGCGGCAACCTCGTACCGATTGAAGGACGGATCGACGCTCACCCAGGGCGGGGCAGCATTCGTTTCGACGACTTCATTCTGGTCTTCCCGTCGGAATCGGGCCTGCCACCGCAGTACGTCATGTTCCGGGATCGACGCAATGATCCAGGGGTGGCGAGTGGTCATGGAGCGCCGGTTGCGGGTGGATGGCTGGAGGCGGCCACGCAAGGTGAGGGGGCGGCAATTCCCTCAAAAATTGCAGATCAATTGCGAGGCAAGAATTTCAAGGATTTCAGGGCATTCAGGGAGACTTTCTGGAAAGCGGTGAGCGCTGATGCGGAACTGGCGATGTCGTTTGATCCAGGTAGTCTCAGTGCAATGAGCAAAGGCCGATCACCGTATGTGAAAGCGGGCGATCGGGTTGGTAAACGAGTGAAGTTTGAGTTGCACCACGTCTCATCGTTATCGGATGGTGGGCAGTTGTACGATATTGACAACCTGCGGTTGCTAACTCCGAAACAGCATTTGGCAGTTCATAAGGGAGGCGAGTAATGAAAAAATTAATGATCAATGAAATGTCCGAAGAGCAATTCTTGCATTTCGTACAAAAGATATACCAATCGGATTACGCGACTGAGAAGGGGCAAACCTCAGCTGTAATGGAGTTTGAACGACTGAGCGAACATCCAGCGGGTTCCGATTTAATCTACTACCCAGAATCGGGAAAAAGCGGTCCGGAAAATATTGTGGCGGAAGTCAAAAGGTGGCGGGCCGCCGAAGGAAAACCTGGTTTCAAAGCCAGATAAAACTAGCCCCCTATTGGTATTACCTGCCAATAGGGGGCCATCTCTGTTCAGCTTTCCTTTTTGATTTCCACCCCAGGCGTAATCACCTGCACACTCATCCTTGGCGTCGCCAGATCCAGCCCCGCCTCATCCAGTTGCCTTTTCAGCGACAAATTGAACGCCCGGGAAACTTCCCACTGCTTGATCGGCGCAGTCTTGAACCGTGCGCGCAAAATCGCGCTGCCGGACTCGAAACTTTCCACACCCTGAATCTCCAGCGGCGACCAAATATTGCGGCGCTGCAACGGATCGCTGCGCATCTTCTGGCCGACGTCGCGCATCAGTTTGATCGCGTCGTCGATTTCCATGTTGTATGGCACGGCGACGCGGAAGATGGCGTAGCCGAATTCCCGCGAGTAGTTCTTGATGCTTTTGATTTCGCTGAACGGGATGGTGTGGACGATGCCGTCGATGTCGCGCAGGCGCACGGTGCGGATGGTCAGGCCTTCGACGGTGCCGAGGTGGCCGCCAACGTCGACGTAATCATCAATGGCCAGCGAGTCTTCGATGATGATGAACAGGCCGGTGATCAGGTCAGCGACCAGCGACTGCGCACCGAAGCCGATGGCCAGACCGATCACGCCGGCACCGGCCAGCAGCGGTGTGACGTTCATGCCCATGTTCGCCAACGCGACGATCAGCGCGATGATGAAAATCGCCACGAACAGCACGTTGCGGATCAACGGCATCATCGTCTGCGCCCGTGCATTCGCCAGGCCTTTGCGCGAGCGGGTGAGGGCGTGGTGCACGGCGGTGTCGGCGAGGATCCAGATCAGCCAGGAGAAAATCAGCGTGCCGATCAGGCTGAACAGTTTGACGCTGATGTCATGGCCATCGCCTTCGGCGAACGCGATCAGCGAATGGCCCCAGACGCGCAGGCCCAGTTCGATGAAGATCAGCCACACCAGCAAATGCGTCAGGGTGTAGAAGAAGTTTTTCAGTCGCTCCGAATACAGCGCATGGCGTTTCGGCCCGCGTTGCGGTTTCAGCGAATGGCGGCGCACGAGGCCGTTGATAACCATGCACAACACCAGCAGCACCGTGCAGATCAGCGACTGGCGCAGCGCGGTGCTGGTGTCGCCGGCGGAGACAAACGTGGCGAACAGCGAGATGCCGACCAGCACCAGTGCCGGCACGTACCAGAAGGTGCCGAGGATTTCGATGGTGTCGCTGAGGGCGCGGCGGGTCAGGCGCCGCGACAGCGGTTGGTTGCGGATCAGGTGCGCGATCGGTCGGCGGAATCGCAGAATGAACAGGCCGGTCGACAGCGCCGCAAGCACATTGGCCGTGGTCGCGGCGGTGTGCGCCAGATGTACGCCCAGGCTCTCGACCAGACGCGGATCGCTCAGCGCTTCACCGAACGCGGCGAAGCTGCCGATCAGCCACAGCGGCCGAAACGCCTGATGACGCAGGATGTACAGCGCGCGATGGCGATGCGGGCCGTCGAGCAGGGAGAAGGCGATCACGCAGATCGCCGAGAAACAGGTGCCGACCACCAAGGCATAGGCCAGCACCATCGCCAGGCTTTTGCCCAGGGAAGACGGCAGCACGTAGCTCATGTACACCGTCATTACCAACGCGATCAGCCACGGCCCGAGCTTGCGCAGGGCAAAGCGCAGCATGTCGAGGGCCTTGGGGTGTTGCGGCAGTTCTTCGGTGAGGCCGAAGCGCAGACGCACGCGGTGGCTGAGCCAGATCAGCGCGGCGGCGAGCAGGCTCCAGACCATCAGGATCACTGCGAAACCGAAGATGATCGGCAGCCATTCATTGGCCGGCAGCAGCTTGCTGGTCAGTTCGTCCTTGGCCAGATCGAATTCGTTGGACCAGCGGGTGAGCGGGCTGTCGGCGCCGGAAAACTGTTTTTCGAAGCTGGCGAGGGTGCCGCCGATCAGGCCCAGTACGCCTTCTTCCGGGGTGGCTTGAGCTTTCTTCGTAGCGTCGCGCAGCTTCTTCAGATCGCTGAGCAACTGCGCGCGTTGCTTGTCGTTTTCCAGCGACTTGATCACTTCGTCCAGTGACTGGCCGAGGGGTTCCACGGCTTCAGGCTGCGGTTTGGAAGTGTTGAGCAGGCCGGGCAGACCGACCGCTTGGGCGGGCGCCAGCGGCAGCAGCGTCATCAGGCAGACAAGCAGCAGACCGGGCAAAGCAAAAAGACGAGCGAACACCAGAAGACAACCTCGCGATAGGCGGATGCGCTGGAGTGTACGAGGCCCTTTGGCTCAATGCGAGCCGGGCGCGGTCATTCGTTGAGTTTGGCGAGGATCTTGTAGACCACCGTGGCGAGGATCATCAGCATACCGATCCACATGGCGAACACCCCGGCGTTCTTGTCGCGGAAGTTGAAGCCGATGGCCAGCAGGATCATTCCGCTGAGGATGGGAATGAGCATGGCGTGGAAGGAGGACATCGAGATCATGAAGACTGCCTTGTCTGTGGGGGATGTTTGCAGTCTAGGCGGGTTTTCGAGGCGGGGTGTGATGTGGCTCAGGAATGCATCAGGCCGGGAGGATTCTGCTGTCTGCACAGGCGATTTCGCGAGCAGGCTCGCTCCCACAGGTGAATGGCATTCCATTGTGGGAGCGAGCCTGCTCGCGAAGCTTGTCAGCCGTTACGGCAATTCACGGCTGGCATAGAACGCACTGAGCACTTTGACCAGATGCGCCAGGTCATGGCTGCCGCACAGCTCGCGAATCGAATGCATGGCGAAGGTCGGCAGGCCGATGTCGACGGTGCGCACGCCCAGATGGCTGGCGGTGATCGGGCCGATGGTCGAGCCGCAGCCCATGTCGCTGCGCACCACGAAGCTTTGCACCGGGACTTCTTCGGCCATGCACAGGTGGCGGAAGAAACCGGCGGTTTCGCTGTTGGTGGCGTAGCGCTGGTTGCTGTTGACCTTGATCACCGGGCCGGCGTTGAGTTTCGGGCCGTGGTTGGCGTCGTGCTTGTCTGCGTAGTTGGGATGCACGCCGTGGGCGTTATCGGCCGACACGAGCAGGGATTTCTGAATGGTGCGGACGAACTCGTCACCTTCCGGCAGCAGGCGGCGCAGGGTCTGTTCGAGCATCGGGCCGTCGGCACCGCATGCCGAGCACGAGCCGACTTCTTCGTGGTCATTACAGACCAGCACGCAGGTTTCGTCGGTCTCGGCGGTGAGCAACGCTTGCAGGCCGGCGTAGCACGACAGCAGGTTATCCAGACGCGCACCGGCAATGAAATCGCCGTTCAGGCCGATCACCGCAGCGCTTTGCGTGTCGTAAAAACTCAGCTCGTAATCCAGCACTACATCGGCGTTCAAACCGTGTTCGCGGGCCAGTTGGTCGGTGAGCACGGCGCGGAAATCGACGCGCTCGTCACCGGCGAATTGCGCCAGGATCGGCGGTAGTTCGGTCTGCGCGTTGATCGCCCAGCCCTGGTTGGCTTCACGGTTGAGGTGAATGGCCAGGTTGGGAATGATCGCGATGGGTGCCTTGAAGTCGATCAACTGACTCTCGACCTTGCCGTCACGGCGGAAGGTCACGCGGCCGGCCAGCGACAGATCGCGGTCGAACCACGGCGCCAGCAGCGCGCCGCCGTAGACTTCGACGCCCAGTTGCCAGAAGCCCTGACGTTGCAGTTCCGGTTGCGGCTTGACCCGCAGACACGGGCTGTCGGTGTGAGCGCCGACCAGACGGATACCGTCGTGCAGTGGCGAGTTGCGGCCCATTTTGATCGCGACGATCGAGGAGTCGTTACGGGTGACGTAATAGCGGCCGTTGGCCTCGGTGGACCATGGCTCGCGCTCGTCGAGGCGTACATAACCGGCGGCCTCCAGACGCTGAACGAGGCTGGCGGTGGCGTGGAACGGGGTAGGGGAGGCCTTGAGAAAGTCGATCAGGCCCTGGTTCAACTCTGCGCGCATAAGAAACTCCAGACAGCAATCGGCGGCAGTTTAACGCATCACTCAGCGCCATTGGGCAAGTGGTTTGCGCAAGCACGCTCAGGAGTGCTGATCGATGCGCTTGCGCAGGTAGGCAATGATGGCTTGTTGATCATCCTTTCTGGCGGGTTTCGGCAGGTGCTTCGGCCAGCCCTTGCCGCTGCCGAAGAAGGCCTTTTGCGTGACGCTGTCCCAACGCAGGATTTCCCGCGACGCCGATTCCCACCATTCGTGACGGCAGATCTCGTAATACGGATGGGCAGGTGCAGCACTGCCGAACAGCAACGCCCGGCCGACTTTCTTCATGCCGCCGCGCTTTTTGCGCAGCTTCCACTTGATGCGCAGGCGCTCCCAGGTTGAGGGAACGGGTTTGCTGCGCGGAACCTCGTTGCACAGCGCTGGCAGTTCGAGGTGGAAGGCCTCGCCATAGCGGGCGAAAAAATGTTTCTGCATGGCGTGGAAGAAGTTCTTGTCGGCGAAGTAGTGATAGATGAATTTCTTCGCTTCCTGGATCGGCTGGTCGCGCATGGCAAAAGACAGTGCAATCTGTTCGATCGTATGGATGTCGAACGAACCCTGCGTCCACTCATCGATCAGCCGGATCGATTTCTCCAGCAGCGCTGCATCGCCATCGGTGACGCCGCACAAGCCGCTGTTGTAGAGCTTGAAGCTGTTCGTCGACGAGATGCCGTGGACTTGCAGGCAGCGCGCGAGTTTTTCGTAGTCCGCCCGGTTACAGACGTAACTCCAGTCATATTCGAAGCGGTCCATCACGTAACGGCCGGGCGTGATCATGCTGAACAACCGGTGCGGCGAATCGAGAAACAGCGTGTCGGTGTCGACGAACAGGGTTTTTTCGGCGAGTGTCAGGCCCAGCGCAATGGCGCACGCTTTGCGGCGGTGGTGGTAGCCGTTCTCGCCCTGCCACTGGATCAGGGTCTGCTCGCTCAAAGGGACGGTCTCGACCGGCCAGCCGGCATAGTCCTGCGGACGATCGGTCAGCACTCGGATGCACAACGATTCATCTGGCTGCAGCTGTGCAAGGGCGGTGAGGATGCTGAATTTAGCCTCGCGCCGATAAACGTCTTTGTCGCCATAGATCAGGTAGAGCAGCTGGTGCGGTACTTTTTCCAGGGGGGGGAAGGCTTCGCGCATAAGCGGCTCCATACGGCGGGGGGCGCGAGTTTACCGTATTGCTCCGCTGATTTGCAGGCCGGGCACTTGCTTCAAAGTGTTGCCAGGGAGGGCGTCAACCGGTGATCAATCTGCCAGAGAGGAAGACTTCACGGCGTTGCTTGCGACCGACGTATTCATGTTTGCTCAACTGATAGACAGCCTCGAACCTGTCTCTCGATAAGCCAGGCAGTGCACTGAGGTATTGATCTACCAGGCGATCGTAGGCGGCTTCGGTGATGAATTTGTAGATATCCCGACGATAGAAGAAGCCGAGTTGAAAACCGAGTGTTTCACTTGCGTGCGCGGTCGGGCCTGCGAAGCAGTTTTCAAAGTCGATGGCTTTGAGTGGCCTTTGCGTTTGCTCGGGCACCATGATGTTGCCCACCCAGAAATCCATGTGGGTGATGTTCTTGCTGGCGAGCGAGCTGAGCAGTTGAAACGCGTCGAGGATAAAGGCTTCGATGTTTTCGGGATTGCGTCTGATGCACTCGGCCCCATCCATATGGCCTTCGAGCAGGTGAGTCAGCAGGAAGAACTCCTCGGTCAGGCCGAGTCTGCTGCGGGTATAGCCATAGCCCTTCAGTGGAGGCATCTCCACGCCCCGGCGCTGAGCTTCGAGGGAATTCATCAGCTCTTCGAGAGGCCAGTCGAAGCGCCCGTTGCGTTGCGGTTTGTTCAGGCTCACCCGCACCTTTGCCTTGAACGTGTCCAATGGCTGGACCTTGGCAAATAGTGGTGTTTCACAGGACGATAACGGTGCGCTGGCCCGGGTCAGTTTGTGCGCGCGGCGTTTTTTAATGAGCTGCTCCAGGGCCTGGCGTGCCTGGATGCTGGGTGCTTCGCTCAAGTGCAGGGTCGTGTTACCGAATGCGTAGATGATCGGGTATTCGGATTGAAGTGTTTTGCTGCAGAACACGGGAAAGGCCTCCTGCCTGATATCGAAGTGCCATGATTTTATATTTGATTACAATTTTATGACAGTTCTTTACGTCAATCTATTGCCGGTGGATTTTTGGCAGGACAAAAAAAGCCCTTCACCAGGAAGGGCTTCCAAAGTATTCACGCAATTCAGAACGGAGCCGGGCACTCGAAGCGCAGGCGCTCGCCGGTCTGCGGATGAGTGAAGCTGAGCATGCTCGCGTGCAGGCACAGACGCGGCCAGGCCGCCAGCGCTTGCTCGTGGGCGTAGAGTCCGTCACCGAGCAACGGATGGCCGATCGACAACATGTGCACGCGCAATTGATGCGAGCGGCCGGTAATCGGTGTCAGTTCGACACGGCACCAGTCGCCGCAACGTTCCAGCACCTTCCAGAAGGTCAGCGCGTGTTTGCCGAATTCGTGATCGACCACGTGTCGCGGCTTGGTCGGTGGGTCGTAGCGCAGGGGCAGATCGATGCTGCCGCTGTCCAGCTCAGGCTGACCCCAGGCCAAAGCGGTGTAGGCTTTTTCGGTTTCGCGGTCGTGAAACTGCCGCGACAGTTCGCGATGAGTGTCGGCGTCACGGGCCAGCAGGATGATGCCGGAGGTTTCCCAGTCCAGGCGATGAACGATGCGCGCTTCCGGGTAGCCGTTTTCCTGCAAGCGGGTAATCAGGCAGTCCTTGTTGTCGTCAGCGCGACCGGGCACCGAGAGCAGCAGGGTCGGTTTGTCGACCACCAGTACGGCGGCGTCCTCATGGATGATGCGGATGTTGGACAGCGGCATTAAAACAGCCTCGTAACAAATGCCAACGGCGGCTCGGGACTGCTGATAACTCTGTAGGAGCTGCCGAAGGCTGCGATCTTTTGACTTTGAAGATCAAAAGATCGCAGCCTTCGGCAGCTCCTACACGAGCATCAACAGCCCGAGCCGCCGTAGCGACTGCCAAATCGACTCAGCGATCGGGCAGGGTGATGTTGAGTTCCAGAATCGAGCAACTGCCCTGGCTTTCCAGTGCAACATGTACGTCGTCGTTGCCGATGTTGACGTACTTGCGGATCACGTCGACCAGTTCCTTCTGCAAGGCTGGCAGGTAATCCGGCGTGCTGCGCTGGCCGCGCTCATGCGCCACGATGATCTGTAGACGCTCTTTCGCTACCGAGGCGGTACTTGGCTTTTTGTTGGCACGAAAGAAGTCAAAAAGGTTCATTACCTACCTCCAAACAGGCGCTCGAAGAATCCCTTCTTCTCGACATCGAGGAATCGGTGGGCTTTTTCTTTGCCCAGCAGGCGGTCGACGGTATCGCTGTAAGCCTGACCGGCATCGCTCTGGTCGTCGAGAATCACTGGCACGCCCTGGTTGGAAGCCTTGAGTACCGCCTGGGATTCCGGGATGACGCCGAGCAGGGTCACCGAGAGGATCTCCTTGACGTCTTCAACGCCAAGCATCTCGCCCTTCTCGACACGCTCCGGGTGGTAGCGGGTGATCAGCAGGTGTTCCTTGATCGGCTCTTCGCCACGTTCGGCGCGGCGCGATTTGCTCGCCAGCAGGCCGAGCATGCGGTCCGAGTCACGTACCGAGGACACTTCCGGGTTGGTCACGACGATCGCTTCATCGGCGAAATACATGGCCAGGTGCGCACCTTTCTCGATGCCCGCCGGGGAGTCGCAGACGACGAACTCGAATTGTTCCTTGAGCTCCATCAGGACTTTTTCCACGCCTTCGACGGTCAGCGCGTCTTTGTCGCGGGTCTGGCTGGCCGCCAGTACGTAGAGGTTTTCCAGGCGCTTGTCTTTGATCAGTGCCTGTTGCAGGTTGGCTTCGCCGTTTACCACGTTGACGAAGTCATACACCACGCGGCGCTCGCAACCCATGATCAGGTCGAGGTTACGCAAGCCCACGTCGAAGTCGACGATCACTGTTTTGTGGCCGCGCAGAGCGAGACCGGTACCGATAGCGGCGCTGGTGGTGGTCTTACCCACACCACCCTTGCCGGATGTAACCACGAGAATCTTGGCCAAGGTGTTTCACCCCTAAGGAAGAAGGACTGTTCAGCCCCTGAAAAACATCTCTTGAAAACTACTGCAGTCGGACAGCCTTGGCTGGAATTTGGCTTTGGGCCTTTTTCCTACTTCGTTTGAGCCGTTTTCGCTACGTTTTAGAGATGCTTGGAAAATGCGGCAGTATCCGTTAAAGCCGAATGATGTTCAACACGTCGCCTGACAGGCTGACCTGGACGCCCGAGCCCCACATCGGATCGCGACGCAAATCCTCGGAGACCTTGTAATGACCGGCGATGGAGATCAGTTCAGCGCTCAATTGCTGACAGAAAATCCGTGCCTTGGTGTCACCTTTGACGCCGGCCAGCGCACGGCCGCGCATCGGGCCGTATACATGGATGTTGCCATCGGCGAGAAGTTCCGCCCCCGGACTGACCGAAGAGACCACGACCAGATCGCCACCCTGGGCATATATCTGCTGGCCACCACGTACTGGCGTGGTGATTACGCGGGTCGGTTTGACGCTCGGCTCAGGCGGCTTTTCCGGCTTCTTTTTGACTTCGGCTTCCGGCGTCTCCAGCGGGCGCTCGCGGGCGCCGGAGGGCGGTAGCACGGGGATGTCGATGGCGATGGCGGCGGCGATGTCTTCGATGCGGCTGGCGCGAATGGCCAGGGTACGCAGACCGTGCTGACGGCAGACGCGCATCAGCCCCGGCAGATCAACCGCGCCTTGGTTCGGCGGCAGTTTGTCCAGCGCCAGGACCAGCGGTGCATTGCTGAAAAAATTCGGCGCCTGGGCGACTTTGGCGGCCAATTGCCGATCGAGGCTTTCGAGGTCGTTACGGGCCAGTTCCAGCACAGTGATGGCCAGCATGCTGCCCTTGAGCTGGAATACGGGATCTTGGTCTAACGGGTCGGTTTGGCTCATGTCGGCATACAACGGCTTGTCACTAAAAGTGCCGAGACTTATAACGAGAACGCCCGCGAGCCGCAAGCCGGGTCGAACGATGTAGAATGCGCGGCCACTGTATTTACGGAAGCTTTAATGGATCGCCCGCGTTTTCGAAAAGCATATCTTGCTCCGCGCTTCTGGCCGCTCTGGTGCGGTCTGGGGCTTTTGTGGCTGATCGTGCAGTTGCCGTATCCGGCGCTGCTGACCATCGGTCGAGTTTTGGGCGCGTTGATGTATCGCGTCGCCAGCGACCGGCGAACCATCGCCCGGCGCAATCTGGAATTGTGCTTCCCGGAAAAATCCGCCGCCGAGCGCAAACGCCTGCTCAAGGAAAACTTCGCCTCCACCGGCATCGCCTTTTTTGAAATGGCGATGAGCTGGTGGTGGTCGCGCGAACGTCTGGCGAAACTGGCCCACGTCGAAGGCCTTGAACATCTGCAGAAGGCCCAGCGCGAAGGCAAAGGCGTGATTCTCATGGCCGCGCATTTCACCACACTGGAAATCGGTGCGGCGCTGCTCGGCCAGCAGCACACCATCGACGGCATGTACCGCGAACACAAAAACCCCTTGTTCGACTTCGTCCAGCGCCGTGGCCGCGAGCGGCACAATCTCGATTCGCTGGCGGTGGAGCGCGATGACGTGCGCGGCATGCTCAAACTGCTGCGCTCGGGACGGGCGATCTGGTATGCGCCGGATCAGGATTACGGCGCCAAGCAGAGCATCTTCGTGCCGCTGTTCGGCATTCAGGCCGCCACCGTCACTGCGACGACCAAGTTTGCACGGCTGGGCAAAGCGCTGGTGGTGCCGTTCACTCAGGAACGTCTGGCCGACGGCAGTGGTTATCGTCTGGTGATTCATCCGCCGCTGGAAGATTTCCCCGGCGAGAGCGAGGAGGCCGATTGCATCCGCATCAATCAGTGGGTCGAGAGTGCTTTGCGTGCCTGCCCCGAGCAGTATCTGTGGGCGCATCGGCGCTTCAAGAGTCGCCCACCGGGCGAGCCGAAGCTTTATCCCAAGCGTCGTTGATTCACCCGTACTGACAAGCACTGTGGAGTGTTGCGATGAGTCCTGCTGAACCGGTCACAGGTTTGATTCTTTCCGGCGGCGGGGCTCGGGCGGCTTATCAGGTCGGGGTGCTGGCGGCGATTGCCGAGTTGCTGCCGGTCGGTGCGGACAATCCGTTTCCGGTGATCGTCGGCACCTCGGCCGGGGCGATCAATGCGGTCAGCCTGGCCAGTGGTGCCATGGATTTTCGCGCTGCCATCGAACGCCTGACCCAGTTCTGGCAGGGCTTTCGCAGCCACCGCGTGTTGCGCAGCGACTGGCCCGGGGTCATCCATCAGGCCAGCCGTTTTGTCAGCCACAGCCTGCTCGGCCTCGGTCGGCAGATGCCGGTGGCACTGCTCAACAGTTCGCCGCTGCGCGAGCTGCTCGAGGAAAAACTGCACCTGCCCGGCATCGCCGAATCCATCGCGCGCAAGCAATTGCACGCGGTAGCGGTGACCGCGTTCGGCTACGAATCGGGGCAAGCGGTGACGTTCTATCAGGGCGGCGGCACCATCGACGCCTGGCTGCGGCACCGCCGTATTGGCGTGCCGACGCAATTGTCGGTCGATCACCTGTTGGCCAGTTCGGCGATTCCGCTGTTGTTCGCGCCAGTGAAAATCGGCGAGGAATATTTCGGTGACGGCGCAGTGCGCCAGTCGGCGCCGATCAGCCCGGCGCTGCATCTGGGGGCCAGTCGCGTGCTGGTGGTGGGCGTCAGCGGCAACCCGCGCGGCGTCGATCCGCAGCAGCCGCTGGAGCGCGCCTACAGCGGCCAGCAACCGACTCTGGCGCAGATTGGCGGGCACATGCTCAACAGCACGTTCATCGACAGTCTGGAGAGCGATATCGAGTTGCTGCAGCGTCTGAATCAGTTCAGTCATTTGCTCCCGGCCGGCACACCCACTCGCGCGCTGGGTGTGGCGCCCGTGGAAGTGCTGGTGATTGCGCCGAGTCAGCCGATCGACGAAATCGCCGCGCGGCATCGCCAGGAGTTACCGGCGGCGTTGCGCCTGTTTCTGCGCGGGCCGGGGGCGACGAAGACGAGCGGGGCGGGGGTGCTCAGTTATCTGCTGTTCGAGGCGGGGTATTGCAGCGAGTTGATCGAGTTGGGACGGCGGGATGCGTTGGCCAAGCGCGAGGAGCTGTGCCGGTTTTTGCGGATATCTGAAGCGGTGGCTCCTGCCTGAAATCTGCGGTGAGGCCTTCGCGAGCAGGCTCGCTCCCACATTGGAACTCGGTCTGAATGTGGGAGCGAGCCTGCTCGCGAAGCTTTCAGGGTCAGAAGTGGAACTTGACCAGGAAGCTTGTGGTGCTCTGATCGGTCTTGAAGTACTGGCTGTCCTTGATCCCGTACTTGTCCGACCAGTAGTCGTACTCGACACCGACATACAACTGCTTCTCGCCGAAATTCAGCGCCTTGCCCAGGTCGTATTTGACCTGCGGGTTGAAGTGCAGGTTGGCGTGGTAGTCGCCCTTGGAATTGGAGTCGTTGTCGACCACCCAGTCCATGAAACCGTCGATGAGGATGTTCGATTTGCCCACCGGGATGGTGTAGGACCACACCGGGGTGATCTGCCAGACATTGTCACCGGCGCGTGCGCCCTGGGTGTGACGCTGGTAGAAGTTCAGCTGGAAGTAATCGAAGCCTGGAATCGCCAGGTCGAAGCCCGGACCGATCAGGTACGACTCGGTATCGCCTTCACCGAACTCGTAGGTCATGGCCAGCAGCACGTCAGTCACCGGACCAAAGGCCAGTTTCTGATCGAAGATCTTGCCGAACGACAGGCGCGGGCTGAGCTCGCCGTAGTAGGTGTTGGAGCCGACGCCGCCATCATCCTTGCCGTTGTAGAAGATCTTGTCGATGAACAGGAAGTTGTCCCCATACTTCCAGGCATCGGCGTGCTCGAAGGTCACGGTCTGCTGAATGCGCGGGTTGACCTGGAAGTCCTTGCCATACAGGTAGGTCAGGCTGTTGTTCTGCCACTGCAGCAGGCCTTCGGCCATCGCCTGGCCGCCGGCGAACATCGATCCGGCCAGCATCAGGCTGGTGCACATACGTTTCATTCGGTTGCTCCCAAAGTAGGTGTTCCACGTTATTTTTTTAAGATCGGCGCTCTGATGTGGCGCCTTTTTTCGTACCGCAAATTTCATCCGATCGGTCAGCTTTGAATGCTGGTAGCAAAAGCTGCGCCAAGGCTTTTGAAAAACCAAAAAACGCCCGTTCGGCTGCTGAAAAACAGTCGACGAGCGTGTTTTCGGGATGCCTCAGGACTGACCGCAGCCGGGATAAGTTGGCTTTTCGGTCAGAAATTGAATTCAGGCTTTTTTTTAGAGCGAATTCGGAAGGCCGCGGAGAATACTGACTCCTCGGCCAACGCTCAAGTGCCCCGCAACAGAGCACCGACAGCAGGCATGGCGCACGGTTGCGAGCCATCTCAGAAGTGCACCTTCAGCAGCAGGCTGGCGGTGTTCTGGTTGGTATCGAACGCGTGGCTGTTTTCGATGCCGTATTTGTTCTTCCAGTAGCTGTACTCGGTGCCGACGTACAGCTGTTTCTGGCTCCAGCCCATGGCTTTGCCGAGGTCGTATTTGATCTGCGGATTGATGTGCAGGTTGGCGTGGTAGGTGCCGCGCGAGTTTTCGTCGTTGTCGACGACCCAGTCGAGGTAGCCGTCGATCAGCACATCGGAATTGCCCAGCGCAAAGCTGTAGGACCACGCGGGGGTGATCTGCCAGACACCATCGCCGGGCCGCGGGCCTTCGGTCTGGCGACGGAAAATGTTCAGGGTGACGTAGTTGAAGCCGGGCACTTTCAGATCGAAGCCGGGACCGATCAGATAGGCCTCGGTTTCGCCTTCGCCGTACTCGTAGGTCATCGCCAACAGCACATCCTTGATCGGGCCGAACTCGATCTTGCGGTCGAGGATCTTGCCGAAGGACAGACGCGGGGTGAACTCGCCGTAGAAGGTATGCGGCCCTTTGTTCGGGTCTTCCTTGCCGTTGTAGAAGATCTTGTCGACGAACAGAAAGTTGTCGCCGTACTTCCACTTGTCGGCGTGCTCGAAGGTGACCGTCTGCTGATACGAGGGGTTGATCGCGAAATTCTTGCCGTACAGATAGCTGAGGCTGTTGCTCTGCCACAGCAGCAGATCGCCGGCCATGGCCTGACTCGCGGCCAGCAGGCCGCCACTCAACAGAACGTTGCTTTGCGTGCGGATCATCTGTTGCTCCCTGTTGTTTTTATTGTTTGAGGCACAAGCAGTTGCGTAGTCCCTGTGGGAGCGAGCCTGCTCGCGAAGCGGTTGTGTCAGTCGCCATCAATGTTGAATGACACAGCGCTTTCGCGAGCAGGCTCGCTCCCACAGGTGGTGTGGTGGTTTCAATCAGTGAGCATGGCAATCGTTGATCGCCGCACGCTCCTTGCCGCCGAGGATGTTGAACAGCAGGTTCAGCGTCAGCGCGCTGAGGGTGGCCATGGCGATGCCGCTGTGGGTGATCGGGCTCATCCACATGGGCAAGTGGGCGAAGAATTCCGGACGTACCACCGGGATCAGGCCCATGCCGATGCTTACCGCGACCAGCAACTGATTGCGGCGGTCACCGATGTCGGCCTCTTGCAGGATTTTGATGCCAGTCGCGGCGACCATGCCGAACATCGCAATCGCCGCACCGCCCAGCACTGCCGGTGGAATCGATGCCACCAGAAATGCCGCTTTCGGCAACAGGCTGAGGACGATCAGCAGGCCGCCGGCAACGATGGTCACCGAACGGCAGCGCACACCGGTCATCTGCACCAGGCCGATGTTCTGCGCGAACGAGGAGTGGGTGAAGGTGTTGAAGAAACCGGCGAAGAACGACGCGCCGGCATCGCACAACAAGCCACGACGGAGCATGCGCGGGCAGACTTCCTGGCCGGTGATTTTGCCCAGCGCGAGGAACATCCCGGTGGACTCGACGAAGATGATCACCACCACCAGACACATCGACAGAATCGGTGCCAGCTCGAATTTCGGCATGCCGAAATGCAGCGGGGTGACGAACTGAATCCACGGTGCGCTGGCCATGCCGCTGAGGTCGACCATGCCGATCACGCCGCACAGTACATAGCCCAGGCACATGCCGATCAGCACGGAAATGTTGACCCAGAATCCGCGCATGAAACGATGAACCAGAAGAATCGTCGCCAGCACCAGCGCAGCGATGGCCAGATAAATCGGCGAACCGAATTGCGCGGCGTCGACACCGCCACCGGCCCAGTTCACGGCCACAGGGAACAACGATAAACCGATCGAGGTGATGACCGTGCCGGTCACCAGTGGCGGGAAGAAACGCACGACCTTGGACATGAACGGCGCGATCAGCATGCCGAAGAAACCGGCAGCTATCGTCGCACCGAAGATCCCTTGCAGACCGATGCCGGGCATGCCGGCCATGGCCACCATGCTGCCGACCGCAGCGAAACTGGCGCCCATCATCACCGGCATGCGAATGCCCATCGGGCCGATGCCGAGCGACTGCACGATGGTGGCGATGCCGGCGACCAGCAGGTCGGCGTTGATCAGGAAGGCGATTTCTTCACGACTCAGGCCAGCGGCCTGTCCGATGATCAGCGGCACCGCGATGGCACCGCCGTACATCAGCAGAACATGTTGCAGACCGACCAGGATCAGTTGCAAAAGGGGCAAACGCTGAATGGCGGGTGCGTCGGGGATGCGCGCTTTGGACAGCTCGGACATGCAACACCTCGGATCTTTTTTATTCTTGTGATTAACAGCTGCCGGGTTGCTTGCAGCTGTTTCTTTGCATCAGGGGGACCGCGTTGCGGCGGCTATTCGCGAGCAGGCTCGCTCCCACAGGATCTCTGTAGGCGTGAGCCTGCTCGCGATGCTTTTAACGATTAATTGGTTTGCGCTCCCTGGGCAATCCAGGCACCGATCAGGTCACGTTCCTGCTGGGTCATCTGGGTGATATTGCCCAGTGGCATGATCTGCGTGGTGATGGCTTGCGCCTGAATGCGCGCGGCGTTCTGGCGGATCTGCTCGGGGGTGTCGAACATCACACCGGCCGGGGCTGCGCTGAACAACGGGCTGGTCGGCTTGGACGAATGGCACACCGTGCAACGCTCTTGAATCACGTTGTGCACCTTGTCGAAACCGGGGCCGGCATTGGAGGCTTGCGCGGGTGCCGCCGCAGGGGCTGCGGGTGCCGCAGGTTGCGCCGCTTCGGCCGGTTTCGCGCCACCGCCCAGTGCCGTTTCCGGCAGCGGTTGGTACTCGATTTTCGCCGGTGCCTTGGCCACTTCAGGTGCGCTCGACATCGGCGCCGGGCCAGTGACGTAGGCCAGGCAGATCATGCCCACCGCTGCCACCGGCAGGGTCCAGGCAAACTTGTGGCTGTCGTGACGGGTGTTGAAGTAGTGACGCACCAACACCGCCAACACTGCGATCCCGGCGAGGATCAACCAGTTGTACTGGCTGCCGTAAGTGCTCGGGAAGTGGTTGCTGATCATGATGAACAGCACCGGCAGGGTGAAGTAGTTGTTGTGTCGCGAACGCAGCAGGCCCTTGGCCGGCAGGGCCGGATCAGGCGTGCGGTTCTCGGCGATCGCCGCGACCAGTGCCCGTTGCGCCGGCATGATGATGCGGAACACGTTACCGACCATGATGGTGCCGATGATCGCGCCAACGTGCAGGTACGCACCACGACCGCTGAACACTTTGCTGAAGCCATAGGCGGCGGCAATGATCAGCACGAACAGGATGAAACCGAGCAGGGCAGGGCGTTTGCCCAGCGCCGAGTCGCAAAGGAAGGAGTAGACGAACCAGCCGACGAACAGAGAGCCAATGCCCAGTGCCACGCCTTCAGGGCCGGTCAGACTGCTGCCCGGTGCCAGCAGGTACAGCGTCGGGTTGGAGTAGAACACCACGCACAGCAGCGCGATCCCCGACATCCAGGTGAAGTAGGCTTCCCACTTGAACCAGTGCAGGTTGTCCGGCATGGACGGTGGGGCCAGTTTGTATTTTTCCAGGTGGTAGATGCCGCCGCCGTGGATCGCCCACAGATCACCGGCCAGACCGGTTTTCGGGTTGACGCGGTTGAGGTTGTTCTCCAGCCAGACGAAGTAGAACGACGCGCCGATCCAGGCCACGCCAGTGATCATGTGAACCCAGCGCACGCTCAGGTTCAGCCATTCCAACAGATGTGCTTCCACAGTCTTTACCTCTCGCCTGTCACTCTTGTTGTCGAGTGATCAGACCTTCTCTTATTGGTGGGGGGCGAGGATCAACCGCTCATCCTCTTTGAAAAAATGCTCATCGCAGTTATTGCCTGTGCCACTGCGATCAACCACCAGGAAGTCATCCCGCTTTTCGATCGTCAGCACCGGGTGGTGCCAGACGCCGCGATGGTAATTGATGCCCTGCCTGCCGTTGGTGACGAAGGCGCGGACCAAGCCTGATACAGGTTCATCGCCAACTGGCGCGACCACGATCAGAAAGGGGTTGCCGAGCAGCGGAATGAAAGCCTGGCTGCCCAGCGGATGGCGTTCCAGCATGCAAACGGTCAGCGGCATGTCCTGCGCGTCGGCGCGGAAAATGCTGATGATCGCGTTGTCCTCAGGCGTAGCGGTTTCGACCGTCGCCAGTTTGTGGAAGCGCATGGTCGAACCGTTGTTGATCATGAAGTGATCGCTGCCGTCGGTTTCGATCACGTCACCGAAAGGGGCGAAGGCTTCTTTGGTCAGCGGTTCAATCGTCAGTGTGCGCATGCTGTTCTTCTTATCCGAATTCTGTGTTGACTGTTTTGATGCCTTCGCGAGCAGGCTCGCTCCCACATTTGGAATGCAATCCCCTGTGGGAGCGAGCCTGCTCGCGAATGGGTTCAACCCTATTTAGCCACCTTGCCGAGTACACGCAGGCGACTCACGCCACCATCCGGGAACACGTTCAGGCGGATGTGGGTGATCGGGCCGAGTGCCTTGATCTGCTCGACGAAGGTGTGTTCGGCGTGCATTTCCAGCTTCTGGCTTGGCAGCAGTTCGCGCCAGAACAGCGACTGGGTTTCGATCTGGCTGTCAGTCCCGCCTTTCACGAACGCGCCCTGGATCGAGCAACTGTCCGGGTAGTTGCCTTTGAAGTGCAGGGTGTCGACGACGATCTTCTCGATCTCGCCCGGATGACCCAGGGCGACGATCACCCAGTCATTGCCCGGCGTGCGACGACGCGCGGTTTCCCAGCCGTCGCCCATGTTGATGCCACGGCCCGGGTTGAGGATGTTGCTCATGCGGCCGAAGTGTTCGTCGGAGCAGGCGAGGGCGCGGCCACCGTTGAGGGCTGCTGCCAAGTCCACTTGCTCGTTGTCACCCACAGCGGACCAGTCGCGGAACGGAATGCCGTACACGCGCAGACGGGCAACACCGCCGTCCGGGTAGATGTTGAAGCGCAGGTGGCTGAACGCTTTGTCGTTGCTGATTTCGTGGTAGTGGTGGCTGTTGCCCTGCAACTCGACGGCCGACAGCACTTCGGTCCACTGGGTGTTTTCATCCGGCTCGCCCGAGGCGAGGAAGCACGCTTCCAGCGAGGCCGATGGCGGGTAGTTGCCGGTGAAGAATGAAGTGTCGATGTCCACGCCTTTGATCGAGCCCGGTACGCCCAGACGGATCACCGCGCTGTCGAAACCTTCGAAGCGCTTGCGGCGCGACTCCCAGCCGTCCATCCACTTGCCGTTGTCATCGAACACGCCCTCCTTCCATACGGCCGGGGTCGGTTGGAACAGACGATTGGCGTCTGCGAACCAGTCATCGGTGACCGAAATGATTTTGGTGCCCAGACGGGCGTCGGCCAGGTTGACGTATTTTTCGAAAGGTACGGCGTAAGCTTTCATTCTTCTTGTCTGCCTTTGATAAGTTGGCTGGGGATGCTCGCAGGGCCCTGGGCGTTTGCGCGTTCATTCACGCTCGGGCCAGGCTTGCTAAAGAGTCAGTAAACGGAACAGGGCAATCTTGTTGATCTCCGCCAGCGCGCATTTGAACTCGGCTTCCACCGAATTGTTGATGCGCGTTTCGAACGCCGCGAGGATCTGATGCCGGTTGCTGCCTTTTACCGCCATGATGAAGGGAAACTTGAACTTGGCTTTGTAGGCGT
The DNA here is from genome assembly GCF_031456345.1 of Pseudomonas sp. 2957. NCBI lineage: Bacteria > Pseudomonadati > Pseudomonadota > Gammaproteobacteria > Pseudomonadales > Pseudomonadaceae > Pseudomonas > Pseudomonas sp. 2957. Next base: position 805,556 of record NZ_JAVDUL010000001.1, read on the forward strand.
CGTTCAGCTCGGTGAAGCGCTGGAACTCTTCGGCCGTGCATTGGTGAATACCGGCGCCAGCCTGTTCATTGGTGCTGGCTTCGGTCAGTTGGCCCTGGACGGCAGCTTTGCCGGCCAAGTCCGGGTGAGCGTTGATCAGGGCCAGCTGGCTGGCATGATCGGCGCTCAACAGGATATCGCTCATGCGCTGGTGCAGGGTTTCGATCTCGTCGATCGAAGCGTCCGCACCGAGGTCGTAGGCCTTTTCGGCCACCCATGGCGAATGTTCGTAGATGTCGGCGAAGGCTTTGACGAAAGCGTCGCGGCTCAGGGTCGACGGTTGCAGGGTTTGAAAGCGGCTCATTTTGCAGTCCCTTGGTACGGGTGGGTTTCTTGCCAGTGACGCGCGATGTCGACGCGACGGCTGAACCACACCTGTTCATGACTTTTGGCGTATTCGATAAAGCGCTTGAGCGAAGCGAGGCGACCAGGACGGCCGATCAGGCGGCAGTGCAGACCGATCGAAAGCATTTTCGGCGCCTCGGCACCTTCGGCGTAGAGCACGTCGAACGCGTCTTTGAGGTATTCGAAGAAATCGTCACCCTTGTTGAAACCCTGCACTTGCGTGAAGCGCATGTCGTTGGTGTCGAGGGTGTAGGGGATCACCAGATGCGGCTTGCCGGTCGGGTTGTTCGGTTCCCAGTAGGGCAGGTCATCGTCGTAGGTATCGCAGTCGTAGAGGAAACCGCCTTCTTCCATGACCAGGCGACGGGTATTCGGCCCGGTACGGCCGGTGTACCAGCCCAGCGGACGCTCGCCAGTCAGTTCGGTGAGGATGCGGATCGCTTCGAGCATGTGCTCGCGTTCCTGCGCTTCGTCCATGTACTGGTAGTCGATCCAGCGGTAGCCGTGGCTGCAGATTTCGTGGCCGGCCTCGACCATCGCACGGATCACGTCCGGGTGACGCTGGGCGGCCATGGCCACGGCGAAGATGGTCAGCGGAATATCGAATTCCTTGAACAGCTTCAAAATGCGCCAGACGCCGGCACGGCTGCCATACTCGTAAAGCGATTCCATGCTCATGTTGCGCGCGCCCTGCAGCGGCTGGGCAGCGACCATTTCCGACAGGAAGGCTTCGGATTCCTTGTCGCCGTGCAGAACATTGCGCTCGCCACCTTCTTCGTAATTGAGCACGAAGGACAGGGCGATCCGGGCATTACCCGGCCAGTGTGGGTGAGGAGGGTTACTGCCGTAACCGATCAGGTCGCGTGGGTAGTCAGCGCTCACTGCAGTCTTCCTTCTTGTACGTTGACAGATTGGTGTGGCGGCCTGGCAGGCTGGCGTCACAGCGATAGGCTGATTGTATACAACTTTATTTACATTTTGTAAGCCTGAATTTTCGCATTTTTCACCGGCTGTCATCTTTTGCTGTTAATGGTTCCGGCCTGCAAGAAACCTGCCTGACCAGTCAGCTAATGAATAGAAGGTTCAATGGTCAGGCGCTTTGGCTACAGATTGGCGATAAAGGCCCGGATGGCGGGGGGGAAGCGAAAAATGTCGTTTTTATTGTGTACAATTTTTTTGAAAAGTGTCTTAATCAGTCGCTCGCCGCAGCGTTTCGTGCTCCGAAACGGTGCGGTCTCCTTTTCAACTGACTTCGGGAGGCGCGAGGTCTGACCGCTTGTTGCGGCCAGGCGCGCAGAATCAATGGGACGTTTGACAACACACGTTTTGGACGCTGCACACGGTTGCCCGGGCAGCTCGATCAAGGTCGAGCTGTACCGCGTTGAAGGGTCGCACCTGGAATTGGTCGCCAGTGCGACAACCAACAGCGATGGCCGGGTCGATGCGCCGTTGCTGCAAGGCGATGATTACCGCACCGGGGTTTATCAGGTGCAGTTCCATGCCGGCGATTACTACCGCGCCCGGGGCGTGCAACTGCCCGAGCCGGCCTTCCTGGACGTGGTGGTGCTGCGTTTCGGCATCTCCGCCGAGCAGGAGCACTATCACGTGCCCCTGCTGATTTCGCCTTACAGCTATTCCACGTATCGGGGCAGCTGACCCCCAAGCAGCTGCCCACCGGGAAGCGACTGCGCATATAGCTTCTTTGGTCTTTCGCCCGCTCACACTGCGGGCTTTTTTTATGCCTGTTTACAGCTCATCTGCCGGTGCAGGCGGGTAGCGGCTCAGCGCTCGCGGATAATGAATACCGAATCTGGCGTGGACGCGACCTTCAATACGCCCCCGATCAGCCATACCACTTTGTTCTGCGCGGCTGCATCGGTCAGTGCCTTGAAGGCGTCCTGGCCGATTCTGGCGGGCAAGCCAGGTTCCGTCAGTTCGTTGCCAGGCACATGAGTCAGGCCGGCCTGACTGATCGCGCCCAGTTTCAAAAAGAAGATCTGATCGTGACCGGCTCGTTTGAAGACCAGCGTCGGCATTCTGTGCTCATAAGTCAGTGGAAACAGCTCGTAACCACAGCCGACCAGCAACGCGCCGAGCAATCGCCGCAGATTCAGATCCGAGGGATAGGTCTTGTAATGATTCCAGGCAGAGGGGAAATGCTGCGGATCGAAGCTCAGGCGTTGCAATTCGCTGTCGGTCTGGGAAGGCATCGGAATAAGCCGTTTGCTTCCCAGGTCGATGTCCGGCGCAACGGCCAGCATGTTCAGCGGGTCGGCAAAGTCGGGAGCTGTGGAAAACGGCAGTTGTTTCCACTGATGCAGAACGGCCTGGACATTGATCAATCCGGTGCCGGTAATCGTCTCGGAGTGATCGGCGAGTTCGAACAACCTGCGGGCGACGGCCCTTGCTGTTGCTTCAGAGAAATCGGGGAACGCGCGAGCGACGGACGTTGATATCGGCTCTTCAAAAAAACGTTTGCCCGGATGGACCTCACCCGGATCACTGCCGATGCGAAAAGTCGCTACCGGCTGTCGCTCGGGCATGTTTATCAGCATGCTTTCGAAAGTATTGAAATCTGTCGGGACAAACTCGGGATGACATACGAAATACACTTTGGGTGTCGTGTTCGAGCCGACAGGGACGATTGGATAATGCAGCCAGCCAAGCTGTACCGATTCGATGTGCACAGGTTTGTTCAGGTGCCCCCAGGGCAGCCAGAAATACGGGGTCAGCTCCTCAGGCGCAGTGGTGGCTTTCGACGCGGTTAGCGTTTCTGTGGCCTCGGCAAGTCGTGGACGCTTGCTCGGGCCGGGTAATGCGTTGTCGGACTGGCTGGCTTCGGGCTTGGTACCTGATGGCTTCGTCCCGGGTGTTTTTCGCCGCCAGAAAACGGTGCCGGGGATTTGCTCGAAGAAAACGTCGGGTGCATTGGTCGTTGAGGCAAACGCTTGTTGATATTCACCGTCCTGGTTTTTGCGCACCATGACGGTGCCGTCTACCGTGGTTACGAAGGTTTGCCTGAGTCTGTTGTAACGAAGGCCTTCTGTCGCCATTTCCGGCTTGGTCAACGTCATGGCGTCGGCCGGCGAGATGTATGAGGGCAAGTGTGGCGTGGAGGACGCAAGCCGGTTGGAGGGCCTCGCGGGCCGCTGGATTTGCCAGATCGCCTGACCCTCGGTTCGCGTCAGAGGCAGGCCGGGCACGCCGGGCGCGAAGGTCAGTGGCACATGGTAGTTGCCTTGCCCGTCCTGCTCGACGACAAATTGGCCTTCATTGGCGATTTGAGCGTAGGTGCGCTGATCCGGTCCAGTGAACAAGCCATCGTTCTGCGTCACCGGCACCAATTCGTGGAAACGCTCTTGCGGCCAGGCGATTGCGTTCCGAGTGGCGCTGAAATCATGCGCTGCATCTGGCAACGCTTGAAGGCTGACCGTGGGCACTGCGTTGGCTGCGGCAGAGGTGGCTGGCGCTTGGCTGATCGCCGGCGAATCGATGCCCAGGAGCAGGGCGTCAGGCATGTCCAGGCCCACATTTTTGACGAGGGGCGGTGATCCGGGATGTGTGGCATCGGGCGAATCGGGCGATTTTATGGTCGGGATTTTTTTGGGTGATTTGGCCATGGGAAATACTCGGAAAAAGAGCGCGCAGACGCGTGCGGGTGCCGCGTAGACAGTACGCTGATAAAAAAGGGTGTTTGTTGACGGGTTATCGCGAATTACGCGGGAGGCACTTTCATCAGCGAAACAGGGCGGAAAATGTTGGTCTGGTGACTGCAGCGATTCACTACTCTTAACGCAGACTTTTCGATGCGGGATTTGTCGGCACGCAATACCCAGCCATGGGCGGCCAGGTTGTAGCCCACGCGTGCGGTTTCGTCGTTGACGCAGATAACGTTCCAGACTTTGACTTCGTCGTTGGCCAATGCGGCAAGATATGGCGGGAGCGCTTTTGAGGCGTTTGGCTCTTCGAAAAAACGTGCATCAAGCCCATCCAGATAAATGCGATCAAAGACCAGATCGACCGTGTGCACAACTCCACCGGTGGTAATAACGCGGATTTGATCTATCAGATCTTCGCTTCCATAGACCGGCAGATAAAAAGTGGTGGTGCCGATGGAGAGCCGGTTTTCTTCCAGCCTTATTTCGACCTTGCCGAGCTGCGTTGCATCAAGTTCCCAAGTGGATGAATAGGGCAGGCGAACTTTGGCATCGGCAAGTGCGCCGGGAGTCGAGAGTTTGATGGTCATGTCCGGGAGTACGTGGATGAGATAACTCGAACCCTCTCCTTCGTAGTTGTCCATGTCGGTTTGCACGGCCAGTCGAATCGGCGTTGCGCAAACTCTTGTACGGCCCATCGGTTCAGCTGCTTTTTCAGCCAGATTGTGAAAGTAACGCTGAGAGCGAACCTCGAGCGGCAGTTTCATCTGGGTCACCCAATCCCGCGATACCGTGAAATCCGTAAAGGCAGGTGCGATTTCGGTTTGCGCTGTAAGCTCGGCATCTGCAACGACACCGTCCTTGAAAATCAATACGTAACGGCTGAACGGACGAACAGCCATGGTGCGCAGGATTTTCGTAATATTGTCGTGATCGTCTTCGTTACGCGCAGCGGAGTAATAATTGAGCTTGATGCTTTTCGCGCCGAAGTGATAGACGAGATGGCAACCAACAGTCAGGTGATATGACTTGGGTTTGTCCGAGAAAAAATGCGCCTCCGCTTTTGTCAGCTCATCGCTGCGGAAATCCAGATATATCCGGGTGATTACATCAGAACGTAAAACTGCGTAAAAAGTGGTTGTCTTGCCGGTTCTCGGGACGTAATAGGCAGCGGGTTGGCGGTGGCGGATCCAGCATTCCGCTGCATAAATAATGATCGGGTTTACCGGTTTGCCACGTTTGAGGAAGATTTCGGTTATTTCTACGGTGTGGCCGTCCGGGATTGTGTCTGGCAGATCAAGTCTGAAATGGAAATCATCGCTGGTTACGAAAACCAGGTTTTTGTTGCTCAGCTTTCTAGTGTGTTCGGTGTTCGTATAAACGTCATGAATGGTCAACACGTTTTTGAGGTGGTCAGACGTTTCGAAACCTGAGCGGATGACCAGGTCGTTACCCTCGATATCAAAGGATTCAATCAACTCCTTGCGCCAGTTCATGACGATGTAGCTGGTCTGTTCACCATCATCGACAATGGAAAAACGGCCAGCCACATGCGCAATGTAATATTGATCGGTGCCGGCGCCTCCCGACGCTTTTGCTCTTTCGTGAGAGAGAAATATCTGGTCGTCCCCAGCGCCAGCTTCAATGCTGTCGCTGCCCCGGGATTTGATGATGTTGTTTTGCGCGGAGCCCGTTACCACGCTTGCCGCGCGATGGACTGTCTCAACGTTTTCGATGCTGTCCAGCAAACTGTGCAGGATAAATATCCGGTTATTGTCGGCATCGACATCGCTCGTGATGATCTGCAATGTTCCAGCCAGCAGATCTACGTCATAGCCAGTTCTGTTGGTATTACGGGAGGAGTAGCTGCCGCCGAGTACCAGTGTGTCATTTCCTGCGCCGCCGCTCAGCGTCGAATGATCTGCGACATGGCGACCCCTTTCAAGGAAGTCCGCTGCGTTCTCAAACAGGAACTGGTCATTTTCTTCGCCGCCCGAAAGTTGTTTTTTTCCTGACTTGTAATGGAAGGTGTTGGGTTTTTTTTCTACCCCTCTGATCGAGTCGTTGCCCTCGCTGATGAACCAGAGAACGTTCTTGCCCTCTGCGGCGACCCCCAACTCCGCGCCGGGTGTATCTTTTGTAACCCCTGCGCGTGCATCAATGATGTCATCAGTGCCTACCACTTCAGGGACATTGACCGATTCCCACGCATCCTGTTTGGTCCACCAGTTTCGTTTCCAGACCCGCGTTGGTTTCAGACGCACATCGAACTTGCCGTTGACGATGGCTTCGGTGGTCTCTTTCAAGGGGCCATCGAGCAGCGTTCTGGCGGACTTTTTCAGTTGCAGAGAGTGCTGCAACAGCGTCTTTGCCTTGATATAGCGGTTTTGAACGCTTTGATCGACCTCCATCATGCAGAACGAAAACCAACCGCTACGCCACCGTTCATCGACAGTCAATTCAATGTAGTCATCTATATCGTCAACGATACGTACTGCGCCGTAGACCTGTGAGCCGATGGCGAGAATCGCGCCGGCTGCAAGTCCGACAGGGCCGGCAAACGAGAACCCGGCCATCGCGGCGGACCCGAGGATGACAGTCATGGCTGCACTGGTAATGCTCAGGCCAGCGCTGACGTAATGATCCATCGCTTCTTTGCCGGTGGCATTCTGAGCGGCGTTCATCGACCTCACGGCGGTAAAGATGTCGAAGGGCAGCGTCAGCATGCCGCCGACCAACCCTCCCGATCGACCCAATCTGAGTGCAAAGCGGGTTTTGGCGAAGTCCCGATAAGCACTTTGCCCGGCTGTGAGCATCTGCGTGGCTATCTTGCTCACCGCGACATCGGCCGCGATGGAGCCCAGCTCCGATACAATGCCTGCGCTGTTTATCGCTATTTCAGCAGTGTTTTCGGCTTTGATCGCATCGACAACGCCGCGAATTCCCATGAAGATGCCGAAGCCCTGGATGCCCACGCTGGAGCCCAGCGTCGCGTAACTTTTGGTCAATGCGGCCCAGCGGGGATGATGTTTGGGGACGTGCACGTGTTGCAGATCAAGCGACTGTGCGGCACTCAGAAGTTTGACAAGTTTGTGGCGGTAATTGCCGGATACAGTATCTGCAGCACTCTCCCTCAAGAGCCGGGGAGCGGTGAGCGGGCGCTGGCTGGCCATTTCAAACAGGAGCGTGGGCAACAAGTAGCTATCGCTGCCCGTTGAAGTTTTCAGGTAGTGTTCAACTTTATTGGCGTCGAACTGCAGGCTATTGATAAAAGAGCGCTTGGGGCGGCGAAAGAAACTGTTCTCGCCATTCAACGGCTGACCGTCAATGGTCGCGCCTAATCCGTCGAGTGCGGTACGGGTAATTGAAATATCGCCAATTTCAAAAGGGCCGAACACTTCGTCCACCATTTGCAACTGACTCGATTTTTCGTTAGTTCGGCTCTGATCGATGGTTGAGGGCTTGTATTCGTTGGCTTCATAGCCCAGATCCATGATTATTACGGTATCGGAAACAGGTTGCAGGTCCGCGTGTATTGAAGGGTCGGTTTGTGCTGTTGCTTCGCTTATCAGTGTGGCCATTAGAACTTCCTTGTTCCGGCAATTGTCGTTAAGGCGAAGAATATTACGTTGGCTTTTCCAGAGCTGTATATCGGGGGGTTGTTGCTATCTATTGCATATTAAAGATTGAATGTTGTTCGAGTTGAATTGATTCAAAACAACACATCATCCCGCCCGAGGTCCGTTCCGGCAGGATGATCAATAGTGGCGCTTTTCAGTGGCTGCCAAGCAACGACGCGGCGCCAGCACCACCAAATAGTCCGGCACTGACCCGATTGAACCAACTCTGGCCTTTGCCGCTGCGCAGATAACGTGCGGCGCCATGGGCGCCCAGGCCATAGGCCAGCTTGCAGCACAGATCGAGCACTACCCAGGTCGCGATCATGATCAGCAATTGCGGCAGAAAAGGTTGCTCAGCGCGGAGGAACTGCGGCAGAAACGCGGCGAAAAACAGGATGTCCTTCGGATTGCTCGCACCCAGTACAAAGGCGCGTCCGAACAATGTGCGAAAGCGCGGCACCGGTGCAGCCTCAGGTACTTCGGCGCCCGTCGATGGCTGCCGCGACTGCTGCCAGCTCTGCCAGGCGAGGTAGAACAGGTACAGCGCACCGACTATTTTCAGTGCGCTGAACAACTGCTCCGAAGCCATTAGCAAAGCGCCGAGGCCAAGTGCCGACGCGCTGAGCAGGCAGATCGAGGCGATCACGCCACCCAGGAACGCGGGGTACGACCGGCGCAAACCGTAATTCAGACTGTTGCTGATCATCAGCAATGACAGCGGTCCCGGGATCAGGATCACCACCAGCGCAGCGCCACTGAACAGCAGCCAGGTTTCCAGACTCATCGTATTGCTCCTTTGTTGTTATCGAGATGTGCAAAAGCCCCACCGGTGAGGGTGAGGCTGGTTTGAAGCCTGAACCGCGCAGCGTTTACAGGAAGATGAACTTGGCGATGAAGATCGCGCAGAGCACCCACAGGCTGACGGAAATTTCCTTGTACTTGCCGGTGCCAGCCTTCAACGCGACGTAAGTGATGAAGCCCAGCGCGATGCCGTCGGCGACCGAAAAGGTCAGCGGCATCATGATCGCCGTGACGATCGCCGGAATGGCGTCGGTCGCTTCGTCCCATTCGATGTGGGCCATACCGCCCATCATCAGCATCGCCACGTAGATCAGTGCACCTGCCGTGGCATAAGCGGGAATCATGCCAGCCAGCGGTGCGAAAAACATGGCTGCTATAAATAGCACACCCACGGTGACGGCGGTAAGACCAGTCCGACCACCAGCGGCTACGCCGGCGGCACTTTCCACGTAACTTGTCACGGGTGGAACCCCCACCACGGCGCCAAATACGCTGGATGCGCTGTCAGCCTTCATGGCTCGGGAAAGATTCTCGATGCGACCGTCAGCGGCGACAAGGTTGGCGCGCTGGGCCACGCCCATCAGCGTACCGGCGGTGTCGAACATGTGCACGAAGAGGAAGGCGAGCACCACGCTGATCATGCTGACGTTGAACACGCCGGCGACGTTCATTGCCATCCAGGTCGGCGCCAGGCTCGGCGGCGCGGACATGATGCCCTCGTAGTGAACCAGGCCCAGGCCCCAGCCGGCGAGGGTGACGGTGATGATGCTGATCAGGATCGCACCGAACACGCGGTGGTAACTGAGGATCGCGATCATCAGGAAGCAGATCGCGGCGAGCAGCGGGCCAGGTTCACGCAGCGAACCCAGCTTGATCAGTGTCGCCGGGCTGTCGACGACGATACCGGCAGTCTTCAGACCGATCAGGCCCAGAAACAGACCGACACCGGCGCCCATCGCGAACCGCAGGCTGACCGGGATACTGTTGAGCAGCCACTCGCGGATCCGCGAAAAGGTCAGGAACATGAACAGCACGCCAGAGACGAACACCGCGCCGAGGGCGGTTTCCCAGTTGTAGCCCATGGTGCCGACCACGGTGTAGGTGAAGAAAGCATTGAGGCCCATGCCCGGCGCCAGGCCGACCGGCCAATTGGCATAGAGCCCCATCAACAGGCAACCGAGCGCAGCGGCGATGCAGGTGGCGACGAAGGCCGCACCGTGGTCGATGCCGGCATCGGCCATGATGTTCGGGTTGACGAAAATGATGTAAGCCATGGTGATGAAGGTTGTCAGACCGGCAATCAGCTCGGTCTTCACCGTGGTGCCATGCAAGCTGAGTTTGAACAGACGCTCCAGCAGGCCATTGCGTGATGGCGGCGTGAGCTCGAGCGGCGGTGCTTCGGATTTGCGGCTTTCCACAGCGAGTACTCCTCAAGAGTTTTATTGTTATTTCCAGGGCCGGACCCATGAGGGGTGGCAGCGGCCCTTTGAGGCATACGCGAATTTGTTGACCGTATAGTCAGGAACTCGCACGCAGTGGATTATGCTTTTGTGTACAAATAAAGCAAATATTGTTTTTTGTTTTGTCGGCGATTTTTTTGCCGATAGGGATATATGGCTATCAGGATGGCTACGCGAGCAGGCTCGCTGCCTCCTTTGTAATGCGCTTCCCTGTGGGAGCGAGCCTGCTCGCGAAGAGGGCGGTCCTGTCAATCGAGTTGCAGCTGATTCCCCCCAAGCGCCAGATTCACCGCCAACCACCCATTCACCGCCGCTTCCCCAGCGTCGGCAAATACCCGCTCGAGCAATTTCACCTGCTCACGGCGCAGCGCTTGCTCGAACTTCGCGCCTTCCGCCGTCAGCTCAAGCAGGCGCTTACGCTTGTCCGTCTGCGAAGCGACGCTGTCGACCAGGTGCATTTCCTGCAATTGGCGCAGGGGCATGTTCAACGCTTGTTTGCTCACGCCCAGCAGGGCCAGCAACTCTTTCACGCTGAGGTTCGGATAGCGCGCGATGAAAAACACGATGCGTTGATGCACTCGCGAGAGGCCGCGGCGCTCGAGCATTTCATCCGCCTTGGCAGTGAACGCCTGATAGCCGAAGAAAAACGCTTCCATGGCCTGTTGCTGAGTGGAGGGGTTCTTAAGGTCAAGCATGTTGACGTACTCGCTCAAGCTGTCGTAATTTCAGTCAACAAGTTTGACTCATTTCCTGCATGCCTTGCTACGGTGACCTTCATGGCTTTTTCCGAACGTGTCTCGCGCCTTAAAAGTTCTTTGATCCGAGAAATCCTCGCCGCCGCCCAGCGTCCGGAGGTCATGTCGTTCGCCGGCGGCTTGCCCGCTGAGGCGATGTTGCCGAAGGTGGAGTGGGACGAGATGCCGCTGTCGCTGGGGCAGTACGGCATGAGCGAAGGCGAGCCGGCCTTGCGCGAGGCGCTGGCGGCACAGGCGAGGGCGCTGGGCCTTGCGTGCGAGGCGAGTCAGGTGCTGGTGGTCAGTGGTTCCCAGCAAACTCTGGATCTGGCGGCAAAACTGTATATCGACAAGGGCACGGAAATTCTGTTGGAGGCGCCGACTTATCTGGCCGCGCTGCAAATCTTCCAGCTGTTCGGCGCCGATTGCCTGACTGTGGCGCAGGAAGCCGACGGTCCAAATCTGGCGCAATTGCGTAATCGTTTAGAGCAGCATCGCCCTGCGTTTATCTACCTGATCCCGACTTTCCAGAATCCTTCCGCCGTGCGCTACAGCGAGGCCAAGCGCGCAGCGGTCGCGGCATTGCTCGATGAATTCGGCGTCACTCTCATCGAAGACGAGCCATACCGCGAACTGACTTTCGATGGTGGCAGCGCAAAATCGATTGCGGCGCGCCTGAACAAAGCCAGCTGGATCTACACCGGCACCGTGTCGAAAACCTTGCTCCCGGGTTTACGTGTTGGCTACTTGATCGCCAGTGCGGATCTGTTCCCGCACCTGCTCAAGCTCAAGCAATCGGCGGATCTGCACACCAATCGCATCGGTCAGTGGCAGGCGCTGCAATGGATCGGCTCGGAAAAGTATCAACAGCATTTAAGTGAGTTGCGGGATTTCTATCGGCTGCGGCGAGATGCGTTTCAATTGGGGCTGGAAAGCCATTTTGCCGATCTGGCTGACTGGGACATGCCGCAAGGCGGACTGTTCTTCTGGCTGACGCTGAAGCAACCGCTGGATACGCGCACTTTGCTCAATGAGGCGTTGGCCAATGATGTGGCGTTCATGCCCGGTGAGCCGTTCTTTCCCGAGCCGGACAAGCATCATGGGCATTTGCGCCTGAATTTCAGCCACATCGATCCGGCGAGGCTGGATGAAGGGTTGAAGAGATTGGCGGCGGTGGTGCGGCGGGCGCAGATGGAGAGGGCGGCCTGATAAGCAATAAACCGGCTGGAGGGCCGGTTTATCATTGTCTGAGTTTTGTGATGATTTGACGGGCCTCATCGCTGGCAAGCCAGCTCCCACAATTCTTGTCTACAACCTGAGATCAATGTGGGAGCTGGCTTGCCAGCGATGGCGCCATCAGCCACAGCACATCAATGTCAGACTGCAGCAAACCGCTTATCCAGATAATCAATAATCACCTTGGATTCATACATCCAGGTTGTCTGCCCATTCTCATCAATTCGCAGGCAAGGCACTTTGATTCGGCCACCCTGTTCCAGCAGGGTCTGGCGATCCTGCTCGTTGTTCTTCGCGTCTTTCAGCGCCACCGGCACATTCAGGCGATGCAGGGCGCGGCGGGTTTTCACGCAGAACGGGCAGGCGTGAAATTGGTACAGGGTCAGATCTTTCGCGGCAGCGTCGACTTGTGCCTGAGCAGCAGCGGGGCGTTTTGTCTTGCCCGGGCGGGTGATGAAATCGATGAAGATAACCAGTTGGCCGAGGCCGACACGAAGCGCTTTGACGAACACGTTGAAAGCCTCACGGTGCAAATGAAGAAAGGCGCGCAGCTTACCCGATTTTTCACGGGCGAAAAAAAACCGGCGATCAACGCCGGCTCTTTTCTGTTGCGAATTACTTGATGAGGCTGAGGAATTCGCTACGGGTTGCCGCGTTTTCACGGAATTCACCGAGCATCACCGAAGTGATCATCGACGAATTCTGCTTTTCGACGCCGCGCATCATCATGCACATGTGCTTGGCTTCGATCACCACGGCCACGCCCAGCGCGCCGGTGACTTGCTGCACCGCATCGGCGATCTGGCGGCTGAGGTTTTCCTGAATCTGCAGGCGACGGGCGTACATATCGACGATCCGCGCAACCTTCGACAGGCCCAGCACTTTGCCGCTCGGGATATAGGCGACATGCGCCTTGCCGATGAACGGCAGCAAGTGGTGTTCGCACAACGAATACAGCTCGATGTCCTTGACCAGCACCATCTCGCTGTTGTCGGAGCTGAACAGGGCACCATTGGTGACCTCTTCGAGCGTCTGTGCATAACCGCGGCAGAGGTACTGCATGGCTTTGGCGGCACGCTTTGGCGTGTCGAGCAGGCCCTCGCGGGAGACGTCCTCGCCCAGTTGGCCGAGAATCGCGGTGTAATTCTGTTCCAGGGACATGAAACTACCTGTGGGGATTTTCGCAAAGGGCAAGGGTACGGTGGCGGACACAACCCTGCAAGTTCGGTGTGATGGCTTTATTCGTCGCGGCCTTCCATCATCGTCCGTTTCAGCATCACATAAACCGCGCCGGCGCCGCCGTGACGGGCCTGGCAGGAGCAAAAGCCGAGGACTTGGGCGTGCTGGCGCAGCCAGGTGTTGACATGGCTTTTGATCATTGGCCGCTTGCCATCGAGGCGCACGGCCTTGCCGTGAGTCACGCGCACGCAGCGGATTTCGAATTTGGTCGCCTCAGCGAGAAACGCCCAAAGGGTTTCGCGGGCCTTCTCGACACTCATGCCGTGCAGGTCGAGGCTGCCTTCGAACGGGATCTGCCCGACCTTGAGCTTGCGCATCTGGCTTTCCTGCACGCCGTCGCGGGACCACATCAGTTCGTCTTCCGGGCCGACGTCGATCACGAACTGGTCGGACAAGCCATCAATGATAGTGGTGTCGCTGCGCACGGTGGCGGACTGACGCAGCTTGGCGATCTGCGCGCGGTCAGCCTTGGGTTTGCCGGTGTCGGCGCGGTCGTGCTTGATCGGCTTGACGCCCTGGATCGCACTTTTGAACAGAGAAAAATCGTCGTCTTGCATGTCAGCCTCCGCGAAGGGCGGCCAGTTTACCCAAGTCGACAGAAAACGGCCCGGCAAAAAGCCAGGCCGTTGGGTCAGTCGTGTTTTTTCATCAGATGCGGGGCCATGTTCAGTTCCCGCGATTGCCGTGCGCGACGGCGGCAGCGGCGCCACAGGGCAACGCCGAAATACAGAAACAGCAAGCCGATGGCGAGCATGATTGCCGAGCCCAGCGGTGACGCGTTCAGGTCACCCAGCGCCGGCGGACGGCCGAGCAGGCTGGCTGCCCCAGCCATCGCCAGCAGCACGCCGAACGTCGCCAGAATGGCCGAGATCGCCGCGCCAAATCGAAAACGCCAGTTGCTTTGGCCTTTGGGCCGCAAACGGCGTGCGTCAAATCCATCGGATAACTTCATTCCGACCTTCCTCAATGGTATCGGCCCTTCGACCGGGAGTTGACCGGGTTGTTCCTGAGGCTATGGCATTTGCGGCAAATCAGCGGATATAGCGGATGAGCGGCGCCAACGCACCGCTCGCGAGGGCAGGATCAGATCAGGTCCTGAGTCTTGGCCAGCGTGGCGAAGTTGTCGGCCATGATCGCCATTTCCGCTTCCTGCACGCGTTCGGCGCTGAGTACGCCGCTCTTGAACGGCAGATCGCGTGTCGCGCAGGCGTCTTCGACCAGGGTGCAGCGGAAACCGAGATTCTTCGCCGCGCGCACGGTGGTGCTGACGCTGGAGTGACTCATGAAACCGCAAACGATCAGGTCCAGCGAGCCGAGGTTCTGCAGGCGCTCGAGCAGTTCGGTGCCATGGAACGCGCTCGGCAGCAGTTTGCCGATAATGGTTTCATCACCCTGTGGTTCCAGACCAGGGATGAACTCGCCACGTTCGCCCTGCGGGTCGAACAGGCCACCCACGGTGCCGAGATGACGCACGTGCACGATCGGCCGACCGGCGGCACGGGCTGCGGCAACCACTTGTTTGATGTTCGCGACGGCCGCGTCCATGCCGCTCAGGGCCAGCGGGCCACTGAGGTATTCCTTCTGGGCATCGATGATGACCACGGTGGCATGGCTCAGGGTGGCCGCTGCGTAACCGCGGCCGCTGAGTTGAAACATCGTTTTTGGAACGGACATTCTGGGGCTCCTCGGGGTGGGGCTTTTGCGACATTGTCCTCTGGCTGAGCGGTTCTGTGAATCGCTACCATCGTAGGCGCCGTCGTTCTTGGCCTGCAGCCTTGTCAAGTTACACGTTCCGTTCAATGCCTGATGCAAAAAAAAGAAATCTCCTACCGTTGCCACGCGGTTTTTCCTGCGTCGTCGTCGCGCGTTTTGGCTGCTAGAATCGCCAGTCGTTTTTTCTGGAGTTCTACGCCGTGATCACTTCCCGACTTCGTACCCTGCGCGACCACATCCGTTGGGCCGTCAGCCGCTTCCATGGGGAGGATCTGTTTTTCGGTCATGGCACCGACAACGCCTGGGACGAGGCGCGTCAGCTGGTGCTGGGCGCTTTGCACCTGCCTTGGGAAATCGCCGACAGCTATCTTGATTGCGCGCTGGAAGACGACGAACTGGTCAATCTGCAGCGCCTGCTCAAGCGCCGCATCGAAGATCGCGTTCCGACCGCCTATCTGCTCGGCGAGGCGTGGTTCTGCGGCATGTCGTTCATCGTCGACCAGCGCGTGTTGATCCCGCGTTCGCCGATTGGTGAACTGATCGAAAACCGCTTTGCGCCATGGATCGGCAACGAACCGGCGCGGATTCTCGACCTGTGCACGGGTTCCGGCTGCATCGGCATTGCCTGTGCTTACGAGTTTCAGAATGCCGAGGTAGTGCTCGCGGACCTGTCGTTCGAAGCGCTGGAAGTGGCCAACCAGAACATCGAGCGCCATGGCGTCGATGAGCGCGTCTATACCGTGCAGGGTGATGGCTTCGATGGCTTGCCGGGTCAGCGTTTCGACCTGATCGTGTCGAACCCGCCCTACGTCGATGCGGAAGATTTCGCCGACATGCCGGATGAATATCAGCACGAGCCGGAACTCGGTCTGGCCTGCGGTGATGATGGTCTGAATCTGGTCCGGCGCATGCTCGCCGAAGCGGCGGATCACCTGACCGAGAAAGGTTTGTTGATTGTCGAGGTGGGCAACAGCCAGGTGCACGTCGAGGCGTTGTACCCGGAAGTCGATTTCGCCTGGCTGGAGTTCCAGCGTGGTGGGCATGGCGTGTTCATGCTGACAGCCGAGCAGTGCCGCGCGCATCAGGCCCTGTTCGCGTCCCGCGTCTAAGGTTGTGACAGATCGTTCCCACGCTCCGCGTGGGAATGCATCAATGGACGCTCTGCGTCCGCTTTTGGGATGCGGAGCGTCCCGGGCTGCATTCCCACGCAGAGCATGGGAACGATCAGTACGCGCTCAAGCCCTCAGCGGTGCGTAGCAATCCAGATCAACAACCCCGCCTGAAACACCGCAAACGCCACCAGACACGTAATGGTGAAGCGCAACCCGGCGTCTTCACGCTTGAACTTGCTGACTTTCTCTTCCTGCTTCTTCAGTTTCACTTCCTGCTCAGCCAGATTCTGTTCGGCCTGCTGCAGCATCTGCGCGGCTTCAAGAATCTCGACGATCTGCAGTTTTTCGCTGTTCCAGTCACCCAGCAGGTCACCGACCTGCACAGCCTTGATGCTGCCTTTCAAATGCTGGGCATCGGCGTAAGCCACATCGAAACCGTGCACGCGCAGGAAATGGTCGCGGCGCAAGCGAGTGTCTTCGTTGAGCGCATCCTTGTTGTTCAGGTCGATGCCGTCGACGGTATAGCCGGGCCAGCGCTTTTTCGCCCAATTGATGCCTTGCGCGGCCATGAAACGACCAATGCCGCGATTCAGCGGTTCGACCTGCAAGCCACTGTCGGGACCGAAACTCACACGTTTGCTCGCGTGGTCGACCCACACATCAAGATGATTTTGTTCTTTGCGCACACGCTGGTTGGGCAGCTTGATCGCCATGCGCATCAGGCTGCGCTCTTTGCTGTTGCGCTCGGCGTAACCGAATTCGACAAAGCGCAACGGCCGGCCACCGGTGTTGCGGTCGGTCTGCAGCGGCGCCAGGCGGAGCATCTTGTGGTGCTCGGCCTGAACGTCCGCCCACGGCAGTTCGACCGCTGGCGGTGCGTCTTTTTCAGCGCTGGTATCAGTTGAAGTCTGGGTTTCAGTCATAACGGCGAGATCCTGTCCAAGCCCTGCTTGCCGCCAGACGTTGCGCTGGCGACAAAGGCTTATCGGCCGTTTTCTGTGAGGCTGGAGGGTAAAACGCAGTTAACTTGCACGAATTCCGTCAATAAATTCGATGACGGCGGCGCCCAGTTCGGCGGCCAGGGGCAAATTCGGGTCCTTGTAGGAGGCCAATTGCCGCTTCATGTCGTTGTGGACGATGCGCAGCACGTGATTCATACCGTCGATCACTGTCAGTTGCGCGTCCGGTTTCGCCGCCTTGAGCAGCTTCGCGTCCTCGGTGCCGACCTGAATGTCGTTGCTGCCCTGGACAATCAGCGCCGGCATTTTCAGCTGGGCAAAGGCTTGCGCCGGGTCCTGACGGAACAGCGAAATCAGGTACGGCTGCACGCTCGGGCGAAAGATCACCTGCAACGGTTGCGGCACGTTGTCATCGGTGTGGCCGGCCTTGAGGCTGTCGAGCAGTTCGTTGCTGCGCAGCATCAGTGGTGGCGGCAGGCTGCGCGCCAACTGTTCGCGGATGACCTGGTCGACCGGGCGCGCGCTGCCGGACAGCGAGATCACCGCCGCTGCGTCCAGCTTCGGCGCGGCGAGGCTGGCAATCAGCGCGCCTTCGCTGTGGCCGAGCAGAATCAGTTTGCCGAAACGCGGATCGGCCTTGAGCTTCTGCCCCCACGCCACGGCGTCCGCCGCATAGCCTTCTACAGACAAATCACGTTCATCGGGAGCGGCCGCCAGGCTTGCCGCAACGCCACGCTTGTCGTAGCGCACGCTGGCGATGTTGTGTTTGGCCAGCACCCAGGCCAAGCGCTTGAGGCTGTCGTTACGCCCGCCGTCGGGGTTGTTTCCATCGCGATCTGTAGGACCCGAGCCAGAAATCATCAGAACAATCGGCACCGGGCTGTCGGACTTGGGCAGTAACAGCGAACCGAAAAGTTCGCCGCTGCCGGTGTCCAGAGTGACCGGGCGCTGTAGGACTGTCGCTTGGGCAAAGCCGGTAAAGAGGGTAAGACTCAAGATCAGAACTCGCAGCATCATCACGCCATCATTGGTCAAGGTGCCGGTTGGACTCGCCAGCACCACTAAGGTTCGAGGATGAACTACTCGGTTAGCCTGCGTATACTGGCGCGCATCAAGAATTCGGGTTTGATTTCACGGAGCGTCCTGCATGTCCGGCAATACCTACGGCAAGTTGTTCACTGTCACCACCGCTGGCGAAAGCCATGGTCCGGCGTTGGTCGCCATTGTCGACGGCTGCCCGCCGGGCCTGGAGATTTCCCTGGAAGATCTGCAGCGCGACCTCGATCGCCGCAAGCCTGGCACCAGCCGCCACACCACCCAGCGCCAGGAAGCCGATGAAGTCGAAATCCTCTCCGGCGTGTTCGAGGGCCGCACCACCGGTTGCTCGATCGGCCTGCTGATTCGCAATACCGACCAGAAGTCCAAGGACTACTCGGCGATCAAGGACCTGTTCCGCCCGGCTCACGCCGACTACACCTATCACCATAAATACGGCGAACGCGATTATCGCGGCGGTGGCCGCAGTTCCGCGCGGGAAACCGCCATGCGCGTGGCGGCCGGTGCGATCGCCAAGAAGTATCTGGCCAGTCAGGGCATCGTCATTCGCGGTTACATGAGCCAGCTCGGCCCGATCGAAATTCCGTTCAAGACCTGGGATTCGGTCGAAGAAAACGCCTTTTTCAGTCCTGACCCGGACAAGGTCCCGGAGCTGGAAGCGTACATGGACCAGTTGCGCCGCGATCAGGACTCGGTCGGGGCGAAGATCACCGTGGTCGCCGAAGGCGTGATGCCGGGTCTTGGCGAACCGATTTTCGACCGCCTCGACGCCGAACTGGCCCACGCGCTGATGAGCATCAACGCGGTCAAAGGCGTGGAGATCGGCGCCGGGTTCGCCTGTGTCGCCCAGCGTGGTACCGAACACCGCGATGAACTGACGCCGGAAGGATTCCTCAGCAACAACGCCGGCGGCATCCTCGGTGGCATCTCGTCCGGCCAGCCAATCGTTGCGCATCTGGCATTGAAACCGACCTCGAGCATCACCACCCCGGGCCGCTCGATCGACGTGAATGGCAACCCGGTCGACGTGATCACCAAGGGTCGTCACGACCCATGCGTCGGCATCCGCGCGACGCCGATCGCCGAAGCGATGATGGCCATCGTGCTGATGGATCACCTGCTGCGCCACCGTGGGCAGAACGCCGATGTGCGCGTGAGCACGCCGGTGCTGGGCCAGCTCTGATGGCCGCGCTCAAAGCCGTCGCGGCATAACCGGCGTGGCGGCGCTTCCTTACTGGCGGTTGTCCAGTTTCTATCTGTTCTATTTCGCCTTGCTCGGATCGACAGCGCCATTTCTGGCGCTGTACTTCGATCACCTCGGCTTCAGCGCCGCACGCATCGGCGAGCTGGTGGCGATTCCGATGCTGATGCGCTGCGTGGCGCCGAACATCTGGGGCTGGCTCGGCGATTACACCGGCAGGCGTCTGGCCATCGTGCGCTTCGGTGCGGTGTGCACGTTGCTGACCTTTTCGCTGATTTTCGTCAGCCAGACCTACGCCTGGCTGGCGATGGTCATGGCCCTGCATGCGTTCTTCTGGCATGCAGTGCTGCCGCAGTTCGAAGTCATTACCCTCGCGCATCTGCAGGGGCAAACATCGCGCTACAGCCAGATTCGCCTGTGGGGCTCCATCGGTTTCATCATCACAGTGGTAGTGCTGGGGCGGCTGTTCGAATGGCTGAGTCTGGACATCTACCCGGCTGCGCTGGTGCTGATCATGGCCGGTATCGTTCTCAGCAGCCTGTGGGTGCCGAATGCGCAGCCCGCGCAAGGCAATCGGCCGGCGGGTGAGGGCTTTCTCAAGCAATTGCGTCATCCCGGCGTGCTGGCGTTTTATGCTTGCGTCGCGCTGATGCAGGTCAGCCACGGGCCGTATTACACCTTTCTGACTTTGCACCTTGAACGCCTCGGTTACAGCCGTGGCGTCATCGGTATGCTCTGGGCCGTGGGTGTGGTGGCGGAAGTGCTGATGTTCATGGCCATGAGCCGCATTCTGGCGCGCTTTTCCCTGCGCCGGGTGCTGCTGGCGAGCTTCCTTCTGGCGGCGTTGCGTTGGGTGCTGCTCGGTTCGTTTGCGGAGTTTCTCTGGGTGTTGTTGTTCGCCCAGGTGTTGCATGCAGCGACATTCGGCAGCTTTCATGCGGCTGCCATCGCTTTCGTGCAACGTAGTTTCGGCGCCCGCCAGCAAGGCCAGGGCCAGGCGCTGTATGCGGCACTGGCCGGCACCGGCGGGGCGCTCGGCGCGCTGTATTCCGGCTACAGCTGGAATGCCCTCGGCGCAACATTGACCTTTAGTATTGCCAGTCTCGCAGCGCTTGCCGCTGCCGTTATCATTGCCACATGTATGCAAGAGGACAGGCCATGAGCCTTAGCCGTGAACAGCTCGCCCAGCAGATCGTTGACGCCGGGCGTTTTCTATATGGCCGTGGCTGGTCGCCAGCCACCAGCAGCAACTATTCGACACGCCTGTCGCCGAGCGAAGCGCTGTTGACCGTATCGGGCAAGCACAAGGGCCAGTTGGGTGTGGATGACGTGCTCGCTACCGATCTGTCCGGCAATAGCCTGGAGCCGGGCAAGAAACCCTCCGCCGAAACCTTGCTGCACACCCAGCTCTACAGTTGGCGCGCGGAAATCGGTGCGGTGCTGCACACCCATTCGGTGAATGCCACGGTGCTGTCGCGCCTGACCCCGGAAGATTTCATCGAGTTCGAAGACTACGAACTGCAAAAAGCCTTCAGCGGTATTTCCACCCATGAATCACGGGTGCGTGTGCCGATTTTCGACAACGATCAGGACATTGCGCGCCTCGCCGCCAAGGTGCAGCCTTGGCTCGACGCCCATCCCGATTGCGTCGGTTATCTGATTCGCGGCCATGGTCTCTACACATGGGGCGCGCAGATGAGCGACGCGCTGCGGCAGATCGAGGCTTTTGAATTCCTGTTTGAATGCGAGTTGAAAACCCGCAGCGTCATGAACCGCCAAGGCTGAGTTCATCTGAAACAGCCTGTTTGCCTGATGCCATGCGGCGCCCGACCGGTCTTCAAGAGCCGGACGGCGCCGCCGCTACCGAGGAATTGCCCATGAGCAGCCTGTCCGTTTATCACGTTTCCAGCCCTGAGATTCCCAATAAGGTGCTGACCCATTTCGAAGATATCGCCTCGACGCTGGCCGAGCAGGGCGTGCGTTTCGACCGCTGGCAGGCCGCCGCGAAGATTCAGCCCGGCGCCAGTCAGGAAGAGGTCATCAGCGCTTATAAAGAGCAGATCGACAAACTGATGACTGAGCGCGGTTACATTACGGTCGATGTGATCAGCCTCAACAGTGATCATCCGCAAAAAGCCGAGCTGCGCGCCAAGTTCCTCGAAGAGCACCGCCATGGCGAAGACGAAGTGCGATTTTTCGTCGCCGGTCGTGGCTTGTTTACCCTGCATATCGACGATTACGTCTACGCCGTGCTCTGTGAAAAGAACGACCTGATCTCGGTTCCGGCCGGCACCAAACACTGGTTCGACATGGGCGAGCATCCGCATTTCGTGGCGATTCGTCTGTTCAACAACCCGGAAGGCTGGGTTGCCAATTTCACCGGCGAAGACATCGCCGGTCGTTTCCCGCGTCTGGAGGACTGAAACCGTGTCGATCAAAGCCATCCTCACCGACATCGAAGGCACCACCAGCGCGGTGAGTTTCGTCTTCGACGTGCTGTTTCCCTACGCCGCCGAACATTTGCCCGACTTTGTGCGCCAGAACGCTTCGCGTGCTGATGTCGCCGAACAGCTCGACGCCGTGCGCCGAGACAGCAACGAGCCGCAGGCCGATGTCGAGCGGGTTGTTGAAATCCTCTTGAGCTGGATCGCTGAAGACCGCAAAGCCACGCCGCTCAAGGCGTTGCAAGGCATGGTCTGGGCGCAGGGCTATCAGGCCGGGCAGCTGAAAGGGCATGTTTATCCGGATGCTGTTGAAGCGCTGCAACGTTGGCATGCGGCCGGTTATCAACTGTTTGTTTACTCATCCGGCTCGATCCAGGCGCAGAAACTGATTTTCGGTTGCTCGGAGGCGGGGGATCTGACACCGCTGTTCAGCGGCTATTTCGACACCACATCAGGGCCGAAGCGTGAGGCGCAGTCCTACCGCAACATTCAACAGGCGGTGGGTGTTGAAGCCGATGAAATCCTGTTCCTCTCGGATATCGTCGAAGAGCTCGACGCTGCCCAGTCAGCCGGCATGAAAACCTGTGGCCTGGCGCGTGAAGGCGGTGAGTTGGCAGGACACGTGACGGTGGACAGCTTTACCGGGATCGAACCGGAAGCGTTCTGACCATTGCACACATCCCTGTAGGAGCTGTCGAGTGAAACGAGGCTGCAATCTTTCGATTTACGCATGAAATCAAGATCAAAAGATCGCAGCGTGCCGCAGCTCCTACAAAAATCATGCGCACATAAAAACAGGCCGTGAAGCGCATGCTCCACGGCCTGTTTTTGTTTAAAGCCAATTACAGCGAGTGATAGGTCGGCAGAGCAAAACGCTGCTGGCTCTGCAGCATCGCAATTTGCGGCAGCTCGCTGGCTTGTTCGGCCAGGTCGCGGCGGATCGCGCTGATCGCCCACGACAGTTGGTCACCGGCATGCAGTTGCTGATACGAGAGGGCGCGTTTGAAGACTTTGCCGTCGCTGCTACGCAGTGTGAGCAGGATGCCACCGTCAGGACGCGGGGCAGTGCTGACTTCGTAGTTGGAGAACAGCGATGTAAATTTTTCTTGAATCAGGCTCATGTCATCAGCTCCGTATGTACTTGAATGGCAAGCATGCGGAGGTAGTTGCAGCGTTTGTGCCAGTATTGATGCGAATAAATTCCCTTTAAAATCAACAAGTTGAAAGTAGTTCATTTTGCAGGCGTCGTGCAATCTGCATGAATTGCCATCGTGCATCCTGCATTTTGCGTGATTTTTCTCCGTACAACGGAACCAAACGTCCGTACCAGAATCCGCTCTTCCCCGGAGGCGCGACGGGATACAAATCATTGCAAAAACCGCGTGTACAGCCCCGCGAGCACTGACGTACTTTCCTTCTCGACCCACGGCGTAAACGCGTCGGTCGCAGTCATTACCCGATAACAAGAACAGCGGTCTGCACGTCAAGATCGAACGGGGAGCTTTCATGCGTCACGCACCAAGCGACACGATTACCTGGGGCATGATGCTCCGCAAACTGCCGATGATCGCCAAGGCCATCCCCCGGGTGGTCAAAGGCATGAAGGTGGCCAACGTCACGGATCCGACCCAAACGTGTGGCCTGGGCTGGACGTTCGAGCAGGCGACGCTGCGCAATCCCGATGGTGTGGCGTTATTGCAGGGCGACGTGGCGTTGACCTACACACAGGTCAACCAGTGGGCCAATCGCATTGCGCATTATCTGAGCGAGCAAGGTATCGGCAAAGGCGATGTGGTCGCGGTGTTCATCGAGAACCGTGCGGAATTACTGGTGACAATCCTGGCGCTGGCCAAGCTCGGCGCGGTCAGTGCGCTGCTCAACACCTCATTGATGCGCGACACGCTTGTTCACAGCATCAATCTGGTTGCGCCTGTGGCCATCGTGGTCGGGGAAGAACTGACCGCTGCCTATGCCGGCGTGCGTGATCAGGTAGCGATCGCAGCGCCCCGCACCTGGTTTGTCGCTGATCAGGACACATACAGCCACCCGGGCATCGCGCCCGAGGATTACGTCAATCTGATCAGCGCCAGTGCTGACGCCAGCAGCGATAACCCGCCGAGCAGCGCGCAAGTATTCTTCTACGATCCGTGTTTCTACATCTACACCTCCGGCACCACCGGTCTGCCCAAGGCCGGGGTTTTCAAGCACGGACGGTGGATGCGCAGTTCGGCGAGCTTCGGCATGATCGCCCTCGATATGCGCCCGGATGATGTCGTTTACTGCACCTTGCCGCTGTATCACGCCACAGGTCTGTGCGTGTGTTGGGGATCGGCGATCAACGGCGCCTCGGGTTTCGCCATCCGCCGCAAATTCAGCGCCAGCCAGTTCTGGAATGATGTGCGCCGCTATCGCGCGACCACCATCGGCTATGTTGGCGAATTGTGCCGCTACCTGGTCGAGCAACCGGTCAGCGTCGATGACAGCCGTCACGATGTGCGCAAGATGATCGGCAATGGCCTGCGTCCTGGTGCCTGGGCCGAGTTCAAATCACGTTTTGCGGTGGAGCATATCTGTGAGCTGTACGCGGCCAGCGACGGCAACATCGGTTTCACCAACATCCTCAATTTCGACAACACCGTCGGGTTTTCCCTGATGGCCTGGGAACTGGTCGCTTACGACCATGACAGTGGCGAGCCGTTGCGCGGCGAAGATGGTTTCATGCGCAAGGTCGGCAAGGGCGAGCAAGGCCTGCTGCTGGCGCGGATCGACGAAAAAGCGCCGCTGGACGGTTACACCGATCCGCAGAAAACCGCGCGCGTCGTCCTCCACGATGTGTTCAACAAGGGCGATCGCTTTTTCAACACCGGCGACCTGCTGCGCAACATCGGTTTCGGCCATGCTCAATTTGTTGATCGCCTCGGCGATACGTATCGCTGGAAGGGTGAAAACGTGTCGACCACCGAAGTCGAAAACCTGTTGCTGCAACATCCATTGATTGCTGAAGCTGTGGCCTACGGTGTCGAAATCCCCAACACCAACGGGCGCGCCGGCATGGCCGCCATCACTCCTGCGGAATCCTTGGCCACGCTGGATTTCGCTGAATTGCTGAGTTTCGTTCGGCAACGTATGCCGGCTTATGCCGTGCCGTTGTTCCTGCGGGTGAAAGTGAAAATGGAAACCACCGGCACGTTCAAGTACCAGAAGACTCGCCTGAAAACAGAAGGCTTCGATCCCGGCCTCACGGGCGATGACCCGATCTTCGCCTGGCTGCCGGGCAGCGAAACTTATGTGCATGTCAGTGAGCAAATCCTCGCTGAAATTCAACAAGGCAAACATCGGTATTGAGCGTGGCTATCGGGACGCTCGGAAAAAACCGAGTGACAGGCACCGTCGCGCTCGGGAAACTGTCGGCTTCCGATAGACCGAAATGGAGTGCCACATGTCTGACCAAAGCCGCCAGATGACCCCTGAAGAAGCTGCCGAATTCACCGAGCAGGTTTTCAACAAGGCGCGCGACGGTGATGCCGAGATGCTTGATCGCCTGGTCACCGCCGGGCTGCCGGTGAACCTGAAAAACAGCAAGGGCGACACCTTGTTGATGCTCGCCAGCTACTACGGCCATGTTGATGCGGTGAAGGTTCTGCTTAAACACAAAGCCGATCCGGAAATGCGCAATGGCAACGGCCAGAGCCCGATTGCCGGCGCTGCGTTCAAAGGCGATCTGGCGGTGGTCAAGGCGCTGGTCGAGGCGGGCGCCGAAATTGAAGGTTCTTCCTTCGACGGCCGCACGGCGCTGATGATGGCGGCGATGTTCAACCGCGTTGAAATCGTCGATTACCTGATCGGCCAGGGTGCTGACCCGAGAGCCAAGGACGCCAATGGCGTGACCGCGCTGGATGCGGCGCGGACCATGGGTGCAGTCGATACCACTGCGCAGCTGGAAAAGTTGTTGGCCTGATAAACGATCAAAAGATCGCAGCCTGCGGCAGCTCCTACACTTGATGCGTTCGCCAAGTGAACGCAGGACCTGTAGGAGCTGCCGAAGGCTGCGATCTTTTGCTTTTCTGCGCTATTCTTCGCGCCCGAAATTCTACTGTCACTACAGGATCCGCCCTCATGAAAGCCGCACTCGTCGAACTCATCAGCAAAATCAGCTCCGGCTGCATGGGCGAGGACGAGATCCTGAAAGTGGCCGACGAAGCCGCGCAGGCCTACGCCGATGCCAATGCTTTTCTGGCCGCCAATCCGGACATCAACTACGACGACACATTCCCGATCCCGCTGGGTGAGTGGGTAGTGGTCGGCAGCCTGCCGGAAACTGTGCTGTTCCAGGCCGATACCTATGTCGATCTGTTCGCACAAATCGTTGCTTCGTTTGGCCCCGGTGTGGATTTCAACCTCAAGCCCAAACAACTGGCCAAGACCGAAGCACTGACCGCACTCAACCGCATCCAGGTGCAGATGAGCAGCCTGAACAAGGAAAACGGCGGTTACACGTTGATGAACTTCAGCCAGTTGCTCGACGATGAGCTACAAATGGTCCTGGTCTACGGCAACGATGTGCCCCGCGTGCTGGAGTTATGCGCCGAGATTGGCATCGCCGCTGCGCCAGCGCTGGAAGCCTTGAAGGTCGCCGTTCACGTCTGAACGCAATAAAAGGGAACCCTGCGCGCGACCGTCTATCCTAAAAGTGCATGCCACTATTCTGGAGCGACACCATGGGTTCCACGTTCAACGGTCTGATCGGCCTGATCATCCTTGCCCTCGATATCTGGGCCATCATCAATGTGCTCAAAAGCGGCGCCTCCACCGGGATGAAAATCGTCTGGGTGTTGCTGATTATCCTCCTGCCGGTGCTGGGCCTGATCATCTGGGCGATTGCCGGGCCACGGGGTAACGTCCGGATCTGAGCTGATTTTCGATCACACGGTCATCCCTGTGGGAGCGAGCCTGCTCGCGAAGACGTTGTGTCAGTCGCCATCACCGGCAACTGATACTCCGCTTTCGCGAGCAGGCTCGCTCCCACAGTGGTTTGCGCTGGTAAAAAACAACCGGAGGTTCGACCTGTCATCTTCGGCAACGTAGAATGCGCGCCTTTCCCGGGCAATCGTCCCCACGATGGCGCCCGCGCATTTATCGGAGCACTTGACCATGACCGTCACCAAGACCAGCGAGTACCTGGAAACCCTCTACGAAGGCTACGGCCAGCGTTTTCGCATGGAAAAACTGCTGCACGAAGTGCGCACCGAACACCAGCATCTGGTGATCTTCCAGAACCCGCGCATGGGCCGGGTGATGGCGCTGGACGGCGTGATCCAGACCACCGAGGCCGACGAATTCATCTACCACGAAATGCTCACCCACGTGCCGATCCTTGCTCACGGCACCGCCAAGCGCGTGCTGATCATCGGCGGCGGTGACGGCGGCATGTTGCGCGAAGTGACCAAACACGCCGGCGTCGAGCACATCACCATGGTCGAAATCGACGGCACTGTGGTCGACATGTGCAAGGAATTCCTGCCGAACCATTCCGCCGGAGCCTACGACGATCCGCGCCTGAACCTGGTGATCGATGACGGCATGCGTTTCGTCGCCACCACCACTGAAAAATTCGACGTGATCATCTCCGACTCCACCGACCCGATCGGCCCGGGCGAAGTGCTGTTCTCGGAGAACTTCTACCAGGCGTGCCACCGCTGCCTGAACGAAGGCGGCATCCTCGTGACTCAGAACGGCACGCCGTTCATGCAAATCGACGAAGTCAAAACCACCGCCGGTCGCCTGCGCAGCCTGTTCCCGGACTGGCACTTCTACCAGGCCGCCGTGCCGACCTACATCGGCGGCTCGATGACCTTCGCCTGGGGCTCGACCAACCCGGCCTACCGCAAGCTCAGCCGTGAAACCCTGCAACAGCGCTTCATCGGCAGCGGCATCGTCACCCGTTACTACAATCCGGAAATCCACATCGGCGCGTTCGCCTTGCCGCAATACGTGCTGCAAGCGGTCAACAAGCCAAGCAACGACTGATCACTCTGAAGTCGCTCTGCAAGGGAGCTTTTGTGGCGAGGGGATCTATCCCCGTTGGGATGCGCAGCATCCGTGAACCGGCCTGCGCGGTGTCTCCGTTAAACCGCAATGGACGGCATTACGACTGCTGCGCAGCCGAACGGGGATAAATCCCCTCGCCACAGAGTCCGCCCTATCGATCGGATGGTTATTTTCACCGTTGGCGGCTGTAATCCTTTTGAACCAACTATCGCGGAAAAAAGTCGAGATAGAGGTAAGCCCATTTACGGGTTGATCGAGGAGGCACTGATGCAAAAGTGGAAAGTCACTTTCGTGGATGATCACGGCGAAATTGTTGATGAAGTCTTCGAACGTGAGGAATGCCCGTCCGATGATGAAGCCGCGCGGCTGATCAAGGAGCGGCTTCTTCCGGTCGCCGCCCAGCTGGATCTCAACGACCTGCAAGGGCGCACCACCGATGCCGAGGTGAAAAACCTCAAGACCCAGAACGGCATCGAAATCCGCAGCATCACCCCTGTCTGAACACTTCCTGTCATCTCGTAAACCAGGCCTTGGCAGCGGCGCTCTCTTGGGGCTACTCTGCAAGCGAGATCAGCGAATGGATCGCTAAGGTCTGGTCTTGTCAGCTACATGCTTGTTTCCCGCGCGCAACCACGTTGCCGTAGTACTTAGGCCAAAAGGCCCGGGGCGGGAATACGGAAAGTCTATCCATCAATCGAGGGGGACGATTCATGAGCACAGCCTATCAAGAAGACATCAGCAGCAACGTTCTGCGCCGCATGAAAGAAGGCGGCTTCGATTTTTCCCGGTTCCATCCCATCGAGTTCTACGCGATTTTCCCGGACGAGGAGCGGGCGCGCAGGGCAGCAGGCAAATTTCGCGGTGAATCCATCAATGCCCAGGTCAGTGCGCGCGACGACGGCGCCTGGTCGCTGGAATTGAGCAAAGTGATGTACGCAACCTATGACGACATCGGCGATTTCGAGCAAGGCTTTTCTGCCGTGGTCGAACCGCTGGGCGGCATTATCGAGGGTTGGGGCGTGAAGCAGGAGGTGCGCAATCGTTACCGGTTGAATTGATATTGCGCATTGTTTGTCGGGCAACGGCTGACCTTCGGGTCGGCCGTTGTCGTTTCTGGCTTCTGCACATCGCAGTGGCAAAACCCTGAAACAAGAATCCCGGGCAAAAAAAAGCCACCGGAGAGGGTGGCTAAAAGGGAAGACGGGTGTGCAATAAAGTCCTGTCGGGACGGGGCTGCCAAGGCAGTTCAGATCAGTTGAGCTGACTACTTCGCGACGGCGTGCCGGGGAAGTTTTGCAGCGAATGCGCGGATTATCCGCAATCGCGGCCGGGCAGTGAAATCAACTCTGACTATGCTGGTGATAGGCGATGCAGTGCGTCGCAATGAAGCGGGGGCAATCGGGCCGGGGCATTTGCCGCACAGGAATGGTGCGCAGCGTTCGGCGTGGATCTACAACCGATTGAAATCAAAGCGTTTATGCCGATGGCACGGGCCTTGCGAAGGCCTGTATGTCCGGAGTGACAAGGAGTACGGCATGATCCGCACCTATTTTGACGAGATGTACGATGCCGGTGGCCTGGTCCGCCCGCATTACCGGGAATTTGCCCGCTGGCTGGCCGAGACGCCCGACGAGCTGCTCGCGCAGCGCCGCCGCGAGGCCGATCTGTTGTTTCACCGGGCCGGGATCACCTTCACGCTCTATGGCGACGAGCAGGGCACCGAGCGCCTGATTCCGTTCGACACCATTCCCCGCAGCATTCCCGCCAGTGAATGGCGGATTGTCGAGCGCGGCTGCATCCAGCGGGTCAAGGCGTTGAACATGTTTCTCGCTGACCTCTACCACGAGCAGCGCATCATCAAGGCCGGGATTATTCCCGCCGAACAGGTGCTGGCCAACGAGCAATACCAGTTGGCAATGCAGGGCCTGGATCTGCACCGCGACATCTACTCGCATATCTCCGGCGTCGATCTGGTACGCGATGGCGATGGCACTTATTACGTTCTCGAAGACAACCTGCGCACACCCAGCGGCGTCAGCTACATGCTCGAAGATCGCAAGATGATGATGCGTCTGTTCCCCGAACTGTTCTCCGCCCAGCGCATCGCCCCGATCGATCACTATCCCAATCTTCTGCTCGACACTCTCAAAAGCTCGAGCCCGATCGACAATCCCAGCGTGGTGGTGCTGACGCCGGGACGCTTCAACAGCGCGTTCTTCGAACATGCGTTTCTGGCGCGGGAAATGGGCGTTGAACTGGTGGAAGGCGCAGATCTGTTCGTGCGTGACGACAAGGTGTTCATGCGCACCACCGATGGCCCGAAAGCGGTCGACGTAATCTATCGGCGCCTCGACGACGCATTCCTCGATCCTCTGGCATTCAACCCGGATTCGATGCTCGGTGTGCCGGGGCTGCTGTCGTCCTATCGCTCCGGCAACGTGGTGCTGGCCAATGCCATCGGCACCGGGGTCGCGGACGATAAATCGGTTTACCCGTTTGTCACCGACATGATCCGTTTTTACCTCGACGAAGAGCCGATCCTGAAAAACGTGCCGACCTGGCAATGCCGCAACCCGTCCGAGCTGTCCCACGTACTGGCCAATCTTGCGGATTTGGTCGTCAAGGAAACCCAGGGCTCCGGCGGTTACGGGATGCTGGTCGGACCGGCCGCGACGACGGCGGAAATCGATGCCTTTCGCGAGCGCATCAAAGCCAAACCCCATGCCTACATTGCGCAACCGACACTATCGCTGTCGACCTGTCCGACCTTTGTCGAAAACGGCATCGCGCCGCGCCATATCGACTTGCGTCCGTTCGTGCTGTCCGGCCGCGAAACCCGTGTGGTGCCTGGCGGTTTGACCCGTGTCGCGTTGCGTGAAGGCTCCCTGGTGGTGAACTCCTCCCAGGGCGGCGGGACCAAGGACACCTGGGTAGTCGAGGATTGAAGGAAGCTTGCCATGTTAAGTAGAACTGCCTCGGATCTGTACTGGATGTCGCGTTACCTGGAGCGTGCGGAGAATCTCGCGCGCATGCTCGACATCAGCTATTCGCTGTCGCTGATGCCGCAGGACGGGCGCGGCGATGGTCTGCATGAACTCGCCATGCCGTTGCTGATCACCGGCACCTTGGACGATTACCTTGAACGCCACGGTGACCTGCACGCTGAACGCTTGCTGCATTTCTTCGCACTGGACGCGGCCAACCCGGCCAGTATCTACAGCTGCCTTGGTGCAGCGCGGGCCAGTGCCCATGCCGTGCGCGGGCGAATCACTGCCGACATGTGGGAAAACATCAATGCGACCTGGCTGGAAATTCGTGGCATCGCCGAACAGGGCCTGAGCCGCTATGGCATGAGCCGTTTCTGCGAATGGATCAAGGAGCGTTCGCACCTGTTTCGTGGCGCCTCATACGGCACGATCATGCGCAACGACGCGTTTCGCTTTATTCGTCTGGGCACGTTTATCGAGCGCGCGGACAACACGCTGCGCCTGCTTGATGCCCGTTACGAAATGGCCGGCGATCAGGCCGAAGCAGTCAGCGACGGCACGGCGCACGCCTATTACCAATGGAGTGCGCTGCTGCGGGCCTTGTCCTCATTCGAGGCCTACACCGAAATCTACCGCGACGCGCCCGGCGCCCGGCATGTCGCCGAATTGCTGCTGTTGCGCGCCGATGTGCCGCGTTCGCTGCGTGCCTGTACAGAAGAGATTGACCAGATCCTCGCGCAACTGCCCGGCGCCAACGGCCGCCCGGCACAACGCCTGGCGGCGGAAATGGATGCGCGCCTGCGTTACACCGGCATCAACGAAATTCTCGAAGAAGGCCTGCACGCCTGGCTGACCGAATTCATCCCGCTGGTGCGCCAGTTGGGCAACGCCATTCACAGTTCCTATCTGGAGGCTGCATGAGACTTTCCATAAGCCACGAGACCACCTATCACTACGAAGATCAGGTGCGCGCGAGCATCCAGTACCTGCGCCTGACACCCCACGACAGCGAGCGTCAGCATGTCCTCAGTTGGCAACTCGACTTGCCGCGTCCGGTGCGTGCGCAGCTCGATCCGTTTGGCAACATCCTGCATGTGCTGACCATGGACGAGCCGCACGAAGCGATCATCATCGGCGCCCGTGGTCAGGTCGATATCGATGAATTGCGCGAGGCCGAACATGAGAGCCAGTCGGCGCTGCCGTTCCTGCGCTTCACGCGCCTGACCGAAGCCGACGAAGCCTTGCGCGAGTTTGCCGCGAAGAACTGCAAGCAGCGGCGAGACCGCACCGCGCTGATCGACTTGATGCACGGTCTGAATCAGCACATGAGCTACACGCCGGGCTCTACCGAAGTCGACACCAGCGCCGCCGAAGCTTTCGCCGGTCGGGCCGGGGTCTGTCAGGATCATGCCCACGCCTTTCTAGCCTGCGCGCGCAGTCTCGGCGTGCCGTCGCGTTACGTGTCGGGTTATCTGTACAGCGAAGATTGCGAGCATCTGGCCAGCCATGCCTGGGCGGAAGCGTGGCTGGATGACGCGTGGTACAGCTTCGACGTGACCAACCAGCTGGCGCGCCCTGAGCGACACCTGAAGCTGGCGGTGGGCCTGGATTATCTCGATGCCTGCCCGGTCCGTGGCATGCGCCGGGGCGGCGGCTGCGAGCAGATGCACGCCAAGGTGTTCGTCTCGCCGACACCGGTTATTTCCGTGCAGCAACAATAGATTCGGGATACCGCTATCGCTGGCAAGCCAGCTCCCACAGGATGACCGCTGATTCGAACTCTGCGCATACCCTGTGGGAGCTGGCTTGCCAGCGAAGAGGCCAGTAATAACACCCTAAGGCTTACGGCTTAACTTTGCGCCCGGCCATATGCTTGAGATAGCCCACCAGCATTTCAAGATCTGTATCCGGCAATACCTCAGCAGAAAACCCCGGCATCTTCGCCTGCGGCCACTGACGCAAACTCTGCGGATCGCGGATGTAGCGCTTCAAGAAATCCGCCCCGAAATACTCGGTCGGGCTATACGGAATATTCAGATCCGGACCGAACTGCGCGTCTCCGGCACCATTCAACCGGTGACAGGCCAGGCAGTTTTTTTGAAACAGGGCAAAACCCTGGTTCACCGGATCATCGGCCTTCAAGGCAGGATCGGGCAGCAGGGCAGGAAAGCGTTGGGCCACCGGCGCCATCAGCTTGATACTGGCGACTTCGAACGGCCACTGCTCGGGGCTGATATTGCCCGCCTGCGGATCGGTCCAGACCAGATAGAACGGCCCGGCGCTGTGCTTGCCGGCTGACAGCGGTGGCCACGGCTGCGCCGGATCCTCGATCGCCAGCCATGCCCGCGCGCCGTCCTTGTTCAGCAAGGGCGCGGCGGCCAACTCTGCGGCAAAGCCATCCAGCGCCACCGCCTGCAAGTGATCCTCCGGCTTGACCCCCGTCAGCAATGCGGCCAGCGGCACGGCCTGATAGGTCATGTCCTTCTTATAGGAAACATCATTGTTGATCGTGAGAGTTTGCAGCTGAGGATGCTTGAGCAGCTCTTCGGTCTGCCAGGTGCGGCTGTTTGCGCCCAACTGCAGATCCAGTTGTGCGGCGGACAAGGGCAAGCTCAGCAGCAAGGCACCGAGCGCAATGAGCGTTTTCAAATGATCGCCGTCCATGTCGAGGAAGTGCGCAAAGGTTGGCACAACCACGCTGGCCCGGGTAGCGGGCCAGTCACATTTTCATTGGCGATATACAGCACGCGACGTTTGAATCAGCCGATGACCTTGGTCAGATTCGGCAAGATCAACAACAGCGTCGTGGCGAAAAGAATGAGTCCTGCTTGACGTACTTTCGGTTGTTTGAACATGGCTTGACCGCCTTTATTGTTATTTCCTGATGCATGCCTGACTGCATTTCCCTGACGGCACGCGTTGCACTTCCTGTTGAAGCACGCCCGTCTCGGCAAAACCCGACGACGATGGCGTACATGTTCACCTTAGAGCCCGCGTCACTCTTCGCTTAGATCCATTTCATATGGGGATCTTGAAAAAAGCTTTTAAAACGGCATGAGGCGTATTGCCAGCTTCTTTGCCGCCCGCTGGCTAGACAACTCGACGACCTGAACCGGTTCACCTGAGGTCCGATGACCGTCCGTCTGAGCGTGTGCGTCAAGCGCTTTGAGCAATGTGGTCATTGCTTGCCAGTCGGCGCAGGGCGAAAGTGAAGTGACAATAAATCAGGTTCGAGGACGTCATGACTGAAGCTTTGATTTTCGATGCGTTACGCACTCCGCGTGGCAAAGGCAAGGCCGATGGCGCGCTGCACAGCGTGAAGCCGGTCAACCTGGTGGCGGGTTTGCTGAGCGCTTTGCAGGCGCGCACCGCGCTGGATACCAGTCAGGTCGATGACGTCGTCCTCGGCTGCGTCACGCCGATCGGCGATCAAGGTTCGGACATCGCCAAGACGGCGGTGCAAGTGGCCGACTGGGACGTCAGCGTCGCCGGTGTGCAGATCAACCGTTTCTGCGCTTCGGGTCTGGAAGCGGTGAATCTTGGCGCGATGAAAGTGCGCTCAGGATTCGAGGATCTGGTGGTGGTCGGCGGCGTCGAGTCGATGTCGCGGGTGCCGATGGGCAGCGATGGCGGCGCCTGGGCACTGGACCCGCAGACCAACCTGCACAGCCATTTCACCCCGCAGGGCGTCGGCGCCGATCTGATCGCCACCCTCGAAGGCTTCAGCCGGCAGGATGTCGATGACTACGCACTGCACTCCCAGCAAAAAGCCGCACGAGCGCGGGCCGACGGCTCGTTCAACAAGTCGCTGGTGCCGGTGCAGGATCAGAACGGCATCATCCTGCTTGACCACGATGAGTTCATCCGCGCCGAGTCTACCCTCGAGGGCCTGGGCAAGCTCAAGCCGAGTTTCGAAATGATCGGGCAAATGGGCTTCGACGCCACGGCGTTGCGGGTCTACAGCCATGTCGAGCGGATCAACCACGTGCACACGCCGGGCAACAGTTCCGGCATTGTCGACGGTGCGGCGCTGATGCTCATCGGCTCCGAAGCCAAGGGCCGCGCGCTGGGGCTGCAGCCACGCGCGCGTATTGTCGCCACGGCCGTCACCAGCACAGATCCGACCATCATGCTCACCGGCCCAGCGCCGGCGACCCGCAAAGCCTTGGCCAAGGCCGGACTGCGGGTGGAGGACATCGATCTGTTCGAGGTCAACGAAGCGTTTGCTTCGGTGGTGTTGAAATTCATCAAGGACATGGCCGTCGACCCGGGCAAGGTCAACGTCAACGGCGGCTCGATCGCCATGGGCCACCCGCTGGGCGCCACCGGTTGCGCGATCCTCGGCACCCTGCTTGATGAACTGGAAGCGCGCAACTTGCGCTACGGCCTGGCGACGCTGTGTGTCGGCGGCGGCATGGGCATTGCCACCATCATCGAACGCCTCTGAGCCCCGACTTCAAGGAACCCTGTTATGAGCGAAGCCATTCGTTACGAAAAAGGCCAGGACGGTATCGTCGTGCTGACCATGGACATGCCGGGCCAGAGCGCCAACACCATGAACGCCGTGTATCGCGAGGCCATGGCCGCTTGCGTTGCCCGCTTGCTGGCCGAGAAAGACAGCATTGCCGGAGTGATCATCACCTCGGCGAAGAAAACCTTTTTTGCCGGCGGCGACCTCAATGAATTGATCAAGGTTGGCAAGCCCGAAGCCAAAGCCTTCTACGACATGGTGCTGACCCTCAAGGCGCAATTGCGCAGCCTGGAAACCCTCGGTAAACCGGTGGTTGCGGCGATCAACGGCGCTGCGCTGGGCGGCGGCTGGGAGATCTGTCTGGCCTGTCACCACCGCATTGCTGTTGATGACGCTTCGGTGCAACTCGGTCTGCCGGAAGTGACCCTGGGCCTGTTGCCGGGCGGCGGCGGGGTGGTGCGCATGGTGCGCATGCTCGGCATCGAAAAAGCCCTGCCGTACTTGCTTGAAGGCAAGAAGGTGCGCCCGCAACAGGCGTTGCAGGCCGGGCTGATCGATGACCTGGCAGCGAATCGCGATGAGCTGCTGGCCAAGGCGCGCGCGTGGATTCTCGCCAATCCGACGGCAGTGCAGCGCTGGGACGTGAAGGGTTACCAGATTCCTGGCGGCACGCCATCGAACCCGAAAGTGGCGCAGATGCTGGCGATTGCGCCGTCGATCCTGCGCGCGAAAACTCAAGGCACCCTGCCGGCGCCGGAGAAGATTCTATGCGCGGCGGTGGAGGGCGCTCAGGTCGATTTCGACACCGCGCACCTGATCGAAACCCGCTACTTCACCGAGCTGACGACCGGGCAGATTTCGAAAAACCTGATCGGCACGTTTTGGTTCCAGTTGAACGAAATCAACGCCGGCGGTTCCAGACCGCAAGGTTTTGCGCCCTATAAAACCCGGAAAGTCGGCGTGCTCGGCGCCGGAATGATGGGCGCGGGCATCGCGTTTGTCAGCGCCTCGGCCGGTATCGAAGTCGTCCTCAAGGACATCAACCTTGCCGCAGCCGAGAAGGGCAAAGCGCATTCCGCAGCGCTGCTGGACAAGAAAGTTGCCCGTGGCCAAATGACTGCCGAACAGCGCGAAGCGGTGCTGGCGCGCATCGTTGCGAGCGAAAGCGATGCCGATCTGGCCGGTTGCGATCTGATCATCGAAGCGGTGTTCGAGGATCGCCAGCTCAAAGCCAAGGTATCTGCCGCCGCGCAACAGGTGGTGGGTGGCGACGCTGTCATCGCCTCCAACACATCGACCCTGCCGATCACCGGCCTGGCGACGGCCGTGCCCGATCAAAGCAAATTCATCGGCCTGCATTTCTTCAGTCCGGTGGAAAAAATGCCGCTGGTGGAAATCATCAAGGGCGAGCAGACCAGCGACGAAACTCTCGCTCGCGGTTTCGACTTCGTTCTGCAAATCAAGAAAACTCCGATCGTGGTCAATGACAGTCGCGGCTTCTTTACCTCGCGGGTTTTCGGCACATTCACCAACGAGGGCATCGCCATGCTCGGCGAGGGTGTCAGTGCGCCGATGATCGAGACCGAAGCGCGCAAGGCCGGGATGCCGGTCGGGCCTCTGGCAATCTCCGACGAAGTTTCCCTCAGCCTGATGAGCCATATCCGTCAACAGACGGCCAAGGACCTACAGGCTGAAGGGAAACCGCTGATTGAGCACCCGGCCTTCGCCGTGATTGACTTGATGCTCAATGAATTCAAGCGACCGGGCAAAGCTGCCGGAGGCGGTTTCTATGAGTATCCAGCCGGTGCCCAGAAGCATTTATGGCCGGAGCTGAAAACGCGCTTCGAGAAGGCCGACGGACAGATCTCTGCGAAGGATGTGCGTGATCGGCTGTTGTTTGTGCAGGCCATCGAAACCGTGCGTTGCGTGGAGGAGGGCGTGCTGACCTCGACGGCGGATGCCAACGTCGGCTCGATCTTCGGCATCGGTTTCGCCGCGTGGACCGGCGGTGCGCTGCAGTTCATCAACCAGTATGGCCTGGAGGACTTCATCGCCCGCGCGCAGTATCTGGCCGAGCAATACGGCGAGCGTTTTACCCCGCCAGCGCTGCTGCTGGACAAAGCGGCGAAAGATGAAATGTTCTAGGGCTGGCGAGCATTTCGGGGCTTGCCTTGGCCGGGTGTTTCAGGGCAGGCTCTGGGGTGTTCATTATTCCCATCACGTGTCAGGTATTTTTTATGTCGCTGCGCATCTGCATTCTCGAAACCGACATCCTGCGGCCCGAATTGATTGACCAATATCAGGGCTATGGGCACATGTTTCAGCGGCTGTTCTCGCAACAACCGATCGCCGCTGATTTCACTGTCTATAACGTGGTGAAGGGTGAGTATCCTAGCGACGACGAGATTTTCGATGCGTATCTGGTCACCGGCAGCAAAGCCGATTCGTTCGGTACGGATCCGTGGATCCAGACCCTCAAGACGTACCTTTTGGATCGCTACGAACGCGGCGACAAACTGCTCGGCGTGTGCTTCGGCCACCAATTGCTGGCGTTGCTGCTTGGCGGCAAGAGCGAGCGGGCCTCCCAGGGTTGGGGCGTCGGTACTCACAATTACAAGCTGGCAGCCAAGGCACCGTGGATGAGCCCGGTGCGCGAAGAGCTGACACTGCTGATCAGTCATCAGGATCAGGTAACCGAGCTTCCGGAAAACGCCACGGTCATCGCCTCCAGCGATTTCTGCCCGTTCGCGGCGTATCACATCAACGATCAAGTGCTGTGCTTCCAGGGCCACCCGGAATTCATTCACGATTACTCGCGGGCGCTGCTCGATCTGCGCCAGGAAGCGCTGGGTTCGCAGATTTACAGCAAAGGCATGGCCAGCCTTGAGCAGGAACATCATGGCGCTACGGTTGCGGAGTGGATGATGCGCTTCGTGGCGCACAAACCAGAAACGGCTCAACGCTAAAAGGCCCTGCTCCCACAATCCCTGTGGGAGCGAGCCTGCTCGCGAATCTCCGGGGCAACGCGGTCCCGGCTACAGCCACCCGGACCGCTTGAAGCTCGCCCACAAACTCACACACCCCACCGCAATAAACCCCAGCACTGCAAAATAACCGTAGTGCCAGGTCAACTCGGGCATGTTCTGGAAATTCATCCCGTAGATCCCCGCTACCGCAGTCGGGAACGCCAGAATCGCCGCCCACGCTGCAAACTTGCGCTGCACCACGCTCTGCCGTGATGCCTCAAGCAACACGCCAATCTCGATGGTCTGGCTGGCAATGTCCGCCAGCGTGGTCAGGTCTTCCATCTGCCGCGTTACATGAATCTGCACATCGCGAAAGTACGGGCGCATGTTCTTGTCGATGAACGGGAAACTGAGCTTTTGCAGCTCCTCGCCGATCTCCACCATCGGTGCCGCGTACCGACGCAAGCGCACCACATCGCGGCGCAGACCGTGCAGCTTCTGGATGTCGCGCTCGTTGAGGGCGCTGCACAGCACGTTGCGCTCCAGCTCATCGATCTCGGCGTGGATCGCTTCGCCCACCGGCTGATAGTTTTCGATGACGAAATCGAGCAGCGCATACAGGACGAAATCTTCCCCGTGCTCGAGCAAAAGCGGACGCGCCTCACAGCGTTGACGCACATAGGCGTACGACGCGGAATGGCCGTTGCGTGCGGTAATGATGTAACCCCTGCCGGCGAAGATATGCGTTTCGATGAATTGCAAAACGCCGTTTTCGCGAACCGGTGAGTAGGTGACGATAAACAGAGCGTCACCAAAGGTTTCCAGTTTTGGTCGGCTGTGTTTTTCCAGCGCGTCTTCGATGGCCAGTTCATGCAGGTTGAACTGTCGTTGCAGGTTGGATAATTCCTGTGCGTCCGGTTCTTCCAGACCGATCCAGACGAAGTGGCCGGGTTTGGCGGCCCAGGCAGCACCTTCGTCCAGCGCAATATTGGTGACTTTCTTACCCTCGCTGTACACCGCAGCAGCAACAACTCGACCCATGGTGGTGATTCACTTCTTCTTGGCAGATGGCAGGGAAACTAGGCTTCAGCTTAGCCGTGTCGCTGCTTGAGAGTCAGTGAAACTTCTACAGTTCACCCGGCAAAAGAAAACCCGCACGGGGCGGGTTTGGTTTCACGCGGCTTGCAGTTGCCGATCCATCGATTCGATGCACTCGCGCATCTGCTCGCGGCATCGCTCGATCAGCATGGGCATGTCGTCCATGGTCAATCCGACTGTAGGAATCGCCGGCAAGGAACGTATGAGAACGTTGCCACTGCGCCAGCGATTCAGGCGCATGTGCTTTATATAGCTGCTCACGCACACCGGAACGATCGGCACGCCGGCAGCAATCGCCATCTGGAACGCGCCTTTCTTGAACGGCAATAGATCTTCACCGAGGTTGCGGGTGCCCTCCGGAAACACCCAGATCGAGGTGTCTTCGTTCTGCAAGGTGTGGGTCGTCGTCAGCATCGACTGCCGCGCCTTGTGCGCATTGCCACGGTCGATCAACACATTGCCGGCCAGCCAGAACAACTGGCCGAACAACGGCACCCACTTCAGGCTCTTCTTGCCGATACAAACGGTGCGACGAGGGACGACATTGCCGAACACGAACAGATCGTAGTTTGACTGATGGTTGGCGATGATCACGCAACTGTCGGGCTTGTTCATCAAGCCGTTGACCTCGGACTTGACCCGCAAACGCAAGATACACATCGCCGGCAAAGCGTAGAGGCGGGCGCAGAGTCGGCTGTTGTCCGGGTTGAACGGGCGGCACAATCCAAGGATCACGCCCAGCACGCCGGCCAGAATAAAGTGCAGGCCCATCAACAACATACGAAACACAAACAGCATTTTTGCAGGCCCACCGGGACAAAAGGTGGCGCAGTGTACGGATGTGCACTGTTTTCGGCAATTGCCGCTATAGAGTCCGGAGATGGCCGATGTTTAAGCGCATGTTTCAGCATTGCCTGTCAGGCGCGTCCTAGAGCTTTCAGCGAATCTTCAACGCTGAACGTAAGAAAAAGCCCGACCAAGGTCGGGCTATTCTCTTACCGGCAGATTTTGGACGAGTCAGCCCAGATGTTGCTGATCCTGCAGGATCGCGTCGTCGAGGGTTTCCAGCAGTTGCTTGCGCACTTTGAGCTTGGTGTTCTTGTGCGCCAGCATGTTGATCTTCTTCAACTGACGCGCGGCAGCCAGCGCGGCGCCCTGCAATTCTTCGGCAGTGACGACTTTGTCGAGGAAGCCTGCATCAACGGCACTTTGCGGATCGAACATCTCGCCATTGATTACCGAGCGATGGAAAGCCGAACGCCGCAAGCGGTCGCGTGCCAGCTCGATACCGGCATGGTGCATGGTCATGCCGATCTGCACTTCGTTCAGACCGATGCTGAACGGGCCGTCGACACCGATGCGGTAATCGGCGGACAACAGCAGGAAAGCACCCTTGGCCACGGCGTGCCCCGGGCAAGCAACGATCACCGGGAACGGGTGAGAGAGCAGGCGGCGCGCCAAGGTCGAACCGGCTGTCACCAGCGCAACGGCCTCTTTCGGACCGGCCGTCATCACCTTCAGGTCATAACCACCGGAGAGAATCCCCGGCTGCCCGGTAATGATCACCACGGCGCGATCCGCCACCGCCTGATCCAGCGCCGCATTAAACGCCGCAATCACATCCGGAGAAATCGCGTTGACCTTGCCATTGTTCAGGGTCAGGGTCGCGATACCGTCTTCGAGGTGGTAGGCAATCAACTCGCTCATGACGCTATTCCTTATTAGAAAGATGGGCAGACGTTACCCACCGCCGCAGGCCAGGTAAAGCGCCGTGACTGACCTGCCAGTCACCGTTTTGCGCTTCGGCCAGCGCTGCGCGCGTGTTGCCTTCTATAAAGGAAGCGCACGGCTTACCCGAGATTGGCAGGTTTGCCATCGTCCGCTCTGGCTGAACGCAACGGCCTCTCTTAAGCGCATGAAAATTCTGAAAAAAAGTTTGCCATCGGAAAAGCTTTCGACTACATTAGCGCGCCTCGACAGACAGAACATGTCTGCAGAGATACGGTGAAGTGTCCGAGTGGCTTAAGGAGCACGCCTGGAAAGTGTGTATACAGGAAACTGTATCGAGAGTTCGAATCTCTCCTTCACCGCCAAATTTGAAACGACTAAACCCCTGAAAACTTAGAGTTTTCAGGGGTTTTGCGTTTCTGAAAGCCAAAAAAGTGAATATCAAAAATAACCCGACTCAGTGTCGGTTTGTTTGTGCCTTGGATGGATGCGCCAAGCGCACAGCTCCCTTGAGCCCTTCACCTTTTCTCGCCAAGAATATCCGCGCTGATATAGCGGTGTCCCAATTCTGGTACTCGGAAAAGAGCACTGCCTGCTGGAAACGGAAAAGTCGCTCTTCCTCACACAACTCGCAGAATTCGCCTACAACCGCGCGTTGAGTCTCTCGTTATCCTGATGCAGTAACAGTCTGCAGCGATCCCATCAAGAAATACGTTTTCCGCAGAAAGCAGGCTTTCTCCTCGTAATTGCGGGTTGACCCAGTTGCCCTATTATCGCGGTATCATGATCTAATACCATGAACAACAAACAGCTCGGCACGCTTAAAGCTATTTTTTCAAGGCCGGTCCCAAATAACCTGGAGTGGGTTCGTATGGAATCCCTCTTCGGCGCAGTAGGCGCCCAGACCATCGAAGGCAGCGGCTCTAGAGTGCGTTTTGAATTGAACGGTGTGGTCGTGACGTTTCACCGGCCCCACCCAGACAAAGAAGCGAAGCCCTATCAGGTGCGTGACGCTCGGGCTTTCCTTGAGCAAGCAGGAGTCATCCCGTGAATGTAATGAACTACAACGGCTATGCCGCCCGGATTGAATACAGCGACGAAGACGGCCTCTTTGTCGGCCACATCGCCGGTATCAAGGACGTCGTTGGATTCCATGGAGAGTCGGTGGCAGAACTGCGAAACGCGTTTCAGGAGGCCGTGACTGATTATCTCGAAACCTGCGCCAGGCTCGGTCGCGAACCGCAGAAACCCTATTCGGGAAATCTGAGCCTGCGTTTGGCACCAGGGCTGCATGCGACGGTCGCTGTAAAGGCGCAGCTTGCTCACAAGAGCATCAATCAATGGGTTGCAGACGTGCTCGATCGTGAAGTCCACGCGTAGCCGCGAAATCCAATTTTCGGCAGAAGTTGTACAAAACCCTGTCACCCGTCGAAATCTCCTACACGCCTCATTGACCCCCCGAACCGTCCCGAGTTTACTGTATGCGCATACAGTAAATTCACTATCAGGTTCGTATCATGAGCGTCACCATCCTCGGCCCTTTGTCAGGCGCAGGCGAACAGCTTGCGCTGTATTCGTTTCGGATTCCCGCCGGATTTCCTTCGCCTGCGGCTGATCACATTGAAAAGCACATCTCTCTGGACGAGGTTTTTGATATTCGTGCACCGCACGTTTATCTGGCGAAGATCGAAGGCGAGAGCATGCAGGACGCCGGGATATTTTGCGGTGATCTGGTGATTGTTGATCGCAGCCTGAATGCCGAGCACGGCGATATCGTCATCGCCGGTCTCAACTCCGAACCTGTCTGTAAGCGCCTGCACATGCGCGAGAACACGATCATTCTTCTTTCGGCCAACAGCAAATACCCGCCTCGCTACGTGATGGAAGGGGATGAGCTGGTGATCTGGGGTGTGGTGACTTACAGCGTGCGCGACCATGGCAAATCGTGAGCAGGTTTTCGCGCTGATCGATTGCAACAGCTTCTATGCCAGCTGTGAGCGAGTGTTCCGGCCCGATCTGGCGAAGACGCCGATTGTCGTGCTGAGCAACAACGATGGCTGCGTGATCGCGCGCAGCTACGATGCCAAACCTTTTGTGAAAATGGGCGCGCCGTACTTTCAGATTCGTGATGATCTGCGCCGCCACGGCATTCAGGTGTTCAGCAGTAATTACGCGTTGTACGGCGACATGAGCGAACGGGTGATGACGATCATCGAATCCATGGTGCCGGCGGTCGAGGTTTACAGCATTGATGAGGCGTTCGCCGATCTCAGCGGCATTCCTGGGGACCTGACAGGTTTTGGCCGAACCATTCGCTCTGCTGTTTATAAGCGCACCGGCATCCCGGTCGGCGTCGGCATCGCCCCGACGAAAACGCTGGCCAAGCTCGCCAACCACACCGCGAAACGCCTGCAAGCGCATACCGGCGGCGTGGTCGACATCTGCGATCCGTCCAAACGCGACTGGGTGCTGCGCAATACCGATGTCGGTGACGTGTGGGGCGTCGGTCGGCGGATGAAAGCTCATCTGGAAAGCATGCAAATCAGAAGTGCGATGGACCTGGCGAAGGCCGATCCGTGGACACTGCGGCGCAAGTTCAGCGTGGTGATCGAGAAGACCGCGCGCGAACTGGGCGGCACATCCTGTCTGGAACTGTCGGAAACAGAACCGCCGAAGCAGGAAATTTGCAGCAGCCGCATGTTTGGCAACCGTTTGACTACCATCGAGCCGATCAAGGAAGCCGTTGCTACTTATGTGCATCGAGCGGCGGAAAAGCTGCGTGCGCAGAGTTCGCTGTGCAAAAAGATCCGCGTGAGTATCCGCACCGGCATGTTCAATCCGGAAGAGGCGAAGTACGCCAATGGCGCGCTGATCGAGTTGCCTTATCCGACCAATGATGTGCGATTGCTGAGCAAGGTGGCGAGCGAGGCGGTTGATCGATTGTTCCGGCCGGGCTTCAAGTACAGCAAGGCTGAAGTGTTATTGATGGATCTTCGGCAGCCCGGAGAGTTTACCGAAGACTTGTTTGCCCAGTCGCAACCGCAGACGGCGGAGAAGGTGATGGGGGTGCTGGACCAGATCAATCAGCGCTGGGGGCATGGAACGTTGCGAGCGGGGAGTGTGCCGGCGGATCCGGCCTGGGGCATGCGGCGGGAGATGATGAGTTCGAGTTTTACGACGAAGCTGGATCAATTGTGGGTCGTTAAATCCAATTGAGGCACGGGCCAGATCTGGTGCCGCGCTACAATCGCCGCCTTCACTTTTGCAGTAAAAGGACGACTTTCATGATCATTTCCACCACTCATTCCGTCGAGGGGCGGCAGATCACTGCCTATCTGGACATCGTCAGCGCCGAGTCTGTGCAGGGCGTCAACGTGATCCGCGATATGTTTGCGGGCATGCGCGACTTCTTTGGCGGGCGCTCGCAGACGTTGGAGCGGGCTCTTAAAGAAGCACGTATTCAGGCAACCGACGAACTGAAAGATCGAGCGCGGGCATTGCAGGCTGACGCGGTGGTTGGCGTGGATTTTGAGATCAGCATGCCGGCAGGCAAGGGTGGCATGGTCGTGGTGTTTGTCACCGGAACGGCGGTGAAGCTGCGCTGATCATTGTGTTCAAGGCAAAGTCCACTCGCACAACGAATGGGCTTTTTCGCGTCAATCAGCCTTGTGGCTTGAGCAACACAGCGCCTCTTGAGTCATAGGTCAGCGGTGTATCGATGGCAACGAGGGGCGGCGTCCCGTCAGGCTGCGCCGATGGT
Organism: Pseudomonas sp. 2957; assembly: GCF_031456345.1. Classification (NCBI taxonomy): domain Bacteria; kingdom Pseudomonadati; phylum Pseudomonadota; class Gammaproteobacteria; order Pseudomonadales; family Pseudomonadaceae; genus Pseudomonas; species Pseudomonas sp. 2957. The sequence goes on from NZ_JAVDUL010000001.1 coordinate 850,229, forward strand.
GCGGGCTCGCTGGGATGGTAGACGACGCCCGGTTGCAGAAGCGGTTTGTCTGGGTATTTGATGGTGATTTCACCCGAGGCGATCTTTTCCTTGAGTTTTTCCGCACCGGCCTTGCCGGCAGCGATCTGCTCGTCCGTGAGTTTTACGACTGGCATGTTCGGGAATCCATTGATCTGCATGATCTCTCCTTGAGATTCATTTGTAGGAGTAAGGGCAGCGGCCGTTCGATGGAAATCTTTAGCGAATGATCGTTCACGACGCTTTTTTCCATTCGTCGGTGATCAGTCTTTCTGAACGGCAAGTCCAGTAGTGACCAGCTAGTCTCAAAAGCGCTGAGGGGCGATATTTTCCAGGCAAAACTGTTTTGTCGGTGTCGACCCAGTTGCGTAGGGGAGAGTCTATGTCAGGTCCATTTATCGAAGATGATGGCGCAGAGTTTTCATTCAACAATTGTGTGCGCTGCGGTCAGTCGGAGTATCAGTCGGGGTTTGGCGAGGATCCGGTGAGCATCGGCAAAATCAAATCCACAGCCCCCAAAGGGCCGAAAGCGAAATTCCTACCCAAGGTCACGGCAAGGACCAGAAAGTGATTTCATCCTGCACCCCGTCACTGAACGGGGTTTTTTATGTGCGCAAGAATAGGGGTTTGAAATCTCTGGCAAGCATTGACATTAATGTCGGTTTTTTTTCACAAACTTTTCACGTTGGCCAACGTAGTGTGAAGCCATCCGTTAGAAAGCAAGTCTCCAGCCCGTCTCCCCAGCGGGCTTTTTTTTGCCCGGCATAAAACCTTTTCCCTGATCGCGGTCCAAACGACGCTGTCGCCTGCGTCTGGACTTTCCTGGGCCGAGCGCATTAAATCCCGCTCCTTTTCGTCATCCCGTTTATTTGAGGTTTTCGTCATGCGTTTAACACTGCCTGCTCTGGTTCTTGGCCTTCTGGTTGCTCAAGGTGCGATGGCTGCCGGTGATGGCACCGCTGCGCTGGGCGGTGGCCTGGGTGGCGCGCTGGGTAACGTGGTCGGTCAGAAAATGGGCGGCAGCACCGGTGCCGCCATTGGCGCTGGCGTCGCGGGCGCAGCAGGCAGTGCCGTCGCCGCACGCAAGGGCAGCCGCACCAAAGCGGCGATCGGCGGCGGTGTCGGTGCAGCCGGCGGTTCGGTGATCGGCAACAGCCTGGGCGGCCGCAACGGCGCCACCATCGGTGCAGGTCTGGGCGGCGCGGCCGGCGGCGCAGTCGGCAGCAACCTGGGCAAAGGTCACAAGCGCCACTGAGACTGATGGCCTGTCAGAAAAAGCCCGACTCGATGTCGGGCTTTTTCATGGCTGAACGTTTCGTCCGAAATCATCTCCAATCTGCATACGCCCCGCTTGGGCGGACTGTCCCGATTCGGGAACTGCGAGGTTCATATGCGATTGTCATTATCTGCACTGTTTTTTGGCTTGGTCGTGGCGCAGGGCGCGATGGCGGCCGGAGACGGCACCGCTGCCGTAGGCGGTGGTCTCGGCGGTGCGCTGGGTAATGTGGTTGGCGGACAACTTGGCGGCAGTACGGGCGCAGCGGTCGGCGCAGGTGTTGGCGGCGCGGCCGGCAGTGCCGTCGGCGCGAACAAACGCAACCGCACCGAAGCCGCGATTGGCGGCGGTCTTGGCGCAGCAGGCGGCTCGGTCGTCGGCAACAGCCTCGGCGGCTCCACCGGCTCCGCCATTGGCGCAGGCCTGGGCGGCGCAGCAGGCGGCGCGGTAGGTAACAATCTTGGCGACGACGACGGCGGATCTCATTCCGGCGGCCACAAGCACAAGAACAAACACAAAAATAAACATCGCTGATTGATCAACGAAAACCCGGCCTGGCGCCGGGTTTTTCGTGTCTGGCCGTCAGGCAGAGGAACGATTGGCGATAGGGCTTTTCGAAAGTGATACATCCCACACGCTCAAGAGGTGCGCCATGACTCCCGAAACCGAAGGCAAAGAAGAGAAGGGCCCGAGTGGATTGCCGTTTATCAATGATCCGGGGAATGAAGATCCCGGCTCGCTGATGGATGATGCGACGGTGCCGTTGAATGATGCGGATGAGGCGGATATGGAGTATGAGGAGGATGGGGATGAGCAGTGAGGTGGGGTTGAGGTTTTGAATGATGGTTTAAGGGCCTGACTCCGCAGGCCCTACAGAAAATCTGTTCCTCAGAATGAGACGTCGATTCTTTGTGCTCTGATTTTTACAAACTGACCATTGAGGTGCGGAAAATCGAAGTGGATATCTTGATCCGCAAATTCGACGAACGACTTGAGCGTATCGCCTTCTAAGCGCCCGTAAATCTCGCATGAGAAACCATTGTCAATCATCTTGACACGTGTTTCGCTGCCATCACATTTTGAGATGTCTATTTCGTCCGGCAGCACCATTTCGAACTCGGCTGAGTAGGTCTCACCTACTTCGATTACTGACGGGCAGTGGCCTGCGAAGCATCTCACAGTCACACCGTTGATGCTGAGTAGGACCATTTCTTCGATGATTGGGTCGATCTCTACAATATGCGCGGGATATTTCTTAGTCATCTGCGAGCCATGCTCTCGTTTTCTTTCAGAGGATTGAGGTGATCAGTGAAGTTTTTTATGAGTTGGACTTTGCCATAATGGCCTGAGTCAGCAGGCGCTTAAGTCTCGTTTTCAGAGGTTTTCCGGCGGGTCGATTAATTCATAGAGGTCATCGGAGGGCGATATTTTTTTGATTCTGCCTGAGTCTATATAAGACTTGAACTCGCTCTCAAGAAAATTTATGTCAGTGTATTTTTTGTACTCTTCAGGTCTGTCGGTGGCGTACATTTAAAGGCGCCACTCATCAAAACCATCGATCCTGTTATTCGAACCGTAATCGAAATCCACTGATTCAGTGGGAAAATGAATAGCACAGCCTATGCCGTGTAGTTCATATTCAACGCCATCGATGACTTCTCCGCAACTTTCTATTTTGCCGCTCCCCAAAGTCTTAGGATGTTTCGAGTGCCAAATTTTTCTTGTAATAGCGTTGTTCCTTCTTCAACTTTGCTGAGGAAGTCTTTGATCAAGTCTTCGAGATGTATCATATTGTTACTCATGTTTTTCTATTGTCATCCAGTCGATCGATATCGAGTCTTTTTAGGTTGACATGTTTCATTCACTCTTGTCTCAAAAATGGTTTCCCAAATATTTCTAAATGATTTTTACGTTGTGAATTTTGGTGTTTGTCTCACAAGCAGGTGCGGAAGTCAGGGGGGTTTTATGTGTTTTGGTCTATTCGTTTTTTTCAGTTGGTCCATATATACAAGTTGCTAATTAAGGAAATTTTCTTGATTTTTTTTAGATCTATGTATTCGGCGAATTCTTTTTCGATTATTTTTTTGTCGCAGTATTTTCTATATTTAGATGGTCTTTCACAAGCAAAGAAGTATAAGCGGCGAATGTCAAACCCATTGATTTCACCATTAGGCCCATAGTCAAAATCTACAGTTCCTGTCGATAGATTAATGCGGCAGCCAATGCCGTGCAGTTCATATTTAACGCCTCGAGTGACTCTCCCGCGACGCTTTATCGCCCTGGTATGCCAAAGCCTTCGAATGTCCCGAGTGCCAAATTTTTTTTCAAATATAAGCGTGCTTGTCTCTACCATAGAAGTAAAGTCATGTATCAGGGTATCCAAAGTTTGATCTTGGTCACTCATTTTTTTTCTCCGGTTTTGCGAAATATCTAGTCCAATGATTTGGCTGGCTGGATTGCATTTTTATCGTTTAAAAATTGCTGATTGCTCTTTGGGGTGGTAGTGATTTTCAGCCTTGGTGATATTGCTTTTGGTCTTGCAGGCGATGCGCGAGGAGTGTTTGATGCGTGATGTTTAGAAAAGTGACTCTGTTAAGTAGATGCTAGGTTCTCTTTATCTCAATGATGATGTAATGAATTTTATCTCGGAAGTCTCTGATGCAACGCAAACTAAGTGCCTGCTCTCAATAGTTTGAATGGATAATTGAAATTTTTCCCGTGTGGGGAGATTGGATGTCGTCAAGCTTGTAACTTCACTGCACGTCATCCCTATGCGGCAAGCATTGTATTCTATGGATTCCCACGTCTTCGGAGGCGTGTCTGGAATTTCTCTGATGTCAAATGCCAGAGTCAGTGTTGAAAGATTATTGTCTATGTTTAGAGTGAAGAGCTTAATCTCTCCGATAGGTATATTTCGGCTGAAGACCATATTGAAGAATTTGCTGCCATTTATCTCATTCCAGTATTTCATGTGTTTCTTTTACTCTGTCGATCTATTTCTAAAAAGCGTCTTCATGTAGTGTTGGTTAATGCTCGGCCTGCGTTTTTCTAAATATTTACATGGGCGCCATTTGTCCATTCTGTCGTCACGAGATATGTCGTTCTTCCCCTAAGTCCCTATCCACTGTAAGAAAAATTCCCTCTGTAATTCTGGCGAGTTTGTTAGGTTTTCATTTTCGTAGTCAAATATCGACACTACGTCTTTTAGTGATGGTTCTGCTCCATTTGTCAATTCATAAGCTTTTAATCCAAGAGACATTTGTGATGATAAGCTCGAGGGGTGAACATTTAGCTTTGAGCCTTTGCAAAAAAAAGTTACTAGAGGGTTGTCCTTTCGGATCAAACCGAAACAATGATAAAAATTTTTGCCGGCGTATGTTTTTGGCGATAAACCGTCCAGGTTTAGAGTTATGCTTATTTTCTCGCTGTCGCAAATCAGAACTACATCTTTGATTGCATATTCTTTTTCTATGATAATTGTGAATTCCGAAATCATTTGTCAATTTTCCTATATGGATTCGGGATGGAGTAACCAAAGTCACGCCCATCATCAATAATTATCGTGGCGCCTAGAATATCTTCGTTTTTGATGATTTTTGGGACGGCGAATTCCTGTTCTCGGGAAAATTTGTATCGGTTTCCTAATTCTTGCTTCAAATCATAGCCATTGACTCTCTTCAAAGTATAAAGAAACCCGGTTTTTGTAAAAAAGCTGGTAGCAAACTCTTTTCCCACGTCTCGAGAGGGGGAGGTGCTGATAAAGCCGCTTGGAGGAAAATCGCTATCAATGGAGTGGAGGAATAAGTCCTCGCTGTCTCCCTTGCTTTTGAATCCGTTCACAAAAACATCGGACGGGTCTCTTGAATCTCCTCGGTACAGATATTCCTGCTTTTTCTTAGGCGCTGGTGCATCAGGCTCCCCCTCATCAACCTTAACCCCATCACTCGCCCCCGGCACCTCACACCTAGGCTTATTCGGCGGAGGGCAGTTGGACGTCAACCCCAACGGATCCACCCACCCCGTCGGATTCGGCACGTACTGGTACTGATTCAACCCACCCGCCAGCTTCACCGGGTCCGGCGTCAAATACCGTCCAAGCCTTGGGTCGTAATACCGATGCCGGTTGTAATGCAATCCGCTTTCAACATCGAAATACTGCCCCTGAAAGCGCAGCGGTTGGTCGAGGTAGTCTTCGCCGGCCAAGGTGACGGCGGCGACTTTGCCGTAGGCGTCGTATTGCGCGGACCAGACGATTTCGCCGCTGTAGTCGGTGAGTTCCTGCGGGGTGCCGAGGTGGTCGAGTTGGTAGTAGAACGGGCAGGCTTTTTTCGGGCCTTTGCCATCGAGCATCGCCAGTGGGCGGAAGGTGCCGGGTTCGTAGAGGAAGCTGCGGTATTGCGTGGCGCTGCTTTCGGCGACGAGGTGTTCGCCTTGCCAGAAGAATTCGGTGACGGCGCCGTCGATTGTTTTGCGGATGCGCCGGCCGAAGGCGTCGTATTGATAAGTGGCGGTCTGGCCGTCGGGGCGGGTCAGGCCGATCAGGCGGTGCTGGCAGTCGTAGCGGTATTCGGTGACCAGGGTCTGGCCGTGGCCTCGGCGTTCGCGGATCAGGTTGCCGAAGGCGTCGTAGTCGTAATGGCGGTCGCCTTGCATCAGCAGGCGATTGCCCTTGATCTGCGCAGGACCGGGGCGGTCCTGCATCAGCAGGTTGCCCGCCGGGTCGTGGGCGAAGGATTCGGGCAGTTCGTCGCGTGAGTGACGTACGCGGATCAACCGGTCGAGGGCGTCGTAGCCATAAGTACGCTGGCCGTGGCGGCTGTCGGCAATGTGCTCGAGATTGCCGTTGGCGCTGTAGGCATAATCGCGGCGGTACAGCGAGGCGTGGCGATGGCCTACAGCATGGGCAAGCAAGCGGCCCTGATCGTCGTAGGAGTATTCGCTGAGCAGCAAACCTTGCTGGCGTTGCTGTTCGCGACCGGACTGATACACATGCCGGGTCAGCGGCGTGCCGTTGAGGTCGATGGCGCTCAGCGCACCGCCCTTGGCGTAGTGATAATCGAGCTTGCTGTTGTCCGGCAGACGCAGGCGTTTGAGCTGACCGCAGGCGTCATAGGCGTAGCGCAAGGTGCCCCAGCCCTGATGCTCGGTGATCAGCCGGTCCTGACGGTCGTACTCGAAGGCCAGAGGATGGTTCTGGCCGTCATCAACGGCAACCAAGCGCCCGAGGCGGTCGTAGTCGTAGCGGACTTTGATCCCATCGGACAGGGTTTTGACCAGCAAGCGCCCGGACTTGTCGCGCTCATAGTGGGTGACCAGACTGGGGCCGAAATCACCAAACTCGGTCTTCTCCAGCAAATGACCATTGAGGTCGTAGACGTAAGCCGTGCGCCGCCCATCAAACCCGGTTTCCTGTCGGATCAATCCGGTCGGCGTGTAATCCAGTCGGTACTTTTCTCCGGACTCGTTTTCAATCTCGGTCAGCAACAGCCGCGCATGGTCATAGCGGTACTGCACGCGGGTGCCGTCAGGGTTGATCCGCCGCGAGACCAGATGCAGGTCGTCGTCATATTCGTAGCGGGTGATGCGCCCGAGCTCGTCGCGCTCAGCGGTGATCTGGCCGTAAGCGCCGTAGCTGTAGGCGCGCGTGCTGCCCGTAGGAGAAGTCGTCAGGATCAGTCGGCCGGCCGCGTCCCACTGCTGACGACTGACAACACCAAATTCGTCCTGGGTGGTAATCCGCCGGCCCAGCGCATCGTAGGAAAAACGCCGCACGCCGCCGTCCGGCAGGGTTTCTTCGATGAGCTGGCCGAGCTCGTTCCACACCCAGCGGTGGCGGCTGCTGTCCGGATAGCGCAGCGACAGCAATTGGCCGCGCAGGTTGTAGTAGTAATGGGTGACCTGGCCGTCGGGATCGACCGCTTCGGTGACGGCGCCTTCAGCGTTGCGCCGGTAGATCCACACCGCATCACCACGGCAACGCTTGTAGAGAAAACCGTTGCGGTACTCGTAGGACGTTGGTGCATCGTCCGGCGGAATCAGCGCGATCAGCCGTCCGACCTCGTCGTAGCGGTATTCGGTAACCGCGCCCAACGCATCCTGCTCGGCGATCAACCGGCCCTGCTGGTCATAGGCCTTGAGCTGCTCGCCACCATCGGCCGCGACCTGCCGCACCAGCCGTGCGCGCTCGTCGTGGACGTAGACTTCTTCGGTACCGTCGACGTAATGCACGGTCACGCTGGCGTCGTCATCGTTCCAGACGTAACGGGTGTTCATCTGCGAGAACGACGCCCAGTGCCTCACGCAGCGGGCGGCTTTGCCCTCGCGCTGCCACTCCCAGAAGAAGCTCGCGCCGCCGGTCAGCTGGCGCTGGAGGATGACGTGATGGTCGTCGTAGTCGTAGCGCTCGCTGTCGCCGACCGCGTTGGTCGCGGTCAGCAGCCGTTGCCGGGCATCGAAGCTGTAAGTGGCGAGGGTTTGCTCGGTGGTCCACTCGCCCTGGACGAACACCTGATAATCGATCGCCACCAGCTGCGTGCGGTCATAACGCAACAGCAATGAGCGGCCGGCGCCATTGTCCAGACGCTGAATGCGGTCGGAGCGATCACGTTGCAGGGTCAGACGATTGCCGTAGACATCGCTGATTGCGGTCAGCCGGCCGGCGCGAAAGTGGTAGAAGCGCGCGTTTTCCCCGGCCAGGGCGAGGATCAGTTCTTCCGGTTCATCACCGAGAAAGATCGCCGCCCGCGACAGGCTGTTGTGAATCGCCGGACGCGCGACGTTGGGCAGGGGAAAACGAGTGCGGCGGTTTTCGTGGTCGATCCAGATCACGCCATCGCCGTCGAAGGACAGGCGATGGGCCAGCGTGTGGCTCCAGCCAAAACCCAGGCCGATGTCGATCTCGACCGCGCTGCTGCGGTACAAGCGGGTGAACTCGAAGGGCAGCACGCCATCGAGCACCGCGTCGGTCAGGGTCAGCAGTTCTTCGCCGGTGACCATCGACACCGGGCAGCCGTTTTTGCAGGTATTGGGGACGCAGTCGGCGGCGTCGCCGTTGGGGTTTTTCGCTTGATCGGGGACGTCGTCGTGGGGCTCGTGGCGCTCAAGGCGCGCCATGCCCTGGGATTTTTCCCGCGCGAGCGGCGCCGGATTCGGCACGCGGAGCACCACCGCGTCGGCCTGACGAATGTTCAGCGGAATCGATGGCGTCGGCTTCAGCTCCACTTCGCGCGCATGAAACATCAGCGGCTTCAGCGTGCTCGCGTGCTGTTTGAGTTCCGGTGTCGAAGTCAGCTCAGCCAGACGCAAGGCTGAGGCGGCCAGCCACTCTCGCGCCCGTGGCGACTTGACTTTCGCCAGGACCTTGCTGCTCAAACGCAGCGATACGCCGGCACCGCCCGCCACGCGCATCAACAGGAAGCTGATCAGCAACTCGGTGCGAACTTCGGCCACCACCTCGGCGAGGTATTGCGGCGGCAGCATCTTCAGCCAACTGGTGAACGCGGCCAGATGAATGAACAACAACGGCTCGTCGCTGAGCATCAACAAGGCGTTGGCGATCGCTTCGTTTGAAGCAGCAAGCAGCGCCTCGAGTTCGACTTCGCTCAGATATTCGAGGAGCTTTGCGCTGTGTTCCTGGAGGTCGGCGAGGAGGGCAAACAGCTGCTGAATGTCATCCCAGACGCCATTCAGGGCTTTTTCCAGGCCGCGCCAATCGGCCCGCTGCAACTGCCCGTAACGATCAAGAAAACCGGCGCTGGAAAACTCCGTCCACTGCGGCTGGAAGCCTGTCCATTCGCTGCGCAGCCAGCCTTCAAGGCCGGCAATGACCCCTTCATATGAGGCATACAGGGCGCGGACATGGGCGGAGGAAACGTTGGGAAAGAAGGTGACGCGATAGCGCTGGCCGCGCATGCAATCGGTCACCTCGAGGATCCCGCTCGGGCCAATGGTGTAGCGCTTTGGTTCGCCGAAGGTCAGCACGCCGTCGACGTCGCTGAGCAGCGGTTCGAGGGTCACCGGGGTGTCGCCGATCGGTACGAAGCGCGCTGCTTCAAACAGATGCACCAGGGTCAGCGGTCCGCTGGCCGAACACATGACCACCGATGAACTGACAGGTGCGCGCGAAGTGATCGGCGCGCTCAGTTGTACGTCATTGCCAACCTTGAACACCTGCTCGATGTCCAGCGCCGTCCCCGTCCAGAATTGCTCGGCCCAGGCGTCGTAGTTGTTCAGGCACAGGCGGAACTCGTCGATCAGCGCTTCAAAATCTGGCTGCTTCGGATTCAGGGCGGCCACCACCAGCAGTCCGATGCTGTTGTTCAGGGCCAGGAGCTGATCGGGTTGAAACATTCGCAGTCGCTCGCGCATATGAAGAAACGGGAGCGCGGACTTTGCGGGGGATCAAAAAGGAAAGAAGTCGGGGAAGTAGGCAGTGTCTGTAGGAGTTTTCGCTAAATGCGAAAAGGCGTCGATGGCATTGCCCGTTGCTCAATGTCCATCGGCCTCGCTATGCTGCTGAACCCATTAATCAGATCCGCGTTGCGGCACGTTGCCTGTCGCCCGGGATGTCTTTGTTAACGGATCCGATGATGAATGCACCGCTGAAGACGTTCGGCCCGATCAAGGCCGTGATTTTCGATATGGACGGTTTGCTGCTCGACACCGAGGGCATTTACACCGAGGTCACCTCGCTGATTGCCGGGCGCTACGGGAAAACCTTCGACTGGAGCGTCAAGCAGAACATCATTGGTCGCGGTGCCAATGATCTGGCCAACTACGTGGTGCAGGCGTTGGAGTTACCGATCACTCCGGAAGAATTTCTGCAGATCCGCGAGCCGCTGATGCGCGAGCGTTTCCCCAAGGCGCAAGCGATGCCGGGGGCCGAAGCGCTGGTGCGTCACCTCAAGGCGCACAACATCCCGATCGCAGTCGGCACCAGTTCGTCGCGCCAGTCGTTCGGGCAGAAAACCACCTTGCACCGTGAGTGGTTTGCGCTGTTCGATTTCATCGTCACGGCGGACGATCCGGAAGTCGGCGCGGCCAAACCGGCGCCGGATATCTTCCTCACCGCCGCCCGGCGCCTGGGCATCGCGCCCGGGGATTGTCTGGTGTTCGAGGATTCGCCGTTCGGCGTCACCGCCGCGAAAGCGGCAGGCATGACCGCAATCGCCATCCCCGACGCAGCGATGGCTGATGAGAAATATGCTCACGCTGACGGCATTATCCGCTCGCTGAAAGCATTTATGCCCAGCGCCTTTGGCTTGCCGACGCTGGAACTGGCTTGACCGTCCGCACAAAAACGCCGTCCTTCCTGTAAAGAAGGGCGGCGTTTTTTCTTGCCGGTCTGTCAGGCGCCGAAACCACCGTCGATGGTCAGGCTGGCACCGGTGATGTAGCCGGCTTCAGGCCCGGCCAGGTAGGCGACGAAGCTGGCGATTTCATCGGCGGTGCCGTAACGACCGACGGCCATCAGCGGGATCAGGCTGTCGGCGAATTCGCCATGGGCCGGGTTCATGTCGGTGTCGACCGGGCCAGGTTGCACGTTGTTGATGGTGATGCCGCGAGGGCCGAGGTCGCGGGCTAGGCCTTTGGTCAGGCCGACCAGTGCCGATTTGCTCATCGCGTAGACACCGCCACCGCCGAAGGGCATGCGGTCGGCGTTGGTGCTGCCGATGTTGATGATCCGCGAGCCTTCGCCCATGTGTTTCGCCGCTTCCTGGGACGCAATGAACACGCTGCGCACGTTGATGGCCAGGGTCTGATCGAAGTCTTCGAGTTTGAAGTCTTCCAGCGGCGCGATGGCCAGTACGCCGGCGTTGTTGACCAGAATGTCCAGGCGTCCAAACGCTTCGACGGTGGCGCTGACGGCGTGGCGAATCGCGCTGGCATCGGCGCTGTCTGCCTTGATCGCCAAGGCTTTGCCGCCGTTGCCAGTGATGCTGTTCTGCAGTTCTTCAGCTTTGGCGGCGGAGCTGACGTAGGTGAAAGCGACAGCGGCGCCTTCAGCGGCCAGACGTTTGACGATGGCCGCGCCGATGCCGCGCGAACCGCCTTGAATCAGAGCGACCTTGCCGCTGAGGTGTTGAGTGGTCATGTTCGATCTCCAAGTGTTCAAGGCGGAATGCCTTGGTGTTGGTGCCGAGTATCGGCCTGGTATCGACAACCGGGTAGACCATGATTGCTATAGTCTGTGTAAACCAGAAGTTTATAGTGGCGATCATGGAAACATTCAGCAGTATCGAATGCTTTGTGCGCAGCGCCGAAGTCGGCAGCTTTGCCGAAGCCGCGCGACGCTTGAGCCTGACCCCGGCGGCGGTCGGCAAGAGCGTGGCGAAACTGGAAGCGCGGCTTGGCGTGCGGCTGTTCCAGCGTAGTACACGCAGCCTGACGTTGACCGAAGCGGGGCAGCTGTTTTTGAGTGAAGTCAGCGCCAGCCTGACCACCATCCAGAACGCCGTAGCCAATCTGGCCAGTGCCGGCGGGCAACCGGCCGGCACGCTGAAAGTCAGCATGGGCACGGTGTTCGGTCGTCTGTATATCGTGCCGCTGCTCGGTGAGTTCTTGCGGCGCTATCCGGCGATCAACCCGGACTGGCATTTCGATAACCGCCAGGTCGACCTGATCGGGCAGGGCTTCGACGCGGCGATTGGCGGCGGCTTTGAACTGCCACAAGGCGTGGTTGCGCGCAGGCTGACACCGGCGCATCGGGTGTTGGTGGCATCGGAGGACTATCTGCAAAAACATGCGCCGATCAGCCATCCCGATGACCTCAGGCAACACGACGGCATTCTGATTCGCTCACCGCAGACCGGGCGCGTGCGTTCCTGGCAACTGACTCACCGCGATCAGCAACACAGTCCGCTGACATTGCGGGCGCGGATGACCATGAGTGATTCCGAGGCGGCGTGCGCGACGGCGATGCAAGGTTTGGGCATTGCGCTGGTGAGCATGCCGTTTGCGGTGCCGTATCTTCAGGCAGGGACGTTACAGCGAGTGCTGCCGGACTGGTTTGTCGATGACGGCAACATTTCGATCTATTACGCCGAGCACAAATTGTTGCCGGGCAAGACCCGGGCGTTTGTGGATTTCGTGATTGAACAGTTTGCTGAGCAGGGACTGGGGCGTCGGTTTAGTGCTATCTGAGCCAGGCATCAAACCGAGTTGCGGCTATCGCGGGCAAGCCCGCTCCCACAAGTTTTGAGTTGTTCACACATCTTGCAAACAACACAAAACCCTGTGGGAGCGGGCTTGCCCGCGATGAACGATAACTCGGTCTATCGAGCAAAGCGCTCCGCCCAACCAACAATGTTCTTCGGCCGTGGCGTCGCATAAGTGCGCACCTTGGACGTCGACAACTTCAAACGCACCAGCGACTCGGCAATCATCACGGCGGCTGTCACGCCATCCACCACCGGCACGCCGGTGCGCCGGCGGATCTGCTCGTCCAGCCCGGCCATGCCGCCGCAGCCCAGGCAAATCACCTCTGCCTTGTCCTGGGTCACCGCCAGTTCGGCCTGCTGCACGATCGCTTCCAGCGCGCGCTGCGGTTCGTGTTCAAGCTCCAAAACCGCCAGACCACTGGCGCGCACCGAGGCACAGCGATCCCACAAGCCGGACAATTTCAGCCGATCCTCGATCAGCGGCACGGTGCGATCCAGCGTGGTCACCACCGAGTAGGCATGGCCGAGAAACATCGCGGTGCTGGCCGCCGCGTCAGTGATATCTACCACTGGCACGTTGAGCAGTTCCTGCAAACCTTCGCGGCCATGTTCGCCGTAGCCGGCCTGGATCACCGCATCGAAGGGTTGATCGTAAGACATCACTCGATCCATCACGGCGATGGCGGCCAGGTAACTTTCGAAATTGCCTTCAATCGATTCGGCGCCGAAGTACGGCGTCAGGCCGACGATTTCGGTACCGGGCGAAGCGACGGCCTGTGCCGAGCGGGCGATGGCGTCGGTGATGGATTCGGTGGTGTTGACGTTGACCACGAGAATACGCATGGAAAATCCTTATTGCGGGCAGTGGTGCGGCCCGAAAACCGGGCCGCGAAGGGATCAGTGGCTGACGTTATCCACAGCGATGCATTCACCGCTGACTTCGGCGTAATGGGTCTGGCGCTTGGCGATGATCAGGTAAAGCATGCCGGCGATGCCGGCACCGATCAGCCAGGAGAACGGCGAGACGCTGTGGAAACCGGGCACCAATACCAGAACGATGGCGATCAGCGCCGCAGGAATAAACGCCGCCACCGCGCGGAAATTGATGCCGCGGCTGTAGTAATAAGCGCCGTTGGGGTCTTCGCTGTAGAGCTGCGGCACATTGATCCGGCCTTTGCGGATCAGCCAGTAGTCGACCATGATCACCCCGTACAGCGGGCCGAGCAGGGCGCCGAGGCCCGACAGGAAATACACGATCACCAGCGGGCTGTTGTAGAGGTTCCACGGCAGGATGAGCACGGCGATGGTCGCGCTGATCAATCCGGCGCGGCGGAAGGTCAGGTACTTCGGCGCCAGGTTGCTGAGGACGAACGCCGGGGCAACGAAGTTGGCCATGATGTTCACCGCAACGGTGACAATCAGAAAAGCCAGGCAGCCGAGCACCAGAAAGAACGTGTTGGGGATCGAAGCGATGATCTCGGTCGGGCTTTCGATGATCCGCCCGTTGATCTGGAACTGCGCGCCACACAGCAGTACGGTAATCGCGGCGAATACCAGAATGTTCACCGGCAAGCCCCAGAAATTTCCTACTTTGATGGTTTTGCGGCACGGCGAAGAACGGGCGAAGTCGCAGAAATTGAGGATCAGCGTGCCGTAGATCGCCAGCCACAACGCGCCACCAGCAAAAATGTTGCGCCACATCTCGCCCCCGGTCAGCGGCTCGCGGATCGACCAGGCAATGGTCGCGTTGGCCTGGAAGTACATCCACCCGGCGAGTGCGGCTACGGTCAGCAGAATCACCGGCCCGGCAAATGCCTCGTAACGGCGCACCATCTCCATGCCGTAGGCGAGGATCGCCAGTTGCACCAGCCAGATTGCTACAAAGCACACCCAGCCCAGACTCGACAGGCCCAGAATTGAGTCGTGATCGTATTCGGCAAAGCCGGGATGCACGGCGGTCAGCAGGACGCGGAATACCACCGAGGCGAGGTACGTCTGAATACCGAACCAGGCGATGGCGATAACCGCCCTGATCAATGCAGGAATTTGCGCACCGTGGATGCCAAAACTGATCCGGCTGATCACCGGGAACGGCACCCCGGTTTTCTGCCCCATGTACCCGGACAGGTTCATGAAGAAGTACACCAGCGCCGCGCCGATCCCCAGTGACAAGAGGATTTGCCAGCCGCCCAGACCCAGTGCATACAAGCCGATGGCGAACGAGTAGTTGGCGATGTTGTGCACATCATTCGTCCACAGGGCGAAGATGCTGTACTGGCCCCAGCGCCGCCCTTCGGCTTTGGTCGGCGCCAGATCGCTGTTGTGCAGACGCGGGCTCAGTTGCAGCGGCTCGCTCAGTCCGTCATCGGGCAACGGTTGATCAAGCGTGGAGGAGGGCAGATTCAGCGCGATGTTATTCGAAAGACTTGTACGCATTCCGGCAGGCTCCTGACGTTCACTCCCGCGATGACTGTGCATGAGCGCTCAGGCTCGACAAATCTTCGTCGCGACGGTGAAAACATCACTGGTTACGGGGCATCTGCAGCCTGTACGGGATAGGGCGCTTCAGGCTTGCGGATCGAAAGTGTGCATGTTTTGCAGTTTTGTATACAAAACATGTATGCGATAAAGCCAGATTTGTGCCAGTTGCGAATCCATAAGCGCCAGGGCTCATTTCGAATAGTTATCAATGCGGGGTAAGTGACTGAAAAACCGGCGATATAAATTGATCGATTGGACAGGTATTTTTTTTGGGGGAGGGATTTTGCAGGGGGCGCACGCAGAGGGGATTCTGCTGAGGGATGTAACTTTTCAGGGCGAAAAAACAGAAAGTGCACACATAAATGGCACCGATGGTGACAACCTTGTGTACACCTTTTGCGTGCCTGGCACATATCAATGTGGGAGCGAGCCTGCTCGCGAATGCGGTGTATCAGGCAACTGAAACGTTGACTGGAACTGCGCTTTCGCGAGCAGGCTCGCTCCCACAGGTCTTTCTATAAATGAGGGATCAGACCTTGCTCTTGCTGATGATATTCCCCGCATGGAGTCCGCATTCTTTCTGCGTGGCTTCTTCCCACCACCAGCGGCCTTCACGCTCGTGCTGGTTCGGCAGCACCGGGCGGGTGCAGGGTTCGCAGCCGATGCTGATGAAGCCGCGCTCGTGCAGGCTGTTGTACGGCAGTTCGAGCATGCGGATGTAACCCCAGATCTCCTCGCTGGTCATCTGCGCCAGCGGGTTGAACTTGTACAGGGTGCGTTCCGGTGTCGAGAAGGCTGTGTCGATTTCCAGCACCGCCACGGCGCTGCGGGTGCCCGGGCTCTGGTCGCGGCGCTGGCCGGTGGCCCACGCTTTGACGTCGGACAGCTTACGGCGCAGCGGCTCGATCTTGCGGATGCCGCAGCATTCGCCGTGGCCGTCCTTGTAGAAACTGAAAAGGCCTTTTTCCTTCACGAACGGTTCGAGTTTCGTGTAGTCCGGCGAGACGATTTCAATATCGATCTTGTAGTGCTCGCGCACTTGCTCGATGAAGCGGTAGGTCTCCGGATGCAGGCGGCCGGTGTCGAGGCTGAACACTTTCACGTTCTTGTTCAGCTTCCACGCCATGTCCACCAACACCACGTCCTCGGCGCCGCTGAAAGATATCCACAAGTCATCGCCGAATTCGGCGAAGGCGAGCTTGAGGATGTCCTGGGCGGATTTGTTGGCATAGGTCGTGGCGAGTTCCACGACGTCGAACGTTGGGCTCATCAGGTCGGCTTCCTACAGGTCAATGGCGCTCGGGCGCTCTATAGGGGGCCGATGGTAACAAAAAGCTGCCGCGGCCGGGGCGTCCTCTGCGTTGCGCGCGTCTGGTGCAGACGCTAGAGTTCGGCCTCGCTTGACTCAAATAATCACTACAAACGGGAGTGTCTTGTGGAAATTGCTTGCCTGGATCTTGAAGGGGTACTGGTACCGGAAATCTGGATCGCCTTCGCCGAAAAAACCGGAATCGACTCCCTCAAGGCCACCACCCGGGACATTCCCGATTACGACGTATTGATGAAGCAGCGTTTGCGCATCCTCGATGAGCACGGCCTCAAACTCTCGGACATTCAGGAAGTGATCGCCACGCTGAAACCGCTGGATGGCGCAGTGGAGTTCGTCAACTGGCTGCGCGAGCGTTTCCAGGTGGTGATTCTCTCGGACACTTTTTATGAATTCTCGCAGCCGCTGATGCGCCAGCTGGGCTTCCCGACCTTGCTCTGCCATCGCTTGATCACTGACGAAAGCGGTCGGGTGACGGGCTATCAACTGCGTCAGAAAGATCCCAAGCGCCAGTCGGTGCTGGCGTTCAAGAGCCTGTACTACCGGGTGATCGCGGCGGGGGATTCATACAACGACACGACCATGCTCGGCGAGGCGGACGCGGGGATTCTGTTTCATGCGCCGGACAACGTGATTCGCGAGTTTCCGCAGTTTCCGGCGGTGCATACGTTTGAAGAGCTGAAGCAGGAATTTCTCAAGGCCTCAAACCGCGATCTCAGCCTGTAAGCCTGGCTACCTGATGATCGTTCCCACGCTCTGCGTGGGAATGCCTCAACGGACGCTCCGCGTTCGGCTTTGGATGGGACGCGGAGCGTCCCGGGCTGCATTCCCACGCGGAGCGTGGGAACGATCATTCCTCAGAGGTTTTGCAGGGTTTCCAAGAGAATTCTGACTTTGGTCATCGACTCCTGATACTCCGCCTGCCAGTCCGAATCGGCGACGATCCCGCCGCCGCCCCAGCAGCACACCTGGCCATCCTTGACCAGCAGACTGCGAATGGCGATGGAGCTGTCCATCTCGCCGCGCACGTCCAGATACAGCAACGAGCCGCAATACAGACCGCGCCGGGTCGGCTCCAGCTCGTCGATGATCTGCATCGCCCGAATCTTCGGTGCGCCGGTGATTGAGCCGCCGGGGAAGCTGCCGGCGATCAGGTCCAGCGCGTCACGATCCGCCGCCAGTTCACCGGTCACGCTGCTGACCAGATGATGCACATTCGGATAGCTCTCCAGACTGAACAACTCCGGCACCCGCACCGAGCCGATGCGGCAAGTGCGCCCGAGGTCGTTGCGCAGCAGGTCGACGATCATCAGGTTTTCCGCGCGATCCTTGGGGCTGGCCAGCAGTTCGGCGGCATTGGCGGCGTCTTCGGCTGGAGTCAGGCCGCGAGGGCGGGTGCCCTTGATCGGACGCGTTTCAACCTGGCGCTGGCTGACTCTGACGAAACGTTCCGGTGACAGGCTCAGCACCGCGCCGCCGTCGGGCAGGCTCTGGAAACCGGAGAACGGCGTCGGGCAGGCCTGACGCAAAGCGCAGTAAGCCAGCCACGGATCGCCCTGGCATTCAGCACGAAAGCGTTGCGCGAAGTTGACCTGATAGCAGTCACCAGCCTGGATGTAATCCTGAATACGCTCGAAGGCCTGACGGTAGTCGTCGGCCGAGAGATCAGCGGCCATGGGGGCGTTCAGTTTGAATGGCGCCAGCGCGTCAAATTGAGGCTGAGTGAACAGCGCGACCAATCGCTGCCGTTCACTGTCGACAAGCGAAGGATGAAAGACCAGTTGGCTGGTTTGCGCGTGGTGATCGCTGATCAGCGCCCAGTCATACAGGCCAAAACGCGCATCGGGCAGTTGCAGGTCATCCAGCGCCTGACTCGGCAGGTTTTCCAGATGTCGCCCGAAGTCGTAGCTCAAATAGCCGATCAATCCGCCGGCGAATGGTAATTCATACCCGGCAGGCAACTGAGCTTCGCCCAAGCGGCTGAGATGGTCACGCAAGCGCTGGAGGAAATGCGCACCGCTTTCCTCCGGCAACACCGCCAGTTGTTCCAGCGGCCAGGCGCTCAACAAGTCATAACGGCCGCGTTCGGCGCTCGGCCGGCCGCTGTCGAGCAGCACGGCGCCAGGTGCGTTGCGAATGGCCGCAAAGTAGTCGGCGGGATTGGCGCGGTAGGGCAGTGGGTGTACGGAGCAGGTCAACATGGGCGGGGCAGATCGGCCGTTGAGGCGGGGTGGGGATTGTAGTCCTCTGCGCTGCCAGATCAAAGTCAAAAGCCTCCCCCTCACCCCAACCCTCTCCCCCAAGGGGGCGAGGGGGAAAGGGAGCAGATCGGGGGCTTTTCAAAACTTGGGTTCGGCTCGATATCTTGGGGGAGGGAGCCGATCTTCATGCTTTTCAAAGCTTGAGTTCGACTCAAGACGTTCAGGTCGGCGTACCTCCAACATCCACCTCGGTCAGTCCCCTCTCCCTTTGGGAGAGGGTTAGGGTGAGGGGCTCTTGAGCTTTTAGCCTTCGACAGCTGGAATATGCCCAAACATCTCCTGGGTAAACGCCACCCGCTCTTCAACCGACTCCGTCACGCCCCGCGCCTTCAGCTCTTCCAGCCGCGCTTCAACCGCGTGGGTACGCAAGGTCAGGCCGCAATCGTTGGCGATCTGAATGTTCAGCCCCGGCCGCGCATTCAGCTCGAGGATCAGCGGGCCTTTTTCCTGATCAAGCACCATGTCCACGCCGATATAACCCAGCCCGCACAGCTCATAGCAGCCGGCGGCGAGTTTCATGAAACCGTCCCAGTAGGGCAGTTGCACGCCATCCACCGCGTTGGTGGTGTCGGGGTGTTTGGTGATGATGTTGTTCAGCCAGGTGCCGCGCAGCGTAAGGCCGGTGGCCAGATCGACGCCGACGCCAATGGCGCCCTGGTGCAGGTTGGCCTTGCCGCCGGACTGGCGGGTCGGCAGACGCAACATCGCCATCACCGGGTAACCCATCAGCACGATGATGCGGATGTCCGGCACGCCTTCGTAGCTGATGCTTTTGAAGATCTGGTCCGGGGTCACACGGTATTCGATCAGCGCGCGGTCGCGGTGGCCGCCCAGCGAGTACAGGCCGGTGAGGATGCTGGAGATGTGATGTTCCAGCTCCTCGTGGGCGAGGATCTTGCCCGACACCGTGCGATAACGGCCTTCGAAGCGGTCGGCGATGACGATGATGCCGTCGCCACCCGCGCCCTGCGCCGGTTTGATCACGAAGTCGCTGCGCCCGCCGATGATCTCGTCGAGCTTGTCGATTTCCTTCTCGGTGGAGATCACCCCGTACAGCTCCGGCACATGAATGCCGGCGGCGATGGCGCGTTCCTTGGTCAGGATCTTGTCATCGACGATCGGGTACAGGCTGCGCTTGTTGTACTTGAGCACGTAGTCCGCGTTTCGGCGGTTGATGCCCATGATGCCGCGCGCCTCGAGGGCCTTCCAGGTCTTCCAAAAACCGAACATCAGGCGTCAGCCTTCTTCAGGAAGGCCTTGAAACGTACCAGTTCGGTCAGGCGGTAGCCGCGATAGCGACCCATCGCCAGCATGAAACCGACCAGAATCAGCAGGATCGCCGGGAAGGTAAACACGAAGTACACCAGCTCCGGCACGGTCATGATCAGGTGTGCGAGAGAGGCGGCGAACAGCGTGCCGATGGCGACTTTCAGCGCATGGTTGGCGCCGCGTTCTTCCCAGGTGATCGACAGACGTTCGATGGTCATGGTCAGAATCACCATCGGGAACAGCGCCACCGACAAGCCACGCTCAAGCCCCAGCTTGTGGCTGAACAGACTGATCGCCGCAATCAACACCACCACGAACGTCAGCACCACCGACAGGCGCGGCAGCATTTGCAGCTTCAGATGTTCGAGATACGAGCGCAATGACAGGCCCAGCGCCGTGATCACTGTGAACAGCAGGATGCCGAAGCCCAGCTGCGTTTCGCGGAAGGCGAGGGCGATCAGCACCGGGGTGAATGTGCCGAGGGTCTGCAGGCCGACCAGGTTGCGCAGGATCAGGATCACCAGCACACCGATCGGGATCATCACCATGATCATGAAGGTCTGCTGGGTCTGCAGCGGCAAGCCGTACAGCGAGTAATCGAGGAAGTTGGCGTCAGTGTTTTCGTCGGTCAGCTTGGCCAGACGAATCGCGTTCATCTCGCTGTTGTTCAAGCTGAAGGTCACGTTGGCTTTCTTGCCACCGTCGACGGTGATCAGGTTTTCGTCGCCGGTCCACCACAGCAGGCGATCGGTCGGCAGGCCTTGCTCACCGGTTTCCGGGTTGAAGTACAGCCAGTCGTTGCCGTTGAAGCTGCGCAGCCACAGTTCGGGAGTCTGAGGCTGATCGGCGACGAGGCGGATGGTGTGGACTTTTTCTACCGGAACGTGGGCAATCGACAGCAGCAGTTCGACGATCTTGGCTTTGTGCGAAGTCGACGGATCGCCGGCCAGCAGCAATTTGACGTTGTCGTCGTTGACGTTGTTGACGCGCTTGATCGCCTCGCCAATAAAGGTTTCGACGTCGGCCGAATGTTGGCGGATCGGCGCGAGCAGGGCTTCGGCGGCGATTTTTTCCGGGCCTTCGATGACCATGCTGTCACGGAAGGTCGGGCCTTTGACCTTGGATTTTTCCGCGGTGTAGCGCTTGGTCAGCACCAGACGGTAATACAGCGTCTGATTGCCCTTGGCGCGACGGGCCGACCAGGTCACCTTGCGGTTGCCGTCGATGCGGTTGACCGCGACGCCGTAGTTATTGGAGATGAAGCTTTCGTTGAGGCTCACGTAATCGCGGCTCAACGGCGGCACGAACATCTGGATCTTCACCGGATCTTTGGTGCTGGCGACGAACTCGACCTTGGCGTCGATGTTCCACAGGTCGTCGGTGGCGTCTTCGGTCACCGGGATGCCGAGCACGAAAATCTGATAGGCCGTAACCGAAACGCCCAGCAGCACCAGCACGGCGATCAGGATTTTCAGGTGGAAGGTTAGAGAACGCATGGAAATTACTCGGCGGTGTGAGCGGCGATGGTGCAGGCAGGTTTGCCGGCAGCGTATTTAAGACTGGGGTCGACCAGCGCGTCGAAGCGTTTCAGCGCCTCGGAGCCGATCAAAAGCGGGTATTGGAACGCACTTCGGTCGGTGAGGTTCACTTCGATGCTGCGCATTGCCGAACCCATGCAGATATCCAGCTCGATCACCGGACGGGCGGTGTACTGCTTGCCTTCTTCCGGATCGTAGTCGCCGGCGCGGCGCTTGATCTTGCTGACCCGCGCCAGCGGCCGTTCGATGGGGTGCGAATGCGCGGTGTCGATCGCCAGGTAGAAACGTACCCAGGATTCACCGTTGCGTTTGAAGCGTTTGATGTCGCGGGCACTCAGCGAGGCGGTTTTCGCCCCGGTGTCGAGTTTGGCCGCAACTTCGAGATTGATGCCGTCAAGCGAAGCGTATTCGTTGAGGCCGTACACGGTTTTTTCCCCCGCGGCGGCGAGGCCGGGCAGGCAAAACAGAGCAAAAAAGGTGGGGAAAGGCTTGAGTCTCATAAATCCTGGTGCGCAGCGTTCCGTTATCGGTTCAGGTGCCCGCACAACCGTGCGCAAGCCCCCGCGTGTGCCTGGCAGCTTTTTATGGCAAGCCGTACAAAAGACCCGCAAATGCGGGCGGCATTCTAGCACGGTGGTTTTATGGCGCCAGCGCTTGCGCCGACCCATGAGCTGCAAGGGATGCCACTCTTGTGGGAGCGAGCCTGCTCGCGAAAGCGCTGTGTCATTCGATGCAGAAGCCGGCTGATGTGCCGCCTTCGCGAGCAGGCACGCTCCCACAGTAATAGATGATCGATTGGCTGCGGTTATTAGACGATTGTCGACAATACCTATTTATCCTTTGACTCATCGGGCCAGATTGGCTAGTTTTTGCCGCATTGGATTTAAAGGTGTCGACAATCATGCTGGATCAACTCGATCCCCCGGTCATCAGTGGCGACGATTCCGAGACGCTGTCGGAAAACGTCTTCCGGCGTATCCAGGCCGCAATCGTCAAAGGCGAAATCGCCCCGGGCAGCAAGATCTCCGAGCCGGAGCTGGCGCGCACCTATGGCATCAGCCGAGGCCCGCTGCGTGAGGCGATCCATCGTCTGGAAGGCCAGCGCCTGCTGGTGCGCGTGCCGCACGTCGGTGCGCGGGTGGTCTCGCTCAGCCATGCCGAATTGATCGAACTCTACGAAATCCGTGAATCCCTCGAAGGTATGGCCTGCCGCCTCGCCGCCGAGCGCATGAGCGTCGAGGAAATCGACGAACTGCGCCGGGTCCTGGAAACCCACGAGCGCGATGCGGCGTTTCAGGCCGGCGTCGGTTATTACCAGCAGGAAGGCGATTTCGACTTTCATTACCGGATCATCCAGGGCAGCGGCAATCGCACGCTGACGCAGATGCTCTGCGGCGAGCTGTATCAATTGGTGCGCATGTACCGCATCCAGTTTTCCACCACGCCGAATCGCCCGCACCAGGCCTTCGCCGAACACCACCGCATTCTCGATGCCATCGCCGACCGTGACGGCGAACTCGCGGAATTGTTGATGCGCCGCCACATCGGCGCCTCGAAACGCAACATCGCCCGTCACTACGAGGACGGCGCCCACAACAAGACAGCCACTGAACGAGGTGATGCATGACTTCCAACCTGAACACGCCGGGCCAGCGCTTCCGCGATGCGGTCGCCAGCGAGCATCCTTTGCAAGTGGTCGGCGCGATCAACGCCAACCACGCGCTGCTGGCCAAACGCGCCGGTTTCAAGGCGATCTACCTGTCCGGTGGCGGTGTAGCCGCAGGTTCTCTGGGCGTGCCGGACCTGGGCATCACCGGGCTGGACGACGTGCTCACCGACGTGCGCCGCATCACCGATGTCTGCGACCTGCCGCTGCTGGTGGATGTCGACACCGGTTTCGGCTCGTCGGCGTTCAACGTCGCGCGTACGGTCAAGTCGATGATCAAGTTCGGCGCGGCGGCGATTCACATCGAGGACCAGGTTGGCGCCAAGCGCTGCGGCCATCGCCCCAATAAAGAAATCGTCAGCCAGCAGGAAATGGTCGATCGCATCAAAGCCGCCGTCGATGCCCGTACCGATGACAGCTTCGTGATCATGGCGCGTACCGACGCACTGGCGGTGGAAGGTCTGGAGTCGGCACTCGATCGTGCGGCGGCGTGCATCGAGGCCGGCGCTGACATGATTTTCCCTGAGGCGATTACCGAGCTGGACATGTACAAGCTTTTCGCCAATCGCGTGAAAGCGCCGATCCTGGCCAACATCACCGAGTTCGGCGCAACGCCGCTGTACACCACCGAACAACTGGCCGGCGCCGACGTTTCTCTGGTGCTGTATCCGCTGTCGGCATTCCGCGCGATGAACAAGGCGGCGGAAAATGTCTACACGGCGATCCGCCGCGATGGCACGCAACAGAATGTCATCGACACCATGCAGACTCGCATGGAGCTCTACGATCGTATCGATTACCACACGTTCGAGCAGAAGCTCGATGCGTTGTTTGCACAGAAGAAAGGCTGAACAAAACCCTGTGGGAGCGAGCCTGCTCGCGAAGACGGACTGACATCCAACATTGATGTCGACTGATCCAGCGCTTTCGCGAGCAGGCTCGCTCCCACAAGTTTTCCCCATACAAATTCAAGAAGATTGGAGAACACAATGGCCGAAGCAAAAGTACTCAGTGGCGCCGGGCTCCGTGGCCAGGTTGCCGGGCAAACCGCACTGTCCACCGTGGGCCAGGCCGGAGCCGGGCTGACCTATCGCGGCTACGACGTGCGTGAACTGGCCGCCGACGCGCAATTTGAAGAAGTCGCCTATCTGCTGCTGTACGGCGAACTGCCGACCAAAGCGCAACTGGCCGACTATCAGACCAAACTGAGCAAGCTGCGCGACCTGCCGCAAGCTTTGAAAGAAGTGCTCGAACGAATTCCCGCCGACGCGCATCCGATGGACGTCATGCGCACCGGTTGCTCGTTCCTCGGCAACATCGAACCGGAGAAAGACTTCTCCGAACAGCGCGACAAGACCGACCGTCTGCTCGCCGCGTTCCCGGCGATCATGTGCTACTGGTATCGCTTCAGCCACGACGGCAAGCGCATCGACTGCGTCAGCGACGAGCCGACCATTGGCGGCCACTTCCTGCATTTGCTGCACGGCAAGAAACCGAGCGAACTGCACGTCAAAGTCATGAACGTGTCGCTGATCCTTTACGCCGAACACGAATTCAATGCCTCGACCTTCACCGCGCGGGTTTGCGCTTCGACTTTGTCGGATCTGTACTCGTGCGTGACGGCGGCGATCGGTTCGCTGCGTGGCCCGTTGCACGGTGGCGCCAACGAAGCGGCGATGGAAATGATCGAGCGCTTCTCGTCGCCGGAAGAGGCGATCAAAGGCACCCTCGGCATGCTCGAGCGCAAGGACAAGATCATGGGCTTCGGCCACGCGATCTATAAGGACAGCGACCCGCGCAACGAGGTGATCAAGGGCTGGGCGAAAAAACTCGCGGACGAGGTCGGCGACAAGGTGTTGTTCCCCGTCTCTGAAGCCATCGACAAGACCATGTGGGAGCAGAAGAAACTGTTCCCGAATGCCGACTTCTATCACGCCTCGGCTTACCACTTCATGGGCATCCCGACCAAGCTGTTCACGCCGATCTTCGTCTGCTCGCGCCTGACCGGCTGGGCCGCGCACGTGTTCGAACAACGCGCCAACAACCGCATCATCCGCCCGAGCGCCGAGTACACCGGCGTCGAACAGCGCAAGTTCGTGCCAATCGAACGTCGCTGAATGGTGAGCTGACCCGGAACCAGAGAACCCCGCTAGACCCTGTGGGAGCGAGCCTGCTCGCGAAGACGGACTGGCATCCAACAAGGATGTCGACTGATCTATCGCTTTCGCGAGCAGGCTCGCTCCCACAGTGGACGGTGTGCAACTCAGGTGTCTGGCCTCACCCTTTGAAATTACCGTGACCCGAGTCCTGACCCGATGAACACAGAATTCCGCAAGAACCTGCCCGGCACGCCGCTGGATTACTTCGACACCCGCGCGGCGGTCGAGGCGATTGCGCCTGCCAGCTACGACACCCTGCCGTACACCTCCCGCGTGCTGGCGGAAAACCTTGTGCGTCGCTGCGACCCGGCCACGCTCACCGACTCGCTCAAGCAACTGATCGAACGCAAGCGCGACCTCGATTTCCCGTGGTTCCCGGCGCGGGTGGTCTGCCATGACATCCTCGGCCAGACCGCGCTGGTCGACCTCGCTGGCCTGCGCGATGCCATCGCTTTGCAGGGCGGCGACCCGGCGCAGGTCAACCCGGTGGTGCCGACGCAATTGATCGTCGACCACTCGCTGGCCGTCGAGGCGGGCGGTTTCGATGCCCAGGCCTTCGAGAAGAACCGCGCCATCGAAGACCGCCGCAACGAAGACCGTTTCCACTTCATCAACTGGACCAAGAAGGCCTTCAAGAACGTCGACGTGATCCCGCCGGGCAACGGCATCATGCACCAGATCAACCTGGAGAAAATGTCCCCGGTGATTCAGGTGCGCGAAGGCGTGGCGTTCCCCGACACTTGCGTCGGCACCGACAGCCACACGCCGCACGTCGATGCGCTGGGCGTGATTGCCATCGGCGTTGGCGGCCTCGAAGCCGAGAGCGTGATGCTCGGCCGTGCGTCGTGGATGCGCCTGCCGGAAAGTGTCGGCGTCGAACTGACCGGCAAGCTGCAACCGGGCATCACCGCCACCGACATGGTCCTGGCCCTGACCGAATACCTGCGCAAACAGAAAGTCGTTGGCGCATGGCTGGAATTCTTCGGTGAAGGGGCGGCAGCACTGACCCTCGGTGACCGCGCGACCATCTCCAACATGGCCCCGGAATACGGCGCCACGGCGGCGATGTTCTACATCGACCAGCAGACCATCGATTACCTGAAACTGACCGGCCGTGAAGACCAGCAGGTTCAATTGGTCGAGCAGTACGCCAAACTCACCGGCCTGTGGGCTGACAGCCTCAAAGGTGCGCAATACGAGCGCGGCCTGACCTTCGATTTGTCCTCGGTGGTGCGCAACATGGCCGGCCCGAGCAACCCGCACGCCCGCGTTGCGGTGTCCGATCTGGCCGCCAAAGGCATCTCCGGCCAGTGGGATGACGTGCCGGGGCAAATGCCCGACGGCGCGGTGATCATCGCCGCGATCACCAGTTGCACCAACACCAGCAACCCGCGCAACGTCATCGCCGCCGGCCTGTTGGCGCGCAATGCCAACAAGCTCGGCCTGACGCGCAAGCCATGGGTCAAATCCTCGCTGGCGCCGGGCTCGAAAACCGTGGCGCTGTACCTCGATGAAGCGGGGCTGACCACTGAACTTGAACAGCTCGGCTTCGGCGTCGTCGCGTTTGCCTGCACCACTTGCAATGGCATGTCCGGCGCGCTCGATCCGCTGATCCAGCAAGAGATCATCGACCGCGATCTGTACGCGACCGCGGTGCTTTCCGGCAACCGCAACTTCGACGGCCGCATTCACCCGTATGCCAAACAGGCATTCCTCGCCTCGCCGCCGCTGGTGGTTGCCTACGCGATCGCCGGGACCATCCGTTTCGATATCGAGAAGGATGTGCTGGGCGTGGTCGATGGCCGGGAAATTCGCCTGAAAGACATCTGGCCGAGCGATGAAGAAATCGATGCGGTGGTGAAGTCTTCGGTCAAGCCTGAGCAGTTCCGTCAGGTCTATATTCCGATGTTCGCCGTGCATGAAGACACCGGGCAGAAAGTCGCGCCGCTGTACGACTGGCGCGAGATGAGCACCTACATCCGCCGTCCGCCGTACTGGGAAGGCGCACTGGCCGGCGCCCGTCCATTGAAGGGCATGCGCCCGCTGGCGGTGCTGCCGGACAACATCACCACTGATCACCTGTCGCCATCGAACGCGATCATGCTCGACAGCGCCGCCGGCGAATACCTGGCGAAAATGGGCCTGCCGGAAGAGGACTTCAACTCTTACGCCACCCACCGTGGCGACCACCTGACCGCCCAGCGCGCGACCTTCGCCAATCCGAAGCTGTTCAACGAAATGGTCGTGGAAAACGGCAAGGTCAAGCAGGGTTCGCTGGCGCGTGTCGAGCCGGAAGGCCAGGTCATGCGCATGTGGGAAGCCATCGAAACCTACATGCAGCGCAAGCAGCCGCTGATCATCATCGCTGGTGCCGACTACGGTCAGGGTTCGTCCCGCGACTGGGCGGCGAAAGGCGTGCGCCTGGCCGGCGTCGAGGCGATTGCCGCTGAAGGTTTCGAGCGCATTCACCGCACCAACCTGGTGGGCATGGGCGTGTTGCCGCTGGAATTCAAACCTGGCACCAACCGCCACACTCTGGCCATCGATGGCAGCGAAACCTACGACGTGATCGGCGAGCGCAAGCCGCGTGCGGATCTTACGCTGGTGATCAATCGCAAGAATGGCGAGCGTGTCGAAGTGCCGGTGACCTGCCGTCTCGATACCGCTGAAGAAGTGTCGATCTACGAGGCCGGCGGCGTGTTGCAGCGCTTCGCGCAGGACTTCCTCGAAGGCTCGGCGGTAGCCGTCTAAATCAACTTGTGGGCATGGGATTTTCAAGTCCCATGCCTTCGGTAAGGAGCACCATGGCTCACGCACCACAAATCAGAATCGCTGCCACCTACATGCGCGGCGGCACCAGCAAAGGCGTGTTCTTCAGCCTGACCGATCTGCCCGAAGCCGCGCAGGTTCCTGGCCCGGCACGCGATGCGCTGCTGCTGCGGGTGATCGGCAGTCCCGACCCGTACGACAAGCAAATCGACGGCATGGGCGGCGCGACGTCGAGCACTAGCAAAACCGTGATCCTGTCGAAAAGCACCCGCGCCGATCACGACGTCGATTACCTGTTCGGCCAGGTGTCGATCGACAAGCCGTTCGTCGACTGGAGCGGCAACTGCGGCAACCTTTCGGCGGCGGTCGGTTCGTTCGCCATCAGCAACGGTCTGGTCGACGTCAGCCGCATTCCGCACAACGGCGTGGCGGTGGTGCGCGTGTGGCAGGCCAACATCGGCAAGACCATCATTGCCCACGTCCCGATCACCAACGGCGAAGTGCAGGAAACCGGTGATTTCGAACTCGACGGCGTGACCTTTCCGGCGGCCGAAGTGCAGGTTGAATTCATGGATCCGGCGGCGGAAGAAGAGGGCGGCGGTGGCTCGATGTTCCCCACCGGCAATCTGGTCGATGAGCTTGAGGTCCCGGGTGTCGGCACGTTCAAGGCGACCATGATCAACGCCGGGATCCCGACGATATTCGTCAACGCCGAAGACATTGGCTACACCGGCACCGAACTCCAGGGCGCGATCAACGGCGATCCAAAAGCGCTGCTGATGTTCGAGACCATTCGTGCCTACGGTGCGTTGCGGATGGGGCTGATCGCCAATCTGGAAGAAGCCGCCAAGCGGCAACACACGCCGAAAGTTGCGTTCGTCGCCAAGCCTGCGGATTACGTAGCGTCGAGTGGTAAAGCGATCGCTGCTGGTGATGTGGACCTGCTGGTGCGCGCGTTGTCGATGGGCAAGCTGCACCACGCGATGATGGGCACGGCAGCGGTGGCGATCGGCACGGCGGCGGCGATTTCCGGCACGTTGGTCAATCTTGCTGCCGGCGGCGTCGAGCGCAATGCCGTGCGCTTTGGACATCCGTCCGGGACGTTGCGCGTGGGCGCCGAGGCGACGCTGGAGAATGGCGAATGGGTGGTGAAGAAAGCCATCATGAGTCGCAGTGCGCGGGTGCTCATGGAAGGCTATGTCCGCGTGCCCGGCGATTGCTTTTAAGCAACAGCAATATCCTTGTGGGAGCGAGCCTGCTCGCGAAAGCGATGCATCAGACATGCAAATGTTGACTGACGCTCAGCCTTCGCGAGCAGGCTCGCTCCCACAGTGGATTGCATTTCAATCATAAGAAATCGTTAGCCCTGAACCGAGGTCCCATCAACGAACCACTTCACGAGTGAATCGAACATGAGCGCCAACGTCGACCTGAACAACCGCCCCGATTACGACGCAGTTCTGCAGGACATCGCCGACTACGTCCTCACCTTCAAGCCCGAATCCGCCGAAGCGCTGAACACCGCGCGCAACTGCCTGATCGACACGCTGGGCTGCGGTCTGCTGGCTCTGCGTTTTCCCGAATGCACGAAACACCTCGGCCCGATCGTCGAAGGCACGGTGGTGCCGTTCGGCGCACGAGTGCCGGGCACCAGTTATCGCCTCGATCCGGTTAAGGCCGCGTGGGACATCGGCTGCATCGTCCGTTGGCTCGATTACAACGACACCTGGCTTGCCGCCGAATGGGGGCATCCATCGGACAACCTCGGTGCCATCCTCGCCGTAGCCGATCACCTGTCGCAGAAACGCGTCGCCCACGGTGAGGCGCCGCTGACGGTTCGTGATGTGCTGGAAGCGATGATCATGGCCCACGAGATTCAAGGCGTGATCGCTCTGGAAAACTCCTTCAACCGGGTTGGACTCGACCACGTCATTCTGGTGAAAGTCGCCTCGACCGCCGTCAGCGCCAGACTGATGGGTGCCAATCGCGAGCAGATGCTGTCGGCGCTGTCCCATGCCTTCGCCGACGGTCAGGCGCTGCGCACCTATCGTCACGCGCCGAACGCTGGCTCGCGCAAATCCTGGGCGGCGGGGGATGCGGCGAGTCGCGGCGTAAGGCTGGCCGACATCGCCATGCGCGGCGAGATGGGCATTCCCGGAGTTTTGAGCGCGAAGCAGTGGGGCTTCTATGACGTTTCGTTCAGCCACACCAACAACGATCTGGCGCTGAAACCCTCGGACAAACGCGCTTTCAGCTTTTCCCGGCCGTTCGGCAGTTACGTGATGGAAAACGTGCTGTTCAAGATCAGTTTCCCCGCCGAATTCCATGCGCAGACGGCGTGCGAGGCGGCGGTGACCCTGCATCCGCAGGTGCGCAATCGCCTGCACGAGATCGACCGCATTGTCATCACCACCCATGAATCGGCGATCCGCATAATTTCCAAGGTCGGCCCGCTGGCCAACGCAGCCGACCGCGACCACTGCCTGCAATATATGACCGCCGTGCCGCTGGCATTCGGCAATCTGGTGGCGGAGCACTACGAAGACGACTTCCACAAGGCGCATCCGATCATCGATGTGCTGCGCGAAAAAATGCTCATCGTTGAAGAACCGCGCTTCACCCGCGAATACCTTGAGCCCGACAAACGCTCGATTGCCAATGCCGTGCAGGTGTTTTTCAAGGACGGCAGCAGCACCGAGAACGTCGTGGTGGAGTACCCGATCGGCCATCGCCGCCGCCGCGCCGAAGGTATTCCGTTGCTGGAGGACAAGTTCAAGGCCAACCTGGCCACGCGGTTTGCCGGGCAGCGTTGCGCTGAGATATTTGCGCTCTGTGAGGATCAGGCGCGGCTGGAAGCCACAGCGGTGAATCGATTCATCGACCTGTTTGTGCTCTGACAGACCGCGTTATCGTTCTTCGCGGGCAAGCCCGCTCCCACAGGGAATGGTGATGAACACAGAAATTGTGAACACCTTCAGAACCTGTGGGAGCGGGCTTGCCCGCGATAGCGTCAGATCAGGCACCGCAAACCTACTTGAACCGCCGCTCAACCCCTTTCTCCACCAGAATCTTCGCCGAAATCTCTTCCACCGAGAAATGCGTGGAATTGATGTGCGGAATGTTCTCGCGGCGGAACAGGTTCTCCACTTCGCGCACTTCGAATTCGCACTGGGCGTAGCTCGAATAACGGCTGTTGGGCTTGCGCTCGTTGCGGATCGCGGTCAAGCGGTCCGGGTCGATGGTCAGGCCGAACAGCTTGTGCTGATGGGCGCGCAGGGCCGTCGGCAGGGTCAGGCGCTCCATGTCGTCTTCGGTCAGCGGATAGTTGGCCGCGCGGATACCGAACTGCATGGCCATGTACAGACACGTCGGCGTTTTGCCGCATCGCGACACGCCCACTAGTATCAGATCGGCTTTGTCGTAATAGTGGGTGCGCGCGCCGTCATCGTTGTCGAGGGCGAAGTTCACCGCCTCGATGCGCTCCATGTAATTGGAGTTGTGCCCGATGGAATGGGACTTGCCGACGGTGTAGGAAGAGTGCTCGGTAAGCTCCTGTTCGAGCGGCGCGAGGAAGGTCGAGAAAATGTCGATCATGAAACCATTGGACGTTGCGAGAATCTCACGAATGTCCTGATTGACGATGGTGTCGAAGATGATCGGCCGAAAGCCGTCGGTTTCAGCGGCTTTGTTGATTTGTTGTACCATGGCCCGCGCTTTTTCCACGCTGTCGATGTAGGGCCGCGTGAATTTGCTGAAGGTAATGTTTTCGAACTGCGCCAGCAGGCTTTGACCCAGGGTTTCGGCGGTAATGCCGGTGCCATCGGAGATGAAGAAAGCAGATCGTTTCATTTGCACCTTGGGCCTTAAGCTAGTAACGAATCTTGGATATGATAGGCGCGATTTGCCGGCCGCCATTGGCCCGCATTCTCACTTATTTTCCAGGTCCAGGCCATACAACCGGCCGAGGCTCCCCCGGGCCGCCGGTTTCTGAGCTTTTCCAACACAGTTAGTGGAGAGATCACCTTGGTAGAGTACGTAGTTTCCCTCGATAAGCTCGGCAAACACGATGTTGAGCATGTGGGGGGCAAGAACGCATCCCTGGGCGAGATGATCAGTAACCTGGCAGGCGCCGGTGTTTCGGTCCCCGGCGGCTTCGCCACGACGGCTCAGGCCTATCGTGACTTCCTCGAACTGAGCGGCCTGAACGAGCAGATCCACAAGGCCCTCGACGCGCTTGACGTCGACGACGTCAATGCCCTGGCCAAGACCGGCGCGCAGATCCGCCAATGGATCATGGACGCCGAATTCCCGGAAAAACTTAACACCGAGATCCGCACCGCGTTCGCCGCGCTGTCGGCGGGCAACCCTGACGTAGCCGTGGCCGTGCGTTCTTCTGCTACCGCCGAAGACCTGCCGGACGCCTCGTTCGCCGGTCAGCAGGAAACCTTCCTGAACATCCGTGGCGTGGAAAACGTAATCCGCGCCGCCAAAGAGGTGTTCGCTTCGCTGTTCAACGACCGTGCGATTTCCTACCGCGTGCACCAGGGCTTCGACCACAAACTGGTCGCCCTGTCGGCTGGCGTGCAGCGCATGGTGCGCTCGGAAACCGGCACCGCCGGCGTGATGTTCACCCTCGATACCGAATCCGGTTTCCGTGACGTGGTATTCATCACCGGCGCCTACGGCCTGGGTGAAACCGTCGTACAAGGCGCGGTCAACCCGGATGAGTTCTACGTACACAAAGGCACGCTGGAGGCCGGTCGTCCGGCGATCCTGCGTCGCAATCTGGGCAGCAAAGCCATCAAGATGATCTACGGCGACGAGGCCAAGGCCGGTCGTTCGGTCAAGACTGTCGATGTGGACAAGGCCGAACGCGCGCGTTTCTGCCTGACCGACGCCGAAGTCAGCGAGCTGGCCAAGCAGGCGATGATCATCGAGAAGCACTACGGCTGCCCGATGGACATCGAGTGGGCCAAGGACGGTGACGACGGCAAGCTGTACATCGTCCAGGCGCGTCCGGAAACCGTGAAAAGCCGCACCCAGGCCAACGTCATGGAACGTTACCTGCTGAAAGAGACCGGCACCGTGCTGGTGGAAGGCCGGGCGATCGGCCAGCGCATCGGCGCCGGCAAAGTACGCATCATCAAAGACGTCTCGGAAATGGACAAGGTCCAGCCGGGCGACGTGCTGGTTTCCGACATGACCGACCCGGACTGGGAACCGGTGATGAAGCGCGCCAGCGCCATCGTCACCAACCGTGGCGGGCGTACCTGCCACGCGGCGATCATCGCCCGTGAGCTGGGCATTCCGGCGGTGGTCGGTTGCGGTAACGCCACCCAGTTGCTGAAGGATGGCCAGGGCGTGACCGTATCCTGCGCCGAAGGCGACACCGGTTACATCTTCGAAGGCGAACTGGGCTTCGACATCAAGAAGAACTCCGTCGACGCCATGCCGGAGCTGCCGTTCAAGATCATGATGAACGTCGGCAACCCGGACCGCGCCTTCGACTTCGCCCAATTGCCGAACGCCGGCGTTGGTCTGGCGCGACTGGAATTCATCATCAACCGCATGATCGGCGTGCACCCGAAAGCGCTGTTGAACTACGACGGCCTGCCCCAGGAAATCAAGGACAGCGTCGACAAGCGCATTGCCGGTTACAGCGACCCGGTCGACTTCTACGTCGACAAACTGGTGGAAGGCATCAGCACCCTGGCTGCAGCGTTCACGCCGAAAAAAGTCATCGTGCGTCTGTCGGACTTCAAGTCCAACGAATACGCCAACCTGATCGGCGGCAAGCTCTACGAGCCGGAAGAAGAAAACCCGATGCTGGGCTTCCGTGGCGCTTCGCGTTACATCAGCGAATCGTTCCGCGACTGCTTCGAACTCGAATGCCGCGCGCTGAAACGCGTGCGCAACGAGATGGGCCTGACCAACGTGGAAATCATGGTGCCGTTCGTCCGTACTCTCGGCGAAGCCAGCCAGGTGGTCGATCTGCTCGCCGAGAACGGCTTGAAGCGTGGCGAGAACGGTCTACGCGTAATCATGATGTGCGAACTGCCATCCAACGCGATTCTGGCTGAGGAATTCCTCGAATTCTTCGACGGTTTCTCGATCGGCTCCAACGACCTGACCCAACTGACGCTGGGTCTGGACCGTGACTCGGGGATCATCGCGCACCTGTTCGACGAACGTAATCCAGCGGTCAAGAAGCTGTTGGCCAACGCCATTCAGGCCTGCAACAAGGCTGGCAAGTACATCGGCATCTGCGGTCAGGGTCCTTCGGACCACCCGGATCTGGCCAAGTGGCTGATGGAACAGGGCATCGAGAGCGTGTCGCTGAACCCGGACACCGTGCTGGAAACCTGGTTCTTCCTCGCCGAAGGTCAGGCACAGGCTTGATCAACATGTGAACGGGCCGCGCCCCCTGTAGGAGCGAGCCTGCTCGCGAAGACGGAGCAACATTCACCATGGATGTTGATTGATACACCGCTTTCGCGAGCTGGCTCGCTCCCACAGGGGCCGGGCCTTGAGATTGAAGTAGGGCGGGCTCCATCGGATGCCGCCCTTTTTTGTGCAAGAGCATTATGCAAAGCAGCAGCAACCTGTTTCCTGTCGCGCTGATCAGCGCCGAGCGGCGCGGCGATCTGAGCGAAGACGTCTATCGATTGAAACCCGGCAACAGCCCGGACTGGTCCGTAGAGATCGCCGTCACCCGCCTGGGCATGGCCGATGACACGGCGCCACGCGGCGTGCCGGTGATTCTGTTGCACGGCAGCTTTTCCAATCGGCGCTTCTGGTTTTCCCCCAAAGGCCTCGGGCTCGGCGCGTATCTGACGCGGCTGGGCTTCGACGTGTGGATTCCGGAAATGCGCGGTCACGGCCTGTCCCAGCGCAACGAAGACTATCGGCGCAACCGCGTGGCCGATTATGCCCGTTACGATCTGCCGGCGATTGCCGCGTTCGTGCGTGAGCAAAGCGGACAGATCCCGCACTGGATCGGCCATTCGCTGGGCGGCATCACCCTGGCAGCAGCGCTCGGCGGCGAGTATCTCGGCGAACCGGCCGTGGCCTCGGCGGCGTTTTTCGGCACCCAGGTCAGCCGCACCTATTGGCCACTGAAGATTCCACCGGTGGAGTGGGGCGGGCGCTTTATTCTCAAGCGTTTCGCGCAGTTGTCCGGCTCACGCCTCAAACGCGGTCCGGAAGACGAACCGATCGGCCTGGCCATCGAAAGCATGCGCTGGTACGGCTTGTTCGGTCGCTTCGGCGACAAGGACAAGGACTGGTGGGCCGGACTTGCCGAGGTTCAGGTACCGGTGCTGGCGGTGACGGCAGCGGGCGATCATCAGGATCCGGCGTGGGCCTGCCGCAAGCTGTTCGAGCAGATCGGCTCAGAGTGCAAGCAGTTCATCAACCTGGGCCGCGAGCAGGGCTTCTCGGATAATTTCGGCCATGTCGAAATGCTGGTGAGCAAAGCTGCGCAGGCTGAAGTGTGGCCGCTGGTGGCGCGCTGGTTGAAGGATCAGCAGACACCGTTGCTTGCGCAGCCAGCGAATCTGGCCTCCGCAGTGTGAGGGGCGTTCCGTTCAGCCTGGCTTGCGGCTAAGATATGACGCATTGTGCGGTTCTGGTCATATTTCGTGACTGTTTAGCTATTACGTTTCAGGGTTTGTTCAGGTTGCGTCAGCGACCATGGCATGGACTAAGGTAAACAGCGACCGCCGGAACTCGTCTCATCAGAATGCGGCATCCCTTGATCGTCTTCCTTGTTACAGGAGTTTTTCGATGGAACATTACCTTACGCCTGACCTGTGCGACGCCTACCCGGAGCTGGTGCAGGTGCTGGAACCGATGTTCAGCAATTTCGGCGGCCGGGATTCCTTCGGCGGCGAAATCGTGACCATCAAGTGCTTCGAAGACAATTCGCTGGTCAAGGAGCAAGCCGAACTCAACGGCAAAGGCAAAGTGCTGGTGGTTGATGGCGGCGGTTCGCTGCGCCGCGCCCTGCTGGGCGACATGATCGCCGCCAAGGCCGCGCAGAACGGCTGGGAAGGGCTGGTGATCTACGGTTGCATCCGTGACGTCGACGTCATTGCCCAGACCGATCTCGGCGTGCAGGCGCTGGCCAGTCACCCGATGAAAACCGACAAGCGCGGCATTGGCGACCTCAACGTCCCGGTGACTTTCGCCGGTGTGACGTTTCACCCGGGCCAGTACATTTATGCGGACAACAACGGCGTGATCGTTTCGCCGACTCCGCTGAAAATGCCTGAATAAGGTTTTCGACAAGGGATGCGGATGTTCGAGGAAGAAAACGCGCAATGGGGGCTGGTACATGCCCTGGTACTGGACGGCAAGGGCGGTGCGCGTTCGATAGCCCGGACTGAGCTCGACGATTTGCAGCTGCAGGCCCATGAAAGCCTGTGGCTGCACTGGGATCGCAGCCATCCGCAGACCCAAACCTGGCTGCGCAAATCCAGCGGGCTCAACGAATTCACCTGCGATCTGCTGCTGGAAGAGAACACCCGCCCGCGTCTGTTGCCATTGCCCGACTCCGAGCTGCTGCTGTTTCTGCGCGGGGTCAATCTCAACCCGGGCGCCGAGCCGGAAGACATGGTCTCGGTGCGGATTTTTGCCTCCGCTCAGCGCGTGATTTCCCTGCGCTTGCGTCCGTTGCGCGCTACAGATGAGTTGCTGGCGCTGCTGGGGGAGGGCAAAGGTCCGAAAACGTCTTCTGAATTGATGCTGTATCTGGCGCAGTTCCTCACCAATAAAGTGCAGGATCTGGTCACGTGCCTGTCGGAAGTGGTCGATGAAGAGGAAGAAAAACTCGACGCCGACGAACGGTATACGCCCGAGCACGGGGCGATTTTGCACATCCGCCGTAGAGCGGCCGGGCTGAAGCGTTTTCTTGCGCCACAGCGGGATATTTTCGGACAGCTGACGCGGATAAAATTGCCGTGGTTCGTCGAAGACGACGCCGACTACTGGAACGAATTGAACAACAGCCTGACCCGTTATCTGGAAGAGCTCGAATTGACTCGAGAGCGTGTGGGGCTTGTGCTGGAGGCCGAAGACCGGCGTTTGAGCGTGCACATGAATCGCACCATGTACCGCTTCGGCATCATTACCTGCATCTTTTTGCCGATGAGTTTCATCACCGGTCTGCTGGGCATCAATGTCGGCGGTATTCCGTTTGCCGAAAGCCCGTATGGTTTCCTGATTGCCTGCCTGACGGTACTCGCCCTGGCGTTCGGTCAGTGGTGGTTGTTCCGTCGATTGCGCTGGGTGTGAACATGGCGTATGTGACCCGAGTAAAACTGCCCGCGTCTTTCACAGACATCACGAGAGGTGCGTATGCACGATCCGTTTGAACAGTCTTTGCGCGACATGCTCAACGCTTCGCCGTCCAGCCGCGACGACGATGCCTGCCTGGGCCGCGTACTCAAAACCGCCAACCGCCAGGTCGGCGCCGGTGATCTGTTCAGCCTGCTGGGCCGCTGGCTGCCCGCGCTGATGATCGCCCTGAACAATGGCTCGGCGCATGTCTCGCCGGTTTCCCGTCTTCGTAAAACCACTGCTCGCACTGCTGATAAGGCTGATTGAATATGGAACTTGATCTCTGGACTCAGAGCCTCGTCACTGCAATGACTGCGTTGTGGACCAAAGTCGCTAACTTCATTCCGAACCTGTTCGGCGCACTGGTTGTGCTGCTGTTGGGTTTCGTCGTGGCCAAGCTGCTCGACACCTTGCTCTCCAAATTGCTCGCAAAACTGGGCCTTGATCGCCTGATGGGCGGTACCGGGCTGACCAAGCTGATGTCGCGCGCCGGGCTGCAAGTGCCGATCTCGACGCTGATCGGTAAAATTGTCTACTGGTTCGTTCTGCTGATTTTTCTGGTTTCTGCGGCAGAATCCCTTGGCCTCGAGCGAGTTTCAGCTACGCTGGACATGCTGGCGTTGTATCTGCCGAAAGTATTCGGCGCCGCGCTGGTGCTGCTGGTCGGTGTCCTGCTGGCGCAACTGGCCAACGGGCTGGTGCGCGGCGCAGCAGAAGGCGTAGGCCTGGACTACGCTTCCGGGTTGGGACGGATCGCGCAGGGGCTGGTGATCATCATCAGCATCTCGGTAGCGATCAGCCAGCTCGAGGTCAAGACCGACCTGCTGAACCATGTGATTGTCATCGTATTGATTACCGTTGGTCTGGCAGTTGCGCTGGCCATGGGTTTGGGAAGCCGGGAAATCGCCGGTCAGATTCTTGCGGGAATCTATGTGCGTGAGCTGTACGAGGTTGGGCAACAAGTGCGTGTTGGCGAGGTCGAAGGCCAGATCGAAGAGATCGGCACGGTTAAAACCACATTGCTGACCGATGAGGGTGAGCTAGTCTCTCTCTCCAATCGGATCCTGCTGGAACAGCATGTGAGTAGCCGCTAAACCGGCAAACCCTGCTAATGTATGCCGCCGCAAAATGCCAGCCGAGGCTGGTTGTGGCGGACATTGACCTGACTGTCGGCACGACTTGTTTTGAATAAAGCCCAACCGCTATCCACGCGCTACGACCCCCGCGAGCTCTCTGATGAGGAGTTGGTCGCGCGCTCGCATACCGAGCTGTTTCACGTAACGCGCGCCTACGAAGAGTTGATGCGGCGTTACCAGCGAACATTATTTAACGTCTGCGCGAGATATCTTGGGAACGATCGCGACGCAGACGATGTCTGTCAGGAAGTGATGCTGAAGGTGCTGTACGGCCTGAAGAACTTCGAGGGGAAATCGAAGTTCAAAACCTGGCTTTACAGCATCACTTACAACGAATGCATCACGCAGTATCGGAAGGAACGGCGTAAGCGTCGCTTGATGGACGCTCTCAGTCTGGACCCTCTTGAAGAAGCGTCTGAAGAAAAGGCGCCGAAGCCGGAGGAGAAGGGTGGGCTTGATCGCTGGCTGGTGTATGTGAATCCGATTGACCGCGAAATTCTGGTGCTACGATTTGTCGCAGAGCTGGAGTTTCAGGAGATCGCAGACATCATGCACATGGGTTTGAGTGCGACAAAAATGCGTTACAAACGCGCTCTAGATAAATTGCGTGAGAAATTTGCAGGCATTGCTGAAACTTAGTTCAGCGCAAATATCTCTTACGTGTAGGCAAGTTCTGATAGACTTGCCGCCGAGTTGTCCCCCGGTTTGCGGGACTGCTTCACAATCACCAGATGGGGATTTAACGGATGAAACTGAAAAACACCTTGGGCTTGGCCATTGGTTCTCTGATTGCCGCCACTTCGTTCGGCGCTCTGGCACAAGGCCAAGGCGCAGTTGAAATCGAAGGCTTCGCTAAGAAAGAACAATTCGACAGCGCTCGTAACTTCAAGAACAACGGCAACCTGTTCGGCGGTTCGATCGGTTACTTCCTGACCGACGACGTTGAACTGCGTCTGGGCTACGACGAAGTGCACAACGTACGTGCCGACGATGGCAAGAACGTCAAAGGCGCTAACACCGCTCTGGACGCTCTGTACCACTTCAACAACCCAGGCGACATGATTCGTCCATACGTTTCGGCCGGTTTCTCTGACCAGAGCATCGACCAGAACGGTTCGAACGGTCGTAACCGTTCCACCTTCGCCAACGTTGGCGGCGGTGCCAAGCTGTACTTCACCGAGAACTTCTACGCCCGTGCCGGCGTTGAAGCTCAGTACAACATCGACCAGGGCGACACCGAGTGGGCTCCTAGCGTCGGTATCGGTGTGAACTTCGGTGGCGGCTCCAAGCCAGCTGCTGCTCCAGTTCCAGCACCTGCTGAAGTCTGCTCCGACAGCGACAACGATGGCGTTTGCGACAACGTTGACAAGTGCCCGGACACCCCAGCCAACGTAACCGTTGACGCTGATGGCTGCCCAGCAGTTGCTGAAGTTGTTCGTGTTGAGCTGGACGTGAAATTCGACTTCGACAAGTCGGTAGTCAAGCCTAACAGCTACGGCGACATCAAAAACCTGGCTGACTTCATGAAGCAGTACCCATCCACCACCACTACTGTTGAAGGTCACACTGACTCCGTCGGTCCTGACGCTTACAACCAGAAACTGTCCGAGCGTCGTGCAAACGCCGTTAAGCAAGTTCTGACCAACCAGTACGGTGTTGAATCGTCCCGCGTTCAGTCTGTTGGCTACGGCGAATCCCGCCCAGTTGCTGACAACAAAACTGAAGCTGGCCGCGCTGTAAACCGTCGCGTAGAAGCGCAGGTTGAAGCTCAAGCTAAGTAATTAGCTGCCGCTGATGGAAAAGCCCGGCTCAGGCCGGGCTTTTCTTTGTCTGCGATTTGGCTTCGCCGCTTAAAAGCGCGTGCGCGCGTTACGCCGTGCAGGAGCTGCCGAAGGCTGCGATCTTTTGCTCTTGCACGACACCAGCCACCGCACCAATCACCAGAATCGCCGGGCTCTTCAATTCAAACGCCGAGGCATCCTCAGCCATCGCACTCAGGTCACTGCGACATTCACGCTGATGCGCCAACGAGGCGTTTTCGATCATCGCCACCGGCGTATCCGCCGCCATTCCTCCCGCCAGCAGCTGATCACGAATCTCGCCCAGCTTGGCCACGCCCATGTAAACCACCAGCGTCGTCCCGCCTTGCGCCAGCGCCTGCCAGTTCAACTGGCTGTCATCCTGGGTGTGCGCAGTCACCAACGTTACTCCGCGCGCCACGCCCCGCAACGTCAGCGGAATATCGCACTGCGTCGCCCCGGCCAGCCCGGCGGTAATGCCATTGACCAGTTCCACTTCAACCCCGCGCTCGCGCAACCACTGCGCTTCTTCGCCACCGCGGCCGAAAATGCACGGATCGCCGCCCTTCAGGCGCACTACGCATTTGCCCTGGCGTGAATAACGCAGCATCAGCCGATGAATGAATGCCTGTGGCGTCGAACGGCAGCCGCCGCGCTTGCCAACGGGAATAACCCGCGCAGTCGGGCAGTGTTCCAGCACGGCGTCGTTGACCAGATCATCGATCATCACCACATCGGCCTCGCGCAACGCCCGCACCGCTTTGAGCGTCAACAACTCCGGATCGCCAGGGCCTGCGCCCACCAGCCAGACTTTCGCATTCATGGTGTTGTCCTCGTTAAATGACCGCGACCGGCCGCGCTTCGGCAGCCAGCAGACGCTTGATTTCCGGCACGCAGGAACCGCATTGCGTACCGCATCGGAGATTGTTTTTCAGGCCTTGCAGATCCAGTCCCTGGCGAATGCCGGCGCAGACTGCGTTGAGACTGACGTTTTCGCAATTGCACAAGGTCTTGTCGCTCGCAATGGCGCCGACAGCGCCCGGCGGCGCGCTCATCGGCGCGAGCAGCCAGCGCCGCAGTTGTTGGTCGGCACGGCCCTCCAGCCACAGGCTTTGCAGCCAGTGTTGCGCAAGGGTTTCGCCGGCGAGGCGAATCGCAGTGATACGGCCGTTTTCGATACGCACCCGCTTGCCGATGGCTCGGCGAGGGTCGTCGTAGGCCAGAACCGGGCCATCCAGCAGCGAGAGGCATTGGTCGATCTCGCCCAGCAACTGTGGATCGGGCGCCTGGCCGTGTGCAGCGCGTATCAGCAACGCTGGCCGCTCACGACCGACAAGGCTGAGGCTGACGTAGGAAAACGCCTCGCACAGCGGTCGTAGCGTCTCGAAATGCCGCTGAACATCACCCTCGATCAAAGCGAACAGTTGCCACGGCAGGTTGACTGCCTCCAGACGCACGCCGCTGTGCTTGAGCTCCGGTTGCCTGGACAGCGGATCAAACGCCGACAAGGTCAGCGTGTTGACGCCGCCCTTGAGATAGCGATCGCCCCAGTGCATCGGCAGGAACGCCTGGCCCGGACGCACGCTGTCGTCGCTTCCGACCGCAACAATCACCGCGCCACGGCGGCTTTTCAAATTGACCAGATCACCGGGCTGCAAGCGGTGCCGACGCATTTCGTCAGGGTGCAGGCTCAGCACGGCTTCGCTGACGTGGCCGAACAATTGCGCGGCGGTGCCGGTGCGGCTCATGCCGTGCCACTGGTCACGCAGGCGACCGGTGATCAAAGTCAGCGGGAAGCGCGCGTCGCGTTGTTCCTTGGCGGCGCGATAAGGATCGGCAATGAACTGCGCGCGGCCGCTAGGCGTAGGAAAGACGCCGTCTTCGTAGAGTCGTGGCGTGCCTTGGCGGGCGCCGGCAGGGAAGGGCCATTGCTGCGGACCGATCTCGTCGATCAAGGCATGACTGATTCCGCACAGATCCAGGTCTCGCCCTTGGGTCAGCGCTTTGAATTCATCAAACAACTGCGAAGGTTGATGGAAAGCGAACAGGCTCGGCTGCCTGGGGCGCAGACGTTTCTCCAGACGCTGTGCGAAATCCACCGTGATTGCCCAGTCCGGCCGCGCTTCGCCCGGTGCGACAACCGCTTTGCGCACGTGGGAAATGCGCCGTTCGGAGTTGGTCACCGAACCTTCTTTCTCGCCCCAACTGGCGGCGGGTAACAGCAGGTCCGCAAACGCAGCGGTTTCGGTGGTGCGAAAGGCTTCCTGCAACACTACAAAAGGGCAGGCCTCAAGCGCTGCGCGTACTGCGCTCTGATCAGGCATCGATTGCGCCGGGTTGGTACAAGCGATCCACAGCGCTTTGATCTTGCCGCTGCGCAGGCTTTCGAACAGCTCGATGGCGCTCAGGCCCGGCGCCTCGGGCAAGCTCTCGACGCCCCAGTACGCCGCCACCTCGGCGCGATGTTCCGCATTGCCGGCATCGCGATGGCCCGGTAGCAGATTGGACAGACTGCCGGTTTCCCGCCCGCCCATGGCATTTGGCTGACCCGTCAGGGAGAAAGGTCCAGCACCGGGCCGGCCAATTTGCCCGGTGGCCAGGTGCAGATTGATCAGCGCACTGTTTTTTGCGCTGCCGGCGGTGGACTGATTCAGGCCCATGCACCACAGCGACAGGAAGCTCGGCGCAGTGCCGACCCATTCTGCGCATTGCTGCAGTTGCTCGATGCTGATGCCGCACAGTTGCGAAACCATTTGCGGGGTGTAATCGCGCACAAGGGTTTTGAGTTCGGCGAGGCCTTCGGTGTGCGCCTTGATGAAATCGCGATCAATCCAGTCTTCCCACAACAGCAGATGCAAAATCCCATGGAACAAAGCGACATCGGTGCCCGGAAGA
Source organism: Pseudomonas sp. 2957 (assembly GCF_031456345.1). NCBI lineage: Bacteria > Pseudomonadati > Pseudomonadota > Gammaproteobacteria > Pseudomonadales > Pseudomonadaceae > Pseudomonas > Pseudomonas sp. 2957. The sequence continues at coordinate 893,321 of NZ_JAVDUL010000001.1, forward strand.
ATCGCCAGATGCAGGTCAGCCAAATCGCAGGTGTCGGTGCGACGCGGGTCGATCACGATGACTTTCATCTGCGGGCGACGGGATTTGGCTTCCTCCAGCCGACGGAAAAGTACCGGATGGGCGTAGGCCATGTTACTGCCGACGATCATCACGCAGTCGCTGAGCTCCAGGTCTTCGTAACTGCACGGCGGCGCGTCGGCGCCGAGGCTGCGTTTGTAGCCGACCACCGCCGAGGACATGCACAGCCGCGAATTGCTGTCGATGTTGTTGGTGCCGACCAGCGCCCGCGCCAGTTTGTTGAAGGCGTAGTAGTCCTCGGTGAGCAACTGCCCGGAGATGTAGAACGCCACGCTGTCCGGGCCGTGTTCGGCGATGGTTTCGGCAAACACGTTGGTCGCGTGGTCGAGGGCGGTATCCCAGTCAGTACGGCTGCGCGCCAGGCCTTTGCCCAGGCGCAGTTCCGGGTACAAGGCGCGGGCGGCGAGGTCGCCGGTCAGGTGCAGCGTCGAGCCTTTGCTGCACAGTTTGCCGAAGTTGGCCGGGTGCGCCGGATCGCCGCTGACGCCGAGGATGCGCTCGCCGTCATGCTCGATCAGTACGCCGCAGCCGACCCCGCAGTAACAGCAGGTCGAGGCGGTCGTCTGGCGGTTCATCAGATGGCGTCCCGCAGGGCCAGTTGCACCCGGCCATTCTCGACTCGCGCCGGATGGTGATGGGCGCAGCCGATGTCCGGCGCCTGGGCTTCGCCGGTTGCGAGGTCGATCTGCCAGTTGTGCAGCGGGCAGGCCACGCGCTTGCCGTAGATCAGGCCTTGCGACAATGGCCCACCCTTGTGCGGGCAGCGATCATCGAGGGCGAAAACCTCGTCGTCGCTTGTACGAAAAATCGCGATGTCTCCTTTCGGCCCGGCAATGATCCGCGAACCGAGGGCGTTGATCTCTTCCAGCGCACAGATATCGAGCCAGTTCATGCCGGCACCTCCAGGTTTTTCACGGGGATCACGTCGAATTCTTTCTTCAGTTGCGGCTGCGCCAGGCGCTCTTTCCATGGGTCCTGTTCGAACGACAGGGAGAATTGCAGGCGCTCGTTCAGGGCCTTGCGCCGCTCGGCGTCTTCGAGCACGTTCTTCTTGATGTGCTCCATGCCGACCCGTTGCAGGTAATGCACGGTGCGTTCGAGGTAGAAGGCTTCTTCGCGGTAGAGCTGCAGGAACGCGCCGTTGTATTCGCGGACTTCTTCGGCGGTCTTGAGCTTGACGAAGAACTCGGCGACTTCGGTCTTGATCCCGCCGTTGCCACCGATGTACATCTCCCAGCCGGAGTCGACGCCGATAATTCCTACGTCCTTGATGCCGGCTTCCGAGCAGTTGCGTGGGCAACCGGACACCGCCAGCTTCACCTTGTGCGGCGACCACATGTTGAACAGGTCGTGCTCGAGTTCGATGCCCAGTTGCGTCGAGTTCTGCGTGCCGAAGCGGCAGAACTCGCTGCCAACGCAGGTTTTCACCGTGCGGATGGATTTGCCGTAGGCGTGGCCGGACGGCATGTCGAGGTCTTTCCAGACGCCGGGCAGATCCTGTTTCTTGATCCCCAGCAAGTCGATGCGCTGACCGCCGGTGACCTTGACCATCGGCACGTTGTACTTGTCGGCCACATCGGCGATCCGCCGCAGTTCCGATGGATTGGTCACGCCGCCCCACATGCGCGGCACCACCGAATAGGTGCCGTCCTTCTGGATGTTGGCGTGGGCGCGTTCGTTGATCAGGCGCGATTGCGGATCGTCCTTGGCTTCGCCCGGCCAGGTGGAAATCAGGTAGTAGTTGAGCGCCGGGCGACAGGTCGCGCAGCCATTGGGCGTGCGCCAGTTCAGGTAACTCATGGTCTCGGCGATGTTCAGCAGGTGTTCCTGACGGATCGCCTGACGAATCTGCCCGTGGTTGAGGTCGCTGCAACCGCAGATGGCTTTTTCGCTTTTCGGTTTGACGTCCGCCGCGCCACCGACGGTGTTAATCAGGATCTGCTCGACCAGCCCGGCGCACGAACCGCACGAGCTGGCAGCCTTGGTGTGTTTCTTGACTTCATCGACGCTGAACAGGCCGTGTTCCTGAATCGCCTTGACGATGGTGCCTTTGCACACACCGTTGCAGCCACACACTTCGGCGCTGTCGGCCATGACCATGGCTTTGTCCTGGCCCTGATGTCCTACGTCGCCTAAGGCGTTTTCGCCGAACATGAGGTGATCGCGGATTTCGCCGATGGCGTGATTCTCACGAATCTGCCGGAAATACCAACCGCCATCTGCCGTATCGCCGTACAGACAGGCGCCGACCAGCACGTCATCCTTGATCACCAGTTTTTTGTACACACCGCCGATCGGGTCGGAGAGGGTGATGGTTTCGGTGCCTTCGCCGCCCATGAAGTCGCCGGCGGAGAACAGGTCGATGCCGGTGACTTTCAATTTGGTCGAGGTCACTGAACCCTGATAGCGAGCGAAACCCAGTTGCGCGAGGTGATTGGCGCAGACCTTGGCTTGTTCGAACAGCGGCGCGACCAGACCGTAGGCGATGCCGCGATGGCTGGCGCATTCGCCGATTGCGTAGATGCGCGGGTCGTAGGTTTGCAGGGTGTCATTGACCAGAATCCCGCGATTGCACGGGATGCCGGCCTTTTCCGCCAGCTCAGTGTTGGGGCGAATGCCGGCGGCCATCACCACCAGGTCGGCAGGGATGATGTCGCCGTTCTTGAACTGCACCGAGCCGACCCGGCCATTGCCGGCGTCGTGCAGGGCTTGGGTCTGTTCGCACAGGCGAAAATGCAGGCCACGGGATTCCAGCGCCGATTGCAGAAGCTGGCCGCTGGTCTTGTCCAGTTGCCGCTCCAGCAGCCATTCGCCGAGGTGCACCACGGTCACGTGCATGCCGCGCAGCATCAGGCCGTTGGCCGCTTCGAGGCCGAGCAGACCGCCGCCGATGACCACGGCGTGCTTGTGGGTCCTGGCGGTGTCGATCATGGCCTGGGTGTCGGCGATGTCGCGATAACCGATCACGCCCTGCAAAGTGTTGCCGGGGATTGGCAGGATGAACGGGGTCGAGCCGGTGGCGATCAGCAGGCGATCGTACTCGGCTTCGGTGCCGTCCTCGGCAATCACTCGGCGTTTGACCCGGTCGATCTCCACCACTTTGCGGTTGAGCAGCAGCTTGATGTTGTTTTCCAGGTACCAGTCGAGGTCGTTGAGCACGATCTCTTCGAAGGTCTGCTCACCGGCCAGCACCGGCGACAACAGGATGCGGTTGTAGTTGGTGTGCGGTTCGGCGCCGAAGACGGTGATGTCGTAGAGCTCGTCGCTCAGTTTGAGCAGTTCTTCCAGGGTACGCACCCCGGCCATGCCATTGCCGATCATCACCAGTTTGAGTTTTTTCATCAGGTTCTCCGGGAGCTGCGGCTGGCCTCTGGTGGGCCGTCGGGCCTTGCTCGACAAATTTTGCGCAAACAAAAAAAGGCGTCCCGCTAGTTGCCTAGCGAGGACGCCTTTGTCCTGGTCCCGTTCTCTCGGGAAGCGCAGCCTTCGTCGTTGAAGGTTGGGCTTTATGTATGGTGAAAAGGGTAATGCAGTGGTTGTGCCAACTTGTTATGGCGCCGCAATTGCTGGTTTTTTTGCCCGATTGGAGCTGGCTCGATGCACTTTCTCGAGGCGTGTTGCGCTTTTTTGGAGCGCAGGATCAAAAGATCGCAGCCTTCGGCAGCTCCTACAGGTGTACGCAACCAACTGTAGGAGCTGCCGAAGGCTGCGATCTTTTCAGGGCTGATGAAACAACAAAACCAGCAGCACCACATTCCCCAGCAACGACACCAAAGCCATGGTCCGCCAGACCTTCAACGGCTCCCGCTCCAACAAAGGCCGGGGCCGCACACTCAAACTTTGCCGCTCACCCTGTTCCAGCACCAGCAGCCACTCTTCAGCGGTTTCGAAGCGTTGCTGCGGATCGGCGGCGACGCCGCGTTCCAGACTTTGCGCCAGCCAGTCCGGCAAGTCCGGGCGATAGCGACTGGCATTCACCGGCACGCCAAATCGGGGCCGTTGAAACGCTTCGATTTCGCCGTAGGGGAAATGCCCGGTGAGGAGGAAATACAGGGTGACGCCCACCGAATACAAATCCTGCTGCGCACTTGGCGACTCGCCGCGAAACGCTTCCGGGGCGATGAAACTTGGCGTTCCCGGCAGGGTCGACGGCGCGTCCTCCGACAATCCCGGGCAATAAGCCAGGCCGAAATCCAGCAGGCGCAGCTCGCCGTCATCCCCCAGCAACAGATTTTCCGGTTTGATGTCGCGGTGCAGAATCTGCCGCCGATGCAGCAACCCGACCGCGCGCAACAGCCGCTCGGCGATGTCCTGCCACTGCGCCAGTGGCAACGGGCCGTTGAGTTGAAACATTTCGGCCAGCGTCGTCCCGGCGTATTCGCGCATGACGTAATACAAATGCTGACGCTGAGTGCAGGCATGGATTTGTGGAAAATGCCGGCCGGCCACGCGCTTGAGGAACCATTCTTCCGACAGCAGCGCCTGCCCGGCTTGCGGATCGTCGGCCAGGCGCGCCGGCAAGGTCTTCAACAGCCAAGGCTGGCCCTGACTATCGAGCACGCGATACAGCAATGATTGCTGGCTCTGGCCGATGATGCCTTGCACCTGCCAGCCTTCAAACGCTTGCCCGGGTTTGAGCGCTGGCGGCAGCGGCCATTGCTGCAATTGCACCAGCGCATCGCCAATGCTCGCTTCGCCCAGCGCATCGACGCGCACCAGCAGGGCACTGGCGTTGTCCTGACTGCCGGCCAGATGCGCGGCGTTGACCAAGGTTTGCGCCGCGCTGGGCAGATCCGCTTGATCACGCAGAATCGCCCCGATCGCGGTATCGCCCAAGGTCGACCAGACGCCGTCGCTGAGCAGCACGAAGCTTTCGCCCTCTCGCAGTTCGCCGTCGAGGAAATCCAGGACCAGATGCTGATCGAGCCCGAGCGCACGTTTGAGCACGTGTTGCATGCCCGGTTGCTCCCAGACGTGATCCTCGCTGATGCGCTGCAAGCGCTCGGCGTGCCAGCGATAGACCCGGCAATCGCCGACGTGGGCGAGGGTGAATCGCCGACCGCGCATCACCAGCGCGCTGACCGTGGTCAGCAGCGGTTGCCCGCCGCCGTTGGCCTGCAGCCAGCGATTTTGCGCGAGCAGCAGGCGATCCAGCGCCTGGGCCACGCTCCAGGTTTCCGGCGTGGCAAAGTAGTCCAGCGCCAGGGCCTGCAAGGTCGAACGCGCGGCGAGGCCGCCATCGGCGCACTGGCTGACGCCGTCGGCGATGGCGAAAAGATAACCCTTGCTCACCGCCAGTGCCGGCGCCGGTGTCACTGAACGCAGGGCGTCCTGATTCTCCGCGCGCGGGCCGGTGGCGCTGGCTTCGGCGAAGCTCAGTTGCAGGGCCATTGGGGCCTCAGACCCGCGCCGCCGTCACCGCCGCCGAGCCCCAGGTGGTTCTCCAGCGACGCTTGACGCCGTGCAGGCCAAACCATGCCAGCACGCCGAGGCTGGCGAACAACCACAGCGCCAATTGATAACTGCCGGTGCTTTGCTTGATCGCGCCCATACCGGCGGCGAGGGCGAAGCCGCCAATTCCGCCGGCCATGCCGATCAGCCCGGTCATCACGCCGATCTCCAGACGAAAACGCTGTGGCACCAGTTGGAAAACCGCACCGTTGCCGGCGCCCAAGCCGAGCATGGTGCAGACGAAAAGCGCCAGCGCCGCGTAGGAACTTGGCAGATTGAAGCCCACCGCTGCGATGCAGATGGCAGCGACGGTGTACATCGCCAGCAAGGTACGAATGCCGCCGAAGCGGTCGGCCAGCGCGCCACCCAATGGCCGCATCAGGCTGCCGCCGAACACGCAGGCAGCGGTGTAGTAGCCGGCGGTCACCGGGCTCAGACCGTATTGATCGTTGAAGTAACCGGGCAGGGCGCTGGCCAGGCCGATGAAGCCGCCGAAGGTGACGCTGTAGAAAAACATGAACCACCAGCTGTCGCGATCACCGAGGGCCTTGAAGTAATCGGCCATGGCTTTCGGTTTTGGCCGCTGGGGAGCGTTTTTTGCCAACCAGGCGAATAGCACCAAAGTCAGGACCAGCGGGATCAGGGCAAACCCGAAGACATTGCTCCAGCCGAACGCGGCGGCAATCACTGGCGCCAGCAGCGCGGCGAACACGGTGCCGGAGTTGCCCGCACCGGCGATGCCCATGGCTTTGCCTTGGTGCTCTGGCGGATACCATTGCGAGGCCAGCGGCAGGGCCACGGCGAACGACGCGCCGGCCATGCCGAGGAACAGGCCGAGGATCAGCGCCTGTTCATAACTGTGGATGCCCAGTTTCCAGGCGCCGAACAGCGCGCAGATGACGATGACCTGGCCGATCAGCCCGGCGGTCTTCGGCGACAAGCGATCAGCGAGCATGCCCATGGCGAAGCGCAACACCGCGCCGGCCAGAATCGGCGTGGCGACCACAAGGCCGCGTTGCTGGGTGGTCAGGTGCAGGTCGGCGGCAATCTGCACCGCCAGCGGGCCGAGCAGGTACCAGACCATGAAGCTCAGGTCGAAATACAGAAAGGCCGCGAACAGGGTCGGGGTATGGCCGGATTTCCAGAAGCTTGAATTCATCGCGCACCTCGGCTGAAAAGAGTCTCGAAAGGAGTCATGCACAGCAGGTGGAGCGCCTCACGGCCGCACCACCGGCCCCGTTCTGTGGGGCCAAAACGCAAAAACGCCGCTACCTGATTCGCCGGGGGGCGAACGGGGTGAGCGACGTCTTTGTCGTAGGTGGGGCAACCGCCGTTGGTTACCTGTGCGGTTTACTTAGCGAGATTTGTGCCAACAGCTGAAAAGCAAAAGCCCCTCACCCTAGCCCTCTCCCAGAGGGAGAGGGAACCGAGCGGGGGATGGCCGAATCATTTGCCGATCTGAACGATTTCGAGTGAATCCATAATCGACTCGGTCGTTCAGGTCGGCGGACAGCGCAAGACAACGCGGTCGGTCCCCTCTCCCTCCGGGAGAGGGCTAGGGTGAGGGGCTCTTGATTTGCAGCGAAAATTTCAGCCCAGCAACTCACTCATGGCAATGATCTGCTCCGCCACCTGAATCAGCTTCTGCTGGCGGCTCATCGCCTGGCGGCGCATCAGCGTGTAGGCCTGTTCCTCGTTGCAATCCTTCATCTTCATCAATAAACCCTTGGCCAGTTCGATGCGCTTGCGCTCGGCCAGTTGCTGGTCACGGGCCTGCAATTGCGCGCGCAAGGCCTGGTCACTCTCGAAGCGCGCCATCGCCACGTCGAGAATCGGCTGCAACCGTTGTGCGTGAATGCCTTCGACGATGTAGGCACTGACCCCGGACTTGATCGCCTGACGCATCACCCCCGGGTCATGTTCGTCGGTAAACATCACGATCGGCCGGGGCTGGTCGCGGCTGACCAGTACCACTTGCTCCATGACATCGCGGCTCGGTGACTCGGTATCGATCAGGATCACGTCCGGGCGCACCGTTTCGACGCGCGCCGGCAGGTCGATGGTCAGGCCGGACTCGTCGATTACCTCGAAGCCGGCCTCGGTCAGCGCCGCTTTCAGGCGTCCGACTTTTTTCGCGGTGTCGTTGATCAGCAGAATGCGCAACATGTTCGCGGTCTCCTGTCAGCGCTGGGCGAGAAGGGCGGCGGTGTCGCTCAGAGCATGCAGTTTGAAACTGCGCGCATAGCCCGCCGGGTCGCTGCCGTCCCAGACCTTGCCGTCGAGCAACTGGCTGCTGCGCAGGTCTGCGTGCGAAGTCGCAACGCCGACCGCGCTCGCTGCCTCGCGGTACAGATCCAGACGCTGAACCTGACGGGCGACGGCCAGATAATCCGGATCCTCGCGCAACAGACCCCAGCGACGAAACTGGGTCATGAACCACATGCCGTCGGACAGGTAGGGCAGATTGACCTCGCCATCGCCATGAAAACGCAGCGCATGCGGATCCTGCCAGCGATTACCGAGGCCATCGGCGTAGTCGCCCATAAAACGCGGCTCGATGCACGCGGCGGGGGTGTCGAGGTATTCGGTGGCGCTGAGCAATTGCGCGGTACTGCGGCGGTTTTCCGGGCTTTCTTCGATGAAGCGGCTGGCCTCAAGAATGGCCATGACCAGCGCCCGCGCGGTGTTGGGGTATTGCTCGACAAATTCGCGGGTGCAGCCGAGGACTTTTTCCGGGTGGTCGGGCCAGATGCTCTGGCTGGTCGCCAGGGTGAAACCGAGATTCTGCTGCACGGCGCTGGCCGCCCACGGTTCGCCGACGCAAAAGCCGTCGATGCGCCCGGCTTGCAGGTGCGCAACCATTTGCGGCGGCGGCACCACCACGCTGTCGACGTCCTGCAACGGATGAATGCCCTGGCTCGCCAGCCAGTAATAAAGCCACATCGCATGGGTGCCGGTGGGGAAGGTCTGGGCGAAGGTCAGTTTTGCGCGGCTTTGGTGCACATGCCGATCGAGCGCTTCAGGACTGTTCACGCCAGCCTGTTGCAAACCATGGGACAGGTTCAGGCTCTGGCCATTCTGGTTCAGGCCCATCAGCACTGCCATGTCGGTCGGGGCGACGCCGCCGATGCCCAGGTGCACCGCATAAATCAGCCCGTACAGACTGTGCGCGGCGTCCAGTTCGCCGCTGACCAGTTTGTCGCGCAGGTTGGCCCATGACGCCTGACGCTTGAGGTTCAGCGTCAGGCCGTAGGGCTGGGCGAAGCCCTGAGTGGCGGCGACCACCACGGAGGCGCAGTCGCTCAGCGCCATGAAGCCGAGATTGATCGCGCTCTTTTCCGGCGCATCGCTGCCATTGAGCCAGGCCAGAGGCCCCAAGGACGTTTCGTTCATACGCTACCTCAAAAAAAACGTCGTCCCGGATTCTGCGCAGGCAAAACCCGGGGACGACGCCATTGTCCTGGCCTGCGCGCCGTCATTGGTCGGCAGACTGATGAGCGGGGTGGTGCAAGGCATATGCCAGTCGCCTGATTCGCGCAGGCGCCTCGCGCCGGGGGACGATGCCCGGCTATAATCGCCGCCTCTTTTCGCCGCCCGAGTCATTGCCGCCCATGTACACCCTGGCCCGTCAGCTGTTGTTCAAACTTTCCCCGGAAACCTCCCACGATCTGTCGCTGGATCTGATCGGCGCGGGTGGACGTTTGGGCCTCAACGGCTTGCTGTGCAAGGCACCGGCGAAAATGCCGGTGACCGTCATGGGCCTGGAGTTCCCGAACCCGGTAGGGCTGGCGGCAGGTCTGGACAAGAACGGCGCGGCCATCGACGGCTTTGCGCAACTGGGTTTCGGTTTTGTCGAGATCGGCACCGTGACCCCGCGTCCGCAGCCGGGCAACCCGAAACCACGCATCTTCCGCCTGCCGGAAGCCGAGGCGATCATCAATCGCATGGGCTTCAACAACCTCGGCGTGGATAACCTGCTGGCGCGGGTCGCTGCGGCGAAATACACAGGCGTGCTGGGCATCAACATCGGCAAGAACTTCGATACCCCGGTCGAGCGCGCGGTGGATGATTACCTGATCTGCCTGGACAAGGTTTACGCCCACGCCAGCTACGTCACCGTCAACGTCAGCTCGCCAAACACCCCGGGCCTGCGCAGCCTGCAGTTCGGCGACTCGCTCAAACAATTGCTCGCGGACCTGGCCACGCGCCGCGCCGAACTGGCTCTGCGTCACGGCAAGCATGTGCCGCTGGCGATCAAGATCGCGCCGGACATGACCGACGAAGAAACTGCGCAGGTCGCCCAGGCGTTGATCGAAACCGGCATGGATGCGGTGATCGCCACCAATACGACTCTGAGCCGTGTCGGCGTCGAAGGCATGGAGCATGGTGACGAGGCGGGCGGTCTGTCGGGTGCGCCGGTGCGTGAAAAGAGCACCCATACCGTGAAGGTGCTGGCGGGCGAATTGGCCGGGCGTTTGCCGATCATTGCTGCGGGCGGGATTACCGAGGGCAAACACGCGGCGGAGAAGATCACGGCCGGTGCAAGCCTGGTGCAGATCTATTCGGGCTTCATCTACAAAGGCCCGGCGCTGATTCGTGAATCGGTAGACGCCATCGCCGCGTTGCGCTGAGGATTGCCGAGGACTTGTCGGAGCCTTTGTGGCGAGGGGATTTATCCCCGCTGGGCTGCTCAGCAGCCCCAAAGCCTTGCACATTGATACGCCAGGTAAATTGAAATTCGGACTTCGCGACTGCTGCGCAGCCGAGCGGGGATAAATCCCCTCGCCACGTGGATCCCGGTTAACCCTTTTTGCAGGCATAAAAAAGGGCTCCTCGAAGGAGCCCCTGGGCCGTAGCCCGCCGTCCGGGAGGGACGTGCGTGGTTAATTCAATGCAAATTCAGATTGTCGTGTCGGAATAAATGCCCTGTGTCAGCCGACGGCGTGAAGTTCGTTGAGTCTGTGGATTCCCGCAGTGCCGGTCATACCGTCCCAGTTGTCGCCGCGTCCTTCTCGCCAGCCGTTGATCCAGGCTTGACGTACCGACGGTAGAGTAAATGGGCAAAGCTCACGGGATTTGCCACCAACGCCATATTGATATCCGCGCAAAAATGCTCTTTCCAACGGATCACGCTTAAGTCTTCTCATAGGGTGTTTCCCTCACTTGTTGACTGTAGTGTCGCGTTGACCTCAATTGAGGTCTGGCAGAAAAAACCTGCCATCGTGCGGCTCGCTGCCGGCGTGGCGAGCCAAGGTGTTGACGCCGTTGCGACGTCAACCTGTGTTCAGTTCTAACCAATGAGTCACACCGAGGGAATGATCGTTTTGTCATAAGCACGTAACGTAAAGGATGCTATGGCAATAAGTAACCGCGTATTTATTCAACGTTCATTGCGCAAACCCCGGTATGATCGGCGCCCCGCTGACTCAGGGGGTTAATCCTTTAGTGAGAATGACCCACGTTTGCGCTTGGGTAATATTCGACGAAGGGTCGCTTTCAGTCTTTTTGTTTCACCAACTTTTTTATCTGTCCCGGCATCTAAGCTCTTTTAACCCGAGCAGCGGGGATGGAACGGCACACCTTCGTGCCACGCGGGCGCTCTTTCAGAAAAGCGCCTGATTGAAAACCGGGTCGGCAATGCGTTGCCGGCCCACTAGCCAAAGGCTCTGGAATTACCATGTCCGATCGTTTCGAACTCTTCCTCACTTGCCCCAAAGGCCTTGAAGGCCTGCTCATCGAGGAAGCCGTCGGGCTTGGCCTTGAAGAAGCGCGCGAGCACACCTCCGCCGTGCGTGGCATGGCGACCATGGAAACCGCTTATCGCCTGTGCCTCTGGTCGCGTCTGGCCAACCGTGTGTTGCTGGTGCTCAAGCGTTTCCCGATGAAGGACGCCGAAGACCTCTACCACGGCGTGCTCGACATCGACTGGCAGGATCACATGCTCAGCGACGGCACCCTGGCCGTCGAATTCAGCGGCCACGGCTCGGGCATCGACAACACCCACTTCGGCGCGCTGAAAGTCAAAGATGCCATCGTCGACAAACTGCGCACGCCACAGGGTGATCGTCCATCCATCGACAAGCTCAACCCGGACCTGCGCATTCACCTGCGTCTGGATCGCGGCGAAGCGATTCTCTCCCTCGACCTCTCCGGCCACAGCCTGCACCAGCGCGGCTATCGCTTGCAGCAGGGCGCCGCGCCGCTGAAGGAAAACCTCGCGGCGGCAATCCTCATTCGTTCCGGTTGGCCGCGTATTGCTGCCGAGGGCGGCGCGCTGGCTGACCCGATGTGCGGTGTCGGTACGTTTCTCATCGAAGCGGGGATGATCGCCGCCGACATGGCGCCGAACCTGCGTCGCGAGCAGTGGGGCTTTACCGCGTGGCTCGGTCACGTGCCGGCACTGTGGAAAAAACTCCACGAAGAAGCCGTCGAGCGTGCCGCCGCCGGTCTGGCCAAACCGCCGCTGTGGATTCGCGGTTACGAAGCCGATCCACGACTGATTCAGCCAGGCCGCAATAACGTTGAGCGCGCCGGCCTCAGCGAGTGGATCAAGATTTACCAGGGCGAAGTGGCGACCTTCGAGCCGCGCCCGGATCAGAACCAGAAAGGTCTGGTCATCTGCAACCCGCCGTACGGCGAGCGTCTCGGTGACGAAGCCAGCCTGCTGTATCTCTACCAGAATCTGGGCGAGCGTCTGCGTCAGGCCTGCCTGAACTGGGAAGCGGCGGTGTTCACCGGCGCCCCGGATCTAGGCAAGCGCATGGGTATCCGCAGCCATAAGCAGTATTCGTTCTGGAACGGCGCGCTGCCGTGCAAACTGCTGCTGATCAAGGTTCTGCCGGATCAGTTCGTCACTGGCGAACGTCGCACCCCGGAACAGCGTCAGGCCGAGCGCGAGCAAGCGGCTTACGATCAGACCCCGGACGAGCCGCAAGAGCGCAAGTTCAACAAGAACGGCAACCCGATCAAGCCGACGCCAGCCCCGGCGCCAGTGATCGAACAGCCGCGCCTGAGCGAAGGCGGGCAGATGTTTGCCAATCGCTTGCAGAAAAATCTCAAGGCGATGGGCAAGTGGGTCAAGCGCGAAGGCATCGATTGCTACCGCGTCTATGATGCCGACATGCCCGAATACGCAATGGCCATCGACCTGTACCACGACTGGGTGCACGTTCAGGAATACGCCGCGCCGAAATCCATCGACCCGGAAAAAGCCTCGGCGCGCATGTTCGATGCGCTGGCGGCCATACCGCAGGCGTTGAACGTCGACAAGAACCGCGTGGTGGTCAAGCGCCGCGAGCGGCAGAGCGGCACCAAGCAGTACGAGCGTCAGGCGGCCCAGGGCAAGTTCGTCGAGGTCAATGAAGGTGGCGTGAAGTTGCTGGTCAACCTCACCGATTACCTCGACACCGGCCTGTTCCTCGATCACCGGCCGATGCGCATGCGCATTCAGAAAGAGGCGGCCGGCAAACGCTTCCTCAATCTGTTTTGCTACACCGCGACCGCCAGCGTGCACGCGGCCAAGGGCGGCGCGCGCAGCACCACCAGCGTCGACCTGTCGAAAACCTATCTGGACTGGGCGCGACGCAACCTGTCGCTGAACGGCTTCTCGGACAAGAATCGTCTGGAGCAGGGTGATGTGATGGCGTGGCTGGAAAGCAGCCGTGACGAATACGACCTGATCTTCATCGACCCGCCGACGTTCTCCAACTCCAAGCGCATGGAAGGCATCTTCGACGTACAGCGCGATCAGGTGCAGTTGATCGACTTGGCGATGGCGCGGCTGGCACCGGGTGGCGTGCTGTATTTCTCCAACAACTTCCGCAAGTTCCAGTTGGAGGAAAACCTCGCCGAGCGTTATGAGGTCGAGGAAATCAGTGCGCAGACCATTGATCCGGATTTCGCCCGCAATACCAAGATCCACCGCGCCTGGAAAATCACGGCTCGTTGACGCTTTCACTGGTTGGATCCACAGAGCCTTGATTTTTAACGGCTCGGTGGATCCAGCGGTGCTGGCTAAATTAGTGGCTAATAGCTATAACTCACACACCGCCAATGGGGTTTTCCCGTGAATCTGGCGGAGTGAGTCGTGCTTATGCCGTTGCACCCCGTGCGCCCGAAAATCCTCGGTTTCATCAGTGAAGACGTCTCAGCCTGGCTGGTCGCTTTGCTGGTGTTGCTTGCCGGCGGGATTCTCACCGGGCTGCTCGCGTGGGGCACCTTCAACCAGTTTCAGCAACAATCGCGTCAGCGCTTTCAACTGCTGGCCAACGAACGCTACAGCCGTATCGCCGAACGTTTTCAGGACCAGGAGCAACGTCTCGATGGTCTGCGCCGGTTCTTCGCCAACTCCGAATCGGTGTCCCGCGCCGAATTCGACGGCTACTCCCGCCCTTTATTGCTGCGCACCCAAGCCTATACCTATGCCCCGAGAGTCAGTGGTGCCGAACGCGCCGCGTTCGAACAGCAGGGGCGTGACGAAGGCCTGAGCAACTTCACCATTCGCGAGCTCGACGCCAATGGCGAGCTGCAACTGGCGGCAGCGCGCGACGCATATGTGCCGGTGCTGTACACCCAGACCCAAAGCCGATTGGCGCCACCACTGGGTTATGACTTGCTCGCCCAACCCTTGCGCCGCGAAACCCTGCAACGCGCCGACCAGCTCGGCAGCATGGCGGTGTCGCAACCGATGCATCTTGTCGGGATTGAGCCGTCCTACGCGCGTGGGGTGTTGCTACTGGCGCCGGTCAGTCGCGCCGGAGAATCGCAGCCGTTCGGCTATGTGATGGCGGTGATCAGCATGCGCCAGTTGCTCGCCGATGGTTTGCCCGATGCCCTGCACGATTACCTGTCGGTGCGCATTCTCGACCTGTCGACCCAGGATCAGCACGAGGCGCTGTTCGAATCGAGCAACGAGGCGGTGCCCGGCGATCTGGCGGCGACGCGCTTGCTGCGCATGGCCGACCACGACTATCAGGTCGATATCCTGCCGAGCGAAGCGTTCATGCAGGCCAACCATTCGTCGGTAGGCAGCGTGATCATTCTTGGCGGCTTGCTCAGCGCATTGCTCAGCGCCTTGTTGTACGTGCTGGTCAGCCAGCGTCAGCGCGCGGTGCGTCTGGTCGAGGTGCGCACCCAGGAATTGCACGAGCGCGAGCAGGAACTGCGCGGCACCCACGGTCAGTTGCGCGGCGTGCTGAATGCCGCCACCCAGGTCGCGATCATCGCCACCGACTTGCGCGGCGTGATCAACACCTTCAACCCCGGCGCTGAACAGATGCTCGGCTACAGCAGCGCCGAAGTGGTCGGGCGCATGACCCTGGAGAACCTGCATTTACCCCGAGAGCTGGCGGCGCGTTCGGCGGAGCTGAGCGCGCGCTACGGCAAAAGCATCCCGACTTGCCACGCGATGCTGGTCGAGGGCGGCGAAGTCGGCGGTCATGAAGCACGCGAATGGACCCTGGTGCGCAGCGATGGCAGTCATCTGCCGGTGAACATGCTCGCCACGCCGGTGCTTGACGAGCAAGGCCTGTGGGTCGGTCATCTGGCGATCTGCATCGACATCACCGAGCGCAAACGCGTGCACGAAGTGCTGGCAGCACGCGACACGTTGCTGAAGAAGCTCAGCGCCCATGTTCCGGGCGGCATTTACCAATTCAAAATGGAATTCGACGGACGCTTCAGCGTGATCTACGCCAGCGATGGCATCCGCGAAATCTACGAGCTGGAGCCGGATGTGCTGCTGCTCGACTCCGAGGCGATTTTCAGTCGCATTCACCCGCAGGACGCGATTCGCGTGCGCTCATCCATCCGCGAATCGGCGGAAAATCTCAGCCCGTGGCGCGAGGAATACCGCGTGCAACTGCCTGAACGCGGCCTGCGCTGGGTGCGCGGCGAGGCGACACCGGAAGAGCTGCCGGGCGGCGGGGTGCTGTGGCACGGTTACATCTCGGATATTTCTGACCTCAAGCGCGTGGAAGAAGAATTGCGCGCGTTGTCGATCACCGATTCGCTGACCGGCATTCACAATCGCCGCTATTTCCAGGAACGCCTGACCACCGAAATGGCCCGGGTTGAGCGTGGCGGCGGTGAGTTGTCGGTGATCATGCTCGACATCGACCACTTCAAACGCATCAACGATCAGTTCGGCCACGCCGTCGGCGACCGCGTGCTGCAAGCAGTTTGCGAGCGGATCGGCCATCGCTTGCGCCGCACCGACGTGTTCTGCCGTCTGGGCGGCGAAGAGTTCATGGTGCTGTGCCCGGACATCGACGGCGAACACGCCTACATGCTGGCGAGGGAATTGTGGGAAGGTTTGCGCGGCGCGCCGGTGGACGTGGTCGGCGTAGTCACCGCCAGTTTCGGCATCGCCAGTTGGCGCCCGGGGGAGGGCGCGGATGCGCTGTTGCTGCGCGCTGACTCAGGGGTTTATGCAGCGAAGCAGAATGGCCGGGATCGGGTTGAGCGGGAGATGAGCTGATTCGAACCTGACACCTGACCCTGTGGGGCAGAGGGGACCTGGCGCTGATTTTCTGTGGGAGCGAGCCTGCTCGCGAAAGCGGTGTGACAGTCACTGAACATGCTTACTGAACCGACGCCTTCGCGAGGAGGCTCGCTCCCACAATTGCACCTGCTGCGCTTACAGCACCGAAGCGGTCTGCGGCAGTTTCGGCTGTTTGTACAGATCCAGCAGCACCTGATCGAGCACCGACGAGGCGCCGAACGGGGCCTTGTCGTTGAGGATCGCTACCACCGCCCAGGTATTGCCGTTCACATCGCGACTGAAACCGGCGATCGCGCGCACGGTGTTCAGGGTGCCGGTCTTGACGTGGGCTTCGCCGCGCATCGCCGTGGTTTTCAGGCGTTTGCGCATGGTGCCGTCGGTGCCGGCAATCGGCAGCGAGCTGATGTATTCGGCGGCGTACGGGCTGTGCCAGGCGGCCTGCAGCATGTTGGCCATCTCACGTGCACTGACCCGCTCGGCCCGCGACAGACCAGAACCATTCTCCATCACCAGATGCGGCGCGGTGATGCCTTTCTTCGCCAGCCACTGACGCACCACGCGCTGCGCAGCCCGGGCGTCGTCACCGTCGGCATCGTTGCGGAAACGCTGGCCAAGGCTGAGGAACAGCTGCTGGGCCATGGTGTTGTTACTGTATTTGTTGATGTCGCGGATGATCTCGGCCAGATCCGGCGAGTACGCACGGGCAAGCAGTTTGGCGCTGCTCGGCGTCGGCGCCAGACGATCCTTGCCCTGAATGCTGCCACCCAGTTCCTTCCAGATCGCCCGCACGGCGCCGGCGGTGTAGGTCGCGTGGTCGAGCAGCGACAGATAAGTCTGCGAGCTGCAGCCTTCGCCCAACTGGCCGCCAACGGTCACGGTCACGCTGCCATCGGCCTGCGGCACCGGGTTGTAGCGCACGCCGCCGGTGCATTGCTTGGACGGCAGGGCTTTGACGGTGTTTTCGATGCGGATGTTCGCGATCGGCGGCTCCACGGAAATCAACACGCGGCCACCGTCATTGCGCGCAACAAAGCGCAGGGCCTTGAGGTTGACCAGCAGCGAGTCGGGCTTGACCAGGAACGGCTTGTTGTCGTCGTTGCCGTCATCGTTGAATTCCGGCAATTGCGGCTGCACGAAGAAGTTGCGGTCGAGGATCAGGTCGCCGGTAATCTGCGTGACGCCGTTGGCGCGCAGGTCGCGCATCAACAGCCAGAGTTTTTCCATGTTCAGCTTCGGGTCACCGCCGCCCTTGAGGTAGAGGTTGCCGTTGAGAATGCCGCCGCTCAGGGTGCCATCGGTGTAGAACTCGGTTTTCCACTGATGGTTGGGCCCGAGCATTTCCAGCGCCGCGTAGGTGGTGACCAGTTTCATCGTCGAGGCCGGATTGACCGAGACGTCGGCGTTGAACACGGTCGGCGTGCCCGGACCGTCGAGCGGCACCATCACCAGGGACAGCGCAGTGGGCTGCAGCTTGCTGGCTTTGAGGGCTTTTTCGACGTTCGGGGTGAGGGAAGTGTTGATGGTGGCAGCGGAGACAGGCAGGGCCAGAGGCAGAAGAAGGCCGGCGAGAAACAGTGGACGCAACGATTTGATCATATGCAATAAAACCCTGCAAAAGAGGGGAAAAAAGACGAGGACATGGATGAAAAGGCCCTCAGTGGTCATGAAAGTGTCGGCATTATGCCCCAAGCTGTAACAGCTTGTGCCGTGTCGCGACCGGCCAATCGCTTATTTTTTTACAGGCGGTCGGCCGCAGCGACCAGAGAGTCGGGCAATCGCCGGCTTAAACTGGTAAAGTGCCGGCCGTTATTACTTAAGAGGATTGTTCCAATGGCGACTAACCGTTCCCAGCGTCTGCGCAAAAAACTGTGCGTAGATGAATTTCAAGAGCTGGGTTTCGAACTGAACCTGGACTTCAAAGAAGACTTGTCCGAAGAAGCCATTGACGCTTTCCTCGAAGCATTCATCAAAGAAGCCATGGAAGCCAACGGTCTGGGTTATGTTGGCGGCGACGACTTCGGTCTGGTGTGCCTGCAGAAGCGTGGCTCGGTCAACGAAGAGCAGCGCGCTGCCGTTGAAGCCTGGCTGAAAAACCGCTCCGAGCTGACCAAGTACGAAGTCAGCCCGCTGCTGGATGTGTGGTATCCGGAAAAGCCGATCAACGCGGCTAAGTGATACTGAAAAAACGGCGACCTGAGGGTCGCCGTTTTTTTTCGTCTGGTGTTTAGGTGATACGGCTTGGATTTGATGGTGGACTCGCCCCTCACCCCAGCCCTCTCCCGAGGGAGAGGGAGCCGATCTGTGGGCTTTTCGGGATGTGAGTTCGACTTGATATCCCTCGTCGGCGTATATCTTCCGAGCACCTTGGTCAGTCCCCTCTCCCTTTGGGAGAGGGTTAGGGTGAGGGGCTTTTGATCTTAAGCTCTGCGCCAATTCAAAATCACCAGCGTCAAAACCCCCGCCACGATCCCCCAAAACGCCGAACCAATGGAAAACAGCGTCAGCCCGGACGCCGTGACCATGAAGGTGATCAACGCCGCTTCCCGTTCTTTCACCTCGCTCATGGCAATGCTCAAGCCATTGATGATCGAGCCGAACAGCGCCAGCGCCGCAATCGACAGCACCAGTTCTTTCGGCAACGCGGCAAACAACGCCGCCAACGTGGCACCGAACACCCCGGCAATCCCGTAGAACACCCCGCACCACACCGCTGCGGTGTAACGCTTGTTGCGATCTTCATGAGCATGCGGACCGGTGCAGATCGCCGCGCTGATCGCCGCGAGGTTAATACCGTGTGAGCCGAACGGCGCCAGCAACAGGGAGGCAATGCCGGTGGTGGTGATCAGTGGCGAGGCCGGGACGTTATAGCCATCGGCACGCAGCACGGCGATGCCGGGCATGTTCTGCGAGGTCATCGCCACCACGAACAGCGGAATGCCGATGCTGATGGTTGCGGCCAGGGAGAAGTGCGGCGTGGTCCAGACCGGGGTGGCCACTTCCAGATGAAAGCCGTTGAAATCCAGCAGCCCCATGAAGCCCGACAGCGCGGTGCCGATCAGCAGCGCCGCGAGCACCGCATAGCGCGGCGACAGGCGCTTGACCAGCAGATAAGTGAAGAACATCCCCAGCACCAGCCCGGTACGGTGTTGCGCGGCGACGAAGATTTCGCTGCCGATCTTGAACAGAATCCCTGCCAGCAAGGCCGCCGCCAAAGAGGCCGGGATCTTTTTTACCAGCCGTTCGAAGCTGCCGGTCAGGCCGCAGATCGTCACCAGCACCGCGCACGTGATGTAGGCGCCGATCGCCTCGCCGTAACTGACGCCGCCCAGGCTGGTGATCAGCAACGCCGCGCCGGGGGTCGACCAGGCGATGGTGATCGGTGTGCGATAGCGCAGCGACAGGCCAATCGAACACACCGCCATGCCGATCGAAATCGCCCAGATCCACGAGGAAATCTGCCCGCTGCTCAGGCCGGCCGCTTGCCCGGCCTGGAACATCAGCACCAGCGAACTGGTGTAACCGGTCATCATCGCGATGAAACCGGCGACGATGGCGGAAGGCGAAGTGTCGGCCAGAGGGCGCAGGCGGGCGTGGGTGGCGTCGGTCATGACGGCGGTGTTCCTTATAGCAATGGAGATGTCCGCCACAACACAGAACCTCTGTGGGAGCGAGCCTGCTCGCGAAAGCGCTATGTCAGTCAACATTCATAGTGAATGTGAAATGGCTTTCGCGAGCAGGCTCGCTCCCACGGGGGATTGCGGTCATGCAGCGGATTCTGCGATCAAGCCTAAACTCAAACCTGACAAACCGTTGCAATACAGCCGCAGGCGCAAACAGCCGTACAGTCGTGTTGCCACCATTCATTGTGTACAATCGCGCTGTTTTTTACGCGATACTTGCCAGCGACCTACTGTGCCGTATTACAGTCACGGTCTATTCGCCGCAGTTTTCCCGACTCGAGTGCCCATGAACGAACAGTTGCAACCCCTCAAGAAACAACCGCGAGCAGGCAAAGCCGGCCGCAGCGGAACCCAGGACGATATTGTCTACGCGCATATCTTCGAGGCCATCCTCGAACAGCGTCTGGCGCCCGGTACCAAGTTGAGCGAAGAGGCGCTGGGGGAAATCTTCGGGGTCAGCCGCACCATCATTCGCCGCGCGCTGTCGCGTCTGGCCCATGAAGGCGTGGTGCTGTTGCGGCCGAATCGTGGCGCCGTCGTCGCCAGCCCGAGCGTTGAAGAGGCGCGACAGGTGTTCCTCGCCCGCCGTCTGGTCGAGCGTGCGATCACTGAATTGGCCGTGCAGCACGCCACGGCCGAGCAGATCGCCGAATTGCGGCAGATGGTCAACGATGAGCGCGACAGCTTCTCGCGCGGCGATCGCGGTGCCGGTATTCGTCTGTCAGGCGAATTCCACCTGAAACTGGCGGAAGCGGCGATGAACGCACCGTTGATCAGCTTCCAGCGCAGCCTGGTTTCGCAGACCTCGCTGATCATCGCCCAGTATGAAAGCGGCAACCGCTCGCACTGCTCGTACGATGAACACACGCAGTTGATCGACGCCATTGAAAAGCGCGACGGTGAACTGGCGGTGAACCTGATGATGCATCACATGGATCACATCGACAGCAAGCTCAACCTCGACGAGGAAGGCGCGTCGGATGATCTGCATGCGGTGTTCTCGCACTTGTTGCAGACCAAGAAGCCGGGGCGTCCAGCGGCCAAGCTCTAAGCTGAAACCGAGTCGCGGCTTTCGCGAGCAGGCTCGCTCCCACAGGGGAATGCATTTCAAAGGTGGGAGCGAGCCTGCTCGCGAAGACAACCTGACCGGTAACAAAAATCCTCCGTGGTAAACACCACCGGGGATGATCGTTCCCACGCTCTGCGTGGGAACGCCTCTAGGGACGCTCCGCGTCCAGTGACGCGGAGCGTCACGGGCTGCATTTCCACGCAGAGCGTGGGAACGATCAGTGCGAAGAGGTTAGCGCTGATGCACCAGCGCCCCCGCAGCGTAAGTCTGCTGCACCGTCCGGTCATCGCCCAAGGTCATCAACACAAACAATGTCTCGGCAATGTTATTCGACTGCTTTAAGCGATAACTCAGCAGCGGCGTGGCGTTGTAATCCAGTACCAGGAAGTCGGCATCGGAGCCCGGTTGCAGATTGCCGATCCTGTCTTCCAGACGCAGCGCCCGCGCACCACCCAGGGTCGCCAGATACAGCGACTTGAACGGGCTCAACCGCGCGCCCTGCAGTTGCATGACCTTGTAGGCTTCGTTGAGGGTTTGCAGCAGGGAGAAACTGGTACCGCCGCCGACGTCGGTGCCGAGGCCGACATTGAGCTTGTGCTTCTCGGCCATCGGCAGGTTGAACAGGCCGCTGCCGAGGAACAGGTTCGAGGTCGGGCAGAACGAGATCGCCGAGCCGGTTTCCGCCAGTCGCGCGCATTCTTCGTCACACAGGTGCACGCCGTGGGCGAATACCGAGCGTTCGCCAAGCAACTGGTAGTGATCGTAGACGTCGAGGTAACCCTTGCGCTCCGGGAACAGCTCTTTGACCCACTCGATTTCCTTGAGGTTTTCGCTGATGTGGGTCTGCATGTACAGATCCGGATATTCCGTCAGCAATTGCCCGGCCAGGGTCAGTTGTTCCGGGGTGCTGGTGGGGGCGAAGCGCGGCGTCACCGCATAGTGCAAGCGACCCTTGCCGTGCCAGCGCTCGATCAGCGCCTTGCTGTCGACGTAGCTGGATTCGGCGGTATCGGCCAGATAGTCCGGGGCGTTGCGGTCCATCATTACCTTGCCGGCGATCATGCGCAGATCAAGCTTTTCCGCCGCTTCGAAAAACGAATTCACCGATTGCGGGTGCACGCTGCCGAACACCAGCGCCGTGGTGGTGCCGTTGCGCAGCAGTTCCTTGATGAAAATATCGGCCACTTCGTCGGCGTGGGCCTTGTCGCCAAACTGGCTTTCGCAGGGGAAGGTGTAGGTGTTCAGCCAGTCGAGCAGTTGCTCGCCATAGGAACCGACCATGCCGGTTTGCGGCAGGTGAATGTGCGTGTCGATAAAGCCGGGGGTGATCAGCGCATCCTGATAATGGTTGATCTCGATATCTGCCGGCAGGGTTGGCAGCAGTTCGCTGGCGTGGCCGAGGGCGCTGATCTTGCCATCGTCGATCACCAGCAGGCCGTCCTCGAAATATTCATAGGAGGCTTCGATGCCGACTTCGGCAGGGTCGGCAATGCTGTGCAGAATGGCGGCGCGGTAGGCTTTGCGAGTCAGAGGCATGAGAGTTCTCTAATCAGTTTGAGGCTTTGAGTTTGGCGGCCTGACTGCGGCGCGAAGCTGGCAGCAATCGGGCAATCGGTTCGGCGCGGGCGCTGTGCTGGCCGAAATTGGCGTTGTAAGTGGCGATGATTTCGCCGGCGATGGAGATGGCGATTTCCACAGGCAATTTGCCTTTGACTTCGCCGATGCCCATCGGGCAGCGCATGCGCTGCACCACGCTCGGGTCGAAACCACGATCACGCAGACGGTGTTCGAATTTGGCGCGTTTGGTTTTCGAGCCGATCAGGCCGAACCAAGTGAAATCGTTACGCTTGAGAATCGCCGCGGTCAGCTCCAGATCGAGCTGATGGTTGTGGGTCATGACGATGCAGTAGCTGCCGGCAGGCAGATCATCGACTTCGTCCACCGGCTCTTCGCTGACGATTTTACGCACGCCGTGGGGAATGTGTTCGGGGAACTCCGCCTCGCGCGAATCGATCCAGCGCACCCGGCAGGGCAGGCTGGCCAGCAGCGGCACGAGGGCGCGACCGACATGGCCGGCACCGAACACGGCAATCTGCGCCTGCACCTGGCCCATCGGTTCGAACAGCAACACCGTAGCGCCACCGCAGCACTGGCCGAGACTGGCGCCGAGGCTGAAGCGCTCCAAATGGGTGTCCTGCTTACCGCTGGCGAGCATCTCGCGGGCGATCTGCATGGCTTTGAATTCCAGATGCCCGCCACCAATGGTGTCGAACAGGCGGTCGGCACTGACGACCATTTTCGAGCCGGCGTTGCGTGGCGTCGAACCGAGTTCTTCGATGATCGTCACCAGCACACAGGGCTCGCCCTGATTCTGCAGGTCGGCGAGGGCGTCGATCCAGTTGTACATGTTCACCTCGACATCTTCGTTGTCTGTGCCGGCCTCTTCGCGAGCAGGCTCGCTCCCACATTGGCAATGCATTCCAAATGTGGGAGCGAGCCTGCTCGCGAATGGCCGCGCCTCGGTCCTAGAGCGGAGCCAGCTCGGTTTCAGCTTCGACGGCTTTCACCGCTTTGAGCTGGCGCATCTGCTCGCAACCCCACAACACCCGCTCCGGCGTGGCTGGCGCGTCGATTTTCGGCTGATGCTGATAATCACCGAGGCTCGCCACCGCGTCCTTGATCGCGCACCAGGCGGCGATGCCGAGCATGAACGGCGGTTCACCGACAGCTTTGGAATGGAACACCGTGTCTTCCGGGTTCTTGCGGTTTTCCACCAGTTTCACCCGCAGATCCAGCGGCATGTCCGCCACCGCCGGGATCTTGTAGCTGGCCGGGCCGTTGGTCATCAGCTTGCCCTTGTTGTTCCAGACCAGCTCTTCCATGGTCAGCCAGCCCATGCCCTGGACGAAACCGCCCTCGACCTGACCGATGTCGATCGACGGGTTCAGCGAGGCGCCGACGTCATGCAGGATGTCGGTGCGCAGCATCTTGTACTCGCCGGTCAGGGTGTCGACGATCACTTCGCAGCAGGCTGCGCCAAAGGCGAAGTAATAGAACGGACGGCCCCGCGCCTGACTGCGGTCGTAGTAGATTTTCGGGGTCTTGTAGAAGCCAGTGCTCGACAGCGAAACCTGATTGAAATACGCCTGCTGGATCAGCGCTTCGAACGTCAGGATCTGCTCGCGCACCCGCACGTGGCCGTTGCGGAATTCGACGTCTTCTTCGCTGACCTTGTAGTGCCGCGCGGCGAATTCGACCAGGCGTTGCTTGATGGTCTGTGCTGCGTTCTGCGCGGCTTTGCCGTTCAGGTCGGCGCCGCTGGAAGCAGCGGTCGGCGAGGTGTTGGGCACTTTGTCGGTGTTGGTCGCGGTGATCTGTACACGATCGATTTCGACCTGAAAAACTTCCGCCACGACCTGAGCGACTTTGGTGTTCAGGCCCTGGCCCATTTCCGTACCACCGTGGTTCAGGTGGATGCTGCCGTCGGTGTAGATGTGGATCAGCGCACCGGCCTGATTGAGGAAACTGGCGGTGAAGGAAATGCCGAATTTCACCGGGGTCAGCGCCAGGCCTTTTTTCAGGATCGGGCTGTTGGCGTTGTAGCGACGGATCGCTTCGCGGCGCTCGGCGTACTGGCTGCTTTCTTCCAGCTCGGCGGTCATCTCTTCGAGCATGTTGTGCTCGACGGTCTGGTAGTAGTGGGTGACGTTGCGCTCGGTTTTGCCGTAGTAGTTGGCCTTGCGCACCGCCAGCGGGTCGAGCTTCAGGTGCCGGGCAATCGCGTCCATCACTTCTTCGATGGCGACCATGCCTTGCGGGCCGCCGAAGCCGCGATAAGCGGTGTTCGACGCGGTGTTGGTTTTGCAACGGTGACCGTTGATGGTTGCATCGCCGAGATAGTAGGAGTTGTCCGAGTGGAACATCGCCCGGTCAACGATCGAGGCGGACAGGTCCGGCGAGCAGCCGCAGTTGCCGGCCAAGTCCATGTTGATCCCGTGCAGACGGCCGCTGCTGTCGAAGCCGACGTCGTATTCAACGTAGAACGGGTGGCGCTTGCCGGTCATCAGCATGTCTTCGACACGCGGCAGGCGCATCTTGGTCGGTTGGCCGGTGAGGTGCGCGACCACCGCGCACAGGCACGCCGGGCTCGCAGCCTGGGTTTCCTTGCCACCGAAACCACCGCCCATGCGGCGCATGTCGACGACGATCTTGTTCATCGACACGTCGAGCACTTCGGCGACCAGTTTTTGCACTTCGGTCGGGTTCTGCGTCGAGCAGTAGACGATCATGCCGCCGTCTTCAGTAGGCATCACCGAGGAGATCTGTGTCTCCAGATAGAAGTGCTCCTGGCCGCCGATGTGCAGCGTGCCCTGAATGCGGTGTTCAGCCGTGGCCAGCGCCGAAGCCGAGTCGCCGCGCTGATGGGTGTGGCTGTCGAGCACGAAGTGGCGTTTGCGCAGGGCTTCGACCACGTCGAGCACCGGTTCGAGGTCTTCGTATTCGATGATTGCGGCCATCGCTGCTTTGCGCGCGGTCTCCAGATCTTTCGCTGCGACTGCCAGCACTGGCTGGCCGACGAACTGCACGTCATCGATGGCCAGCAGCGGGTCACCCGGCATCAGCGGGCCGATGTCCTTCAGGCCCGGCACGTCTTCGTGGGTGATGACAATGCGCACGCCTTCGAAGGCGTAGCACGGCGACGTGTCGATGCTGAGGATTTTCGCGTGGGCACGGTCCGACAGGCGCGCATACAGGTGCAGCTGGTTGGGAAATTCCAGCCGATCATCGATGTACTGCGCTTCACCGGACACATGCTTGGCGGCGCTGTCGTGCTTGACGCTGCGGCCGACACCGGTGGTCAGATCCTTGGCGAACAATTCGGCCAATTCAGCCTGGGTCTTCTCTACGGCGTGATGGTTAGACATAAGCGGTCACCCGAGTCTCGATGTGCGGTGTTTGCAGTTCGATGAAGTATTTGCGCAGCAGGTTCTGCGCGCTGAGCAGGCGATATTCCTTGCTGGCGCGGAAGTCCGAGAGTGGCGTGAAATCCTCGGCCAGCGCGGCGCAGGCGCGTTCGATCACGGCGTTATTGAACGGCTGACCGAGCAGCACGGCTTCGCAATTCGCAGCGCGTTTGGGGATTGCCGCCATACCGCCGAAGGCCACCCGGGCGTCGCTGATCACGCCATTTTCCACGCGCAGATTGAACGCAGCACAGACGGCGGAGATGTCGTCGTCCAGACGCTTCGACACTTTATAGGCGCGGAACAGCTGCTCGGCGCTGGCGCGCGGGACGATGATTTTTTCGATGAACTCGCTTTCCTGCCGCGCCGTGACGCGATAGTCGATGAAGTAATCTTCCAGGTTCAAGGTGCGGCGGGTTTCGCCTTTGCACAGCACGATCTGCGCGCCGAGGGCGATCAGCAGCGGTGGCGAGTCACCGATCGGCGAGGCGTTGCCGATGTTGCCGCCGAGGGTGCCTTGATTGCGGATCTGCAACGAGGCGAAGCGGTGCAGCAATTCGCCGAAGTCCGGGTACTCGGCATTCAACGCCTCGTAGCAGTCGGAAAGGGCAGTGGCGGCGCCGATTTCGATGCGGTCATCGAAGGTTTCGATGCGCTTCATTTCGGCGACGTTGCCGACATAGATCATTACCGGCAGGGTGCGGTGGAACTGGGTGACTTCCAGCGCCAGATCGGTGCCGCCGGCGAGCAGCCGCGCTTGCGGATAAGCGTCGTAGAGGTCGGCCAGGTCAGCGACGGTCAGCGGCACCAGGCAGCGTTTGTCGCCGCTGTTGAGTTCACCGATATCGGTCGGCGCGATGGCCTTGAGGCGGGCAATGGTTTCGGCTTCGCGGGCGTCGAACTGATCCGCTGGCTTGGCGCAGCAGGATTGTTCGGCAGCGGCGAGAATAGGCCGGTAGCCGGTGCAGCGGCAGAGGTTGCCGGCCAGCGCTTCGTGGGCCTTGGCCTGATCCGGCGCATCGCTGTTCTTTTGCAGGGCGAACAACGACATGACGAAACCGGGAGTGCAGAAGCCGCACTGCGAACCGTGGCACTCGACCATGGCTTTCTGCACGCTGTGCAGTTCGCCCTTGTGCTTGAGGTCTTCAACGCTGATCAGTTGTTTGCCGTGCAACGACGAAACGAAGGTCAGGCACGAGTTGAGGCTGCGATAGCGAATATGTTCACGCCCGCTGTCATCGGTCTGCAACTCGCCAACCACCACGGTGCAGGCGCCGCAGTCGCCACTGGCGCAACCTTCTTTGGTGCCGGGCTTGCCCACATGTTCACGCAGATAATTGAGCACAGTCAGATTCGGGTCCAGGGCGTGCTCGCTACGGAGTTCCTGGTTAAGTAAAAACTGGATCACGGAAGGCCTCGCAGACTCATTATTGTTGTTAACCGACGTGAACCGAATTTAGCAGGTCTGACTTTTCGGTCAATGGTTTTCTGACTTAAAGGTCAGGAAAATCCGTTTCGTCGATCAACAGCGTGTCTATTCAGTATTGACCTTCATCGGTCACCGCGCTTTTTTGCGGGATTCGTGCCAAAAACCGCTGAGTGGGCACTCCGCCATGACCGCGCATTTGCGCTACACTGCGCCGCTTGTGCAGATCGATAGAGTTTGAAGGACAACCATGACGTTCAAGGCGCCGGACAGCCTCGCCGAGCAAATCGCTCACCACCTCGCCGAACGCATCATTCGTGGCGAAATGAAGCCGGGAGAGCGCATCCAGGAACAGAAGGTCACGCTGGCGCTCAACGTCAGCCGCGGTTCGGTCCGCGAAGCCTTGCTGATCCTCGAGCGCCGTCACCTGATCGCGATCCTGCCGCGTCGTGGCGCCCACGTTACCGAGCTGACGCCGCACAAGGTGCAGAGCCTGTGCACGCTGATGAGCGAGCTGTACATCCTGCTCGGCAATTCCGTGGCCAACGGCTGGCAAGTGCAGTCGGACATGGCGCCGTTCGTGCAGATCCAGCAGCGCCTGACCGCCAATTACGAACGCGGCGATATCCGCAGCTTCGTCGATGACAGCTTCGCGGTGATGCGCGCCGCCTATCCGTTTGCCAACAATCCGTACCTGCAAGAAACCGTCGAGAACCTCCAGCCGGCGATGAGCCGTGCGTATTTCCTCGCCCTCGAACAGCGCAAGGCGGAAATGAGCGAGTTCCTCGAACTGTTCGAACGCTTGCTCGCCGCCGTACTCGCCCGTGATTTGCCGCAGATCCGCATCGTGCTCACGGCTTATGCCCAGCGCAGCTGCGATCTGGTGGTGTCTGCGCTGACGGTTGCCTGAGCGTGCGGCTGAAGTGCATCAAACTGGCGGGGTTCAAATCCTTCGTCGACCCGACCACGGTGAACTTCCCCAGTAACATGGCGGCGGTCGTCGGGCCGAACGGTTGCGGCAAGTCGAACATCATCGACGCCGTGCGCTGGGTGATGGGCGAAAGTTCGGCGAAGAACCTCCGTGGCGAGTCGATGACCGATGTCATCTTCAACGGCTCGACCAGTCGCAAACCGGTGAGCCAGGCCAGTATCGAGCTGGTGTTCGACAACTCCGACGGCACGCTGCTCGGCGAATACGCCGCCTACGCGGAAATTTCCATCCGCCGCAAAGTCACCCGCGACAGCCAGACCACGTATTACCTCAACGGCACCAAATGCCGTCGGCGCGACATCACCGATATTTTCCTCGGCACCGGCCTCGGCCCGCGCAGCTACTCGATCATCGAACAGGGGATGATCTCCAAGCTGATCGAATCCAAGCCCGAAGACCTGCGTAACTTCATCGAGGAAGCCGCCGGCATCTCGAAATATAAAGAGCGCCGTCGCGAGACCGAGAACCGCATCCGCCGCACCCACGAAAACCTCGCCCGCCTCACCGACCTGCGCGAAGAACTGGAGCGCCAGCTCGAACGTCTGCACCGTCAGGCCGAGGCGGCGAAAAAGTATCAGGAACTCAAGGCCGAAGAGCGTCAGCTCAAGGCGCAACTGTCGGCGCTGCGCTGGCAGGACCTCAACGAGCAGGTCGGCCAGCGCGAGTCGATCATCGGCAACCAGGAAGTCAGCTTCGAAGCGCTGGTCGCTGAACAGCGTAACGCTGACGCCGCCATCGAACGCCTGCGTGACGGTCACCACGACCTGTCCGAACGCTTCAATCTGGTGCAGGGCCGCTTCTATTCGGTCGGCGGCGACATCGCCCGGGTCGAGCAGAGCATCCAGCACGGCCAGCAGCGTTTGCGTCAGTTGCAGGACGATCTGAAAGAAGCCGAGCGCGCGCGTCTGGAAACCGAATCGCACCTGGGCCACGACCGCACGTTGCTGCTGACCCTCGGCGAAGAACTGGACATGCTCACCCCCGAGCAGGAAGTCACCAGCGCCGCCGCCGAGGAAGCCGCTGCGGCCCTCGAAGAAGCCGAAACCACTATGCACGGCTGGCAGGAGCAGTGGGACGCTTTCAACCTGACCGCTGCCGAACCGCGCCGTCAGGCCGAAGTGCAACAGTCGCGGATCCAGCAGCTGGAAAGCAGCATGGAGCGCCTGGCCGACCGGCAGAAACGCCTCGGCGAAGAACGTGCGTTGCTTTCAGCCGATCCGGAAGATGCGGCGATCATGGCGCTCAACGAGCAGCTCGCCGAGTCCGAAGCGACCCTGGAAGATTTGCAGACCAGCGAAGAAGCGCAGGTCGAAAAGCTCGAACAACTGCGTCAGGAATTGCAGCAGGCGTTGACCGCCCAGCAGCAGGCGCAGGGCGATCTGCAGCGGCTCAACGGGCGTTTGGCGTCGCTGGAAGCCTTGCAGCAGGCCGCGCTCGATCCGGGCACCGGCACCGCCGAATGGTTGAAGGAACACAATCTCGCCGAGCGTCCGCGTCTGGCCGAAGGCCTTAAGGTCGAGGCCGGTTGGGAGCTGGCGGTGGAAACCGTGCTCGGCGCCGATCTGCAAGCGGTGCTGGTCGACGACTTCAGCGGTTTTGATTTGTCCGGTTTCACCCAAGGCGATTTGCGCCTGCTCAGCCCGGCCAGCGATGGCGTGCGGGTGGCGGGCAGTCTGCTGGACAAAGTCGAGGCGCAGATCGATCTGTCGCCGTGGCTTGGTCAGGTCAAACCGGTCGACAGCCTTGAACAGGCGCTGGCCTTGCGCGGCCAGTTGAGCGCCGGGCAGAGCCTGATCAGTCGCGATGGCTACTGGGTCGGTCGACACTTTTTACGCGTACGTCGCGCCAGCGAAGCGGAAAGCGGCATGCTCGCCCGTGGCCAGGAAATCGAAGACCTGCAACTGGAGCGTGAAGAGCGCGAAGCCACGGTCGAGGCCATGGAAACCCGCCTGCAAACCCTGCGCGCGCAACAGCGCCAGCAGGAAAACGGCCGCGAACATCTGCGCCGCTTGCTGCAGGACGAAGCGCGCCAGCAAGGCGAACTGAAAGCACAATTGTCCGCCGGCAAGGCCAAGGCCGAGCAACTGACATTGCGCCGCACCCGTCTCGATGAAGAACTGGTCGAACTCGCCGAACAGCGCGAGCTTGAGCACGAGCAGGTCGGTGAAGCGCGCATGAATTTGCAGGAAGCGCTGGATTCCATGGCGCTCGACACCGAGCAGCGCGAGTTGCTGCTGGCCCAGCGCGACAGCCTGCGCGAACGCCTTGATCGCGTGCGTCAGGAAGCGCGGCAGCACAAGGATCACGCCCATCAATTGGCCGTGCGTCTCGGCTCGTTGCGCGCCCAGCATGACTCCACGCGCCAGGCGCTGGAGCGTCTGGAGATGCAGGCCGAGCGCCTGACTGAAAAGCGCGAACAGTTGAGTCTGAATCTGGAGGAGGGTGAGGCGCCGCTGGAAGAGCTGCGTCTGAAACTCGAAGAACTGCTCGACAAGCGCATGACCGTCGATGAAGAACTCAAGACCGCGCAGATCGCCTTGGAGGACGCCGATCGTGAATTGCGCGACGCGGAAAAACGCCGCACCCAGGCCGAGCAGCAATCGCAGTTGATTCGCGGCCAGCTCGAACAACAGCGCATGGAATGGCAGGCGCTGACCGTACGGCGCAAGGCTTTGCAGGATCAATTGCTCGAAGATGGCTACGATCTCAATGGCGTGCTCGCCACATTGACGGCGCAAGCCAGTGAACGCGAGGCCGAAGAAGAACTCGAACGCATCAACGCGCGAATTCAGCGCCTGGGTGCGATCAACCTCGCGGCCATCGATGAATACACGCAACAATCGGAGCGTAAACGTTATCTGGATGCGCAGGACGCCGATCTGGTCGAGGCGCTGGAGACCCTGGAAAACGTCATCCGCAAGATCGACAAGGAAACCCGCAACCGTTTCAAAGATACCTTTGATCAGATCAACGGCGGTTTGCAGGCACTTTTCCCGAAAGTTTTCGGTGGCGGGCGCGCGTATTTGGAACTGACGGGCGAAGATCTACTCGATACAGGGGTGACGATCATGGCGCAGCCGCCCGGGAAGAAGAACAGCACCATCCATTTGCTCTCCGGCGGCGAAAAGGCCCTGACTGCACTGGCCCTGGTTTTTGCCATCTTCAAGTTGAACCCGGCGCCGTTCTGCATGCTCGATGAGGTTGACGCGCCACTGGATGACGCTAACGTTGGACGCTACGCACGCCTGGTCAAAGAGATGTCGCAGACCGTGCAGTTCATCTACATCACCCACAACAAGATCGCCATGGAAATGGCCGAGCAGTTGATGGGTGTGACGATGCATGAACCGGGCTGCTCGCGACTGGTGGCGGTGGATGTCGAGGAGGCGATGGCGATGGTGGATGCCTGAGTCGGTGTGGTGTCGGAATAGTTTTGGAGGTCTGTAGGACTTTTTACTGACATCGGCGGGATGGCCAATCGACATATTCGCGCAAGCCAAATGAGACAGACGGTGTAAAGTTGTCTTTGGTCGTGCTAGTTTAATGTCAATTTTTCGTATACGTGGGCAAAACGCCTGTCAGAACATAGAGTTGGCGCCACGTTTTAAAGCGGTTTACGCAGTGTAAACCCCTTATTTTTCAGCATTTTTTATAGAGGCACGGGATTACATGGAAATCGGTCTGCGCGAGTGGCTGATCGTCATCGGCATCATTGTGATAGCCGGTATTCTTTTCGATGGCTGGCGCCGTATGCGCGGCGGCAAGGGAAAGCTGAAATTCCGTCTCGACCGGAGCCTGTCCAATCTGCCGGACGAGGACACCAGCGCCGAGCTGTTGGGCCCGGCCCGCGTCCTGGACACGCACAAAGAGCCGCAACTGGACGAGCACGATCTGCCGTCGGTGAGCATGCCCAACCGCGAAGCCCGCGAGCCGCGTGAATCCGGTTCGAAACGTGGCAAGCGCGGCAGCAACGGCCCGGCGCAGGGCGACTTGAACCTCGACCTCGATCTGGACGGCGGCCCGAGCTTCAGCAGCCGTGACGACGATTTCGCCGAAGACAGCAAGCCTGCAGCGGCCGTGGCGGAAAAAGATCAGCCGCAAGCCGAAGAAGTCCTGGTGATCAGCGTGATCTGCCGCGACCCGGCCGGCTTCAAAGGCCCGGCGCTGCTGCAGAATATTCTCGAAAGCGGCCTGCGTTTCGGCGAGATGGACATTTTCCACCGCCACGAAAGCATGGCCGGCAACGGCGAAGTGCTGTTCTCCATGGCCAACGCGGTCAAGCCGGGTATCTTCGATCTGGACGACATTGACCACTTCAGCACCCCGGCGGTGAGCTTCTTCCTCGGTCTGCCAGGCCCGCGTCATCCGAAGCAGGCCTTCGACGTGATGGTCGCGGCAGCCCGCAAGCTGTCCCAGGAATTGAACGGCGAATTGAAAGACGATCAGCGCAGCGTACTGACCGCCCAGACGATTGAGCATTACCGTCAGCGCATCGTCGAATTCGAACGCCGCGCATTGACCCAGAAGCGCTAAGGCCAGATCAAAAGATCGCAGCCTTCGGCAGCTCCTACAGAGGATCGCGATACTGTAGGAGCTGACGAGTGCAACGAGGCTGCGATCTTCTGGCCCCGCCGCCGATAATGGAATAAAACTGGAGCAGCCTCGGCTGCTCTTTTGCTTTATGAGAGAACACCCATGACCGCCGCCAAAACCCGCATTCTAGAGCTGCGCGCTGAGCTGGATCAGCACAACTATAACTATTACGTTATGGATGAGCCCAGCATTCCTGACGCTGAGTATGATCGGCTTTTTAACGAGCTAAAGACGCTTGAGGCTGAAAATCCGGACCTGATTACTGCCGATTCACCTACTCAACGGGTGGGGGGCGCGCCCTCACTGAGCTTTACGCAAGTAGCTCACGCAATTCCGATGCTTAGCATTCAGAGTGTATTTTCTGAGGATGATGTGCGTGACTTCGATAAAAGAGTTGCAAAAGCCTTAAATCTGCCGCCATCGGATTTATTTGGTGATGGTTCATTGGTGGAGTACAGCTGCGAGCCGAAAATGGATGGGTTGGCAGTGAGTTTAATTTACACAAATGGCGTTTTTGAACGAGCAGCTACGCGTGGGGACGGTACGACGGGAGAGGACATTACCGCCAATATAAGAACTGTTCGGTGTATCCCTCTGAGGCTTAAAGGCAGCGATTGGCCTCAGGTTTTAGAAGTGCGTGGTGAGGTGTTCATGTCCATAGCCGGATTTGAAAGGCTCAATGCGCTCCAACTCGAAGCTGGAGGGAAAATATTTGCCAATCCCCGGAATGCTGCTGCTGGAAGCGTGCGCCAGTTAGATCCTCGGGTGACCGCGCGCCGCCCACTGGATTTCTGTGCATATGGGGTCGGCGATGTTAGAGGTTGGGAGTTGCCGGACAAATATTCGAGTGTCCTAAAACAACTCAAAAAATGGGGTTTTCCCATTAGTCGAGAGCTGAAGGTGGCTGATGGTATTGAGCAGTGCCTTCAATATCATCGAGATATTGGAGAGCGTCGTAACAAACTAAGCTTTGAGATCGACGGTGTGGTTTTCAAGGTCAACAGTATCGCAGACCAAGAAGAGCTAGGCTTCCGCGCCCGCGAGCCGCGCTGGGCGATCGCACACAAATTCCCGGCGATGGAAGAACTCACCGAGCTGCTCGACGTGGAATTCCAGGTCGGCCGCACCGGTGCGGTAACTCCCGTGGCGCGCCTGAAACCGGTGAAAGTCGCCGGCGTCACCGTGGCCAGCGCCACGTTGCACAACATGGACGAAGTCGCGCGGCTGGGCCTGATGATCGGCGATACGGTGATCATTCGCCGCGCCGGCGATGTGATTCCGCAAGTGGTGCAAGTGATCACCGAGCGTCGCCCCGATGACGCGCGCCCGGTGGCCATTCCCGAAAGCTGCCCGGTGTGCGGCTCCCACGTTGAACGCACGCAACTGGTCAAGCGCAGCAAGGGCAAGGAAACCTTCAGCGAAGGCGCGGTGTATCGCTGCGTTGGCCGACTGGCCTGTGGCGCGCAATTGAAGCAGGCGATCATTCACTTCGTCTCGCGCCGGGCCATGGACATCGAAGGCTTGGGCGACAAGAGCGTCGAACAACTGGTCGACGAAGGCCTGGTCAGCTCGCCGGCCGATCTGTATGCGCTGAAGTTCGACGACATCGTCGATCTGGAAGGCTTCGCCGAGGTATCGAGCAACAAGCTTCTCAAAGCCATTGAAGACAGCAAGCAACCGAGCCTGGCACGTTTCATCTACGCCCTCGGCATTCCCGATGTCGGCGAAGAGACGGCGAAGGTGCTGGCGCGTTCGCTGGGTTCACTGGAGCGCGTGCAACAGGCTTTGCCGCATGTGCTGACCTATCTGCCGGACGTCGGCCTGGAAGTGGCGCACGAGATTCACAGTTTCTTTGAGGATGCGCACAACCAGCAGGTCATCAGCGAATTGCTCGGCCATGGTTTGCAGATTCAGGATCAAGGCGAGTTGGGCGCCGAATTCGCCGCCAGTACCACGCTGGGCGGCTTGCTCGACAAACTGCACATTCCTTTCGTCGGCCCCGGTGGTGCGCAAAAACTCGCCGACCGCTTTGGCTCGCTGGAAGCGGTGATGAACGCTGACTGGCTGGACATGCGCCAGGCATTGCCGGAGAAGCAGGCCAACTCGGTGCGCGGGTTCTTCGCCTCGCCTGAGCATCGGCAACTGGCCGAGCAGGCCGAGCAGCAATTGCGCGATTTCGGCATGCATTGGCAGAGCGAGAAGAAAGTCGTCGAAGGTCTGCCGCTGTCCGGGGAAACCTGGGTGCTGACCGGCAAGGTCGAACTGATGAGCCGGGATGTGGCCAAGGATCATCTGGAAAGCCTGGGTGCCAAGGTCGCCGGTTCGGTGTCGGCGAAAACCCATTGCGTGGTTGCAGGCCCGGGTGCCGGCTCGAAACTGACCAAGGCCAACGAGCTGGGTGTGAAGGTCATGGACGAGGAAGCGTTTATCGCCTTCCTCAAAACCCACGGCGTCGCCGTCTGACCGGGTGAACCCCTGTGGCGAGGGGATTTATCCCCGTCCGGATGGACACCTGTGGCGAGGGGATTTATCCCCGCTGGGTTGCGCAGCGACCCCAAAACCCTGCGACCGATCATTTCATCTGTATCGCGTGTACGGTTTTTTGCGACTGCTGCGCAGTCAAGCGGGGATAAATCCCCTCACCACAATGGTGCTATCACCCGGCTGCGCGGTTATGGGTGGGAACGATGTTGTCTTCAGAATGATCTAGTCTTGGCCAGTCCCAGGGAGAGATCGCCATGCACCGTTTTTTCGAGCAGCTCAGTTCCCGCATCATCGCGCCGTTCGTGGCCGGATCCTCGCGCAACAGCAAAGTCTGGCCGTGCCGTTGCGGCCAGTCGCTGTTCTTTCGCAACAGTCAGTGCCTGGCCTGTAACGCCTTGCTTGGCTATCAACCTGAACAAAGTCGCCTGACCTCGCTGCAGCCGGGGCCGGAAGAGGGCACCTGGACGCTCGACGCCGATCCCGACGCCGGTCTGTTCCGCCGCTGCGCCAACCTCGACATGCCCGCCGCGTGCAACTGGCTGCTGCCGGCCAACGATCACGACACCTTGTGCATCGCTTGCAGCCTTAACCGCACCATCCCTGATCTCTCCGTCGCGGAAAATCCCGAACGCTGGCGCAAGGTCGAAATCGCCAAGCGTCGACTGGTCGCGCAACTGATCACCCTCGGCTTGCCGGTCATCCCGAAAACCGTCGACGAAGAAACCGGATTGGCTTTCGACTTCATCGGTGTCGACCTGGAAGGCAACGCGCCGATGACCGGCCATGCCAACGGCCTAATCACCCTCGACATCAAAGAGGCCGACGACGCTCACCGTGAGCAGGTCAGGGCGGCGATGCACGAACCTTACCGCACGCTGCTCGGGCATTTTCGCCATGAGGTCGGCCACTACTACTGGGATCGCCTCATCGCCAACGGCCCTTGGCTGGAGGCGTTCCGTAACCTGTTCGGCGACGAGCGCGCCAGTTACGCCGAGGCGCTGGACCGGCACTACCAGCAAGGCGCACCGCTGGACTGGCCGCAGCACTACGTCAGTGCCTACGCGACCATGCACCCGTGGGAAGACTGGGCGGAAACCTGGGCGCACTACCTGCACATGATGGACGCCGTGGATACCGCGCTTGGCTTCGGCATGAGCGCGCGGGAAATGGACTTCGACTATCAGCCGTTTCCGACCAGCACCCTGTACGACCCGGAGCACCCCGGCGGTGGCGCTTTCCTGTCATTCGTCAATGCGTGGATCGAGCTGGCGGGCATGCTCAACGAACTGTCGCGCAGCATGGGCCAGCCGGATTTCTATCCGTTCGTACTGCCGGCAGCGGCGATCGCCAAGCTGCACTTCATTCATCTGGTGATCCAGGATGCGGGCGGTCGCGCAGACGAAGTCCTGGCCCTGTAGAAGCTGCCGCAGGCTGCGATCTTTTGGCGTCACCGCATGTCCTTGAACCTGTTGGTATTTTTTATCTGCAACCAACGGTTGTAACTTCATCTCAGACAGGTACAATGGCGCGGCTCGCCGACAGGCAAGCGTCGTTATGGTGACCCCATCGGTCCCCCCGCAACGATTACCCGTGAACCTGGTCAGATCCGGAAGGAAGCAGCCACAGCGGGAACATTGTGTGCCGGGGTGTGGCTGGTGGGGGCACCACCTTAACGAACCAGCCAAGGCTTCAGACAGAACTGCATGGGTTTCGCCCACTGCGGTTTTTTTATGCCTGCGATTTGGCTAGTGGCGTTGATCCGCCAGCAAAAATGCTCGGATCAGCCGGGCAGCTTCCAGTGCCCTTGCGGCTGTCGACAGCGAACAGTGGCATACTCCCCCGCTTGGCAACGAGAGGTAAGGCAAGTGGGTGAAATTGACGATCTGACTCGTGAAAAACTGCGCGAATGGCAGTTACGTCGTCTGGAAGTCAAAACGCAGATGCAGGATCAGCCCGAGCGCACGCTGGAACTGTCGCGAGTGCTCGACCTGATGGATGAAGAACACGCTGCGATTCTGGCGGCATCTGCTGTTTTCAACGCGGCAGAAGAGCCTGAACAGTCGGTCCCGGTGGAGGCACAATCGGCGATCGTCGAGCACGCATCAGACTCGCTGACCGCAAAGTACGACCTGCAGCTGCAAGCCACCGCGCAAAACCCTGAACACCTGCGCAAACTGCTGGAAATGGCGCTCTACGAAGTGCAGGCGCAGATCGATGCGGCGGCGGTGGCCAGCGGCACTGAACGACGCGGCATGTCCGGCACGCTCGGCGGTTACTCCTTCGAGCTGCGCATCAGCCCCGAGGCCGGCAGTGAAGGAAACTTGCCGCAGTCCCATGAAATGCCCGACGAGAATGACCAGGACTGATCTGGTGTTGTATTAAGGCCCAGGCGGCGAGGTTGTATGCACCCGGAACATTTTGATTTGGCCACCCCGGTATTTCTGCCCATCACCCATGATGTGTGTACGGCGCTGTTGCAGCCCGAGGGTGACGCGACACTCGCCAACCTGAGCGACCCGGAACTGGCGGCGGTGCTGGTCATCCAGAACCTTGCCCAGGCCACGGAAAAGGACCTGAGCGCCAGCGCAGCGGAGAAAATTCTCGCCAGACTCATTGACTGGTCTGTCACCTCCCGGCGCTCCGGATCGGCGGGACTGCTTGCAGAGGCGCGGCGTCTGTTCGATTCGCGCAAATTGTATTTCGGCCTCAATGCGCTCAAAGGCCTGAACCTGCGCTTTCTCATGGCCGATGAAGTCACAGCGCAGGAATACCTGTTGCCCGGCGGGCAGTGGGATGTGGACTACAAGATCCGCCATCAGCAACAGAACAACCCGTTTCGCCAGCAAATGGTCACGCCACGCGAGCGTGAACACTGGTTAAGTGCGGCGCAGGACAAACTGCTGCGAACCTTCCGTGCCAACCTCGACGAAGACCTGCACGTGCAGGGTTATGCCGGCATCGGCAAGAGCTACATGCTCAGCGCACTGATCGAATGCCTGCGCTCGAAACGCACCCTGGTGCTGGCGCGCACCCCGGCGAAACTGGCGACGTTGCGCAAGCACATCGTGCAAGTGCACGACACGGAAATTGGCCAGACCTTCTACGATTTTGCCCAGGCCCAGTTGCTCGGCCCCCGATCGCACATGGCCAGGACGCCAGCGCGGATCCCGAGCAGGCAGGCGCTGGCGCAGGAACTGAATATCTTCGGCTTTCGCCACCACGATGGGCAGGGCACTCTGGAGGTTTGTCTGCGCGTGCTGGAGCTGTATTGCGCCTCAAGAGATCACACGCTATCCGCCAGGCACCTGCCGCATTTTCAGCAGCCCTTGAGCGGTGCAGACTCACAGGCGCTGCTGGAATATTCCAGTCGCCTGTGGGTGTATCTGGAAGCCAATCCGGCCTGGGCCAGCCAGAGCGGTTTTCCGACGTTGCTCATGATCAAACGCGCCAGTCTCGCCGGTTGCCGCGTCCCGCCGCGCTACACCCATGTGATCATCGACGAAAGCCAGGATGTGCCGGCGTCGTTGCTGCAAATCATCGAGCGCGGGCAGCAGGTGCTGATCACCCTCGGCGATGAGTATCAGCAGGCCACGGGCGAGGCGCCCAAGCGCAAGCGTGAAGTTCGCCAGAGTGATATCTGCTATTCGGTGCGCTCGGGGCGCAATGTCGAGCGCCTGGTCAATCCGCTGATCTCGCGCCACACGCACAAGAGCAAAGTGCCGTTCGAAGGTGCTCGTCACGCCGACGTCGATATCGAGTACTACCCGCAAGCCTTCGTGCCGCCCGAAGGTTGCGTGGTGCTGACCGCGTCACCCTGGGACACGATGATGTGGGCCATCCATCTGCACGACTCCAGTTGCGCCTTCAGTTTTCCCGACCGGGAAGCGCAGGACGACATCAAGCATTTCATGACCACCGCCATCGAGCTGTTCCGCCGCGATTTCTACAACGCCGGGTCCAGCGAGAAAGGACCGCACCCGTATTTCAGCGACATGGCTGATTGGCAGCAGGTGCGCGCCGCCAACCAGTTCGATGAAGCTTTCTTGTGGATCGAGGCGCAGTTGCAAAACGGCTTCATGATTGCCGACCTGACTCGCCTGAGCCAAAAGATCATCGAGCCAGGCAAAGCCTGTCTGTTGATGATGGCCGAGCGGGCTGGCGGCATGGAGTTCAAGCGCGTGCTGTTGACCCGGACGTTGCTCAGCAACGAGAAATTCAAGGATGCCTACGAGTTCGATCAGCGCATCTGTGCCGTGTACATCGCCGTGTCCCGTGCCCGGCAGCAGCTTTATCTGCCTTACGACGTGGTCGAGTGGATCGATTATCACCACAGCCGCGAGCCGAAATTCCGCGAGTCGCACGGTTATTGACCAGGCCAACCCTGTGGGAGCTAGGGTGTGGTTGAAGAGGCGCCGGTGTACAACCGGATAATGTCGTCGATCTCGCCGGACATTTTCATTCGCAGCAGCGTGCGCAGGATCCGCTGCACCGGCACGTTCGGGTCGTTCCTCACATAGCAGCCGATATTCTGTTCCTGCAGCACCGCGACCCCCTGCAACTGCTGCTCCGGCAGCAGGCGTTGATTGATCCAGTCCAGTGTCCACTGATTGCTCACCGCATAGCGGTATCGCCCGGCCAGCAGCTTTTCCAGTACCTGTTCCTGATTGCGCGCGTCTTCGCGTTGCAACTGGTCGGCGTCGAACAGCGGTTGCAGGGTAGGGTAGCTGTAACCGAGGACGGTGCCGATGGCCTGGCGCGGCAGCCGGGCGGGATCGATCTGCGCCGGTTGCTCCTTGCGGCTGACCAGCAGGTCGCGCTGAAACCACAACGGCACGCTCCAGATGTAATCGCCGGACTGATTCGGCAACCACGACTGTGCGGCATAGCAGCGCACGTCGATGTCGCCGTGCTCCATGGCGCTCTGTACCCGCGCGCGCGGCAGGACGACGAATTGCGCTGGCGCGCCGACCTGGGTCGCCAGGCTGAGCAGGGCGTCGTGCAGGATGCCCTGGGTCGGTCTGCCGCTTTGCAGTTGCATCATCGGCATCGCCCAACTGTCCGGCACGGCGAAGCGCAACGGCGCTTGCGCTGCCATCGCGTTGAGGCTGATACCCAGCAATGCCGCCACGGCCCACCGCATAGACGCTCCGGTAATTCCCCATCCCGAGCTGATAAAAGCCTCTGCTGATGCAGCTTAGCCATATTAGACGAGGACACCGGATGCAATTTTGCCCTTGCTCCGCTAGCATTAGCCGCTTCTGCTTCCTTCGCTGCGACGGTTTTCGATGAGTTATCAGGTTCTTGCACGTAAATGGCGTCCACGCTCGTTCCGCGAAATGGTCGGCCAGACCCATGTGCTCAAGGCTCTGATCAATGCCTTGGACAGCCAACGGCTGCACCACGCCTACCTGTTCACCGGGACGCGCGGGGTCGGCAAGACCACCATCGCGCGGATCATTGCCAAGTGCCTGAACTGCGAGACAGGTATCACTTCCAGCCCCTGCGGCGAGTGCTCGGTGTGCCGCGAGATCGATGAGGGGCGTTTTGTCGACCTGATCGAGATCGACGCCGCCAGCCGCACCAAGGTCGAAGACACCCGCGAACTGCTCGATAACGTGCAGTACGCGCCAAGCCGTGGGCGCTTCAAGGTCTACCTGATCGACGAAGTGCACATGCTTTCCAGCCATTCCTTCAATGCGCTGTTGAAAACCCTCGAAGAGCCGCCGCCCTACGTCAAGTTCATCCTGGCGACCACCGATCCGCAGAAACTTCCGGCAACGATTCTTTCGCGCTGCCTGCAGTTCTCCCTGAAGAACATGACGCCCGAGCGTGTGGTCGAGCATTTGACCCACGTCCTGACCGCAGAAAACGTACCTTTCGAAGACGACGCACTGTGGCTGCTCGGCCGCGCTGCTGACGGCTCGATGCGCGACGCCATGAGCCTGACCGATCAGGCCATCGCGTTCGGTGAAGGCAAGGTCCTCGCGACCGACGTGCGCGCGATGCTCGGCACGCTGGATCACGGTCAGGTCTATGACGTGCTGCATGCGCTGATCGAAGGCGATGCCAAGGCGCTGCTCGAAGCCGTGCGGCATCTGGCCGAGCAAGGCCCGGACTGGAACGGCGTGCTCTCGGAAATTCTCAACGTGCTGCACCGCGTGGCCATCGCTCAGGCGTTGCCGGAAGGCGTCGACAATGGCCACGGCGACCGTGATCGCGTATTGGCCCTGGCCCAGGCACTGCCGGCCGAAGACGTGCAATTCTATTACCAGATGGGCCTGATCGGTCGCCGCGACTTGCCGCTGGCGCCGGACCCGCGTGGCGGTTTCGAGATGGTCTTGCTGCGCATGCTCGCGTTCCGACCGGCGGATACGGCAGACGCGCCGAGGCAACCGCTAAAGCCAGTGGGGATCAGCCAGGCCACAGTTGATTCCGCAAACTCAGTGGCTGCCGCGCCGAAGCCTGCGCCGGTGGTCGCTGCGGCTGCGGCTGCTGCGCCAGCACCCGCGCCCGCTGCCGAGCCAGAACCGGTTGTGCCGGTTGTCGAAGCGCAACCGGAGCCTGAGCCAGTCGCCGTCGAAACCGTGGTCGATCTGCCATGGAACGACCCGGTGGAAGCCGAGGCCGAGCCGGCACCAGTACAGCAACCCGCCGTCGAACCGGTGCTGGAAACCGCTGGCGAGCAGCCCGAGCTGCCGCCGATGCCGCTGCCGACCCCGGACAGCGTGGTGCCGGATGCGCCGGAGTGGGCCGCTGCGCCAATTCCCGAGCCGTCCGTCGCCGAGGTCGATGCCGCTACGCCGGGCATGGACATGGACGACGAACCACCGCTGGATGAAGACTACATCGAGCCGGACATGGATTCGGCCTACAGCTACCTCGACGAACTGGCCAGCGAACACGCCGCCGATCCGGAGCCTGAGCCCGAGCCGGAACCTGCCGCCGCGCCGGCCACCGGCCTGGCCCTGCAATGGCTGGAGCTGTTCCCGAAGCTGCCGATTTCCGGCATGACCGGCAGCATCGCCGCCAACTGCACATTGATTGCGGTCGACGGCGACCACTGGCTGATGCACCTTGATCCGGCCCACAGCGCGCTGTTCAACGCCACGCAGCAGCGTCGTCTCAACGACGCGTTGAACCAGTTCCACGGGCGCACGCTGACGCTGACCATCGAGCTGATCAAGCCCGAGCAGGAAACCCCGGCCCAGGCCGCCTCGCGCCGCCGCGCCAATCGCCAGCGCGAGGCCGAGGAATCGATCCACGGTGATCCGTTCATCCAGCAGATGGTTCAGCAGTTCGGCGCGGTGGTGCGAAGCGATACTATTGAACCTGTCGACGCCTTGGTCACCCAAGGCTAATAACTGAAGGTGCTCGGCCAAGATGGCCGGGCGCTGTTTTATCCAAGTACGTTTGAGGTGATTCCCATGATGAAAGGTGGCATGGCCGGCCTGATGAAGCAGGCGCAGCAGATGCAGGAAAAAATGGCCAAGATGCAGGAAGAACTGGCCAACGCCGAAGTCACCGGCAAGGCCGGCGGCGACATGGTCACCGTGGTGATGACCGGTCGTCACGACGTCAAGAGCGTGAGCATCGACCCAAGCCTGGTCGAAGGCCTGAGCGAAGACGACAAAGAGATGCTGGAAGCCGTGGTCGCCGCCGCCGTCAACGACGCCGTGCGCAAGATCGAAGCCAACAGCCAGGAAAAAATGGGCAGCATGACCGCCGGCATGAACCTGCCGGCGGGTATGAAGCTGCCGTTCTGATTCGCCATTGCGCGGCAGATGAGCTACACAAAATGCCAGGCATTGCGCCTGGCATTTTTGTTTCTGCCTGATGGGCATGTGCCGCAGACTGACGCTTTCGCGAGCAGGCTCGCTCCCACAGGGATTGCATTTCCAAGTGTGGGAGCGAGCCTGCTCGCGAATGAAGTCACCTCGGCACAACTGAAGAAACATCGAACACACCACCGCTACCAAGGTCTGCTCCCTATACACCGAATTCCCCATTCACAGGAGACGCTGACATGTCCGACCCTCTCACCCTCAATCAACGCTTCGTCCTCGCCTCGCGCCCGACCGGCGCGCCGACCCCGGAGAACTTCCGTCTGGAGCGCGAGGCGCTGCCGGATCTGCAGGACGGTCAAGTCCTGCTGAAAACCCTGTACCTGTCACTCGACCCGTACATGCGCGGGCGCATGAGCGACGCTCCGTCCTACGCTGCGCCAGTGCAAATCGGCGAAGTCATGACCGGTGGTGCGGTCAGCCGGGTCGAGCAGTCCAATCATCCGAAATTCCACGTAGGTGATCTGGTGGTTGGCGCCACCGGTTGGCAGAGCCACAGCATCAGCGACGGCCGCAACATCATGCCGATCCCGGCCGGCCTGCCGAGCCCGTCGATGGCCCTCGGCGTACTGGGCATGCCGGGCATGACCGCGTACATGGGCCTGATGGACATCGGCCAGCCGAAAGAGGGCGAAACCCTGGTGGTGGCTGCAGCGTCGGGCGCCGTCGGCTCGGTGGTCGGGCAAGTGGCGAAGATCAAAGGCCTGCGCGCGGTCGGTGTGGCCGGTGGGGCCGAGAAGTGCAAATACGTCGTTGAGGAGCTGGGTTTTGATGCCTGCATCGACCACAAGGCCGATGACTTTGCCGAGCAACTGGCCAAAGCCTGTCCCAACGGCATCGACATCTATTACGAGAACGTCGGCGGCCATGTCTTCGACGCGGTCTTGCCGTTGCTCAACCCCAAGGCGCGCATCCCGTTGTGCGGCCTGATCGCCGGCTACAACGCTGCCGAGGCGCCGACCGGCCCGGATCGCCTGCCGATGCTGCAACGCACTTTGCTCACCAAGCGTGTGCGGATTCAGGGCTTCATCGTCTTCGACGATTACGGTGATCGTCAGCCGGAATTCATCAGCCACATGGTGCCGTGGGTACGCGACGGCAAAGTGAAATTCCGTGAGGACGTGGTCGAAGGCCTGGAGCAGGCGCCCGAGGCGTTCATCGGTCTGCTGGAAGGGCGCAACTTCGGCAAACTGGTGGTCCGGGTCGCCCAGGACTGAGGATTTGACGCTGGCCAGAGGCGCGGGTATAAACCGCGTCTCGTTGTTTAGTCGGACTGTTTACCCATGAGCTTCAGCCCTTTGATTCGCCAACTGATCGACGCTCTGCGCACCTTGCCGGGCGTGGGTCAGAAAACCGCTCAGCGCATGGCGTTGCAGTTG
This sequence comes from Pseudomonas sp. 2957, assembly GCF_031456345.1. Taxonomy (NCBI): domain Bacteria; kingdom Pseudomonadati; phylum Pseudomonadota; class Gammaproteobacteria; order Pseudomonadales; family Pseudomonadaceae; genus Pseudomonas; species Pseudomonas sp. 2957. The sequence goes on from NZ_JAVDUL010000001.1 coordinate 937,778, forward strand.
CTCGAACGTGATCGCAGCGGCGGTACGCGTCTGGCCCAGGCCTTGAGCCAGGCCATGGAAGGCGTTGGCCATTGCCGCCAGTGCCGCACGCTGACCGAAGACGACCTCTGCCCGCAATGCGCCGACCCGCGCCGCGATGACACGCTGCTCTGCGTGGTCGAAGGGCCGATGGACGTTTATGCGGTGGAGCAGACCGGCTTCCGTGGCCGCTATTTCGTGCTCAAGGGGCACTTGTCGCCGCTGGATGGCCTGGGGCCGGAAGCGATCGGCATTCCGCAACTGATGGCGCGGATTGAAGAGGCGGGGACCTTTACTGAAGTCATCCTCGCCACCAACCCGACGGTGGAAGGCGAAGCGACGGCGCACTACATCGCGCAGTTGCTCAACAACAAAGGCCTGGTCGCCTCGCGGATTGCCCACGGCGTGCCGCTGGGCGGTGAGCTGGAGCTGGTCGACGGCGGCACGCTGGCGCATTCGTTTGCCGGGCGTAAACCTATCTCCCTGTAAGTCTCTATCGCCCTTTCGGGCCACATCGCTGGCAAGCCAGCTCCCACAGTGTTGGATGTGACCCACAGCATATGTGTCCACACCGAACGCTGTGGGAGCTGGCTTGCCAGCGATGGCCGCGCTGCGGTCGATCTGATTCACACAATTTCATTGATAACCAAGCAAGCGCTCGGTTAACGTCGGCGAACCCCTCCGTGGAGCTCGCCCATGCCTGCCTTTCAGGAATACTTCGACCCCAGCCACCAATTGGTCCGCGACAGCGTCAGACGTTTTGTCGAACGCGAGATCCTGCCGGACATCGATCAGTGGGAAGAAGCCGAAAGCTTTCCCCGTGAGCTGTACCTCAAGGCCGGTGCGGCGGGCATTCTCGGTATCGGCTATCCCGAGGCGCTCGGCGGCAGCCATGAAGGCGATCTGTTCGCCAAGGTCGCCGCCAGTGAAGAGTTGATGCGCTGTGGCTCAGGCGGGCTGGTGGCGGGGCTGGGTTCGCTGGATATCGGTTTGCCGCCGATCGTCAAATGGGCGCGGCCTGAAGTGCGAGAGCGGGTCGTCCCCCAAGTGCTCAGCGGTGAGAAAATCAGCGCCCTGGCGGTGACCGAGCCCGGCGGCGGTTCCGACGTCGCCAACCTGCAAACCCGCGCCGTGCGTGACGGCGACTTCTACCGGGTCAGCGGCAGCAAGACCTTTATCACCAGCGGCGTTCGCGCGGACTTCTACACTGTCGCGGTGCGTACCGGTGCGCCGGGGTTTGGCGGCATCAGTTTGTTGCTGATCGAGAAGGGCACGCCGGGGTTCAGTGTCGGTAGGCAGTTGAAGAAAATGGGCTGGTGGGCGTCGGACACGGCTGAATTGTTCTTCGACGATTGCCGCGTGCCTGTAGGAAACCTCATCGGCGCCGAGAACATGGGCTTCGCCTGCATCATGGGCAATTTTCAGAGCGAACGCCTGGCGCTGGCGCTGATGGCCAACATGACGGCGCAATTGGCGCTGGAGGAGAGCCTGAAGTGGGCGCGCGAGCGTGAGGCGTTCGGCAAACCCATCGGCAAGTTTCAGGTGATCAAACATCGCCTCGCCGAAATGGCCACGGCGCTGGAAGTGTCGCGGGAGTTCACATATCGGCAAGCAGCGAAAATGGCGGCGGGGCAGAGCGTGATCAAGGAGATTTCCATGGCGAAGAACTTCGCCACCGACACCTCGGACCGGATCACCACCGAGGCCGTGCAGATCCTTGGCGGGCTCGGTTACATGCGTGAAAGCCTGGTGGAGCGGCTGTATCGGGATAACCGCATTCTGTCGATTGGCGGCGGGACGCGGGAAGTGATGAACGAAATCATCAGCAAGCAGATGGGGCTCTAAGTCCTGCGGTGTAGCTGCCGGCCCCTTCGCGAGCAGGCTCGCTCCCACAGTTGTAATGCATTGCCCTGTGGGAGCGAGCCTGCTCGCGAAAGCGGCCTGTCAGACGCTGTTTATTTATCGGTCAAAGCAAACTGCGTCAGGCAAAACGTCGGAATGCCCATGTCCTGCAAGCGCTGCGAGCCTTGCAGCTCCGGCAGATCAATGATCGCCGCCGCTTCATGCACTCGCGCGCCCATGCGGCGAATCAGGTTGGCTGCTGCGATCAGCGTGCCGCCGGTAGCGATCAGGTCATCGAACATCACTACCGAATCGCCTTCACACAGGCTGTCGGCGTGCACTTCCAGAAACGCTTCGCCGTACTCGGTCGCATAACCTTCGGCCAGTACGTCCGCCGGCAGTTTGCCTTGCTTGCGGAACAGCACCAGCGGCTTGTTCAACTGATAGGCCAGTACCGAACCGATCAGAAAACCACGGGCATCCATGGCGCCGATGTGGGTGAAGTCGGCTTCGACGTAGCGATGGGCGAAGCTGTCCATCACCAGGCGCAGGGCCGTCGGCGACTGGAACAGCGGGGTGATGTCGCGAAAGATCACGCCCGGTTTCGGGAAGTCGATCACGGGGCGGATCAGGGATTTGATGTCGAAGGAGTCGAAGACCATCGGGGTGTCCTGGCAGGGCTGCAAACGGCGCAGTATACCCGCGGCTGAAACGATTCGCTCAACCGCGGGTCGTGATCAGCCTTCGATCGAACCGCCGGCCAGCGCGCACAGCTGAATCGGGTCGAGAATATGGATCTCCTTGCCCTCGGCGGCAATCAGCTCGTTCTGCTGGAAACGGGTGAACACCCGCGACACGGTTTCCACCGCCAGGCCCAGGTAGTTACCGATTTCATTGCGCGACATGCTCAGGCGGAACTGGTTGGCCGAGAAGCCGCGAGCGCGGAAGCGTGCCGACAGGTTGACCAGGAAAGTAGCGATGCGCTCGTCAGCGGTTTTCTTCGACAGCAGCAGCATCATTTGCTGGTCGTCACGAATCTCGCGGCTCATCACCCGCATCAACTGGCGGCGCAGTTGCGGCAATTGCAGCGCGAGTTCGTCGAGGCGCTCGAAGGGGATTTCGCAAACCGAAGTGGTTTCCAGCGCCTGGGCCGAGACCGGGTGTTTTTCGGTGTCCATGCCCGACAGGCCAACCAGTTCGCTTGGCAGGTGGAAACCGGTCAGTTGCTCTTCGCCGGCATCGCTCAGGCTGAAAGTTTTCAGCGCACCAGAGCGGACTGCATAAACGGAATCAAAGGTGTCGCCCTGGCGGAACAGGAACTCGCCCTTCTTCAGCGGGCGGCCGCGTTTAACGATTTCGTCGAGCGCATCCATGTCTTCCAGATTCAGAGAAAGTGGCAGGCAGAGCGGGGCCAGGCTGCAATCCTTGCAATGGGCCTGGTTGTGAGCGCGCAGTTTGACTGGCTCGGACATTTCTTCAATCCTTGTGGGAAAACACACATAAGCCGTAAGGGTAACCCACGGGAGGACATTCAGGCCAGCACGTGGCGGCGTTGTCCTACAGACATAAAGCCGCAGCACCGGCGGCCGATAACCCGCTATCAGCACTCAACCAAGGAAGGCCCCGATGACCGCCATTGGTACGCTAAGCCCCGGCAGCAGCGGCGTTGCCGCTTCGCCGGAGATGACCAGCACCGACGCTGCAATCGATCGCGATGAAGACTTGTCGCACACGGCAACCCCGACCTTGGTCGAGGGCGTCAAAGTGTCGCTCTCCGGCGCGGCCATCGCCAAATCCGCCGCTGTCGGCGGCGAGAACAGCGACATCGACAACAGTGGCTTACCGGAGAACATCCAACAGTTGCTGAAGATGATTCGCAAGATCCAAAAAGAAATCATCGAGAAAAAAGCCCGCATGGCGGCGGTCATGTCAGACAGAACCCTCTCCACCGAGGAAAAGATCAACAAGCTCGCCGCACTGCGGGGCGCCATCGCCGCCCTCAACAGTGGCCTGATCACCGCCAACCTCGCCCTGTCGAAAGTCATGAACCAGTCGGCGCTCAATCCTGACCAGAACCTCAAAGTCGGCTCGTTGCTGACCAAGCCTTAAATCACCCGCGAGAAACGCTGGCGGTTCTGCTGCTCCAGGTACGCATCAAAGACCATGCACACCGAGCGCACCAGCAATCGGCCCGCTGGCAACACCTCGATGCGCTCGCGCTCGAGTCTGATCAGGCCATCCTCGGCCATACCTTGCAACTGCGGCCAGAGCGCGCCGAAGTAGCCTTGAAAATCGATGTTGAACTGCTGCTCGATCTCGGCGAACTCGAGTTTGAAATTGCAGATCAGCTGCTGAATCACTGCGCGGCGCAAGCGGTCGTCGGCGTTGCACACCAGACCGCGACTGGTCGCCAGCTGCGCGCTGGCGAGGCTGTTCTGATACGCGTTGAGGTCGCTGCTGTTCTGGCAGTACAGATCGCCGATCTGGCTGATCGCCGACACACCCAGGCCAATCAGGTCGCAATGGCCATGGGTGGTGTAACCCTGGAAGTTGCGTTGCAGGGTCTGCTCTTCCTGGGCAATCGCCAGTTCGTCATCAGGCAGGGCGAAGTGGTCCATGCCGATGTAGCGGTAGCCGGCAGCGGTCAGTTGCTCGATGGTGCGCTGGAGCATTTCCAGCTTGTGCGCCGGGCTCGGCAGTTCGCTGCTGTTGATTCGCCGTTGCGGCATGAAGCGTTCCGGCAGGTGCGCATAGTTGAATACCGAGAGGCGATCCGGTTGCAGGCTGATCACTTCCTCGACGGTGCGGGCGAAATTGTCGGGTGTCTGCTTGGGCAGGCCATAAATCAGATCGATGTTGATCGAGCGAAATTGCAGGGTTCGCGCCGCATCGATCACCGCGCGGGTTTCTTCCAGGCTTTGCAGGCGATTGACCGCGCGCTGCACCGCCGGGTCAAGATCTTGCAAGCCAATGCTGACCCGGTTGAAACCCAGTTCGCGCAGCAGGCCCATGGTCGACCAGTCGGCTTCGCGCGGGTCGATTTCAATGCCGTAATCGCCCGAGTCATCGTTGAGCAAATTGAAATGCTTGCGCAGGTGCGCCATCAACTGACGCAACTCGTCGTGGCTGAGAAAGGTCGGTGTGCCGCCACCGAAATGCAGTTGCTCGACGGTTTGCGCCGGGTCGAGGTGGCAGGCAATCAACTGGATTTCCTGCTCGAGCCGTTGCAGATACGGTTGCGCGCGACCGCGATCCTTGGTGATGACCTTGTTGCAGGCGCAGTAGTAGCAAATGTTCGCGCAGAACGGCACATGCACGTACAGCGACAACGGCCGCTGCGCCTTGCGGCTGTCGCGCAGGGCATGGAACAGGTCGAAAGTGCCGACCTGACCGTGAAATTGCACGGCGGTCGGGTACGAGGTGTAGCGTGGCCCCGCCAGATCGTAGCGGCGGATCAGATCAGAGTCCCAACGAATGGCGTCGAGCATGCGGGCATTCCCCCGGATAGGCTGGCAGTGTGGCGAGTCTAGGGGAGGGCATTGCAGGGCATCTTGATTTGCATCAACGGCGGGGATTTGCGTTGTTCATGCGGGCGTCATCGCGAGCAGGCTCGCTCCCACATTGGATTTGCAGCGTACTCAAGACCTGTGGGAGCGAGCCTGCTCGCGAAGGCCGCCCCACACATTTAATGGCCCATGAGCCAATGCTGATGCGGCCCGGGCAAGGTCCACAGGCCAAACACAATCACCAGCAAGCCACCCGCCATGCGCACGCTGCGTTTGCGCAGGATCGCCGTGACCCGTTCAGCCGCCAGCCCGGTGGCGAGCAGCACCGGCCAGGTGCCGAGGCCGAAAGCGAGCATCAGCAATGCACTGTCCAGCGCATTACCCTGACTCGCGCTCCACAGCAAGGTGCTGTAAACCAGTCCGCACGGCAGCCAGCCCCACAGCGCACCGAGCAGCAAGGCACGCGGCAGGCTGGAAACCGGCAGCAAGCGATTCGCCACCGGTTGAATAAAGCGCCACAAACCACGCCCTACAGCTTCGATACGCGTCAACCCGCTCCACCAACCGGCCAGATACAAACCCATGGCGATCAGCAGCAACCCGGCCAGCACACGCATGAACAGCGCCGCCGGGCTGTTGGCGACGGCCCAGCCGGCGAGACCGATGAGCAATCCCGCCGTGGCATAACTGAGAATCCGCCCGAGGTTATACGCCAGCAACAGACGAAAGCGCCGGCTGCGCTGCTCTTTGGGAATCGCCAGGGTCAGCGCGCCCATCAGGCCGCCGCACATACCCAGACAGTGGCCGCCTCCGAGCAGGCCGAGGATCAGCGCCGAGACCAGCAGGGGCGCCAGTTCAAGCATGGGGCGGCGCCTTGTCGTCCGGTTTGCCGGCGTTGGCTTCGTCCACCGCAGCGGTGTGGTTGGGATCCTGATCGTCAAACAGGATGCTGTGCGCCGGGCCGTCGAGGTCGTCGTACTGGCCGCTGTCCACCGCCCAGAAGAAGATGTACACGGCGATGGCGACGATCAGCAAGGCAGCGGGAATCATCACGTAGAGAGCTGGCATGGGTAACTCCAGGCTCGCGCGGCTCAGGCCGGCAGCGGGCGGGTTTGGGTCGGGCTGCCGGCGGCCGGCGCGCTCGGCAGGCGAGTCAGGCGCAGGGCGTTGAGCACCACGGTCAGCGAACTGATCGACATACCGACCGCCGCCCACACCGGTGTGATCCAGCCGAGGGCGGCGAACGGCAACATGAGGCCATTGTACAGCGCCGCCCACAGCAGGTTTTCGATGATTACCCGGCGCGTGCGTCGCGCCAGCGTGAAGGCTTGCACCAGAGCGTCAAGGCGATTGGACAGCAACACTGCATCGGCGCTGGTTTTCGCCAGATCGGTGGCCGAGCCCATGGCCACGCTGATATCGGCCGCGGCCAGCACCGGCACGTCGTTGACGCCGTCGCCGAGCATCAGCACCTTGCGCCCTTCCTTGTGCAGTTGTTGCAGCACTTGCAGTTTGTCATCCGGGCGCAAGCCGCCACGGGCCTCGTCGATGCCCAGTTCGGCGGCGACACTGGCGACCATCGGCGAACTGTCGCCGGACAACAGCAAGGTGCGCCAGCCCCGCGCTTTGCAGGCCGCGAGCAGGGCGGGGGCATCGTCACGCAGGCGATCGTCGAGGACGAACCATGCCAACGGCCCCTGAGTGTCGGCGAGCAGTAACCATTGTCCGGCCTCATCAGGCATTGACGGCAGTGCCGCGCCGCTCAGGGCACAGGCGAACGGCGCCTGACCGATGCGCAAGCGTTGCTCACCGACCACGCCTTCCAAGCCCAGGCCTGGTGTGCTGTGCACGTCCTCAGCGGCCAGTGGCGCACGCCCGAAAGCGCGGGCGATCGGGTGTTCCGAACGGTTTTCCAGCGCAGCGGCAAGGCTCAGGCATTGTTCGCTGTCGAGCGCGCCGAGCGGGCGAATCGAGCGCAGCACCAAGCGGCCTTCGGTGAGCGTACCGGTCTTGTCGAAAATCACCGTGTCGATCTGGTTCAAGCCTTCCAGTACATGGCCGCGGGTCAGCAGTAGGCCGAGTTTGTGCAGGGTGCCGGTGGCGGCGGTGAGGGCGGTCGGCGTCGCCAGCGACAGCGCGCACGGGCAGGTCGCCACCAGCATGGCGAGGACGATCCAGAACGCCCGTGAAGAATCCAGCTGCCACCACAGCAGGCCGATCACTGCCGCCGCAATCAGCGACAGCAGCAAAAACCATTGCGCGGCGCGGTCGGCGATTTCCGCCAGACGCGGCTTCTCCGCCTGAGCGCGATCAAGCAGGCGCACGATCGCGGAGAGACGCGTGTCCTGTCCCAGCGCCTGCACTTGCACGGTCAATGCGCCTTCGACATTGAGCGTGCCCGCAGTAACAGCATCGCCGAGCGTGCGTGGCTGCGGCAGGTATTCGCCAGTCAGCAGCGATTCGTCGATGCTCGACTGACCGTCGATGATCTTGCCGTCAGCCGGCAGAATCGAGCCCGGCTGCACCAGAATCCGCTCGCCCACGCGCAACTCGCTGAGCAGGATGCGTTCGCTCTGACCGTTGTTATCCAGGCGCAGGCACGAGGCGGGCAACAGGTTGACCAGCTGTGCGGTGGCAGCAGCGGTGCGTTCGCGGGCGCGGCGTTCCAGATAACGCCCGGCGAGCAAAAACAGCGCGAACATGCCGACCGCATCGAAGTACAGCTCGCCGACCCCGGTGATCGATGTCCAGATCCCGGCGATGTAAGCGCTGCCGATCGCCAGTGAAACAGAAACGTCCATGGTCAGGTGGCGCGTACGCAAATCGCGCATCGCGCCTTTGAAGAACGGCGCGCAGCTGTAGAACACGATCGGTGTGGTCAGAAACAGCGCGACCCAGCGCAGGATCGTGTGCAGCTCGGGACTGAGGTCGATGTTGAATTCCGGCCAGGTGGCCATGGTCGCCATCATCGCCTGAAACCACAGCAACCCGGCGACGCCGAGCTGGCGCAGGGCCAGGCGATTCTCGCTGGCCAATTGTTCGCTGGCGCGATCGGACTGGTACGGGTGGGCGGCGTAACCGATGTGGCGCAGCTCGGCGAGGATCTGGCTCAGCGGCAATTGTGCGTCGGCCCAACGCACGTGCAGGCGATGGTTGGACAGGTTCAACCGCGCTTCGGCGACGGCGGGCAGGGTGCGCAGGTGTTTCTCGATCAGCCAGCCGCAAGCGGCGCAACTGATGCCTTCCATCAACAAGGTGGTTTCAGCCAGATCGCCTTCGTGGCGCACGAAGGGCTGCTGCACGTCGGCGCGGTCGTACAGCGCCAGTTCATCAGTCAGTTGCACCGGCAGCGCTTCGGGATTGGCCGACGCTTCGCTGCGATGCTGGTAATAGCTTTCCAGACCACCGGCGACGATGGCTTTGGCTACCGCCTGACAGCCCGGGCAGCAGAACTCGCGGGCCTGCCCGAGGACGACGGCGGTGAAGCGGCTGCCGGACGGGACGGGCAGGGCGCAGTGGTAGCAGGGGATTGGGGTGGTCATGGCATTGATGAGGGTGTGAGCCCTTGCATTGGGGGTGTTCGCTTGCCCTCACCCCAGCCCTCTCCCGGAGGGAGAGGGAGCCGATCGATGTGAGCCTGAAGAGCGGCTTCAGTCGCCGACATTGTCACTGTCATACGCCCCGCTTCCAAGCAACCGAGATCAGTCCCCTCTCCCTCCGGGAGAGGGCTAGGGTGAGGGGCTCTTGATTTTGATTCACTTCTTCAGATCTTCCGCACCCTGCAATGGCTCATCACCCAGCAGCAGTTCCTTGTCATGACTGACCAGTTCTTCTTCAAACATGCGCCACACGTGCTCGTCCTGGCTGCCGAGCAACTCGACAAAGCGCCGCCCTTCGACCTTGTCGCTCAACTGGCCGATGTAGCGCCCGCTCTCGCTGCCACTGCGGGTCAGAACGATCTTGCGATCCTTCTCCGGCTGGGTCGGCGAGATCAGGTTCAGCTCCAGCGTTTGCGGCTGGCTGTCACCGTTCAAGCGCAAGTCGACTTCCCCGGTCACATCATCCAGATGCACCGCTGCACGCAGCTTCAGGGTTTGCGCCAGCAACTCGCGATCCAGTGAACGGTTGATGCCTTTGCCTGCTTCGTAATAGTTGTCGTTGACCAGATTGTCCGGGTTGTTCACCGCGATGGTCACCATCGACAGGGTCAAGGCCACCGAGCAGGCCAGAATCGCGATGATGATCCACGGCCAGAGGTGCTTGTACCAGGGACTTGCGGCGTTTGCAGCGGGCATGTTCAAAATTCTCTCAACGGATTTGTGGGCCGATGAATCGGCTCTTGGCTTCAACGTGGACGCTGTCGTCATCGGCGTCCTTGAGGATGAATTTCACCTCGTTGGTGCTCGATGGCAGTTGTTCCGGTGCGCTCGACAACTCGACCGGCATGCTGACGATATCCCCGGCGGCAACCTTGATCTCGCGCTTGCCTTGCAGGCGCAGGTCCGGCAGACCCTCGGCTTGCAGCAGGTAAGTGTGGTCGCGCTGATCCTTGTTCATGATCTTCAGGCTGTAGACGTTTTCGATCCGGCCTTCAGCGTTTTCGCGGTACAGCACGCGGTCTTTGCTGACGTCGAAGCCGACCAGCGAACGCATGAAGAACGCAGCGACCAACAGGCTGATCATCGCCAGCAGCACCAAGGCGTAGCCGATCAGGCGCGGTCGCAGTTTATGGGTTTTCTGCCCGGAGAGGTTGTGTTCGGTGGTGTAGCTGATCAGCCCGCGCGGGTAATCCATCTTGTCCATGATGCTGTCGCAAGCGTCGATGCACGCCGCGCAGCCGATGCATTCGATCTGCAGGCCATCGCGGATGTCGATGCCGGTCGGGCAGACCTGCACGCACATCGTGCAGTCGATGCAATCGCCCAGCCCCAGGGCTTTGTAGTCGATGCCTTTCTTGCGCGGCCCACGGCTTTCGCCACGGCGCGGGTCGTAGGAAACAATCAGCGTGTCCTTGTCGAACATCACGCTCTGGAAGCGCGCATACGGGCACATGTAGATGCACACCTGCTCACGCAACCAACCGGCATTGCCGTACGTGGCGAGGGTGAAAAAACCGACCCAGAAATACGACCAGCCATCGGCCTGGCCGGTGAAGAACTCGATAACCAGTTCGCGGATCGGCGAGAAGTAGCCGACAAAGGTCATGCCGGTGACGAAACCGATCAGCAGCCACAGCGAGTGCTTGGCCAGCTTGCGCAGGAATTTGTTGGCGCTCATCGGCGCCTTGTCGAGCTTGATGCGCTGATTGCGGTCGCCTTCAGTGACCTTTTCACACCACATGAAAATCCACGTCCATACGCTCTGCGGGCAGGTGTAACCGCACCAGACGCGCCCGGCATAGACGGTGATGAAGAACAGGCCGAATGCAGCAATGATCAACAGGCCCGAAAGCAGAATGAAATCCTGTGGCCAGAAGGTCGCGCCAAAGATAAAGAACTTGCGCTCCGGCAGGTTCCACCAAACCGCCTGGTGACCGCCCCAGTTCAGCCACACCGTGCCGAAATACAGCAGAAACAACGCCGCACCGCCGAGCATCCGCAGATTGCGGAACAGGCCGGTGAAGGCGCGGGTGTAGATTTTTTCTCGTGAGGCATAAAGATCGACGCTGTTGTTCGCGTTCTTGCTCGGTGGCGTGACGTCGTGTACCGGAATCTGATTGCTCATCATTGCATCCCACGGCAGTGGAAAAATGCCTCGGTCGATACGTGCCAACCGAGGTCAAAAAGGCTGTTGCAGTAGCGCGATGATACGCCTGCCGCTCTGGCTCAAGGGTGCGACCTTTGGTCGCGTTGGGTAAAAAATGCGGATGGTGTAGCGATTGCGCAAAAGCCTGACGCAGATCAATTGACTTGTTGAGTATGGACGGTTTTGCCGAAGTGGCTAGTTCATCCTTTCAATTGCTTGTTCACTCACTGCCGTTGATTTCGCAAGTTGAATAACACCCGTGATTGTTTTCATTCTGGCGACAAGTAAGGCCGGACGCTACGGGTTTCTATTGATTGGTATGTTGTAAGTTGGTGGGTCTGAAATATATTCACTCGATTGTTGTTGGTGAAGGCTTTGAAGTTTTCGCTGTATTCGAATAAGTTCTGTTCGCGCGAAACTTCTTTTGCGTATCGAAAATTAATTGAAATGGAATTTCAAGCATGGCTTTGAATAAATTCATGAGCACCTTTATGGGTGCTTGTCTGGTAGCTTCGGCTATTACCGCTCAGGCTACAACTGGCATGCCGAAACATATGGTCTTTACTTCGGATACTCAATATCCATGGACAGACAAGACCGATATCCGCGAGCCCGAATCGGATTCAGAATTCACGGCGCGCTCGAAATGGCTGATTGAAACCCAACTTGCGAGCATTGCCGAATTCAGAAATCAACACGGCTCTCAAGCGCAGGTTCCTTTGATGATCAATGGCGATATAACCGCTTTTGGTCATGGCTGGCAGCGCTCGTTCATGAAGGATTCGCTGAACAGGCACTTCAAGGGTGAATATCTTTACGGCTTGGGTAATCACGACTATGAAAACAATGTTGATGATTGCTTTACCAATAACTGTGCTGCAGGAAGTATTGTCGAGTTCAAAGAGCATCATGAAGGTAAAGTCGATAACTTTGATCTGAAAATCACTGACGGTTTTCTGAGCAGGACGTATTCCGGTAGCCTCGCCTATTCGAAAAATATCGGCGAAGTGCATATGGTTCAGCTCAATAATGAGCCGACCTATACCGCCCGGATTGCTCATCCGTTGAACCCGACAACGTTCGAAATCAACGACGCACTGGACTGGCTCGAGACCGATCTGCGACTGGCGCGAGCGTCGGGCTACGCCATCATTATCAATATGCACAAACCCTTGCGGCACCAGGGCAGCCCCGAGCAGAAGAAGCGTTTCCATGACATGGTCAACAAGTACCAGGTGACGGCCATTTTCGCCGGCCACCTGCATACCGAGGGAGGAAGTTCCTACTGGGAGGGCAGCGTCCCCATGTATCTCAGCGGAAGCACCTCTCAGCAAACCTACCTGACTGCGAATTTCACCGAGGATCGCAAGCATTTGCAGATCTATCTGGTGAAGAACAACCAGTGGCGTGAGCGGACGCTGATCGATACCACGGTTGTGCATTCAATCTTTGCCCAACGCCCATGAAAAAAGCCCCGCCGGTGATAGGGCGGGGTGTTCAGCAGTCAGTTATTGGCAGCGATCCATGGGTTGATCAGATTGACGCCGCTGAGTTGAAAGTCCGCAATGTTGCGAGTTACCAGCGTAAGCCCGTGCACAAGCGCGGTGGCGGCGATCAAGGCGTCGCATTCACTGCTGCGGTCGGGAACATGCAATCGTGCGCACCGGGTGGCGACGCTGGTATCGACAGGCAGGATTCTTCCAGAGAACGCCGGTTTGACGTGATGTTCCAGCCAGTTGCGCAGCAGCTGGCCTTGTGAAGGGTCACGACGTTCGATACGCAGGGCGCCCGTTTCCAGTTCCAGCACAGTGATTGCAGATAGATACAGGCTGGCTGGGGAAACGCTGTTTGCCCATTTCACCACATGCCTGTCGGCTTGTTTTTTCCGCAGCTCGGAAACTACATTGGTATCCAGTAGGAACATCAGGAAAGGTCCACGCTGCGAGGAGTGATTACAGCGCGCTCGGGTTCGAATTCGATTTCAAGCGCATTCGGCATCGCCAGTAGCTCAACGATGCTGGTCTCGCAACCGGTCAGTTTCTGGTACTCCTCAATGCTGAGCAATACGTGGGCAGGCCTGCCTCGGTCAGTAATGATTACTGGACCTTGACGCGTGGCTTTTTTGGCTGCACTGGTGTCCTGATTGAACTCGCGGCTGGAAATGGTGGTGATGGCCATCATGTTTGGCCTCCAGAAATTCTGATGTAGGAACGTTACTATTTTGAGGTTTTCACCGCAATCGAAAAGGCAGGTCGGGGACGATCGGTTTGTCACTTTCATAAGGGCACCGGCGAAGGCGCCTCCCGCCAAGGCGTGAGGCACTGGATACAGGGCGTAAATTCGGTGTTTTTGCTGCCCTTGTCAGAGCAATCTACCGCCGCCGAGGCCGTCGAGTCCGCCACCGTCGCCGGGGCTGTTCATGGTTTGCTGCGATACCTCGAGTAACGGTTTCACAGATGTTCGTTCGAACCCTGCCCTATGGGTAGAGCCGGGTTGAGGCTGATTTTGCAGTGCGCTTTGGTGATCTTTCGACATTGGGCTTCATCCTTGAAGTGGCCCGATATGGATTATCGGGGGCGAAAAAAACCTACCGTGCATCTCAGCTCAGGTCCATCGAGCAACCGTTTCGAATCGTGAATGCCAGCATGAAAAAAGGCCCCGCCAATTCCCATTGGCGGGGCCTTTTTTGCTTCAAGCGTTGGCCTTACTCAGCCTTCGCCTCCGGTGCTTTTTCACCGTGAGACAGACTGTAAACATACGCCGCCAGCAGGTGCACCTTGTCATTGCCCTGCAGTTGTTCCTGCGCAGGCATCTGGCCCTGACGACCGTAACGGATGGTCTGCTGCAGTTGCGCGAAGCTCGAGCCGTAGATGAATGCGCCCGGATGGGTCAGGTCGGGCGCACCCATGGCCGGGGTGCCTTTACCGGCAGGGCCGTGACAAGCCACGCAGTTGGCGGCGAAGAGTTTCTGGCCGTTGGCCGGGTCGGCCTTGGTGCCTTCCGGCAGTTTGCGCCCGTCGAGATTGGTCACCACGAAGGCCGCTACGTCAGCCACGCCTTGCTCACCGATCACTTCCGCCCACGCCGGCATCACCGCGTGGCGGCCGCCCATGATGGTGGTCTTGATGGTTTCCGGCTCACCGCCCCAGCGCCAGTCGGCGTCGGTCAGGTTGGGGAAGCCGTAGGCGCCCTTGGCGTCGGAACCGTGGCACACCGAGCAGTTGGACGCGAACAGACGGCCGCCCATCTTCAGTGCTTGCGGATCCTTGGCGACTTCTTCGATCGGCATCGCCGCGAACTTGGCGAAAATCGGACCGAAGCGAGCGTCCGAACGGGCCATTTCCTTTTCCCACTCGTGGACGCCGGTCCAGCCGGTCTGGCCGTTGGCGAACGCGGTCTGTTTCTCGGTATCCAGATAGTTGTAGCCCGGCAGCAGACCTTTCCAGTTGCCCAGACCCGGGTACAGCACCAGATAACCCAGGGCAAAAATGATGGTGCCGACGAACAGCATGAACCACCATTTCGGCAGCGGGTTGTCGTACTCCTCGATCCCGTCGAAGGAGTGGCCGACCGTCTCGTCCGTCTGTTCGCTGCGCTGGCCCTTGCGGGTCGACAGCAGCAGCCAGGTCAGGGCGAAGATCGTACCGAGACTGAGGACTGTGACGTACAGACTCCAGAATGTAGTCATTCTTTGTTACTCCTAGAAGCTTGCTCGACGTGCTTGATGGCTTCGGGATCATCCGCAAAAGGCAGCATGGTCGCGTCGTCAAACTCTGACTTGCGCTTGGGGCTGAACACCCACAAGGCCAGACCGATGAAGGCCACCATCACGACAACGGTGCCCAGGCCTCGAATCATCCCGATATCCATCAGATTCACCGTTTGCTTTTGATGATGGTGCCCAGGCCTTGCAGATAGGCCACCAGCGCGTCCATTTCGGTTTTGCCCTTCACGGCATCCTGTGCACCGGCGATGTCTTCGTCGGTGTACGGCACGCCGAGGGTGCGCAAGACTTCCATTTTTTTCGCGGTTTCCTTGCCGTCGAGCTTGTTTTCCACGAGGAACGGGTAAGCCGGCATTTTCGACTCGGGGACCACGTTGCGCGGGTTGTACAAGTGCGCACGTTGCCAGTCATCGGAGTAACGACCGCCCACACGGGCCAGATCCGGGCCGGTACGTTTGGAACCCCACAGGAACGGGTGGTCCCAGACGCTTTCACCGGCGACCGAATAGTGGCCATAGCGTTCAGTTTCAGCGCGGAACGGGCGGATCATCTGCGAGTGGCAGCCGACACAACCGTTGGCGATGTACACGTCGCGGCCTTCCAGTTCCAGCGCCGAGCGCGGCTTCATGCCCTCGACCGGCTTGTTGGTGACGTCCTGGAAGAACAGCGGAACAATTTGGGTCAGGCCACCGACGCTGACGGCGATGACCATGAAGAAGGCCAGCAGGCCAATATTCTTCTCGACAGCTTCATGCTTCATCAGTGAGCTCCAACGACGGCAATCTTGGCGGCGGCTTCGGCTTCAACCGGATCCGACGCACGGACAGTGCGGTACACGTTGTAAGCCATCAGCAGCATGCCGCTGGCAAAGAAAGCACCGCCCAGCGCGCGGACGATGAAGCCCGGGTGGCTGGCCTGCAGCGCTTCGACGAACGAGTAGGTGAGGGTGCCGTCATCGTTGATTGCACGCCACATCAGGCCCTGGGTGATGCCGTTGACCCACATCGACGCGATGTAGAGCACGGTGCCGATGGTGGCGAGCCAGAAGTGCGCGTTGATCAGCCCGGTGCTGTGCATCTGCGCCCGGCCGAACAGTTTCGGGATCATGTGGTAGATCGCGCCGATCGAGATCATCGCTACCCAACCGAGGGCGCCGGCGTGGACGTGGCCGATGGTCCAGTCGGTGTAGTGCGAGAGCGAGTTGACGGTCTTGATCGCCATCATCGGCCCTTCGAAGGTCGACATGCCGTAGAACGCCAGCGACACCACGAGGAAGCGCAGGATCGGGTCGGTGCGCAACTTATGCCAGGCGCCCGACAGGGTCATCATGCCGTTGATCATGCCGCCCCAGCTTGGCGCCAGGAGGATGATCGACATCGCCATGCCTAGCGATTGCGCCCAGTCCGGCAGGGCGGTGTAGTGCAGGTGGTGCGGGCCAGCCCAGATGTACAGGGTGATCAGCGCCCAGAAGTGCACGATCGACAGACGATAGGAGTAGATCGGGCGTTCGGCCTGTTTCGGCACGAAGTAGTACATCATCCCGAGGAAACCGGTGGTGAGGAAGAAGCCCACCGCGTTGTGGCCGTACCACCACTGGATCATCGCGTCAGTGGCGCCGGAGTAGGCCGAGTACGACTTGAACAGGCTGACCGGCAGCGACATGTGGTTGACGATGTGCAGCATCGCGGTGACGACGATGAACGCGCCGTAGAACCAGTTGCCGACATAGATGTGCTTGGTTTTGCGCTTGGTGATGGTGCCGAAGAACACCAGACCGTAGGTGACCCAGACAATGGCCAGCAAAATGGCGATCGGCCATTCCAGCTCGGCGTATTCCTTGGTGGTGGTGTAACCCAGCGGCAAGGTAATGATTGCGCCGACGATGACCGCTTGCCAGCCCCAGAAGGTAAAGGCCGCGAGGCTGTCGGAAATCAGTCGCGTCTGGCAGGTTCGCTGCACGACATAGTAGGAAGTGGCAAACAGTGCACAACCGCCGAAGGCGAAAATCACCAGGTTTGTGTGCAACGGGCGCAGGCGTCCAAAGCTCGTCCACGGCAGACCGAAGTTCAGTTCCGGCCAGACCAGTTGCGAGGCAATGAAGACACCGAGCCCCATGCCAAGGATCCCCCAGACCACCGTCATGATGGCGAACTGGCGGACTACCTTATAGTTATAAGCAGTCGGACTGATTGCTGTGCTCATTCTAAGGTTCCACGGTTTGGGTATTTTTATAGGGATAAAATCGGCCGCAAGTATGTATAAAGCAGGGGGTCATTGCAACGCGCCATGACCTGGGTCAATGCTTTCCAACGCTGATTCTGCGGCCTTTCCATGCGCCGCGTAGGGTCAAAAATGGCCTCTGACAAAATGTCGCAGTGCGCGTAAAAAGCTCGCAATCCGGATCGCCGTCAACGGTGCCCGTTCACAGGTCGTGATCGGGAAATTGCGGGCGATCGGCGCAACAGCCGTTATCTACCTGCGTTTGCGGCGAATCCATCAACCGGTTCACGGTGCGCATCGTTCGGGATTGATCTGGAAACCGACTTCAGCCGGTCCGCTTCGATGAAGCGTAGACCCGAATCCGGGGTTCCGAAAGGAGAGGATCCAAGGGGTGCGACAATGCGTCGCAAAGGGGCGGGAAACTGCCGCAGCGAGAAAGCTGCGGCAGTGGTGTACGCAATTGCTATTTCTTGCTGTCTTCAGTTATCAGTTTTTCTGTGTTCAATCCGTGGCTCAGGCTGTACACATAAGCGGCGAGCAATTGCACTTTGTCGTTGCCCAACATCTCGTTCTGCGCCGGCATATGCCCCTGACGACCATGGCGAATGGTCTGCTCCAGTTGGGTCAGGCTGGTGCCATAAATGAAGCCGGCCGGGTGGGTAAGATTCGGTGCGCCCATGGCAGGGGTGCCTTGGCCAGTTGCGCCGTGGCAAGCCACGCACGTGGTGCTGAACGCCTGCTGTCCGGCTTGCAGGTCTGCCTTGCTGTCGGCGGGTAGCGGCAGGCCGGCCAGTTCGTGGCGCACGTAGGCGGCAACGTTTTTCACCCCGGCCTCACCGAGCACTTCGCCCCAGGCCGGCATTGCCGCCATCCGTCCACCCATGATGGTGGCCTTGATCGTCTCGGCATCGCCGCCCCAGCGCCAGTCGCTGTCGGCAAGGTTAGGGAAGCCGAACGCGCCCTTGGCATCCGAGCCGTGGCACACCGAGCAATTGGAGGCGAACAGACGACCGCCCATTTTCAGCGCCTGCGGATCCTTGGCCACTTCTTCCAGCGGCATCGCCGCGAATTTGGCGAAGATCGGCCCGAACCGGGCGTCCGCCTTGTTCATTTCCTTTTCCCATTCGTGCACGCCTGTCCAGCCATCCTCATAGCCGGGCAGGATGCCTTTCCAGTTGCCCAGGCCCGGATAGAGAATCAGATAACCCACCGAGAACACCAGCGTGCCGGCGAACAGCATGAACCACCACTGCGGCAGCGGGTTGTCGTACTCCTCGATGCCGTCGAAGCTGTGGCCCATGGTCTGGTCGACACTGCCCTTGGTCTCGCCCCGGCGGGTGCCGATCAGCAGCCAGGTCAGGCCGATCAGGCTGCCAATGGTCAGTACGCAGATCCACGTACTCCAGAAGGTGGTCATGGCCGGGTACTCCTTGTTTCAGGGGCTGAAATTGTTTCGGGTAGTGGCTCGTCGGCGAACGGCAGCAGGCGTGCTTCGGCGAATTCCGGGGTGCGCTTGCGGTTGAACACCCACAAGGTCAGGCCGACGAACGCGACGAACACCACGACCGTGCCGAGACCGCGAATCAGGCCTGCACTCATTTCAATGACCATGGCTCACCTCTTGCTCTTGATTGCAGTGCCGAGCACTTGCAGATAGGAAACGAGGGCGTCCATTTCGGTCTTGCCCTTGAGGCTGGCGACTGCGCCGCTGATGTCGTCATCGGTATACGGCACGCCGAGGGTACGCATGGTTTTGAGCTTGGTTTCGGTGTGGCTGCTGTCGACCGCTTGGGTGACCAGCCACGGGTAGGCCGGCATCTTCGACTCCGGCACGACGTTGCGCGGGTTGTACAAGTGCGCGCGGTGCCAGTCATCCGAGTAACGCGCGCCGACCCGGGCGAGGTCCGGCCCGGTACGTTTCGAACCCCACAGGAACGGGTGATCCCAGACGCTTTCACCGGCCACCGAGTAGTGCCCGTAGCGTTCGGTTTCGGCGCGGAACGGACGGATCATCTGCGAGTGGCAACCGACGCAGCCTTCGCGGATGTAGATGTCGCGACCTTCCAGTTGCAGCGCGGTATAGGGCTTCATGCCCTCCACCGGTTTGTTGGTGACGTCCTGGAAGAACAGCGGGACGATCTGGGTCAGGCCGCCAATGCTCACGGCGAACACCATCAGCAGCATCAGCAGGCCGACGTTCTTTTCAATCGTTTCGTGTTTCATGGCGGACTCCTCAGGCCATCTGCGCGGCAGCGACGACGTCGGCAGGCTGCGAGGCCCGCACGGTGCGCCAGGTGTTGTAAGCCATCAGCAACATGCCGCTGAGGAAAATCGCCCCGCCGATCAGCCGCACGACAAAGCCCGGATGGCTGGCCACCAGGGTTTCGACGAAGGAATACGTCAGCGTGCCGTCCTCGTTGACTGCGCGCCACATCAGGCCCTGGGCGATGCCGTTGACCCACATCGAGGCGATGTAGAGCACGGTGCCGATGGTGGCCAGCCAGAAATGCGCATTGATCAGGCCGACGCTGTGCATCTGCGCTTTGCCGAAGATTTTCGGGATCATGTGGTACAGCGCGCCGATCGAGATCATCGCCACCCAGCCGAGTGCGCCGGCGTGTACGTGGCCGATCGTCCAGTCGGTGTAGTGGGAGAGGGCGTTGACAGTCTTGATGGCCATCATCGGACCTTCGAAGGTCGACATGCCGTAGAACGCCAGCGAGACCACGAGGAAACGCAGAATCGGGTCGCTGCGCAACTTATGCCAGGCGCCCGAGAGGGTCATCATGCCGTTGATCATGCCGCCCCAGCTCGGTGCCAGCAGGATCAGCGACATCACCATGCCCAGTGACTGTGCCCAGTCCGGCAGCGCGGTGTAGTGCAAGTGGTGCGGGCCGGCCCAGATGTACAGGGTGATCAAGGCCCAGAAGTGCACGATTGACAGGCGATACGAATACACCGGACGTTCGGCCTGTTTCGGCACGAAGTAATACATCATCCCGAGGAAACCGGCGGTGAGGAAAAAGCCCACAGCGTTGTGGCCGTACCACCACTGCACCATCGCGTCGGTTGCACCGGCGTACACCGAGTAGGACTTGGTGAAACTCACCGGCAACTCAAGGTTGTTGACGATGTGCAGAATCGCCACGGTGATGATGAACGCGCCGAAGAACCAGTTGCCCACATAAATGTGTTTGGTTTTGCGCTGCATGATCGTGCCGAAGAACACGATCGCATAGGCGACCCAGACGATGGTGATCAGGATGTCGATCGGCCATTCCAGCTCGGCATATTCCTTGGAACTGGTGTAACCCAACGGCAGGCTGATCGCCGCCAACAGGATCACCAGTTGCCAGCCCCAGAAGCAGAACGCGGCGATTTGCGGCGCGAACAATTGCGTCTGGCAGGTGCGTTGCACCGAATAAAAAGAGCTGGCGAACAGCGCGCAGCCACCGAAGGCGAAGATCACCGCGTTGGTGTGCAGCGGGCGCAGACGGCCGAAACTGGTCCAGGGCAAATTGAAGTTGAGTTCCGGCCAGACCAATTGCGCCGCGAGAAAAACCCCGAGGCCCATGCCGACGATGCCCCACACCACCGTCATAATGGCGAATTGGCGGACCACCTTGTAGTTGTAGGCGGTACTGATAGAAGTGTTCATGGTTCCCCATCCACGGTTCAGCCGAAGTGAGCGCGCGCAAACGACGCGAATCCTTCGCCTGGAGTTATAGGCAGACTAAAAGCGAGGCAAGCATGGACAAACAGCACAAGGCCAGTATTGACGGGGATCAATGGGCGCAGTGTGTGCTCGATCATGGGTGGCTTTGGGATGCCGCTGTTGGTGAGGCTTCGGCAACGCTGATTCTGGCGCACGGGGCGGGGGCGCCGATGGATAGCGACTGGATGAACGACATGGCTGGGCGCCTTGCCAGGCTTGGGGTCAACGTGTTGCGCTTTGAGTTTCCCTATATGGCGCAGCGGCGGGTGGATGGGGTTAAGCGGCCGCCGAATCCTGCTGGCAAGTTGCAGGAATGTTGGCGGGAGGTGTTTGCGGTTGTGCGGCGTCATGTCGCTGGGCCGTTGGCGATTGGCGGCAAGTCGATGGGCGGGCGGATGGCGAGTCTGGTGGCGGATGAGTTGGGGGTGGATGCGTTGGTATGTCTGGGGTATCCGTTTTATGCGGTGGGGAAGCCGGAGAAACCTCGGGTTGAGCATTTGGCTTCGTTGCGCACGCGGGCGTTGATTGTGCAGGGAGAGCGGGACGCTCTGGGGAATCGCGAGGCGGTTGAGGGCTATTCGTTAGCGCCGGGGATTGAGGTGTTTTGGTTGGTGGCGGGGGATCATGATTTGAAGCCGCTCAAGGCTTCTGGCTTTGCGCATTCCGATCATTTGGCGGGTGCTGCGCAGAAGGTGGCTGAATTTCTCGGTGACTGATTTTGAGCCGGGCCGGGATTTTGCGTTGCATGAAGACCTGCTCCCTTTCCCTTCGCCATCTTTGGGGTGAGGGGGTAGTTGTTGATCTTGCTTTTGGGGGCATATCCGTTGCTTCGGGAGCTGCGGCTGGCGGTTTCGCCTGACGGCGACTTACTTTTTTACAAGCGCCAAAAAAAGTAAGCAAAAAACGCTAGCTCCTGCGTTCGGCCCTCGCAAGCTCGGGTCCCTTCGCTCCGGGATCGATCCGGGCGCAGCGGCTCCGGTTTGCTTCGCTGCACCTCCTTCCGCTGTGTCTGGCTGCGCCAGACGGTCGCTGCGCTCCCACCCCCGGATCAATCCCTCCACTCAGCCTTCCGACGTCGCCGGTGGATCAAGATCAAGAGCACTCGAGCTTGCGCTCATCGTTGAGTGGTGCGGCTTCGCCGCGGGCAGCTGCGCTGCCTTGCTTTTCTGTGGGAGCGAGCTTGCTCGCGAAGGCGGCCTGACAGCCGACCTGATTCTTCCTGATGTACACCGCGCTCCTTGTAGAAGTGAGCCAGCTCGCGATGGCGGTCTCCCAGTCGACCAATCTCTACCGTTTGGACCAAATCTCTGTGGGAGCTGGCTTGCCAGCGATGGCGGCCTCCAAGCCGACCAATCCCCCACTGATGTACCCGATCTAAATGTGGGAGCGAGCCTGCTCGCGAAGGCGGCCTGACAGCCGACCTGATTCTTCCTGATGTACACCGCGCTCCTTGTAGAAGTGAGCCTGCTCGCGATGGCGGTCTCCCAGTCGACCAATCTCTACCGTTTGGACCAAATCCCTGTGGGAGCTGGCTTGCCAGCGATGGCAGCCTCCAAGCCGACCAATCCCCCACTGATATACCCGATCCAAATGTGGGAGCGAGCCTGCTCGCGAAGGCGGCCTGACAGCCGACCTGATTCTTCCTGATGTACACCGCGCTCCTTGGAGAAGTGAGCCAGCTCGCGATGGCGGTCTCCCAGTCGACCAATCTCTACCGTTTGGACCAAATCCCTGTGGGAGCTGGCTTGCCAGCGATGGCGGCCTCCAAGCCGACCAATCCCTCACTGATGTACCCGATCCAAATGTGGGAGCGAGCCTGCTCGCGAAAGCTCCCTTCCAGACGACATCAAACCACCTGCCTGTCAGAGGCAATCTCTGAACTTAAACATCATCAAATACCAATGTTTAAACTACACGACCCGTTACGCCATCCCGGCTACAACTCCTTGCGCCATTGCCTACGCCTACGCCAGAATCCGCCGGCTTACGCGTCTAGGCGGCGGGCTATATCGTTTGTCTGTCACTGAAAAACAGTGATGGGGTTTGGTAGCCCGCGTCGAAACCGTTGTATAGCGTCACCGTATGCAGTCCCGTTTCGGGGCTCGACTTTTATGGTGGGCATGCGTGGGGCTCCTTTGTGAGCGCCGGGTTTCCTGTTTCGACCGGTCTACCAACCTGCGTATGACCACCACCTTTCGTTTGGTAGCGAGGGTGTTGGCTCCCAATATTCGAAACCGGAGTACGCCCATGTTCAAAGTCACCCCCAACCCGCCACCCCCCCACGACCGCGCTCTCGATCCGCAAAAAATCCAGGAAGCCACCGACCGCGCCCTCGATTACTACCTCAAACCCGAAGATCTGGCCGCTCCACCAAGCTCTCCAAAATATCGCCCGATCTATGTCGTGGACCCCACGCTGGATGACGAAACCCTGTTGGTCGAGGCCTGCGAGTCGCTTTCATACGCGCATGCCATGGCCGGTAACATCGCCAACTCGATAGGCGGCCCGGAACGCAAACCACTGCTGGCGCTGCAACAGGTGATCATGCTCAACGAACTGTTGGTCAATCGACTGCTGGATAAGCTGAAGTTGCCTCAATAATTTCGCTGGCTGTTATGGCCTCTTCGCGAGCAGGCTCGCTCCCACAGGGGATTGGTGTCTGGCACCTAATCTGTGATCAGCGCAGATCCAGTGTGGGAGTGAGCCTGTTCGCGAAGCGCCATACGGCTGAAAGGGCGGGGATGCAATCTGATCGAAACGTTGTCGCGAAAAATCACAAATCATCCCTAAACAAGTTGAAAGTACCTATAGGCTGCGTTCGGTATCCATGGCTTTTGAACTTTGCTTCAAATGTACCTTTAGCAATCCCCTTGGTGGGATGGATGTCGATAGTGACCGTGGCTTCATCAGCATCAACATAAGTAAATCCATAAAACCCAGAGGGTCCAGGTGACGAGTGGCCGTGCTGGAATGTCAGCCCGTCTTCTAGCGTATAGGTTTTATGGAACGGGGCGTCACTGGTATAGGGGATCGAGAAAGAGTAGAGAAAGATGTTCTTCTCCTCCAGCGTTCCTGTGGACCCTGAGATTGACCAGCTCTTTTCGCCCGTCGGAATAAAATGACGTAGCTCAAAAGAAATTATAGTGGCCGTGGTTTCAGGGTTGGTGCCGAATTGCCAAGTGAAGACATTAGACTGTTTTGCAATGGCACCTGGTTTTGGGATGAGGATGCTATGTTTACTCATTTTTTAGCTCCTTGGTCATATCGTGATAACAATGAAAACCATCTGTTCAACGATTTATAGATATGCCCCTGAAGCTTGAATGTCTACTGTAAGACCTGACAGTAGACATACGCTGTGTTCTGTGGATTTTCGCCAGGATTTCCGAATGTGCAGCGCAAAACTTTCTGATGAAGTTCAATATTAGATGTCTCGGTTTTGCAGGCGGCGCAATGCACGACTGAACTACTCAAGTCCTATTGAGTAGTTCATTGACACAACAAAAAACCCGGAAAGCTCACGCCATCCGGGTTTTTTCATTCCAGCCATCCAATCAGCGGTTAAACCGCGCCACCAACGAATACTGCGTGTTGGCCGTCTTCGTCAGTTCTTCACTGAGCAACGCCGAGTTGTGCGCTTGTTCCGAGGTCTGATCCGCCAGTTCCGAGATATTGCTGATGTTACGGCTGATCTCTTCAGCCACGGCACTTTGCTCTTCGGTCGCGGCGGCGATCTGGGTGGTCATGTCGGTGATGTTGGCCACCGCTTCGCTGATGCCGACCAGTGCCTGATCCGCTTCCAGGACCCGGGCCACGCCTTCTTCAGCCTGGCGATGCCCGGCTTCCATGGTTTGCACGGCGCTGGAGGCGGTCTGTTGCAACTTGGCGATGAGGGCATGAATCTGCCCGGTGGATTCGCTGGTGCGTTGCGCCAGTTGGCGGACTTCGTCAGCCACGACCGCAAAACCACGGCCCATTTCACCGGCACGCGCTGCTTCAATTGCAGCGTTGAGGGCGAGCAGGTTGGTCTGGTCGGCGATGCCTTTGATCACGTCGACCACGCCGCCGATTTCGTCGCTGTCCTTGGCCAGTTGCGTCACGGTCAGGCCGGTTTCGCCGACGACTACCGACAGGCGCTGAATCGCTTCGCGGGTTTCCCCGGCAATGTCGCGGCCACGCCCGGTCAGGCGGTTGGCTTCCTGGGTGGCGTCAGCGGTGCGCTGTACGTGGCTGGCGACTTCCTGGGTGGTGGCGGCCATCTGGTTGACGGCGGTGGCGACCTGTTCGGTTTCCACGCGCTGGCGTTCCAGGCCGGTTGAGCTGTTGTGCGCCAGGGCGTCGGACTGCTTGGCCTGTTCGGTCAAGTGCTCGGCGGTGTCCTGCAGGCGGGTCAGACAGGTTTTCAGGCGTGCTTCCTGGCTGAGGATCGACATTTCCAGACGCGCCTGGGCGCCACGGCTGTCGGTGTACATCTGCGCGATCAGCGGGTCGGAGGTGGTCTGTTCGGCCAGGCGCAGCAGGCGCTTGAGCCCGCGTTGCTGCCATTGCAGGCCCATCAGGCCCAGCGGCACCGACAAACCGGCGGCGAGGGCGAAGCCCCACTGCGAGTTCAGCGTCGCGCCAATCATGAAGCTCAGCTGGCTGACCAGAATGAACGGCAGCCAGTCCTGCAGGAGCGGCAGCCATTTGTCCGTCGAAGGAATCGCCGACTTGCCCTGGTTGATGCGTTGGTAGAGCGCTTCGGCGCGGCGGATCTGTTCGGCGGTGGGCTTGACGCGCACGGACTCGTAACCGATCACCTGGCTGCCATCGAACACCGGTGTGACATAGGCGTTAACCCAATAGTGGTCACCGGATTTGCAGCGATTCTTGACGATGCCCATCCATGGCAAGCCTTGTTTCAGTGTGCCCCACATGTGCGAGAACACCGCCGACGGCACGTCAGGGTGACGGACCAGATTGTGCGGCGCACGGATCAGTTCCTCTCGCGAAAACCCGCTGATTTCAACGAACGCGTCGTTGCAGTAGGTGATCATGCCCTTGGCATCGGTGGTGGAAATCAACCGTTGCTGAGCTGGAAAGGTCCGCTCGCGTTGTGTAATGGGCTGGTTGTTACGCATGGTTTTTCAATCCGCAAGGCTTTGAATGGTTGTCGGCGCCGACAGGTTTTTATTGAAGTTTTTTTTCAGATTTAAGTACGGCGTCGCAAAACCGCGCTTGCGTCAACTGGCCAGCATCGGATAGGTGAACAGGCCGAAGTGCAACAGGTTCAGGCCGAAATGGGTGGCGATCGCCGCGCCCAGTCCGCCGAAACGGTAGGCCAGACCATAGCCGACCCCGGCCAGTCCCGCCAGCAACACCCAGGTCCAGCCAGCGCCGGCATGCACCAGACCAAACAACAGCGAGGCCAACAGCAGCGCGAGGTTGTCGCCGTAGGGCAGGTGCTTGAGGCGACGGCTCAGCCCGCCCTGTATATAGCCGCGAAACAGCGCTTCCTCGACCAGCGTCACCAGCAGCAGATTGTTCAGCACCCACAGCCAGGCCTGATCCGGCCATTTCGGTGCCCAGGCGATCACGCCAAGTAAAAGCGCGCCGCCGAGGGCGAGAATCGCGCACAGCGTCAGGGCGAGGGCGGTGGCATAGACCGTCAGGCGCAACGATCGCCGCGCGACGATCCACGGACAAACCAGCAGCAACCATAAGCCCACCAGCGGTTTGTCGAGATTGAAGTACATCGCGAACGGCACCGCGTTGTCAGTGAAACGTTGCGGATTGATCACCCGGCCGTTGGCGAAGCCCGGCAGCCAGTGCATCGCCAGTGCCACGGCCAGAACGATGAACAGGCCATGGCCGAGCCAACGCGCGACCGGCACCTCTTGCTGACGCACGGCGAACGCGGCGAACAGCAAAAGCCCCACGGAGATCAATGCCAGCCAACCGAGCTGGCCGTAGCTCAGGGCCAGTCCGTAACCGAGGCCGAGCAGCGCGAGATAGAGCCAGGGCAGCGCCTTCATCGAAAGTCCTTGTGCGAGATTTCTGGAAGGGGCTTTCTACACGGGCGAGGGAGGTGGGACAAGTGAAGGTGTGGCAGTCATGCCAGACACAAATCAAATGTGGGAGCGAGCCTGCTCGCGAATGCGGTCTTCCAGATGACGTCACTGGCGCCTGACACTCCGCCTTCGCGAGCAGGCTCGCTCCCACAGGTTTTGCATTCGGCTGGATATCAGCGCAGGCCCAGTTTGGCCGCTGCGCGTTCGGTAATCTCGGTACGCAGCTTCAACGACGGCACCGCGCGCAACCGCGCTTCATCGACCACCGCGATCGGCGCCACGTCCGGGCTGCCGGCATTGAACGGCGGCGCCGGGGCATATTCCAGTTGCAACTGCACCAGTTGCGCCGTATCGGCATCGACCAGTTCCGCCGCCAGCACCAAGGCGAAATCGATGCCAGCGGTAATTCCGCCACCGGTAAACAGATTGCCGTCGCGTACCACCCGATCCTTCACCGCAACCGCGCCCAGCGTCGGCAGCAACTCGTGATAGGCCCAGTGCGTAGTCGCGCGCTTGCCCTGTAGCAGGCCAGCCGCGCCAAGCACCAGCGAGCCGGTGCACACCGAGGTCACGTAACGTGCCTGGGCGGCCTGATGTTTAATGAAGTCCAGCGTCTGCTGATCTTCCATCAACGGCCCGACGCCACTGCCGCCGGGCACGCAGATTACGTCCAGATCCGGGCAATCCTCGAAAGTCGTAGTCGGTTTCAGCAGCAGCCCGGTGCTGGATGTCACTGGCATCAGATCCTTCCAGATCAGGTGGACCTGCACGCCGGGCAACGAGGCGAGGACGTCGTAAGGGCCGGTGAGGTCGAGTTGCTGGACCTGCGGGAATAACAGAAAACCGATCTGCAGCGTCATCGTTCTTGCTCCGTTGAAAGAAGTGGACGACTTCACTGTAGGCGGGTAGGTTCTGGCGCATACGCCAATCACCCCACGAATTACGCCAAATGCCTAAAGCCATTCACGTCCTCGCGTTTGCCAATATGCAGATTCTTGATGTCACCGGGCCGTTGCAGGTGTTCGCCTCGGCCAACGATCTCGCCCACCAGCGCGGCTTGTCGACGCCCTATGCGCCGAGCGTGATCGCCAGCGGCGGAGGGGCGGTGATGTCATCGGCGGGGTTGGCGGTGCTCGCCGAACCCTTGCCAAAAACGCCCAGCGACACCTTGATCATCGCCGGCGGCTGGGGCATTTATCCCGCCGCCGAAGACTCGCAACTGGTCGACTGGGTGCGCGAGCACGGCACTCACTGCCGGCGCGTGGCTTCGGTATGCACCGGGGCCTTTCTACTCGCGGCCAGCGGCTGGCTCGATGGCCGCCGCGTGGTTACCCACTGGACGCGCTGCGAGCAACTGGCCGCGCAACATCCCAATCTGCACGTGGAAGCCAATCCGATTTTCATCAACGACGGCCCGGTGTGGACGTCCGCCGGGGTCACGGCAGGCATCGATCTGGCGCTGGCCATGGTTGAAGAAGACCTCGGCCGCGACATCGCCCTCGACGTCGCCCGGCACTTGGTCGTCTTCCTTAAACGCCCCGGCGGGCAGTCGCAGTTCAGCGTGACGCTGTCGCTGCAACAACAGGGCAACCGCTTCGATGAACTGCACGCCTGGATCGCCGAGAACCTGACCTGCGACCTCGGCATCCCGACCCTCGCCGAACAGGCTGGCATGAGCGAACGCAGCTTCATCCGCCACTACCGCGCCGACACCGGCCAGACCCCGGCGCGGGCGATCGAATTGATCCGCGTCGAAACCGCGCGGCGACTGCTCAGCGATACCGGTTTGCCGGTGAAACGCATCGCCGCCAATTGCGGGTTTGGCAGCGAAGAGACGCTGCGGCGCAGTTTTCTGCGAGCGATTGGCGTGACGCCGCAGGCTTATCGGGAGCGGTTTTCGGTCAGCGTTGCAGCAGATCCAGTATTGCCTTGAGGGTTTCCTGCGGCGCTTCTTCGGGAATGTTGTGGCCGACACCCGCGAGCACGCGCCGCTCATAAAAGCCGTTGAAATGCTCGGCATCTTCATCAATCAGCGAAGGCGGGCCGACGCCATCATCGCCACCGCACAGCGAAATGCTCGGTACGCGGATCACCGGCTGTGTGGCCAGCGCTTCTTCCATCCACTCCAGGGCTGGATCGCCCGGGGCGTAGCCGAAGCGATGCCGATAGGAATGAATCACCACGTCGACAAAGTCAGGATTATCAAAAGCGCCAGCGGTCAGCGGGTAGCGTTCGTCCTTTCGCGCCCATGTCGGCGACCACAGCCGCCAAAGCAACTGACACAACGCCCGGCGATTCTGCTTAAGGCCCTCGGCGCCACGCGGCGTGTGGAAATAGTACTGATACCAGAGCCGATGCTCGTCTTCCGGGTCCAACGGCTGGTTCGCATGGGCGATGTCCTGCACGAGGTAGCCGTCGCCGCTGACCAGCCCGCGCACTCGCGCCGGAAACAACGCCGCGACAATACACGCTGCCCGACCGCCCCAGTCATAACCGCAAAGCGTGGCCTGTTCGATGCCCAGCGCATCCATCAGATCGAGCAAGTCCTGCGCCATCGCAGCTTGCTGGCCGGAGCGCAGGGTTTGCGCACTGTTGAACCGGGTCGGCCCGTAACCGCGCAAGTACGGCACGATGACGCGGTAGCCTCGCGCGGCCAGCGCCGGGGCGACTTCGTCGAAGGTGCGCGGGGAATAGGGGAAGCCGTGGAGCAGAATTACCGGGGCGCCGTTGTTCTGACCGTGCTGTTCGTAGGCAATGGTCAGGGTTGGGGTAAGAACGCTCTCGATCATGACGAACCACTCCGTTTGAATCGTATTCAGACACTCTGGATCTGCGAACGGAATGCGGGTCACCGCTGCGCAGGTTTCACCATGAATATGGGCCTGAGCCAGTTGTCTGGCATGCAGGCCCGTTGTGGAAACATACCTGTCGATCAGAGATCGGTCTGACAAGCGCTGGCGAAAAAGCGCTCAACGCTACGGCTGCCAGGAACTCTTCTCGCCACTCAGCTTGCGATCAAGAAAACTCGCCGCACTGATCAACGCCAGATGCGTCAGCGCTTGCGGCGTGTTGCCCAGGTGCCGCCCATGGCTGTCGAACTCTTCGGCGTACAGCCCAAGCGGATTGGCATATCGCAACAATTGCTCGAACTCCAGGTGGGCTTTTTCCACCTGGCCGGCGCGGGCCAGGCATTCGACGTACCAGAACGAACACGCGGCGAACGCGCCTTCAGTGCCACTGAGGCCATCGATGTTGGCGTCCTCGTTGCGATAGCGATATACCATGCCGTCACGCACCAGGGTTTTTTCGATTGCTTCCAGAGTCGACAGCCAGCGCGGATCCTTGGCGCTGACGAAGCGCACCAGCGGCATCAGCAGCATCGAGCCATCCAGTGCGGTGCCGCCCTTGTACTGAACGAAATGCCCGCGTTCTTCGTCCCAGAAGTTTTCCCAGATGTCGGTGTAGATCGCTTGCCGGGTGTCATCCCAACGGGCGAACGGCGCCGGTAGCGAACGCTTGGAAGCCAGACGGATCGCCCGGTCCAGCGCCACCCAGCACATCAGCCGCGAGTGCAGGAAATGATGGGTCTCACCGCGCATTTCCCAAATGCCGACATCTTCGCTCTGCCAGTTTTCGCAGACCTGATCGACCACTTCGCCGACATGCCGCCAGCCTTCGTGGGAGATCGCATCACCGTACTTGTTGACCAGATACACCGCGTCCATCAGCTCGCCGAAGATATCCAGCTGGATTTGGTCATAAGCGCCGTTACCGATGCGCACCGGTTGCGCGCCGCCGTGGCCGGCCAGATGCGTCAGCTCGGTTTCCGGCAATTCCTGCTGGCCATCGATGGCATAGAGGATGTTGAGTTTCATCGGTTTGCCACAGCAATCGCTCACCCGTCCGCGCAGCCATTGCATGTAGTGGTTGGCTTCATCGACAAAGCCCAGGCGCATGAACGCGTAAACGGTGAACGAGGCATCTCGGATCCACGTGTAGCGGTAATCCCAATTGCGCTCGCCGCCGGGGGTTTCCGGCAGGCCGAAGGTGGCGGCGGCGAGGATCGCACCGTGGCGACGCGAGGTCAGCAGTTTCAGGGCGAGGGCGGAGCGATTGACGATTTCCCGCCAGCGCCCGCGATAGTTGGATTGGCCGATCCAGCCGCGCCAGTATTTGAGGGTGCGCTCCATGCACAACTCGCCGGCGCCTTTGGCAAAACGCGGATCGTCGCTGCCGCCGAGCATGAACGCGGCGGTTTCATTGTGCTTGAGGGTGAACTGCGCGACGGCCGCTTGTGCATCGATTTGCAGTGCCTGATCTGAAGCCAGGCGTATCGACGGCTGGCCAGCGGCGTGGAACGTTACGTCCTTTGCGTCCATCTCTGCCCGGGTGTCGGCGCGACCATAGTCGTGGCGCACCGCGCAACGCAGGTTGAACGTTGCCGAACCGCTGACCACGCGCACCCGGCGCATCAGCAGCGGCAGGGCGTCGACATCGTCCCCGATGGGCAACAGATCGGTGATTTCCACCACTGCGTGTTCGCTCAGCCAACGGGTCTGCAAGACATTGGTGTCGGGCAGATAAATCTGTTCCCGGCGCGCATCCGGCAAGTCCGGCGCGAGCTGGAAAATCCCTGCTTCAGGGGTATCGAGCAGCGAGCAGAAGATCGTCGGGCTATCGAACTCCGGCCAGCAGAAAAAATCCACGCTGCCCTTGTCGTTGACCAGTGCGGCGCTGCGCATGTCGCCGATGATGCCGTGGGCACCGATGGGACTTTGTTGTTCCATTTCAGGCTCAGCCATTGCCGCGAAACTCCGGATAGAGGCTCATCCCGCCATCGATGAACAGGGTGGTGCCGACGATGTAATCGGACAGATCGGAAGCGAGGAAAACCACTGCGTTGGCAACGTCCTCGACATCGCCAATGCGTCCGTAGGGAATCAGCTCAAGAAGTTTTTCGCCGGCCGCGCCTTCAGTGGCTTCTGTGTTGATGGCCGTGCTGATCGCACCGGGCGCGATGCTGTTGATACGGATGCGCTGGTGGCTGACTTCCTGAGCGAGGCTCTGCATCAACTGATCGACGCCGCCCTTGGACGCCGCGTAATTGACATGCCCGGCCCATGGAATGCGCTGGTGCACCGAACTCATGTGAATGATCTTGCCCGCCGCGCGCGACACGCCCTCGCGCACGCCCTGACGCTGAAAAATCCGCAACGCCTCCCGCGCGCAGAGGAACTGCCCGGTGAGGTTGACGCCGATCACCGTGTTCCAGTCGTCGAGGGTCATGTCCACGGCGGCAGCGTCTTTTTGCAGACCGGAGTTGGCCACCAGAATGTCCAGCGAGCCGAAGGCTTCGACGGTCTCGGCGAACAGCCGCTCGACCTCGTCCTCTTTCGAAACATCGGCGCCGATAGCGAGGGCCTTGCCGCCCTTGGCGTTGATTTGCGCGGCCAGTTCTTCCGCAGGTTCAGCGCTGCTGTTGTAGTTGATCACGACCGCAGCACCGGCCGCAGCGAGTGCTTTGGCGGCGGCATGGCCGATGCCGGAGCTGGCACCCGTGACCAGCGCCACCTGATGAGCGAGGGAAATCTGCATGACGATTCGCGCCTTGGTTCCAGAGACTTAAGTAGCTGACTGATGGCAGACGCTGAGAGTTCATTTGCTGGATGCGGTGATTGCGCCGGCCCCTTCGCGAGCAGGCTCGCTCCCACCGGGGGACGGCATTTCGAATGTGCGAGCGAAGGGGCCTTCACAGACCGCTAACAATTGCGCGCTTCCACGGCATTCAAGGCTATGGCAACTTGGCCGCCCCTGATGAGGCTGCAATCGATGGCAAATCCCTACCGCGAATTGTTCACCGCCCCCGGCGCCCGTGCGTTTGTGCTGGCCGGGATGCTGGCGCGCATGCCCATTTCCATGACCGGCATCGGCCTCATCACCATGCTTGCGCAGTTGAACGGCGGTTATGCGCTGGCGGGGGCGGTGGCGGCGACGTTTGCCTTGGCCACGGCGTTTTGCGCGCCGCAGGTATCGCGGTTGGTGGACCGTTATGGTCAGGGGCGGGTGCTGCCGATCGCAGCGCTGACCGGTGGCGGCGGGTTATTGAGTTTGCTGCTGTGCACGCGTTTGCAGGCGCCGGACTGGACTTTGTTCGTCTTTGCCGCGCTGGCCGGGTGCATGCCGAGCATGTCGGCGATGGTGCGGGCGCGCTGGACTGAAATCTACCGTGGCCAGCCGCAATTGCAGACGGCGTATGCCCTGGAGTCGGTGCTCGACGAAGTGTGTTTTATCGTCGGGCCGCCGCTGTCGGTGGGCTTGTCGGTCGCGGTGTTTCCCGAGGCCGGGCCGCTGGCGGCGCTGTTGGCCTTGGCCATTGGCGTGACGGCGTTTGTCGCCCAGCGCAGCACCGAGCCGCCCGTGCACGCGCAGGAGTCGCAGCATCAGGGCTCGATCATTCGCTCGACTGACGTGCAATGGCTGCTGGCGTTGATGCTGGCGATGGGCGTGATCGTCGGGGTCATCGATGTGGTCAGCGTCGCCTTCGCTCAACATCAGGGGCAGCCGGCAGCGGCGAGTATTGTTTTGTCGGTGTACGCGATCGGCTCATGCCTGGCCGGCATCGCCTTCGGTGCGATGCGTTCGAAACTGCCGCTGCCGCGCCTGTTTCTCTACGGCGGTGTGGCGACGGCAGTGACCACGCTGCCGCTGTTATTGGCGAGCAATATTCTCGGCTTGTCGATCGCGGTATTTATCGCCGGGCTGTTCTTCTCACCGACGCTGATCGTCGCGATGGCGTTGATCGAACGCATCGTGCCACCGGCCAAACTGACTGAAGGCCTGACCTGGCTGGTGACCGGGCTGAGCATCGGCGTGGCGATCGGCGCCGCCGGTTCCGGCACGCTGGTGGATGCGTTTGGCGCGCGCAGCGGCTTCTGGCTGGCGATTGCGGCGGGGGCGGTGGTGCTGGTTTCAGCGTTTCAAAGTTTCCGTCACTTGAAATGAAATTCCACTGTGGGAGCGAGCCTGCTCGCGAAGGCGGTGTGTCAGTAAATATCTTCATACCTGATACAACGCCTTCGCGAGCTGGCTCGCTCCCACAGTTATTTTGCGGTGTTACCAGCCGCGTCCTGAGTTGATCCAGAAGTTGACTGACAGCGACGTCGACACCGACTCCACCTGATGGAACCAGCCCTCGGGCAGGAACAGCAGATCCCCAGCCTCCAGCGTTACCCGCAAAAACGTCACCTCCCGCGCTGCCGGGAAGCGCTCATAGTCCGGCGCATCGGGGTTGAAATCGCAGCCATCCAGACCACCCTTGGGCGCGGTCGACCAGGTGCCCAGCGCTTCGCGGTGATGCGGCGCGGCAAGGGTGAATTTCTTCTGCCCCCAGACCTGCGCGAAGAGGTTGTCGGTGTCATCGCGGTGCAACGGCGTCAGCGTGCCCTTGGGGCCGATCCAGATCCGTGGCGGGATGAACAGCGACGTGTCGAAGTAGGGCGGGTACTGGATCTGCTGCAACAACTGCGCTGGCAGGATGTTGTTGCCCATGTACGCCGGCGGCTCGCCGTCCGCGCCTTTGACTGCCGGGCTGTCCAGCGAGGCGATGAACTCGGCCATTGAGGTCGAGCGGAAATCACGCTCGGTGGAAAACGTCTTCTTCACATAATCGCCATGGCGGGTGATGCCCTGCAGTTCAGCGAAATGCACCAGCGACTCCTCGCGGCTCAGGCTGAACAATGGCCAGTCGTGCAGGGCATTGCTGATCACCAACGGAATGCCGTTGGGCAGATACCGGGTTTCGAATTCGTGCCGGCTCAACTCGGCGCGTGTGCGACGTTCGACGCTGGTCTGCCGAGGCAGCGCGGCAGTGAGCTTTTCGCTGAAGCGTGGCGGCGTCGGGTAGCGCTTATTCATGTCGACCTTTGCCACCGTGCCGCCACCCTGGCGGGCGTGGTCGATAATTTGCGGCAACATCGTCGCCAGGCCCATGTTGCCACCGATCTTCAGGCGACCGCTGGCGAACAGTTCCTCGACGTTGACCACGCCGGCCATGATCCCGAGAAAGTCTTTTTGCGCGACTTCGATGGTCACGTCCGGACGCGGGTGGCGCCCGACTTCCGTGCGCTGGCTGGTCTTGATGTCGTACCAGTACGCCTGTTGCGCACTGAAGATGAACTGGAAAACCCCCTCGATGCCGACCGCGCCGGCGTTGGCGAACAACTTGCCCAGAATGCTCTGCAGGTCCACGGTGATTCCCTCGCGATTGTTGTTTTTTTCCTGAACAGGCAACGAGCGGCTGGCGGCGGAATTTAGCGGCCGGGCGACTAATTTGTCCGGCCAGTGATCCGTCTTTCTTGCAGACACATTTTTCAAGGAAAGCGCGGTGACCAAGCTGACATTGCTGTGCCTGCCCTATTCGGGCGCCAGCGCCATGGTTTACAGCCGCTGGCGGCGTCAACTGCCGACGTGGCTGCAATTGCAACCGGTGGAACTGCCGGGACGTGGCACGCGGTTCGATGAACCGCTGCAAACCGACATGCGCGCACTGGCGCGGCAACTGGCGCGCGAGCACAAGCCGGGGCTGCAAGGCCCGTATGCGTTGTTCGGGCATAGCCTCGGTGCGTTGCTCGCCTGCGAACTGGCCCATGCCTTTCGCGAGTCGGGTGTGCCGGAGCCGCTGGCGCTGTTCGCCTCCGGCACCGCCGCACCGACCATGCGCAGCGACTACGACCGCGGCTTTGCCGAACCGCGCAGTGATGCAGAACTCATCGAACAGTTGCGCACTTTTCAGGGCACCAGCGAAGAAATCCTCGCCAATCAGGAATTGATGAGCCTGACCCTGCCGGTGCTGCGCGCCGATTTCATGATGTGCGGGCGCTTCACGCCTGCCGAGCGGCCCTTGCTCAATTGCCCGGTGCACGTGCTCGGTGGCAAGGAAGACCGCGCCACCACCGAACAACTGATCGGCTGGAGCAAGGAGACCCTGGGCAGCTTCTCGGTGGACATGATGACCGGCGGGCATTTCTTCATTCATGAACATGAAGCGCGGGTCATTCGCACGATCAAGACGCATCTGGAAGTGCATCACCGGCGCCATGCGCAGGCCGCGCAACCGGCGTTCTGAGACGCGACTCATCTATCATTTTCAGGAGGCCAGTCATGGCTGTTGCTCTGGGATTTTCCGTGCGGCCGCTGCTGCCGCAGCGCGGGCGCTTGCCGCTGCTGGTCGAGGCGGGCGATGCCGACACCGATCTGTTGGCGGTATTCGATGAATTGAAGGCGTTGGTCGACGAGCACCTGCTGCGCGACGGTGGCGTGCTGTTTCG
The DNA here is from genome assembly GCF_031456345.1 of Pseudomonas sp. 2957. Taxonomy (NCBI): domain Bacteria; kingdom Pseudomonadati; phylum Pseudomonadota; class Gammaproteobacteria; order Pseudomonadales; family Pseudomonadaceae; genus Pseudomonas; species Pseudomonas sp. 2957. The sequence goes on from NZ_JAVDUL010000001.1 coordinate 973,924, forward strand.
CGGCTTCCGCCTCGACGGCGCCGAGCAGTTTCGCCAGTTTGCCGCAAGTTTCGGCCATCCATTGCTCAACTACGAGTTCGGCTCGACGCCGCGTACCAACGTCACCCAAGGCGTGTACACCTCCACCGAATACCCGGCGCACCAGAGCATTCCGCTGCACAACGAACAGGCCTATTCCCGCGACTGGCCGATGAAGATCTGGTTCTACAGCATGATCGCTGCCAGGTCCGGCGGTGAGACGCCGATTGCCGACAGCCGCGAAGTCTACCGGCGCATCCCCGTGGCGATCCGCGAGCGGTTCGTCAGCAAAGGCCTGATGTACGTGCGCAACTTCGGCAATGGCCTCGATGTGGCCTGGGAAGACGTGTTCAACACCGAAGACCGCGAAGTCGTCGAGGCCTACTGCAAGGCTCACGGCATAGTTTGCGAGTGGAAGGACGACGGTGAGCTGCGCACGCGGCAGACCTGTCAGGCGGTGGCGGTGCATCCGGTGACCGGCGACCACGTCTGGTTCAATCAGGCGCACCTGTTTCACATCTCCAACCTGCCAGCGGACGTGCGCGAAAGCTTGCTCGACATCGTCGACGAAGAAGACCTGCCACGTAATGTCTACTACGGCGACGGCTCGCCGATCGAAGACGAAGTGCTGGCGCAGATTCGCGCGGTGCTCGACGACTGTGCGATCAGTTTCCCCTGGCAGGAGGGCGATGTGCTGATGCTCGACAACATGCTCTCGGCTCACGCGCGCTCACCGTTCGAAGGGCCGCGCAAAGTCATCGTGGCCATGGCCGAGGGGCATTCGCAGGACGTGCGCTGACCTGTTCGCAACTCTTCAACTCAAATGCCGAATCCGGGCCTGTACCGGCTTCGGCATTTGTCTGTCTGGCCTTTGAACCGTCGGGCCGTGATTGCCGCTGGCGCGCTAAATCATCGCGCGGGCCATTCGTTCTTGTTGATACGACCGGGTCTCCAGGTCACGCCGCCGATCAGCAAGGACTCCACGCATGAATGCCGCAGACGCACAGAAACTAGCCCGCCGCTTTATCGAATTGCCCCAGGACAAACGCCGTCTGTTCCTCGCCGGCATGGCCCGCGAGGGCATCGATTTTGCGCAGTTGCCCATGACCGCCTGCGACGGCATCGCCGAGCGAGACGGCTTGTCTTACGCGCAACAGCGCATGTGGTTTCTCTGGCAACTGGAGCCGACCAGCGCCGCCTACAACCTGCCGATGGCGGTGCGTCTGGATGGTGAGTTGCAAGTCGAGGCACTGGAGCAGGCCTTCAGCCGTCTGGCGGCGCGCCACGAATGTTTGCGCACCACCTTCGGCCAGGACGGCGAGCGGGCCTTCCAGCGTGTGGCCGAACCTCAGCCTCTGAAACTACCCGTGACTGACCTGAGCGAGTTGCCCCAAGCCCGGCGCTGGCCGCTGGCGCAGCAGCACATGATGGCCGAGGCGACCCAGGCCTTCGACCTGCAGAACGGCCCGCTGCTGAGTCTGCGTCTGTTGCGCCTGGCCGAGCAGGAACATGTGCTGCTGCTGACCCTGCATCACATCATCGCCGACGGCTGGTCGATGAACATTCTGATCGACGAATTCATGCGCACTTACGACGCGTTGGTCGCCGGGCGTGATCCGACGCTGGCGCCGTTGAGCGTGCATTACCGCGACTACGCACTGTGGCAGCGCAGCTGGCTGGAGGCCGGTGAGCGCGAGCGGCAATTGGACTACTGGCGCACGCAACTGGGCGACGAACATCCAGTGCTGGAATTGCCCACCGATCGCGCCTATCCGGCGCAGTCCAGTCATCAGGGCGCACGCCTGGAAACGGTGATCGACGCACCCCTGCGCGAAGAGCTGAAAAACCTTGCCCAGCGTCAGGGCGTAACCTTGTTCGTGGTGTTGCTGGCAGCGTTCAAGACCCTGTTGCATCGCTACAGCGGCCAGACCGATATTCGTGTCGGCGGGCTGATCGCCAACCGCACCCGCAGTGAAACCGAAGGGTTGATCGGCTTCTTCGTCAACACGCAGATTCTGCGCAGCGTGGTCACCGCACAAACGCCCTTCACCGAGTTGCTGCAGAACCTGCGCCAGGCCGCCCTCGGCGCCCAGGCCCATCAGGATCTGCCGTTCGACGCCCTGATCGAAGCCCTGCAACCGGCGCGCAGCCAGAGCCACAATCCGCTGTTCCAAGTGATGTTCAACCACCAGCCGCTGGTCACCGATCTGCACCAGGCGCAACTGGCCTCGGGTTTGCGCGTGGGCTATTTGAGCGAGGAGCAACTGGCCGGCAGCGGCCGGCAACATGCGGCCACCAGTGACCTGATGCTCGACACTCGCGAGGAGGGCGAGCAATTGTTTGCTGCCTTCACTTACGCCAGGGATATTTTTGATGCTTCAACCATCGCCGCGCTGGCCGGGCATTGGCGCAACATTCTCCAGTCGGTGTGCCGCGACCCGCAGCAGTTGATCGGCGATGTGGCGATGCTTGCCGAAGACGAACGCCACGCCTTGATCCAGGCCACCGCACCAGCGCCTCGTTTCATTAGCGTGCAAAGCCTGTTCGAAGCGCAAGTCGCACGGACCGCGCAAGCGCCGGCGGTGCGGTTGGCCACAGCGCCTGCGCCGGCATTCAGCTACGACGAACTCAACAGCCGCAGCAATCGCTTGGCCCATCAGTTGCGCGCACAGGGTGTCGGCCCGGACGTGCTGGTCGGCGTCGCGCTGGGGCGTTCGCTGGAATTGGCGGTGGCGCTGCTGGCGGTGCTCAAGGCCGGTGGTGCCTATGTGCCGCTGGATCCGCAGACGCCGGCCGAACGCTTGCGCCATGTGCTCGCTGACAGTGGTTTGCAACTGTTGCTCGGCGACCAGCAAAGCCTCGCCAGCCTGCCGCCGCTCGACGGCATCGAATGCCTGTGTCTGGAGCAATTGCCCGCCAGCGAACAGAGCGACAATCTGCCGGTCACGGTCGAAGCCGACAACCTCGCTTACGTGATCTACACCTCTGGCTCCACCGGACGGCCGAAAGGGGTGGCGGTCAGTCATGGCGCGCTGAGCGAGTTCATTGCCCGCGCCATCGATTACAGCGATCTGCGCGAAGGCGACCGGGTTCTGCAATTTGCCACCAGCAGTTTCGACGGTTTCGTCGAGCAGTTTTTCCCGCCGCTGTGCCATGGCGCCAGCGTGGTCATGCGCGATGCGCCGTTGTGGGACAGCGCGACGCTGCATCAGGTGATCATCGATCAGGGCATCACCCTGGCCGATCTGCCAGCGGCTTATTGGTATTGGCTGGTGCAGGAATACGCGGCGAAACCGCCGGCAAGTTTCGGCGCGCTGCGGCAGATTCACGTCGGCGGTGAAGCCATGGCGGTGGACGGTTTGCGCTTGTGGCAACAGGCCGGGCTCGGCCATGTGCGCCTGCTCAACACCTACGGCCCGACCGAGGCCACGGTGGTCTCGACGATTCATGACTGCACTGCGCTGACCGCGCAGGACGTGTCGTGGCGCGGCATGCCGATCGGCAAGGGCTTGGCGGCGCGGCGCCTGTACGTGCTCGACGATGATCTGAACCTGCTGCCGCAAGGCGCGGTGGGCGAGTTGTACATCGGTGGACCGGGTCTGGCGCGCGGTTATCAACGCCAACCGAGCCTCAGCGCCGAGCGTTTCATTGCCGACCCGTTTGCCGACGGTCAGCGCCTGTATCGCACTGGCGACCGTGCGCGGCTGCGCGGCGATGGCGCGCTGGAATATGTCGGTCGGGTCGATCATCAAGTGAAGATTCGTGGCTTTCGCATCGAACTGGGCGAGATCGAATCGCGCCTGCAGCAATGTTCGGGCGTTCGCGAAGCAGTGGTGTTGGCGGTGCCGTTCGCCGGCGGTGCGCAACTGGTCGCCTACGTTGTGACAGAACCTGCGGTGCTCGCCAGCGCGGCGACGCAAGCGGCATTCCGTCAGCAGACCCGCGCCGCGCTGCAAGCCAGCCTGCCGGATTACATGGTGCCGGGGCATCTGCTGTTGCTGGCGAACCTGCCGCTGACACCGAGTGGCAAGCTCGACCGCAAGGCCTTGCCAGCGCCGGATCCTGCGCAGTTGCAGGGCGATTACCGCGCCCCGCAATCACCGGCTGAACAATGTCTGGCGCAGGTCTGGGCCGAGGTGCTGCACGTGCCGCGTGTGGGCCTGGATGATCACTTTTTTGAACTGGGTGGTCATTCGTTGTTGGCCGCGCAGGTGATTGCCCGGGTCAAGGAGCAGATGGGCGTGGTGCTGCCACTGCGCAGCCTGTTCGAAAAACCGCTGCTGGCGGATCTGGCCGAGGTGCTCGGGCAACTGGCCGAGGCGAGCGGCGACGACGACTGGTCCGACCTGGATCAGTTCATGAATGCTTTGCAAGGAGAAGAAGTATGAGCGGCACGATGGCGGAACGTATTGCAAAAAGGTTCGTCGGCTTGCCGCTGGAACAGCGTCGGCTGTTTCTCGCCAAACTGCGCGAGGAGGGCAAGGACTTCAGCCTGTTGCCGTTGCCGGTCAGCCGCCACGACTGCGGGCAGATTCCCCTGTCGTTCGCCCAGCAACGCCTGCTGTTCCTGTGGCAACTGGAACCGCACAGCGCCGCGTACAACATGGCCGCTGGCTTGCGTCTGAAAGGCCGGATGGATGAGTCGGCCCTGAGCCGCTCGTTCGATCATCTGCTGGCGCGCCATGAAGTATTGCGCACGGTGTTTCACACCGACGGCGATCAAGCGCATCAGGTGATTCTCGAGCAGCAGAAAATTGCCCTGGACCGCTTTGATCTGACCGACGTCGCCGCGCAAGAGCGCGAAGAACTGCTCGCGCAACACGTACAAGACGTCACCGCGCAACCGTTCGATCTGCGCCACGGCCCGTTGCTGCGCGCCAGCCTGTTTGCCTTGGCCGACGATGAATTCGTGCTGGTGGTGAGCATGCATCACATCGTCTCCGATGGCTGGTCGATGGACGTCATGGTCAAGGAATTCGTGCAGTGCTATCAGGCGTTCAGCTTGCAGCGCGAGCCGCAATTGCCGGCACTGCCGTTGCAATACGCCGACTATGCGATCTGGCAGCGGCGCTGGCTGGAAGCCGGCGAGGGCGAACGCCAGCTCAACTACTGGCGTCAGCAATTGGGCGACGAGCATCCGCTGCTGGAAGTGGCAGCGGACTTTGCCCGACCACCGACCCAGAGCTTCGCCGGGCAGACCCTGAGTTTCGATTTCGGTGCTGACCTTTCGCAGCAGCTCAATGCCTTCGCGCGCAGCCAGGGCATCAGCCTGTTCATGCTGGTGCTGGCCGGGTTCTCGCTGTTCCTTTCGCGTCTGGCCGGCGAGCGCGACATTCGTGTCGGCGTGCCGAATGCCAACCGTGGCCGCGCCGAAGTCGAAGGGCTGATCGGTTTCTTCGTTAACACTCAGGTCCTGCGCTGCCAGGTCGATGAGCGCGGCAGTTTCGCCGATTTGCTCGCGCAGGTGCGTGAAGCGGCGTTCGGCGCGCAGGCGCATCAGGAATTGCCGTTCGAGCAACTCGTCGACGAATTGGTCGCCGAACGCACCCTGGGCCACAACCCGCTGTTCCAGGCCAAATTCAACCAGAACGTCGGCATGCAGAAACAGCGCTCGATGGCCTTGCCCGGCCTGACCGTCAGCGAATACCCACTGGCCAAGGACGGCACGCACTTCGATCTGGCCCTGGACATTACCGACGACGGCGCACTGATCCACGGTCAGATGACCTATGCCAGCGATCTCTATCAGGCGGAAACGGTCGCCGGTTTTGTGCCGATGTTGCTGGATCTGTTTGCACAGTTGCTCGACTCGCCGCAGGCGCCACTGCACACCGTGGCCACGCGGCAGCCTGCTGCGCTTGCCATTCACCGCGAACCGGCGTTGACGGTGTTGCAACACTGGGCGCGTGAAGTGGCCCGGCAGCCGCAGGCGCTGGCCGCTCGGGATCTCAAGCAAACGGTGACTTTCCAGGCGCTGGATGAACAAGCCAACCGTCTCGCCCATTATTTGCGTGCGCAGGGCGTCAATGTCGGCGAACCGGTGGCCGTACTGCTGGAACGTTCGCTGGACTGGCTGACTTGCCTGCTGGCGATTCTCAAGGCTGGCGCGGTGTACATGCCGCTCGACGTCAAGGCGCCAAGCGCGCGCCTGAAGCAGATGCTCGGCGCTGCCCAGGCGCGGGCGCTGATCGGTGCTGAAGGCGACGCACGGCTCAGCGAACTGGCGGCTGAGGGCTGTCAGGGTCTGGAGTTTGCACCAGGGCAATGGCACTCGCTGCCGACGTCCGCGCCTGAGCTGACGCTCTATGCGCAGTCGCCGGCCTACGTGATTCACACCTCCGGTTCCACCGGGCAACCCAAGGGCGTGCTGGTCAGCCACGGCGCGCTGGGCAGTTATGTGCGCGGTGTACTCGAGCGTCTGGCGCCGGCGCCCGAGGCGAGCATGGCGCTGGTCTCGACCATCGCCGCCGACCTTGGCTTCACCGTGCTGTTCGGCGCGTTGTGCTCCGGTCGTTTGCTACATGTGCTGCCAGAAGAACTCGGCTTCGACCCGGATCGTTTTGCCGAATACATGGCCCGCCATCGCGTTGGCATGTTGAAAATCGTCCCCGGGCATCTCGCCGCGCTGTTGCAGGCGGCCAAGCCTGCCGATGTGCTGCCGGAACACGCACTGATCGTCGGCGGCGAAGCCTGTTCGCCGGCGCTGGTCGAGCGTGTGCAGCAACTTAAGCCGGGCTGCCGCCTGATCAACCACTACGGGCCGAGTGAAACCACCGTGGGCGTGCTGACCCATGAGGTCGAAGTGCTTGCCGCGCAAGCACGCAGTGTTCCGGTCGGCACGGCGTTGGCCGGTGCCCATGTCTATGTGCTCGACGATGTGCTCAACCCGGTGGCCGATCAGGTTGCCGGTGAGTTGTACATCGGCGGCGACAGCGTTGCCCTTGGCTACCTGAATCAGCCAGCGCTGACCGCAGAACGCTTCCTGCCCGACCCGTTCGGCGCAGCGGGCGCGCGGGTCTACCGCAGCGGCGACCGGGTCCGGCGCAATCGCGAGCAGGCGCTTGAGTTCATCGGTCGTGCCGACGATCAGGTCAAAGTTCGCGGCTACCGTGTGGAGCCTGCGGAAGTCGCGCGGGTGTTGCTCAGCCTCGATGACGTCAGCGAAGCCGCCGTGCTCGCGCTGCCACTGGATGACGATCCGGCGCGCCTGCAACTGCTGGCGTGGTGCGTGCCGGCAGTGGGCGCGAAGGTGCAGGCGCAGGATCTGCGCGAGCAATTGCAGGCGCGGCTGCCGGATTACCTGGTGCCGGCGCAGTTGCTGTTGCTGGAAAAGCTGCCGCTGACTGCCAACGGCAAGCTCGACAAGCGTGCCTTGCCAGTGCCCGGCGTGGTCAGCCAGCAGTTCGTCGCGCCGGTCGGTGAGATCGAAGAGAAACTGGCCGCGATCTGGGCCGAGGTGCTCAAGCTCGAAAGGGTCGGCAGCAGCGATAACTTCTTCGAACTGGGTGGCGACTCGATCCTCAGCTTGCAGATCATCGCCAGGGCCAAGCGCCAGGGCATCAAGCTCAGCCCTAAGCAATTGTTCGAAAAACAGACCATCGGCCAATTGGCTGCCGTGGCCAGACTGATCGAAGCCAAACCGGCTGCCGTCGCCGCACCTGTGGCACGCGGGCCGTTGCCGTTGCTGCCGATTCAGGTGCGTTTTTTCGAGACCCCGATCGCCCAGCGCCAGCACTGGAACCAGTCGGTAATGCTGCAACCGACCCTGGCGCTGGACGCCGTGCATTTGCGCAAGGCGCTGGCGACGTTGGTCGAACAGCACGAAGCGCTGGCCTTGAGCTTTGTGCAGTCGGGCGATCACTGGCAGGCACTGCCGCAGCCGCAGGGTGATGCCGAATTGCTCTGGGTACGCGAGCTGGACAGCCTCGATACCTTGCCGGCCGTGGCCGACGCAGCGCAGCGCAGCCTGGATTTGCAACGCGGGCACTTGCTGCGCGCGGTGCTGGTCAACCTGCCGAACGCCGAGCAGCGCTTGTTGCTGGTGATTCATCACCTGGTGGTCGACGGCGTGTCGTGGCGCATTCTGCTGGAGGACTTGCAGCAGGCTTACCACGCATGGGCGGCGGGGACGGCGCCGGTGTTGCCAGGCCAGAGCAGTTCGCTGCACAACTGGGCCGAGCAGTTGCATCGTTATGCGCAGAGTGAAGCGCTTGCCGGCGAACGCGATTATTGGCGCCAGACCCTGGCGGCGGAAGACGCGGCACTACCACAAGATTTCGCCGTGGACAGCCAGACCCGCACCCAGGCCGCCCGCGCCAGTACGCGCCTGAGCCAGACATTGACCGACAAGCTGCTGAAAGTCGCCCCGGCGGCTTATCGCACGCAGATCAACGATATGTTGCTGACGGCTTTGGCGCGGGTGCTGTGTGACTGGAGCGAGCAGCCTTCGGTGTTGATCCAGCTCGAAGGCCATGGTCGTGAAGACCTGTTCGAAGACATCGACCTGAGCCGCACGGTCGGCTGGTTCAGCAGCCTGTTCCCGGTGCGCCTGACCCCGCAGGCCAATCCCGCTGCGTCGCTGTGCGCGATCAAGGAGCAACTGCGCGCCGTGCCTGGCAAAGGCATCGGTTATGGCGTGCTGCGTTACCTCACGCGTGCTGCCGAGTTGCAGACGCTGGCGCAACCACGGGTAACCTTCAATTATCTCGGCCAGTTCGACGGCGCGTTCAGCGCTGAGCAGGGCGCGTTGTTCCTGCCAAGCGCTGACAGCACCGGCGCCAATCAGGATGGGCAAGCGCCGCTGGGCAATTGGCTGAGCGTCGACGGACAGGTTCTCGGCGGTGAGCTGGAACTGACCTGGACCTTCGGCACCGGCATGTACCGCGCCGAGACCATCGAGGCGTTGGCCGAGGCCTATCGCCGCGAACTGCAACGCCTGATCGAACATTGCTGCGACAGCGCGGCCGGTGGCGTGACACCCTCGGATTTCAACCTCGCCAACCTGACCCAGGCGCAGCTGTCGGCGCTGCCGATGGCGCCGCGTGACATCGTCGATCTGTACCCGCTGTCGCCGATGCAGCAAGGCATTCTGTTCCACAGCCGCAACGAGCCGGACAGCCCGGCCTACACCAATCAGCTGCGCGTGGATGTCGAGCAGCTCGACGCCGAGCGCTTCCGCCAGGCCTGGCAGCAGACTGTTGATGCTCACGATATTCTGCGTACGGCGTTCGTCTGGCCGCAGGATGCCGCCGCGCCGGTGCAGGTGGTACGCAGCCGTGTGCAGATGCCGTGGCAGGTGCAGGACTGGCGCGGTCGCGCCGGCCTTGATTCAGCACTTGATCATCTCGCCACTGAAGACCTGCACAACGGTTTCGATCTGCTCGACGCACCGCTGTTGCGCGTGACGTTGGTGCGCATCGCTGAACACACTCATCACCTGATCTACACCTGCCATCACATCCTCATGGACGGCTGGAGCACTTCGCAGTTGTTCGGCGAAGTGCTGCAACGTTACGCCGGCATCGTGCCGAGCACAGGGCAGGGGCGTTATCGCGATTACATCGAATGGCTCGGCCAGCGCGATCCGCAAGCCAGTCGGCAGTTCTGGAGCACGGCGCTGGCGGATCTCGAAGAGCCGACGCGACTGGCCAGTGCCATGCCGGTCAGGCACGCGGCGAGCGGCTATGCCGATCACCAGCATGTGTTCAGCGAACCGCTGACCGCAGAACTGAACCGCTTCGCCCGCGAGCAGAAAGTCACGCTCAACACGCTGGTACAAGCGGCGTGGCTGCTGCTGTTGCAGCGCTACACCGGCCAGGATCACGTGGCGTTCGGCGCGACTGTCGCCGGGCGGCCGACGGATTTGCCGGGTGTCGAGCAGCAGATCGGCCTGTTCATCAACACCTTGCCGGTGGTAGCGGCGCCATCGCCGGAGATCGGCGTCAGCCAATGGCTGCAACAGGTGCAAGACCTCAACCTGGCCTTGCGCGAGCACGAACACACGCCGCTGTATGACATTCAGCGCTGGGCCGGGGCGGGTGCCGGCGCGTTGTTCGACAGCATTCTGGTGTTCGAAAACTACCCGATGGCCGAGGCCTTGGCTCAGGGTCCGCAGACCGGCCTGAAATTCTCGGCGATCCGCCGTCAGGAGCAGACCAATTATCCGCTGACCCTGGTGGCGATCACCGGCCGTGAGCTGAGTCTGGGCGTGAGTTACGATCAGGCCAGTTTCGAAGCTCAAGCGATCAATGCGTTGAGTGCGCAGTTGCAAGGCCTGCTCGAGCAGTTCCTCGCCGACGCCGCGCAGCCGCTGGGCGCGCTGCAACTGCTCGCCGAGCCACAACGGCAACAAGCGATCGAGTGGGGCAAGGCGCCGGTTACCACGCCGGATCAATGCACGGTGCTGGCGCACATCGCCGCGCAGGTGCAGCGACAGCCACAGGCGAACGCGGTGCTGTTCGCTGAGCAATCCATCGCTTACCAAAACCTCGATGCCCGGGCCAATCGTCTGGCGCACAAGCTGCAAGGCATGGGCGTCGGGCCGGAAGTGCGCGTCGGCGTGTGCATGCGCCGCACGCCGCAGATGCTGGTCGGCTTGCTGGCGATCCTCAAGGCCGGTGGCGCCTATGTGCCGTTGGACCCGGATTACCCGCAGGAACGCTTGCTGCACATGCTCGACGACAGCCACGCGGCGGTGCTGCTCACTGAGCCAGCGGCATTGGCGATGCTGCCTGAAACCTTGAGCGCACAGGTGCTGCTGGTGGACGAGAGCGTCGCCAGCGAATGCCCGGATGCTGCGCCACTGGTTAATCTCGCGGCAGACAATCTGGCGTACGTGATCTACACCTCCGGCTCCACCGGCAAGCCGAAAGGCGTAGCCATCAGCCACGGCAATCTGTCGGCGCTGATTCAGTGGTCAGCGGGTGTCTATCGCGAAGAACAATTGCGCGGTGTGCTGGCCTCGACCTCGATCTGCTTCGATCTGTCGGTGTGGGAAATCTTCGTCACGCTGGCCTGCGGAGGCTGTCTGGTATTGGCGGACAACGCCCTGGCGCTGGCGGATTTGCCGGCGCGCGAGCAGGTCACCCTGATCAACACTGTGCCGTCGGCGATTGCCGCGTTGCAACGGGCCGGGCAGATCCCGACTTCGGTCGGCACCATCAATCTGGCCGGCGAGCCGCTCAAGCAGAGTCTGGTCGACAGCCTCTACGCCAGCACTCAGGTGCAGCAGGTCTACGACCTCTACGGGCCGTCGGAGGACACCACTTATTCAACCTTCACCCTGCGCACGCCGCAGGGCCGGGCGAACATTGGCCGGCCACTGGACAACACCGTGGCCTACCTGCTCGACAGTCAGTTGCAGGCGCTGCCCGAGGGCGTGGCGGCCGAGCTGTATCTGGCGGGTGCCGGGGTGACGCGCGGCTATCTGCGTCGTGCCGCGCTGACCGCCGAACGCTTTGTGCCGAATCCTTACGCGAGCAATGGCGAGCGCCTGTACCGCACCGGCGATCTGGTGCGCCAGGGCGATGAGGGCAACATCGAGTACATCGGTCGCGCCGACCATCAGGTGAAGATTCGCGGTTTCCGCATCGAACTCAGCGAGATCGAAGCGCGTCTGCTGGAACTCGACGATATCGGCGAAGCGGTGGTACTGGCGCAGGACGGCGCCGCTGGCAAACACCTGCATGCCTACCTCGTCGCCGCGCCGGACAGCGAGCGGTCGACGCTGGCCGAGCGGGTACGCAATGCCTTGGCCAGTCGCTTGCCGGCGCACATGGTCCCGGGGCATCTGCACCTGATCGACGCGATCCCGCTGACGCCCAACGGCAAGCTCGATCGCAAGGCGCTGATGTCGTTGGGCGAGAGCCCGACGCAGGAGCAATACCATGCACCGCAAAGCGATCTGCAATGGGAGGTCGCGACGATCTGGCAGGAGGTGCTGGAAGTCGAGCGGGTCGGGCTGGCGGACAACTTCTTCCAGCTCGGCGGCCATTCGTTGCTGGCGACATTGGTGGTGACCCGGGTGCAGGAGCGCCTCGGCGACAAGGTGCCGCTCAAGGCGCTGTTCGAAACCGACACCCTCAAGGATTTCTGCGCGCGGATTGAAGCGCTGCGCGTCGAAATGTCGCCCGTTCAGGATGAATTGGCTAAATCACTGGAGGCCCTCAAACGTCTATCCCTCGATGATCTGGAAAAACTGATTTCTTGAGAGGGAAAAACGCGTGCAAGAGTTAATCGAGTCGGTAGGACAACTTTCGGCTAAGCAAAGAAAGGCTCTGGCGGTTCTGCTCAAGCAGAAAGGCGTCAACCTCTTTGACATTGCCCCGGTTTTCAAGCGCACGGCTGAAGAGCCGTTGCTGCTGTCCTACGCTCAGCAGCGCCAGTGGTTCCTCTGGCAGTGGGCACCGCACAGCGCGGCCTACAACATTCCGACGGCCCTGCGCTTGCAGGGGCCGCTGGATGTGCCGGCACTGGAACGCAGCATCGCGGAGTTGATCGAGCGCCACGAAACCTTGCGCACGGTGTTCTCTCAAGACAGCGCGCAACCCTTGCAAGTGGTCCTGCCCGCAGGACCTTTTACCCTCGATATTCACAACCTGAGCACTGATCTGGCGCATGACCCGGAGCACTCGATCGAGGCTTTCGTCCAGACCCAGAGCCAAAAGACTTTCGACCTGCAGCACGGCCCGTTGCTGCGTGCTGCGCTGCTGCAGGTCAACCCCGCTGAGCATGTGCTGGTGCTGACCCTGCATCACATCGTTTCCGATGGCTGGTCGCTGCAAGTGATGATCGAGGAACTGGTGCAGCTCTATGCCGGTTTCAACCTCGGTCACGACGCCGGTCTGCCGGCGCTGCCGATTCAATACGCCGATTACGCCTTGTGGCAGCGCCAGTGGATGGAGGCCGGTGAGCAGGAGCGACAACTGGCCTACTGGCAGGCCAAGCTCGGCGGCGAACAACCGGTACTGGAACTGCCGCTGGATCGCCCGCGCGCGGTGGAGCAGAGCTTCGCCGGCGCCAGCCACAACCTGATTCTCGATCCGGCGCTGAGCCATGCCCTCAAGGCCTTTGCCCGGCAGGAAAACGTCACCCTGTTCGTGTTGCTGCTGGCTTCGTTTCAGGCCTTGCTGCATCGCTACAGCGGGCAAAGCGACATCCGAGTCGGCGTGCCGGTGGCCAACCGTGGCCGAGTGGAAATCGAGCGCCTGATCGGCTTCTTCGTCAACACCCAGGTGCTCAAGGCGGACATCGACGCAGAGCTGCCGTTTGTCGAACTGCTGCGTCAGGTCAAACAGACGGCGCAGGAGGCGCAGGCGCATCAGGACTTGCCGTTTGAGCAACTGGTCGAAGCGCTGGAGCCGGGCCGCAGCCTCAGCCACAGTCCGCTGTTCCAGGTGATGTTCAACCACCAGGCCGAGCGCCGTGCGAGCGTTGCGACGCGCCTTAACGGCCTGAACATCGAACCGCTGGAATGGCAGAGCCAGACCGCGCAATTCGACCTGACCCTCAACACTACCGAACAGGCGCACGGCATCGAAGCGGTGCTCAAGTACGCCACTGACCTGTTCGACGCAGCGACCATCGAGCGCCTGGCGCAACACTGGACCGCGCTGTTGCAGGCGATCGTCGCCGAGCCGACCCGGTGCATCGGCCAATTGCCGATGCTCGACGCCGGCCAGCAGCAACAGCTGTTGGCGCAATGGAATCCGTCGCTGATTGAACAACCGCTGACGCCGTGCATCCAGCAAGCCATTGAGGCCCAGGCCGAGCGGCATGCCGACGCGGTGGCCGTGACCTTCGCAGGACAACGCCTGACCTACGCTGAACTCAATCGCCGCGCCAACCAGTGGGCGCATACGCTGCTCGAGCAGGGCGTCGGCCCGGACGTGCGCGTCGGTGTGGCGGTGGAGCGTTCGCTGGACATGATCGTCGCCATTCTCGCGGTGCTGAAAGCGGGCGGCGCCTATGTGCCGCTGGACCCGAGCTACCCGGATGACCGCTTGAGCTACATGATCGACGACAGCGGTATTCAATTGCTGTTGACCCAGGGCCATTTGCTCGGGCAATTGCCGCTGCCGCCGGGGCTGATCTGCCTCGATCTGAATCAGGCGCCGGAGCACGGCATCGCAAGCAACCCGCCATGCCTGACCACGCCGGACAATCTGGCCTACGTCATCTACACCTCCGGTTCCACCGGCAAACCCAAGGGCGCGTTGCTGCCGCACGGCAACGTGATGCGCCTGTTCAGCGCCACCGCGCACTGGTTCGATTTCGGCGCGCAGGACAGCTGGACGCTGTTCCATTCCTACGCGTTTGACTTTTCGGTGTGGGAGATTTTTGGCGCGCTGCTGTACGGCGGCAAACTGGTGGTGGTGCCCCACGACGTCAGCCGTTCGCCAGAGGATTTCTACACGCTGCTGTGCGATGAAAATGTCACGGTGTTGAACCAGACGCCGTCGGCATTCAAGCCGTTGATGCAGGTTGCCTGTGAATCTGCGCGCAGCAATGCCCTGCGTTACGTGGTGTTCGGCGGCGAGGCGCTGGAAGTACAGAATCTGCGTCCGTGGCTCGAGCGTTTTGGCGATCACGCGCCGACGCTGATCAACATGTACGGCATCACTGAAACCACCGTGCACGTGACCTACCGGCCATTGTCGCTGGCCGATCTGCAGAGCAATCACAGCAGCCCGATCGGCGCGCCGATTGTCGACCTGTCGTGGTACTTGCTCGACAGCTCGCTGAACCTGGTGCCGCAAGGCTGCATCGGTGAGTTGTACATCGCTGGCGCCGGTCTCGCCCGTGGTTATCTGAATCAGGCCGGAATGAGCGCCACCCGCTTCGTGCCCGACCCGTTCAACCGCAAGGCCGGCCAGCGTCTGTACCGTACCGGCGACCTCGCACGGCTGCGCGGCGATGGGGTGATCGAGTACATCGGTCGTATCGACCACCAAGTGAAGATCCGTGGTTTCCGCATCGAGCTCGGCGAAATCGAAGCGCAACTGCTCAAGCATCCACAGGTGCGCGAAGCGGTGGTGCTGGCGGTGGACGGCCTCAGCGGTCAGCAACTGGCAACCTGGGTCGTGCCCGTCGAGGCAGTGAACGCGGACGAGCAGGGCGCCCTGCGCGATTCGATCAAGGCGCACCTGCGCGAAACCCTGCCCGATTACATGGTTCCGGTCAGTTGGGCGTTCCTCGACCGACTGCCGCTGACCGCCAACGGCAAGCTCGACCGCAAGCAGCTGCCGCAGCCGGACGTTGCGCAGGTGCAAGAGGCCTACTCCGCGCCGCGCAGCGAACTGGAACAGCGTCTGGCGGAGATCTGGCAGGACGTGCTCAAGGTCGAGCGGGTCGGGCTTCACGATAATTTCTTCGAGCTGGGCGGCGATTCGATCATTTCGATTCAAGTGGTCAGCCGCGCGCGGCAGGCTGGCATTCGCTTTACGCCCAAGGACATTTTTCAGCACCAGACCGTGCAGCGTCTGGCCACCGTCGCGCAACAAAGCGACGCCGTGCAGACGGAGCAGGGCGAGGTGCTTGGCGACGCACCACTGACGCCGATCCAGCAGTATTTTTTCCACAGCGACATCCCGGCGCGGCATCACTGGAACCAGTCGATCCTGCTGACCCCGGCGAAAACCCTGCAAGCCACTGCGCTGCAACAGGCCCTGGCGCAGGTGCAAAAACAGCATGACGCCTTGCGTCTGCGTTATCGCCAAACCGAGCAGGGCTGGCAGCAAAGCCACGGCGCGGCGGATCAGCCACAAGACTTGTTGCGCAGCTTTACGCTGGACGACAGCGCGGCACTGCCAGCGCTGTGCCTGGACCTGCAACGCAGCCTCGACCTGCACAACGGCCCGCTGATCCGCGCGGCGCTGGTCGATATGCCGGACGCCAGTCAGCGTCTGTTGCTGGTGATTCATCACCTGGTGGTCGATGGCGTGTCGTGGCGAATCCTGCTCGAAGACCTGCAAAGCGCCTATCAGCAGATCAGCAGCGGACAGAGCGTGCATCTGCCGGCCAAGACCAGCGCGTTCAAGGACTGGGGCTTGCGCCTGCAAGAACATGCGAGCAGCGCGGCGCTGGGCAGCGAACTGAGCTACTGGCGCGAGCAGTTGCGCGATGTTCCGCTCGGTTTGCCGCTGGATAATCCGCAGGGCCAATTGAACAACCGCTTCGAACGCAGCGTCGACACGCGGCTGGACGCCGAACGTACCCGCCAATTGCTGCAACAGGCTCCGGCGGTCTACCGCACCCAGGTCAACGACCTGCTGCTGACCGCACTGGCGCGGGTGCTGTGCGAGTGGACCGCTAGCGACAGCACGTTGGTGCAGCTCGAAGGCCATGGCCGCGAAGACCTCTTCGATGACATCGACCTGAGCCGCACCGTGGGCTGGTTCACCAGCATGTTCCCGGTGCGCCTGACACCAAACGCCAGTCTGCAAACCTCGATCAAAGGCATCAAGGAGCAACTGCGCGCGATCCCCAACAAGGGCATCGGCTTCGGCTTGCTGCGTTATCTCGGTACCGCCGAAGCACAAGCGGCGCTGCGTGAACTGGCGCAACCGCAGGTGACGTTCAACTACCTCGGCCAGTTCGATAACAACTTCGACGAAGACGCCTTGTGGCGGCCGGCCACCGAAGACAAGGGCGCCGGTCAGGACGCAAACGCGCCGATGGCCAATTGGCTGACCATCGATGGTCGGGTTTATCAGGGCCAGTTGAGCCTGACCTGGACCTACAGCAGCGACGTTTTCGAAGAGGCGACCATTGTCGGTTTGGCCCGTGCCTACGAAGTGGCGCTGAGCGAATTGATCGACCACTGCCTCAGTCATTCCGGGGGGCTGACTCCGTCCGACGTGCCGCTGGCCGGTTTGTCCCAGGCGCATCTGGACAGCCTGCCGATCGCCGCCCAGCGCATCGAGGACATCTATCCGCTGGCGCCGATGCAGCAGGGCATTCTGTTCCACAGCCTGTACGACGCCGACGCCAGCGCCTACGTCTATCAGATGCTGCTGGACATCGACGGCCTCGACGTCGCGCGGTTTCAGCAAGCCTGGCAGCGGGTGGTCGATCGCCACGAAGTGCTGCGCGCCGGTTTCATCTGGGGGCGCGATGGCCTCGATGCGCCGTTGCAGGTGATCAACCGCCAACTGACCCTGGAAATGCCGGAAATCGATGTGCGCGATGCCGCCGATCTGCCGGCGGTGCTTGAAGCACGGGCGCAGGCCGACCGCGAACGTGGCTTC
The DNA here is from genome assembly GCF_031456345.1 of Pseudomonas sp. 2957. Taxonomy (NCBI): domain Bacteria; kingdom Pseudomonadati; phylum Pseudomonadota; class Gammaproteobacteria; order Pseudomonadales; family Pseudomonadaceae; genus Pseudomonas; species Pseudomonas sp. 2957. The sequence goes on from NZ_JAVDUL010000001.1 coordinate 991,188, forward strand.
GATCTGCAGAATCCGCCGCTGTTGCGTCTGTGCCTGCTGCGCACTGCCGACGACCGCCATCGACTGATTTTCACCTGCCACCACATCCTCATGGATGGCTGGAGCAACTCGCGGATGTTCGGCGAGGTGCTGCAGGATTACGCCGGCCAGCCGGTGCCGAGCGCGCAGGGTCGCTATCGGGATTTTCTGGTGTGGCTACAGGGCCAGGACAAGGCGGCCGCGCAGGAATTCTGGCGCGGGCAACTGGCCGAACTCGACGAGCCGACCCGACTGGCCTCCGCCTGCCACGGACGCACCGTGCCGGGGCCGGGCAAACAGATGCATCGTCTGCATTTCGATGAAGCGTTGACCCAGCGTCTGAACAGCTTCTCCCGTCAGCAACAGGTGACCCTCAACAGCCTGGTGCAGGCGGCATGGCTGCTGGTGTTGCAGCGCTATACCGGCCAGGCCACCGTTGCGTTTGGCGCCACGGTATCCGGGCGTCCGGTGGATTTGCCGGGCATCGAAGAACAGCTGGGGCTGTTCATCAACACTCTGCCGGTGATCGCCAGCCCGCAGGCCACCCTCAGTGTGGGCGACTGGGTGCGCAGCGTGCAGGACAAGAACCTGCTGTTGCGCGACTACGAACAGACGCCGTTGCAGGACATTCAGCGTCTGGCCGCATTGAGTGGCGAAGCGTTGTTCGACACTTTGCTGGTGTTCGAGAACTACCCGGTGTCCGAAGCGCTGGAGGCCAATCCGGGCGGGCTGCGCTTTTCCGGTCTGGAGCATCGTGAACAGACCAACTACGGCCTGACCCTGATCGCTGGTGCCAGCGAAGTGCTCAACCTCGATTTCAACTACCTCACCGAGCACTTCGCCGAGCGCAGCGTGCTTGGTCTGGCGGCGCATTTGCGTGAAGTGCTCGAGCAATTTATCGCAGCGCCGCAGCGTGCACTCGGCGAGATCGGTCTGCTGCCGCTGGCCGAGCGTCAGACGCTGGCGCAGTGGAACGACAATCACGCGGCTTATCCGGCCGAGCGGTTGATCTCGCAGAGCTTTGAAGCAAGGGTCGCAGCACATCCGCAGGCACTGGCGTTGAGTCATGCCGGCGTGGCCTTCAGCTATGGCGAACTGAACCTGCGGGCGAATCAGCTGGCCCGGCATTTGGTGACGCTGGGTGTCACCGCCGAAGTGCGCGTCGGCGTGGCGCTGCCGCGTTCGGCGGAACTGGTGATCGCCCTGATGGCGGTGCTCAAGGCCGGCGGCACCTACGTGCCGTTGGACCCGGACTACCCGGCCGACCGCGTGGCCTACATGCTCGATGACAGCCAGGCGAAAGTCCTGCTGACCCAGCAAGCGTTGCTGGCGCAACTGCCGTCCAGCGAAGCCCACGTGGTGCTGGTCGAGGCCGGCGGTGAGGCGTTCGCCGCGCAGGCGCGGGACAACCTGCCGGCGCGCGCCGACTCGGCCAATCTGGCCTACGTGATCTACACCTCCGGTTCCACCGGCAAACCGAAAGGCGTGGCCATCGCCCATCGCAACGTGCAGGCGCTGATTCACTGGTCCGCCGAGGTCTACAGCGAGGACGATCTGCAAGGCGTGCTGGCCTCGACGTCGGTGTGCTTCGACCTGTCGGTGTGGGAGATTTTCGTCACCCTGGCGCGCGGCGGATCCATGGTCATGGCACGCAATGCCCTGGAGCTGGCGGACTTGCCCGAGCGTGATCAGGTGCGCCTGATCAACACCGTGCCGTCGGCAATTGCCGCGTTGCAACGCATCGGCCAGATCCCGGCGGGCGTGCGCATCATCAATCTGGCCGGCGAGCCGCTCAAACAGGCGCTGGTTGACACCTTGTACCGCGAGACTTCGGTCGCCCACGTTTACGATCTGTACGGGCCTTCCGAAGACACCACGTATTCGACCTGGACCCGCCGCGAACTCGGCGGCCAGGCCAATATCGGCCGGCCACTGCGCAACACCACCGCGTACCTGCTCGACGGGCAATTGCAGGCAGCACCGCTCGGCATCGCAGCGGAGCTGTATCTGGCCGGTGAGGGCATCACCCGTGGCTATCTGTTGCGCCCGGGCCTGACCGCCGAACGTTTCGTGCCCAACCCGTTGGCGAGCAACGGCGAGCGTATGTACCGCACAGGCGACCTGACGCGCTGGCTGGATGACGGCCGTATCGAATACGTCGGCCGCATCGACCATCAGGTCAAGGTGCGCGGCTTCCGTATCGAACTGGGGGAAATCGAAGCGCGTCTGCTGGCCCAGGCCAGCGTGCGCGAAGGCGTGGTGCTGGCGGTGGACGGCGTTGGCGGCCAGCAACTGGTCGCTTATGTGGTACCGGCCGAGGCTGATCAAAGCCCCGCGCAACTGGACGCGCTGAGCACTGCGCTGCAAACCGCGCTCAAGGCGCATCTGCCGGACTACATGGTGCCGGCGCAGTGGCTGTTCCTCGAACAGTTGCCGCTGACACCCAACGGCAAACTTGATCGCAAGGCCTTGCCGACGCCGGATGCCAGCCAGGCACAACGCGATTACGTCGCGCCATCGACGCCGCTGGAGCAGCAACTGGCCGAGGTCTGGCAGGACATTCTGAAGATCGAGCAGGTCGGCGTGACCGACAATTTCTTCGCCCTCGGCGGTGATTCGATCATCTCGATTCAACTGGTCAGCCGTGCGCGTCAGCAGGGCATTTGCTTCACGCCCAAGGACCTGTTCCAGCAGCAGACGGTGCAGAAACTGGCCGCAGTGGTTTCGCTTGAAGACGCACAATCAGCCAGCGCCGCCGACTATCCGTTGGCGCAACTGGATCAGGCGCAGCTCGATGCCTTGCCGGTGCCGGCGGAGCTGATTGAAGACGTCTATCCGCTGTCGCCGATGCAGGAAGGCATGCTCTTCCACACGCTGTCGGATAACGGCAGCAGCCTCTATGTGCAACAGGTCAGCCTGCCGATCAAGGGCCTCGACGTTGAGCGTTTCCGCCAGGCCTGGGAATTCATCATTGTGCGGCAGGCGATCCTGCGCACCAGTTTCCATTGGCAGGATGGGCTGGCCAAGCCGTTGCAGGTCGTCCATCGCCAAGCGCCGTTGCAGATGCAGGTGCTCGATTGGCGTGGGCAGGACTGCAGCGAGGCGGCGATTGCCGAATTTGCCAGTGCCGACCGCGCGCTGGGCTTCGACTTGTCCGAGGCGCGTTTGCAGCGGGTGACCCTGCTGCAGCTGGGCGACGAGCAGTACCAGATGATCTGGACCAGCCACCACATTCTGATGGACGGCTGGAGCAGTTCGCGGTTGTTCGGCGAGGTCTTGCAGTTCTATTCCACGGGCCAGGTGACTGGCGAGAACGGCCGCTATCGCGACTTTATTGCCTGGTTGCAGGCGCAGGATCAGGATGCCCAAGAGCTGTTCTGGAAGGCGCGTCTGGCGGTGGTCAACGAACCGACCGCGCTGAGTCAGGCGATGCACCCGCGCCACAGTGCCGACGTTACCGGTCACGATGCGCTCTATTCAAATTGGGACAAAGCGCAAACCGCGCGCCTGCTGGAGTTCTGCCGCGACCTGCGCATCACCCCCAACACGCTGATTCAGGGCGCGTGGCTGCTGCTGTTGCAACGCTACACCGGCCAGCAAACGGTGACCTTCGGCGCCACCGTATCCGGGCGTCCGGAAAGTCTGCCGAACGTCGGCAACATGCTCGGCCTGTTCATTAACACCTTGCCGATCATTCAGACCCCGCAGGCTGATCAGCGCCTGGCCGACTGGCTGGGCGAAGTGCAGGCCTACAACCTCGACATTCGCGATTACTCCCAGGCGCCGCTGGCCGATGTGCAGCGCTGGTCGAACCTCGGTGGTCAGGCGCTGTTCGACAGCATCGTGGTGTTCGAGAACTTCCCGATCGACGAGCGCTTGCAGGAAGAAACCGACACCGAGCTGACCTTTGGCAAATCCATCGGCCATGGCGTGACCAACGTGCCGATGGACCTTGCGGTGATGCTCGGCGACGAGTTGTCGATCGAGTACCTGTACTTGCGCAGCCACTTCAGCGCCGAGGCGGTGCAAGGCATTCGCCTGACCCTGGAAAACACCCTCGCGGCGATGATGGCCGCGCCTTATGAGCGGCTGGGCAACTTGCAGCGTCTGTCCGCTGAACAATGGCAAGCGGCGCAGGCCTGGAGCGCCGAGCCGGCGCACCGCCATGAACCGCGCCTGTTGCCGGAGCTGATCAGCCGTCATGCGCAACAGCAACCGGATGCGATCGCAGTGCAATGCGCCGGCGAGAGCCTGAGCTACGCAGAGCTGGAGCGGCAGGCTAATCGACTCGCGCAGTGCCTGATCGCCCATGGCGCCGGGCCGGAAGTGGTGATCGGCGTGGCGTTGCCGCGCTCGCTGGAAATGCTGGTGAGTTTCCTCGCCGTGCTCAAGAGTGGTGCGGCGTACGTGCCGCTGGACATCGATTACCCGCCGGAGCGTCTGGCCTACATGATCGAAGATTCGCGCATGGCCCTGCTGCTGACGCAAACCAGCCTGCGCGCGACGTTACCGGTGCCGCATGGCGTGTTGCGCCTGGAAATCGATCAGCTCGATCGCAGTCTTTACAGCGATGCCGCACCGGTCTGCGATGTTCACGAGCAGAGCCTGGCCTATCTGGTTTACACCTCCGGCTCCACCGGACGGCCGAAAGGCGTGGCCGTCACCCAGGGACCGCTGAGCATGCACTGCCAGGCGATCGCCGAGTTGTACGAAATGGACGCGAGCAGTTGCGAGCTGCACTTCATGTCGTTCGCTTTCGACGGTGCCCATGAACGCTGGGTGAGTACGCTGTACAGCGGCGGTCGTCTGGTGATCCGCGACGGTTGTTTGTGGACGCCGGAGCAGACCTATCAGGCCCTGCACGATTACGGCGTGACCATTGCCTGCTTCCCGCCGGCCTATCTCAAACAACTCGCCGAGTACGCGGCTGCCAGCGGCATTGCGCCGCCGCCAGTGCGCATCTACTGCTTCGGTGGCGATGCGGTGCCGGAGCAGACCTTCGAACAGGTGAAAGCGGCGTTGCGTCCGCAATACTTCACCAACGGCTACGGCCCGACCGAAACCGTGGTCACGCCGATGCTCTGGAAAGTCGCCATCAGCCAGCAGTGCGAAGCGGCATACGCGCCGATCGGTCGCGCGGTCGGTGCGCGTTCGTTGTACGTGCTCGACGACGATCTGAATCCGCTGCCGCCGGGCTTTGCCGGTGAGTTGTACATCGGCGGTTACGGCGTCGCCCGTGGTTACTACGGACGCCCCGACCTGACCGGCGAGCGCTTCGTGCCCAACCCGTTTGCCCCGGGCGAGCGCCTGTACCGCAGCGGCGATCTGGTGCGTCGTCGCCCGGACGGCGTGGTCGATTACGTCGGGCGCATCGACCATCAGGTCAAGGTGCGCGGCTTCCGCATCGAGCTGGGCGAAGTCGAGGCCAGCCTGCGTCAGTTGCCGGCGGTCAGCGATGCGCTGGTGATTGCCCGCGACAATGCCTCCGGCAAGCAACTGATCGGCTACGTGGTCACCGCCAGCGGTGAAGACATCGGCGATGAACTCAAGGCCGGGCTGCGCGCTTCGCTGCCGGAATACATGGTGCCGGCGCAGATCGTCTGCCTCAGCGCGTTCCCGGTCACGCCCAACGGCAAACTCGATCGCAAGGCCTTGCCGGAGCCGGAGTTCAAAAGCGACGAATATGTTGCCCCGCGCACCGAGCAGGAACGCCTGCTGGCGGAAATCTGGGCGCAGGTGTTGCAGGTCGAGCAGGTCGGTATCAGCGATAACTTCTTTGAACTGGGCGGCGATTCGATCCTCAGCCTGCAAGTGATCTCGCGGGTGAGAAACCACCCGACCCTGCAGATGGAGCTGAAGCTGCGTGATCTGATGCGCTATCAAACCATCGCCGGCATCGTAGAGCAGCAAGTGGCGAAGGAGGGCGCCGGGCAAGCGTTGCCGGACCTGACTCAGGTCGCTGCAGAGGGTGCGTTCAATTTGCTGCCGATCCAGCAATGGTTCTTCGCCGAAGGCATGGCCGAGGCGCATCACTACAACCAGTCGTTGCTGCTCAGCGCACGTCAGCCGCTGGATCTCGATGCCCTGGAACAGGCGCTGGGCTTGATCGAACAGCATCACGATTCGTTGCGTCTGCGTTTTTCCAACGACGGCGGGCGCTGGTTGCAGCGCTATAGCAGCAGCGCGTCCGACGAGGCTGTGCTGTGGCGCCGTGAAGCGCAAAGCAGCGAAGAGGTCGAAGCCTTGGCCAACCTCGCGCAGCGCAGCCTCAAACTCAATGACGGGCCGGTCTGGCGGGTCATGCATGTGGCCTTGCCGGATGGTCAGGCGCGGTTGCTGGTGGTGATTCATCACCTGGTGGTCGACACCGTGTCGTGGCGGATTCTGCTCGACGATCTGAAAGTCGCTTATGAGGCGTGCGTGCAGGGGCTGGCGCCGCAGCTGCCGATTCGCACCAGCAGTTATCGTTCGTTTGCCGAGGCATTGCAGGCGCAGGCGCCGGTGATTGCCGAGCAGGAATTGAGCTATTGGCTGGAGCAACTGGATCAGCCCGGCGTTGATCTGCCGTGCGACAACCCGCGCGGCAAGAACCTCGTGCGGCAACAGGCGCAGGCGCGGCTCAAGCTGTCCCGCGAGCACACCGAACAACTGCTCAAACAGGCCCCGGCGGTGTACGGCACGCAGATCAACGACTTGCTGTTGTCAGCGCTCAGTCGCGCCCTGTGCCGCTGGAGCCAGCAACCGTCGGCGTTGATTTTGCTTGAAGGGCACGGGCGCGAAGACCTCTTCGAATCGATCGACCTGAGCCGCAGCCTCGGCTGGTTCACCAGCATGTTCCCGGTGCGTTTGCGCCCGGACAGCGATGACATCGGCCAGTCGATCATCGATGTGCAGGCGCAACTGGCGGGCGTACCGCAGAAAGGCATCGGCTATGGCGTGCTGCGTCATCTGGCCGGGCCGGAAATCTCGGCGCAACTGGCTGCATTGCCGCAGGCACGGGTGACGTTCAACTACCTCGGGCAGTTCGACCAGAGCTTCGATGAACAGGCGTTGCTGGTGCCGGCACTGGAAGAAACCGGCGACAACTACAGCCTCAAGGCCAACCTGGGCAACTGGCTGGAAATCGTCGGCCAGGTCTATGACGGGCAACTGGCCTTGCGCTGCATCTACAGCAGCCAGCGTTACCGCGCCGGCACCATGGATGCGCTGATGAGCGATTACCAGCGTGAACTTGAAGCGTTGATCGAACATTGCATGGCGCGTGTGGGTTGATCGCCCGGTCTTTTGCGCGGGCGCTGCCCAGGCGCGCCCGTCCTATTGCGGATACAAGGATTTTTAACGATGTCGTTACACCCTGATCTGGAAGCTTTCCTCGACCTCGCTCAAGACAGCCAGGACGCCGGCCTGCCGGCCATGCACCAACTGACCCCGAGCGAGGCCCGCGCCACCTTCGAGCAGACCACCGCGCAACTGCGCTGGCCGGCGCCGCAGGATCTTGAAGTCACCGAGATCGAAACACATGCCCGTGACGGTGCGGCGCTGGCGTTACGTTTGTATCGGCCCAGCGGTGTTGAATCGCCGCTGCCGGTGCTGGTGTATTTCCACGGTGGCGGATTTGTCGTTGGCAGTCTGGATTCCCACGACGGCGTCTGCCGCGAGTTTTGTCAGCGCACGCCGTGTGCGGTGCTTTCGGTCGGTTATCGACTGGCGCCGGAGCATCGCTTTCCGACAGCGCTGGAGGATGGCGAGGACGCTTTGGCCTGGCTGGCCGAAGAGGCTGTGAGCCTCGGCCTGGATGGTTCGCGCGTTGCGTTTGGTGGCGACAGCGCGGGCGCCACGTTGGCGACGGTGCTGGCGATTCAGGCAGTGCGGCGGCCGCACACGGTGGCTATCGCGCCCAAGGCGCAGTTGTTGTGTTATCCGGTGACCGATGCTTCGCGGGTGCATGATTCGCGGCTGTTGTTTGGCGAGGGGTATTTGCTCGAGAACGACACGCTGGAGTGGTTTTATCAGCACTATGCGCGAGGGCCGGAGGATTATCTGGATTGGCGTTTTTCGCCGTTGCTGGCGGAGGATTTGCGTGGGGTGGCGCCGGCCATTGTGCTGCTCGCCGGGTTTGATCCATTGCTGGATGAGGGGCAGGCTTATGTCGACAGGCTGCGTGGGCAGGGGGTTGAGGTCGAGGTCGAGGTTTGTGCCGGGTTGACTCATGATTTGTTGCGGTTGGGGGTGGTGGTGCCTGGGGTTCTGGAGGTTTATTCGAGGGTTGGTGGGGCGCTTGCGCGGGCTCTTGAGATTGGGTGAATATCCGTTGCTTCGGTAGCGGCTGCTGGCGGTTTCGCCTGACGGCGACTTACTTTTTTACAAGCGCCTAAAAAAGTAAGCAAAAAACGCTAGCTCCTGCGTTCGGCCCTCGCAGGCTCGGGTTCCTTCGCTCCGGGATCGATCCGGGCGCAGCGGCTCCGGTTTGCTTCGCTGCACCTACACTCGCTGTGTTTGGCTGCGCCAAACGGTCGCTGCGCTCCCACCCCCGGATCAATCCCTCCACTCAGCCTTCCGACGTCGCCGGTGGATCAAAAGCAAGATCAAAAGCACTCGAGCTAACGCTCATTGTTGAGTGGTGAAAAGCGTGTGGTCTGCTTTGGATCTGTGTTGGATTCGCCCCTCACCCCAGCCCTCTCCCGAGGGAGAGGGAGCCGATTTGCGGGCTTTCCAGAATCTGCATTCGACTCGATATCGCAAGTCGGCGTATTTCGCCTGAACACCTCGGTCAGTCCCCTCTCCCTCCGGGAGAGGGCTAGGGTGAGGGGCTTTTGCTCTGGCTCTTGATCTTTTGCCCCTTCGGCAGGCTTCGTTACGGGATCGATCCGGGGGTGGGAGCGCAGCGACCGTACGACGCAGTCGTACACAGCGAGTGTAGGTGCAGCGAAGCCAACCGGAGCCGCTGCGCCCGGATCGGTCCCGTAACGAAGGTACCCCGAGCTCCAGCGAGCGGGCCGTACGCCGGGGCAAAGCCTTTTGGGTTACCTTTTCGGCGTTTGGAAAAGGTGACTCGCTGTAAGAGCGAAACCGCCAGCGGCAGCACCCGCAGCAACGGATATGCCCCCCAATCCCCAATCCCAAAAACCAAAAAGCCCCGCATCTCACAATGCGGGGCTCTCTCACAGCTCAAATCAAAAAATCAGAAATCAGCCTTCACCGACATCACAAAATTGCGTGGATCCCCGTAGAAGTTACCGAACCCCTCGGTACCAATAGTCGCGTAATAACGTTTGTCGAACAGGTTATTGCCGTTCAACGCCACCGACCAGGTGTCATCAATCCGATAACCAATGCGACCGTTCCAGACCGCATAACCCGCGCCATCGACATTGTCCCCGCCCAGAGGCGAAACCCGGTAGGTGCCCGTCTGCGCATTGACCCCCGCACCAATCGTCACACGGTCCAGCGGCCCGCTCAGGGCGTAATCACCCCAGACGCGCAACAGGTGACGCGGCACGTAGGAGTTGTAGACCGCGCCATCCTGAGTGGCATCGGCATCTTCCAGCACCTTGGTCTGGGTGTAGGTATAACCGGCCAACAGTTGCAGGCGGTCGATCACTTCACCGCTGACTTCAGCTTCAAAGCCCTGGGCGCGGACCTTGCCGGAGTTGATCTGGCACGAACTGTCTTCGCACCGCAGGTCATCCTGGGCCGCATCTTTCTGGATGGTGCGGAACAGGTTGAACGTGGTGTTCAGACGACCGTCGTACCACTCACCCTTGATCCCCAGCTCGTAGCTCTGGCCAATCAGCGGCTTGAGCGTGCTGCCGTCGATGGTTTTGTACGAGCCTTGCGGGGTGAAGATGTCGGTGTAGCTGGCGTAGGCGGTCAGGTTGTCGTTGAGGTCGTAGAGCAGGCCGGCGAAGGGCGTGACCTGGCCGGTTTCGGTGGACTGGGTGTTGACCTCGGTGCCTTCGCCACGGAAGTACTGCACCGAGTCAGTGTCGGATTTGTACCAGCTGACCCGGCTGCCGAGTACCAGGGTCATCGGGTCGGCGAGTTTCAGGCGGGCGATCGAGTAGGCGCCGTATTGCTTGATGTGCATGTCCACCGGGCCGCCACGGGAGGCGTTGGCCAGGTAGTAGCTTTCATCCGGCTGCGGGATGTTGTGGTTCGGGTTGAACACGTTCTGGCGCTGTGGCAATGCCGCCACCGCGTAGAAGTCGTCCTTGTGCGAACGGCTGGCGTTGGCGCCGACGATCAGTTCGTGCTGCTGGCCGAAGGCGTCGAATTTGCCGTCGACGTAAGCATCGAAACCGTAGTCGCGCTGATCGTAATCATAGGTACTGCCGAGCATCAGCGTGTTGGTGGCGGTCGCGCCCAAGGGCACTGTGCCGCTCGGGAAGGAATATTCCATTTCCTGAGTGTTGCGCGAGTACACGCCGGCGACTTTTAGCGACCAGTCATCGTTGAACTGGTGTTTGACGTCGGCGAAGTAGGTGGCGCGTTTGCTGCGCTGGTTGTTCCACGAGGTGTTCAGGCAGGTGGAGCGTTTCAGGTGCAGGTCGGAGCCGTCGGCGTAGCGCGGCAGGCCGCCCCAGCACGGGGTGGCGTCGACGTCTTCATAGGCCATGCCCAGACCGAGGGTGGTGTCGGGGCTGAGATCGAAGTCCAGGGCGCCGTAGTAGATCTGGTCGCGGCGTTCAGCCACATCGTAGAAATACTGACGGGTCTGCTGGGTCACCACGGCGCGGCCACGGACAGTGCCGGCGTCGTTCAGCGGGCCGCCGGTGTCGACCTGGCCGCGATAGTTGTCCCAGGTCCCGGCCGACAGCGACAGCTGCGTATGCGGGGTGTCCTGGCCGCGCTTGCGCACGAAGTTGACGCCGCCGGCGGTGCCGCCCGCGCCCTTCATCATGCCGGCCGCGCCGCGGAGGATTTCCACGCGGTCATAGATGGCCATGTCGCTGTTGAAGCTGTCCGCCTGCACGTAGCTGCTGCCGATGTCCAGCGGTACGCCGTCGTACTGGTACTGGCCGGTCATGCGGAAACCGCGCGAGTAGAAATACTTGCCGCCCATTGGCGAGTCGTAGACGGTGATGCCCGGTGTCTTCTCCATCACCTGTTCAATGGTGTTGAGGTTCTGGTCGTCGAGCATCTTGCGGGTCATCACCGTGACCGACTGCGGCGTTTCCTTGAGCGAGTGCACGCCTTTGCCGATGGTCACGCCGCCGGTGGTGTAGGAGTTGCTGCCTTCGGTGGTGGCGCCGAGGCGGTTGGCGTTGACGTTGGTCGGCGCCAGTTCCATCGCGTTGCCGCTGGTGGCCGGGCCGAGCACGGTGACGGTGTTGCCGTCACGCTGATAGCGAATGCCGGTGCCGCTGAGCATCGCCTTCAGTGACTCGTCATCCTGGTAGCGGCCGTTGAGGGCGCTGGAGCGCAGGCCTTGCAGGCTTTCCGGGCTGTAGATGATTTGCAGGCTGGTCTGCTGACCGAGGGTTTGCAGGGCCTGGGCCAGCGGTTGGGCCGGGATATTCAGGGTCCATTCCTGGGCCTGGACATACGGCGCTGCCGCGAGGGTCAGTGCCAGACCCAGGCCGCTACCGGCCAGGCGTGTGCGGGTCGCGCCGTGCATCAGCAGGGCTCGAGTCAGAGGGCGAAGCATGAAACGGGATGCGGACATGAGGTTAAGACCTTGGCAGGTATAGTTGTTAATGGTTCTTATTCATCTCATTAAGACGAGGAAGCCGCGGCAAACCGGAAAAGTTTTTTCTCCGGCCCGGTCGCGGCTGCCTCGATCAAGCGGTTTGCAGTTCGCTTCTGACCTTGCCGGCCTCCATGCGCACCAGTTGATCGGCGACGTCGAAGTAACGGTCGTCGTGGGAAATCACGATGATGGTTTTGCCCAGACGCTTGAGGTCGGGCAGCAACTCGGTATAGAAAATCCGCCGGAAGGTCGGGTCCTGATCCGCCGCCCATTCATCGAACACCAGCACCGGGCGCTCTTCGAGCCAGGCATTGACCAGTGCCAGGCGTTTGCGCTGACCGGTGGACAGGTCAGTGGTGCTGAACGCGCCGTCGCGCACGCTGACCTTGTGCGCGATCTCCAGACGTTCCAGGTAGCGGGTGGCATCCTGCGGCACTTCACGATCGCCCTGAACCAGATCATCGAACAGGTAGTAGTCGGCGAAGATCGTCGTGAAGTTCTGCCGGTAATCATCGCGGTTGACGGCGGTGATCGGCTTGTCGTTAACGCGAATTTCGCCCTCGGTCGGCGCGTACAGGCCCAGGAGCAATTTGATCAGCGTGGTCTTGCCGCAGCCGTTCTCACCGACGATAAACACAATGTCGCCCTGTTCGATGCGCAGGTTCACCGGGCCGAGGCGGAACGGCTCGCTGCCTTCCACGGGAGGGAAGGCGTAGCGCACGTTGCGCAGTTCCAGGCTGTTGACGGCGGCTGGCTTGCTGCCCTGATCCTGCAGCAACAGGTGCGGCTCCGGTGAGGAGAACTGTTCGCTGAGTTCGGCAATGCGACGGAAGGCAATCTGCGCGCGGCTGATGATCGGCAGGGTGCTGATCAGGTGCTCCAGCGGCCCCTTCATGTACAGCAGCACCAGAACGAAACCGCTCATCACCGCTTTGTCGGCACTCGGCCACAGCGATTGCAGGGCCAGGGCCATGCCGATGACCACGAAGAACAGCATCGAGCCAAACGACTTGGCGATGACGAAGGTGTTGATCGATCTGATCTGGGTGTCGCAGATTTTCTCGGCGGTTTTCTGAATGCCGGCGACGAACATGCGCTGGCGGCGCGGGCGGTGAATGCGCAGTTCCTTGGCGCCTTCGGCAATTGCGTTGTAGTGCTTCTGCAGTTCGTCTTCGGAATCGCGGGCGGCGTAGAAACCGCGCATGCCTTTGGCCCGGGCGATGGCCTGGATGGTGGTGCCGATGGCGATGGCCACCAGCATCATCAGGAACATCGGCCACGACAGCATGGCCAGATAGCCGAGACAACCAAGGGTCACGGTCATGGAAATCGCCAGCGGCGCGAAGGCGAAGGCGAAGTCGCTGATGGTGTCGACGTCGTGGGTCAGCACCGGAATCAGGCGATGGCTGCGATAGCGTTCGATCTGGTCGATCGGCGCCGACAGGACTTTCTCCCCCAGCTCTTTGCGCAGTTTGGCGATGATGTGCTGGCCTACGTAGTTGGTGCCGATGTCCGACAGGATCGTGGTCAGCAGGGCCAGAGTACATAGGCCGGCGAAGATCATCACCACCGTGCGGGTCAGGCCGTCATCGGAATGCAGGGCGTTGTTGATGGTCGCCAGCAGCACGGTGACGCTCAGGCCGCCGAGCATGCCGAGCACGATGGACGCCGAGACGATCAGGCGGAAGGGCTTGAGCAGGGCGAACAATTCGTTGATCGCCCCACGCGTAGGCTTGGTCATGGAGGATTCCTGCTTCGATGCGGAGGGAGTGCCGGTACTTAAGGAAAACGAATGGTCGGGTAGTTTCTTTAACTGAGCGCAGGCGTGGCTGCGCTCGTCGAGGGCGGGATCAGAGGTCGCGTACTACGCGGAAGCCCAGCCAGTCGCCCTTGCTGGTCGGCCAGCTGCTGTTGCGGTTGCCCGAGCGCGAGAAGATCGGCGCCTCGCCCCAGTCATTGCCGCGCATGACCTGGCGTTCGCAGTTTTCCTGGGTCCATGGGCGACCGTCGGCGGGCACGCCGGAGTAGTCCGGGTGATAGCAATCGGCGGTCCATTCGTAGACGTTGCCGTGGGCGTCGAACACGCCAAACGCATTGGCCGGGAAGGTGCCGGCCGGCGAGGTGAAGTTGTAGCCGTCGGCTGCGCCATAGGTGTTGGCGTGTTTGGATATCTGGTAATCCTTGCCCTCATCGAACGGGAACGGGAAAGGCCCGGTGCTGCCGCCCCGGGCGGCGTATTCGCGGATCGATTCGCTTTGCAGGCGATAGGCGTGCCCGGTCTTTTTCGACAGCCAGTCGATGTAGCCCTGGGCTTCGGCGACGTTCATGCACACCGCCGGGTCGCGGGGCGTCTGTTTGAATTCCGGTTTGCCGGCGGTGCAACGACGGCCCGGACGATCATCGAAGTCGTAGGGTTTGTTGCCGGTCTCGCGCACGTAGGCGTCCCATTCGCCCACCAGCACCTGCGAGCGGCTGATAGCGAACGGTTTGCTGAACGTCACAGTGTGCAGCGGGCCTTCGTCGGGCTGCCGGCCGACTTCATCGTCCGGTGTGCCCATGGTGTAGCTGCCGGTCGGCAGCACGACCATTTCCGGGCAGTCCTTGCAATCCTTGAACACTTTGCCCGCAGCGGGTGCTGTCGCCGCCTGCGCGGTGCCGGGCATCAATGCGCCGCAGAGGGCGCTCAGCGCCAGTGCGGGCAGGGCTTTGGAGAGGAGTGACGCGTGAGGCTTTTTCATGGGTCGTCTCTTTGAAAGGAAAACGGCAGTCGAGGGTCAGGCACGCAGCTTGGTGCCGAGGATGTCCATGAAGCGATCCACTTCGGCTTCGTTGTTGAGCAAGCCCGGCGCGGTGCGAATCACCGGCCCGACGTCGCGGCTGACCGCGTCGCAGATCACCCGGTTCTGCATCAGCCAGGCCGCCACTTCATCGCTGTCCTGGCCCTTGATCCGGAAGAAAGTGAAGCCGGCGGAGAACTGCGAGTCGAGCGGGGTGACCAGTTCGATGTTGCGGTGCTCTTGCAGGCGTTGCTTGAGGTAACTGTTGAGCTGATGAATGCGCGTCTGCACCTCGGCCTTGCCCAGTTGCAGGTGCAACTTGAAGGCTTCGTCCAGCGCCCAGCGATGCTCGAAGGCGTGGTAGCCGCCCGGGGTCATGATGGTCGAGAAAGCCGTGGCCTCGGAGAAGGTCGGCACGCTGGGGCTGACGTATTTCAGTTCTTCGGTGCGGCTGCAGACGATGCCGGTGCCGCGCGGGCCGAACATCCACTTGTGCGTGCCGGCGATGAAAAAGTCGCAGTTCATCTGCGGGAAACTCAAGTCGTCGACGCCGAAACCGTGCACGCCATCGACCACGTAGATCAGCCGGTCCTGGTCGTCGCGCTGACGGTTGTGCTCGTCGACCAGCCGCGAGATGTCGCTGATCGGCAGCTTCACACCGCTGCCGGAATGCACCCAGGTCATGCCCAGCACGCGGGTCTCGGGGCGGATATTGCGATTGATCGTGTCGAGTACCTGATCCAGAGAAATGCTCTGCGGGGTTTCGAACAGCTTGAGTTTGCGCACGCGCGTGCCGTCACGACGGCTGCGGAAATCGAGAATGTTGCGCGTCGAATAATGTTCGTGAACCGTGGTGAGAATTTCCTGATCCGCGCGCACCTGCACGCTGCCGTAGATCATCGCCAGGCCTTCGGTGGTGCTGCCGGTCAGGGCGATCTGCGCCGGTTTGGCTTGCAGATACTGGCCGGCCCAGTGGCGCACGTTTTCTTCGCGTTTCTCGGTGACGCCCAGATCCCAATCCATCGCCAGACCCGGATTCAGATCCAGCGCCGCGCGATGGCGTTCGATCGCTTCGCGCACCGGTTTGGGGTGCGAGGTGACGAGGAAATTGGCGAAGTGAATCGCTTGGGGATCCTGATCGAACATTTGACGCAACTGCGCCCATTTGTCTCGCGACGCAGTGGGCACGGCAGCGGTGGCCGCCGGAGCACTCAGGCTGGCGCCAAGTGGCAGGGCGGCGGCGAGCAGGCCGGCCTGCTTGAGAAAAGTGCGGCGATCAGTCATGGCCGGGCCACCTCCTGGCGTGCCGCCAGCGCCGGTTTCGCAGCCTTTTGCACCTGATCCCAGACGCGCATGAAATTGCCGCCCCAGAGCTTGGCGATATCCGCTTCGGAGTAGCCGCGCTGTAGCAGTTCGGCGGTGACGTTGCGAATCTCGCCGACGTTTTCCCAGCCCTTGATACCGCCGCCATCGTTGAAATCCGAAGCAATGCCGACGTGGTCGATACCGATCTTGCGCACCGTGTAATCGATGGCGTCGCCGAAGTCCTTGAGGGTGGCTTTCGGTTCCTCTTCGAGGATCGCGTAGAGGCCGCTGGCGTACTGGCCGAGCTTCTGTTCCGACCAGGCGGTGATGATCGGATCGCCCGGCATCAGTGCCATGGCCAGATTGGGCAGTGGCGGCAGATCGAAGCGCGCACGTAGCGCATTGAGTTTGTCCTGCGTGCCCTGGGTCAGCGGTTTCAGGTATTGCGAGAAGGCGACGACTTGCACCACGCCGCCACTGTTCTTGATCAGTTGCAGTTCTTTGTCGCTGAGGTTGCGCGGGATATCCACCGCCGCCCGTGGCGCCGAGTGCGAGGCCACCAGCGGTGTGCGGCTCAGTTCGGCGACTTGCTCGAGGGCCTTGGTCGACATCTGCGAAACATCGATGATCACCCCCAGATCATTCAAGCGCTGCACCGCTTGTTTACCGATGTCCGACAGACCATCGAGGGCGTCGGGCGAATCATTGAAAAACGGCAGCGGCCGCGACGAGTCGGCCCAGCTGTTGTTGCCGATGTAACTGAAGCCGAACATGCGCATGCCGCGCCCGGCCCACAGGTCGAGCTTGCTCAGGTCATTGCCCAGCGGGTAGGCGTTGAGCATGCTGATGAAAATCGCAAACTTGCCTTCGCCATGCAGGCGGCGGAAATCATCCGGCGTGTAGGCGATGCCGGCCTGATTGGGAAAGTCGCGGACGATCCCGGAAATGATCTTGTAGCGCACCTCCTGCTGATTGCGCGCTTCTTCGACAAAACCCTCGGTCGGACGGTGCGGGGCATTCGGGCCGTTCCACATTTCCGGCCAGCCGAACACCGTCAGCGCGGCGCCGGACAGGCGTCCGCGATTGGCCTTGATGAGGTCGAACTGGCCCGAGCCATCCTTGTCGGCTTCGTGGTCGTGGCTGCCGAAACTCAGCGGCACGGTGATGTGGCTGTCGAACGACAGCAGGCGATCCTGCAACTCCGTCGCCTGTTTCATCACCTTCACCGGATAGCCGGGGTTGTTCCAGTAATCCCAGGCCAGAAATCCTGCGCCGGCACTGATCGCCAGGGCCAGCGGCAGGCCGATGAATAGAGCCTTTTTCCAACGCGGTTTTGTCATTGCCATCTCATTCAGGTTCGCCGTCGAGGTACAGGCGCAGGGGCCTTTGCTATCTGGGAAGAACGAGTGGCTGCACGGCTAATTTAGGTGTGCGTTACAAATGCCCGGCAGCGGCGCAGGGATGTTTTGCCGGCGGCGTAAATTTCCCCGCCGAGCAAACGTTCTAGCTTGGATAAAGCCTGCTTCATGGCTGACACAGGTAGGGCAATGACGATCTCTCGACGCTGGTTCATGGCGGGCATGGCACTCACGGGCGCCGCGCTGCCTGCCGCTTTTTATGCACATCGTGAACTGACTCGCGAGGAGTTTCCGATCACCCCGGGCGAGGCCACGGTCGATCTGGCGGACACCGCCGGGCAACAGCTGGCGGACAATTTGCGTGGGGTCTGGGACATTCGCTTTACCGGTGCGGCGGCGGGGCTTGATGGTCTGCCTGCGCAAGGTCTGGAACTGTTTCTCGACATCGCTCATCGTGGGCGCGGCCTGCGCGGTTATCTCGACACCGGAGCGAATCTGCGTGCCGAAGGGCCTGTGCGTTATCAAGTGGTTGGCGATCTGGCTCCGGGCAACGGCGCCGAGATGTATTGGCGCCTGCTGCGCACCGATGAGCCGCTGGCGCCACCGGTGTATGAATTAAAAGTCAAACTGGATGAGGTCTGGGCGGCGTTCGGTAATGCCGGCAGCGCCACGTTCACCGGGCAAGTGCTGCGTCTGAATCGGCCGTTGGCGTTGCCCGAGCTGGACAACCAGTTCATCGCTATCAAGCGGCGTTTTCCCGAAGCCCGTGAACGCACCGGTCTGAATCCGAAACTGTTGGCCTGGCTGGTGGCGCCCGAGCATCGGTTGTTCCACCAGCTTTGGCACGCCACCCGCGACAAGTGGCACAAGCTCTCGGAGAAAAAGCGCGAAGCGCTGCGCGGCATCGGCTGGCAGCCCGGGCCGCGTGACAAGGAGCGCGACGCCCGTGGGCCAAGCAAGGATCGCAATGGCTCGGGCGTGGATTTTTTCTTTATGCATCGGCACATGCTAGGCATCGCCCGCTCGATGCAGGATTTGCCTTCCTGGCCGGCGTTCCCGCAGCCGCAGCCTGAGCTGGAGCGGGACCGACAGGGCTTCGCCCGCTATTTCGACAATCATGACGGCAATTCGCTGCCGCCGACCTGGCTGGCCGAGGGCGATGACGAGTACACCAAGTGGGTCAGCGACATCAAAGCGGCGGAGACTTTCCAGAGCAATTTCCTGGTCTGGGAATCGCAGTACCGTGACCCGCGTTATTTGTCGAAATTGACCCTTGGCCAGTTCGGTTCGGAAGTCGAACTGGGCCTGCACGACTGGCTGCACATGCGCTGGGCTTCGGTGGCGCGTGACCCATCCAACGACATTCCAGTGCCGATGGCGCGCGATCAGGCGGACTTCGCTGCGCGCTGGTATGCGCCGGAAAACGACTTTCTCGGTGATCCGTTTTCCTCCCATGTGAATCCGGTGTTCTGGCGTTTCCACGGCTGGATTGATGACCGCCTGGAAGACTGGTTCCGCGCCCATGAACGTTTTCACCCGGGCGAAGTGAGCCGTCTGGAAGTCAACGGCGTGCCGTGGTTTGCGCCGGGACGCTGGGTGGAAGTCGCCGACCCCTGGCTCGGCCCCGACACCCACGGCTGCAGCACCGTGCCCGGGCTGCAAGTCGGACGCTCAGTGGAGATGGACCCGGAGACCATGAAGCTGGCGCTGCGTATCACTTTTGGCGACGAAGACAACATGACCGAGCTGTTCCGCAAAGTGCCACAGCGCCCTTGGTATGCGCGACACCTGAAGGTCAAGGGCCGACAGCTTTAGATTGGTTCAACACATACTCTGAATTGGTCGCAATCTTTTGTAGGAGCGAGCCTGCTCGCGATGGCGTTGTGTCAATCAGCTGCTATGCCGGATGACCCACCGCCTTCGCGAGCAGGCTCACTCCTACAGGGGGTATTTATGGTGGCGTACATATCCATCGCTGCGGTAACGACTACCTAAGGTTTCGCCCTTACGGCGACTCACTTTTTTTACAAACGCCTAAAAAAAGTAAGCAAAAAAACGCTTGCTCCTGCGTTCGGCCCTCGCAGGCTCGGGTTCCTTCGCTGCGGGATCGATCCGCTCAGCCTTCCGACGTCGCCGGTAGATCAAGATCAAAAGCACTCGAGCTAACGCTCATTGTTGAGTGGGGCGGCTTCGCCGCGGGCAGCTGCGCTGCTTTGCTTTTCTGTGGGAGCGAGCCTGCTCGCGATAGCGATCTCAAAGATACGAATGAACAGCAGATTTACCCTGATCCCTGTGGGAGCTGGCTTGCCAGCGAAGGCGTCAGTTCAGTCGACGCATCGTCCTCAGATCACTTCCCAACCACCCCCCAACGCTTTGTACAAGGCAATGCTCGCCTGCAAGCGCGACAGGCGCAGTTGGACGTTCAGGTCTTGCGCCGCATACAGCGTGCGCTGAGTTTGCAGGACGGTGAGCAGGTCTTCGGCGCCGGCCTGGTAGCGGCTCTGGGCGATGTCGAAAGCGGTCTGTGCCTGGTTCAGTTCTTCGCTTTGCCATTGCCGCTGTTCGTCGAGGCCGCGAATGCTGCTGAGGGCTTTTTCGACGTCGGCGAAACCGTTGATGATTGCCCCGCGATAGGTCTCCAGCAGTTCATCCTGGCGGGCCTTGGCCTTGTCGCGTTCGGCGCTGAGGCGGCCGTTGTTGAAGATCGGCGCGGTCAGCCCCGACGACAGGTTGTAGAACGTCGTGCGCAGCAGGTCGGCGGCAAGGTCGGCGCCGCTGCCGAGGCTGGCGGTCAGGGTGATTTTCGGCAGCATCGCGGCGCGGGCGACGGTGACATCAGCCTGGGCTGCGGCGAGCTTGGCCTCGGCGCTGGCAATGTCCGGACGCCGACTGAGCAAGTCGCTCGGCACGCCACTGGCGATGTCCGGCCAGTGCAATTGGGCGAAGGATTGCTCGGGCAACGGTAACGCTTGCACCGGTTGGCCGAGCAGGGCGGCGAGGCTGATCAGTGCTTCGCGGGCCTGTTGTTGCACCAGCGGCAGGCGACGCTGTTGTTCGGCCACCAGGCTTTTCTGCTGGGCCAGTTCCAGCGCGGTGGCGCTGCCGGCGTCGAAACGGGTCTGCACCAGATGCAGCACGTTCTGTGCATTGGCCAGATTGAGTTCGGCGATGCGCGCCTGCTCACGCAGGGCCAGGGCCTGGGTGTAACTGTTGGCGACGCCGCTGAGCAAGGTCAGCTCGACGGTGGCGCGGTCGAACTCGCTGGCCTGCACACCGAACAAGGCACTGTCGCGCGCGGCACGCTTGCCGCCCCAGAAATCGATTTCGTAACTGGCGCTGAGCTCGGCGTCGTAATAATCCAGCGAGCGATTCTCGGGACTGACATCCAACTGGCTGTAGCCCTTGCCGTGGATCAGTTTCTGCCGGTTGGCGTTCAGCCCGGCCTTGAGTTCGGGCAGCAGCGGGGCGCCGGCAATGGTTGCGCTGGCCTCGGCCTGTCTGACCCGTGCCACGGCGGCGGCGAGGTCGTAGCTGCCCAGCCGCGCCTGTTCGACCAGTCGCGCCAGCTCGGGGCTGCCGAATTGCGTCCACCATTGTCGATTGCTCTGCAGCGCGCCGTGGCTGTCGGCGGACTGCCACGCGCTCGGTGGTTGCACGCCGCTGTCCAGGCGCGGCGCCGGGCTGCTGCAGGCTGCCAGCAACAGGCTGGCGGCGAGGAACGTCAGTCGCACTTTCATAGGTCGATCATTCACTGGTAAGGGCCGTGACCGGGTCAAGCCGGGCAGCTTTGCGGGCCGGCATGAAGCCGAAGATGACGCCGGTGACCAGCGCACAGGCAAACGCACCGATCACCGCCAGCGCTTGAAAGGCAATCGCCACGCCGCTGAGCAACAACACGCCGCCGACCAGCAGCGCCAGGCCAATTCCGGCGATACCGCCGACCACCGAGAGCATCAGCGCTTCGGTGAGAAACTGACGGAGGATGTCGCGCTGACGGGCGCCGGTGGCCATGCGAATACCGATCTCGCGGGTACGTTCGCGCACGGTCATGAGCATGATGTTCATCACGCCGATACCGCCGACCAGCAGGGAAATCGCCGCAATCGCCCCCAGCATCAGCGACAGCGTGCCTTGCGTGCGCGCTTCGGCCTGGATCATCGCGGCATTGTTGGTCAGTTCGAAATCCTTCTTGCCGTGGTGTCGACGCAACATCGCCTGTTCGATGGCCTGTTCGGCGTCCTTGACCTTGCGCGCGTCCTTGGCGGCAATCACCACGTATTGTGGATTGCGGCTGCCGAACAGGCGCGTGCTCGCCGCCGAGTAGGGAACGGCGATGCGGTTGTCGCTATCGGAGTCGCCGGAGCTGGCGCCTTTTTCCGCAAGCACGCCGAGGATCTGGAACGGCACGTTTTCGATGAGGATGTATTGGCCGATGGGGTCGGCGACATCCTTGAGCAACTTGTCGCGAACCTTGGTGCCGATCACCGCGACGGCGGCGGCGCTGTCCTCGTCGGCCTGGGTGAAGTAGCTGCCCTGAATCACCGGCCAGTTGAAAATCTGCGGAAAGTTGGTGTCATTGCCGCCGACGTAGCTGCTGTGGTCGGCGTTGCCAAAGCGCACCCCGGCGGTCGAGCCGTTGACCGGCATGATCCGTTCCACCTGGGGCAGGGCGGACAGTTCGGCGACGTCGTCGAGGGTGATGATGCCCTCCGGCGTACGCGGGTTCGGCGCCGAGCCGCTGAGGTAAATGATGTTGGAGCCGAACGCGCCCATTTGCGCCATGACCTGACGCTTGCTGCCTTCGCCGACGGCGAGCATGACCACCACCGAGGCCACGCCAATGACGATGCCCAGCAGGGTCAGCGCCGTGCGAAAGCGGTTGATCCACATCACCCGCCACGCCGCTTGTACAGCGTCGAGCAGTTCACCTTTCCAGGCGCCGGTCTGGCTGCTGCCGTTGCTCAGGCGCTGGCGCAGGTCGACCGCTTGCAACGCCCCGGGATTGGCCGCAGGCGGCGCGCACGCGTGCTCGGCGCTGTCGCTGATGATCAGGCCGTCACGGATTTCGATGATGCGTTTGGCCCGTTGCGCCACTTCGCGGTCGTGGGTGATGAGGATCACCACATGACCCTGATCGGCGAGTTCGTCGAGCAGGCTCATGACCTCGGCGCCGCTGTGGCTGTCGAGGGCGCCAGTCGGCTCGTCGGCGAGGATGATATGGCCGCCGTTCATCAGCGCACGGGCAATCGACACCCGCTGTTGCTGGCCGCCGGAAAGCTGATGCGGACGATTGCCAGTGCGAGTGCCGAGGCCGAGACGTTCCAGCAGCGCGTGAGCTCGGGCATGCCGCTCGGCGGCCGGGGTGCCGGCGTAGATCGCTGGCATCTCGACGTTTTCCTGGGCCGAGCCGGAGGGAATCAGGTGGTAGCCCTGAAAGACAAAACCGAAGGCTTCGCGGCGCAGCCAGGCCAGTTCATCGCTGTCCAGATGCGCGACATTTTCCCCGGCGAACAGATACTCGCCGCTGGTGGGACGGTCGAGGCAACCGAGGATATTCATCAGCGTCGATTTGCCCGAACCGGAGGCGCCGACAATCGCAACGAATTCGCCGGCGTGGATCGACAGATCGATCCCGCGCAGCACTTCCACCCGCGGGCTGTCATCACCGCCGTAGGCTTTGCGGATCTGCCGCAGGTCGATCAGGGGCGTGTGCATTCAGCCTCCATGACCAGCGGCCGGCGCGCTGAGAACATGCTCGCCCTCGGCCAGACCTTCCAGCACCTGGGTGCGCAGGCGATCGTTGATGCCGGTGCGCACTTCCCGCGTTTGAATATCACCGTTCGCAGCGACGATCTGCGCCCGCTGCCACTGCGGACGCGAGCCCGGTTGCAGGGCAGCAGTCGGCACGGTCAGGGTGTCTTGCGCCTGTTCGGCGACGAAGAACACCTGGGCGGTCATGTCGGTCATCAGGCTGTGATCGGCGTTGTCGACGTCGAGCAGCACGGTATAAAGAACCACGCGTTCGCTGCCGCTGCGACCACTGGTAGGGCTGCCGCCCTGATTCTGTTCAAGCGGACGTGGTGGCACCGGCAGGATCTGCCGCACCGTGCTGCTCCAGCGCCGAGTGCCACCGCTGAGGGTGGTGAAGTAAGCGGTCATGCCCGGTTTGACGTGGCCAATGTCGGCCTCCGAAACTTCGGCCCATACCGTCATCGGCGACAGTCGGGCGATGCGCAGGATCAGCGGGGTCTGTTGCTGCGCGTTGAGGGTCTGGCCTTCGCGCGCACCGATGGCGACCACGGTGCCGCTCATCGGCGCGTAGATGCGCGTGTAACCGAGCTCCGCTTCGTCGCTGCGCAGGCTGGCCTTGGCCTGGCGGATCTGCGCCTGGAACATGTCGATGCGCGCCTGGGTTGCGCGAACCTCGGCGCGCGCGGTCTGCACGTCTTCCTCGCGGGTGGCGCCACCGGCGGCGAGTTTCTGCTGGCGCTGGTATTTCTGCTGCGCCAGATCGTGCTGGGCGCGTTGCTCCTGCAACTGCGCCTTGAGGTTTTCGATGGAAAAGCGCCCGGCATCGAGCTTGGCTTTCTGTGTCGACGGGTCGATTTCCACCAGCAACTGGCCTTCCTTGACCGTATCGCCAGCCTCGACGTGAATCTTCTGAATCTGCCCCGAAGCCTGCGCCCCGACATCCACATAGCGGCGCGGCTGCAAGGTACCGAGCGCCGTCACGCTGTTTTCGATATCGCCCCGGCTGACCTGCACAGTGGCAACGGCGTCGCGACCGGGTGGCAAAACCTGCCAGGCAGCAACGGCGATCACGGGAATCAGACAGAGGGCGGCAAACAGCGCGCGACGGGCGGGGCGGGGACGATTCATGCAGGGTTCCGGCCAGTGGTTGCGGCCCGTCGCAAGGCACGACAGACACAGGGGCTGTCCTGTAAACGAGGCATGGGCGACGGAATTTAGCCGCAGACACATCGAGTTACCGTAGCCGGGCGACGACTATTTGTCCGGGATATGGAATCAACTCTTTAAATCTATATGAGAATTACTATAAATTACGCACCTCAAGTTGCCACTATCTTGCTACTGCGTGATCCGCAGGTCTGATCAGTGCGCTCAAGGACAGAAACGGCATCGATGCGGTCGGGAGTCATGTTGGAAAACTACTATCGTGAGCTGGTGTGTTTCCTCAACGCCAGACTGGGCAACCGTCAGGTCGCCGAGGATGTGGTGCATGACGCCTATGTACGCGTGCTGGAGCGCTCCAGCGAGGTGCCGATCGAACAACCCCGGGCCTTCCTTTATCGCACCGCGTTGAACCTGGTTATTGACGATCACCGCCGTAACGCGCTGCGTCAGGTCGAATCGCTGGACGTGCTCGACAACGAAGAGCGCTATTTCACCCCGTCCCCCCACGGCACCCTCGATCACGGCCAGCGTCTGGAAATGCTCCAGCGCGCACTGGCCGAGCTGCCGCCGCTGTGCCGCGACAGTTTTCTGCTGCGCAAGATCGAAGGAATGTCCCATCCGGAAATCGCCCAGACCCTCGGCATCTCCCGGGCGCTGGTGGAAAAACACATCGTCAACGCCATGAAACATTGCCGCTTGCGCATCCAGCAATGGGATGGCCAGTGATCCGCGCCGGTTAAATTTCCTTTCATCGTCCTCGTTCCTACTCAACAGACGACCTGCTGACCTGATTCAGGCCGGTCAGGCCACCCAGGCTTTATTTCCCCGCGTTGAGGGGTTCATCCAGAGGACACTGGAAATGACACAGGCAATTGCATCGCCCATCGTTCACGACCTGATCGGCGTCGGTTTCGGCCCTTCGAACCTGGCACTGGCCATCGCCCTGCAAGAGCGCGGCCGGATCCAGGGCGAACTGGATGTGCTGTTCCTCGACAAGCAGGCCACCTACAGCTGGCACGGCAATACATTGTCGACGCAGAGCGAGTTGCAGATTTCCTTCCTCAAGGACCTGGTGACCCTGCGCAATCCGACCAGCCCGTACTCGTTCGTCAATTACCTCAAGCACCACGGGCGTCTGGTCGACTTCATCAACCTCGGCACCTTTTATCCATGCCGCATGGAGTACAACGACTACCTGCGCTGGGTGGCCGGGCAGTTCACCGAGCAGAGCCGTTACGGTGAAGAAGTGCAGTTCATCGAACCGGTATTGCACAACCAGCAGGTCGAAGCCTTGCGGGTGATTTCCCGGGGCAGCGACGGCCAGCAATTCGTGCGTACCACACGTTCGGTGGTGGTCAGCGCTGGCGGCACACCGCGCATTCCAGAGGCGTTCAAGGCGCTGAAGGGCGATCATCGGGTATTCCACCATTCGCAATACCTGTCGCAAATGGCCAGACAGCCGTGCGAGAACAATCAACCGATGAGTATCGCCATCATCGGAGGCGGACAGAGCGCGGCGGAAGCCTTTATCGATCTGAATGATTCATTCCCGTCGGTGCAGGTCGACATGATCCTGCGCGGCTCGGCCTTGAAGCCTGCGGACGACAGCCCGTTCGTCAACGAAGTGTTCTCGCCGGAATTCACTGATCTGGTGTTCCAGCAGAACAGCGTCGAGCGCGAGCGTCTGGTCAACGAGTACCACAACACCAACTATTCGGTGGTCGACATCGACCTGATCGAACGCATCTACGGCATCTTCTACCGGCAGAAGGTTTCCGGGATTGCCCGCCATGCCTTCCGCACCCTGACCACCGTCGAAAGCGCCAATGCGACGGCAAATGGCATCGAACTGGCGGTGCGCAACAATGCCACTGGCGAAGTCACAGTGCGGATTTACGACGCCGTGGTGCTGGCCACCGGTTACGAGCGCCAGATGCACCGCAAATTGCTCGCGCCGCTGGAGGAATACCTCGGCGAATTCGAAGTCGATCGCAACTACAAACTGATCACCGACGAGCGCTGCAAGGCCGGCATATATATGCAGGGCTTCTGCCAGGCCAGCCATGGCCTGAGCGATACGCTGCTGTCGGTGCTGCCGATTCGCGCCGATGAAATCGCTGGCTCGTTGTACGAGCATGGCAAACAGCGCGGGCACAGCCGTTCTGTGGCGGAGTTGCTGTTGGCGACTGCCAGCTGAGTTCTGCGGCGCCTGTCACACCGCTTTCGCGAGCAGGCTCGCTCCCACAATGGTTCTGTGAACGCAGGGCAAAATGTGGGAGCGAGCCTGCTCGCGAAGGGGCCATGGAAAGCCCCACATATGATCGTTCCCACGCTCTGCGTGGGAATGCAGCCGGGACGCTCCGCGTCCCTTTCAGAAGCCGAACGCGGAGCGTCCGATGAGGCGTTCCTACGCTGAGCGTAGGAACGCTCGCGGGGAAATTCTGAACCCTTCCTGAACACCCCCCACATTCCCGGCAAACACCTCTTCCAGCGGTTTAGCTGCAGGCGTAAGCTGCGCGCGTTTTCATCAATTGCGGAGACCCACAGTGGGTACTTGTTCGAGTGACAGTTGTCGGCCGGTCTCGATCACCGGCAGATTCTCGGCAAGATAACGCGCAGTCTTTCCCTGCCGTTGTCTCGCCGTAACAGCGAGCAGCGGCATCCCGTGCACGACCCGTTCCGGAACGTGTCTCGACGTCCTTCTCATCGACGCTGAACCAAGCGTGCTGACGACCTCAGTCGTCATCGCAGCCTATCGACACGCCTGTCATTCCCGACGGGCGCGCTACGCCTTGCCGTGCCGGTTGTTCCGGCGGCGAGGCGCGGCGGTACCTGCTCGACGGTTTCCCGGCTGACCACAGGGGACACAGCCATGAAACTCACGCTCAAGGAATTTTTCGCAGGTTTTCTGCGCAGCCGCCACATCGCCCGGCACTTCCGTCGTCTGGCGCTGCTGGATTCGATCAACGACACCAGGGTCAACCGTGAAGTGCCGCCGACGCTGGCCAGTACGCTGGTGGCTGCCGCCCATGCCGACAGCGCCGCGTTGCTGTCGTCGTTGGGCACGCACGGCGAGGGGCTCACCGAGGTCGAGGCCGATGCACTGCGTGCGCAACACGGCCTCAACGAAGTCGAACACGAGCAGCCGCTGCCGTGGTGGACTCATCTGTGGCACTGCTACAAAAATCCGTTCAACCTGCTGCTGACCTTGCTCGCGGTGATCTCCTGGCTGACCGAAGACCTCAAGGCGGCCGTGGTGATTTTCTCCATGGTGGTGCTGTCGACGCTGCTGCGCTTCTGGCAGGAGAGCAAATCCAATCAGGCCGCCGATGCGCTCAAAGCCATGGTCAGCAACACCGCCACGGTGCTGCGCCGCGATGGCCCACGCCGGGAGCTGCCGATCAGGCAACTGGTGCCCGGCGATCTGATCGTACTCTCGGCCGGCGACATGATTCCCGCCGATTGCCGCGTGCTCAGCGCCAAGGACCTGTTCGTCAGCCAGGCAGCGATGACCGGTGAATCGATGCCGGTGGAGAAATTCACCCGGCAGACCGATCGCGACACGCGTAACCCGCTGGAGCTGGACAATATTCTGTTCATGGGCACCAACGTTGTCTCCGGCAGCGCGATTGCGCTGATTCTCACCACCGGCAACAGCACCTACTTCGGTGCGCTGGCGCAACGGGTCGGCGCGACGGACCGGGCGGTGACCTCGTTTCAGCAGGGGGTCAACAAGGTCAGCTGGCTGCTGATCCGCTTCATGTTCGTCATGGCGCCGCTGGTGCTGTTCATCAACGGTTTCACCAAGGGCGACTGGACCGAAGCGCTGCTCTTCGCGCTGTCGATTGCCGTCGGCCTGACTCCGGAAATGCTGCCGATGATCGTCACCTCGACCCTGGCCAAAGGGGCCGTGGCCCTGTCGCGCAAAAAAGTCATCGTCAAACGCCTCGACGCGATCCAGAACTTCGGCGCCATGGACGTGCTGTGCACCGACAAGACCGGCACCCTGACTCAGGACAAGATCTTTCTCGCCCGTAATGTCGACGTCTGGGGTGAGGATTCTGACGCTGTGCTGGAACTGGCCTACCTCAACAGCTACTACCAGACCGGCCTGAAAAACCTGCTGGATGTGGCGGTGCTGGAACACGTGGAAATCCATCGCGAATTGAAAGTCGGCAGTGCGTTTCGCAAAGTCGATGAAATCCCGTTTGATTTCAATCGCCGGCGCATGTCGGTGGTCGTGGAGGGCCGCGCTCAGCCCCACCAATTGATCTGCAAAGGCGCGGTGGAAGAAGTGCTGGCGGTGTGCAGCCGGGTGCGTCACGGCGAAGTTGATGAGGCTTTGAGCGATGAATTGCTGGCGCGGATTCGCCAGGTCACCGGCGCTTTCAATGCCGAAGGTCTGCGCGTGGTGGCGGTCGCGGCTCGCTCAATGCCAGCAGGCCGCGAGATTTACAGCCTGGCCGATGAGCAGGAACTGACGCTGATCGGTTACGTGGCGTTCCTCGATCCGCCGAAGGAAAGCACCGCGCCAGCGCTCAAGGCCTTGGCCGAGCACGGCGTGGCGGTGAAGGTGTTGACCGGTGACAACGAGCTGGTCACAGCAAAGATCTGCCGCGAGGTCGGCCTCGGACAACAGGGTTTGCTGCTGGGCAATGACATTGAGCGCATGAGCGATGCTGAGCTTGCGGTGGCGGTCGAGACGACCAACGTCTTCGCCAGACTCACGCCGTCGCACAAAGAGCGCATCGTCCGTGTGCTCAAGGGCAACGGCCATGTGGTCGGGTTCATGGGCGACGGTATCAACGACGCGCCGGCGCTGCGCAGCGCCGACATCGGCATTTCCGTGGACAGCGCGGTGGACATCGCCAAGGAGGCGGCGGACATCATCCTGTTGGAAAAAAGCCTGATGGTGCTGGAGGAGGGCGTGCTCGAAGGGCGGCGTACCTTCGCCAACATGCTCAAGTACATCAAGATGACTGCCAGCTCCAACTTCGGCAATGTGTTCTCGGTGCTGGTCGCCAGCGCGTTCATCCCGTTCCTGCCGATGCTGCCGATGCACCTGCTGGTGCAGAACCTGCTGTACGACATTTCGCAGATTGCCATTCCGTTCGATAACGTCGACGAAGAGATGCTGAAACAGCCGCAGCGCTGGCAGCCGGCTGACGTAGGGCGTTTCATGCTGTTCTTCGGCCCGATCAGTTCGATCTTCGACATTACGACATTCGCCTTGATGTGGTACGTGTTCGACGCCAATACCCCGGATCACCAGACGCTGTTCCAGTCCGGCTGGTTCGTGGTCGGGTTGCTGACCCAGACGCTGATCGTGCACATGATCCGCACGCCGAAGATTCCGTTCCTGCAAAGCCGTGCAGCCATGCCGCTGATGGTGATGACCGGGGTCATCATGGCGGTCGGCATCTTCCTGCCAATGGGGCCGCTGGCGCATTACTTCAAATTGCAGGCGCTGCCGTCGCTGTATTTCGTGTTTCTGCCAATGATTCTGCTCGCGTACATGGCTTTGACCCAAGCGGTGAAAGGCTTCTACATCCGTCGATTCGGCTGGCAATAGCAGCCATGGAATGCTCTCCCCTGTGGGAGCGAGCCTGCTCGCGAAGGCGCCGTGTCAGTCAATACGTCTCTGACTGGTATAGCCCCTTCGCGAGCAGGCTCGCTCCCACAGGGGATATTGGTGCGTCGGGGCCGCCGGATGAATGAGCGGATTTTTAGGAAAAGTCCTACAGAGCTATCCCCGACGCTTGCGTAGTCTTGCCCTCCCCAAACCTCACCGGGAGAATGACCATGAGCAACAAAGCGTTGCGCATCCTGATCGCCGACCCGCAGCATTTTCATCGCATGAAAATCGAGCGCCTGTTCAACTCGCTCGGCTACTACCGCGTCGCCCCGGTGCAGAATCTCGGCGAACTATTGACGCTGGTCGACTACGGCTGCGAGCCGTTCGATGTATTGGTGATCAATGCCGAGCTGGCGGCAGGCTCCCTCGATCTGTCGGGCTTTCTGCTCGATCACCCACAGGTTCGCCACGCTCTGATCTACAACGAACCGTCGGCGCCCTTGCTGGCGGTTGCGGGGTTTGCTCAGGAAAACGCGCAGATCAGCCCGACGCCATTGCCCAATTCACAGCTCATCGGGCAGGTGATGGCGAGAGTCGAAGCTTGCGACGAACGCCAGGCACCGCCCGACTCTCACGCGTCGTTGCGCCATGCCAATGCATAAAAAACCACTCTGCACAACTGTCAGACCTGACAGGTGATTCTCTTGCTCATCCATGTAACAGTGCCGGCGCGGCCACCGACTCCGGGACAGACTGTTGCGGTGTCTTCGATTTTGCAGGAGTACCAATGAAGTCAGCGCTGATCGTCGATGATCACCCAGTCGTGCGCGCGGCCATTCGAATTGTCCTGCAGGCTCAAGGCTTCACGCAGATTCATGAAGCGTCCAATGGCAATGAAGTCGTGCCGTTGATTTGCGCGCATGATCCACACCTGGTCGTGCTCGATCTCGGCTTGGGGTCCATGGACGGGCTGGAAGTGCTGACGCGAATCCAGATCAAAGCGCCGACGGCACGCTGCCGGATCCTGGTGTTCAGCATGCATGAGCCCACGCATTACCAGGAGCGCTGTTTGCGCGCGGGCGCGCGGGGTTACGTGACCAAGAGCAATCATCTGACGCTGCTGCACGATGCTATCAAGGCGCTGATGTCCGGCCACACCTATTTCTCTGCGTTGCCCAATACCAGCGGTCTGTACAACGCGGTGCAACGCACTGAACAGGAGCTGATCGCTCAGCTGTCCGATCGAGAGTTATGCATTTTCGTGAACCTGGCGTTGGGCAAACCAAACAAAGCCATCGCCCAGGAGATGCACCTGAGTCACAAGACTGTCAGCACCTACAAGACCCGCATGATGGCGAAACTTGGCCTGGGTTCGCTGGTGCTTCTGCGTGAGTTCGCCAAGCGCAATCACTTGATCTGAGTACCTCGACATGACGCAGGGACTGCGGGTTTTAGGACTGTGGCTGGGGCTTGTTGCCTCGGTCGGGGCGAATGACCAACCGCAGACACTGGAGGTGCTGGCGCGCCTCGAACCTGGGGGTATCCAGGTCCGCCTCGATGATCGGGAGCGCCAGTGGCTGCGTGAGCATCCAGTTTTGCGCATGGGCATCTCCGGCCCGGATTACCCGCCCTTCGAAATCACCCGCCAACAGCATGAGCTGGAAGGGCTGACCGCCGATTACGCCGACCTGATGGCGCAACTGCTCGGCATCAGGATCGAAGTGCGGCGTTTCGCCGATCGGCCGGCACTGATGGCCGCACTCAAGCGCGCCGACGTTGATCTCTTGGGCACCTCGAACAGTTTCGAAGCGGCGGATCCGGCCTTTGTTCTGTCGCGGCCGTATGCTGAAGATCAGCCTATGCTGGTCACGCGTCACGACGAGAAGCTGACCGCCGACCTGACGGCCAAACGCATCGCCATGGTCGAGGATTACCTGCCACTGGCCCATGTTCAGGCGTTCTACCCCGGCGCCCACGTGCAGCTTTATGCTTCGGCCATGGATGCACTCGGCGCGGTCGCCTTCGGTGCCGACGACGTGTACCTGGGCGACTTCATCAGCGCCAATTATCTGATCAACACCAACTATCGCAACGACCTGCAATTGGCCGGGCCGTCGGGGCTTGATGCCAATCCGTTCGCCTTTGCGTTGTTGCGCAGCGATGTGGCGCTCAAACGCATCGTCGACAAGGCCTTGCTGGCCGTGCCCATGGAACGTCGGCATCTGATCGAACAGCGCTGGAGTGTCGGCCTTGCCGAGATGGCCGAACAGTCGCGGGTACAGCTCAGCGCCGCTGAACAGCAGTGGCTTGATCAGCACCCGGTGGTGCGGGTGGGCGCGGTCGAAGACTTCGCGCCGTTGGCGTTTTTCGATGCCGATGGACGCTTCAACGGCCTGGCAGCGCAGTTGTTGAGCCTCATCGCTCAGCGCAGCGGGCTGAATTTCGAGATCGTGCGTGGCACCTCGTTGAACGATCAGTTCGAGCAGCTCCAGGCGGGTGAACTTGATGTCCTGCCGGTGGTGACGCCGAGCACCGAGCGGGAAGCGCAGCTGCAATTCACTCGCGCCTATCTGAACAATCCGTTCGTGCTGGTCAGCGCGGCGAACGGGCCACATCCATTGCCGCTCGACGACCTGGCGGGCAAACGCCTGGCCATCTATCGCGGCCACCCGTTGCGCGAATACCTGTTGCAACGCGTGCCCGGACTACGTCTGGTCGAAGTCAAAAGCCCCGCCGAAGGCATGGCGCTGATTGCCCGAGGACAGGTCGACGTAACGGTGAGCTCGTTGCTGGTGGCGCGTTTTCTGATTGCCCGGCAGTACCGCGATCGCCTGCGAATTACCGGCACCGTTGGCGATCAGCCGGCGCGCATCGCATTGGCCACGGCGCCGCAATCGGCATTGCTGCACTCGATTCTGAACAAGGCGTTGCTGAGCATTGCGCCGCAGCAAATGGATGAACTGGTGGAGCGCTGGAGCCACGATGTAGTGGTCGAGAACAGCTACTGGCTGCGCCACCGTCAGGAGATTCTGCTTGGTTTCGCCAGCGCAGCTGCCTTGCTTCTGTTGGCACTGCTGTGGATTGGCTGGCAGCGCCGGCAGATCCACCAGCGTCAGCAATGGTTGCTGCAACTGCAACAGGCCAAGGACGCGGCGGACGAAGCCAGTAGGGCCAAGAGTACTTTTCTGGCGACCATGAGCCACGAGATCCGCACGCCGATGAACGCCCTGATCGGCATGCTCGAACTGGCCCTCAAGCGCGCAGAGGAGGGCGTCACCGACCGCTTGGCGATTCAGGTGGCGTCGAATGCCGGCCAGCAATTATTGGCGTTGATTGGCGACATTCTCGATATCGCTCGTATCGAGTCCGGGCATTTGTCCCTCGCGCCCGAGCGAGCTAATTTACGCGAGACGGTGTTATCGGTATGCCGAGTGTTCGAAGGGCTGGCGCGGCAGAAACGCTTGTTGTGGCGCATCGAGCTTGATCCGCGCGCCGACGTGGATGTGCTGATCGATCCGACGCGCTTCAAACAGGTGCTGTCCAACCTGTTGAGCAATGCGATCAAATTCACCGAGGCAGGCGAGGTCAGCCTGCGTCTGCAGATCGTTGCGATATCGCACGAGCAAGTGAGTGTGCAAGTGCTGATCGAAGACAGCGGCATCGGTATAAGTGCTGAAGATCAAAAGCGCCTGTTCAGCCCGTTCGTTCAAGCGAGCAATAGCCTTCAAGCGGCGCGCAGCGGTTCCGGCCTGGGGCTGGTGATCAGCCGTAACCTCTGCGAAATGATGGGCGGCACGCTGGGTCTCGATAGTGATCTCGGGCAAGGCACGCGAGTAAAAATCAATATCCAGTTGCCGCTGCTGACGTCGGTGACGACCACACTGGCAACGCCCGAGGCGGCGGCCGCGACGTGTGTATTAAGCGTGTTGGTGGTGGACGATCACCCGGTCAACCGCTTGCTGATGTGCTGGCAATTGAGCGAACTCGGGCATCGCACGGTAGATGTGGGCGATGGCGAACAGGGACTGGACCGCTGGCGAACCCAGGCCTTCGATGTCGTCATCACCGACTGCAACATGCCGCGACGCAATGGCTATGAACTGGCACAGGCGATTCGCAACGAAGAAGCCGCCAGCGGCCGCAGGCCCTGTCTGATCCTCGGTTTTACGGCCAACGCGCAAATCGAAGAGCGCCTGCGTTGTCTGGATGCCGGTATGGACGGCTGCCTGTTCAAACCGATTCGCTTGCACGATCTGGCTGAAGCCATGAACGGCGCCCGCCGTTGCGAGCTTCACGAAGATGAACCGCCTGGCGCCGAGTCGGTCGAGATTGACCTGAGTGCCTTGGAGCAGATGGCCGGGACCGATCACTCGTTGATCGAGCGTTTGCGCAAGGAAGTCGGTAACAGCCTGCGTGATGATCTCCAGGCTCTGGATCAAATCCACGTCGGCGACCGCAACGGCCTGCGTGAGCTGGCCCATCGCATCAGGGGCGGCGCGCAAATGGTCGGCGCTGCGCGGGTTGTTGCGGCGTGTGCAGATCTGGACACGGCGTGCCGAGACGGTGATAACGCGTTTATCGAGCGTGCCATCGGCAAGCTGCGCGACGCCATGCACGGCCTCGCACGGTGCCTCTGAACCAATGCAGTCTGCTGTGGGAGCGAGCCTGCTCGCGAAATGCGCGCTGCTGACCCAATTGTTCTGCACATGGAACACTCAAGCCGGTTTTCACCGTCTAGTCGAATATTCGATATGCCTTTAGGCTTAATCCAATGCATTTACCCATTGGAGACCCCATGAAAAACATCATCGGCATTTACACCAGCCCGCGCGGCCATTGGGTCGGCGATGGTTTCCCGGTGCGCACACTTTTCTCTTACGACAACCTGGGCAAGCACATCAGCCCGTTTCTGCTGCTCGATCACGCTGGTCCCGCCGAATTCACCCCGACCACTGAACAGCGTGGCGTCGGCCAGCACCCGCACCGTGGTTTCGAAACCGTGACCATCGTTTACGACGGCGAAGTGCAGCACCGTGACTCCACCGGCAGCGGCGGCACCATCGGCCCGGGCGACGTGCAGTGGATGACCGCAGCGTCCGGCATCCTCCATGAAGAGTTTCATTCGGAGAATTTCGCCAGAACCGGCGGCAAGCTGGAAATGGTCCAGCTGTGGGTCAACCTGCCGGCCAAGGACAAAATGGCCGCGCCGGGTTACCAGACCATTCTCGACCGCGACATTCCCAGCATCGCGCTCAAGGACAACGCCGGCAGCCTGCGTCTGATCGCCGGTGAATTCGACGGGCACACCGGACCTTCGCGCACCTTCACGCCGATCGACGTCTGGGATCTGCGCCTCAATGCCGGCAAGTTGCTGACGCTTGATCTGCACGAAGGATGCAATACCGCACTGGTGGTGCTGAAAGGTTCGGTGCAGGTCAACGGTGCGGAATCGGTAGGGGTCGGGCAGTTGGCGCTGTTCGAACGCGACGGTGATCGACTCACTCTCCAGGCCAGCGAAGACGCGGTGGTATTGCTGCTCAGCGGCGAGCCGATCGACGAACCGATCGTCGGCCATGGCCCGTTTGTGATGAACACCGAGCAGGAAATTCATCAGGCCTTCGCCGACTTCCAGTCCGGGCGCTTTGGCCAGATGCACGCCTGACCCCGAGCTTTACTGGCAACTGAAACACCCCTGTGGGAGCGAGCCTGCCCGCGAATGCTCTGATTCAGTCGAAGAGGTAGTGACTGACAGGACGCCTTCGCGAGCAGGCTCGCTCCCACAGGTTTTTCAGCGTCTGATCGTTCCCACGCTCTGCGTGGGAATGCAGCCGGGGACGCTCCGCGTCCCACATCTTCAAGATCGCAGCCTTCGTCAGCTCCTACAGGGTTTCGCAGTGTTTTCAAGTGGCGGTTCATCCACCGAAATCAATTGCTCCTACACTGTGCCAATCTGTGCGATCTTCTCGCGATTGGCCTTTGTCGGAGTTGTTTGATGCTGTCTCTGCTGACCGAACACCCGTTGTTTAGCGCGTTGATCCTGATCCTGCTCGATCTTGGCCTGTGGCGGCTGATCAGCTCTCGCGGCAGCGAATGGAAGCTGCTGGTGCGGGTGCTGATTTTCGCCCTGTTCAGCATTGTGCTGTTCAACGAAGGTCTCAACCCGATGGAACCGGCGCCGTGGGCCGACAACGTGCCGCTGCATCTGGCGGCAACCGGGCTGCAGATCGGCTGGTGGCTGTTTGGTGCGCGCACCCTGACGGTGTTGATCGGCGCGGTGATGATGCAGCGGGTCGGCCATACCGGCCGGCTGTTGCAGGACTTGCTCGGCGCGGTGATTTTCCTCATCGCGATCATTGCGGCGCTGGCGTACGTGCTCGATCTGCCGGTCAAGGGCGTGCTGGCGACGTCCGGCGCGTTGGCGATCATTGTCGGTCTGGCCTTGCAGAGCACCTTGAGCGACGTGTTCTCCGGCATCGTCCTCAACACCACCAAGCCCTATCAACTCGATGACTGGATCTCCATCGACGGCACCGAGGGCCGCGTCACCGACATCGACTGGCGCGCCACGCGTCTGCAAACCAGTCAGGGCAGCATGGCCGTGATACCCAACTCGCTGGCGGCGAAAGCCAAAATCATCAACTTCAGCCGACCGAGCAATATGTTCGGCGTTTCCGTCAGCGTGCCCGTCAGCCCCCACGCCCGGCCCAGTTCGGTAATCGAGGCGCTGGAGCGGGCAATGCAGGGTTGTCGGCAATTGCTCGACACGCCGGCGCCGAGCGTATCGTTGAAGAGTTCTGCCAGCGGCGGCGCGGAATACGAAATCAGTGGATTTGTCGCCTCGATGGGCGAGAAGCGCGTGGTGCGCAATCAGTTGTTCGACCTCGCTTACCGGCATTTGCAGGCGTCCGGGGTCAATCTGCTGTCGAGCAACGAGACCAGCGCCGCGCCGCAGTTGTCGCGGCCACGGGCGCTGCTGGAAAGCTCACCGATCTTCTCGACCCTACGCGAGGAAGAAAAAGACACCTTCAGCCAGAACATGACCCTGCAAACCTTCCGCGCCGGCGAGACGATTCTGGCGGGCGGGGAGGTCAGCGATCATCTGTTCATCATTGAATCCGGCGTGGTATCGGTGACGCTCAAGCGCCATGGTGCGCCACTGGAATCCGGGCGCATGGGGCCGGGCGAGGTGATCGGCGAGGCCGGGATTCTCTCCGACACCGCGCTGCCGGCGGATTTTTCCGCTAAGACTTTCTGCGCCCTGTATCGCATCGAGAAGTCCTACCTGAAACCGTGCCTGGATGCGCGCCATGACATCCACGATGCGATGCAGGCGTTGCTCGATTTCCGCCTGCACAAGGCGCAGTCGCTGACCGAGGAAGCGCCCGTGGTCGCGCCGAAAAGAGGCTTCCTGCAATGGCTGCGTAATCGCGTCTGAGCTGTCGCATTGTCATTCGATGCAACCTGCGCGGCGTTCTCAGGGTCACAATTTGCAATCCCACCAGGCAGGAGTTGCAGACGATGAAAAACCTGCGGATCGCCACCTTCAACGTCAACGGCATGCGCGCGCGGCTGCCGAATCTGCTGGAGTGGCTCAAGCGCGAGCAGCCGGACATCGCCTGCCTGCAAGAGCTCAAGTCAGTCGACAGCGCATTTCCCGCCGCCGAACTGGAGGCCGCCGGTTACGGCGCGATCTGGCAGGGCCAGGCGTCATGGAATGGCGTGGCGATTCTGGCGCGTGATGCGCAGCCGCTGGAGAGTCGACGCGGTTTGCCCGGCGATCCCGATGACACGCACAGCCGCTATATCGAAGCGGCGGTGCACGGTGTGCTGGTCGGTTGCCTGTATCTGCCCAACGGCAACCCACAGCCGGGGCCGAAATTCGATTACAAACTGGCCTGGTTCGAGCGTCTGATCAATTACGCCAAAGACCTGCAAAGCAGCGATCACCCGGTGGTGCTCGCCGGTGACTTCAATGTCGTGCCCACCGACATGGACATCTACAACACGCGATCCTGGCTCAAGGATGCTTTGTTGCAACCCGAAAGCCGCGAGTGCTATCAGCGCCTGCTGGGCCAGGGCTGGACCGATTCCCTGCGCCACGTGTATCCCGAAGAACGCATCTACACCTTCTGGGATTATTTTCGTAACCATTGGCAAACCAACTCCGGCCTGCGCATCGACCACCTGCTGCTCAACCCAGCATTGAGCCCGTATCTGCACGATGCCGGCGTCGACGCCTGGGTGCGCAACGAACCGCACGCCAGCGACCATGCACCGACATGGATTCGCATCGCTTCGCGGAAAAAGCGCTGAGCGGGCGATTGGCGAAATCAATTGTCGAAAGCCGTGCCTGATCCCGTATACAGGGCAATATCCACGCAGTGTTCTGCGGCCCATGCATAAGGATCGAGCAATGAGTGCGCTACGGCTGAGCAATACCAATCTGTATCTGCAACGTTTGGGTTTCGATGCGCCGCCGCCACCGACACTGGATACGTTGCGTCAGTTGCAACTGCGCCATACCGCCGAATTTGTTTTCGAAAATCTGGCTACGATCATGGGTGAACCGGTGTTGATCGACCTGGACTCCATCGAAAGCAAGGTGCTGCAGCAAGGGCGGGGCGGCTACTGCTACGAACTCAACCATTTGTTTTATGCGCTGCTGCTTGAATTGGGCTTCGACGCGCGGGCGATCAGCGGGCGCGTGGTGATGAATCAACCGGAAGGCAGCTGGACGGCGCGCACCCATCGTCTGAGTCTGGTGACCATCGACGCAGTGCGCTACATCACCGACGTCGGCTTTGGCGGCATGGTGCCCACCGCGCCGCTGCTGCTCGACAGTGAACATGAGCAACTAACCCCGCACGAACCCTACCGCATCGACAAGCAGAACGAAGGCTACCTGCTGCGCGCCCAGGTCGCAGGCGAGTGGCGGCCGATGTACCTGTTTGATCTGCAGCGCCAGGAAGACATCGATTACACCGTCGGCAACTGGTACGTCTCGACGCATCCCGAATCACCTTTTGCCCAGCGCCTGATGGTGGCGCGCACCGGCGCTGGCTGGCGCAAAACCCTGAACAACGGCAGTTTTGCCATTCATCACATGGGCGCGGACAGTGAGCGGCGCGAGGTGGCGGATGTCGACGAGCTGATGAAATTGCTGCGGCGTGAGTTTGATCTTCAAGTGCCTGATTCACCGCGTGTGCGGCAAGCGCTGGCTCGGGTAATCGCGCCAGCCTCCATCTAAGGCTTTACATCAGGCTCCAATACGCGACGGATTTCGCCGATGGCCGCTGAAAGAGCGCGACTGCACCGTCGGTCGCCGTGAACACTTCAGCCTGGTGGGCACTGGCGCGGACGCAGCGGGGATGTGTTGCCGAATTTGTTGGGGCAAGAAGCGCAGACTAGAAGGTTGGATGGCTACCTAACCATTATGTGACTGACAAGTTGTATACAACTCTATGGACATTTGTCCTGAGTATTGAATACAGTGTGCGCATAACAAAAACCAGGGAACCCCCCACCATGAAAACGCCCCATGTTTCACACCAACGGCCCGAGGACGAAAACCTCGGGGTCGGCGCGAATATGGCTTACGGCCTGCAACATGTTCTGACCATGTACGGCGGTATCGTTGCGGTGCCACTGATCATTGGCCAGGCGGCCGGTCTGTCGCCGGCGGACATTGGTCTGTTGATTGCTGCTTCATTGTTTGCGGGGGGGCTGGCGACGTTGCTGCAAACCCTGGGTCTGCCGTTTTTTGGCTGTCAGCTGCCGCTGGTCCAGGGCGTATCGTTCTCTGGTGTGGCGACCATGGTCGCGATCGTCAGCAGTGGCGGGGAGGGCGGTTTCCAATCGGTGCTGGGCGCGGTGATTGCCGCCTCGTTGATCGGCTTGCTGATCACGCCAGTGTTTTCGCGCATCACCAAGTTCTTTCCGCCGCTGGTAACCGGCATTGTGATCACCACCATCGGCCTGACGCTGATGCCGGTGGCCGCACGCTGGGCAATGGGCGGCAACAGCCACGCGCCGGACTTCGGCAGCATGCAGAACATCGGTCTGGCAGCGGTGACGCTGGTGCTGGTGTTGCTGTTGAGCAAGGTTGGCAGCGCGACCATTTCTCGGCTGTCGATTCTGCTGGCCATGGTCATCGGCACGGTGCTGGCGGTGTTCCTCGGCATGGCGGATTTCTCCAGTGTCACCACCGGCCCCATGTTCGGCTTCCCGACACCGTTCCACTTCGGCATGCCGACCTTCCATTTCGCCGCGATCCTGTCGATGTGCATTGTGGTCATGGTGACGCTGGTGGAAACCTCGGCAGACATCCTTGCCGTGGGCGAAATCATTGACACCAAGGTGGATTCCAAACGCTTGGGCAACGGCCTGCGCGCCGACATGCTGTCGAGCATGTTTGCGCCGATCTTCGGTTCGTTTACGCAAAGTGCTTTCGCGCAAAACGTCGGCCTGGTGGCGGTGACCGGGATCAAGAGCCGATTCGTGGTCGCCACCGGCGGCCTGTTCCTGGTGGTGCTCGGCCTGCTGCCGTTCATGGGCCGGGTGATTGCCGCCGTGCCGACTTCTGTCCTCGGCGGCGCAGGGATCGTGCTGTTCGGCACCGTGGCGGCGAGTGGCATTCGCACGTTGTCGAAGGTGGACTACCGCAACAACGTCAACCTGATCATCGTCGCCACTTCGATCGGTTTCGGCATGATCCCGATCGCAGCGCCGAACTTCTACGATCACTTCCCGAGCTGGTTCGCGACGATTTTCCATTCGGGCATCAGTTCATCGGCAATCATGGCGATCCTGCTCAATCTGGCCTTCAACCACTTCACGACCGGCAACTCGGATCAACAGTCGGTGTTCGCCGCAGCCGAAGAGCGCACGCTGCGTTATCGCGATCTCGCCGCGCTGCGTGAAGGCGATTACTTCAGCGACGGCAAGCTGCATGATTGCGATGGCAAGGAAGTGCCGGTGATCGAGCCGGATGACCATGATCATGGCCACGGCGCGCCGAAGGTGCAGGTGAAAAGCAGCGAACATGTCTGACCGCTGCGTCTGAAACAGGAAAGGCCGATATGCCCAAACAGATCGGCCTTTTGGTATTTTTAATGCGCCCACAAAAAAGCCCCTGAACCTTGCGATTCAGGGGCTTTGCTATTTGGCTCCACAACCTGGACTCGAACCAGGGACCCAGTGATTAACAGTCACTTGCTCTACCAACTGAGCTATTGCGGAATTGGTGCGTATGTTACTGATTCAAAAAGAGAAGTCAAGCATCGCCTGGTAATTTTTGCGATTCATGGGGACGGACGGCATTTTGTCAGCGATTGGCGGTTACCAGAAAGACTTCAGAGGTCTACCATGGCAGCCCGGAAGTGGTCACACGCGCTACCGGCCATTCGCCGCAAAGGTACGCGCCATGACTCAAATCACCCGTAACATCGAGGTGCTCGCATGAGCACTGCACAGATCAGCCTGCCCAAAGGGATCGGCCCGCACGCCGAAAAACTCTTCGATGCAATCACCGGCGCCAGTACCGCCGAAGAATTGAACCGCGCCGGCGGCAAGGCCGAAGGTTTCGTCCTCGGTCTCGAAAGCAGCAAGGCCATCAAAAGCCAGGTCGCCGAATCGCTGTATGTGATTTACGACGATGCCGCCACCCAGCGCTCGGCTGAACTGGCTTAACTGCCGAAAGTAATCGTGCCGAGCATCAGCTTGGCATAGACCGCTGTCGCCGCCAGTTGCACCAGCCACAGGGCCAGGCCACCGAGGAATACCCCGGTGGCGACTTGCAGCACCAGGCTCTTTTCACGCTTGGCCGGAGCGCGCGGGATGAAGTCATCCAGGTCGTCACGGTCGGCGCGCAGGTTGTCGTTTTTCATGTGGGTTCTCTTCAAAAATCTCGGGTGTACACAAAACCGGAGCTGCGGAACGCTGCGATCTTTTGATCTTGATCTTGGAAACAAGATCAAAAGATCGCAGCCTCGTTGCACTCGTCAGCTCCTGCACTTTGAATTGTGTGCAGTCTAGAGGTTGCACGGCGGTTCCAGGGACAAATAAAAACGGGAAGCCCAAAGGCTTCCCGTTTTTCATCGCGCGGCGAAATCAGATGACCTGAACGATCGCGTCCGTCACAGCCTTGATGTTGCTCTGGTTCAGCGCAGCCACGCAGATGCGGCCGGTGTCCAGGGCGTAGATGCCGAACTCGTT
The DNA here is from genome assembly GCF_031456345.1 of Pseudomonas sp. 2957. Lineage (NCBI taxonomy): Bacteria > Pseudomonadati > Pseudomonadota > Gammaproteobacteria > Pseudomonadales > Pseudomonadaceae > Pseudomonas > Pseudomonas sp. 2957. The sequence goes on from NZ_JAVDUL010000001.1 coordinate 1,033,038, forward strand.
GCGCAGGCGATGCACTTGTTCAGTGGTCAGGCCGGAGTAGGAGAACATGCCGCGCTGACGACCAACGAAGCTGAAATCGCGGCCCGGGGCTTTTTCCGCCAGCAGGGCAACCATCTGCTCGCGCATGCCGCGAATGCGCAGGCGCATCTCGGCCAGCTCGGCTTCCCACTTTGCGCGCAGTTCCGGGCTGTTCAGCACCGCAGCAACAATGCTGGCGCCATGGGTCGGCGGGTTGGAGTAGTTGGTGCGGATCACGCGCTTGACCTGCGACAGCACGCGCGCGCTTTCTTCTTTCGATTCGCTGATGATCGACAGTGCGCCAACGCGCTCGCCGTACAGCGAGAACGATTTGGAGAACGAGCTCGAGACGAAGAAGGTCAGGCCGGATTCAGCGAACAGGCGCACAGCGGCGGCGTCTTCATCGATGCCGTCGCCGAAACCCTGGTAAGCCATGTCGAGGAACGGCACGTGACCTTTGGCCTTGACCACTTCCAGCACCTTGTTCCAGTCCGCCGGGGTCAGGTCGACGCCGGTCGGGTTGTGGCAGCAAGCATGCAGGACAACGATCGAGCCGTTCGGCAGGGCGTTGAGGTCGTCGAGCATGCCGGCGCGGTTCACGTCGTGGGTGGCAGCGTCGTAGTAACGATAGTTCTGCACCGGGAAACCAGCGGTCTCGAACAGCGCGCGGTGGTTTTCCCAGCTCGGGTCGCTGATCGCCACGACGGCGTTCGGCAGCAGTTGCTTGAGGAAGTCGGCACCGATCTTCAGCGCGCCGGTCCCGCCGACGGCCTGAGTGGTGATGACGCGACCGGCGCTGATCAGCGGCGAGTCGTTGCCGAACAGCAGTTTCTGCACGGCCTGGTCGTAGGCAGCGATGCCATCGATCGGCAGGTAACCGCGCGAAGCGTGTTGCGCGACGCGAATCGTCTCGGCTTCGATCACCGCGCGCAGCAGTGGAATTCGCCCCTCTTCGTTGCAGTACACGCCTACGCCCAGGTTGACCTTGGTGGTCCGGGTATCGGCGTTGAATGCTTCGTTGAGGCCCAGGATTGGATCGCGGGGTGCCATTTCGACAGCGGAGAACAGGCTCATTATTACGGCGGCTCTGAATGGAGAGTGGAGGGACGTGTAGCGCTCCAGCCGAATGCACTAGAGCGGTGCACAAACGGGGAGCTAGTATAGAGGCCATCACCGCGCAATGGCGACAGGCGAATCGGCTTTTGGGGTAAGTTTTTCCGATTATTTCTGGACCGTTAGTCGATTGACTTTGTCAGACTCTTTACCGGATGTAGGACGTTTGCCTTGAAAGGTCAGGCAATCGCCACCACATTCAGCACAATCCAGGTTTTTTCTTGCGCGACATCGGTCGTTTGCGGTCGTCCTCGTGGTGCTCCGTCTGACGCGGAGCGCCGCGAATCCAGAGGTGTGTATGTCGGAATTCCAGCTAGTCACCCGCTTCGAGCCTGCCGGCGATCAGCCGGAAGCCATTCGCCAGTTGGTTGAGGGCATTGACGCCGGACTGGCGCACCAGACATTGCTCGGTGTGACCGGCTCGGGCAAGACCTTCAGCATCGCCAACGTCATCTCCCAGGTACAGCGTCCGACGCTGGTTCTGGCGCCGAACAAGACCCTGGCCGCGCAGTTGTACGGTGAGTTCAAGGCGTTCTTCCCGAACAACGCCGTTGAATACTTCGTTTCCTATTACGACTACTACCAGCCCGAAGCCTATGTGCCGTCGTCCGACACCTTCATCGAGAAGGACGCGTCGATCAACGACCACATCGAGCAGATGCGACTGTCCGCGACGAAAGCGTTGCTGGAGCGCAAGGACGCGATCATCGTCACCACGGTGTCGTGCATCTATGGTCTGGGCAGCCCGGAAACCTATCTGAAAATGGTCTTGCACGTTGATCGCGGCGACAAGCTCGATCAGCGCGCGCTTCTGCGGCGCCTGGCTGACCTGCAATACACCCGCAACGACATGGATTTTGCCCGGGCGACGTTCCGCGTGCGCGGTGATGTGATCGATATCTTCCCGGCGGAATCCGATCTGGAAGCGATCCGCATTGAGCTTTTCGACGACGAGGTCGAGAGCATTTCCGCGTTTGATCCGCTGACCGGCGAAGTCATCCGCAAGATGCCGCGCTTCACTTTCTATCCGAAGAGCCACTACGTGACGCCTCGGGAAACCCTGCTCGACGCCATCGAAGGCATCAAGGTCGAATTGCAGGAGCGCCTCGAATACCTGCGCAGTAACAACAAACTGGTGGAGGCCCAGCGCCTGGAGCAGCGCACCCGTTTCGACCTCGAGATGATCCTCGAACTGGGTTACTGCAACGGCATCGAAAACTACTCGCGCTACCTTTCCGGGCGTCCATCCGGCGCGGCGCCACCCACGCTTTACGACTATCTGCCTGCCGACGCCTTGCTGGTGATCGACGAATCCCACGTCAGCGTGCCGCAGGTCGGCGCGATGTATAAGGGCGACCGTTCGCGCAAGGAAACGCTGGTGGAGTACGGCTTCCGCCTGCCTTCGGCGCTGGACAACCGGCCAATGCGTTTCGACGAGTGGGAAGGGGTCAGCCCGCAGACCATTTTCGTTTCGGCGACCCCCGGCAACTATGAAGCCGAGCACGCCGGGCGCGTGGTCGAACAAGTGGTGCGGCCGACCGGCCTGGTCGACCCGCAGGTTGAAGTGCGGCCGGCGCTGACCCAGGTCGATGATTTGCTCTCGGAAATCACCAAACGCGTGGCGATCGAAGAGCGGGTGCTGGTCACCACACTGACCAAGCGCATGGCCGAAGATCTTACCGATTACCTCGCCGACCACGGCGTGCGCGTGCGTTATCTGCACTCGGACATCGATACCGTCGAGCGCGTCGAGATCATCCGCGATTTGCGCCTCGGCGTGTTCGATGTGCTGGTCGGGATCAACCTGCTGCGTGAAGGCCTCGACATGCCGGAAGTGTCGCTGGTGGCGATTCTCGATGCTGACAAGGAAGGCTTCCTGCGTTCCGAGCGCTCGCTGATCCAGACCATCGGTCGCGCGGCGCGTAACCTCAATGGCCGGGCGATTCTCTACGCCGATCGCATGACCGGTTCGATGGAGCGGGCGATTGGTGAGACCGAGCGCCGTCGCGAGAAGCAGATCGCTTTCAACCTTGAGAACGGCATCACCCCGAAAGGTGTGATCAAGGACGTCGCCGACATCATGGAAGGCGCCACCGTACCGGGCTCGCGCAGCAAGAAGCGCAAAGGCATGGCCAAGGCCGCCGAAGAGAACGCCAAGTACGAAGCCGAACTGCGCTCGCCAAGCGAAATCACCAAACGCATCCGCGCGCTGGAAGAGAAGATGTACCAATTGGCGCGGGATCTGGAGTTTGAAGCGGCGGCGCAGATGCGTGACGAGATTGCCAAACTGCGCGAACGATTGCTTACGGTTTGAGGGATCGTTCCCACGCTCTGCGTGGGAATGCCGCCCGGGACGCTCTGCGTCCCATCGCTCGCGTGACGCAGAGCGTCACAGGATGCTTTCCTACGCAGAGCGTGGGAACGATCATTGTGTATCTCTGTGGGAGCGAGCCTGCTCGCGAATGGCCTTCCCACAAATCGGACGGCCTAGCGCATCCGGCTTAAATACCCTGCCCGCTGGAGCGGGGCGGGTGTCGCCTGTTACCATTCGCCGCTTGATTGTTCTGCTCTTCATTTTTTCGAGACAAGCCATGACCACCGTCCGCACTCGCATCGCGCCATCGCCTACCGGGGACCCCCACGTAGGTACCGCTTACATCGCATTGTTCAACTACTGCTTTGCCAAGCAGCATGGCGGTGAGTTCATCCTGCGCATCGAAGACACCGATCAGTTGCGTTCGACCCGCGAGTCCGAACAGCAGATCTTCGACGCCCTGCGCTGGCTCGGCATCGACTGGAGCGAAGGCCCGGACGTCGGCGGCCCGCACGGCCCGTATCGGCAGAGCGAGCGCGGCGACATCTACCAGAAGTACTGCCAGCAACTGGTCGACATGGGGCATGCGTTCCCGTGCTTCTGCACCGCTGAAGAACTCGATCAGATGCGCGCCGAGCAAATGGCTCGTGGCGAAACTCCGCGCTACGACGGCCGCGCGCTGCTGCTGTCGAAGGAAGAAGTCGCGGCGCGCCTGGCCGCTGGCGAACCGCACGTGATTCGCATGAAGGTGCCGAGCGAAGGCGTCTGCGTGGTGCCAGACATGCTGCGTGGCGACGTCGAGATCCCGTGGGATCGCATGGACATGCAAGTGCTGATGAAGACCGACGGCCTGCCGACGTACTTCCTCGCCAACGTCGTCGACGATCACCTGATGGGCATCACCCACGTGCTGCGTGGCGAAGAATGGCTGCCATCGGCACCGAAACTGATTTTGCTGTACGAATACTTCGGCTGGGAACAACCGGAGCTGTGCTACATGCCGCTGCTGCGTAACCCGGACAAGAGCAAGCTGTCCAAGCGCAAGAACCCGACCTCGGTGACGTTCTACGAGCGCATGGGCTTCATGCCGGAAGCGATGCTCAACTACCTCGGCCGCATGGGCTGGTCGATGCCGGACGAGCGCGAGAAGTTCTCGCTGCAGGAAATGGTCGACAACTTCGACCTCAAGCGCGTATCCCTCGGCGGGCCGATCTTCGATATTGAGAAGCTGTCGTGGCTCAACGGCCAGTGGCTGCGCGATCTGCCGGTGGAAGAATTTGCCGCCCGCGTGCAGAAGTGGGCGTTCAATTCCGAATACATGATGAAGATCGCGCCGCACGTACAGGGTCGTGTTGAAACGTTCAGCCAGGTCGCACCGCTGGCGGGGTTCTTCTTTGCCGGCGGCGTGAATCCGGATGCCAAGCTCTTCGAGTCGAAAAAGCTCTCCGGCGATCAGGTTCGCCAGTTGATGCAGTTGATCCTGTGGAAACTGGAAAGTCTGCGGCAGTGGGAGAAGGACAGCATCACCGCGACGATCCAGGCGGTGGTCGAATCCCTCGAGCTGAAACTGCGCGATGCGATGCCGTTGATGTTTGCTGCGATCACCGGGCAGGCGAGTTCGGTGTCGGTGCTCGATGCGATGGAAATCCTCGGCCCGGATCTCACCCGTTTCCGCTTGCGCCAGGCGATTGACCTGCTGGGCGGCGTATCGAAGAAAGAAAACAAGGAATGGGAAAAGCTCTTGGGCGCCATCGCCTGATTGCTTTTGCTTCTTTGCAGGACTGCCGAAGGCTGTGATCTTTTGATCCTGCCTTCGGCGTTTCTCCCGAATTTACGGGGGAGGGCGGTAAGTGATTGTTATCCCGGCAAAAAATTTTGAAATTTTTCAAAAATAAGTTTGACAGGCTTTCGATACGCCCTTAAGATTCGCCCCGTCCTCAGCGATGAGGGGCTATAGCTCAGCTGGGAGAGCGCTTGCATGGCATGCAAGAGGTCGACGGTTCGATCCCGTCTAGCTCCACCAATTTACACTTCGAGGTCTGGCCACACCGGCCTTGAAGCGATCAACACTCAGCGTTGATCAGTTGTATAGAAGGGTTTGCGTCCCCTTCGTCTAGTGGCCTAGGACACCGCCCTTTCACGGCGGTAACAGGGGTTCGAGTCCCCTAGGGGACGCCAGTTTTACAGAAGTGATGTTGCAAGAGATCACTCCGCCGCGAGGCGAAAAATCCGGGGCTATAGCTCAGCTGGGAGAGCGCCTGCATGGCATGCAGGAGGTCAGCGGTTCGATCCCGCTTAGCTCCACCAATTTTACAGTTCAAGGTCTGGCCACACCGGCCTTGAATCGATCAGCTCTCAGCACTGATCAGTTGTATAGAAGGGTTTGTGTCCCCTTCGTCTAGTGGCCTAGGACACCGCCCTTTCACGGCGGTAACAGGGGTTCGAGTCCCCTAGGGGACGCCACGATTACCCGCTCTGCGGGATTTTATAAGGGTCATTCAATTATTGAATGGCCCTTTTGTTTGTCTGGCGTTTGGCCAACTCTCCTTTTTCCTTACACTGTGCTTCAGACCAGCGGTCATATTCATGACTTGCGGAATATTATTATGCGAATAATATTCTAGTCGTAATATTCGGAGGCAACGATGAACGATAAAAAAGCTCAAACCCGCGAACGCATCCTCAAGGCTGCCAGCGCCGCATTGATTCAACGCGGCCCGGCAGACCCGAGCGTGGGTGAAGTGATGGGCGCCGCCGGGCTGACTGTCGGCGGCTTCTATGCGCACTTCGAAAGCAAGGACGCGATGATGCTCGAGGCGTTCAAACAGCTGCTGGGCCGCCGTCGCGACCTGATTGCCGACATGGACGCCGATCTGACCGGCGAAGAGCGTCGCGCTTTGGTGGCTGCGTTCTACCTGTCACGCAAACACCGGGATTCCAGCGAGGCTGCATGCCCGATCCCGGCCTCGATTGGGGAGCTGGGGCGTTTGCCGGAGTCGTTTCGCATTGCGCTGAACGAGCATTTGGAATTGATGGTCGCGCAACTGGCGGCCAGCCCTGAAGACACCGACAAGGCTTTGGCCGATGTCGCGTTGATGGTCGGTGGTCTGGCCTTGGCCAGAGCGCTGGGTCCGGGAGATTTATCCGATCGATTGCTGCGCGCTGCCAAGTCGGCGGTGCGTTGACCTGAAGGCAACAAGCCTGAGGAGAGTGCGATGAACGCGTTGAAGTGGGTTCGTGGCGTTAACGGTACCTTGGGCTGGTTTGCACCGAGACTGGTGGCAAGCAAAATGCGTCTGGCGTTCATGACGCCCCGCGCTCTACCGCTGCGCGATTGGGAGCTGCCGCTGTTGGCCAGCTCCGAACGCATCACATTGCGCTTCGGTCTGTCGGCGCTGCGTTGGGGCCAAGGTCCTGCAGTGTTGCTGATGCATGGTTGGGAAGGGCGGCCAACGCAATTCGCTTCGCTGATAAACGCTTTGGTTGATGCCGGCTATACCGTCGTCGCGCTCGATGGCCCGGCCCACGGTCGCTCCCCTGGGCGAGAAGCCAATGTAGTGCTGTTCGCCCGCGCCATGCTCGAAGCCGCTGCCGAATTGCCGCCGCTGCAAGCGGTTATCGGCCATTCCATGGGCGGCGCCAGCGCCATGCTCGCCGTGCAATTGGGGCTGCGCACCGAAACCCTGGTCAGCATCGCCGCACCGTCGCGCATCCTCGGCGTGCTGCGCGGTTTCGCGCGAATGGTCGGCATGCCGCCGCGCGCGCGTTCGGCGTTCATTCGTCAGGTCGAGCAGGACGTCGGCATGCGCGCCGCGACGCTGGACGTGGCCCACTATCAACTGGATATGCCCGGCCTGATCGTGCATGCCGAGGACGACAATTTTGTCTCCGTCAAAGAATCGCAATTGATTCACGAAGCCTGGTTCGACAGCCGCCTGCTGCGCCTGGAAAGCGGCGGCCATCAACGCGTGCTGGCCGACCCTCGAGTGATTGATGGCGTGTTATCACTGCTCGCCGGTCGCAGTCTTCAGGCGCGCCAATCGGCCTGAGCTCCGTTACACTGCCCCGGTTGAATACTTTGACCGGGAGTGGGGCATGGGCTGGGATCGGGCAACGCCGTTTACCATTGATCTGCAAGTAGGCGCCGAAGACATCGACGGGCTCGGGCACGCCAACAACGCCGTTTACGTGACCTGGCTCGAGCGCTGCGCCTGGCGCCATTCGCAGCGCCTCGGCCTGGACCTGGTCGAATACCGGCGTCTGGACCGAGCAATGGCCGTTGTCCGCCACGAAATCGATTATCTGGCCGCCGCCTATGAAGGCGATGAACTGCAACTGGCGACCTGGATCGTCGATTGGGATCAGCGCCTGAAAATGACCCGGCATTTCCAGCTCAAACGCCCCAGCGACAACGCCACCCTGTTGCGCGCGCAGACCACATTTGTGTGCATCGAACTGTCGACCGGCAAGCCCAAGCGTATGCCGGCGGAATTTATCGAAGGCTATGGCCCGGCGATCCAGATTGCAGAAGCCATGTGAATCTCACCCTGTGGGAGCGAGCCTGCTCGCGAAAGCATCGCGTGAGTTACGCATGCGTCAACTGACAGACCGCCTTCGCGAGCAGGCTCACTCCCACAGAGATATGTGTAGTTCTGCGGATTTGTGCGATATCCAGTAAACTGCCGCACGTTTTTTCTTCAAGTAGTGTTTCCCCATGCAAATTGCTCTGGCGCCCATGGAAGGGTTGGTCGACGACATCCTGCGCGACGTGTTGACCCGCGTTGGCGGCATCGATTGGTGCGTGACCGAGTTCATTCGGGTCAACGACCAGTTGCTCACGCCGGCCTATTTCCACAAGTTCGGCCCCGAGCTGCTCAACGGCGCTCGCACCGCGTCCGGCGTGCCGCTGCGCGTGCAATTGCTCGGTTCCGATCCGGTGTGCCTGGCGGAAAACGCGGCGTTGGCCTGCGAGCTTGGCTCGGAAGTGATCGACCTCAACTTCGGCTGCCCGGCCAAGACCGTCAACAAATCCCGTGGCGGCGCCGTGCTGCTGAAGGAGCCGGAGCTGCTCAACCAGATCGTCGAGCATGTCCGTCGCGCCGTACCGGCGCACATCCCGGTCACCGCGAAAATGCGCCTGGGTTTCGACAGTCCTGACGGCTCGCTGGTCTGCGCCACGGCACTGGCCGAAGGCGGGGCTGAGCACATCGTCGTACATGCGCGTACTAAAATGGACGGCTACAAGCCGCCGGCTCATTGGGAGTGGATCCCGCGTGTGCAGGATGTGGTCAAGGTCCCGGTCTTCGCCAACGGGGACATCTGGAGCGTCGAAGACTGGCGCCGTTGCCGCGAAATCAGTGGTGTCGAAGACATCATGCTCGGTCGGGGGCTGGTCTCCCGCCCGGATCTCGCTCGGCAGATCGCTGCGGCGCGTGCTGGCGAAGAGGTCGTCGAGATGACCTGGGCCGAGCTGATGCCGCTGATTCAGGACTTCTGGCTGCAGGCCAAGGCACAGATGACCGCGCGTCAATCGCCTGGTCGCCTCAAGCAATGGCTGGCCATGCTGACGCGCAACTACCCGGAAGCCGCCGAGCTTTTCACTGTTCTGCGTCGCGAAACCGAGCCGGATCAAGTCTCGCGTCTGCTCGGATTGCCGCTCGTCGAAGCCGCATAAAAAATCTCAAAATATTCTCTTGAAATCAAAACAGCGGTCCCTATCTAAGGGTTACGTGATGCCGAATTCGGGTCGCGGAGACACAAAACCTTGCTGATTGTTTTCAGGAGATTTGAATCATGAGTACTGCATTTTCTCTCGCACCACTGTTCCGTTCCTCGGTAGGTTTCGACCGTTTCAACGACCTGTTCGAAACCGCCCTGCGCAACGAGCCAGGCAGCAGCTACCCACCCTACAACGTCGAAAAACACGGTGATGACCAATACCGTATCGTCGTTGCGGCCGCCGGTTTCCAGGAAGAAGACCTGGACCTGCAAGTCGAGAAGGGTGTGCTGACCATCAGTGGCGGCAAGCGTGACACTGACGAAAGCGTCACGTTCTTGCATCAAGGCATCGCCCAGCGAGCCTTCAAGCTGTCGTTCCGTCTGGCCGATCACATCGAGATCAAGGACGCTGCGCTGCGCAACGGCCTGCTGAGCATCGACCTGCTCCGTGTGATCCCGGAAGAAGCGAAAGCCAAGCGCATCCCGATCAATGGAGCGCAGCAGCCGGCGTTGCAGCATTGATTCATGTGCTGACACACAATCGCCCGAATCGGCGATAAGCCGCTGAACGAAAGGCCCCGATACGTCGGGGCCTTTTTTGTGCGCGCAATCAAAGCGATGCAGGGTTTGCCGCTGTTGTCGGGGCTCTTTACAATCTGCGCAGTTTTGCCGACCCCCATTTCCCAGCGGTCGGCCTGGAGCCTTTTTTCATGGACGAGATTCAACAGCGCTGGCTGTGCGCGTTGTCCGCACCAATGGCCGCGCTCAACACCGGCGCCGGGTATGACGACCCGGCGTTCTGCAACGATCGTTACATCAACCTCAAGGAAAGTTGGGGTATCGATGATCGCCGACAGTTGTTCGACATGCTCGGATGGATGACCGACGACGGCCATGCCAAGCACCTCAGCGGGGCCTATCTGGCCTGGCAGCGATGCCTGCCGAGTGAATGGCAGTCGTTGCTCAATGAACTGAACCCGCGCGAGCGCGTCCTGCATGAATTTGCCAGCCGTACCTTCGGCAGCTGTGGTCCCGGCGGCATTCTGTCCTGGGATTACGGCCGGATGGGCTTTCTGTTGCGCTGCGCCGTGCGTAATCAATGGATCGATCTGGCCGAGAGCAACTGGTTGCACAGTCGTCTGGCGTTGAGGGCGCAGTTTCATTACGGCAGCTGGATGGCTTATTTCAACGGCTTTCTGGTGGGACGAACTTTTTGGTGCTGCATGAGCAAAAGCGATGATGAACTGGCGGTCAAGATGAGTCGTGAGGGCACCAGCGCTTTCAACACCAGGATTGCCCGAGGCCTTGCGCAAAACATTCCACACTTTCTCGCCGATCTGCCTTGGCACATGGATATTGATCCGCCGTCTCGTCCGGCATCGCTTGGGGAGTTCGACTGGTCATGAGTTGCTGGATTCGACTGGGCATTGAACCGACTACTGACGAAACCCTGATTCGCAGCGCCTATCGCGCCCGTTTGCCGGCGCACCATCCGGAAACCGACCCGGAAGGTTTTCAGGCGCTGCGCATGGCCTACGAGAGTGCCCTGCGTCTGGCCCGTGAAGAGCAGCAGGAAGAGGCTGAAGACGAGATTGACGCTGCACAAGCCAATGTCGTTCGGGCGCCTCAAGCTTTCCTGGATTTCTGTGCGCTGCTGGATGATCCCGCGCGACGCTTCAATCACGCGGCGTGGCAGGCATTCGTCCGGACGCTGGATGACTTGTCACTGGAGGTTTTCGATGACCTCAACTGGGGCTTGTACCACCGACTGTCCGGCGCCGGTCCGTTGTCCTACCGTTGTGCGAATCTGTTGGCGCAACGCATGGCCTGGGACCAGCAATTGTTGGACCTGGCATTCGACGATGCGCAAGCGGTAGAAGGCTTTTTGCAGCGCATCAAGACGCCCGACCCGTTCGACACGGATCTGATGAGCGCCTGGTCAGAGCCGGCACAGACCGAGTCGCTGTGGTATGCCCGTAGCCTCGATTTCATCTTTACTCAGCGTCCGCTTCACGAGTTCGCCGAGTTCGCCAGTCGGCACACGTGCTTGCCGTTGCCCAACGATGCCGCGTACCTCAAGCGGTTGCTGGTGCAGTTCACCCAAGCGGGGATGGGCGCGCCGACGTTCCTGCAGTGCTGTGCCGAACAGCACGATGCCGCGCCGGATAACGTCGACTGGCTGTACCTGCTGGCGTGTCAGTACAGTCTGTTGGGGCACGACGATCAAGCGTTTCCATGCTGGATTCGGCTCTGGAGCGAACATCGCCATCCCGCGGCAGAGAGTCGCTTGCTGGAGCTGTGTGCCAAGCGTCAGCCGACCTTTCTGCCGTTGCTGATTCAGGCGTTCGATCGTCTGGAGGACTGCGCCGTTTGGCCGGACGAGCTGGGCGCTGAGTGCCAGGTGTATGGCAGTCCGTCACAGCGGCCCGAGACCTTGACGCGTTGGTTGGGTGTCGGACGGCTCAAGCTTGATGCACTGGCGCAAAGCTTTGTTGATTGGCGCATGGCGGGCGACGAGCTGCCATTGCTCGCGCAGTTGATCGGCGAAAACCACGACAGCCGTTTGCTGCGTCTGTACCGGCACGCCTGGGCGCTGCATCGTGGTGATTCGGCCTTGTTGCAGCAGATTGTCGACGAACCGCTGCCGGTGGATGCGCTGGAATGCCTGGTTTTGACCGGCCTCAAGTATCAGGCCAGGCAGCATCTGCTCTGGCTGGCCAAGGCGCCTGTTGCGCAGGCCATGAGCGCTTTCACTGACTCGCAAACACTTTCACCGCAATTGCCGCTCGCGTTGTCCGAAGGTGCGCTGCACAAGGTTTGTCGTCTGTGGTTGCAGCGCTTACGGCCCTATAGCGACACGGCGCTTGCACGCATTGCCGACGCGTTCGAGCTGAGTGCGGTCAAAGACGGCAATGACCTCTCGGAGCTTGATCTCATGCTCCAGTTGAGTCGGCGCGCGACAGGTTTGCCGCCGATCGGGTTGGGAACGGCGATCTGGGATTGGCACGCTCAAACCGTGTTTTTGCTGGCATTGCTGGAACAACCCGAGCGCTGGTTGCAATTGATTGATGCGCAGTGTCTGGAGCGTTTGCCGTTCAATCCTGCGCATCCTTTGAGCCGACTGCAGCCGCTATTGCGGCGCTTGCTGCGTGAGCAGGGCGATGGCGCCGGTTTGCTCGGCTGGCTGCAGGGTGACGATCCTGTGCACGGTTTGCTGGTGCAACAATTATTCAGCGTGGAGCAGGCCCTCGATAGCGCCAGGCTGCCCGCCAATGCCCTGCTTTACACCTGCGTCGAAAGTGACCGTGCGGCGTGCGGTGACGACCTCTTGGGCTTGTTGATGTTCTGGGGCGTGCTCTACCACGATCCAGGCCTGAGCGTCGAGCAACACCAGGCGTTGTTGCAGTCGATTGAAGCGGTCAGTTGCGAGGATGACTGGTTCGAAGGCTTTCGCGACGGTCTGATCAAGGGCGAACCGGTGTGGCCACCGCGCAAGGTGTTGACGGATTTCGGTGTCGACAAACTATTGGCCTATGAGGCGCTGGATGCGCTCAAGAGCTTGATTCGCTACGGCGCTGCCGGTGTGCCGAAAACGCGAGTATTGCGGCAACTGCAGCAGGGTAAGGATGACGTGCAGAACAGCGTCGGTTTGCGCTTGGCACTTTGCGCGTTGCTGTCGTGGTCGGAGCGGTTGCTGTTAGCCAACAGTGATGTCCAGCCAGTACCAGCGAAAGCTTTTTGGCGCCTCGGATCACGGCTGGGGCGCAAGGCTTTTATCGCTCAGGTCCTGGGATGCGTGGTGGTCACACCGATAGCCGGGCTGATAACGGGCACGACGATTGGCGGGATGGTCATCTTTTTGCTTGGCGTACTGCTGTTGTTCGCGGCAGTGCTACGGCGGTTGCACGATATGGGCCGGGGCATACCGACACTGCTGATATTTCTTGGATTGTCGCCGTTTCTGCCATTCCTGCCGCTGGTGCTCTTCGGTTTTCCAGGAGACAAACTGCCCAATCGCTACGGCGTGCCGCCGGACGGTGGGGCAGATATGTTGTCCGGCGGATTGCAGGCGGCTCTGCGGCGACTGAACGGCTAAAGACGCATCTGATCCAGCGCATCATTCAGCGCTGAGCGGTGGCTGGCGATTGCGCCGGGTTGCTGGCCGGCAAGCACGGTGTTGAAGGTATCCATCCACTCGGCAATGCGCGCGCGCTCGTCGCCCAGACTTTGCATCCATGCTCGCTCCAGACGTGCGAGCAGGGTGCGGTTGGGCAGGGCGTCGCGAGGGTGGACTTTGAGCGTCGCGAGCCGGGCATGGCTGTCTCTGCGCGCCTGTTCATCCAGTCCGGTCGGGCTGCGGTCGATGCTGTGGCCGTAACGTTCGCCGGTTTCCAGAAGCGTGACGTCTACTTCCAGCAGGCCGTTGATGTCATAACTGAAACGCACATCGAGGCTCTGCAGCTGCTCACTAGGGGTGAACTGGATGTCGAAAGAATCGATGAAAATATTGTCGCGTACCCACGGGCGTTCCCCTTGGTAAACGGCGATACGGATTTCAGTCTGTTGCGCAAACGTCGTCGAGTAACGCTGCACCCGTGACGTTGGAATCACCGTGTTGCGCTCGATGATCGGCGAGAACGCGCCACTGACGCCTTCGCCACGATTGGTCGAAATCCCCAGCGTATACGGACAGACATCCGTCAGAATCAATTCCTCGACCGCACCGTCCCGCGCCTTGCATGCCGCCTGCGTCGCCGCCCCCAGCGCCACGATAGTGTCTGGATCAAGATGCCGATAAGGCAGGCGTCCAAACAACGTGGCGACCATTTGCTGTACCGCCGGCATGCGCGTGGCGCCACCGACCAGCACCAGGCTGTCGAGGTCGCGCGGTTTCAGTCGGGCATCGCGCAGAGCCTGTTCGATTGGCGCGCGCAAGCGGGCCAGCAACGGCTCCCATATTTTCACTGCAGCGGCTTCATCCAGTTCCCATTCGAATGTCTGCTCGGCATGCCGCCAGCTCAACTGCTGCGCGCCTTCGCCGAGTTTGCATTTCAGCTGTTCGAGGGCATCACCGAGGCTGGCCATGGCTTGTGCATCGATCGTTGAGGGGGTGAGTTGCCAATTTTTCAGGCAGGCCTGCAATAGGGCTGCGGTGAAGTCTTCGCCGCCAAGAAAGTTGTCGCCAGTGGAGGCGTGCACTTCGATCAGCGGCAATGCGTATTCGAGCACGGTGACGTCGAACGTGCCGCCGCCGAGATCGAAAATCAGCGTGCGTTCGAACTTCTGTTCGTGCAGGCCGTACGCCATGGCGGCAGCGGTCGGTTCGTTGATCAGGCGCGTCACGGACAGCCCGGCCAGTTCGGCGGCGAACAAGGTACGCTTGCGCTGCTCGTCACTGAAATATGCCGGTACGGAAATGACCGCTTCTGTGACCGCCTGGCCGAGAAAGGCCTCCGCGTCCTGCTTGAGTGAGCCAAGTACCAGCGCCGACAACTCTTCCGGGCTGAACTGGCGAGAGCCGAGCTGGATTTGCCTGTCGCTGCCCATGAAACGCTTGAACGCGGCGGCAGTGCGTTCCGGGTGCGTGGTCAGGCGGGCGCGGGCGGCTTTGCCGACCAGAATCGTGTCGTCTTCATCAAGGCTGACCACCGACGGTGTCAGCACATCGCCGAGGGCGTTGCGGATCAGTTCGGCGCGGCCTTCACGCCAGACGGCGATCAGGCTGTTGGTGGTGCCAAGGTCGATGCCCAGCAGGGCCGGGCGGGGAAGGGATGCATCCTGCATGGTTGATCTCGAAGCGGCGCAAAAAACGCGACCCTACAGGCTGACGCAAACCGTGGCAATTGTTGCTCTGTTGCCAGTCTGTGCGACCGCCGATTCAGGGCAGCAGTTTTTTCAGATCCTCCAACCCCACCGGTCGGCTGTGCAGATAGCCCTGATACAAATGGCATTCCAGCCCCTGCAAAAACGCCAGCTGTGCTGGCGTCTCCACTCCTTCGGCAATCACTTCCAATTCCAAGCTGCGCGCCATCGCGACAATCGCGCGAATGATCTCGGCAACATTGGAGTCAGTGGTCGCATCGCGGATGAACGACTGGTCGATCTTCAGGGTGTCTACCGGCAGACGCTTCAAATAAGTCAGCGACGAATAACCGGTGCCGAAATCGTCCATGGCGAAGCTCACGCCGAGCTTTTTCAGACGACGCATTTTGCTGATGGTGTCTTCCAGATTCTGAATGACGATGCCTTCGGTGATTTCCAGTTTCAGCAGAGAGCAGGGCAGGCCGTGGCTGGTCATGCTGTGTTCGATGCGTTCGACGAAATCGTTCTGGCGGAACTGCCGGGGACTGATGTTCACGCACAGGCTGAAGTTGAGCGGGTCGACCAGTTTCAGTGCGATCAGTTGTTTGAAGGCGTTGCAGGCTTCATCGAGGATCCACGTGCCGACTTCGAGAATCAGGCCGCTGTCTTCCAGTACCTTGATGAACTCGGTGGGCGATTGCGCGCCGAGTTCGGGATGATTCCAGCGCACCAGGGCTTCGGCGCCAATGATGCGGTTGTCGCGGGCATCGACCTGTGGCTGAAAGTGCACGTTGAACTCGCCGCGCGACAGCGCCAGGCGCAGGTCGGTCTCCATGCGCAGGCGTTCGCTGGCCGCTTTCTGCATGGTGTTGTGATACATCTGCGTGGTGTTGCGCCCGGAATCCTTGGCCCGGTACAGGGCGATGTCGGCGCGTTTGAGCAGGTCGGTCGGGGTCGAGCCGTGATCGGGGATCAGCGCGACGCCAATGCTCGGCGTCACTTGCAGGCGCTGGCCATCGAGGAACATCGGCTCCGAGAGCAGTTCGCGAATGGTGTCAGCCAGCGCGCGCACTTGCTCGCTGACTTCACTGCGCGATCCTTCGAGGCCGCTGAGCAACACCACAAACTCATCGCCACCGAGGCGCGCCACGGTGTCTTCCATGCGCACACTGGCTTCGAGCCGCGCGGTGATGATTTTCAGCACGCTGTCGCCGACCGGGTGGCCGAGGGAATCGTTGATGTGCTTGAAGTGGTCGAGGTCGAGAAACAGCAAGGCGCCGCGCAGATTGTGGCGCTTGAGCAGGGCGATCTGCTGACTCAGGCGATCCATCAGCAGGGCGCGGTTGGGCAGGTTGGTCAGCGGGTCGTGATAGGCCAGGTGACGAATCTGCGCTTCGGCGTTCTTCAACAGGCTGACATCGCGCGCGGTCAGCAGCAGGCACGCGGTTTCATTGAGGGTGATCGGCTCGACCGAGACTTCCACCGTGAGCAATTCGCCGCGCTTGTTGCGCCCGAGCATTTCCTGATGATGCACGCGGCCCTTGATCTGTAACTCGGCGAGTAAGGTCGAGCGCTGTTTCTCTTCGGCCCAGATCCCCACCTGATAAACGGTTTTGCCCACTACTTCGTCGGCGCGGTAACCGGTGAGGCGACAGAAACCGTCGTTGACCTCCAGATAACGCCCGGTGTCGCGTTCGGTGATGGTGATCGCGTCTGGACTTGAGTGAAACGCCTTGGCGAACTTTTCTTCGCTAGCCTTCAGCGCTGCTTCCGAGCGTTGTTGCTGAGTAATGTCGCGCAGGGTGGTGACGATGCACGGCTGATCGCCGACGCTGATCTGCCGGCTGGAAATCACGCAGGTCAGCGACTGGCCGTCCTTGTGCTGGACGAGAATGGCCACGTTGCTCAGGCCTTGTTCGCGAATCACCCGTTCGATGCGTTGCAGGCTTTTCGCCGAGGCGTCCCACAGGCCGATTTCCTCGGCGGTGTGGCCAATCACATCGGCGGCACTCCAGCCAAAAGTCTGGCTGAAGCTCGAATTGATCTCGATGAACTCCCCGGTTTCCTGGCGCGTCACGCAGATCGGATCGGGGCTGACCTGAAACAGCGTGGCGAATTTCTCTTCCGAGGCTACCAGCCGCTGCTCGCGCTCGACCTGATCGGTGATGTCCAGCAACGTGCCGGCCATGCGCAGCGGCGCGCCGTTGTCGTCGCGATAGAGTCGCGCGCGGCTTTCCAGATAGCGCGAGCTGCCGTCGGGCAATTGCACGCGATAGGTCAGTTGATAATTGCCGGCGGGGCCTTCGCGCAGGCTGCGGTAGGCGTTGCGCATGCTGTCGCGTTCCTCGCCCGGCACGCCTTCGAAAAACTCCTCGAATGATTCATGGAATGGAATCGGCTCCAGCCCGTGCAATTGCGCAGCGCGCGCCGAGCCGTAAAGCATGCCGCTGGGGATGTGCCAGTCCCAGGTGCCGAGTTGCGCCGAGTCCAGCGCCAGGTCGAGGCGTTCCTGGCTGTCCTTCAAGGCCAGTTCGGCGGCTTTGCGTTCGGTGGTGTCGAGGAACGTGCTGAGCAGATAGGGCTGGCCTTCGAGCTCGACCTTCTGCGCGCTGAGGATGCCGTCGTGCACCTGGCCATTGCTGGCGCGAAACTGCACTTCCATGCTGATCAGCTCGCCCTTGGCTTTGGTTTTCTTCACCAGTTCGGCGCGTTGCTCGGGGTGCACCCACAAGCCCAGTTCCAGGGTGGTGCGGCCGATCGCGCTTTGCACCGGCCAGCCGAACAGGCTTTCGAAATACTGGTTGGCCTCGCTGATCAGACCGTCATCCTGACGGGTCAGCAGAACCATGTTCGGGCACAGGTGGAAAAGTGTCGCGAAACGTTTCTCCGAGCTGCTCAGGGCCTGCTCGCGCTGGCGTTGGTGGGTGATTTCGCGAATCACCCCGATCATTCGGGGCCGGCCGTTCTTGTCTGGCAGCAGGCTGCCGCTGATCTCCAGCCAGTGCAGGCTGCCGTCGGGCCAGCGAATGCGGTGATGCATCGCCTGCTCCAGAGGGGCGCCGGCGATCACCGCGTGGAAAGCACGCACGGTTTTCGCACGGTCTTCCGGCGGCAACAGGTCGAGGTATTCCAAATCGGCGGGTAATGGCTGCCGTGGATCGAAACCGAACAATGCTTGAGTGCCCCGCGACCAGCTGATTTGCCCGCGCTCGATGTCCCAATACCAGGCACCGAGCCGCGCGCCGTTGAGCGCGGCGAGCAATTGCGGCGCGCTTTCCCAGCTCTGCTCGGAATGGCGCGGATCGACAGCCTGGATTCGCGGCATTGGCGGAGTTCGGTCAACAGATTTCGGCATTGTCAGCGGGCCTTGAGCTGAGTGGCGTTAGGCACAGGAGCGGCTCTATAGGAGTAGCACAAGTCAGGCCGGGATCCCTGGCCGATCGATTTGTGCATCCAGCAGGGCCATGAAGGCGCGTGCTGCATTCGATAGCGTCCGTTCGGTGTGCAAGATATAGCCTAGCTGGCGAGTGAGCTGTATGCCCGGCAATGCGATGCTTGCCACTTGTTCGTCGAGCATCGTGCGCGGCAGCACGCTCCAGGCCAGGCCAATGGAGACCATCATCTTTATGGTTTCCAGATAGTTGGTGCTCATGGCGATGTTCGGCGTCAGGCCCTGAGCTTCGAACAAACGCTGGACGATGTGGTGGGTAAACGTGTTGCCGCCGGGGAAAACCGCCGGATGGCCGGCGATGTCCGCCAGACTGACGGCACCGTTGTTGATCAGCGAATGCTCCGGGGCGACGACGAAATCCAGCGGGTCGTCCCACACCGGCGTGGCTTTGACCAGGGTGTGCGGCTCTGGCGCGAGGGTGATGACCGCCAGTTCTGCGCGGCCGTGGAGAATTTCCTCGTAGGCCACTTCCGAATCAAGGAACTGAATATCCAGCGCAACCTGTGGGTAGCGGCGGGTGAACTCCCTTAATAGAGGCGGCAAGCGATGCAGACCGATGTGGTGACTGGTGGCCAGGGTCAGGCGGCCACTGACCTCGCCGGTCAGGTTGGTCAGGGCGCGGCGGGTGTCGTCGAGCACATTGAGAATCTGATAAGCCCTTGGCAGCAGGGCGCGACCCGCCTCGGTCAGACCGACTTCGCGACCCAGTCGATCAAACAGGCGTACCTTCAATTGCTGCTCAAGCCCGGCGATGCGCTTGCTGATCGCCGGTTGGGTCAGATGAAGGCGTTCGCCGGCGCCGGAGAAGCTGCCGGTCTCGGCGATGGCAATAAAAGCATTCAGGTTAGCCAGATCCATGTCGCATTCCAGTTGGTTATCCAAAGCATAAAAAATATGAATTTGAGTTATTTAATCTAACCCCATAGGATCGGCCTCACAAGCCAAAGGGTTATTGATAAGCCCAGGGCATAGAAACAAGCTGATGAGGAACCGTCTGATGGCCGGCAAAACGCTCTACGACAAGCTCTGGGATTCGCATTTGGTCAAGCAGCGCGACGATGGCTCGGCGCTGATCTACATCGATCGTCACATCATCCACGAAGTGACTTCGCCGCAAGCTTTCGAAGGCTTGCGTCTGGCCGGGCGCAAGCCTTGGCGCATCGATGCCAACATTGCGACCCCGGACCACAACGTACCGACCACTCCGGAGCGCAAGGGCGGCATCGAAGCCATTGCCGACCAGGTTTCGCGTTTGCAGGTGCAGACCCTCGACGACAACTGCGATGAATACGGCATCGTCGAATTCAAGATGAACGACGTCCGTCAGGGCATCGTTCACGTGATCAGCCCGGAGCAGGGCGCGACCTTGCCGGGCATGACCGTGGTCTGCGGTGACTCGCACACTTCGACCCACGGCGCATTCGGGGCATTGGCCCACGGTATCGGTACATCTGAGGTCGAGCACGTGCTCGCCACCCAGTGCCTGGTCGCAAAAAAAATGAAAAACATGCTGGTGCGCGTCGAAGGCCAATTGCCGTTCGGCGTGACCGCCAAGGACATTGTCCTTGCGGTGATCGGCAAGATCGGCACCGCCGGCGGTAACGGCCATGCCATCGAGTTTGCCGGCAGCGCGATCCGCGATCTGTCCGTCGAAGGCCGCATGACCATCTGCAACATGTCCATCGAAGCCGGCGCCCGCGTGGGCCTGGTGGCGGCAGATCAGAAGACCATCGACTACGTCAAAGGTCGTCCATTCGCGCCGAAGGGCGAGCAGTGGGACATGGCCGTCGAAGCCTGGAAAGATCTGGTCTCCGACGCCGATGCCAAATTCGACACCGTGGTCGAGCTCGACGCCGCGCAAATCAAGCCGCAAGTCAGCTGGGGCACTTCGCCTGAAATGGTCTTGGCCGTGGATCAGAATGTGCCGGATCCGGCCAAGGAAATGGATCTGGTCAAGCGTGACTCGATCGTTCGCGCCTTGAAATACATGGGTCTGACCGCCAATCAGGCGATCACCGACATTCAGCTTGATCGCGTATTCATCGGTTCCTGCACCAACTCGCGCATCGAAGACTTGCGCGCCGCTGCGGTCATCGCCAAGGGCCGCAAGGTCGCCTCGACCATCAAGCAGGCAATCGTCGTGCCGGGCTCGGGTCTGGTCAAAGCGCAGGCTGAAGCCGAAGGGCTGGACAAGATTTTCCTCGAGGCCGGTTTCGAATGGCGCGAGCCGGGTTGCTCGATGTGCCTGGCGATGAACCCGGACCGTTTGGAGTCCGGCGAGCATTGCGCCTCGACTTCCAACCGTAATTTCGAAGGCCGTCAGGGCGCCGGTGGCCGTACCCACTTGGTCAGCCCGGCCATGGCGGCGGCAGCAGCGGTGAACGGCCGTTTCATCGATGTTCGTGAATTGATCCAAGGAGCACAGTAAAGATGAAGGCATTTACTCAGCACACTGGTCTTGTCGCGCCTCTGGATCGTGCCAACGTCGACACCGATCAGATCATTCCCAAGCAGTTCTTGAAGTCGATCAAGCGCACCGGTTTCGGTCCGAACCTGTTCGACGAGTGGCGTTATCTGGATGTCGGCCAGCCGTACCAGGACAACTCCAAGCGCCCGTTGAACAAGGATTTCGTCCTCAACGCCGAGCGTTATCAGGGTGCTAGCGTATTGCTCGCCCGCGAGAACTTCGGCTGCGGCTCGAGCCGTGAACACGCGCCGTGGGCGCTGGAAGAGTACGGTTTCCGCAGCATCATCGCGCCGAGTTACGCCGACATCTTCTTCAACAACAGTTTCAAGAACGGCCTGCTGCCGATCATTCTCAGCGATGCAGAAGTTGATGAACTGTTTAAGCAGGTTGAAGCCGAGCCGGGTTATCAATTGCAGATCGACTTGCAAGCGCAGACCGTGACCCGCCCGGATGGCAAGGTGTACAGCTTCGAGATCGATGCGTTCCGCAAGCACTGCCTGCTCAACGGTCTGGACGATATCGGCCTGACCTTGCAGGACGGCGATGCGATCGCGACGTTCGAGGCCAAGCATCGAGTTAGCCAGCCGTGGTTGTTTCGCGACGCGTGATTCGAGATTGATGTAGTCAGGGCTGGCCCCTTCGCGAGCAGGCTCGCTCCCACCTTGGAATGCATTCCCCTGTGGGAGCGAGCCTGCTCGCGAAGACGGCAGCGCAAACAACATAGATACCAGGATGTGCCCATGACCAGCACCGCCCAACACACTCAGGTCGTACAAAAGCAATTCGGTGAACAGGCCGCCGCTTACCTGAGCAGCGCGGTTCACGCTCAAGGCACCGAATTCGCATTGCTACAGGCTGAGCTGGCCGGGCAGGGCGAGGCTCGTTTGCTGGACTTGGGTTGCGGCGCAGGCCATGTCAGTTTCCATGTCGCTCCATTGGTCAAGGAGGTGGTGGCTTACGACTTGTCGCAGCAAATGCTTGATGTGGTTGCCGGCGCTGCCGTCGATCGCGGCTTGAGCAATATCATTACCGTCAACGGTGCTGCCGAGCGCTTGCCGTTCGCCGATGGCGAGTTCGATTTTGTGTTCAGCCGCTATTCGGCGCATCACTGGAGCGACCTCGGTCTGGCCTTGCGCGAGGTGCGCCGGGTGCTGAAGCCGGGCGGGGTGGCAGCGTTTGTTGATGTGTTGTCACCGGGCAGTGCGTTGTTCGACACTTACCTGCAAAGCGTTGAAGTGCTGCGCGACACCAGCCATGTCCGCGACTACTCCGCCGCCGAGTGGCTGCGCCAGGTCAGCGAGGCCGGTCTGCATGTGCGCAGTACTACCCGCCAGCGCCTGCGTCTGGAGTACAGCAGTTGGGTCGAGCGCATGCGCACACCTGACGTGATGCGCGCGGCGATCCGCCAGTTGCAGCAGTCGATGGGCAACGAAGTGCGTGAGTATTTTGAGATAGATGCCGACGGCTCGTTCAGTACCGATGTGATCGTGCTGATGGCCGAGCGATAGGAATTTTTCCCGGCGCGCCGTTCACTGGCGCACCGCTTGAAGACACGAGGAAAGCATGAGCAAGCAAATTCTGATTCTCCCGGGTGACGGTATTGGTCCGGAAATCATGGCCGAAGCGGTCAAGGTGCTGGAATTGGCCAATGACAAGTACAGCCTGGGCTTCGAGCTGAGCCACGACGTGATTGGCGGCGCGGCCATCGACAAGCATGGCGTGCCGCTGGCCGACGAAACCCTCGATCGCGCCCGCGCCGCCGACGCCGTGCTGCTGGGCGCGGTCGGTGGCCCGAAATGGGACACCATCGAGCGTGACATTCGCCCTGAGCGCGGTCTGCTGAAAATCCGCGCGCAACTGGGCCTGTTCGGCAACCTGCGCCCGGCGATCCTCTATCCGCAACTGGCCGACGCGTCGAGCCTGAAACCGGAAATCGTTGCCGGCCTGGACATCCTCATTGTCCGTGAGCTGACCGGCGGCATTTACTTCGGCGCGCCGCGTGGCACCCGTACGCTGGACAACGGCGAGCGTCAGTCCTACGACACGCTGCCGTACAGCGAAAGCGAAATCCGCCGCATCGCCCGTGTCGGTTTCGACATGGCCATGGTTCGTGGCAAGAAGCTCTGCTCGGTGGACAAGGCCAACGTCCTGGCATCCAGCCAGTTGTGGCGCGAAGTGGTCGAGCAAGTGGCCAAGGATTACCCGGAAGTCGAACTGAGCCACATGTACGTCGATAACGCCGCCATGCAGTTGGTGCGCGCACCCAAGCAGTTCGACGTGATCGTCACCGACAACATGTTCGGCGACATCCTCTCCGACGAAGCGTCGATGCTCACCGGCTCGATCGGCATGCTCCCTTCGGCCTCCCTGGACTCCAATAACAAGGGCATGTACGAGCCGTGCCATGGTTCGGCGCCGGACATTGCTGGCAAAGGCATTGCCAACCCGCTGGCGACGATCCTGTCGGTATCGATGATGCTGCGTTACAGCTTCAATCTGCACGACGCTGCCGATGCCATCGAAAAAGCCGTCAGTGTCGTGCTCGATCAGGGCTTGCGCACTGGCGACATCCACTCGGCCGGTTGTACCAAAGTCGGTACGCAGGAAATGGGCGACGCAGTAGTCGCCGCGCTGCGGAATCTGTAATCTCTCGGGCCCGCTGCGAAATTCAATACAAAGCAGCGGCCCACTTTTCAAGAAGGTGTAGTTGCGATGAAACGTGTAGGTCTGATCGGTTGGCGCGGGATGGTCGGTTCCGTGCTCATGCAGCGGATGCTGGAAGAGCAGGATTTCGATCTTATCGAGCCGGTGTTTTTCACCACGTCCAATGTCGGTGGCCAAGGCCCGTCCGTGGGCAAGGACATTGCTCCGCTCAAGGACGCTTACAGCATTGACGAGCTGAAGACCCTCGACGTGATCCTGACCTGCCAGGGCGGCGACTACACCAGCGAAGTATTTCCCAAGCTGCGCGAAGCCGGCTGGCAGGGTTACTGGATCGACGCGGCGTCGAGCCTGCGCATGAACGATGACGCGGTGATCATTCTCGATCCGGTCAACCGCAAGGTCATCGACCAGCAACTGGACGCGGGCACCAAGAACTACATTGGCGGCAACTGCACCGTCAGCCTGATGCTGATGGGTCTGGGCGGTCTGTTCGAGGCCGGTCTGGTCGAGTGGATGAGCGCCATGACCTATCAGGCGGCCTCCGGTGCCGGCGCGCAGAACATGCGTGAACTGATCAAGCAGATGGGCGCGACCCACGCCGCTGTCGCCGATCAACTGGCCGATCCGGCCAGCGCGATCCTCGACATCGACCGTCGCGTGGCCGAAGCCATGCGCAGCGACGCGTACCCGACCGAAAACTTCGGCGTACCGCTGGCCGGCAGCCTGATCCCGTGGATCGACAAGGAACTGCCGAACGGCCAGAGCCGCGAAGAGTGGAAGGCCCAGGCCGAGACCAACAAGATCCTCGGTCGCTTCAAGAGCCCGATCCCGGTCGACGGCATCTGCGTGCGCATCGGCGCCATGCGCTGCCACAGCCAGGCGCTGACCATCAAGCTGAACAAGGACGTACCGATCGCTGATATCGAAGGGCTGATCAGCCAGCACAACCCTTGGGTCAAGCTGGTACCGAACAACCGCGAGATCAGCATGCAGGAGCTGAGCCCGACCAAGGTCACCGGCACCCTGAATGTACCGGTCGGTCGTCTGCGCAAGCTGAACATGGGTTCGCAATTCGTCGGCGCCTTCACCGTCGGCGACCAGCTGCTGTGGGGTGCGGCCGAACCGCTGCGCCGCATGCTGCGAATCCTGCTCGAGCGTTGATCGCTTGAAGCCATGAAGAAGCCCGTGCCTTGAAAGAGGTGCGGGTTTTTTTATGCCAAGGATTTCTCCGGTGTCTGTACTGCCGTTTTCGCGAGCAGGCTCGCTCCCACATTGAAATGCGGTCCCTGTGGGAGCGAGCCTGCTCGCGAAAGGGCCGGCACAGCCGCCGCAAATCCCGCAGAAATTGCCTGCGCGCCACCCACCCGGTAAAGTGCCGCTCCCCCCGTTTTGCCAGAGGTAGCTCCATGACCCAGACTTTCGATATCGCCGTTATCGGCGCCACCGGTACTGTCGGCGAAACCCTCGTACAGATTCTCGAAGAACGCGACTTCCCGGTCGGCAACCTGCACCTGCTGGCCAGCAGTGAATCGGCCGGCAGCTCGGTGCTGTTCCGCAACAAAAACGTCCGCGTGCGCGAGGTCGACGAGTTCGATTTCAGCAAGGTCAGACTGGTGTTCTTCGCCGCCGGCGCTGCGGTGTCGCTGAGCTACGCCGCTCGCGCCCATGCTGCCGGTTGCTCGTTGATCGACTTGTCCGGCGCCTTGTCCACCGATCAGGCGCCACAGGTGGTGCCGGAGGCCAATGCCGATATTCTCGCCAGTCTGAAAAGCCCATTCCAGGTCAGCAGCCCAAGCCCGTCTGCTACGACGCTTGCAGTGGTGCTGGCGCCGCTGCTCGATCTGCTCGATCTGCAATACGTCAACGTCACCGCCAATCTGGCCGTTTCGGCGCAAGGCCGCGAGGCGGTCACCGAGCTCGCGCGGCAGACCGCCGAGCTGCTGAACATGCGTCCGCTGGAACCGACGTTCTTCGACCGGCAGATGGCCTTCAACCTGCTGGCACAAGTCGGTACGCCTGATGCGCAGGGCCACACGCTGCTGGAAAAACGATTGGTTCGAGAGCTGCGCCAGGTTCTGGCAAAACCTTTATTGAAGATTTCTGCCACTTGCGTTCAAGCCCCGGTGTTTTTTGGCGATAGCTTTAGCGTGACCTTGCAGTCAGGCAGCGCTGTTGACCTGGAAAAGGTCAACGCAGCGCTTGAGGCTGCACCGGGCATCGAGCTGGTCGAGGCCGGTGATTATCCGACCGCGGTCGGCGATGCGGTGGGGCAGGACGTGGTCTACGTAGGCCGCGTGCGGACGGGCGTCGACGACCCGGCGGAACTAAATCTTTGGCTGACGTCAGATAACGTACGCAAAGGCGCGGCGCTCAACGCCGTGCAACTGGCTGAGTTGTTGATAAAAGACCTGCTGTAAAAGATACTTGGCAACAATTTGTCGACTGATTCTAGGTGAGCGCTATGCTTGCCCGAAGCGCGTCGATGACGAGTCACCCTCCGGGACTTTCCGGGGCAGCACCGAAATGATCGCGCGCGGCGACCCCCGTCGTCGCGCGCAATGCCTTACGGCAGCGGTATTCAAAAGCTTCTCGCTGGCCGAGGAACGTTCAAACAAAGGATGAGGCTATGGTTCAAGTTCGCAAACTGGTGTTAGCAATAGCGGCCGCCTCGGCGCTGTCCTCCGGTATGGCGCATGCCCTCGGGCTCGGGGAGCTGACCCTGAAGTCGACCCTGAACCAGCCGTTGGTGGCTGAAATCGAGCTGCTCGACGTCAAGGATCTCACCGCTGCCGAAGTGGTGCCGAGCCTGGCTTCCCCTGAAGATTTCGCCAAGGCCGGCGTCGACCGTCAGGCTTTTCTCAATGACCTGACGTTCACCCCGGTACTCAACGCCAACGGCAAAAGCGTGTTGCGCGTGACCTCGAGCCAACCGCTGTCGGAACCGATGGTGAAGTTCCTTGTGCAGGTGATGTGGCCCAATGGCCGCTTGTTGCGTGATTACAGCGTGCTGCTCGATCCGTCGAAATTCTCGCCGCAGACCGCAGACGCCGCCGCGCAACCGGCGCCGTCGCAGACCATCACCGCGCCAACCACTGGCGCCACCCATCGCAATCAATACACCACCACGCCGCGCGACACCCTGTGGGAAATCGCCGCGAAGGCGCGCAACGGTGGCTCGGTGCAGCAGACCATGCTGGCGATTCAGGCGCTCAATCCGAATGCCTTTATCGACGGCAACATCAACCGTCTGAAAACCGGCCAGGTGCTGCGTCTGCCGGATCCGGTACAAAGCACGGCGCTGCCGCAGTCGGCAGCCATCGCTGAAGTGGCGGCGCAGAACGAAGCCTGGCGTCAGGGCCGTCGTTATGTGGGCAAGCCTGGCACCGGTCAGCAGCAGCTGGATGCGACCAATCGTGGCCGTGGCAATACCGGTGCAGCGGCCAACACCCAGGACAATCTGAGCTTGGTCTCGGCGGAAAGCGCCAAGCCCGGTGCGAAAGGCCCGGCCGGCGACGCCAAGGCGCTGAGCAACAAACTGGCAATTACTCAGGAAAACCTCGACACGACCCGTCGTGACAACGAGGAACTGAAAAGCCGCATGGCTGATCTGCAGAGCCAGCTGGACAAGCTGCAAAAGCTGATCGAGCTGAAGAACAATCAACTGGCGAAGATGCAGGCCGACGGCGCCGGCGCCGGCGCTGCGCCTGGCGCCACTGCTGCTGTGCCGCCGGTGCCGGCGATCACTGCCGAACTGGCCGCAACACCGCCAGCCACCCCGGCCGACGCCGCAGCGGCTTCACCGACTCCAGAGTCGGCCATCGCGCCGCCAGCGGAAACCCCGGTTGAGCCGGTCGTCGAGCCGGTGGTCGAAACCACGCCTGCTGCCGCCGATGACGACAAAGCCTTCGATGAACTGCTGACCAATCCGATCCTGCTCGGCCTGATCGGCGGCGGTGCGGTGGTTCTGCTGCTTCTGCTGTTGCTGCTGGCGCGCCGTCGCAAAGCCCAGCAGGAAGCCGAAAAGCACCTGCGCATGGCCCGCGCTCTGGCTGAAGAGCAAGAGTTCTCCGCTGAGCAGGATCTGCCGGAAAGCAGCTTCTCCGGCCTGGAAACCCCGGCAGCCAGCGTCAAGCTCAACACGCCAGCTCCGGCACCTGCGCCAGCCCCTGCACCGGTCGTCACTCCGGTGGTGATGGCTGCGCCGATTGCCGCACCACTGGTGGCCCCGGCCGGCGAACGCTCTGATGATGTGCTCGACAAAGCGCAATCGCACATCAATGCCGGCCGCCTTAATCAGGCCGCTGCGCTGCTGGAAGAGGGCGTCAGCCTTGAGCCGGAACGCAGCGATCTGCGCCTGAAGCTGATGGAAGTCTACGGTCAGCAGGGCGACCGCGATGCGTTCGTTGCGCAAGAGCGTCAACTGGTGGCCAATGGCGATAACTTCGCCAAGGTCGAAGCGCTGAAAAGCCGCTTCCCAGCCATGGCTGTCGTCGCTGCCGGTGGGCTGGCAGCTGCCGCCGTCGCTGCCGAACTGGACGCGCAGTACGTCAAGGAATTGCTGCAAGACGAGCCGCAAGCGCCCGAGGCTGCCGCTGACGATCTCGACACCGCGTTCGATTTGAGCCTGGACGACCTCGACAACATCACCCCGGTCGATCCTGCGCCAGCGGTCGAGCCAGAAGCGCCTGTCGAGCTCGACGCATTTCCGGCCGAAGACGATCTGAGCTTCGCTTCGGTGCTGCAAGAGCAGACCGAGATGAAAGACAATCTCGACGATCTGTCGGACTTCGATCTGGACATGGATCTGGGCGCCGAACCATCGCCGGCCACGTTGGCTGAAGATGACTTCCTGCTGGATCTGGACGACGGCGTGAAGGACTTGCCACCGGTCGAGACGCCGGTAGTTGCTGACGTGCCGCAGGACGACCTGGAGCTGCCAGCCGATTTCGACCTGTCGCTGGCCGACGAAATGGACACCAACCCAGCCGCCGAGCCGGATGCTTTCGCGGCCGAGCTCGACGACGTCAATGCCGAGCTGGATCGCCTGTCGCAAAGCATGGCCGAGCCGAGCTTCACCGAAGCGGACGCTGCGTTGGGCGATGATCTGGGCGAAGACGATTTCGACTTTCTCGCCGGCACCGACGAAGCAGCGACCAAACTCGATCTGGCCCAGGCTTACATCGACATGGGCGACGCTGACGGTGCGCGTGACATCCTCAACGAAGTGTTGACCGAGGGTGACGAGAAGCAGCGGGGCGAGGCCAAGGAAATGCTTTCCAACCTGGCGTAAGTTCAGCGGTAAACAACAAGCGGCAGCCCGGTGGGGCTGCCGTTTTTGTTTGTGCCGGATTCGGCGGTGTTTGATCGATTGCTTTCGCGAGCAGGCTCGCTCCCACAGGGGGGCGCATTGCAAATGTGGGAGCGAGCCTGCTCGCGAAGGGGGCGGTACTGCCGATAGAGAACTCTGGCATCCCCAGCCCACCGCCTTATAATGCCCGCCTTTGCAAATCAGCAGGCTGTCCCACCTTGGCAAACATAGATAACCCGGTCGCCGAAATGGCGCCCGACGGCTTTTACCGCGTCGCGCTGGGCGTTGAGTACAAAGGCTCGCGCTACAGCGGCTGGCAACGGCAGCTGACCGGAGTGGCGACTGTGCAGGAAGAGCTTGAAAAAGCCCTGTCGAAAGTCGCCAATTCGCCGGTTTCCCTGCAATGCGCCGGGCGTACCGATGCCGGCGTGCATGCCTGCGGCCAAGTGGTGCACTTTGACACCCAGGTTGATCGCTCGCTGAAAGCCTGGGTCATGGGCGCCAACATCAATCTGCCCCACGACATCAGCGTCAGTTGGGCCAGGGTCATGCCGGCACATTTTCATGCTCGGTTCAAAGCCATTGCCCGGCGTTATCGCTATGTGATCTACAACGATCAGATCCGCCCGGCGCACCTCAATGAAGAAATCACCTGGAATCACCGTCCGCTCGACGCCGAGCGTATGGCCGAGGCCGCGCAGTACCTGATTGGTACCCACGATTTCAGCGCGTTCCGGGCCGGTCAGTGCCAGGCAAAGTCGCCGATCAAGAAGATGCATCACCTGCGCGTGACCCGTCACGGCAAGATGATCGTGCTCGACATTCGGGCCAATGCCTTCCTGCATCACATGGTGCGCAATATCGCTGGTGTGCTGATGACCATCGGTGCCGGTGAGCGTCCGGTGGAGTGGATGAAGGAAGTGCTGGAAAGTCGCGAGCGTCGCTCCGGCGGGGTCACGGCGCATCCCTACGGGTTGTATCTGGTGCAGGTCGAGTACCACGACGAATTTCCGTTGCCCGAGCGCTTTATCGGGCCACATTTCCTTACGGGTTTCTCCGAACTTGACGGCTGACGCCCTCGGACGCTTTTGTTACCATCCGGGACGTTTTCGGATTTTGCCTTGAGGTTTTCCTGACATGTCAGCTGTTCGCAGCAAGATCTGCGGCATTACCCGCATCGAAGATGCGCTGGCCGCCGTCGAAGCCGGTGCCGATGCGATCGGTCTGGTGTTTTACGCCAAGAGTCCGCGAGCGGTGAACGTGCAGCAGGCGCGGGCGATCATCAAGGCGCTGCCGCCGTTCGTTACCACCGTGGGGCTGTTCGTCAATGCCAGCCGTTGCGAGCTCGGAGAAATCCTCGATGCGGTGCCGCTGGATCTGCTGCAGTTCCATGGCGACGAAAGTGCGGAGGAGTGTGAAGGCTGGCATCGTCCGTACATCAAAGCGCTGCGGGTCAAGGCCGGCGATGATATTGCCGCTGCTTGCGATGCCTTTCCCGGCGCCAGTGGCGTACTGCTCGACACCTATGTCGAAGGGGTGCCTGGCGGAACCGGCGAGGCGTTTGACTGGTCACTGATTCCGCAACACTTGAGCAAGCCGCTGATTCTGGCCGGCGGCCTGACGCCGGAGAACGTTGCCGACGCGGTAGCGCGGGTCAAGCCCTACGCGGTGGATGTCAGCGGCGGGGTAGAAGCGAGCAAAGGCATCAAGGATCACCACAAGATTCGCGCATTCATCAACGCGGTGCGCGGCAATACATCGTCGATGTGACGGCTGGCAGTCTGCCGCCGTCCATCAATGCACTTGCACAAAGCAGGCGCGGCTGAGGGTTGCTGAATCGTCGCAGGTCATGTTCCGCGCTGACCGCCACTGTTCGGCAACCATCGCCACACACATGAATTTAGCTCAAGGGCATACGCGGGGCTGCGAACCAGAGCGTTCGGGCCGCCGGTACTGGAGAAAGAAAGCATGAGCAACTGGTTAGTAGACAAACTGATCCCTTCGATCATGCGCTCGGAGGTCAA
Source organism: Pseudomonas sp. 2957 (assembly GCF_031456345.1). Classification (NCBI taxonomy): domain Bacteria; kingdom Pseudomonadati; phylum Pseudomonadota; class Gammaproteobacteria; order Pseudomonadales; family Pseudomonadaceae; genus Pseudomonas; species Pseudomonas sp. 2957. The sequence continues at coordinate 1,063,917 of NZ_JAVDUL010000001.1, forward strand.
GAAGAGCTCGGTGCCTGAAGGTCTGTGGCACAAATGCCCGTCCTGCGAGGCGGTGTTGTACCGTCCGGAGCTGGAAAAGACCCTGGACGTTTGCCCCAAGTGCAACCATCACATGCGCATCGGCGCACGTGCCCGCATCGACATTTTCCTCGACCCGGAAGGCCGCAACGAACTGGGTGCTGACCTGGAACCGGTTGATCGTCTGAAATTCCGTGACGGCAAGAAGTACAAGGATCGCCTGGTTGCCGCGCAGAAGCAGACCGGCGAAAAAGACGCGCTGATCTCGGTCAGCGGTACTTTGCTGGGCATGCCGGTAGTGGTTTCGGCATTCGAATTCAACTTCATGGGCGGTTCAATGGGCGCCATCGTCGGTGAGCGCTTCGTTCGCGCTGCCAACTACGCACTGGAAAACCGCTGCCCGATGATCTGCTTCGCCGCCTCCGGTGGTGCACGCATGCAGGAAGCGCTGATCTCGCTGATGCAGATGGCCAAGACTTCGGCCGTGCTGGCGCGTCTGCGTGAAGAAGGCATTCCGTTCATCTCCGTACTGACCGACCCGGTCTACGGCGGCGTTTCCGCCAGTCTGGCGATGCTTGGCGACGTCATCGTCGGCGAGCCGAAAGCCCTGATCGGCTTCGCCGGTCCGCGGGTGATCGAGCAGACCGTGCGCGAGAAACTGCCGGAAGGCTTCCAGCGCAGCGAGTTCCTGCTGGAGCACGGCGCGATCGACATGATCATTCACCGTCAGGAATTGCGTCCGCGTCTGGGTAACCTGCTGGCACAGATGACCGGCAAGCCGACGCCGAAGTTCGTCGCCGCGCCGATCGAACCGATCGTGGTGCCGCCGGTGCCTGCCAACGTATGACCCAGCGCACCCTTGGTGAATGGCTCGCCTACCTTGAGCAGTTGCATCCGTCGGCCATCGACATGGGCCTGGAGCGTTCGCAACAGGTAGCGTCCCGCATGGGGCTGGGCCAGCCGGCGCCTCGGGTGATCACGGTCACCGGCACCAACGGCAAGGGCTCGACCTGCGCGTTCGTGGCTTCATTGCTGCGTGCGCAGGGCCTGAGCGTTGGTGTCTACAATTCTCCGCACCTGCTGCGTTACAACGAGCGGGTGCAGCTCGACGGCGTCGAAGCCACTGACGCGCAGCTCTGCGAAGCCTTTGCTGCGGTCGAGGCGGGCCGCGGCGAGACTTCCCTGACTTACTTCGAAATGGGCACTCTGGCAGCGTTCTGGCTGTTCCAGCAGGCGGCGCTTGACGCTGTGGTGCTTGAAGTCGGGTTGGGCGGGCGTCTGGATACCGTCAATGTAGTCGATGCCGATATTGCGCTGGTCACCAGCATTGGCGTCGATCACGCCGATTATCTGGGCGATACCCGCGAATCCGTGGCCTTCGAGAAGGCCGGAATTTTCCGCCAGGGCAAGCCTGCTCTGTGTGGCGACCTGAATCCTCCGCAACCACTGCTCGACAAAGCGCACGAACTGGCCTGCCCGTTCTTCCTGCGTGGACGCGATTTCGATCTCGGCATCACTGACCAGCACTGGCAATGGCGCGGCACCGATGCCCTGGGCCAAGTGGTCGAGTTGCGCGACTTGCCGCTCCTCGATCTGCCGATGGAAAACGCCGCGCTGGCGCTGCAAGCCTATCTGCTGACAGGTTTGCCGTGGAATGCCGAACAGATTGTCGCGGCGTTGCAGGCGACGCGCGTGGTCGGACGCCTCGATCGTCGTTCGTTCGAATGGAACGGCAAGCGCCTGAACATGTTGCTGGATGTTGGTCACAATCCTCATGCCGCTGAATATCTCGCTCGGCGTCTGGCTGCGCGGCCCCCGGCGGGCAAGCGCCTGGCGGTATTCGGCCTGCTGGCGGACAAGGATCTGGATGGTGTTGTTGGCGAATTGAATGCTAGTGTCGCGCATTGGGCTGTCGCGCCGCTGGATTCGCCGCGCGCGCGTCCGGTGGCTGAACTTGAGGCAGCGCTGCAGAACCTTGGTGCTTCGGTTACGTCCTATGCCAGCGTTGCGGCCGCTCTGGAAGGGCAGTGCGCTATAGCAACCAGCGACGACGAGATTCTCTTGTTCGGATCATTTTATTGTGTCGCCGAGGCCCTTGAATGGCTGGCCCGGCGCTCCACGGAGGAAGCGGCAAATGGCTTTGCTGGATAAAGCGTACAAGCAGCGCATGGTTGGCGCGCTGGTGCTGGTGGCGCTGGCGGTGATCTTCCTGCCAATGCTGTTTTCCCGCCAGGACGAGCAGCGTCAGGTGACCGTCGAGGCTCCGGCTGCGCCTCAGCCTTCGGCCATGCCGCAGGTGCAAATTGACCCGGTCGCCGTGCCCGAGCCGCAAGCCTTGCCGCAAGAGCCTGTGCCGACTGACGAAGAAGTCGCTGAAGAAGCGGTGCCTGCGGCCCCGGCTGCACCGGCTGCGCCAGCACCGACCATCCCTGCGCAGATAGCCCGTCCGGCAACGCCGCCACCGGTGGCCAAGCCGATTCCGGCGCCGGCTCAGCCGATCACATCCGCAACCAGCAAGCCTGACACCACGCAGAGCCGCGTCGATGCCAACGGTCTGTCGGTGAGCTGGTCGGTGCAACTGGCCAGTCTGTCGAGCCGCGCCAGCGCCGAAAGCCTGCAGAAGAACCTGCGCAGCCAGGGTTATAACGCCTACATTCGTTCTGCCGATGGCAAGAATCGGGTGTTCGTCGGTCCGCTGATCGAGCGTGCCGAAGCCGATCGTCTGCGCGATCTGCTGAGTCGTCAGCAGAACCTCAAGGGCTTCGTTGTCCGTTTTCAGCCTGAACGTGGCTGAAATCTATCACCTCGATTGAAAAGCACTGACAATCGCAGCTTACCGACAGCCATGCGCTCTGCTAAAATGCGCCGCCTTATCCGTCTGTAGGCTGCACTGTGCCATTTACCTGGGTTGACTGGGCGATCGTTGCAATCATCGCCATCTCCGCTTTGATCAGTCTGAGCCGCGGCTTCGTAAAGGAAGCGTTATCGCTGCTGACCTGGATCATCGCAGGAGCGGTTGCCTGGATGTTTGGTGGCTCACTGTCCGAGTACCTCGCCGGATACATCGAAACCCCATCGGCTCGCGTGATTGCGGGCTGTGCCATCATGTTTGTCGCCACACTGATCGTGGGCGCAATGATCAATTATCTTATCGGCGAGTTGGTTCGCGTCACCGGGTTGTCCGGGACCGATCGATTCCTCGGCATGGCCTTCGGCGCAGCGCGTGGCGTGTTGCTGGTGGTCGTGGCGGTCGGGCTGTTGAGCCTGGGGCCGGTACAGCAGGACGGGTGGTGGAAAGAATCACAGCTCGTGCCCAAGTTTCTATTGGTCGCCGACTGGTCCAAAAACCTGATACTCGGGTGGAGCAGTCAGTGGCTTGCCAGCGGAATCAGCGTACCCGCTGAGATTCCGTTCAAGGAGCAGCTCTTGCCGACGGCGAAAACGCCTCAGTGAGTGTTGTTCAGTTCAGATCCATTAAGTAGGGGTTGCGTCGCATGTGTGGCATCGTCGGTATCGTCGGTAAGTCGAACGTCAATCAGGCGCTGTATGACGCGCTAACCGTGCTCCAGCACCGCGGCCAGGACGCTGCCGGTATCGTGACCAGCCATGATGGCCGGTTGTTCCTGCGCAAGGATAATGGCCTGGTGCGTGACGTGTTCCAGCAGCGTCACATGCAGCGTCTGGTCGGCCACATGGGTATCGGCCACGTCCGTTACCCGACTGCCGGCAGCTCGACGTCGGCCGAAGCCCAGCCGTTCTACGTCAACTCGCCGTACGGCATCACCCTGGCGCACAACGGTAACCTGACCAACGTTGAACAGTTGGCCAAAGAGATCTACGAATCCGATCTGCGTCACGTCAACACCAGTTCCGACTCGGAAGTGCTGCTCAACGTGTTCGCCCACGAGCTGGCCCAGCGCGGCAAGCTGCAGCCGACCGAAGAAGACGTGTTCGCCGCCGTGACCGACGTGCACAACCGTTGCGTTGGTGGTTACGCCGTTGTGGCGATGGTCACCGGTTACGGCATCGTCGGTTTCCGCGACCCGCACGGCATCCGCCCGATCGTGTTCGGCCAGCGTCACACCGACGAAGGCGTCGAGTACATGATTGCCTCGGAAAGCGTTTCCCTGGACGTGCTCGGTTTCACCCTGATCCGCGACCTCGCGCCGGGCGAAGCGGTGTACATCACCGAAGATGGCAAGCTGCACACCCGTCAGTGCGCAACCAACCCGTCGCTGACCCCGTGCATTTTTGAACACGTCTACCTGGCGCGTCCGGACTCGATCATCGACGGTGTGTCGGTGTACAAAGCACGTCTGCGCATGGGCGAGAAGCTTGCCGAGAAGATCCTGCGCGAGCGCCCTGAGCACGACATCGACGTGGTCATCCCGATTCCGGACACCAGCCGTACCGCAGCGCTGGAGCTGGCCAATCACCTGGGCGTGAAATTCCGCGAAGGTTTCGTCAAGAACCGTTACATCGGTCGCACCTTCATCATGCCGGGCCAGGCTGCGCGCAAGAAGTCGGTACGCCAGAAGCTCAATGCCATCGAGCTGGAATTCCGTGGCAAGAACGTCATGCTGGTCGATGACTCGATCGTGCGCGGCACCACCTGCAAGCAGATCATCCAGATGGCCCGCGAAGCTGGCGCGAAAAACGTCTACTTCTGCTCGGCGGCACCTGCGGTGCGCTTCCCGAACGTGTACGGTATCGACATGCCGAGCGCCCACGAACTGATCGCGCACAACCGTTCGACTCAGGACGTGGCCGACCTGATCGGTGCAGACTGGCTGATCTATCAGGACCTGCCTGACTTGATCGAAGCGGTCGGCGGCGGCAAGATCAAGATCGAGCACTTCGATTGCGCAGTGTTCGACGGCAAGTACGTGACCGGTGACGTCGACGAGGCTTACCTGAACAAGATCGAGCAGGCGCGCAACGATGCCTCGAAGGTCAAGACCCAGGCAGTCAGTGCGATCATCGATCTGTACAACAACTGAGTTTCCACCGGCCCTGAGGGGCCGGTTTTGTATCTGATATTTATTGTTCGAGAACAGCAAGGAGAGACAGCATGAGTCAGGAATGGGATGCCGGTCGGCTGGACAGCGACCTCGAAGGCGTAGCGTTCGATACCCTGGCCGTCCGTGCCGGTCAGCACCGCACGCCGGAAGGCGAACACGGTGACCCGATGTTCTTCACCTCCAGTTACGTGTTCCGCACCGCTGCCGATGCAGCGGCGCGCTTTGCCGGCGAAGTGCCTGGCAACGTCTATTCGCGCTACACCAACCCGACCGTGCGCGCGTTCGAAGAACGCATTGCCGCGCTGGAGGGCGCCGAGCAAGCCGTCGCCACGGCAACCGGCATGGCCGCGATCATGGCGGTGGTGATGAGCCTGTGCAGTGCTGGCGATCATGTGCTGGTGTCGCGCAGCGTGTTCGGATCGACCATCAGCCTGTTCGAGAAGTATTTCAAGCGCTTCGGCGTCGCAGTCGATTACGTCCCGCTGGCCGATCTGTCAGCCTGGGACACGGCGATCAAGTCCAACACCAAACTGCTTTTTGTCGAGTCGCCGTCCAACCCGTTGGCCGAGCTGGTGGATATCGCCGCCCTGGCTGAAATCGCTCATGCCAAGGGCGCGCAGCTGGTGGTCGACAACTGCTTCTGCACCCCGGCGTTGCAGCAGCCGCTGAAGCTCGGCGCGGACATTGTCGTGCACTCGGCGACCAAGTTCATCGACGGTCAGGGCCGCTGCATGGGCGGCGTTGTCGCCGGTCGCGGTGAACAGATGAAAGAAGTGGTGGGTTTCCTGCGGACCGCCGGGCCGACCCTCAGCCCGTTCAACGCGTGGATCTTTCTCAAAGGCCTCGAGACCCTCAACCTGCGCATGAAAGCGCATTGCGCCAACGCTCAGGCGCTGGCCGAATGGCTGGAGCAGCAGGACGGCATCGAGAAAGTCCATTACGCCGGTCTGAAGAGCCATCCGCAGCACGAGTTGGCCCAGCGCCAGCAGAAGGGTTTTGGTGCGGTGGTCAGCTTCGAGGTCAAGGGCGGCAAAGAAGGCGCCTGGCGCTTTATCGATGCTACTCGGTTGATTTCGATCACCGCCAACCTCGGCGACAGCAAAACCACGATCACCCATCCAAGCACCACCTCCCACGGCCGTCTGGCGCCGCAGGAGCGTGAAGCGGCGGGGATTCGCGACAGCCTTATTCGCGTCGCGGTTGGTCTGGAAGATGTGGCTGACCTGCAGGCTGACCTGGCGCGCGGTCTGGCGGCATTGTGATCGAGTTGTCCACACCGGCGGCCAATACCCATGGCCGCGTGGCGCTGGTCACCGGGGCTGCGCGCGGGATTGGCCTCGGAATCGCCGCTTGGCTGATCAGCGAAGGCTGGCAGGTGGTGCTGACCGATCTTGATCGGGTGCGTGGTTCGAAAGTGGCGAAGGTGCTTGGCGAGAACGCCTGGTTCATCGCCATGGACGTCGCCGACGAAAATCAGGTCGCGCTGGGCGTGGCCGAGGTATTGGGGCAGTTTGGTCGCCTTGATGCATTGGTCTGCAACGCGGCGGTCGCCGATCCGCACAACATTACCCTGGAAAGCCTCGATCTGGCGTACTGGAATCGGGTGCTGGCGGTGAATCTGAGCGGGCCGATGTTGCTGGCCAAGCACTGTGCGCCTTATCTGCGTGCGCACAACGGTTCGATCGTCAATCTGGCCTCGACCCGTGCGCGACAGTCGGAGGCGGACTCCGAGGCGTATGCGGCGAGCAAGGGGGGGCTGTTGGCGCTGACCCATGCGCTGGCAATCAGCCTTGGGCCGGAAATCCGCGTGAATGCGGTCAGTCCGGGCTGGATCGATACTCGTGATCCCTCTGTGCGCCGCGCCGAACCGTTGGCCGATGCCGATCACGCCCAGCATCCGGCGGGCAGGGTGGGGACGGTCGAAGACGTGGCGGCGATGGTGGCGTGGTTGCTGTCGCGCAATGCGGGATTTGTCACCGGGCAGGAATTCGTCGTCGATGGCGGCATGACCAAGAAGATGATCTACACGGAATAACAAGCGAAGCCGCGTCCTGTGGGAGCGAGCCTGCTGGCGAATGCGGTCCATCGGTCGATGGCTTCTTCAGGAATGAAGCAATTTCGTCTTTTTCAGAAAAACTCCAATCCTGCTATTGACTTAGCTTCGCCACCTGCGTAAATTTCGCGGCCTCGGAGATGCAAACGGGTGATTAGCTCAGCTGGGAGAGCGTCTGCCTTACAAGCAGAATGTCGGCGGTTCGATCCCGTCATCACCCACCACTCCCGAGAAGCTTGCGCAAGCAAGAGAGTAGGCTGAAAGTGCCTGCACCGACGCGCAGCGGTAGTTCAGTCGGTTAGAATACCGGCCTGTCACGCCGGGGGTCGCGGGTTCGAGTCCCGTCCGCTGCGCCATATTTTACGAGTCAGATTCATCTGATTCGCGATTGCAAGGCACCGAAGCCGGCAATCAAAACGAGTTACTTGAGCGCAAGCTCAAAGCGATACGCAGCGGTAGTTCAGTCGGTTAGAATACCGGCCTGTCACGCCGGGGGTCGCGGGTTCGAGTCCCGTCCGCTGCGCCATATCTGTTTCAAGGACCACTGAACGCCTTGAAGCGCCGAAATCAGCCATTGGCTGAATCGGATCGATAGCAAAGACCCTGGTCGAAAGACCGGGGTTTTTTGTGTCTGAAATTTGGTTATTCCTCTTCCTCTCTCCTTAAGTCCATGCGAATCCCTGTGGGAGCGAGCCTGCTCGCGAAAGCGCCGGCACGTTCAAAATCTGTATTGCCTGGAAAAACTTTTTCGCGAGCAGGCTCGCTCCCACATAGGCACGCTCTGTTATCTCGGCAGATCGGATGCGGTGCTACGTCGCATTGATTTTTTGATTATTTAGTCAGGTTTTTGTAACTAGTTGTTTGCTGTGGGCGCAGAAACCTTTAAAGTTAACCTTTCGGTCAGCTTTGCACTGTCAACACAGCTCTTTGCTTCGCCAGAAAGAGCTTCTGCACGACTCGAGATCCCCAGTAGATAACCACAAGGGCGGACCTATAACCGCCCAGAGGATGATCCATGTCCAACCGTGAAATATCCCGGCGCTCGTTCCTCCAGGGCGGGCTGGTGGCGGGTGTGAGCGTTACGCTTACGCCGCTCAGCAGTCAGGCGCTGGCTGCCTTGATGGAAAACAGCGTCACCGTGCCGTCCGAGAAATGGCTCGGCAATAACGGCAAGGCCCGTCAACGCAACGATGCCATGTCCAAGGTCTGCGGCGGCAAGGTGTTTGCCCGCGACATCCGCGCCAAGGACATGCCTGGCTGGCCTGAGCAACAAGGCCACGCCATGCTGCTGAAAACCATCAAGGCCGATCGTATCTACGCAGGCTACGACCTGTCGTGGCTCGGCGCGGATCTGCAGCCGGACCGCATCGTCACCGCTGCCGATCTGGACAAGGACGGTATCCACTTCCCCGAAGAGCACGCGCCTGATCCATTGCTGCCCGAAGGCAAGGTGCCGATGTTCATCGGTCACCCGGTGGCGATCCTGATCTGGAACGATTTCGAGCGTTTCCGTCGGGCCAAGAACCAACTCAAATTCAATGACAAAGCGATTCGTTACGGCGCCAAAGTGCCGTTCTACGAAGGTGATCCCTACGGCAGCTTCCGCTATGTGCGCGTCGGTGGCGCGACCTCGGCGGATGAAGACGAGTTCGCCAGCCTCAAGGATTCGATTCTGTTCCCGATGCTGAAGAACCGCCGTCCAGTGTGGAACGCATCGCCGAACCTGCATGGCAACCTCACCGAGCGCGGTCTGTTCTACGCCGACCGCATGAAGCAGGAGATCGACACGCCGCCAGACAACTGGCTGGTGTTCGATGAGCGCTACAAGACGCCGTCGATCGAACCGGCCGCCCTCGAGCCGGACAACGGCAACGGCTGGTACGACCCGAAAACCAAAACCCTGCATTTCGTCGTGGCGACGCAGTGCCCGCTGGAAGTCGCGACCGAGACTGCGAAGATGATCGGGCCGTCGCGTTTCGGCCTGGCCAACCTGAACATGCATCCGGGCTATACCGTCGGCTATGGCTCCAAAGACCACAACATTTTTGTCTACTATGCAGCCCTGGCCGCGCTGTACGGCGCCGGTGTGCCGGTGCGTCTGGCCAACGACCGCTATGAGCAATTCCAGAGCGGCATCAAGCGTCACCCGTTCGACATCCGCTACCAGTTGGCCGTGGACAAGAATGACTACACCTTCAAGATTTTCCGCGCGGAAATGAGCGTCGACGGCGGCGGTCGGGTCAACTACAGCCCATCGGTGGCAGCGGTTGGCGCCACGGCTGCGCAGTCGATCTACTACATGCCGCAGAACGATCTGCAGGTCACCGCCTATCACTCGCGCGCAGTCGAAGCGGGTTCGATGCGCGGTTACGGCACCCTGCAAAGCATGGCGGCGACCGAAATGATGGTCGACGAAATCGCTAATCGTCTGGGTGTCGACGCCATCGATTTGCGCCGCAGGAATGCACTGCGGTCCGGCATGAAAAACACCCAGGGCGCAATCCCGGCCGGTGCACTGCGCCTGCACGAAATTCTCGACAAGGCCTCGGTGCACGAAGTCTGGAAAAACCGTGACACGATCAAGCAACAACGTGAAGCGGCAGACCCGGATAACTGGTACGGCGTCGGTTTCGCCATTTGCCAGAAAGACTTCGGTACCGGCTCCGAAGCACCGATGGCCAGCATCGAATTCACCGCTGACGGGCGCATCACCCTGCGCCATATCGGTATCGAAATCGGCACCGGCATGTCCACTTCGCAAGCCTTGGTCGTCGCCGATTTCCTCGGCAGCCCGGCGCATGATGTGAAGACCGGAGAAACCGAGTGGCAGGAAATGCAGCTGATCACCAGCGGCAACCCGTACATCATGAGTCAGGCCGAGCAGGATAACCTGCTGCGCAACCCGCGCTGGGTCGGCAAGCTGGCGTCGGCGTCTTCGGCGACCAACTCCGCCTATTACTTCAGCCATGCAACCCGTGAGGCCGCGCGCGTGCTGTTCAACCATGGTTTGTGGCCCGCGGCGCTGGAGATATGGCGTCAGGGGCCGTACGGCGGCCAGGCCAACCCTTACGTGGTGCGTCGCGAAGATGCGCATTGGGTCGACGGCAAGCTGACCGCCAACGGCATGCAGCCGCTGAGTTTCGGAGAGCTGGCCAAGCGCGCCCACGAACGCGGGCTGGTGACGGGCGCCACGGTGCACGGTTTCAACCGTTGGAGCTGGGCCGAAGCCGAATACAGCATCGACGGCGTGCGCGAGCGCTTGCCGCTCGACGGTCTGGCGGTGAAATACGGCGATGGCGCGCCACAAGCGAAGAAAGCGCAGATGAACAGCGCCGGCTTCCACTTGCTTGATCGGCAGAACGTCAACTACCCGGTAGTGCAGTTGAACAACGCTGCCGTGACCTATTACAGCCCGGTCGCCACGTTGGTCGAGCTGAAGGTCAACAAAGGCTCGGCGGAGGTTCAGGTGCTCAACCACCATTCTTGGATCGAGTGCGGGCGCGTGTTGGTTGAAGAGTTGGTCAAGGGCCAGCTCGAAGGCGGTATCGCCATGGGTATTGGTCATGCGCTGATGGAAGAAATGCCGTTGTACGAAGGCGGGCCGGGGGAGGGTGACTGGAACTTCAACCGTTATCGTCTGCCGATGGCCCGTCACGTTGCCGTGTGGAAACAGACTGCGGAGATCCTGCCGCCGCTGTCGCCGAGCGATCCGTCCAAGGGCATCGCCGAAGTGGTGATGATCCCGATTGTCGGTGCCATCGGTAACGCCGTGGCGCACGCCATCGGTAAACGTGTTCGTGACTTGCCTATCACCGCTGCGCGCATCAAGGAGGCCCTCAATGGCTAACCGTCCGCTTCAACTGACCCTCAATGGTCAATCCGTCGGCCCGGTGGACATCCCTGATGACCTGCCGATGATCGACTATTTGCACGAATACAAAAACCTCACCGGCTCGCGGCTGGGCTGCGGTCAGGGGATCTGCCACGCCTGCGTGGTGATCGTCGATAACCCCGACGGTACCAGCGAAGAAGTGCGCACCTGCATCACCGGCGCGCACTACTTCGAGGGCAAGAAAGTCCGCACCATCGAAGGCCACGCCACTCGCGACGAGCAGGGCCAGGTCACTGAGCTCAATCCGATCCAGCAGCGCTTTGTCGACGAGTTTGCCTTCCAGTGCAGCTACTGCGCGCCAGGCTTCGTCAACGCCGCGACGGTGTTGGTCGAGAAGCTGCAGCGCCAGCCGATCGTCAAAAGTCAGCTGGAACAGGTGATCGAGGACAGCCTCGGCCATCACGTCTGCCGCTGCACCGGGTACGTGCGTTATTACAACGCCACGCGCAACGTGCTGACCGATCTTGGTCTGGTCAAGGAGGGTTGAGCATGAAGCGTTTACTGACCCGCCTGACTTTTGCGGTCGGACTGGCTGCGCCGTTTTTGGCGGTCCACGCCGATGATCAGGTCAAGCGCGGCGAATACCTCGCCCGCGCTGCCGACTGCATGGCCTGCCACACCGCACCGGGTGGCGCGCCGTATGCCGGCGGCCTGCCGATCGTGTCGCCGTTCGGCACGATCTACGGCACCAACATCACCCCGAGCAAAGAGCACGGCATCGGTCTGTACAACGATGACGAGTTCTTCGCTGCGCTGACCGAAGGCAAACGGCGCGACGGTGCGAATCTGTATCCGGCGATGCCGTACACTTCGTATCACCTGATGCCGCGCGCCGATTCCGATGCGATTCACGCGTATCTGAAAACCATCGAGCCGATCGAACGCGCCGCGCCGGTGACCAGCCTGAGCTTTCCGTTCAACGTGCGTCTGGGCCTGACCGGCTGGAACATGCTCTACGGTAAAGACGTCAAGCTGGAGCCGGCCGAAGGCAAAAGTGCGGCGTGGAAGCGCGGCCAGTATATGGTCGATGTGCTCGGCCACTGCGGTGAATGCCACACGCCACGTGGCCTGCCGGGCGCGATGCAAATGGACAAGCGCATGACCGGCGGCATTCTCAATGGTTATCTCGCGCCGAGCCTGCTGGCCACCGACCTGGCCGCGCGCGGCTGGAATCAGCAGGATCTGAGCACGTTTCTGAAGCATGGCATGAGCGCGCAAGGAACGATGTTCAACGAAATGTTCCCGGTGTTTCACAACAGCACTCAAGGTCTGAGCGATGCTGATCTGGCGGCAATGGCGACGTTCCTGCTTGGCGAGCAACCGCCACCAGCCAAAGAGCTCGTCGAAGTACCGCTGGACAAGCTCAGCGCGAGTGCTCAGCGCGGCCGTCAGGAATATCTGAACGTCTGCGCCGGTTGTCACGCGGCTGGCGGTGAAGGCAAACCGCACATCGCAGTGGCCATGCGCGGCAACACCACGTTGCGTCTGGAAGATCCGCGCAACCTGTTGCGAGTGATCGAGGACGGCATCGGCGAACAGAAGTTCTCCGGGTTCGAGCGCATGCAGCCGATGCCGGGGTTTGCTGAAAAGCTCAGTCCTGAGCAATTGACTGATCTGCTCAACTACCTGCGTCAGGGTTGGGGCGGCCAGAGGGCTGAACTGGCGGTGAGCGAAGTGCAGAAGCTGCAAGCCGACGCGCCGAGCGTCGAGCACAAGGCCCACTGATATGCAGCATCTCGATCTGCAAGTGGTGCGTCGGGCGCTGGAATGGTCGGTGGCCGGGCAGCGAATCTGGCTGTGCACGGTGCTGACCACTTACGGCTCGGCTCCGCGCGCGCCGGGTTCGCTGCTCGCGGTGAACGAAAGCGGGCAGTGGATCGGTTCGCTGTCGGGCGGTTGCGTTGAGGAGGATTTTCTTGAGCGCGTTGCCGAAGGTGCGTTTCTCGAAGCAGTCAGCGTCGTGCGTTACGGCGAAGGCGATGATCCGCGCTCGCGGGTCAGTCTGCCTTGCGGTGGCATTCTCGATGTGTTGGTGGAAAAACTTGACGCCGACTGCGCGGTGCAGGCGCATCTGCGTGAACTGGAATCAGCGCTGCTGGGTCAACGTCGTCTGCTTCGCGAAGTCGATCTGGCCAGCGGTGCGCGCGTTCTGTTGGCTGATCGCGAGCAGGGTGCACGGATCGAGCGTGAGATTGATCGGGTGCGCATCCGTATTGGTGCAGCACAGCGTTTGTTGCTCGCTGGCTACTCCAGTGTGGCGCAGGCCTGTGCCGAGTTTGCTGTAGGGCTTGGCTTCGAAGTGATTCTGTGCGATCCGCGTGATGAAGTGCTTGAAGGTGTGGTGCTCAATGGCGTGGAGGTCCGTCGGCAGTTGCCTTCGGTGTTCATTGCCGACGGTGGCTGCCATCGCGACACAGCAGTCGTGGCGCTGACCCATGATCCGCGCATCGACGATCTGGCGATGATGGAAGCGGTGCGCACCGAGGCGTTTTACATCGGTGTGATGGGGTCGCTGCAGACATCGCAAAAACGCTTTGAGCGCTTGCGTCGCATTGGTGGTTTGAGCGAGGCGGAGCTGGCGCGGATTCATGCGCCGATCGGCCTCAACCTCGGCAGCAAGACACCGGCGGAAATTGCGCTGGCGGTGCTGGCGGATATCCTGCGGATTCGCAGCGGGATCGCTCGGGATCAGCTCTGATCCTAAGCCTTGCTGAATCTACTGTGGCGAGGGGATTTATCCCCGTTGGACTGCGCAGTAGTCCCCTCCTGCTCAAGAGGGGGCGCTTCGCACCCCCAACGGGGATAAATCCCCTCGCCACAATGGTGTTTATAGACCGTACTTATCGCGCAGCCCGTAATACCAGGCGCCCAGCGCGGCAAACGGTGTGCGCAGCAATTGCCCGCCGGGGAAGGGATAGTGCGGCAGGTCGGCAAAGGCATCGAAGCGCTCGGCCTGACCGCGCAACGCTTCGGCGAGGACTTTGCCAGCCAGGTGCGTGTAGGTGACGCCGTGGCCGCTGCAGCCCTGCGAGTAATAGATGTTGTCGCCCAGGCGCCCGACCTGCGGTAAGCGCGAAAGGGTCAGCAGGAAGTTGCCGGTCCAGGCGTAGTCGATCTTCACGTCCTTGAGTTGCGGGAAAGCTTTGAGCATCTTCGGGCGAATGATCGCTTCGATGTTCGCCGGATCGCGAGCGCCATAGACTACACCGCCGCCGAAGATCAGGCGTTTGTCGGCGGTCAGGCGATAGTAGTCGAGTAGATAGTTGCAATCCTCCACGCAGTAATCCTGCGGCAGCAATGCTTTCGCCAGCTCATCACCCAAGGGCTCGGTGGTGATCACCTGAGTGCCGCACGGCATCGATTTGGCCGCCAGTTCGGGCACCAGATTACCAAGATAGGCGTTGCCGGCGACGATGATGAACCTGGCCCTGACCTTGCCTTGCGGTGTACGCACAACCGGATTGGCCCCGCGCTCGATGCGCACGGCAGGTGATTGCTCATAGATGGTGCCGCCGAGAGACTCGACTGCCGCCGCTTCACCGAGTGCCAGATTCAGCGGATGGATGTGGCCGCCGCTCATATCGAGCATGCCACCGACGTATTGATCGCAACCCACCACTTCACGGATGCGGCGTTGGTCCATCAGTTCCAGCTGAGTGTGACCAAAGCGTTCCCACAACCGTTTCTGCGATTCAAGGTGGCCCATTTGTTTGGCGGAAAGGGCGGCGAATACACCACCGTCTTTCAGGTCGCACTGGATGTTGTATCTGGCCACGCGCTCGCGAATGATCCGGCCGCCTTCAAAGGCCATTTCGCCGAGCAATTGCGCCTGCTTGGGGCCGACGGTGCGTTCGATGACGTCAATGTCGCGGCTATAACTATTAACGATCTGCCCGCCGTTACGCCCCGAAGCGCCGAAACCGACCTTGGCCGCTTCCAGCACGGTTACACGAAATCCGTGCTCCAGCAGAAACAGAGCGGACGACAGCCCGGTATACCCGGCGCCGATCACACAGACGTCCGTCTCCACATCATCCTGCAGCACAGGGCGTGGTGGTACGGCATTGGCCGACGCAGCGTAATAAGACTCTGGGTATTGGGTGTTCGCCATCCTGCCGCCTCTGTTTAATATATTTTACGAGTGCGTCGATCCTACCCGAGTTGAAAAACCTCCGCCAGCCACCGGAAAATCTTCGTCGCTGAGGCGAAATTAAATATTTTGCATATTCATAGGGTTAGGTGAAAAAAAGGTGTTGACACCCCTCCGGAATTCCGTAGAATGCCGCCTCACAGCAGGCACGTAGCTCAGTTGGTTAGAGCACCACCTTGACATGGTGGGGGTCGTTGGTTCGAGTCCAATCGCGCCTACCAAACAAAATCCGCTCTGCTGGGCGGTCTAGAAGGGCTCACCGAAAGGTGGGCCCTTTTTTGTTGTCTGCGATTTCCGCAACGCTTGTTCCCGGTCATTTCCGCTTCGCTCTGTTCAGCTCTCCATTCATTACTGTTAGCGCAAAGCGATCAAGCGCCATTTTGGTGCGTTCTTCTTACATTTCGTAGTTGAAAACACCTGAATATCCAAAGGCTTACAGCTCTTTTTCTCCAACCGGTTATCGAAAAAGCCTTGTTGCATGATGGGAATTTAAGTAACATCCGTTCCGCGTTCACCACCACGGTTTATGCATTTTTAAATCCCAAGCTTCCATCAGCTGCTTGGGATTTTTTTTGCCTGCGATTTGGCGTTTGGCATCTGTCTCGCCGTCACCTCCAAGCGAGGCCCCGCTTTTTCGTCTACTACTGACTGGCCGATTTTCAACTCTTTGTAAGGGAGTGCGTCGATGCTGAGTCAGTGGATCCTTGCGGCTGTTCATCTATTCGCGTTTGCCTTGGCTTTCTGGGCGGTACTGACGCGCGGCACAGCGTTCAGCCAGCTCTCGGCGGGCACGGGAGAGCTCAAGCGCGTGCTGCTCGCGGATAACCTCTGGGGGCTTTCAGCTTTGACGCTGCTTATAACCGGAGCGATGCGTGCGTTTGGTGGTTACGAGAAAGGCTCTGACTATTACCTGCATCAGCCGCTGTTTCATCTGAAGATGACGTTGTTAGTGCTGATCCTGCTGGTAGAGCTTGCACCCATGATCACGCTGATCAAATGGCGCATCGCATCGTCGCGCGGGGTAGCGCCTGATGCCGGGCGTGCGAAGTTGTACGCGCGAATCAGTCATGTTGAAGCGCTGCTGCTGATCCTGATGATGGTCGCGGCGACGGGCATGGCGCGTGGCGTGATATTCGCTTAGAAGGCGAAATTCTCCGCGCTCTATCGGAAACGTCCGACAGCCAGCTCCGGGAGTGAAAGGTAATATCGGCGTAAGAAAGGAGGGAGTGACAAGTGAAAGGAGTCAGTGTGCTTCAGGCGCCGTGCCCAGCGGGGTGAAATGCGGATGGCTAAACGGCGCGTGAATCTTTAGCCAGTCTTGCGCGACGGCAATAGGACTGGCTACGTAATGCAAAGTGGCTCAGGGTGTTTGCGGCTTGTCCGGAGCGGTCAGGCCGGCCTGAATGCGTTGGTAAATTTCTTCACGGTGCACCGCCACGTTTTTCGGAGCGTTGATGCCGATGCGAACCTGTTGGCCGCTGACTCCGAGGATGGTGATCGTGATGTCATCACCAATGTTTATGCTTTCACCGACTTTGCGGGTGAGTATCAGCATGGTCTTCTCCTTGATTGCTTTGTAGGGCACCTGATTCAGACAGTGCAGAGGTCGGTGGTATCTATAGATTAGTGCGAAGTCTCACGGTTTGGGTGCCTCTTTCTGACGCGCAGATGCGGCATTAATTCCCAGGGCGTAACTATACAGAGGCTGCAATCATCATTCTCGTTGTTTTGTGCCCATTTTGCGGGGCTCGCGAAGTATTTATGAATGATAAGATCGCCGCTTTGTGAATTCCGAGGAAAGCGTTGTGCGCAAATTGGTTTGGCTGGTAGCGGCACTGGCATTGGCAGGCTGCGGTGAAGGCAAGAATGTAGATGCGCCAAAGCCTGAGGCAAAGGTCGCGGCAGCGCCGGCGGCCGCCGCGCCACAGTGGGATCTGGAAGTGCGTGGCGAGACCCCTCAGGCCGTCAGTGACCTGAGCGGCTGGTTGATCGAGCACGCTTTCGTTCCGACGGTCGTCAAGGACGGCAGCGGTAAAACACGAATTCTGATCGGTCCGTTCAATTCCCAGGCTGACGCCGAGGCGCGCAAGGTGCAGGTGGATGCGGCGTTGGTAAAAGCCAAAAAACAAAATATCGAATCGGTGGTGATCGAGCATCCGCTAACGCCATAAGGGAAGCGCCTTCAAAACACGCTGAACAGACATTAAAAAGGCCTCGAGCATAACGCTCGAGGCCTTTTTATTTCCGCTGCAATCAGCCGCAGGCTTTAAGATTTACCGAGCCGACAAACTCGTTGCCGCGCCCCATCACGCACGCCACGCTCTGGTTGCGCTGACGTTCCCAGTCCTGCACTGGATAGGTCTTGTCCCACGCTTCGTACAACTGCCGATCTTGCTTCGACAGCCGCAGTCCGTATTGTTTGCTCATATAAAAATACGTGCGGGCGATCATGCCGCGAATCGAAGGGCGGGGCATGACTTTCTTCGCTTTGAAGTCGACCTGCGTCAGGCAGGATCCATACTGACCGGACTGCACCGGCAACCAGCCGTAGCTGAAGTTGCTGCGATCACCGTTGACCTCACCGATGCTCGGTACCAGGTTGTGCAGGTCAGCTTCGGCCTTTTGATAAACCGGATCGTAACGCGTGCAATTCTTGCGTCCGCCTTGCTGCCAGCACTGCCGCTGATGCCCGATCTGCCACGCTGGCACGATGTGCTCCCACTCGATCCTCGATGCACGCTTGGCGTTCTTGCGCGGCACATAGCCGCAAGCCTTGAGATCGACGCGGTTGCCGGTGTACTTGCAGCCGCAGTAAAACTCCGTGGACTGCGGCGCATAAAGTTTCCATGCAGCTTTCTTGGCTTCGGAAAATGTACGTGGGGCGCCAGCCTGGGCGCCCACGGCGAAAAACAACAACAGCAAAGCAACACAGCGGACACTCATTGAATCAATCTTCCTTCGGCACAACCCAAAAAATCTGCACGCCACCGTCATCGCGATAGGCGAGGGTGACGTTGTCGTTCTCGTCGATTTCCTCGAGCAAGCGCTCCCAGTCGTCCATCGGCTCATCCGGCAGACGGAAAATCAGTGCGGCTTTGGCTTTTTGTGCGGTGGGGGAATTGATGATTTTCTGAACGCGCATACCCATGCGTTCATAAGCGTCAGGAGCAGCAGGAGAGGTGGCCACGAGGTTATCCTTATTAAGCTGTACGTGCATACAGTATTTAACTGTAAGCGATTTCGCAACTGCTTAAAATTCAAGAAAATCCTCTGACAGCGGGTTTCCGATTTTGGTGTAGGACTTGTCGAGATTTTTGTGGGAAAAGTATTGGAAGGGTGTAAGCGGGGCACCACCTGCCAAGCTGACAGGTGATGCGCAATTGCCCGATCGAGAAGTGATCAGGCGATGTTCAATCAGTATTCCCAGAACATCCGTTGCAGCTCTTTGCTGTCGTTGGTCTTGGTCAGTGCAACCATCGCCAGGATGCGGGCTTTCTGCGGGTTCAGGTCGTGAGCGACAACCCAGTCGTATTTGTCGTCGGGCTGTTCGGCGTTACGCAGGACAAAGCCGCCGGCGTTGACGTGGGACGAGCGAATGATCTGCACGCCATCCTTGCGCAGCGCTTGCAGGGATGGAACCACGCGGGAAGATACCGAACCGTTGCCAGTGCCGGCGTGGATGATGGCTTTGGCGCCGGCTTGAGCCAGTGCCTTGTAGGCGGTATCGCTGACGTTGCCGTAGGAATAGGCAATTTCTACGTCAGGCAGGCTCTTGATGTCCTTGATGTCGAATTCCGAATCCATGGTGTGACGCTTGGCCGGCAGGCGGAACCAGTAGGATTTGCCTTCGACCACCATGCCCAGCGGACCCCAGGCGCTTTTGAATGCTTCGGTCTTGATGTTGATCATTTTGCTGACGTCGCGACCGGACTGGATCTCGTCGTTCATGGTCACCAGCACACCTTTGCCGCGTGCTTCTTTGCTGCTCGCCACGGCGACGGCGTTGTACAGGTTGAGCATGCCGTCTGCCGACATGGCAGTGCCCGGACGCATCGAACCTACGACGATGATCGGCTTGTCGGTCTTCTCGACCAGGTTCAGGAAGTAAGCGGTTTCTTCGAGGGTGTCGGTGCCGTGGGTGATAACGATGCCGTCCACGTCCTTGCTGTCAGCCAGTTCGGAAACGCGACGACCCAATTGCAGCAGGTTGTCGTTGGTGATGCTTTCCGAAGCGATCTGCATGACTTGTTCGCCACGCACGTTAGCCAGTTTGCTCAGCTCGGGAATGCCGGCAATCAGTTGTTCGATACCGACTTTTGCTGCCTGATACGTGGCGCTGTTGGCCGCACTGGCGCCGGCGCCAGCGATGGTGCCGCCTGTGGCGAGGACGACGACGTTGGCCAGTTTCGTCTGGGTTTCGGCTTCTTTTGCCTGAAGGGCAGCAGGCAGGAGCAGGAGGAGGGCCAATGCGCCCGGAATCAAAGTATTGAAAGCAGATTTCATTATTTTTCTCTCTAGTCGTGAGACGGTGCTGATGCAGGTTCATCTAGATGCGCCCCAAGCCGATCTGAATGCTCGAGGTGCAAGGATGGGAGCAGGATTCATACCATGCGTAATGTGCTGGCGGAAAATGTTTAACCCAATGATTTAAATCAATATTTGTCGAGGGCTGGAGCATCGTTGAGGATTCATCCATCCGGGATTCCGAACGACAGGCGGATTCGTGTTCGGCTCGCCGATAGGCAATCTCTGAAAAGCCAGGCGGGTGACAAATCCCCGCTAAAGAAATGTGCTCTCAGGCCGATGCGTCCTCAAGGAAACCAAATCTTAGGAGTTCACATGTCACTGACGGTCGGTTTTGCCAATCCCGCTGCAGTCACCATTGGCGGTAAAACTGCAGCGACGATCAACAGCCTGAACGATGCGACCAATGAGACTTCGGCGCAGGCGCTGGGTACCGAAAAGACTGAGAAGAATCAGGTCAGAACCGGTGGCGGGCCCGTGCAGGAAAACAGTGAAACCGAGGCTGACAGCAATCTCAGCATCACCGTCAAGACGTTGCTCAAGCGGATGAAGGAATTGCAGAAGCAACTTCAGGAGCAGCAACAGCAACTGGCTGCGGCTCAGGCTGCAAGCTATCCGACTCCCGAAGCGAAGTCCCAGGCAGTGATGTCGATTCAGGGCCAGATCGCGCAAACCAGCGCCGCACTGGCAGAAGTGGCGGGTGCGTTGGTCAAGGAGATGTCGAAAAGCGCTACCAGCGGTGGCCTGGTCAACACGACCGCCTGAAGCGTCAGATGGCCGACTCGGCGATTCGGCCTACAACAAAAGACGATTTCTGATTGTTGACAAATGTCAGCGGGATTCTCATAGTTCGGTCTACGCAAACGTTTGCGCGGCTTGGAAGGGCATCTGCTCCCGGAGCCGTGACGTAGGTTACGTCAGCGCAAACGTTGCTCACAATAATCATAAGATCGGAGTGAACCCATGAAGCTGCCATTCGCCGCACGTCTTCTTGCTGTCGCTATGCTGGCTGCCACAGCCGCCGCACTACCTGTCTCCTCGGCGTTCGCCGAATCTGCAGAAAAGCCCAAAGTCGCGCTGGTCATGAAATCTTTGGCCAACGAATTCTTCCTGACCATGGAAGACGGCGCCAAGGCCTACCAGAAAGAACACTCCGCCGATTTCGATCTGATCTCCAACGGTATCAAAGACGAAACCGACACCGCCGGCCAGACTCGCATCGTCGAACAGATGATCCTGGCCAAGGTGAATGCACTGGTGATCGCGCCTTCTGACTCCAAGGCCATGGTACCGGTGATCAAGAAGGCCGTAGACGCCGGTATCACCGTCATCAACATCGATAACCAGCTCGATCCCGCCGTAGTCAAAAGCAAAAACATCAACGTGCCTTTCGTAGGCCCGGACAACCGCAAGGGTGCACGTCTGGTTGGCGAATATCTGGCCAAGCAACTGAAGGCGGGCGACGAGGTCGGCATCATCGAAGGCGTGTCCACCACCACCAACGCGCAGGCGCGCACGGCCGGTTTCAAGGACGCGATGGAAGCCGCGCAGATCAAAGTGGTCTCGCTGCAGTCCGGTGACTGGGAAATCGACAAGGGCAACAAGGTTGCGGCTTCGATCCTCAGTGAATACCCGGATGTCAAAGCACTGCTGGCCGGTAACGACAGCATGGCGGTCGGTGCCGTTTCCGCAGTCCGTGCCGCTGGTAAGGCTGGGCAGGTGAAAGTCGTCGGTTACGACAATATCAATGCCATCAAGCCAATGCTCAAGGACGGCCGCGTGCTGGCGACGGCTGATCAGTTTGCAGCCAAGCAGGCCGTGTTCGGCATCGAAACCGCGCTGAAGATCATCAAAGGCGAGAAAGTCGACAGCGGTGCCAACGGCGTGATCGAAACACCGGTCGAGCTGGTCACCCAGTAAGTCATCTGGCGACACAACGGCGCTCGTCCGTCCGGGCGAGCGCATGGAGATTTCTATGTCAGTTTCCGCCCCGAACGCTGTCCTCTCGGTCAGCGGTATCGGCAAGACCTATGCGCAACCGGTGCTCACCGGCATCGATCTGACGCTGATGCGCGGTGAAGTACTGGCGCTGACCGGCGAAAATGGTGCCGGCAAAAGTACCCTGTCGAAGATCATTGGTGGTTTGGTCACACCCACTACCGGCCAGATGCAATTCCACGGCAAGGACTATCGTCCGGGCAGCCGTACCCAGGCTGAAGAGCTTGGCGTGCGCATGGTCATGCAAGAACTCAATCTGTTGCCGACGCTGTCGGTGGCGGAAAACCTCTTTCTGGATAATCTGCCGAGCAGCGCGGGCTGGATCAGCCGCAAGCAGTTGCGCAAGGCCGCGATAGAAGCCATGGCGCAAGTCGGCCTCGATGCGATCGATCCGGACACGCTGGTCGGCGAACTCGGTATCGGCCATCAGCAGATGGTCGAAATCGCGCGCAACCTGATCGGCGACTGCCATGTGCTGATCCTTGACGAGCCGACCGCGATGCTCACGGCGCGCGAAGTCGAAATGCTCTTCGAGCAGATCAGCCGATTGCAGGCCCGCGGCGTTTCCATCATCTATATCTCTCACCGTCTCGAAGAACTGGCGCGGGTGGCGCAGCGTATTGCCGTGCTGCGTGACGGCAATCTGGTCTGCGTCGAGCCGATGGCCAACTACAACAGCGAGCAACTGGTCACCTTGATGGTCGGTCGCGAACTGGGCGAACACATCGACATGGGGCCGCGCAAGATCGGCGCTCCGGCGTTGACGGTCAAAGGGCTGACCCGCTCTGACAAAGTCCGCGACGTCTCTTTCGAGGTGCGTGCCGGGGAGATCTTCGGTATTTCCGGATTGATCGGGGCAGGGCGCACGGAATTGCTGCGGCTGATATTCGGTGCCGATGCTGCCGACAGCGGCACCATCGCGCTCGGCTCCCCGGCCAAGGTCGTGAGTGTTCGCTCGCCAGTCGATGCCGTACGCAATGGTATCGCGTTGATCACCGAAGATCGCAAGGGCGAAGGGCTGCTGCTCAGTCAGTCGATCAGCGCCAACATCGCTCTGGGCAACATGCCGGAAATCTCCAGTGGCGGTTTCGTCAACAACGGCGACGAAATTTCCCTGGCGCAGCGTCAGATCGAGGCCATGCGTATCCGTAGTTCGAGCCCGACGCAGTTGGTTTCGGAGCTGTCCGGCGGCAATCAGCAGAAGGTCGTGATCGGTCGCTGGCTGGAGCGCGACTGTTCGGTGCTGCTGTTCGACGAGCCTACTCGTGGAATCGATGTCGGTGCCAAGTTCGACATTTACGGTTTGCTCGGCGAGTTGACCCGCCAGGGCAAGGCGTTGGTGGTGGTGTCCAGTGACTTGCGCGAGTTGATGCTGATCTGCGACCGGATCGGCGTGCTTTCGGCGGGGCGTCTGATCGACACCTTCGAGCGCGACAGCTGGACCCAGGATGATTTGCTTGCCGCCGCATTCGCCGGCTACCAAAAACGTGATGCGTTGCTCAATGAGGCAGCGCCTAGGGATCTCCCATGAAAACTGCATCTTCTGCCAGTAAACGTAGTGGCAATTTCTTCGGCCTGGGCACATATCTGGGCCTGGCCGGTGCCTTGCTGGCGATGATTGCGCTGTTCTCGGTTCTGAGCAGCCATTTCCTCTCGTACAACACTTTCAGCACCCTGGCCAACCAGATTCCCGACTTGATGGTGCTGGCGGTGGGCATGACCTTTGTGCTGATCATCGGCGGCATCGATTTGTCCGTCGGCTCGGTGCTGGCGTTGGCCGCATCGACGGTAAGCGTTGCGATTCTCGGCTGGGGCTGGAGCGTTTTGCCAGCGGCGCTGCTCGGCATGGCGGTGGCGGCGCTAGCCGGGACCATCACTGGCTCGATCACCGTGGCCTGGCGGATTCCGTCGTTCATCGTCTCTCTCGGCGTGCTGGAAATGGCCCGCGGTGTGGCGTATCAGATGACCGGGTCGCGGACTGCGTACATCGGCGATGCGTTCGCCTGGCTGTCGAATCCGATCGCGTTCGGTATTTCACCCTCGTTCATCATCGCGTTGCTGGTGATCTTCATCGCGCAGGCAGTTTTGACCCGCACTGTTTTCGGCCGCTACCTGATCGGCATCGGCACCAACGAAGAAGCCGTGCGGCTGGCCGGGATCAATCCCAAGCCCTACAAGATTCTGGTGTTCAGCCTTATGGGCCTGCTGGCGGGCATTGCCGCTCTGTTTCAGATTTCGCGTCTGGAGGCGGCTGACCCGAACGCAGGTTCGGGCCTGGAACTGCAAGTGATCGCGGCGGTGGTTATCGGTGGTACCAGCCTGATGGGTGGACGCGGTTCGGTTATCAGCACTTTCTTTGGTGTGTTGATCATTTCCGTGCTCGCGGCCGGTCTCGCGCAGATTGGTGCGACGGAACCGACCAAGCGCATCATCACCGGTGCGGTAATTGTTATCGCCGTGGTGCTCGACACCTATCGCAGTCAACGCGCCAGTCGCCGGGGCTGAACCATGGCAACGATCAAGGATGTAGCGGCGCTCGCGGGCATTTCCTACACGACCGTGTCGCACGTGGTGAACAACACCCGCCCGGTGAGTCAAGAAGTGCGGCGCAAAGTCGAGGCGGCGATCAAAAGCCTCGACTACGTGCCCAGTGCCGTGGCGCGCTCGCTGAAAGCCAAAACCACGGCGACCATCGGCCTGCTGGTGCCTAACAGCCTCAACCCGTACTTCGCTGAATTGGCGCGCGGAATCGAGGATTACTGCGAGCGCAACGGTTACTGCGTGATCCTCTGTAACTCCGACGACAATCCGGACAAGCAGCGCAGTTATCTGCGCGTGTTGCTGGAAAAACGCATCGACGGTTTGATCGTCGCCTCCGCCGGCGGTGACACTGGTCTGGCGCAAGGGCTGGCAGGCGTGAAGACGCCGATGGTTATCGTTGACCGGGGCCTGGAAGGTGTAAATGCCGATCTGGTGCGTATCGATCATGAATACGGCGCTTATCTGGCAACCCGTCACCTGCTCGAGTTGGGGCATCGCGACATCGCCACCATTGGCGGTCCGGCCAGTACCAGCGTGGCGCAAATGCGTCAGGCCGGTTATTGCCGAGCGCTGCGAGAAGCGGGAATCGAGGTGCGCGAGGAGCGTATGCTCGAAAGCGACTTCACCAGCACCGGCGGTTACAACGCCGCAGCCCGGCTGCTCGAGAGCAATCCGCCGAGCGCAATTTTTGCCGGTAACGACATGATTGGCATCGGTGTGCTGCGTGCGGCGGCTGAACGTAATGTCCGGGTGCCGGCCGAGCTGTCGGTAATCGGCTTCGATGACATTCAGATGAGCCGTTATGTCTATCCGGCGCTGACCACGGTCGGCCAGTCGATCCTGCAACTGGGCGAGATGGCCGCCGAAGTGCTGTTGCGCAGAATTGCTGCGCCGGATTCGGGCACCGATCAACGCATCGTGACCCCGAGCATTGTCCTGCGCGAATCGACCGCGCCGCTGTCCGGCGTGTTCACCGAATATCGCTGAAACCGAATTGATGAGTAGTGATGTATGCCAGCAAATGTAGTGGTAATAGGCAGCCTGAACATGGACCTGGTCACCCGGGCGCCACGGCTGCCACGCGGCGGTGAAACGCTGATTGGTCATTCCTTTGCCACGGTGTCTGGCGGCAAGGGCGCCAATCAGGCGGTTGCTGCTGCGCGCTTGGGCGCTAAGGTGGCAATGATCGGTTGCGTCGGAAATGACGACTACGGTGTGCGATTGCGTGATGCCTTGCTCGCCGAGCACATCGACTGCGAGGCTGTCAGTGTCGTAGAGGATTCCAGTGGCGTAGCGCTGATTGTGGTGGATGACAACAGCCAGAACGCCATCGTGATTGTCGCCGGTGCCAACGGCGCGATGACGCCGGCAGTGATCGACCGTTTTGATGCGGTTTTACAGGCCGCCGATGTAGTGATCTGTCAGCTCGAGATTCCCGATGCGACGGTCGGACATGCGCTCAAGCGTGCGCGTGAGCTGGGCAAAACCGTCATTCTCAACCCGGCGCCGGCCAGCCGTCCTTTGCCGGCTGACTGGTTTGCCGCCATCGACTATCTGATTCCCAACGAAAGCGAAGCCGCCGCATTGAGCGGGCTCGCTGTCGACTCGCTGCAGTCGGCAGAAACGGCTGCCACTCAGTTGATTGCCATGGGCGCGGGCAAAGTCATCGTCACGTTAGGCGCGCAAGGCTCATTGTTCGCCAACGGCAACGGCTTCGAACATTTCCCCGCGCCGGCCGTGAAGGCGGTCGATACCACGGCGGCGGGCGACACTTTCGTCGGCGGTTTTGCCGCAGCGCTGGCCGATGGCAAGTCTGAGGCCGAGGCGATTCGCTACGGTCAGATCGCCGCTGCACTATCGGTTACCCGCGCCGGTGCGCAACCGTCGATTCCAACCATGTCCGAAGTACAGGCGTTCAAACCCGCATGAAAAAGACTCCTCTGCTTAACGTCGCGCTGTCGCGACTGATCGCTTCTCTTGGCCACGGTGACATGGTCGTGATTGGCGATGCCGGTTTGCCCGTGCCACCGGGTGTCGAGTTGATTGATCTGGCACTGACCCATGGCATCCCTGATTTCGTCAGCACGCTGAAAGTTGTACTCAGCGAGATGCAGGTAGAAAGCCATGTGCTGGCCAAAGAGATCTTCGAAAAACAACCCACGGCGCTGGCCGATCTGGACGCGTTGAACGAAGAGGGCGCGCTGGGCCGTAGGGATCTGCTCACCCACGAGCAGTTCAAGGTGCTTAGCCGACAAGCCAGGGCGATCATTCGTACAGGAGAATGTCAGCCGTACTGCAACATCGTTCTGGTCGCCGGGGTTACATTCTGATTTCCGATATCACCTGCACAAGGAATGCGCTATGCAACGCTATGCTGCAAAACTTCATCAACTGGTCCGGAGCCTGCTGCTTTTGTCTGTGATAACTGCGACCGGCGTTCAGGCCGCTGAAAAAATCGATTTGATCATCGACACCGATCCAGGCGCTGACGACGTTGTCGCTTTGCTCTTCGCGCTGGCGTCGCCGGATGAATTGAATATCCGCGCGTTAACGACTGTCGCCGGCAACGTGCGCCTGGACAAGACTTCGCGTAACGCACGCCTGGCTCGCGAATGGGCAGGGCGCGAAGACGTGCCGGTTTACGCTGGCGCACCGAAGCCGCTGATGCGCACGCCGATCTACGCCGAGAACATTCATGGCAAGGAAGGTTTGTCAGGCGTCACGGTTCACGAACCGAAGAAAGGCTTGGCGAAAGGCAATGCGGTCAATTATCTGATCGACACTCTTAAATCGGCCAAACCGCACAGCATCACCATTGCCATGCTCGGTCCGCAGACCAACCTGGCTCTGGCATTGATCCAGGAGCCGGAAATCGTTCAGGGCATCAAGGAAGTGGTGATCATGGGCGGGGCGCATTTCAACGGTGGCAACATCACCCCTGTGGCTGAATTCAACTTGTTCGCCGATCCGCAGGCTGCCGAGGTGGTGCTCAAGAGCGGGGTGAAGCTCACCTATCTGCCGCTGGACGTGACCCACAAGATTCTGACCAGCGATGCACGCCTGAAGCAGATCGCCGCGCTGAACAACAATGCGAGCAAGATCGTCGGCGACATTCTCAACGAGTACATCAAGGGCGACATGGAGCACTACGGCATTCCAGGTGGCCCGGTGCATGACGCGACGGTTGTGGCGTATCTGCTCAAGCCTGAGTTGTTTACCGGTCGGGCGGTCAACGTCGTGGTGGATAGCCGTGAAGGACCGACATTCGGCCAGACCATTGTTGACTGGTATGACGGCCTGAAAGCACCGAAGAATGCATTCTGGGTCGAAAATGGCGACGCCCAGGGATTCTTTGATCTGCTGACCGAGCGCCTGAAACGCCTGAAATAATTCGTCAACCCGCAGGCGGTTTGCCTGCGGGTTTTCACTGCGGCTGTTCGGCCTGGCTGATCGGATAGCGTTCGAATACCTGATTGATAAAATGCTGCGCCGCTTCTATCCCCAACTCCTTGACCAGTAAATCAATGCCGATCAGCGCCAATTCTTCCGTCGTGCCGGGGCTGTAAGAGCTGTGTCCTTCGGCCCATTTGGCGTTGATGGCGGCGTCGATGCTTACACTGGTCATGGGAGGCTCGAAAGGTCAGGATGTCTGTTTTCGAGTTAACCATTTTGTGCGGCATTTGGCACTGCGACTTAGGCATGAGCGGAGCGCTATGCGACACTTGGTCTTTTCCGGCTTGCAAAGGACCCCGCTGTGCAGATTGATCTGAATACCCCTGACGGCCTCACACTCGAAGCAGTGCGCCAATTGCTTGCCTCGGGCAGTGACGACGTGCACAACCAATTGCGCGTGACCAAAGATGGCATTGCCTATCTGTCTACGGTGACCGGTGGGCAGGATATCGAGGGTCTGCTGTTTCGCCTGGAAACCTGGGCGAAGGGGTCGGGCTATGTGGGTAACGTCGCAGCCAGCGATGAAGTCTGGGTGATGCAGATTTTCAACGCACTCAAAGACAACTGGCCGAATCCGCCCTACGACTACATCGACGTTTATTAAGGTCGTTAATATTCAGTCACGAATGTTTGATGAGCCGGACAGGGCGGCTCAGGCACACTCGGCATTTTTCCGCTCGTGGGGCAGGGCATGGCTTGAGCCTTGAAACCAAACGCCGCATTGGCGGTCGCACGATCTCTGCTTAAACATTTGAAAACAAGGAGGCTTCATGCCTTTGAAGTTCGCGACACTGGGTGCACTTATGGCCGCTGCTCTGTTGGCTGGTTGCAGCACAACTTCCAGCGAGTCGGCAAAGGAGCCCGTGGCGGCTGAATCAGGAAATAGCCGCTGCGAAGCATCGGCGGCGCAATTTGCCATCGGCAAGAAGGCATCCCCTGAGTTGCTGGATCAGGCGCGTGCCAAGGCTGGGGCGCAAAATGCGCGTTTTCTCAAGCCGAACGACATGATCACCCTGGAATACCGCTCCGATCGCCTGAACCTGAACACCGACAACAACCTGATAGTCACCCGCGTCAACTGCGGCTGAGTCCTTTTGTCTCAGGCATAAAAAACCCCGTCACCAGGACGGGGTTTTTTTAGTGCGCCGAGAAATTACTCTGGGCGAACCTGTGCAGCTTGCATACCCTTTTGGCCTTTCTCAGCCACGAAAGAGACGGTCTGGCCTTCTTTCAGGCTTTTGAAACCGTCGGATTCGATAGCTTTGAAGTGTACGAACAGGTCGTCACCGCCACCTTGAGGAGTGATGAAGCCGAAGCCTTTTTCATCGTTGAACCATTTAACGGTGCCGGTTTGGCGATTAGACATGGTGTATCTCCAAGAAACATATATTTTCAGTAGTGCTGTGCTGCTCAGGCCAACTGGGCACACCCGGGTATCATAGTCGAAATGTTCGCTTTGGTAGCCCCCCGGACGTGCTGTTTGCCAATCAGTCGTGTTTTCTTTACCACCTGGTTGCGCTGAAAGCCCCGGTTTGAAAGGCTTTCAGCGAAACGTAAAGACGATAAAAAAACCTGTAAAACCTGCATAAATCGTCTGAAAAGCCTCATTTCCAGCACTTTTTTCCGCCTTTCAGCCGATGTTAATGCCCGGTTTTCTTATTTTTTCGGGGCGGTATTTGCCTTGCATTTGGCGATCTGGCCAAGGGCTTTCTGTTGCAATTCAGGAGTCGCCTTGTTGTCCATCAGTGCCTGAATGTCGCTGGCCGGATAAGACTTGATGGCATCGGCACCGCAAGCGCAGTGGGATTTGGCGGCAGCAGCACCAATTTGTTGGGTGGCAGCCTGAGTGCACTGGGCCATGTACTTCTCGCGCTCGCCTTTTGGCCAGTCGGCATGGGCGCTCAGTGGCAGCAGCAGAACGACGGGAGCGACGAGGGCGAATAAGCTTTTCAGACGCATGCGAGGATGCTCCTTGTGGGTCAATGTCTTGTTATCTGAGGGCGCAAAGGCCGATCAAGTTCAGCACTCTGGCATAAAAACGGACATTTGGCCTTCTGCCAAATCAGGGCGTAAGCGACCGCTCATCTGTGCTAGCATGCCGGGCTCAAGCGTTCTCAGGCTTCGGATGACCTTCAGTCCCGAAGCGGTCGGCGTGCGAATTTTTCCGATTTGAATCCCAGTCACTCTGGTTCGGTTTTCCGGTTGGCCGCAAGGCTCCTGCCGCTGTAAGGCAGGCGTTCGTCATTGAATGGCCTGGATCGGATCTTGTACTGGCTCATCCCAACCCACGTGACCTTTGGTAGGGGTCACCACTAGGAGAGGAGGCGCCATGCCAACTATTACTCTTCCCGACGGCAGTCAACGTTCATTCGATCACCCGGTTTCCGTAGCCGAGGTCGCCGCATCCATTGGTGCAGGCCTGGCCAAGGCCACGCTCGCGGGCAAGGTCAATGGCCAACTGGTCGACGCCAGCGACATCATCAGCAGCGACGCGACACTGCAAATCATTACGCCAAAGGATGAAGAGGGGCTGGAGATCATTCGCCACTCTTGCGCGCACCTGGTTGGCCACGCGGTCAAGCAGCTGTACCCGACCGCGAAGATGGTCATCGGCCCGGTCATCGACGAAGGCTTCTATTACGACATCGCCTACGAGCGTCCTTTCACGCCGGAAGACATGGCGGCCATCGAGCAGCGCATGCAGCAGCTGATCGAGAAGGATTATGACGTCATCAAGAAAGTCACTCCGCGCGCGGAAGTGATCGAAGTGTTCAAGGCCCGCGGCGAAGATTACAAGCTGCGTCTGGTCGAAGACATGCCGAACGAGCAGGCCATGGGTCTGTACTATCACGAAGAATACGTCGACATGTGCCGCGGTCCGCACGTGCCGAACACGCGTTTCCTGAAATCCTTCAAGCTGACCAAGCTGTCGGGCGCCTACTGGCGTGGCGACGCCAAGAACGAGCAATTGCAGCGCGTCTACGGCACCGCTTGGGCGGACAAGAAACAGCTGGCGGCTTACATTCAGCGCATCGAAGAAGCCGAGAAGCGCGATCACCGCAAGATCGGCAAGCGCCTGGGCCTGTTTCACACCCAGGAAGAATCCCCGGGCATGGTGTTCTGGCACCCGAACGGCTGGACTCTGTACCAGGTGCTCGAGCAGTACATGCGCAAGATCCAGCGCGACAACGGCTACCTTGAGATCAAGACTCCTCAAGTCGTCGACCGCAGCCTGTGGGAAAAATCCGGGCACTGGGCCAACTACGCCGACAACATGTTCACCACCCAGTCGGAAAACCGCGACTACGCCATCAAGCCGATGAACTGCCCATGCCACGTGCAGGTGTTCAATCAGGGCCTGAAAAGCTACCGCGAGTTGCCGATGCGTCTGGCCGAGTTCGGTGCTTGCCACCGTAACGAGCCGTCGGGTGCGTTGCACGGCATCATGCGCGTGCGAGCGTTCACTCAGGACGACGCGCACATCTTCTGCACCGAAGAGCAGATGCAGGCCGAGTCCGCTGCGTTCATCAAGCTGACCATGGATGTCTATCGCGATTTCGGCTTTACCGAAGTTGAGATGAAACTGTCCACTCGTCCGGAAAAACGCGTCGGCTCCGATGAACTGTGGGATCGCGCTGAAGCTGCATTGGCTGCAGCCCTTGATTCTGCTGGCCTGCCGTACGATCTGCAGCCGGGCGAGGGTGCTTTCTACGGGCCGAAGATCGAGTTCTCGCTGAAAGATTGTCTCGGTCGCGTCTGGCAGTGTGGTACCTTGCAGCTCGATTTTAACCTGCCTGTCCGTTTGGGCGCTGAATACGTCTCTGAAGACAACAGCCGCAAACACCCGGTGATGTTGCACCGCGCGATCCTCGGTTCGTTCGAGCGTTTCGTCGGGATTCTGATCGAGCACTACGAAGGTGCTTTCCCTGCGTGGCTCGCGCCGACCCAGGCGGTGATCATGAATATCACTGATAAACAGGCAGATTTTGTTGCAGAGGTTGAAAAAACTCTCAACGAAAGCGGATTTCGTGCCAAGTCCGACTTGAGAAATGAAAAGATCGGCTTTAAAATCCGCGAGCATACTTTGCTCAAGGTTCCCTATCTTTTGGTTATCGGAGATAAGGAAGTCGAGATGCAGACTGTCGCTGTGCGTACTCGTGAAGGTGCTGACCTGGGCTCGATGCCCGTCGCCCAGTTCGCTGAGTTTCTCGCGCAAGCGGTTTCCCGGCGTGGTCGCCCAGATTCGGAGTAATTATTATTAAGCGTGAAATGAGACAAGATAAACGAGCTGCACCGAAAGCCCCGATCAACGAGAATATCTCGGCACGCGAGGTTCGGTTAATTGGCGCTGATGGCGAGCAGATTGGCATCGTCTCGATTGATGAAGCGCTTCGTATCGCTGAAGAAGCAAAGCTTGATCTGGTGGAAATTTCCGCAGATGCAGTCCCGCCTGTTTGCCGGGTGATGGACTACGGCAAATCGATCTTCGAGAAGAAGAAGCAGATTGCCGCGGCGAAGAAAAACCAGAAGCAGATTCAGGTTAAAGAAATCAAGTTTCGTCCAGGGACGGAGGAAGGGGATTACCAGGTAAAACTGCGCAACCTGGTACGTTTCCTGAGTGACGGGGACAGGGCCAAGGTATCCTTGCGATTCCGCGGCCGTGAGATGGCCCACCAGGAGCTGGGGATGGAACTCCTCAAGCGGGTTGAACAAGACCTGCTCGAGTACGGTTCGGTCGAACAGCATCCTAAGATGGAAGGACGCCAGCTGATCATGGTCATCGCCCCGAAAAAGAAGAAGTAATCAACAGGGCACGGCAGGCCTTCTGATTATGTTTATCAACTGAATGCGGAGTATCCGAACATGCCAAAAATGAAAACCAAAAGTGGTGCTGCCAAGCGGTTTCTGAAAACTGCTAACGGCATCAAGCACAAGCACGCTTTCAAGAGCCACATCCTGACTAAAATGTCGACCAAGCGTAAGCGTCAACTGCGCGGTAGCAGCTTGCTGCATCCGTCTGACGTGGCAAAAGTCGAGCGCATGCTGCGCCTTCGTTAATTTAGTCAAGAATAGAGGAAGTAACTCATGGCTCGTGTAAAGCGTGGCGTCATTGCCCGTAAGCGTCACAAAAAAATTCTGAAACTTGCTAAAGGCTACTACGGCGCACGCTCCCGCGTATTCCGTGTTGCCAAGCAAGCGGTAATCAAGGCAGGCCAATACGCCTACCGTGACCGTCGTCAGAAAAAACGTCAGTTCCGCGCTCTGTGGATCGCTCGTATCAACGCTGGTGCTCGTGTTAACGGTCTGTCCTACAGCCGTTTCATCGCTGGCCTGAAAAAAGCGTCCATCGAGATCGACCGTAAGGTTCTGGCTGATCTGGCAGTGAACGAAAAAGCGGCGTTTGCTGCGATTGTCGAGAAAGCTAAAGCCACCTTGGCTTAAGTACCCCCGACAGTCACCCGGCCTCACCTCTGTGGGGCCAGGTGTTAAACGTCATAAATAGGGGAAGAGCCTTCAAGCTCTTCCCCTATTTTGTATCTGGAGTCTGTACATGGAAAACCTGGATGCGCTGGTCTCTCAAGCACTAGAGGCTGTGCAAAGCGCTGAAGATATCAATGCCCTGGAGCAAATCCGGGTTCAATACCTTGGCAAGAAGGGCGAATTGACTCAGGTGATGAAGACCCTGGGGAATCTGCCGGCCGAAGAGCGTCCGCAAGTCGGTGCGCTGATCAACGTTGCCAAGGAACGTGTTACAGGCGTTCTCAATGCGCGCATGGCATTGTTTGAAGAAGCCGAGCTGGCTGCCAAACTGTCTGCCGAATCCATCGACGTGACATTGCCGGGCCGTGGCCAGACCTCTGGCGGTCTGCATCCGGTCACCCGGACTCTGGAGCGTGTCGAGCAGTTCTTCACCCGCATTGGCTACGGCATCGCCGAAGGCCCTGAGGTCGAAGACGACTACCACAACTTTGAAGCGCTCAACATCCCAGGCCATCACCCGGCCCGGTCGATGCATGACACCTTCTATTTCAATGCCAACATGTTGCTGCGCACCCATACCTCGCCGGTACAGGTCCGCACCATGGAATCGAAGCAGCCGCCGATCCGCATCGTCTGCCCGGGCCGCGTCTATCGCAGCGACTCCGATATCACCCATTCGCCGATGTTCCACCAGGTCGAAGGCCTGCTGGTCGATCGCGATATCAATTTTGCCGATCTCAAAGGCACGATCGAAGAATTCCTGCGGGTGTTCTTCGAGAAAGAACTGGCCGTGCGTTTCCGTCCTTCGTACTTCCCCTTCACCGAGCCATCCGCTGAAGTCGATATGGAATGCGTGATGTGCAGCGGCAAAGGCTGCCGCGTCTGCAAGCAGACTGGCTGGCTGGAAGTGATGGGCTGCGGCATGGTTCACCCGAACGTGCTGCGCATGTCCGGCATCGATCCGGAAGAGTTCTCCGGATTTGCCTTCGGCATGGGTGTCGAGCGTCTGGCCATGCTCCGTTACGGCGTGAACGACTTGCGTCTGTTCTTCGACAACGACTTGCGGTTCCTCGCGCAATTTCGCTAGTCGTAACGAATTCTTAGGAGAGCAGGATGAAATTCAGTGAACAATGGCTGCGTGGCTGGGTAAGCCCGCAGGTAGATCGCGACGAGCTGGTTGCCCGTCTGTCGATGGCCGGTCTTGAGGTCGATAGCGTTACTCCGGCCGCCGGCGTATTCAGTGGTGTGGTGGTGGGTGAGGTGCTGAGCACCGAGCAGCATCCGGACGCCGACAAGTTGCGCGTATGCCAGGTCAGCAATGGCGCGGAAACCTTCCAGGTCGTGTGCGGAGCGCCAAACGTGCGCCCGGGCCTGAAGATTCCGTTCGCGATGATTGGCGCAGAGCTGCCGGGCGACTTCAAGATCAAGAAGGCCAAGCTGCGTGGCGTCGAGTCCAACGGCATGCTGTGCTCGCAGGCAGAGCTGCAGGTCGGTGAGGGCAACGACGGTCTGATGGAGCTGCCGGCCGATGCGCCGGTGGGCGAAGATTTCCGAGTGTATCTGGATCTGGAAGACGCCAGCATCGAGGTCGACCTGACCCCGAACCGTGGCGACTGCCTGTCCCTGGCCGGTCTGGCTCGTGAAGTCGGCGCGCTGTACGCCGTGCCGGTAACCCGTCCTGTGGTGGCTGCGGTTGCAGCGGTACACGACGAAGTCCGCTCGGTCGAGGTGCTGGCCCCAGCTGCCTGCCCACGTTACCTGGGTCGGGTCATCCGTAACGTCGACCTGTCCAAGCCAACCCCGCTGTGGATGGTTGAGCGTCTGCGTCGCGCCGACGTGCGCAGCATCGACGCTGCCGTCGACATCACCAACTACGTCATGCTCGAGCTCGGCCAACCGCTGCACGCTTTCGATCTCGCCGAAATCAATGGCGGCATTCGTGTGCGCATGGCTGAAGAGGGCGAAAAGCTGGTTCTGCTTGATGGTCAGGAAGTCAGCCTGCGTAGCGATACGCTGGTCATCGCTGACCACACTCGTGCACTGGCGATCGCCGGCGTCATGGGTGGCGAGCACAGCGGTGTTTCCGCGACCACCCGTGATGTGTTCCTCGAATCTGCGTTCTTTGATCAGATTGCGGTTGCCGGCAAGGCACGTTCTTACGGCTTGCATACCGACGCTTCGCATCGCTACGAGCGTGGCGTTGACTGGCAACTGGCCCGTGAAGCCATGGAGCGCGCCACTGGCCTGCTGCTGGAAATCACTGGCGGCGAAGCTGGTCCGATCATCGAGACCGTCAGCGAACAACATCTGCCATCGATTGCACCGATCACTCTGCGCGCTCAGCGCATCACTCAGATGCTCGGCATGGAGATGGATTCGGCACAGGTCGAGCGTCTGCTCAGTGCCTTGGGCTTGAGCATTACCGCTGACGGCGAAGGCCAATGGCGCGTTGAAGTGCCAAGCCACCGCTTCGATATCAGCCTGGAAGTCGACCTGATCGAAGAGCTGGCTCGTCTGTACGGTTACAACCGTCTGCCGGTTCGCTACCCGCAAGCGCGTCTGGCGCCGCAAGCCAAGGCCGAAGCGCGTAGTGATCTGCCTGAGCTGCGTCGTCTGCTGGTTGCTCGTGGTTATCAGGAAGCGATCACTTACAGCTTCATTGATCCGCGTCAGTTCGAACTGTTCAATCCAGGTGTCGAGCCGCTGTTGCTGGCCAATCCGATCTCCAACGATATGGCCGCCATGCGCTCGTCGTTGTGGCCAGGTCTGGTCAAGGCGTTGCAGCACAACCTCAACCGTCAGCAGGATCGCGTGCGTCTGTTCGAGAGCGGTCTGCGCTTCGTTGGTCAGCTTGAGGGCTTGAAGCAAGAGCCTATGCTGTCCGGGGTTGTTTGCGGGAGTCGCTTGCCGGAAGGCTGGGCGCAGGGTCGGGATACCGTCGACTTCTTCGACGTAAAGGCTGACGTGGAGGCTGTACTGGGTTTTGCCGGTGCCCTGGATTCGTTCACCTTTGCTCCGGGCAAACACCCGGCGCTGCATCCGGGTCAAACCGCGCGCATCGAGCGTGAAGGTCGCGAGGTAGGCTATATCGGTGCAATTCACCCTGAGCTGTCGAAGGCGCTGGGGCTGGATCGTCCGGTGTTCGTCTTTGAGCTGGTTCTGGCGGAAGTGGCGCTCGGTAAAATGCCGAAATTCCACGAGTTGTCGCGCTTTCCTGAAGTGCGTCGTGACCTTGCACTGATCGCGCACAAAGACGTCGCGGCCTCGGCTGTACTGGACGTAATCCGTGAAAATGCAGGCGAATGGCTCACAGAGCTCAGGCTGTTTGACGTGTATCAGGGTAAAGGTATTGATCCTGATAGAAAAAGCCTTGCAGTCGGCTTGACCTGGCAGCATCCATCGCGCACTCTTAATGACGATGAGGTGAATTCGACGACGCAAAATATCCTCACCTCGCTCGAACAAAGGTTGAACGCCACGTTAAGGAAGTGACGTATGGGGGCTTTGACGAAAGCTGAGATGGCGGAACGTCTGTATGAAGAGCTGGGCCTGAACAAGCGGGAAGCCAAGGAATTGGTCGAACTGTTTTTCGAGGAAATCAGGCACGCTCTTGAAGACAACGAGCAGGTCAAATTGTCCGGTTTCGGCAATTTCGACCTTCGGGACAAACGCCAGCGGCCCGGCCGCAACCCGAAAACGGGGGAAGAAATCCCGATCACGGCTCGCCGTGTGGTCACCTTTCGTCCAGGGCAGAAGTTGAAGGCCCGAGTTGAGGCTTATGCTGGAACCAAGTCATAACGACGAACTACCCGTCATCCCGGGCAAACGCTACTTCACCATTGGTGAAGTCAGCGAGCTGTGTGCCGTAAAGCCACACGTGCTGCGCTACTGGGAGCAGGAGTTTCCTCAGCTCAACCCCGTCAAACGCCGCGGGAACCGCCGGTATTATCAGCGCCAGGACGTGCTGATGATCCGGCAGATCCGCGCGCTCCTTTACGATCAGGGTTTCACCATCGGCGGCGCACGTCTGCGTCTGTCCGGCGACGAAGCCAAAGATGACACCACACAGTACAAACAGATGATTCGGCAGATGATTGCTGAATTGGAAGATGTGCTGGTGGTACTCAAGAAATAAAAAGCTGCGTTTGAATACTTCCAGTTTTCAAAAGCTTGCGATATATTCTTGAGCGTTCTTCGAGGTGAAGAACGGGGTGCAACATCAGTCGGGGCGTAGCGCAGTCCGGTAGCGCACTAGCATGGGGTGCTAGGGGTCGAGTGTTCGAATCACTCCGTCCCGACCATATTTTTCAACGACTTAGCCGCTTTCGAGCGGCTTTGTTGTTTCTGCCATAGTGACTTTCTGAGTGACCTTGGCATTTTCGATCATGCTTCCCTCCTTTTCAGAATCGTCAGCGCTGGTGCGCGCGAGTCGGTTGCTGATACCTTATTTGCCGCCGCAATGAGCTGATCCAACTCCGCTGCCGAGTAGTGGCTGGTGATGCTCCCGTTCTTGTGGCCGAGCAGCGCTTTGCGATCCTCCTCAGTCACGCCAGCCGCACGCAGCCTTCTCCCAAAGGTGTGCTTCAAGTCGTGAATTCGGATTCTGGCAAAGCCGTCATGTGCCGGCCGCAAGAATTTCTCCTGCCACTTCTTCGCCGCTCGAATCCGCGCCTTCTTCCAGGCGGAGTCATTCATGCGGTGAACCGTCGTTTCATTCCCTTCACCATCTGGCTTGCCAAACGGGAAGACGTAGAGCGGATGCTTGCCGCGCTGCTTCTCGATCACTGACTTGGCAACGTCATTCGTCACGACCAGACGCTCGTCTCGGTTCTTCACGCCAGACCTGGCGCTCCTTCCCCCAAACCCCGCCGGTATCAAGAACACGCTCGTTCCCAGCTCCGGTACCGCAATCTCCCAATTCCACTGTAGCTTGCAAACTTCCTGCTCCCGGCAACCTGTGTTGACCTTGAACATGGCCATGGTCTGAAGGTGCGCCGGGAGTTCGGCGAACAGGATCGACTGCTCTTCCCATGAAAGCGGGTAGGGCTTTCGGCTGTTCGTCTTCTCGTCCAGCAGGGAAATCATCGGCACCACGTCCAGCAGCGGCCGTCGCTCTTCGTCACGCCACTTTCGCGCGCAAAGGTTCAACACGCGGATAACCCGCTGAAGCGCGATATTCACTGTCCGGTTCGTGACCGGTTTCCCTACCGCTGGATTCAGCTTAGACTGGATGTATGGCGCGAGTGCATCGTCGTCGATGTGGGTCAGCGGCATATCGCCAATGAACGGGTCGAGCTGCTCCATATAAGTGGCCGAGATGTGAATTGAAGCCTGATCCTTCACTTCCAGCAGGAAGCGAGTCGCCGCCTCCCGCCACGTCCTGACTCGCCGGACGCCGTACACCTTCTGCTGGCGCAACTGCTCCAGCTTGTGGATCAGGTACTGCTCTGCTTCGGCGCGGTTACAAGTGCCAGTACTCTCTTGAATTCGTTCTCCTCTGTACTTTTTGTCGATCTTCCAGATGCCGTTCGGCATTTGCTGGGGCCGGTGATTGCTTTTTGGGCCACGGCGTTGCTCCTTTCTTCTTGCCCTGGCGCTCGCTGCGAGGGCGATTGTTGTCCTGATTGGCGGCCTTTTCAATTGCCATCGACTCGATGTAACGATCGGCCCACTCGTCCAGCTCGAGACGGTCGAAGCCGATGCCCTGTTTCCCGATTGGGAATTCGCGGACGTTTGGGCGCACCGTTTTGTTGAATTCGTCCCGGCACATGCCGAGGTAGCCGTATGCCTCGCCGGCGCGAATGAAGCGCGGGAGGATGGGCGCGACCTGGGCCGCGCTTCGATTTGACATGTGATGCTCCATGCCGCGCGTGGCGGAATTGCTATTGATATATAAGGCCGAGATAATTAATTGACTATATGGTTTTGTGGGCTAACTTTAATGATTCGCCCCACCAAAATCTGGTGGAATTTATGCACTACGTTTGGAGAGCAAAAAATGTCTACTACCGTAGAGCAATGGAAGGCTCAAATCGAAAGTGAAGTCCGTAACAATATTGAGAAATTTATCTCTTTGCCTGAAATTAGTAGTGCGGTTGCTTCTGCTGAATTATCTAGTAAGCCTATGGATTTCAAGACGTTGGGTCGTGACGCGAAATTGACCTTTGCATCTGATGAGGCGATTCAAAAATACCTAGATAATCCCAAAACATTCATGATTGATGGTCTGTGCTGTCTACTATGCATCGATACACCTCTGGTGAAAGCCTGCGCTTCACCTCACATGGGTGGTCCATGCAATATGTGCTAGGGTTGAGTGCGAATCGCGATATGTCTGAGCGTTATTTGTAATGGCGCTCGGACAAAAGCTATTCTTCAATTTCGATATATTAAAGTTGACCATTATTGCAATTAGCATGCCTTGCCTGCGAAGCGTTAAAGTAGTTCTCTACTTATTAATCTTTCTTGGCTCTCTAACTATCATTAAGTGAGAGTGAGGCGTTAAATCTGCGAGCGAGTGCTGCGGGCTTTGACCTAACACTGGACGTACAGCTCGCAGGCGCTCGTTAGGCACTGACCACTGACCACTGACCACTGACCACTGACCATTGGCCATGCCGTGAAGAGGAGGGAAAGGGTGCAGCCGGCAATAATGGTGACGATCATGGCGTCACCCGCTTGAATTCAATGACCCAGACCCATGGATTGGCATCCCAGTTACCGCCGGTAGATCGCCACAGATCAATGAACTGATCGCGTGCGGATTCGCCGTCATCGGAGTAACCGCCATCGCCTGTCATACGCCACGCTCTAAGTCCTTCGGCTTTGGCCTGTTCCTCGCTGATGTCCTGCAGCCGCTCGACGCGCACGTCGGTAATCTCCAGCAGGATGCGGCAGGCCCAGCGAGGCATATGGACGCTTGGCTTCCACGTCGGCTGCTCTTGCTCGTAGGGAGCCAGTCCATCGGCGGCGTACACCAGAGTGCCGTCGTCGCGTGCCTCGCTCACATCCAAGTCGTCCGGTTTGAGATAGGGGCCGCGCATGACCTCGTTGTGATCGCAGTACCACGTTTCGCGCACCCAAAGCCGTTCGCCGATCTGGCCGAACGGGCAAAGCTCATTGGCTGAAAGCGCGACGAACTCCGGCACGAACTCTTCCAGCCATTTCAACGCTGAACCTTTCACCGGTCGCCGCGTTACTGTCTTCCGGCCATCCAGAATGGCGCGCACCATCGGCGCCGAGAATGATATAGGGCGTTGTTTCGTCATGCTACGCTCCATGAAAATACACAAAATGGGTGTGTGGGTATGACCGGCCAAGAAATGACCATTTCGGATTGGGTGATTGTTGCTGCCACGCTGCTGGGTCCCATACTCGCGGTACAAGCTCAGAAATGGATTGAGCGATCCAGAGAGAGTCGGGCAAGGAAACTTCAAGTTTTCCATGCGCTGATGGCAACGCGCGGAGCTCGTCTGTCTGCCGACCATGTCCGCGGGCTGAACATGATCGACCTGTCTTTTTATGGGTATGTGGCCTTCGGACGAAAGTGGACTACTGGGCGAGACCAAAACGTTCTTGATGCGTGGAAGGAGTACCACGATCATCTAAGTGACGTGGTCAATATGAATTCAATGAGCTCTGAAGCGCTCTTCGCTCAACGTGATGAGTTATTTTTGAACCTCCTTTTTGCGATGGGTCGTTCGCTGGGATATCAGTTCGATCGGGTCCAATTGAACAAAAGCTGGTATTCGCCAAATGCGCATGCTCAATACGAAACTCGAATGGAGAATCTTGTTACCGCCGCGACTGGAGTTCTCGAAGGTAGAAGTCCGATTCAAGTTATTCCGGGAGATTTTGACCGCCCCAGAGCCGGAAGTGCAAATGTGCCCCCACCTTGACCTCTATAGCGGCTGACTTTGAAGGGGAGGGTTCCCGCCAAGTAGCGATGTAGCGAAGGCGGTCGGAGTACAGGGCGCTATGCTAAAATATTGAATTTCGCATCTATGACGTCTTGGGGGGGTGGGTTTTATATGTCCAATTGGTTTTCAAATCATCCAATTACGAGCATTCTTGGGCATATATTTATTGTTGCTGCAGGTGTTTGGGCGTTTTCAGTTTTTGTACTTAATGACAATAAGATAAATTTATATAAGGCTCAGGTTGAAAACTCTAAAACAATAGCTGAACAATATATGCAAAAGGTCACAGGTTTAGAATCTGAAATCGCAAAATTGAAAGCGGAGAACGAACGATATTTAACGTGGCTGACATCGGAGCCAAAATCATTCCCTGCTCTTGCTTTGAAAATTAGCAGTCTGGAGCGCGATTTGACCGCGTTGAAACTGTCAAGTCAAATGCAGGAGCCAGGTGAAAAGGTGCCGGCCGTATCTCTTTACGAGTTTTCTAAGGGGTTTTCTAAGGGCGAATCTTTTAAGGATCCGCAGACCAAGGCGGTTATCGGTGTTTCCGATATTAATTCTAATTACACAGCAGTAGGCGTTGTTGCGTTGCCGGATGGTAAAAAAATCGAGATCAAAAATGCCAAGCCCGGGGACAGTTGGGAGTTTAACAAGTCAGGCAAGGAGTATCGGTTAACCCTGGACTCAGTAAACTGGATAAATAATTCTTTAAAAGCATCAGTCTCAGAGACTTCTGAGTAAGTCGCCTTGCGAGTGACGCAATTTACTGTAAAAGCGTTAGGTACAGCGCCACTCGCATCTGTCAAGCGGCCACCGCTTGCCGACCGATAGCGCGCCATGAATCGTTGGCCCGAGCCAGTGCAGCCATCGGTGGAGGGCTGACGCTGTTGCCGCACATATGGACCTGCTGGGTCTTGGTGAATGGCTTTCCGTCGGCGCCGTGGCTGATGATGTAGTCGGCAGGGAAGCCCTGAGCCTTATACAGCTCGGCCGGTTGCAGCATCCGCAGGCAGATGTCGACGATCACGTAGGGCGTGCCCTTGATGGTCACGGTGACCAGGCCCAGCCTATCCTTGGTGGTGATGGTTGGCGCTGGCGCGTCGGCGGCGCTCATGTTCTCGGTGCCGTAGTAGCTGATCAGGAATGCCGCGACTCGCAATGCACCGGCCTCAACCTCTGGCGAGAGCTGCAGCTCGACCAGCGAGCTCTTGCCGCCACCACCCGCCGTAATGGTCGGTGCCGGTTCGTCCACGCCTTGGCCGACGCTGGCGCCGAACTGACGCTCCATGAAGGCAGTGACCAACGCGTGATGCTGCCCGGTTGTGACTGTCGGTACCGGATTCGTCAGATCAGTTGCAGCGTGACCGGTGGTGTTGGTGATCAGCGTCGCCGTCACCAGCTGCTGCTGGCTGCCGGTGTTGGTCACCGTGGTCATCGGATCGTCGACGCTCTTGGCGTCGGTGGTGTTGAACCCGCCGTTCATCTGGGCCATGAATACGGTTGAGATACCCATGGCGTGAGCGGCTCCGGCTGGGCGCTGATAGTTGCCGCCACTGGTGATGGTCGGCAGTGGTTCGTCGAGCGCCTTGCCTTCATCCGAGAACCGGAATTTTACCAGGTGAGCCGCGGCGAGCGCGCGGTGGCCGCGCGTCATCAAGGTGCCGAGAGGCTTGTCCGCCGCTACTGGGTTTCCGGCATATACCGGGCCACCGGCGCCGACGAGCACCGGACTGATCAGCGTCAGCTCGCCGCGATTCGCACAGGTCACCGTCGGCAACGGGGCGTGTGGATCGTTGACACGATCGCTGCCCTGATGGGTTGCTGGCGCAATGATTGGGCTTGCCATGGCGAACGATCCGCCGCGCGGCCAGGACGTCACTGTGCGCAATGGCTCATTTGCAGACTGAACGCTTTCTCCCGACCAGTTCGCGATCGGCACGATGAATGGATCAGCCGCATCGATGACGAACTTCTTCATGCCCTTGGCGATTCGGCGCAGGGTTGCCGGTGCCAGCGGCTTTGCCCGGTCGAAGATGCTTTTGCTTGGGATGGTCCAGTCGATGCACTCGGCGGCGGTGCGCCACTTCTTTTGGCCCTTGGCCGGGTTCTTCGCGTGGGTTGGCTCTGGCCAAACGATCGGCTGGCCATCGCAGCGGGCAATCATAAACAGTCGCTCGCGGCTGGTCGGAGCGCCGAAGTCGCAGGCCTTGATCACCCGCCATTCAACGGCGTAGCCCAGGCGCTTCAGCTCGGCGACGAACACGGCCCATGTTTGCCCGCGACGTTTAGGATCAGGCACCAGGAACTGCTGGTGAACCGGTACGACTTCGCCAGGCTCGGCAATGGCGCCGCCCAACTTCATGACGCGGCCGGTCGATTTGCAGCGCTTGGCGATCAGCGGCCCCCACTGGAGGATCTGTTTCACGTTCTCCAAGCTGATGACGCGAGGTTTCTTCTTGCCGGCCCACTTCAGGCCGATCCACGACAGATTCCGGATCTCGCGCTTGCGCGGCTGTCCGCCGGCGGCTTGGCTGTGGTGCGTGCAGTCCGGTGACATGTGGAACCAGCCCACGGCCTTTCCGCCGCATTCGGTGTCGGGGTCACCATCGAACACATCGGTGGTGTAGTGCACGGCGCCCGGGTGATTCACGGTGTGCATGCTGATCGCTTGGGGGCTATGGTTCTTCGCGACATTCACCGCACGGCCCAGACCCATCTCCAGCCCCGTGCCGGCGCCGCCGCCCCCGCAGAAGAAATCGACAACGATCTCATCGTCCTGAGTGCTGAAGCCGAGTCCGTATTGAGTTTTGAAATCGAAGGGGTGTTTCTTCTGTTGTGCGGACATAGGGGATCCTCGCCGGGTCGGGCGTGTTGTCGAGTTGAGTAGAGTGTTCAGTTATCCCATTGCACCATTCAATCGAAGGGTGAACTTTCCAAGGGGACTCTGTAGAGTCAGGGATCAACGGTTACTATGGCGGAATGGCAATGTACGAAGATGTGTATCGAGCGAGAATCGCTGAGCTAAGATCGATGTTCTCTATTACAAAATCTATTCACCATAATGGGGAGAAGGGCTCTTTAAGAGAAGCTTTTTTAGTAAACCTTATCCAGCTTTTTTTACCGTTCAACTACGGGATAGGCTCTGGTATTGTTATTGACAGATCCGGCAAACAAAGCGTGCAGGCAGACATAATTATTTACGATAAAAGGGCCATGCCTCCGCTCCTGGAGTCATCGGGTCGCGGCGTTTATCTTATAGACTCGGTAGTGCGGGTTATCGAGGTGAAAAGCAATATCAGGAAATCCTCTCTGGACCAGTTTGCTGAAATGATCGAGTGTTTTAATCCCGCGAATCCACAGGGTTTAAAACTGGCTAGCCACGGCAAGCTGCATGGAGGTGTTGGCTATTATCCGGTTTGTGCAATGTTTGGTTTTCAATCCGACTACCGCGGCTTTGCCGATGAGTGCGCGCGAAACCCTGTGATTGAAAAATCCCAGAGCCTTATATGCATAGATGGCGTGGGGCTCTGGACGCACAATCAAAATTATTCAGCGGAATTTAGTTTGCCTTATGATGGTAGGTATATAACTTTTGAGGATGATACATATGGGTTGCGAATGTTTATCGGGT
The DNA here is from genome assembly GCF_031456345.1 of Pseudomonas sp. 2957. NCBI lineage: Bacteria > Pseudomonadati > Pseudomonadota > Gammaproteobacteria > Pseudomonadales > Pseudomonadaceae > Pseudomonas > Pseudomonas sp. 2957. The sequence continues at coordinate 1,108,598 of NZ_JAVDUL010000001.1, forward strand.
TGCTCTTTGATCAAATTGATGCAACCGCGGGTTCAAGGACATATCGACCTATAGACTGGCTGTTGTAAAGAGCATTACCTAGACCTTCGTCGCAGGTACTCCTTTACCGGGGTGGCGTGATTTGTGGGTTGGGCTAATTATTTGCACTCAGCAAAAACCAGGCGGTAACTACGATGAGCACGAAAATCGATGTGGAAGCGATACGCCTGATAGGCGATGAGGTTGTCAGGCCGCTTAGCCTTCCCGAAGAAAGCCTTGAAGCCGAGGTGCGCCTGGGGCTCAAACTGATCGTCGACCTGGCACGGTGGCGTGACCTGGCCGGCCTATCGACTGCCGGGCCTGCTGGCACAGTTCGTTGATATGGGTTGTTACGGGCGACCGGCGTGGAGCCGGATCAAGGAGAGAATTATGATCATTGGTGAAAAGTTTATTTTTGAAATTGGCGATCCGGTCGTTGATCAATCCGCGACAGATCGCCGTGTCGGTATTGTCGTTGATATCGAAAGCAACGAGGGTGGAGAGAAAATTCTCGTTGTCGAAACTGACGGACAACCAGGTGAGATTTGGCGGGTTCTGGATGAAAATGCCGTACTCCCTTAGATAGCGATCTCAAGCTGCTTTTCCGCAGCCAAATAGCTGAACTGTTGTGCGCCTCGATCCGGTCGGCGATCACATTTGCTCGCTGGCCAGCAGTGGGCGGGGCGTACATGCCGAATCGGCTGATGCTTCCGCCATTCACCGCAGCGTTCGTCGAGTCGGCTGATGCGAAAGGTAGGTGTTGGAAAATGGCCGGGTCGAGCATCCGCAACCCGTGCAGCCTGCACATCGGCCGGCCTTGGTCGTCGCAGACAGCGTCCATCGCGGCGCCCATCCGCTTCCACCATGGCCCAGTGCCCGGTGTACCCCATTGCCCAGAACTGCCAATGGCAACCGTTCGCCAACACCTCGCCAGCCGTTGCAGGCGCTCAGTCGATTCGTTTAAGTGCCAGACCGGCACACCGCGAAGCTCCTCTGGCCACTGCCGAATTAGGTCGTCGTTGGCCTCTTCGTCGCCGTCGATGACGTCCGGAATGAGTGCCCAAGTGAATCCTGGGTGCCGATGCCATTCTTCGACCCAACGGGTATAGCCGTCGACGTCTACCTGGCCACCTTTTTTCCAAACCGTGAACGCGCCGTTATCGAAAACAAACGATTTGCACACATCGGCGACAACCCCAAGATCGTCTTTGCGCGGAAACGGCACAAGCGCATGCCGGCCGGCCAGGAACTTTGCCGCATCCTCTCGCTTACCGCCGACAGGCGTGCCGTGGTAATGGATCATCCGCTGAGCCTCACTGTTTCGATCTCGACGCCCTGGTGCGTAGTGATGATGGTTTGATCGCCGCCCAAAAACTCCGACAGGCGATCGGCGATCTGTTCATGCCAGCCTTTTTTAATCAGCGCGGTGGCTGCCCGGATATGCTCGACATGGATCATCGACAAGGATTTCAACTCAAGGCGATAAACAATGGTCTCGCCGTCGGACGGGCAGACCGCAGCGAATGTGTGTCGATACGTGTTCATAGGGGCTCCTCGCCTGCCGGCGTGATTGGATTTAGGTGTCGAGGAAGTGGGGCGCAACAGCCGAGCGCGGTTGGGAGGGCCTGTAATAGCTTCTAGAGCGCCTTCTTGTTGGATAAATCTATTGGACAGATTCGCGATAGTCCGGTGTTCTATGTCGGCCGAAAGGCTTAACCGCTAGCTACTTTCTAAGTCGTTAGCCCGAAAAACAAACAAGTGGTGATGCAATGAATTGGATTACATCGAAAGGTCGGGTAGAAGGGATAGCCCGACAGGTACTGGAAGCAGAAAAGCGGTATGGCGCGGCGAACCCTGAAGTTACGGTGCGCAACTGGAACGATCGGTTCAGCTTCGTGAAAACCGAGGAAGAATTATCGCGCTTGGTTACCGCGGTTGAGTTGCAGATCCCAGTCATCCGTAACGAGAAGAACATTCCGCACGTGAGCAAGACCGCCTACGGAGTGTTCAACGCTGTGGCTCTGGTTGGGAAATTGGACGAAGACATTGAGGGGGTACTGCTCACCTGACTTCAGCATAATCAGGCGTTGGCTTACCTTGTAGGTCTCAACACTTCATCCCCTGGGTCTCGCTTCAGCTCGGCCAAACTCTCATTCCGAAACATCCGCGCCACGTTTTCGCTAATCACGATTTCGTGGCGCGGATAGTTCAAGAAGGCCGCAAGCTCGTCATCGGCCATCAAGTCCATCTTCATGATGGCGATCTGAAGAACCTCGCTTATTATTGGCACCTTGCCGCGCCGCCGGATTCGCTCCATTGCCTGCTCGATGCCGGGCCTTACCTTGTGTCGCAATTCTTCTCGGCGACCGCCAGCCGCTTCTGCGCAGCCTTGGCCGACCGTTCCTGTACTGATTTGGCCATGGCCTACTTCTTCAATTCCGCTGGCCGGCAAGTCCAGCCAGGTCTGTCGTTTGCGTTGTTGGGGGCGAAAACGTCTCACGCTGCGACCTTCACCTGATGCCAGGCGCCGGTGGCGTAGAACAGTTTCGCGGCTTGGGCTTCGTCCATTGATATCTCGTCGGGAATGGCGATCCAGCCTGAGGCAACCAGATGGTTCGGGTTCGCGCTGTTGCGCAGCTCCAGGTAGTAATGCTCGATCGCATCGGTCAGGCGCTCGACCTTGTAGATACCCTCGGGCGATATCTCCACCGACTTGATGTACTCGGCACCGCGCTCGTCGCGACACATGGCGGCGATGTAGATCGTCCAGCGGTAGGAGAAGTCGAATATTGCGTTGGCGTTCGCCAGACTGCGGATCTGCTTGCAGCTCTTCCAGTTCGCCATGATCTGGCTGCCGCTGGGGTCGATGTTTACCACCGCGACGTGGTTGGTGCGCAGCAGCGCCCGGCAACTGCGTTCAGGCCGGGTGAAACCGTTGTTGGGTTTGCGTTTCGACTTCATAGCGAGTCCGCCATTTTGCGCAGCGCTTTGCGTTCGGCCGCCGATATCGGCTTCGGCCGCCGCTTGAGGACCGTTTCAGAGTCTATTTCTTCGAGCGAGGCGGTGGGAGCGGGTTGCGCGGCGGGCTTTTCAATTGGTCGATCCGCCCGCCGGCGGCCAGGTACTGCGCGATTCGTTCAGCGATCGACTCGGCGTCCGGTCGGTGCTGCTCGGCTGCAACGGAATAAGTGATTTGCCAAATGGATCTCGCAGTTGTATGAGATTTTCATGCCCGCTCGTCGAGCAGATCGCACTCCGAGGCTGCGGATTTTCTCTCATTAATATGCGCAGCCCCTGCGCCACTGACAGGAGAGAATGATGATCGACGACAACAACGGCCCTGAAGCGCCATATCCGGGACCAGACGAACAAACCCCTGATTCTGGCGAGGGTCATGATTCCGGCCTGGAGCAGGCTGATTCTGAGCCGAAGCAGGGTACCGACGAACGACCAGAGGACTGGAATCCGCCACCCGGCAATCCTGGCTCTGATCAGGACGCCCAGACGGGCCGAGATAATGGCGGCGCCAAGTAAGCCCGATCAATTGTAATAGTTCACGAGACCCGGCCATCGCGCCGGGTTTTTATTGCCGCCCAACCCTCTATCGACATCCCTGGGCGCAGACGGCTATTTGGGCTTGGGAGGGCGAAGCCGAGCGGCGCCGGCGGCTGGACGCTTCGATCCAGGCGCCGGCAACAAGCATGTTCACTCTACGATGCAGATCCAGCGATGGTTGTATCGATAGGGTGCGCGGGTGAAATGGACGTCTGAGACCATTTTCATGCCTCGCTCTTGGAGCGCTTCGGTCAGTTGTACGAGTGTCTCTGCCTGGATAGTCATTGCTGTCACCTCGTCAGATTTACTGCGTTCATAATTCTTGACCGAGGGATCAGGCGGCTAATTCATTTTTTCTACAGTCATCATTGAAGTAGTGCGATCAAGAGCGCTGTGCTTCACTTCGTGTCCACTAACTCGCCCCATTCAAGTCCGAACCGCGCCAGGTACTTCCTCAAGCGATCGGCATCATTAGGCTGCGCCTTGGCCTGCCGGGAAACACCGAACAGCTGTCGGCCGGCATCGGACAAGCTGTCGGCCTGCCGGCACACCTCAATGACAGCCTTCAACTGCAATCGATCGAACAAGTCCATGCTCTCGCTATCTCCCGGCAACTCAGTTGATACCGCAGTGGGTTGCGCCAAGCCCCATGCATATCGCAATCGATCGATCTCATCGTCTACCTGCGCTTCATCGATGCGTCCGCTTTCGGCCAAAGTTGCCATCCGTGTAATCGACGCGGACAGTTCGCGAAAGTTGCCCAGCCACGCTGCTTCACGTGAGCTGGCGAAGGCCAGGTAGCGTCGGCGTGCTTCGAGATTGAAACGCGCGCGTTGCCCATGTTCGCGCGCGTGGCGTTCCAGTTCGAAATCGATGTTTGGCTCGATGTCCTCGCGGCGGCCGGCGAGGCCGGGCAGGTCGAATGTCCAGAGGTTGATCCTTGCGTACAGATCCTCGCGAAAAAGGCCTTCGGCGACGCGGCTGCGCAGGTCGCGATGGGTGCCGGCGATTATCAGAAAATCACTCTCGACTTCCTTGTCCGAGCCCAGCGGGAAGAAGCGTTTCTCTTCGATTGCCTTTAACAGCATCGCTTGTTCGTCCGCGCCGAGCTCACCGATTTCATCGAGAAACAGCATGCCGCCGTTTGCGGCGCGCAGCAGGCCATCGCGAGCGTTTTGCGCGCCGGTGAAGGCGCCTTTGACGTGTCCGAACAAGGCCGACATCGCGCCGTCGCCACGCAAGGTTGCACAGTTGACTTCGACAAAGCGTCCCTGCATTTGATGACGGTTACGTTTGAGTTCGTAGATGCGCCGCGCCAGGAAGGATTTGCCGGCGCCGGTCGGGCCGATCAGCAGCATGGGGGCTTTCGAGCGCAGCGCAACGCGCTCGATTTGTTCGATGGAGCGGTTGAAGGCCGGGTTGCGTGTGGCGATGCCGGACTTGAGAAATTCCAGGCCTTCGAGACGTTTGCTGGCGAAGCGTGAAGCAATCCGATCATAGCGCGACAGGTCGAGATCGATCAGCGCATGAGTGCCACAGGCGTGATCGTTTTCGTTCTTGCGCTTGGCGGGGGAGGTCTGAATCAGCCGGGCTGGCAGATAGCGCGCCTCGGTCAGCAGGAACCAGCAGATCTGTGCGACGTGGGTGCCGGTGGTGATGTGGACGAGGTAATCCTCGTGCTCGGTGTCAAAATTGTACGCAGTGGTGAAGTCGTGCAGGGCGCCGTACACCTCCTCGAAATCCCAAGGGTTGCGCAGCGACATTGGATGCAGGCGCACTTCGGTGCTTGGAGAAATCTGCTGGATGTCCACTCGGACGCGCTCGGCGAGGCTGACGTCGCGCGCGTCCAGGCCGTGAATCAATTCAAGCCGATGGATAGGGAGGTCTGTTTGTTGGCACAGACCTACGCTTGGTCGCCAATAATTCCAACGGCTGGCGCCTTTGCCGACACGATCCAGGGTGGCTCCGATAAATCCGATGGCGACCGTGCGTTTGTTGGGCATGCTTATCTCATAAGATAAATGACGATATGCAATGATAATTTTGCTGGTCTGATTTGTCTTCCATAGATTATCGAGACTCGTCGCATCAGAGATAAAAGCTATTAAAATCAGAAACATAGCAGAAAAAACCATAGCCGCATCCAAAGCTGGCACAGCGGCTGCAATGCTGGTGGAAACGAACATGGACACCAAGATATGAAAGACCAAACCTACCAGCTTCTCGAAGTCGCCAACGGCAAGCCCATCAAACTCTGGACCGAAGGCGTCCCGGTTGAAAACGAAGCCCGCGCACAGTTGATGAACACTGCGAAAATGCCCTTCATCTTCAAGCATCTGGCGGTGATGCCGGATGTGCACCTGGGCAAGGGGTCAACCATCGGCAGCGTTATTCCAACGGTCGGCGCGATCATTCCGGCGGCGGTGGGCGTCGACATCGGTTGTGGAATGATCGCTGCGCGTACATCGCTGATGGCTTCGGATCTGCCGGACAACCTCCACGGACTGCGTAGCGCCATCGAGCAAGCGGTGCCACATGGCCGCAGTTCGAATCGTTCGCGGCGAGACAAAGGCGCCTGGGACGAGATTCCTCAGCAAGCCGATCAGGCCTGGGCGGGGTTGCAGCCACGCTTCAAATTGATCACTGACAAATATCCGAAACTGGCCAACACCAACAACCGGGGGCATCTGGGGACGCTCGGCAGTGGCAACCATTTCATCGAAGTGTGCCTGGATGAAGCCAACCGGGTGTGGTTCATGTTGCACAGCGGTTCGCGTGGCGTCGGCAACGCTATCGGCAATCTGTTCATCCAGATGGCCCAAGCCGATATGCGTCAGCACATTGCCAACCTGCCGGACCGTGACCTGGCCTATTTCGAAGAAGGCAGCCAGCACTTTGATGATTACGTGGAAGCAGTGGGGTGGGCGCAGGACTTCGCCAGACAGAACCGCGAACTGATGATGCGCGCGGTGGTTCAGGCCACGCGGCAGATCATCCGCAAGCCGTTCGAAGTGGCGCTGGAGGCGGTCAACTGCCACCACAATTACGTGCAGAAGGAACGGCATTTCGGTGAAGACGTGCTGATTACCCGCAAAGGCGCGGTGTCAGCGAAGAAGGGCGAACTGGGGATTATTCCGGGCTCGATGGGCGCCAAGAGTTTCATTGTGCGCGGTCTGGGCAACGAAGAGTCGTTCAGTTCCTGCAGCCACGGCGCCGGGCGCACCATGAGCCGCACCAAGGCCAAGAATACCTTCACCGTTGCCGATCAGATCCGCGCCACTGCCCACGTGGAATGCCGCAAGGACGAAGCGGTGATTGACGAAATTCCGATGGCCTACAAGGACATCGACAAAATCATGCACGCCCAGCGTGAGCTGGTGGAAGTGCTGCACACCCTGCGTCAGGTGGTGTGCGTCAAAGGCTAAGGAACTACCGCGCTGGCGAGAATTCTGCGTCGGCAGTGCGCTGGTTCATCGCGGCTGAGCTGAAGCGCGAATTATCAATATTGATCGTAACTCAGGAAGACCCACGACGGTTTAACGGTACCTCAGAGACACCGTCGGGCTATACGCGTAAGGATTTGCAATGAAAGAGATAATCGAACTGGACGGCGCCATCGGTGGCGGCCAGGTGTTGCGCAGTGCGTTGAGCCTGTCGATGGTGACAGGTCGGGCGTTTCGCATTAAACAGATTCGCGCCAGACGCAGTCGTCCGGGATTGCTGCGTCAGCATCTGACAGCCGTGATGGCGGCGGCCGAGGTTTGTGGTGCAGAGATATCTGGTGCGCATCTGGGGTCGCAAGCCCTGAGCTTCGAACCGGGCGAGATTAGCGGAGGCAACTTTCAGTTCGCTATTGGCACGGCGGGCAGTTGCACGCTGGTGCTACAGACGCTGTTGCCAGCCTTGTTGCAGGCGCCGCAGGCCAGTCGAGTGACAATCTCCGGTGGCACGCATAATCCGCTGGCGCCGCCGACGGATTTCCTGTCGCGCAGTTGGTTGCCGCTGCTGCGGCGCATGGGCGGCGATGTCGAGTTGGAGTTGCTGCGTTATGGGTTCGTACCGGCTGGCGGTGGCGAAATTGCGGTGAAGGTGCAGCCCTCGCGCCTCACGCGCCTGGACCTGTGTGAGCGCGGCGAGGCAGTCTCACGACGCGCATTGGCGCTGACCGCAGGTCTCGCACCCACTGTCGCTCAGCGAGAGCTGAGTCAGGTGGCCAAGCGTTTGAACTGGCCAGTGGAGGCGCTGCAACCTGTGGCGCTTGACCCGGCACGCGGTCCGGGCAATGTGTTATTGCTGGAGTATGTTTTCGAGCATGTCACTGAGGTGTTCAGCGCATTTGGCCAAGTGTCGTTACGCGCCGAGAAGGTGGCCGATGCCGCAATCAATCAGGCCGTCGACTGGTTGTGCAGTAATGCTGCTGTCGCTGAGCATCTGGCCGATCAGTTGCTGTTGCCGATGGCGCTGGCCGGCGGCGGATCGTTCACCACGCCGCGCATGACTGATCATCTGCGCAGCAACATCGAAGTCATTCACCTGTTTTTGCCGGTCCGTATCGATTGCCGAGAGGGGGGCGGCGATCGCTTGCGGGTAGACGTTTTCCAAACCGATTAACAGCAGTCGGCAACCGGAAAGCAGTTGCACAACCTCATCGCAGGTGAGGCTAGCCTTCAGCCATTAGCACATCCGACCTAATTGCCCCCGTTCTGGCTCGACCTTAAAGTCCTTTCGCTTGGCAGGTTATTGCCAGTATTTCTCCGGTATGAAAATCAAAAAGGTCGATCTGCAATGAACTCATCAAGGACTATCCCGGTTCTCGCTTTATTCGCAACAATGGCGCTCGCAGTTACTGGATGCCAGACCGTCAAACCGGGAGAGAGTGATCTCAAGAATCGCGCACAGACCACCATCGGCAAACCCGTAATCAAGGTTTCAAATATCCGCAGCGACTTCAATACAACCTTCTACACCGCTCAAACCGAAAGTGGCGAATATACGTGCGAACTGCCGAGCGGCCCGATGGTTGCTCTGGGTTCCATGGGCATGGGACTGGGCGCTCAGTGCACCAAGCAATGACTAATCAATCCTTTCGAAGCTGAAATAAAAAGGCCAATGTCGATGACATTGGCCTTTTTCTTTAACCAATACTCGGCGCAGATCAGCTGGTTTTCGAGTTCAGCTTGCGCAGTTCTTCGTAGGTCGCCGATTGCACGAACCAGAAGCCAGAGACGATGCACCAGCCCAGGGTGCCGCCTACAAACATGCCGAGACCCGAAAGAAAGCTCTGGCTCATCATGAAGAGGGAAACGATCAGGATGACCGCCAGTGCGATGTAGAGAACGATGTTGTTGACGCCGATGACGAAATCTTTCATTTGCATTCCTTGGATGTATTTTCCTCTGGCCACCTTCTATGGTGGCCAGTGCGCGCATCATATTGATATCACCCTGTATTGCGCTAGTTCGGCGTCGGTATTTCGTTATGAATAGCAAAGTCCGTGGTTACTGAGCGGGTTTTTTCTCAAGATCTTCAGAGTCGCTCGACGTCGCCGCATCCTTCTCCGTCTCGTGCGGCTCTGAGCCCGCATTGGCGCCTGAAGACTCTTCACCTTTCTTGTTGGCCTTCTCATCATGGTCACTAGAGCTTTGTGCATGATTGACACCGGGCAGGGCGGTGGCGGGGGTGGCAGCGCCCGCTGTCGTTTCGGCTGCCCAAGCGTGGAGCGGGCCAATCAAGTACAGACTGAAAAACGAAATTGCGAAGATTTTCTTGTTCATCACGTGGGCCTTCTACGCGGTGGGATGTACTGCTTTGGATAAGCCTGTCTGCCAAAGGTGCGCAGTACTGGACGAGCGGCGAAGCCTGATTGTATTCAGCCGGATCAAAAATCTCGCGACAGCAGGCAAATTGCTGGCCCCCATAGGTATTTCGCACCGGCAAAATCGCCTTTTTTCAAAAGGTTAGGTTGGCTATATGCGCACGATTGTCATCACCGTTGTGACGCTTTCCCTGGCTTTGATCGCCTCGGGAGTGCAGGCAAAAGAGTTGAGCAAGGGCCATCGCTTTGCCTGCACCTGGGGCTCGGATATTGCTGCCGGGGCGCAGCGATCAAAACTGTCCGGGGTTTCGCTGTATGGCGCGCGCAAGCAATTGCAGGTTCGCCGATTCCAGCAACCCTGGATGCGCATGACAGCGATGGGGATTACCGAGCAGACCTACAACAGCAGTTCGAAGCTCAAACCGGCAGCGGTCAAGCAGACCTATTACGAACAATGCGTACGCCATGAGTTGGCTCGGCGCTGATGCCGGTTTCTCAGGACTGATTTACACAGCTCAGGAATCGCGAGAGCCCTTGGCGACTGCCGGCCCGGCAACCCGCGGCGCCGCTTTGGTCTGCATCAGTGCATCCAGAGCCTTGCGATAGCCCTGGCCGCCAAGCGCCATGCTGTTGTTGTGCGTCGCGCCGGGCACGAGCAGCAGGCGTTTGGGCTGCTCTGCGGCATTGAATAGCTGCTCGCTGAAGCGCGGCGGCACGAAGGCATCAGCCAGGCCATGCACCACCAGCAGTGGCATGTGAATGTCGGCGATCTTGTCGATGGAATCGAATTTCTGCGACAGGAGCCAACGCACAGGAAGCGAGGTGTTGGCCACGGCGGCAGCTACGTCGGCGAGAGAAGTGAAGGTAGATTCGATGACCAGACCGCGAACCGGCAGAGGTGTGTTGTTGCGCGCCGCGTTCTGTCCGAGCTCGGCCGCCAGATCAATCGCCACCGCACCGCCGAGAGAGTGGCCGTAGATCAGGCGCTTGTTCGGGTCCGGTTGCAGCAGCTGGAAGCGCTCCCAGGCCACGCGGGCATCTTCATAAACGCTGCTTTCGGATGGTAGATCACCCTTGCTTTGGCCGAACCCGCGATAATCGATGGCCAGCACCGAATAGCCCGCCGCGCGTAGTTGTTCTATGCGGAACAACTGTCCGGTGAGGTTCCAGCGCACGCCATGCAAATAAAGGATTGCCGGGGCATTGGCACGTTCCGCCGGCCACCACCAGGCATGGATGTTCTGCCCGGCCTTGAAACTCTTCGGTTGCAGATCGAGTTCCTGAACGCTGCCGGGCAGACCGCGATACCAGCCGGCGGTGCCCGGCTCGATGCGAAACAACAGTTTGCGCTCGGTGTGTTCCAGCACCGCACAACTCGTCGGCACGCCAATGATCAGCGCGGCCATCATGGCGAATGCCAAGCGGCGGCGTCGCAGGCGGGTCAGGAAGGACAGGAACATTAATCGTTTCACCACAGCGCAGACAAAGAACGCTTTTTACCAGATGCCTCGGTCTGCGCGTGACTGTTTTTCGACCACCGTGCACGCCCAACGATTACAAGATGCTGCAATCGATCACCCCACTTGCAGCACAATCTTGCCGATATGATCGCCGCCCTCCATGCGGGCATGGGCCTGAGCCGCGTCAGCCAGCGGGTAAACCTTGTCGATGATCGGCAGGCAGCGCCCGGCGCTGAGGGCAGGCCAAACGTGTTCTTGCAGTTGATCGGCGATCGCGGCTTTCTCCGCAGCGGTACGCGCGCGCAGCAGCGAACCGGTGACCACCGCGCGTTTGCCGAGGATCGCCAGCAGATCGATGTCGTTGGCGCGGGCGCCGCCGAGAAAACCGAGCATCACCAGTCGGCCGTCCATCGCCAGTGCGCTGATGTTGCCGTTCAGATACGAGCCACCCATGATGTCGAGAATCACGTTCACGCCTTGATCTGCGGTCTTCTCGGCAATGACTTTGGCAAAATCTTCTTCCCGATAGTTGATCGGCTGCCCGCCAAGTTTACTGATTGCGGCGCATTTTTCAGGACTGCCGGCGGTGGCGAACGCCTCAATACCGAATTCACGACAGAGCATCAGCGCGGTGGTACCGATGCCGCTGGTGCCGCCGTGAATCAGCACGCAATGGCCTGGCTTGGCGGCGCCGAGGCCGAACAGGTTGGCCCAGACGGTGAAAAACGTTTCCGGAATCGCGGCGGCCTGGACCCAATCGACTCCATCCGGCACAGGCAAAGTCTGGCCGGCGGGTACCGCGCAATACTCGGCGTATCCGCCGCCATTGGTCAGCGCGCAGACCCGATCGCCGACCGCGAAACGCGTTACTCCAGCGCCAACCGCGACCACTTCGCCAGCCACCTCAAGTCCGGGAATCGGGTCCATCCCGGGTTTCATCGGATATTTGCCGGCGCGCTGCAAGGCATCCGGACGATTGATGCCGGCAGCGTGAACGCGGATAAGCACTTGGCCTTCGCCAACGGTCGGCAGAGGCACGCGCCTGGCTTGCAATACTTCAGGGCCGCCGGGTTCGGTGATTTCAATACGGGTCATTTCGTTGGGCAGTGACATTGTCGATTCCTGTGAAAAAGGTCGTGTAGATGGGAACGCTGGCAGCGCGCAATGATTCCCTTCAGTTCGCCGCGCAACGGGGTTCAGTTGTAGAGGGCAGCCAGCGCATGGCTTGCTCCAGCAGTAGAGCGACGACGATCGCGCCAGCGGCGATCACAAACAGCAGCGTGTGCTGGCCGCCCGAGGCATTGAACAATGCCGAATAGGCAAACCCGGCCAGCGCCTGAAAGGTTGCGAATGACACAGTGGCACGGCTCCAGGCGATCTGCTGACGGTGATGCGACGGCACCAGTTCATGCACCCGGGCCAAGGCCAGCGGCACGATGCCCGGCGGGAAAGAGCCGAGAATCACCGCCAGTAAAGCCAGCGCCAGAAATGAATGGGAGACGGCAAGCAAACCGAGGGCGATGGCTTGCACTACCAACACCAGTCGAATACCAGTACGGGCGCCAAGCTGGTCAGCCAGAAACCCGTAAGTCACCGGTCCGACAATCGCCCCCAGGCCATACATCACCCAGACCATTGCGCCGATATGCGCCCCGGCGCCCAGTCCGCGAGCCACGTAATCCACCAGAAACACCATGGCAGGCACCAGCCCGGCGGCCATGAACGCGTATTGAGCAAACAACAGGTAGACGCCCGGCGGTGTCGGCTCATCAGCCGACGTTGCGTGCGCAGCCACAGGGTGCGCGGTATCCGCAGGCCAGCCGAACCAGCTCAACGCGGTCAGCAACAACGCCAGCGCGCCCAGCCCCAGCCATGTTGCCTGCAAGCCAAGAGTCAGCAGTGGCGGCACGATGGTGCCGGAGCCAGCAATCCCCAGGCCGATGCCAAGGAAGATTGCGCCACTGGCCAAGCCTCTGCGCGCCACCGGAACGTGAGGCAGCACGGTTGCCGCCACCAGCACCATGATCGCGCCACCGGCAATGCCGGACAGCAAACGCCAGCCGAAGAACCAGCTCACCGAGAGCGGATAAGCACAGGCAAAAAATGCTCCCGTGACCGCCAGCATCATCAGGCGCAAGGCGTTGCGGTTACCTAGTCGATGGGCCATGGGCCGACCGAGCAGGGCGCCAATCAAGTAGCCGACCAGATTGGCCGCGCCGAGATAGACGACATCATTGGCGGAAAACCACTGTGCCTGAATCAGCGAAGGGATCAGCGGCGTGTAGGCGAAACGCGCCAGGCCAATGCTGACCAGGCTGGCGCAAAGCCCGGCGAAGATCGGCAGCCAGATGCCGGAGGAATTTGCAGTACGCATGATAGCGATCTCACAAGAGGTGTATGGCGCTCAGCTTATCGGCTATCTTGGCTGCGCATATGCAGCGATTAAGCGGCAGAGTGATGCAAAAATGCTTCGATGAGGATCAGCATGAATTGGGATGATGCGCGGGTTTTTCTGGCGGTCTGTCGCGAGTCCACCTTGCGCGGAGCTGCACGAGTTCTGGGCGTGGACCAGGCCACTGTCGGGCGGCGTATTACCGCGCTGGAAAAGTCTTTGAGCGCGACGCTGTTCCTGCGTACCTCCGATGGCTACGCGCTGACCAGTGTTGGTGAAGCGGCGCGTAAAAGTGTGGAAAAAATGGAACATTCGGCACTGGAACTGGAGCGGCACATCCACGGGCTGGACGATCGTCTGACCGGTAACGTACGGGTCAGCACCACCGACTCGATGGCCATCGACTTCATCATCCCGGCGATGGCGCGCCTGCATGACCAGCACCCCGACGTGCAGATTCAGCTGGATGCGTCGACGCAAATCCTCAGTCTGGCCAAGCGCGAAGCCGATATCGCGGTGCGCAATACTCGGCCGGATAACCCGGATCTCATCGCTCGGCGAATCGCCCGTTGGCCTGTAGGACTTTTCGCAGCACAGGCCTATGTCGAGCGCCATGGACAACCGCAGCCCGGCAACGCTTTCGAGGGCCATGATCTGGTGGTGTATCAGCCGTACTTACAGAGCAAAAAAGACCTAACGCTGGTCTCTGAACCGTTGACCCGCGGACGCATCGTCGCCACGCTCAGCTCCAGCCTTTTGGTGCGTCGAGCCCTTGCCGCAGGCCTCGGGATAGGCGAGATACCGGTATACATGGGCGAACGCGATGGCCTCGTCAGACTTTGGCCGGAGCGGACCCGGCCGCTGCCGTATGAAGTGTGGCTGGTCACCCACGCCGACCTGCGTCACACCGCGCGGGTACGGGCGGTCATCGAGCAGATCGTTGAGGCTTTTGCGCTGGAAAACGAATAAGTGGTTCAGGGTTTTGCCGAGGCTACAACTGCTGACGAAACAGCCTACGTCCGAGACAGAATGGGCCGGCTTGTTGTAGTCCGTGATGAGTTCTATTGTCACTGCAGCTCGATGCAGACCTCAGTGATGCATCGAAACGAAGAGCCAGGGAAGGCCGCGTAGCCGCAGAAAGGTGTCGAATTGAAAATCAGGGAAGTGAATCAATATGCAGTCACGGACAGATCGGACGCGGGGCGGGACAGGTAAATCATGAGCAGCATAAGTCGCGAAGAATTCGATGCCAGGATAGAAACCATCGAGACGAGGATGGATGGCCGCGTGGCAGAAATGCGCGCCGACATTCGCGGGTTCCTGGCTGCTCAGGCAGAGCGGGACAAGGTCTATCTTGAACGGGACAAGGCCCTGCAGGAACGGGACAAGCGTTATGACCTGATGTGGATGGGCGTGCAGAAAATCGCCGACGAATCGCGGGAAGCGATCAGACAGGCATCGACGGTAAAGGCCAATTACTGGGCTGCCACCACTGTGCATTTCCTCGGCGTGGCTTCCTTGCTGGTTGGCGCACATTTTGCCAATCAGGCGGCGGTGTTGACCACGATACAAACCACGCTGGCAGCGATTCAGATTGGCAAAGAGGTATCGTCACCCAAACCTGTCGTACAACCCTCAGCAGAGCCGCCGCAATAAAAAACGGCCTTCAGTGGAAGGCCGTTCTGCATCGCGCCAGATCATGGCATTTCCGGCAACTCCTGAGGCCGCAAGTCGAACACCAGCACTTCGGCATCGACCCCGTTGCTCAAGGTGAGCAGCTGTTCTTCACGAACCCGCACGCCGTCGCCTTCCTGCAAGGCTTGGCCATTGAGTTCGACGCTGCCACGCGCAACGTGCACGTAAGCGTAACGATTGGCCGGCAATTTCAGCGTGGCACTTTCCTCGCCGTCAAATAACCCGGCGTAGACCCGCGCATCCTGACGGACTTTCAGGGAGCCATTGCTACCGTCCGGCGAGATGATCAGTTGCAGGCGACCACGTTTTTTCTGCGCGCTGAAGTGTTCCTGTTGATAGCGCGGCTTGGCGCCACTGACATCCGGCACGATCCAGATTTGCAGAAAGTGCACGGGCTTGGTGGCCGAGTGGTTGAACTCACTGTGCGCCACGCCGCTGCCGGCACTCATCAATTGCACGTCCCCGGGGCGGATCACCGAGCCAGTACCGAGGGTGTCCTTGTGTTCCAGCGCGCCTTCGAGCACATAGGAAAAGATCTCCATGTCGCGGTGCGGGTGCTGGCCAAAGCCTTTGCCGGCGGCGACCCGGTCATCGTTGATCACCAGCAGATCGGAGAAACCCTGTTCACGCGGGTTGCGGTAGCTGGCGAAAGAAAAGGTGTGAAACGACTTCAACCAGCCGTGATTGGCGAGGCCGCGATCGGAGGCTTTGCGAAGAGTCAGCATGATGAAATCTCCTGGCGGGACGTGAATTCGTCCGAGTGAGGAGAAGGTTACTGGTTACCCGGTGAGGCAATAAGTAGATGGAAATTGAAAGACTGTCCGGCTCAGGTTGACAGTTTTGCGTTATGGTTCACCCATTCGATCACGCTCCTGAACACTCGGTCCGCCATAATGCCTTGGCTGAAGCGTGCGTATTGACCCTTGAATATGTGTGAAACCTCCCATGAAAACCGTGGCAATGGTGCTGTTCCCTGACTTTCTGATGCTCGACATGGCGGGGCCGCTGGAGGTGTTTTCAGTCGCCAACCGTTATCTGAAACCTGATCTGCACTATCAATTGACGACTCTCGGCACAGAGCGCGGCTTGCTTAGGGCGTCCAACGGCGTGCAGGTTCAGGCTGACTTGCACATCGACGAAGCGGCCGAGCGCTATGACCTGCTATTGGTGCCGGGCGGACCCGGCGCCTATAACCAGAGATTTCCCGAGCTGTTTGGCTGGTTGAAAAAAGCCGTGCCGCGCGCGGAGCGTTACGGTTCGATTTGCACTGGCGCATTCATCCTCGGCCACGCTTGCCTCCTTGATGGTTATCGCGTCACCACGCACTGGAACTACACCGAACGGCTGATCAAGGCTTTCCCGAAAACCACGGTGACCACCGATCAGATCTACGTCGAGGATCGTAATCTCATCACCTCCGGTGGCGTTACGGCCGGCATCGACCTGGCGCTGGCGGTGGTGGCCAGAGATCACGGCAAGAAAATCGCCCAGGACGTCGCCAAGGTCTTGTTGGTGGTCATGAAGCGCCAGGGCGGGCAAGCGCAGTTCAGCCCGTTGATGGCGGCAGTCTCACCGCAAGAAACGCCCATCACCCGCGCACAGAATTACGTCCTTGAACATCTGGATGAAGCGTTCACCGTCGAGCGCATGGCTGGATTGGCGAACATGAGCGCACGGCACTTTGCTCGCCTGTTCGCCCGTGACGTCAATATGACGCCGATGGAGTTTTTGCAGAATGCCCGCATTGACTGCGCGCGAAACCTGTTGGAAACCGGCGATCTGCCGCTCAAGACCATCGCCTACAAAAGCGGCTTTGGCAGTGTCCGGCACATGCGCTCGTTGTTCGCCGAAAAGCTCGGTCTTACACCGTTACAATACCGCGAACAGTTCAGCTAGAGCGGTTCTGTCCGTCTGACGCAGTCGGATGTCCGTGCTGCGTCGGCTCTGGCGGTTGTATCGTCACGCGAGAGTGCCAAGATGTTTGGCATGAATAATCACAACGACACAAGCCACGGTTCAGTGCTGCGTTTCGGCCCCTACGCCTTTCATGTGCGCCAACGTCTGGTCCTTGAAGGAGAGCAGCCGTTGCGCATGGGCGGGCGCGCCATGGACATCCTTCAGGCGCTGCTCGAACACGCGGGTGAGGTGGTCAGCAAAGAGCAGTTGATTGCTCGAGTATGGCCGACCTCGGTCGTCGAAGAGATCAACCTGCGTGTGCACATTGCGGCGTTGCGTCGCGCACTGGGTGACGGCGTAAACGGGCAGCGTTTCATCATTCACGTGGCGCACTGCGGCTACAGTTTTGTCGCCCCGGTGGAGCAGGGCACCAGTGATGCGCTGACCATGCCCGCTGCCGCGCTCATGCCCCTGCACAATCTTCCGGCACGACTGACGCCAGTCAGTGGGCGCGACGCCCTGATTGGTAGTCTGGTTCGACAAATGCCGGTATGCCGCTTGATGACGATTACCGGTGCGCCGGGTGTTGGCAAGACCACAGTGGCATTGCGCGTGTCGGAATTGCTCCTGCAATACTTTCGCGATGGCGCCTGGTGGGTCGACCTTGCCAGCCTCGAAGATGACATTCCATTGCTCGAGCGCCTGTTGCACACCCTGAAGACAGACTTTTTCGCACTGACCGGCCGGCACGCCTTGTTGATACTGGATAACTGCGACCACCAGCGCGACAGCTGTGCGGCACTGGCGGAAACGCTGTTGCATGCTGCGCCTCGCCTGTCGATTCTGGTCACCGGCCGCGAAGCCTTGCAAGTCGCGCAGGAGACCGTTCATTACGTGCCGCTGTTGGCGATTCCCAAGCGCTCGACATTGAACACCGTCGAAGAAGCCATGGGCTATCCGGCGGTGCAGTTGTTCGTCAATCGCGCGCGGGCACGGCAGCATGGCTTCTGTTTGCGTGAGCAGGATTTGCCAGGTGTGCGCGAGATCTGCCGTCAACTGGACGGTCTGCCGCTGGCGATCGAGCTCGCCGCTGCGCAGATCGACGCGTTGGGCTTGATCGGCTTGCAGGCACAGGTTGAAAACGGCCTGCAGTTGCTTGGCCAAGGCCGGCGCACCGCGGAACCGCGCCATCAGTCGATGGCCGCTGCGATCGATTGGAGCTTCCAGTACCTGACGGCAATGGAACAGCGTGTGCTGCTGCGTCTGTCGGTATTCAGCGCGGGCTTTACCCTGGAGGCCGCACTGAGTGTGATCAGCAGCGCGGATCTGGCGGGTTCCAGACTGTCCGCGATAATCGAAGGGTTGGCGCGCAAATCGTTGCTTGTTCGAGAACCCAACCGTGCGACGGCCCGCTATTGGATGCTCAACACCGTGCGCCGCTATGCTCGTGATCAGTTCGAGCGCAGTGACGACAAGTTCGAACTGAAACAGCGCCATGCGCGCTATCTCAGCAGAACGCGCAACGCTTCAGGCCGGGCACTGCTCGTGGAGGCTGTCGAGTAGCAGGCGGACCTTGCGCAAGTCCGGTGTGGCGTAGCCTTCGGTGAAGCGCTGGTAAATGGGGCTGAGCAAATCCCATGCTTCGCGATGGCGGAACTGGCGCTGCCATAATCGGGCGAGGTCCGTGGCGCTGCGCAGTTCCCAAGCGAGGGCGCCCTGGCTTCTGGCGATGGCCAGAGCTTGTTGCAGGGTTTGTTCGGCTTCTCGGGTTTCAGCGGTGTCTGAGCGGGCCGATTCGCGAGCAGGCTCGCTCCCACAGGATGAACCCTTCAACAATGCCGCCGCCCGCGCCCGCAATATCTCCGCTGCACTCCATCCCGCATCGCCATTGCGCGCGCGCTCCACCAGTGCATCATCGACAAAACGCTCATCCAGCGTAACCATCACTTCCCGAATCAGACCGCTGCTCTGTGCTGGTACGGGCACGGCATTATCCGGATCGATCACCTGCGCATACTGCCGGCCCCAGTTATTGAACAGCAGCACCGAGTGCTTCTGCGATTGTTCCAGCAGCAACTGCAGCAGCGCGCGGGCGTTTACATGGTCGCCGTTGTAATGAGCGATCAGACAACTGGCCAGCGCCAGGGTGTAACAGATCGATGTGCCGTGATTGATCTGCACGGCGATGTCCAGCGCCTGCCGTGCGGCGCGCCAGGCTTGCTCGGGCAGGCCCTGCAACCACAGCACTCGGGCCAGCACTGTCAGCGAAGCGACGCTCTGATCGTACTGCACGCCAAAACCATGGGTGAAACGATTGAGATGGCCGCTGTGTGCCATGCGTTGCAGCACCTGCTCGGCATGTACGCGTGCCTGCGGCTGGTCGCCGGCATAATGCAGGGCCAGCACGCGCAAGCGATGTGTGCTCAGTGACAGCAGCGGTTCGCCGTGCAGGCCGATGCGGTCGAATTGCTCACTCTGGGCCAAAGCCATGCGGTAATGCCCGCAACTCAGATTGACCGCCATGTGCCCCGACACTGCGCGCAGTTGCCCGGCCAGATCGCCGTGTTCCTCGGCCAATTGGCAGGCGTCGACGAAGGCCTGAATGGTTTGTGGCGTGCCGCCCCAGGTGTGATAGCTGGCGCTACCGAGCGCCAGTTTCAAGGCGATTTGCAGGCGAGGGCAGGGCGGTAGCAGCGAGTCTGCTGGCGAAGCCTCCAGCAGACTCAGTGCCCGGCGCACATAGCGGCTGTAATCGCGCAGCAACGACAGCTCCTGCCACAAAGGCGCCGACGCGGCTGCCAGTTGCACCCCCAGCTCATCCGGTCCCGGGCCGTTGAGACTCCAGTCCAGTGCCGCGCGCAAATCCTCCAGACCCCGGGCATAGCGCTCCATCCACAATACAGTCGGAGTATTGTCCCAATCCGCCTGCGCCTGCTGCATCAGTGTCAGGCATCGCTCGGCGTGGCGTTGGCGGGTTGCGTTGAGCTCGTCGGCCTGTTCGAGTTTTTCCAGTGCGTAGTGGCGGGTAGTGTCGAGCAAGCGATAGAAAACATCTTCGTCGCCCACTTCGACGCTCAGCAGGGATTTGGCCACCAATTGTGTGACGGCGGTGAACACCGCGCCGGGATCAATCTGTTGGCCGATGATCACCGCTGCTGCCGAGGCGAGGGTGAAGCTGCCGCGGAAAATCCCCAGTCGCCGCAAACAGGTTTGCTCGCAGACGTTGAGCAGGTTGAAACTCCAGTCCATCGTCGCGCGCAGGGTCAGGTGGCGTTCGGCGCTGCTGTGGTGTCCGGCCGACAATGGCGGCAAACCCTCGCGCAATTGCTTGAGCAATCCGTCCATGCCCAATTCGCTGACCTGCGCGGCGGCCAGTTCCAGTGCCAGCGGAATGCCGTCCAGGCGCTGGCAGATTTCGATCGCTTGCGGCAACTCGGCGTGGCTCAGTCGGAAGTTTTCCCTGGCTGCGGTGGCGCGCTCGACAAACAACTGCATCGCAGCAAAGCCCAGTGCTTGGGCCGGCTCCATCGGGGTCGACATGGACGGGCATTCGAGCGATTCCAGACGCTGCACGAACTCACCCTCAGCGCGCAGGCTCTCGCGGCTGGTCGCCAGGATATGCACCTTTGGTGCCCCCCGCAGAATCTGCTCGCTGAGCGACGCGACCGCATCGATCAAGTGCTCGCAGTTGTCGATCACCAACAACATTTGCCGTTCTCGCAGGCCGTCGACCAGACCAGCCTGCGCATCGCCTTCAGCTGCGGACAGATCAAGCAGCGTCGCCAGATGCGAGCCGATCAGCGCGGGATCGGCGATGGGCGCCAGATCCACCAGGCGGATGCCGTCGCGATACTGGTCGAGCAATTGTTCAGCGACGCGCAGGGCGACGGTGGTCTTGCCAATGCCGCCGGGGCCGACCAGAGTGATGCAGCGTCGGCGCGGCAGTTGCGTAATCAAGTGATCGATCAGGGGTTGGCGACCAATCATCCGCGTACGACGCAGCGGCAGGTTGTGCCGGGGCGCGGCGACCGCAGGCGTTGCTTCGATGCTGTCGAGCACGAACGGTGCGACAAAGCTGTAGCCGCGCTGCGCCACGGTGACGATGTAGCGCTGGCCGTTCTGCCCGTCGCCAAGCGCTTTGCGCAGCGCTGCCATGTGCACGCGCAAATTGATGTCTTCAACGACACTGTCTGGCCAGACCCCGGCCATCAATTGCTGTTTGCTCACCACTTCACCGGCATGGGCCAGCAAAATCAGGAGGATGTCCATCGCCCGCCGTCCCAGGCGCAAAGGCTGTTGGCCTTCAAGTAGCAATCGTTGCCCGGGATGAATCCGATAGGGGCCAAACGCAATGGCCTGATTCGGGGAAAAACTCAACAGCGCGCTCCTGCGGTGATGCGGCGGACAGGGCGAATCAGTGCCTGGCGCATGCGCAGGCCGTCTGATCCGGGGTGTCCGGGCATAATCCTCAGGTTTGAGCATCAGTGCAACGGGTGGCGTAACGGCAGCAGTCAAAACACCGCAGGCTGCGCTGCGGTGTTTTTCGGTTTATCCATGACTCGACAGCGCCAGGCGAAGGGATTGATGCCCTCGCTGCGGGTGAACATGTGGCAGAAGTGCGCCTGATCGCAGAAGCCGCATTCGAGGCTGATTTGCGTCAGGCTCAAGTCGGTGTGCTGGATCAGCAACTTGGCTCGAGCCAGGCGCTGGGCGCGGATCCAGTCCTGTGGCGACAGGCCGGTGCTGCACTTGAATGCGCGGGAGAAATGACTGCGTGACAGTGCACATGCCCGGGCCAGTTCAGCCACTTCGAGGCTTTCGCCCAAGCGATCCAGGATCAACTGTTTGATCTGGCGTTCGCGCTGCGGACTGAGTCCGCCAGTCGTGTTTTTACGCGGTTCGCTGGCAGGGGCGAGGGCGACGGATTGCTGTAGATAAGCCATGGCCAAGGTCCGTGTCGGTGGGGAAGGCACGGTCGGCGCATTCCCTCAGGTCAAAAAAGCAACGCTGCGCAGAGGGCTTCATTGTTGGGCGATGCCTTGAGACTGACGAGTTAATCGTTGTTAATTTCCTCGCTCAGGCTGGAACTCAGCACATCCTTGCAAGTCAGCGCCCGGCGCTTTGCGCGACGATGTCGACAAAGCACGGCCGCCGTTGGCCAGGTTCAAAGGGGAATGCAATGAAAAGCTTGGTGAAAGCGGCAACGACGCTGGCGGTCGTGCTGGCAATGTCCGGCGCCATGGCGCAGGCACCGCAGGTTGGCACTCAGGCGCCGGGTTATTTCCGGCTGGCTGTCGGCGATTACGAAGTCACCGCGTTGTTCGACGGTTACAACGATTTGTCGCCGAAGTTGTTGCGGGGCATGAGCCAGAGTCAGATTCGCGCGCTGCTTGCGCGCCGTTCGATTGAAACCCCTGGCGTGCAGACGGCGTTCAATGCCTTTCTGGTCAACACTGGCAAACAACTGATTTTGGTCGACACGGGCGCAGGGCAGTGCATCGGCGCCACCGCAGGCCAACTCTCGGCCAACATGCAGGCCGCCGGTTACAAGCCTGAACAGGTCGACACGATTCTGCTGACGCACCTGCACCTCGATCACGTCTGCGGTCTGGTCGACGCCGAAAAGAAACCGGTGTTCGCCAACGCCACCGTGTTTGCAGCCAAAGCCGAGGCCGACTACTGGCTCGATCCGGCAGCGCTGGCCAAGGCCCCGGCGGGCGCAAAAGAGTTTTTCAAGATAGCCCGGGACTCTACGGCGCCCTATGTTGCCGCCGGCCGCTTCAAGACGTTTGCCGCCGGGCAGTCGCCACTGCCGGGACTGGTCGAAGCAACCCTCGAAGCCGGCCACACGCCGGGCAGCACCACATATCGCTTCAATTCGCAGCAGCAGAGCATCGTGTTCATGGGCGACCTGGTGCATAACCTGGCGGTGCAGTTTTTGCACCCGGAAGTGTCGATCGGTTTCGACGTCAACAGTCAGCAGGCGATCAGCAGTCGTCAGGCAGTGTTCAGTGCTGCGGCAGCGAGCAAGACCTGGGTGACGGCAGCGCATCTGCCGTTCCCGGGCATCGGCCACATCACCGCCGAGGGCAAACATTTCCAATGGGTGCCGGTAGAGTACGGCCCCTACAAACGCGCGGCGAAAGTGCCATTGATCGAGTAAAGTGCCCAACGCCTGTGGCAAAAAGCGTCTGACACCGATAAGGAAACCACACCCATGAACCGTAACGATCTGCGCCGCGTCGACATGAACCTGCTGGTGATTTTCGAAGCGCTGATGTTCGAAAAGAATCTGACCCGTGTGGCGGAAAAACTGTTCATGGGCCAGCCGGCGGTCAGTGCTGCACTGGGGCGCTTGCGTGATCTGTTCGACGATCCGTTGCTGCTGCGCAACGGTCGCGGCATGGAGCCGACAGCGCGGGCGCTGGCGATCCTCAAGGAATTGCAACCGGCAATGGACGTGATTTCCGGCGCAGTCAGCCGCGCCAAGGAGTTCGAACCGGCCAGCAGTTGCGACGTATTTCGCATCGGTCTGTCGGACGACGCCGAGTTCGGTCTGTTTCCACCGCTGTTGCGCCAGCTTCAGCAGGAGGCGCCGGGGATCGTCGTGGTGGTGCGCCGCGCCAACTATCTGTTGATGCCGGCGCTGTTGGCCTCTG
The DNA here is from genome assembly GCF_031456345.1 of Pseudomonas sp. 2957. NCBI lineage: Bacteria > Pseudomonadati > Pseudomonadota > Gammaproteobacteria > Pseudomonadales > Pseudomonadaceae > Pseudomonas > Pseudomonas sp. 2957. The sequence continues at coordinate 1,132,088 of NZ_JAVDUL010000001.1, forward strand.
GAGAAATCTCCGTGGGTGTCAGCTACACCACGGATCTGCCGGCCAACGCCAAGCGCAAGAAGCTGCGTGATATTCCGTGCAAAGTGCTGCGCGGCGACGACCGTCCGGGGCCGTTGACCCTGGACGAATATTGCGAGCGTCCGCACGCGATGGTGTCGTTCTCCGGTGACCTGAGCGGCAATATCGATCTGGATCTGGCCAAGATCGGCCGTTGCCGCCGAGTCGTTCTCGGCGTACCGCAGTTCAGCGGCTTGCGCGCCTTGCTCGCCGGTACCGAGATGATCGCGACGGTCCCGGACTACGCCGCCTGTGCCTTGGTCGAAGGCTGCGCCCTGCGTGCCGAAGATCCGCCATTCCCGATCGATGCCGCGCAATTGTCGATGGCGTGGAGCGGGGTGCATGACAACGACCCGGCGGAGAAGTGGCTGCGCTCGCGCATCAGCCAGTTCATGGCGGCGCCGCTGGATATTCCGGCGCTTTAACCGCCCTCGATTACACAAGCAGTTCTCCTGTGGCAGCGAGCCTGCTCGCGAAAGCGGTGTGTCAGTTAGTGTGGATGTGACTGGCCTGACGCCTTCGCGAGCAGGCTCACTCCCACAGAGAAATTCGGGGCTGACCGGGCTTTGTGATTCGGCACATAGACTTGTGGGAGCTGGCTTGCCAGCGATTGCGGTGGGTCCGTCAAAGAAGGTGGTGGATGTGCCGACCAATCGCTGGCAAGCCAGCTCCCACAGGGATTCGGGGTGGAATGAACATTGTTGGTCACCACAAAAACCTGTAGGCGCGAGCCTGCTCGCGAAAGCGGTGTGTCAGTTAGTGTGGATGTGACTGACCTGACGCCTTCGCGAGCAGGCTCACTCTCACATTGTTTGTGGCTGGCAGCAGAACGTCAGTGACCTGAAAAGCAACTAAGCACACCCATCCAATTTCTTCCGCCCCGGCCTTGGCATGATTCTCGTCAATGACATTCAAAGGGTCGGGTCATGATTGCTACGAGGGATGAACAGGCGCGCGACATCGGGTTGCTGTTCCTGCGGGTCAGCGGCGGGTTGTTTCTGTTGTGCGTGCACGGCTTGCCCAAGTTGCTGGACTTCACCGCGCAACTGCAACTGATCGAAGACCCGTTCCACCTTGGCGCCCACCTGACGCTGATCCTGGCGATTTTTGCCGAAGTCCTCTGCCCGTTACTGATCGTCGCCGGTGTACTGGCGCGATTGGCCTGCCTGCCTATTCTCTTTGTACTGCTCGTGGCGTTGCTGGTCGTGCATCCGCAATGGAGTGTGGCTGAGGGGCAGTTTGGCTGGTTGCTGTTGATTCTTTTCACCACCGTATTGATCGCCGGGCCCGGACGGCTGGCGATTCCTGTTCGTTTGCCCGGAGTGCTGCGTTATGCCTGAAGTCCTCAATTCACAAGCACCGGGGGCCGATGAGACCGTCACGTTAATCATCAAACACTCGGTCAAGGCCGGTTTCGAATCGGCCTATGAAGCATGGCTGCGCAACATCGTGCGCATCGCCGGCCAGCGCGAAGGGCATTTGGGTGTGGACGTGGTGCGCGGAAAGCGCGGGCGTCTGGATTTTTACACGTGCGTATTGCGCTTCAGCTCCACCGAAGCGATGCAGGGCTGGCTGGAATCCTCCGAGCGTCAGGCGCTGGTGGCTGAAGCCGCACCGATGCTGGCTGACGGTGATCAGACCGAAGTCGCGCCGGTCAATGAATTCTGGTTCACCCCGCTGGCCGAAGCCGGCTCGCCACCGCCGCGCTGGAAGCAGGCTGTCGTCACCCTGTTAGTGATTCTGCCGCACACCCTGCTGGTGCCGCTGATCTGGGGGCCGTTGCTGGCGCTGCATCCGCTTCTGTCCAACTACGTGGTCGCCACGTTCCTGATCACCCTGACCATCGTCCTCTCGGTGGTCTACGTGGTGATGCCGCCGGTTACTCGTTTGTTCACCCCGTGGCTGGAAGCCAGTCAGGCCTATGAACACCTCGATTCCCAAGAAACCTCGCCGCGTTGAGCGGGGTTTGCTTCTTTTCACTTTCGCTTGAGGAACTGCGATGAGCGCCGATCTGATTTTATTCAATGGCCAGTTTCATACCGTAGACCGGGAAAAACCACTGGCCAGTGCGGTGGCGATCAAGGACGGCCGCTTCGTCGTCGTCGGTAACGATGCCGAGGCCATGGCCCTCAAAGGCAACGCCACACAAGTGGTCGACATGAAGGGCCGCTGCGTCATCCCTGGCCTCAACGACTCGCACTTGCACCTGATTCGTGGCGGTTTGAACTACAACCTCGAACTGCGCTGGGAAGGCGTGCCATCGCTCGCCGACGCGCTGCGCATGCTCAAGGACCAGGCTGATCGCACGCCAACCCCGCAATGGGTGCGCGTGGTCGGTGGCTGGAACGAATTCCAGTTCGCCGAAAAACGCATGCCGACCCTGGAAGAAATCAACCAGGCCGCGCCGGATACTCCGGTGTTCATCCTGCACCTCTACGACCGCGCGTTGCTCAACCGCGCCGCCCTGCGCGTGGCCGGTTACACCCGCGACACGCCGAACCCGCCGGGCGGCGAGATCGTGCGCGACAGCAACGGCAACCCGACCGGCATGCTGGTCGCGCGGCCGAACGCGATGATTCTCTACTCGACCCTGGCCAAAGGGCCGAAGCTGCCGCTGGAATATCAGGTCAACTCGACCCGCCAGTTCATGCGTGAACTCAATCGTCTCGGCCTGACCAGTGCGATCGACGCCGGCGGTGGTTTCCAGAACTATCCGGACGATTACCAAGTCATCGAGCAACTGGCCAAAGACGACCAGTTGACCGTGCGCATCGCCTACAACCTGTTCACCCAGAAGCCGAAAGAAGAGCTGACCGATTTCCAGAACTGGACCGGCAGCGTCAAGCTGCATCAGGGCGACGATTACCTGCGCCACAACGGCGCCGGCGAAATGCTGGTGTTCTCCGCCGCCGACTTCGAAGACTTCCTCGAACCGCGTCCGGACCTGCCGCAGACCATGGAACAGGAGCTGGAACCGGTGGTGCGCCACCTCGTTGAGCAGCGCTGGCCGTTCCGTCTGCACGCCACATACAACGAATCGATCAGCCGTATGCTCGACGTGTTTGAGAAGGTCAACCGCGACATTCCGTTCAACGGTCTGCCGTGGTTCTTCGACCACGCTGAAACCATCACCCCGCAAAACATCGAGCGCGTGAAGGCGCTAGGCGGCGGCATTGCGATTCAGGATCGCATGGCGTTCCAGGGTGAATACTTCGTCGATCGCTACGGCAAACAAGCTGCCGAAGCCACGCCACCGATCAAGCGCATGCTCGCCGAAGGCGTGCCGGTCGGCGCCGGTACCGACGCCACCCGCGTGTCCAGCTACAACCCGTGGACCTCGCTGTACTGGATGGTCAGCGGCCGCACCGTTGGCGGTCTGGCGTTGTACGAAGAAGGTTTGCCACGTAGCACCGCGCTGGAGCTGTTCACCCACGGCAGCGCGTGGTTCTCCTCGGAGCAGGGCAAGAAGGGCCAGATCCGCGTCGGCCAACTGGCAGACCTCGCGGCACTGAGCGCGGACTTCTTCAGCGTTGAAGAAGAAGCGATCAAGTGGATCGAGTCGGTCATGACCGTGGTCGGCGGCAAGATCGTCTACGCCGCCGGCGATTTCGAAGACCTCGGCCCGCGCTCGATTCCGGTGCTGCCGGACTGGTCGCCGGTAGTCAAAGTCCCGGGCCACTGGCGCCCGAACTCGCCACTGCAAGCGCAGGTTCACCAGTGCAGCGGGCCATGCGCCGTGCACACCCACAGCCATGAAAAAGCGCGGATGTCTAATGCGCCGGTCAGCGATTTCGCCGGTTTCTGGGGCGCGTTCGGCTGTTCCTGCTTCGCGTTCTGAGTTTGAAAAAAGCGCCGGTCATCAGGGCCGGCGCTTCCCGCAACAACCATCCATCCAGGAGTTTTGCCATGAGCGTTCCTTACAAGCGTCTGAACAAAGATGATGCCGTCGTCCTGCTGGTCGATCACCAGACCGGTCTGATCTCGCTGGTGCAGGACTTCTCGCCGAACGAGTTCAAGAACAACGTGCTGGCACTGGGCGACATCGCCAAGTTCTTCAAGCTGCCGACCATTCTGACCACCAGCTTCGACGCAGGTCCAAACGGCCCGATCGTGCCGGAACTGCTCGAGCAATTCCCTGACGCTCCGTTCATTCAGCGTCCAGGCCAGATCAACGCCTGGGACAACGAAGACTTCGTCAAAGCGATCAAGGCCACCGGCCGCAAGCAACTGATCATCGCCGGTGTAGTGACCGACGTCTGCGTGGCATTCCCGACCCTGTCGGCGATTGCTGAAGGCTTTGAAGTGTTTGTTGTTACCGACTCGTCGGGTACCTTCAACACCACCGTGCAACAAGCGGCGTGGGCGCGGATGTCGGCCGCCGGTGCACACCTGATGAACTGGTTCGCTGTGGCCTGCGAGCTGCAAGGCGACTGGCGCAACGACATGGAAGGCCTGGCGCATCTGCTGTCCGAGCGTCTGCCTAACTATCGCAACCTGATCAACAGCTATACCAAGTTCACTGCCAAGTAAGAAAATCAAAAGATCGCAGCCTTCGGCAGCTCCTACATGGGAATGCATTTTCCCGTAGGAGCCGCTGAAGGCTGCGATCTTTTGCTGTTAGCGCTTCTGCAACCACCCCAAAAAACCACCTTTCTTCACCGCCACCGGTTTGGCCATCAACGCGAGGCGACTGTTCTGCTGACGCACCGCCTGCAACTTGTTCAAGGCCCGGCCGACTTCGCTGCGCTTGTCCATGCACTCACGGGTCAACTGTTTGTCGAGACGATAGATGATGCTCGACGTCAGCGCTGTGAACGTCGCCTGCGACGGTGTATCGGCAAGAATGCTCTGTTCGCCCATGACTTCGCTCGGCCCCATGCGCCCGGCCTCGGTCTGGCCATTGCCGTCCGGCACCGTCGCGCTGACCACGCCCGTGGCGATCACGAACAGACTGTCCGGCACCTCGTCCAGATCCAGCACCACCTGACCGGCCGTGTACTGCTGCGCGACCATCGACTCAGCGAGGCGATCGCGCTCTTCACTGCTCAGCGAGCGGAAAATCTTCACCTCATCCAGCAACGCACGGGCGCGGCTCGACGGTTCGATCACGCCGTCGGGATGGCGCGAAATACCTGCGGCTTCGAGATGGCGATGGGCGAGGTCGAACAGTTGATTGCGCACTTCGCTCTTCTTGCCCAGCTCAGCGATGAAACCGCTGGCAACGTATTCCGACATGGTTTCGCCGGCTTCTTTGAGTACGGCTTTCGGCGCCGGGCTGAGCAACAGCGAACTGCTGCCCTGCAGAGTGCGATCAAGGGCATCCAATACCCGACGCGGACGAATGTGGTTCGGCACTTTGATACTGATCGAGACACCGTGCATGTTGCTCGGCCGGCTGAGATTGACGATTTTCGCCTTGGCCGCCACCGAGTTCGGTACTACGGCCATGGTGCCGGCGCTGGTCAGCAGGTGCGTGGCGCGCCAGTCGATATCGAAGACCTTGCCTTCGACGCCGTCGATCATCACCAGATCGTCCACCTGATACGGCTTGGTGGTGTTGAGGACGATGCCGGAAAACACATCGGCGAGGGTGCTTTGCAGCGCCAGACCGACCACGATCGCGACCACCCCGGAGGTGGCCAGCAGACCTTTGACCGGCAGCTCCAGCACGTAACCGGCCGCCGCGACAATCGCGACCAGAAACACCAGCGCACCGATGACATCCTGCAGCAAGCGACCGCTGTGACCGATGCGGCGCATCAGCGCCAGGCCGATCACTTCGGTCAGCACCCGTGCTGCGTACAACCACCAGAGAATCCCCAGCGCCGTCGCCCCCAGTTGTGCCACGCGATCATCAGCGAAAAGCGGCGCCTGCAACGGGCTGACACCGGCGTTGATCACCAGCGCGCTGAATGCCAGAAACAGTGCCAGACGCACACCGACTCGCGGCGCGCGATGGCTGAAGGGCGAGAAATGCCAGAGCGCGGCGTCGAGCAGCAACAGCACAGCGCTCCAGGACAGCAGGTGGGCGTAGAAAAGGGTCATGACCGAAGCTCCGCAATGGCTGCAAATGAAAAGATCGCAGCCTGCGACAACTTCTACTTTGGAATGCGTTTTCCTGTAGGAGCTGCCGCAGGCTGCGATCTTTCGCTTTTATGGATTCAGATGAGTCTTCAGTTCAGCCGCCGCTTGACGCACCGCCGCTTTGACTTCCGGAATCTGGCTCAGGGGATTGAGCAGGCCGAAGTCATGAATCATCCCGTTGTAACGCACCGAGGTCACCGGCACGCCGGCCGCATCCAGGTGCCGCGCATAGCCTTCGCCTTCGTCACGCAGCACGTCGAACTCGGCGGTCTGCACCAGCGCAGCGGGCAGGCCCTTGAGCTGTTCGGCGCTGGCGTTGAGTGGCGAGGCATGGATCTGCGCACGCTCGGCCGGGTTGGTTGTGTAGTTGTCCCAGAACCACTGCATCATGCCCTTGGTAAGGAAGTGTCCCTCGGCAAATTGCTGGTAAGAAGCGTCGTCGAATTGCGCATTGGTTACCGGCCACATCAACAGCTGGAAGCGCAGGGCAGGGGTTTTCTGCTCCTTGGCCATCAACGCCACGACCGCCGCCATGTTGCCGCCGACGCTGTTGCCGGCCACTGCCAGACGTTTGCCATCGACACCGATGTCTTTGCCGTGCTCGGCCACCCATTTCGTCGCGGCGTAAGCCTGATTGATCGCGGTCGGGTACTGCGCTTCCGGCGATGGCGTGTAATCGACATACACCGCAACAGCGCCAGAGCCGACCACCAGATCACGGATCAGGCGCTGGTGCGTCGGGAAGTCACCCAGCACCCAGCCGCCACCGTGGAAGAACATGAACACCGGCAACTCGCCCTTGACCTTGGCCGGGCGCACCACTTTCAGGTTGATGGTCTGGCCGTCGACCTTGATCGCCTTGTCGCTGACTTCCACGCCGGACAGATCAACCTTTACCGACGCTTGGGCACCAGTCAGCACTGCACGGGCGTCCTTCGGGCTCAGTTGCTCCAGCGGACGACCACCACCAGCGGCGAGGGCATCGAGGAACGCCTGGGTGTTGTGTTCGACGCCAGGACTGCCAGCGGCGAAAGCGCTGCTGACGGACAGGGCGAGGAGGGACGCGGCTAGGGTTTTCTTGATGCTCATGTTCAATTCCATTTTTGAATGTGTGATGTAGGAGCTGTCGAAGGCTGCGATCTGATCGTTCCCACGCTCTGCGTGGGAATGCAGCCGGGGACGCTCCGCGTCCCAACGATCAGATGGCTGCCTTCGGCAGCTCTTTGTGTTCAGGGTTGTTTTCAAACCGTGAGCACAGATTAATGGGCTGCTGAAAAGCGAAAAAGCGGCTATAAAGCGTTTAACTGTCCACCAGAGAGTGACAATGAACCCGTTCGAAGACATGCGTATTTTTTGCCAGGTCATGGACTCCGGCAGCTTCACCGCCGCGGCCGATCAGTTGGGGCTGTCCAAGCAGTTCGTCAGCCGCCGTTTGATGCAACTGGAAGAGCGCCTCGGTGTGCGCTTGTTGAATCGCTCGACCCGCCGCCTCGACGTCACTCCGCTGGGGCAGAGCTATTACGAATCGGCGTTGCGCTTGTTGGGTGAGGTGGAACAGGTCGAGCAGGGCATCGCCGGCGAAACCGCCGAGCCGCGCGGCACGATTCGCCTCAGCGCGCCGTTGTCGTTTGCCGTGGCGCATCTGGGTTGTCTGCTACCGCTATTCCTGCAGCGTTATCGCGAAGTCACCGTTGAGGTGGATCTGAGCGATCGCCCGGTCGACCTGCTCGGCGAAGGCTACGACCTGGCCCTGCGCATCGGCGTGCTGGAGGACTCGACGTTGATCGCCCGACGTATCGCCAGCATCGAACGGGTCTACTGCGCCAGCCCGGCCTACCTCGCCGAACGCGGCACACCACTCAAACCCGAAGACCTGCACAGCCACGACTGCCTGCCTTACGGCCACGGGCGCTCGGTGCAATGGCGTTTCAACGAAGCGCCGGGCAAACCGCTACTTATCAACGTCACCGGCCGCATGCGCGTGAACAACGGCGAACTGCTGCGGGACGCAGCGGTGCAGGGGATGGGCATTACCTATCTGCCGACCTTTATCGTCGGCGCGGCACTGAAGGACGGGCGGCTGGTGCCAGTGCTGGATGAGTTGCGCCCGGAGCCACTGACCCTGTCGGCGGTTTATCCGCAGCATCGCCAGGCTTCGCGGCCGGTACAGGCGCTGGTGGAGTTTTTGCGTGAGCGGCTTAACCAGAGTCATGTGAATCTTTGATAGTGGGGCCTACTGGGCAAACGGCGTGTTATCGATCGGGCGAACGTCCTACCGTTTTTTCCTGCGATGTCTTTATGGATATTCCTGTCGGGTATGCAAAACGCTAAGTATCTCGATTCGATCCGTCACCTCATAAATCACTACGTAGTTAGGATGTACAACGATTTCCCGGGTGCCGGGAGATCGACCTTTACGGTAGAGATGGGGATGAACGGAGAGTGAGGTTGTGGATTCTTCGATGGATTTCGAGAGACTCACTGCGGCTGCAAAGTTTCTCTCGCCAATGTATCTGAGGATGTTCGAAAGATCGGCCTTGGCTTCGGGCCGCCACTCAATCTGCATCGGCCTTTTTTCGCATGGATTCGATCAAGGCATGCATGTCCGCCATCACGTCCTCATGGGGGAGACTCGGATGGGGATCATCTCTGGACGCCTGCACCTTGGCTCGCAACCAGCGATCATGACTGGCAGCCTGCTCGTCGCTTTCAAACCCTGAATCGTCGGGAAAGATTTTGCCGTCCATAGTGCCTCCGGGATCAATGCCTGGCAGTCTATTCGGTACAGGGATTGCTGTCGTCGTTGTCTGGATGAACTGCATCTTGGTCGAGCTCCATGAGTACTTGTAGTTCGACAAATCCTAGACTGAGCGCTTCCGGCGGCCAACCGACGGAAGATGTAGGAAAACGGTTGGGGTTTCTCGAGTTCCTTCCTTTTTCTGTAGGACTCGCTGAAGAGGACTGCGCAGTGTGATTACAACATTGGAACAACCGCCACCCCGCGTCTGTTCTACACTCACGCCGCTCAATCACGAGCCTCACCCGGAGTAGCGCCATGGAAGTGCCCAACCCCAAAACCGCCATCGAAAGCAATCGACAGGCGTGGAACGATTCCGCCCGTCATCATCAGCATTCACCGGACTGGCAGGCATTGCTCAGCGATGTTGCGCAGGGGGAGTTTTGCTGCCTTGACGACACCTTGCGTGGCTTGCTGGACGTCGACGGCAAAGACGTGATTCAACTGGGCTGCAATAACGGTCGGGAGAGCCTGTCGCTGTTTGCGCTGGGTGCGCGCAGTGTCGTCGGCGTCGATCAATCGGCCGCGTTTCTTGAGCAGGCCCGCGAGCTCAACAGCCGCTCGCCGCACAATGCCGAATTCGTCGAGAGCGACATCCACCATCTGCCCGCATCGCTGCATAACCGCTTCGACGTCACCCTGATCACCATCGGGGTACTCAACTGGATGCCTGACATCGGCGAATTCTTCCGTCATGTCGCGCAGGTGCTGAAGCCGGGCGGCAAGCTGGTGATCTACGAAACCCATCCGTTTCTGGAAATGGTTGATCCGCAGGCTGAAGATCCCTACCGCCTCGCCAGCTCGTATTTCCGTGCCGAGCCGTTTGTGCAGCAAGAGCCGATCGTTTACGTAGGTAAAGTCGAGCAGCCGGCGGCAAAGTCGTACTGGTTCGTGCATACGCTGGGCGCGATCTTCAGCGGCGCCATTGGAGCGGGGCTGAGCATTGTGGATTTTCAGGAATATGCGCATTCGAACCGGGAAGAGGTGTATGACTGCTACCTGAACCAGCAGGCGCAGCTGCCGATGTGCTTTAGCCTGGTGGCAAGCAAGGCCTGAGAACCTTTTTTGCGACGGCTGGCCTCTTCGCGAGCAGGCTCGCTCCCACAGGGAAACGCATTCCAGTGTGGCAGCGAGCCTGCTCGCGATGGCGGCCTTGCGACCGCCACATTTCACAAGGCCGGATCAAGCCTGCGCCGCGGCACTTACCACCGGCCGGCCCGGTTTGCGCAGCGGATCCAGGCGTGAGCCTTCATAGCGGGTTTCGCGGAAGAATTTCCAGCGGCCGAACAGGCAGTAAACGTGGGTTACCCGACCCTGTTCCTGATAACCCATGCGGATATGCAGTTTAAGCGCCGGGATGTTGTGGGTTTCGCAAACGTCGACCACCTTGGTGCAACCCTGCGCCGCCATCGCTTGCCACAGTGCAACCTGCACGTCCACCGACAGGCTGCTGCCGAAGTAGGCGCGAATCATTTCGCCGCCGAATTCGAAGAACTCGCCGGGTTTGACCGGGAAGGTGCAGCCGTAATAGTGGCGGTCGTGGTAGTCGCGAATGCTGCCCCAGATAAAGCCCACGGCGTGGCCATCGGCGTCCAGGTACATGTGCCCGGTGTGGCCCTCGGCAGCCAGTTCGGCCATGGTGCCGACTCGGTCGCCGAAGTGTTTGCTGAACGCCACGGCGTTCTCCGGGGTGATGTCGACTTTGCGCAGGCCTTCATACGGGCGCAGTTTGTGTGGCGGCACCGGGCTGACCAGGTCGCGCTCCATCCACAGCAGTTCCCAGTGGAAGAACACGTAGCGTTTCCACAACGTGCCGACGGTGCGGCCCAGGCCTTTCTGTCTGATGCGATCTTGCACTTTGGTGATGATGCTCATGATGCCCCTCCAGGGTCTTGGCCCGGATGTTGTGGTGAGTGTCGTTACAGCGGTGATTCATTCGAGCGCCGTAGCGCCCTGCGTTTCTTCTCGATTGAGGTCGGCATACGAGACTCGCGCGACGCCTCTCAAACCCTGTTCGATTACCTCGCTCAAAGACTCGCCGGAGTCGAGATAGGCATCACCGAAATCGACGCCGAGGCGGGTCGGGTGGGCGACGATTTCCAGCACGCCGTCGCTGGGGTCGCTGGCATTGCGCAGGTCCACCGGTGTACAGACGTAATCGGCGGTGACCCGCGCCAGACTCTGCAAACGGCCATTGAGCAAACCCTTGAATAGGCGCTTGGGCAACGTGAGGTTGTGCCCGAGGTTGCGCGCCAGCCGAATCGGTACGCCTTGCTCGGCGGCAAACTTCGCGACGACTTCGCCGATCGGCCAGATGTTGTGTACGTGCTGGTGCGAGTCGATATGGCTCGGGCGCATGCCGTGATCGACGCAGCGTTGCCACTGCGCCTGTAACTCGGCGCGCACCGCGTCACGGTCTGCGCGACTCAGCCACAGGCTGTGGCGGGGCAGGTTGAGGTCGAACACGCCGTTGCCATCGCAAAAGGTCCGCCGCCCCAGGATCGCCTGGCTCAGCGGGCGCCCGTAGGTCAGGTTGAAGTGCAGACCGATCCGACCTTGCAGCGTCGGATGGCGGGCCATGGTGCAGGCAGCTTCGAACGCCGGCATGTTGGCCATGGCCGTGGCCGAGCTGATCAGGCCGGCGTGGAAGGCAGCGAAGATCACTGCGTTTTCGTTGGCGCTGAGACCGAAGTCATCAGCGTTGACTATGACTTGGCGAGGCATGGCCGCCCTCCGGAGTGATTGCGACAGGTTGCACCAGTGCTGCAGATTTTTTGTTGGCGCGCCTGGTGCGCCACTGCTGCACGGCGGGCTTGCAGCGATACCAGATGCGCAGCGCCAGACCCAATGCCAGCCCACTTGGGCGCCACGAATAGAAACTCCAGCGCCAGTGTTCCAATTGCCCGGTCATGCGTTCGTGCAGTTGATGGCTGGAGTTTTCCAGGCTGACCCGCGAGGCATCGATCCAGCGCCAGTGCTCGTCCAGGCCCCAGCGAATCCATTCCTCCAGCAACACCCGGCCACTGCCCAGGTCGGCGTACTGCGGCAGGAAGGCGAGGTTGTAATCGTAGAGCCGGCCCTGTTCGAGCAGGCCGAGGCGATAGCTGATGCAGCGGCCGTTCAGCTCGAGCATCACCACGCGTACCAGGCCTTGGCCGGCGAGGGCGGTGAAAGCGCGTTCGATCCATTGGCGACTGCGCGGTGTGGCGAAAATCCCGACGCCTTCATCGCCTTTCCAGCTCACCGCCTCGACTTCGCTGATGGTCTGCAACAAGGCAGCCATGCTCAGCGCATCCGGGGTAATCCGGCGGATCTGCGCACCGCACGCGGCAATCCGTTTGCGTGCCCGGCGCAGTTTGTAGCGCGGGTCGCCGGAGACTTCCTGATGGTCGGCTTCGCTGATCAGATGCACTGGCACCCGGCAGCTCAGGCGTCGCTCGGCCGTGGAACTGCGCGCCATCCATGCGGTGACGGCACTTTCTTCACCCGCCGGTTCCGAGAGCTCATTGAGTTGCAGCAGCGCATGGGGCAGGCGCTGGCGAATCAACAGCAGCGCCTCGTGCATGTCCGCGCCGCCGAGCAACGACAGCAAAGCCAGACGATCAGCCAGCGGATAACCCAAGTGATGCAAGACCCGAAACGGCACGCCGGCGAAGCGCTCGCGGCTGGCTACCAGCGGCAGGCACAGGCGTAGTTCTGCGGCTTCCCAACCGAGCAGAATGTGCAGGCGCTGATCCTCACCCAGAGCCTGTTCCGCCGCACATAACCAGCCGAGATTGTTGAACGGCGTATGGTCGGTCACGCCCAGGCGCAGCGTTTCATACGCGGTTGCCGGGAAGTCGGCGGCGCACAGGGACGTGCGCCATTCGAATCGCATCACCATAGGTTCAAGCCGCCGTTGCATTGACAGGTGGACGGGAAGTTTTACCCAGCGCCGCCAGGCGCGAACCGCTGTAGCGGGTTTCGCGATAGAAGCGCCAGCGGCCGAACAGCGTGTAGATATTCATGATCCGCCGTTGTTCGGTATAGCTCATGCGCAGATGCAGCTTGAGTGCCGGGATGTTGGTCGACTCACAGACATCGACCACTTTTCGGCAGCCCTGGGCGGCCATGGCTTCCCACAGGCGCAATTGCAGGTCCACCGACAGCTCTGTCCCCCAGTAGGCCCGGGCCAGTTCGCCGCCGAACTCGAAGAACTCGCCGGGCTTCACCGGGAATCGGCAGCCGTAGTAGTGCCGATCGAAATAACTGCGCGGCGTGCCCCAGATAAACGCCACGGCATCGCCTTGCTCGTCGACATGCATGTGCCCGGTGTGGCCCTCTTTGGCCAGCTCGGCCATCGTGCCGACACGGTCGCCAAAGTAACGCGCGAAAGCGCTGGCGTTGTCCGCGGTGATCCTGACCACGCGCAGCGGCGGATAGGGTTTGAGCCTGTGCGGCGGCACCGGGCTGACCAGGTCGCGCTCCATCCACAGCAGTTGCTGATGGGAAAAAATGTACAGTTTGCGGATCTTGCCCAAGGTCGCTCGCAGGCCTTTACGACGAATATGTCCGCTGAGTTTTTGCAAAACATCCATGGTCTCTTCTCCTGATGAGGGTGCCATGCGCGGCATCAAGACCGCGCGGCAGAGCATCGAAGGGCGGCTCATGAAGCGCTCCAGCGCAGGGCAAACAGGGTTTGCCCCGGCAGTTCGAAACGCACGCGCCCGTTGTCGCAGGCAAACGGTGCGTCGCGGCTGCGATTGTCGGCGCCGAAGTAACGCAGGGCGCCATGGTTGAGCGGGCATCGGGCGCCGCTCAGATCGACGCGTTGCAGGCGCGTACCTTTGTTCACTCCGAGCAACGTGCGCTGCTCGTCGCCGGCCATCGCCAGCACATCCACCTCAAAGGCATCGTTGTCCAGTTGCAGCACCTGGTGCAGCCAGTGGCGGGCGATGAATTGCTGGGCCAGGCCGACCGGTTTCAGCTCGAAGCGATCGTCGTCCAACACGCGCAACATGCCTTTGGGGTAATGCGGTTCGTCAGCGGCCTGAAACCAGTTGAGCATGCTCAGCAAACCGTCCTGCGAGGCGTTGATCACCACCGACGCCCACCACAGCGAGGTGTAGTGGGTTTCCTGATCGTAGGGGCTGAGGCTGGAGCCGCTGGACAGGTTGGTCTGATCGAGAAGCAAGGCCTTGCGCGGCTGACCATTGGCGTCGCGGCCGACCAGTTCGGCGGCACGGCGTACGCTGTCGCGGTAGACGCGGGTGGCGAGCAGATCGCGAATCATCCATTCATGCCAGGCCAGTGCATCGACCTGATCGGCTGACTCGCTGAGCAGGCGCCGTGCCCAATCGATTCCGCGCTTGTCCGCCGCGTTATCGGCGAACGGGCCGTTGACCAGTCGCGAACTGGCCGGCATGGCGATGCGCACACCGGCGCGGGCATTCGCCGGGTCGCTGCGCACCTGACGGGCCATGCTGGTGAAAATCGCCTGATATTGCCCGTAGCTGGAATAGTTGAGATTGGGTTCGTCGGCAAAGCCGATGTAATGCGTGCCATTGCCGCCCAGCGCGCGGGTGCTCGCCAGCCAGGCGTCGAGGCCGCTGTTGCTCTGCACGTCGGCGCGCAGATCGGCCTGGCGCTGACTGCCGGCCAGCAGGGTGATGTCGTTGCGAATGCCGAAGCGCTGCTGATAGACCCGGCGGAATGCGTCTTCGAATTGCGGGTTCTGCGCCGTGACGTCGACGAAACTGTAATAGCTCGCCGCCGTCGGCTTCAGCGCATCGAGCAGCGCGTGGCTGGCTGCGGGCGGCATCACATAGGGCAGGGCGATACCGAGATCCGGCGTGCGCCCGAGGACTTTGTCGTGCAGCACCAGCCGGACATCTCCGACCTCTTCGCGCAGCGGTTGCAGTTGCTGCGGATTCTGCGCAAACAGATTAGCCGTGCCATCAAGCCAGAACGCCGCTTTGCCGCTGCCCTGCAGTTGCAGGCGCCAGACCTGCTCGCGGGGGCTGACTGGCAACGCGACCTGATCGAACTGCCAATAGGCGCGATAGGGCTTTAGTGCGAGAGTCAGCGCCTGGTGGTCGCCGATCCGCTGCGCCTGTAGCGCGGTGACGCCGCCGTGAAACTTGCCGGCGAGCACTGCATGCTCACCGGCCGCGAGTTTGAAATACAGCACGTCGCCATTTTTGCTTTCGGCACTGAAGTGCACTTTGGCCGGGGCAAACAGGGCAACGGTGCGTTCATCGTGTTCGATGCGGTAGTGGCGGAAGCTGTAGCCGGGAATTTCCAGTCGATAACTCGCCGCGCCGGGCAGCAGCGGCCAGGTCTGGCTGCCACGGGTTTCGCTGGCCTTGATCAAGCGTTCGCCGAGCAATTTGCCGCGACCGTCGAGCAGGTACAGTTGCTCTTCGTTGGCATCCGCTTGCCACGCCGGGGTCCAGCGCACGGTCACGCTGTCAGGCTGATCGGTTTGCAGAAACAGACTGCCGTCACGAATCTCGCCCCAGCGCATCGACGCCGCCAAAGCGTCCAGCGACAGGCCGAGACCGAACAGCAGGTACCAGCCTTTCATGCGGGTTTCCTCTGCAGCATCGACCACATCGGCAGCACGTCGCGGGGCAGGATGATCAGGGTTTGCCAGAACGGCACAGCGCTCAAACGGCAATACAGCACGAGCATGGCCACGGTCACCGCCAGATAGGCGATCGATGATGCGGCGGCGGCGCCGACGATGCCGTAGGCCGGAATCAGCACCAGGTTCAGCGCCAGATTGAGCAGCGCGCCCAGGCCCATCAACAACGACACCGAGCCGGGGCGATTCTTGCCCAGCAAGTCCAGGCGCAGAATGCTCGCGTAGCACAGACCCAACAGCCCCGGCAGCAACGCCAGCAGCGCCGGGTACGCCGGTTGGTAGGCAGCGCCAAACAGGGTGACGATCAACCACTCGCCGATCACGGCCATGCTCAAACAGGCGCCGAGCATCACCGTCGCGGTCAGGCGCAGCGCCAGCGGAGTGACCTTGTCCATGCCTTCATCCTGTTGCAGCAGGCGTTTCATCAGGGGCGTAGTCACCGCTTCGGGGACGATCAACAGCAATTCGGCAGCAGCGCTGGCCATGGCGTAATGGCCCAGCGCGGTGCTGCCGAGCAGGGCGCCGATGAACAGGTAATCGGAGCGCAAAATCACTTGCTGGAACAGCAGATCGGGATGGCTGCGCGCGCTGTAGCGCAGCAGCTCCTTCTGGCTGGCGCGATCCCATTGCAGCTGCAATGGCTGCGCCCGCTTCAGCCAGACCCAACCGGCGAGCACCACCAGACTGATCCCGGCCAGCCAACTGATCAGCGCCGCTTCCAGCGCTGCGCTCTGCCACATCCAGAACAGCGCGACGAACAGCAACAGCGGCGCCAGCGATTCGATCAGGCGCAAGACGTTGAATGCGACCACGCTACCCGAGGCGTTGTGCAGGGTCAGCAGGCCGCTTTTCAGTACGGTCAACGGCACCGCCAGCAGCAACAGCCAGGCGAGCAGGCCCAGTTGCATGGTCACGTCCAGTTGCGTGCCGAATTCGCGTACCAGCGCCACCACCAGCAAAGTCAGCAAACCGGCCAGCAGACAGCCGAACACCAGCACCTGACTGAGCAGCAAACCCATCGGCCGCTGCTTGGCCGCCTGATAACCGACCGCCGAATTCAAACCGCCGCTGGTGGCCGCGCTGATCAGGTCAGGCAGGGTGCTGAGCAGGGCGAACAGGCCGCGTTCGCTGGGGCCGAGAATCCGCGCTAGCAGGACGTTGCGCAGCAAACGCAAGGCGATCATCGCCAGCTTGGTGCCCATGCTCAACGCGAGGTGCTTGAGGTAGTTGCCTCGGCTCATGGCCGCGCTCCCCGGTAGATCCGCCACGACAGCAATTGCGGATGGCGCGCGGTGCGCTGGCTGACGCCGAAACGCGGCAGGTTCAGCGGATCGCCGTCGCCGCGATAGATCCCGGTGCCGGTGCCCAGCGCAAACGGGTAATCGTGGTCCGCGACCTGCTGGCGAACGCGATCATCGTTGTCGCCGTTGGGGTAGCAATAGACCGGTAGAGGTCGGTTGCAGCCGTTGTTCAATGCGTCGCGGCTGCGGCGGATTTCTTCGCTCAGGCGCGCATCATCGAGACCGGTGAGGATTGCGTGGCTGGCGCCGTGCGGGCCGAACCGCACCAGACCGGAGGCTTCCATTGCCCGCACCTGATGCCAGTCCAGTGCCTGTGGCAGCGAGTCCTTCGGGCATTCGTCGGTGAGTTCTTCCAGCTCCTGCGGGGCCAGGCTTTTCAGCCCTTGGAGGTAATGCAGCAGCGCCAGGCTGCGGCGCTCGACATCGATGTCATCAAGCAGCACCGGCAGCGGATGTTTGCGCGCATGCAGGCATTCGATCAGGTGCATGCGTGCTTTATCGCCTTGGCTGCCCCATAGGGTTTCGCCAAGGCTTTCCCACCAGAAGCGCTGGCGGCTGCCGATGAATTCGGTGGAGAGGAAAATGCTCGCCGGCACCTGGTGTTTCTGCAGCAACGGGAAGGCGTTGATGGCATTGTCACGCCAGCCATCGTCAAAGGTCAGCGCCACCCGTGGGCGCTCGCTGCGCAGGGCGTTGGGCTGGAGAATTTCCATCAGCGGCACGCAGTCGAAATGCTTGCGCAGCCACACCAGCAAATGCTCGAACGCTTTCGGTCCGACGCACAGTTCATTGCGGTGCGGCAGGTCGGCGGCGCGGTCATTGGACAGCACGCGGTGCAGCATCAGAATCACCCCCGCGCCCTGCAACTGCTGACGGCCCACCGGCGAGTTGAGATAGAGCCAGCCACTGGTGCTTTTTATCAGTTGTTTGATCGCCATGGCTTCGGTCCTCTTAACGGTTCTGTTCCGGATTCCACTGGGCATACCGCTGACCGCGCAGGAACTGCCACAGGCCGAGACTCATCCCGGCGAGGGTGACCAGCAGAAACGCGGCGAGGCGGAACGGTTTCGGCAAGCGGTGTTGCGCATCCAGCAGCCCGGCAATTGCCACGCTGTAGCCGAACAGTTGCGCGATCAGGCTCAGGCGATAGAAAGCGTGTTCTTCCCACAGCCAGCAGTTGCTCAGCAGCAACGGCAGCAGCAGCACAGGCGCCAGGCGGCGGATCAGTTTGTGGCTGATCAACGCCAGGGAATACAGGCCATGCTTGAGCGGGTTGAGCAGCTCGCGGCGCTGGGCCAGGCTTTGCAGGCCGCCGACGGTGACGCGCTGACGGCGGCGAAACTGTTTGTCCGCCTCGTCGACGCCATGGTCGATCACTTGCGCTTCGGGAACGTAGACGATGCGCTTGCCGGCTACCGGCGCGCAGGTGCTGATAAAGAAGTCGTCGTTGACCTCGGCCGGTACGTTCTGGAACAGCTCGCGGCGCAGGGCGAGCAGGGCGCCGTCGGCCGAGACCATGCAACCGGTGCGGTTCTCGACCCGGCGCAACCAGCCTTCGTAATGCCGATAGAGGCTGTCGCCGACACTCAGACCGCCACCGGTGACCGGGATCACCATGTGCCCGGCGCAAGCGCCGACCTGTGGATCGCTCAGCGGCGCGAGCAAGTGACCGAGGGTGTCGCGTGACCATTGGTTGTCGGCATCGGTGAACACCAGAATGTCGCCGCTACTCAGGGCCGCGCCGGCATTCAGCGTGGCGGCTTTGCCCTGACGCGGCAGGTCAAGCACGGTGATGCGCGGATCAATCACTTTGTGCGCGCAGGCCACGGTGTCATCGGTAGAGCCGTCGCTGGCGAGAATGATCTGCAGCGTTGCCGGTTGATAATCCTGGGCCAGCAGCGTGCGCAACTTGTGCTCGATATGCCGCGCCTCGTTGTGCGCGGCGATGACGATGCTGACGTTCAGCGGCGGCGCCGGCGTGTGTCGCCACGCTGGAAACAGCGGCGCGAGGATCGTCAGCAACAGCGGGTAGCCGACGTAGGCGTAGACCGGCAGCAACAGGCACATCCAGAAAATGAACTCAGCCACGGGCAGGCCTCCTTGCGTTCCATTGACACAGACTCAAAATGAACGCCGCGCCGGCCAGGTGCAGGCGCAGCCAGTGCAGGCCCCACAGTTGCAGGGTCAGGAGCGGATCACGGTGCTTGAGACTCTGGCGAACGCTCAGTACCAGCCCCGGCATCAGGGTCAGCGTCACCATTAGCGCTGCGTGGTGCGGAAAACCGTCGAGCAGTGCGGAAATCGCCAGGAAATCGAGGATCCACACCAACAACGACAATATTGGAAAGCGCAGCAGGCGCAGGCTCATGCCATGGGTGCGCAGCAGTTGCAGATGGCTGCCCTGACGCCACATTTCCTTGCCCATCCATTCGCGCCAGTTCATCTCGTAACCCCAGTGCAGCGCGACCTTGTCATTGACCGACAGCAGACGCGCGCCCTGTTCGTGCAGGCGCAGGGTGAATTCCTTGTCTTCGCCAGTGCGCAGGGCCTCGTTGAAACCGCCGACCTTGTCGAACCAGTCGCGACGCATCAGCAGGTTGGAACTGGGCAGCCAATCGACACTGTGGCTGACCCGGTGCGACGGCTGCGAAGTGCGCCGCTGCCAGGCCGTGGCGAACCATGGCGCCTCGGCCGGCGTATGCAGATCCAGGCCGAACACATCGGCTTGGCCACTGGCTTGGATGTCGAACAAGGGCTGCAACCAGGTTTCAGGCATTTCCACGTCGGCGTCGATGAAGGCCAGCCATTCCCCGCTGGCGATCGCCGTGCCGCGATTGCGTAGAGCGCCGATCAACAGCCCCGGCAAGCTCAGCACGGTTGCGCCGAACTGCCGGGCAATCTGCGGACCCTGATCGGTCGAGCCGTTGTCGACCACGATCAGCTCGCACTCGACGTTGGCCGCGTGTGCGGCTTTCTGCGCGGCGAGCAGGGTACGGCCAATGTGCCGCGCCTCGTTGTACATCGGGATGACGATGCTGATCCGCTTCATGCCTGCGTCTCCGGGGTCAGTGGCGCCTGCTCGGCCTTGATGCGCAGGACGCTGGTCAGCGCCAGCATGATCCACACGTATTTCTGGTTCGGCGCGCTGAGGAACATCAGGAACAGGGTCAGCGACAGAAAGCTCACCCCCATGTGGGTCATCATGTCCGCCCGATGTCCATCACCGCGCAGCATCCACGCCGCCCGCGCGCGAATCAGGTTGTACAGACCGAGCCCGAGCATGCCGACGAAGAACAGCCCGGCGGGCACGCCCAGTTCGCTGAAGATTTCCAGATAGGTGTTGTGGGCGCGGCGGTACAGATCGCCGATCTTGCGGTTGGCGGAAAACGCCTTGGCGTAACCGGTGGTCGCGTAATGCAACGGGAAGGTCCCGGGACCGGAGCCGAGCACCGGATGTTCGCGGATCATCTGGCCGCCGACGACGATGTAGGAAGCACGGCGGCCGAGGGATTCGTCCTGCGCCTTGGAGCCGGCGCTGAGGATGCTCAATGACTGGATCCGCGCCATGTAACCGGCCGGCATGGCGTAGATCGCCAGCGGAATCACGATGGCCGCACCGAGCATGACGAAACCCAGATGCCGTGGGCGGATGTGGGTCAGTTGCGCGCGGTAGTGCCAAATGCCGATGAGCAGGCTCAACGCCAATACCACCAGACCTGAGCGCGATTCGGTCTTGGTCATGCCGCCCAGCAACAGCAGGCAGCAGGCGCCCCAGAACAAGCGGTGCAGCAGGTTCGGGCTGCGGATCACCAGCAGCAGGCCCAGAGGAATGGCGAAGGCGATGAGCATAGCGAAGGCGTTGGGGTCTTCGAGCAGGCCGGCGGCGCGGCCCTGATCCTGAAACTTCGCCGAGAACATCGCCATGGCGCAGGTCGCGGTGACGGCGAGGGTCACCAGCCGGGCGAACAGGTCGAGGTTCAGTTCGCGGCCGATCAACAAGGTAATGACAAACAGCACCAGACCAACGCTGAGTTCGCGCAGATGCCCCAGCGACATGCCCATGTCATCGGTATTGAGCAGGCTGAGAAAATACAGAACCATGAAGCCGATCAGGCAGTGCCACAGGTTGCTGCGCAGGCGTTGCGACGGAATCTGGTGCAGCGCCAGTTGCAGCATCACGATTACCGCCAGGGAGGCGCCGAGCAACTTGCTTCCCGACACTGAACTGTCCTTGAAGAACCCTTCGAACGGCACCAGCGCGGCAATGCCGAGCAGGCCCCATGTCGGCTTGCGGTACAGGACGGTGAAACCGACCAGGCCAATCACCGCCCCCGGCGCCAGATACGGCCAGGGACTGGCCAGCAAACCGAGGCTGACCAGGGCGAACAGACTGACGATCGAGAGCGGGAAAATCATGCGCGTGTCTCCCGTGCCGTTTGGATGTACAGCTGCGACCAGCGTTCGGCCAAAGCCTTGAGGTCGTAGCGCTCCTGTTGGGTGCGTCTGGCGTTGTCGCGCAACTGCGCGGCCAGCTTCGGTTCGGCCAGCAGTGTGTCGAGCTGGCGGGCGAGGGCGGCGGTATCCGTCGGCGCCGCGAGCAGGCCGTTGTGACGGTCCTGCAGGACATCGGGAATACCGCCGACCGCGAACGCCACCACCGGCACGCCGGCCTGCATCGCTTCGAGCAGAATCATTGGCGTGCCCTCGGTGCGCGAGCTGATCACCAACGCATCGAGTTGCTGCCACCAGCCTTGCATCGCCGTCTGGTAGCCCGGCAGGCGAATCCGCTGCTGCAACCCGGCAGCATCGATGCGCGCCTGAAGGGCCTCGCGTTCCGGTCCGTCACCGAGCATCACCGCGTCCAGTTGCGGATGCTGGTGACACAGTGCGATCAGCGCATCGAGGAACAGGTCCGGGCCTTTCTCGCTGCTCAACCGCCCGACGTAACCGGCCAGCCAGCGTTGCCGCTCTGCCAGCGACGGCATCGCTGGCGCCGCTGGTAAACCGTTTGGAATCACCTGCAACTTCTCCGTCCGGACGTTGGCCTGACGGTGCAGCACGGCGATACTTTCCGCCACGCAGACCACCCGTTTCACCGACGCCGTGCGGCACAGTTGCAGGCTTAGCCAGGTGTAGAACTTCTGCTTGCGACTGCGTGGGGTGAAGCCGTGCTGAGTGATCACCAGCGGCAGGCGCAACAGCGTGGCGCCGACCCAGCCGAACAGCAGGCCTTTGAAGTTGTGGGTGTTGAGCAACGGTTTGTCGCCACGGCGCTGACGCAAGTGCCGCAACAGCTCGCCCGGCCCTGAACAAGCGCGAGCGTCCACCCCAGCCTCGCGAAAGCGCGAGATCAGCTCAGGCGGTGCGTCGAGGAACAGCACCTGATGCTGCCCCGGCGTGGCCAGGCAATGATCCAGCAACATCCGCTCGGCCCCGTAGAAGCCGCCGCTGCTGAGCAAATGAATGATCGGCAGGGCGACGATTGGGGTGGACACCGCGTTCAATTGCGCACCCAGTGAACCAGGCTCGGCATGGTCCAGTTCTTGTGCGGATTGCCCGGCTGCGACGTTTCTTCGTTGAGCACCAACAGCACCGGCAGGCCCAGCTCATGGCTGATTTGCGCCGGATGCTTGAAGCGGTGATCGAAGAACTCACGCACGTAGACGAACGCGATTGCCAGCAGCAGACCGGTGAACAGCCCGAACGGGATGATCAGCAGCGGTTTCGGGAACGCTGCCTCGGTCGGTTCGAACGGCGGGCTGAGTACCCGGGCGTTGGACAGGTCATCGTTGAGCGAGCGCGTGGTGCTGCTTTCGGCAAAACGCTGGGCATAGGTCGAGAACGCTGCGTGCAGCGCATCGATCTCGGTGTCCATCTGGCGCAGTTTGCTCTGGGTCTGCTGCAGGTCGCGGATGCGGTTCTTGAACTCGGCGATGCGCGCGGTTTTCTGCTCGATCACCTGCTTGACCACGGCCAGATCGGCGGTGCGTTCCTGGATGCGGTTGCTCACCACTTTGAGAAACTGCTGACGGGTGCGGGCGATCTGCTCGCGGGTCAACAGCATCGGTTCGCTGCCGGGCTGGAACACCGCCAGATCGTTCATGTAACGGCTGACCTGGCTGGTCAGTTGCTCGCCCATCTGTTTGATTTCCCGGTCCTCGAACGCCACGTTGTCGACGGTGGTGGTGAAGGTGTAGGGGAAGGTGTAGTCGTTGAGCTTGCTACTGCTGGCGGCGGCGAGCGCGGTTTTCAGATATTCGAGCCAGCGTTGGCTTTGCAGCAGGCGGTCCTGATACAGGTTCAGCGCCTGTTCTTCAGTGTTGATGGCGTTGAGGCGGAAGGTGATTTCCTCCTTCGGATCCGCTGCGCCGACATTTTCCAGCAGTGCTTGACGATTACCTTCCAGGCCATCGAGACGCACTTGATACTGGTGCTTTTTGGTCTCGTAGAACGACTGCGGCAAGTCGATCGATTGCAGGGCCTGACGGCTGACCAGATAGTTCTGCAGCAGGGCGCTGACAAACGTCGTGCCTTGCTGCGGATCCGGGAAGCTGTAGGTGATCGAGATCACGTTGGAACCGGGCAGGGTTTCGATTTTCAGGCTGTCGACGGCTTGCTGGGTCAGGGCGTCGAGGGTGGTGTCACGTACCGGATCGGTTTCCATGCCGAGCCCGTCGCGAAGCGGATTGATCACGTACTCGCGCAGCGGCGTCGAGACGTAGCGCTTGAACGGTTCGCCGAGCAACTTGGCGAACACCCCGGGTGGCGGGCTGTATTCGCCGTTGTCGCGCAGTTCGCTGATGGTCTGACGGATCAGCGCTGGCGAGCGGAGGATATTGCTCTCGGTTTCCATGTCCGCCAGCGACGGCGGAATGAAGGTGGCGTTGTCCACCGTGAGCGACGTAGTGGCGTCGCCCTGAGAGAGTTTTTTCGACTGCACGATGACCTGCGCGGTGATATCGAAGCTCTGTTTGAGCAGCAACGGCAGGAGCAGGGCGATGACTGCAAAGGTCAGGAAGACGCGCTTCACCAGTTGCTTGTTGGCGAAGAAAATCCTGAAGAACTCATGCAGGTAGTTTTCCTTGGGGTTCATGTCGGTCACCTGTGAGTTAGTTGTCACTGTCTTTGTTGTCGACGCGGTAGCCGAAGCTGAAACCGACGCCCTGGAACAGCACCACATCAGCCAGTTGGCGGGCGAGTTCGCCGGCGCTGGCCAGTTTGGTTTTTGGCACGTAGAGCATGTCGTCCGGTTGCAGGTAGGCGATTTGCGGGGCGTCGCCGGACAGCGCTTTTTCGACGTCGTAGCGCACGGCTTTCACCTGATTGCCGTTGCGCCGCATGATCACCACCGAATCCAGCCGCGCCTTGACGTTGGTACCGCGCGCCAGGGTCAGCGCCTCGAGCACCGACACCGGCCGGCGGATCGGATACGAGCCCGGTTGTGCGACCTCGCCGAGCACGTAGATCTCGTTGCCTGCGGTGGACTTGAGCAGCACGTCCACGGTCATGCGGCCCGGCAGTTGCGCGTACTTTTTGTTGAGGAACGATTCCAGTTGATTGACGGTCATGCCTTGCAGCGGCACGGCGCCGATTTCCGGAAAACTCGCGTAGCCGTCAGTGCCGACGGTGATCTCCCGGCTCATACCGGTGGCCGGGTGGTTCAGCGCACTTTTAAGGTTCTGCTCGTTGCTCAAGGGGCTGATGATCTGCACGGTGAGCTGGTTGCGGTTGGGCTGGAACAGCTGTTTGCGCTGATACACGCGCTGGATTTCCTGACGCGCTTCTTCGCTGGTCAGCCCGGCGATCTTCACCGAGGTGTTGGCGCCCGGCAGTTCGATGGTGCCGTCGGGCAGCACCAGTTGATTGCCGTTGAGCTGGCTGGCGGCGGTGAAATTCAGGCCGATCTGGTCGCCCGATTGCACGCGGTAGGCGTCCGAACCGCTGGTGCTGATATGGAAGATCACGTCCAGCACATCCTGCGGGCGCAGGGTCTGCTCGATCTTCGGCATATCGGTCGCCTGGGCGTTGGCCGGGGAGGCGGTGAGAATATTCACCGGCATGTTCTGGGTGTCGGAAGTGCTGGAGCAGCCCGCAAGCGGCAGCAACAGCAGGACAAGCATTCTGGCGTTCATGGCGTCATCCTTTGCGTTCGCTTACAGGTTTTTGTAAAGCCATTTGGGCATGTAGTACTTGCGCCGGTTGAACACGCTGCCGACCACTTTCGCCCCGGCCTGAGTCAGGCGTTGCACAGCGGCCTGGGCGACTTCCCAGCGGGTGTCTTCGGCGCGCACGACAAACACCACGCCGTCGACCTGAGTACTGATGACCAGGGTGTCGGCGGCGGAATACACCGCGTCGCCGTCGATCACCACAAAGCGGTACTGGCTGCCCAACTGGTCGAGCAACGGGCTCAGGCGCTCGGCGGTCAGGTGTTCCAGCGTGCGGATCGGCCGGCCGTTGGGCAGCACATGGAAGGGCAGGCTCGAGACCTGCACCACGCAGTCCTGCAACAGCGGCGGGTTGCCCGGGTTGAACAGCAGGTCGCGCAGGCCGCGCTCCTTGCCGAGGTTCATCTGCTGGGTGAGGTTGTTCGCCGACTGGCTGGCGTCGACCAGCAGCACCTGGCCGCTGCTCATCTGCGCCAGCTGACTGGCCAGTGCCAGAGCGCTGGTGGTGGTGCCGGCGCCGGGGTTGGCGGCGGTCAGGAACAGAATGCGCAGATCGAGATCCAGCACGGTCGAAGTCAGATTCGATTCGCTGGGGCTGGCGATGCTCAGGCTTTTATTGGTTGAACCGTCCATTAGCTTGCTCCGTGGCCGCTGAATACTTTGAAGGGGGTTTTCAACAGAATCTTCAGATCAAGCAGAAGGCTCTGCTCGGCGATGTAGCTGAGGTCCAACTCAACGCGCTGGTCGAAGTCGATGTTGCTGCGTCCGGAGATCTGCCACAGACCGGTCATGCCGGGGTAGATCGCCAGACGCGCGAGGTGATTGTCCTTGTAGCGGTAGGCGTTGAACGAGGTCGGACGAGGGCCGACCAGGCGCATGTCGCCGGTCACTACGTTGATCAGATTGGGCAGCTCGTCGAGGCTGGTGCGCCGCAGAAAACTGCCGATGCCGGTGACGCGCGGGTCCTTGTCGATCTTGAAGTCGATGGCGTCAGCCCCGTGTTTGTTCAGGTGGCGCAGCGACTCTTTGAGTTCTTCGGCGTTGCTGACCATGGTGCGGAACTTGAACATGCCGAACTTGCGCCCGCGATAACCGGTGCGTTTCTGCACGAACAGCACCGGCCCCGGGCTGGTGAGCTTGATGGCCAGGGCCAGGCCCAGCAGCACTGGCGAGATCAGCACGAGAATCGTCAGCGCGCCGAGGCAGGCGACCACCCGGTTGGTCCGCGACAGCTGCCATGGGCGGCCGCCATCGCGGCCGCTGAGCCAGCCGCGACCCTGGCGGTGGATCGCTGCGTCGAGGCGCATGCGATGTTCCGGGTCGACGCGCTTGTCAGGGCGCATCTGTGCAATCGACACACTTCTTTCATGTCCAGTCATGGCGTCCTCCGCATTCAATCAGCCGCAAGCGGCGCACGGGCAGTGGGGTAGTAGTCGCGGAACCAGGCGATGAAGCGGCCCAGTCCTTCATCCAGTTCTATCCGGGGCTGGAATCCGGTGGCCTGGGCCAGATCGCTGGCCTCGGCGCAGGTGTTGAGCACGTCGCCCGGTTGCAGCGGCAGCAGCTCGACAATGGCTTGCCGATCGAGATGTTTTTCCATCAGCGCGAGGTAGGTTTTCAGTGCAACCGGCTGCTGCCCGCCAATGTTGAACAGACGCCACGGCGCCATGCTGCTGGCCGGGTCGGGCTGCTCGCGATCCCACTGCGGATTGGCTTGCGGTGGCTGATCGATGAGGCGTGCGATGCTTTCGATGATGTCGTCGATGTAGGTGAAATCGCGCTGGTGCTCGCCGTAATTGAACAGCTTCAGCGGCTCGCCTTCGCTGATCGCCCGGGCGAACTGGATCGGCGACATGTCCGGCCGACCCCAAGGCCCGTACACAGTGAAAAAGCGCAGGCCGGTGCAGGGAATGCCGAACAGATGGCTGTAGCTGTGCGCCATCAGTTCATTGGCTTTCTTGGTCGCGGCGTACAGCGACAGCGGATGGTTGACGCCATCCTTGACCGAGTAAGGCGTGTGTTGATTGGCGCCGTACACCGAACTCGACGAGGCGTAGATCAGGTGCTCGACCGGGTGGTGGCGGCAGCTCTCGAGAATGTTCAGGAAACCGTTGAGGTTGCTGTCCAGATACGCCCGTGGATTGTCCAGCGAATAACGCACCCCGGCCTGCGCAGCCAGATGGATCACCACTTGTGGCTGCTCGCGGGCAAACAGCGCATCGATCGCTGAAGCGTGGGCCAGATCCACCGTCGCCAGCGGAAAATCGCCGACCTGCTCGCGCACCCACTGCACGCGGTCGTGCTTGAGCTGCGGGTCGTAGTAGTGATTGAAATTGTCCAGGCCGACCACCGAATGCCCGTCGCGCAGCAAGCGCAGGACGCAATGGGCACCAATGAAACCGGCGGCACCGGTCACCAGAATTTTCATGGCCGCAGCCCTTCGGGGGCGATGTGGCGCAGGCCGATGCCGCTGTAATGCAGGCCGGCGGCGGCTACTTGTTCCGGGTTGTAGAGATTGCGCCCATCGATGATTACCTTCGAACGCAGCTTCTCGGCGAGCAGTTCGAAATCGACCACGCGGAAGTTTTTCCACTCGGTGCAGATCACCAGCGCGTCGGCGTCTTCAAGGGTGTCGTCGCGGGTCGCGCACAAGTGCAGGTCGTTGCGGTAGCCGTAGATGCGCCGGCACTCGGACATGGCTTCCGGATCATAAGCCTGCACGCTGGCGCCTTCGGCCCACAACGCGTCCATCAGGTAACGGCTGGGGGCTTCGCGCATGTCGTCGGTGTTCGGTTTGAACGCCAGGCCCCAGACGGCGATGGATTTGCCGGCCAGGCCTTGCGGAAACTGCGCGCGCAATTTGCTGAACAGGATGTGCCGTTGGCTGTCATTGACGTCGGTGACGCTGCGCAGCAGTTTCAGCGGCATGCCGTTGTGTTCGGCGGTGTGCAGCAAGGCCCGCAGATCCTTGGGAAAGCACGAGCCACCGAAGCCGCAGCCCGGATAGATGAAGTGATAGCCGATGCGCGGGTCGGAGCCGATGCCTTTGCGCACCGCTTCGATGTCGGCGCCGAGCAGCTCGGTGAGATTGGCCAGTTCGTTCATGAAACTGATGCGGGTGGCGAGCATCGCGTTGGCCGCGTACTTGGTCAGCTCGGCGCTGCGGTTGTCCATGAACATCAGTTTTTCGTGGTTGCGGCAGAACGGCGCGTACAGCTCGCTCATCTGCTCGCGGGCAGCGTCGTCGCGGGTGCCGATGATGATCCGGTCCGGGCGCATGCAGTCGGCGAGGGCACTGCCTTCCTTGAGAAATTCCGGGTTGGAAACCACACGCACCTGCAGCTCGGTTTTTCCGCGCTGCAGCAATTCGCTGGTGGCCGTGGCCAGAACCTGATCGGCAGTCCCGACCGGCACTGTGGATTTGATGATCAGCGTGCGATCGGCCTCCATCAGGCCGGCGATCTGCCGGGCGACGTTGAGTACATGGCTGAGGTCGGCTGAGCCGTCTTCGTCCGCCGGGGTGCCGACGGCGATGAAAATCAGCTCGGCGTGAGTCACCGCATCACTGGCCTGGGTGCTGAACAACAAGCGCCCGGCCTTGATGTTTTCTTCAAGTGTTGCGGACAGGCCTGGTTCACTGATGGGCGGTACCGCTTGTTGCAGTTGTTTGATCTTGTTCGGATCAATATCAATGCATAAAACCCGATGACCGACATCGGCAAGTGCAGCGGCTTGTATAAGTCCGACATAGCCAGTGCCAAATACGCTCACGTCCATCTGCGCACCTCAATAAAACCAGAAAAGTTAACTACGGAATGAGATTGTTAAAGGGGTATAGCGCAGGGTTTGAAAAGCGTGTCAGCAAAATGACATGTTGCACGGGTATAACACTTGAGGCGTTTTTGGCGATTGGCCATCAAGTCATTGCTGCGATTGAATTTGTTCTTTCTTTGCAGATTTGTTCAGATTCAATTTAACCGACAGACGGTCTAAGTCCCCGAAATTAAAGGCTTTCATCCCCCCGGGTGTGTCAGATTTGAGTCACCGTTTTTTTGACGCTTTACCCGGCTATCAGTCATTTCTTGCGCTTTGATGGCCGGGTGCTAGTGTCAGGTTCTGACCGACAAAGCTTTGACAACCTCCCATTTCGGACGGCCGGTATCGCCATGTTCAAATACGCCAAGGAACTGCTTTTAGTTGCCTACTTATTGCTCTTTTCCGACTACTATCTGGACCGGTTAAATGCTATCGGGTGGGGTTTTAATGTACTTGTTTTTGGCGCGATGTTTTTGGCGCTTACTTTCGCGTTATATCTAACTGCCTATATACGTCAGGCTCTTGTTCGACATGCGTTCGCATTAACGCTGTTTGTTGCGGCGGTTTTTTTCGATGTCTATACCCGGGTCACGGCGGATTACCTGAGGTACAGCGATTTTGTCTCGCTGGTGTACTCCGGCGGCTTCATTCAGGAAGCGGCCTATCAGTACCGCGACGCGATCCTGCGCGCGCTGCTCAGTGGCTTGCTGCTGTTGTTCGGCATCGGGCTCAAGCCGCGTCATGCGCTGTTCATACCCAACACGTTGCGGGTCGCGGCGCCCCTCGTCGGCGTATTGATGCTCAGCGGATTGTTGTTTCTACGAGCGGGTGAGGGCGCACGTGGTCTGCCGATCATGTACACGCCGCTGGCCTACCTCAACCTGTTTGCTTACGAAGCGTTGCATGACACCGTCGGCCCGCGTGAATCGGTGACGCTTGCGCGCGCCACGCCTGCCGTCGGCCACGATATCGTGCTGATCATCGACGAAAGCATTTCCGGCAATTACCTCGACATCAACGCGCCGTTCGGCGTGCACAGCAACCTCAAGCAAGCGCCGGCCGGGGTCGATGTCTTCAACTTCGGTTATGCCGCGTCCATTGCCAACTGCAGCGCCGACACCAACGTCACCTTGCGCTACGGCGGCACCCGCGCCGATTACAGGCGCATCAACAGCACGTTGCCGTCGATCTGGCAGTACGCGAAGAAGGCCGGGCTCGGCACGGTCTACATCGACGCCCAACGCACGGCCGGCAACCTGCAGAACCTGATGACCGCCGCCGAGAAAAACGACATCGACAGTTTCGTGCAATTCGACCAGACCAGCGTGCGCGACCGCGACATGGCGGCAGCGGCGAAGCTGATCGAATTGCTCAATGACGATCGCCCCGAGCTGATCGTGATCAATAAGGTCGGCGCGCATTTTCCGGTGCATGACAAATACCCGGACGCGTTCATGGCCTACCGGCCGACGCTGCCGCGCGGGCAGTTCACCGAAGTCGCCGACACTGGCGAACGCCCCGGTTTCAATGGCCAGCCGGATGACTGGGTGCTGTATCGCAACGCCTACAAGAACACGCTGTTGTGGAACGTCGGCGAGTTCTTCGCCCGGGTGTTTGCCCAGGCCAATCTGGACAATGCGCTGCTGATCTACACCTCCGATCATGGCCAGGATCTGCATGAGCGCGGCAACCCGGGCTTGAATACCCACTGCGGCGGCGACCCGGTGGAAGAGGAGGGGCTGGTGCCGCTGGTGGTGATTCAGGGCCGTGGATTGCAGACGCCGGACTGGGCAGCGAATCTGCCGGCAAACAAGGACCGCTCCAGCCACTACAACATCTTCCCGACGCTGTTGCAGGTGATGGGTTATGACCTTGCGGGGATTGAAGCGGTATATGGCAAACCGCTGAGCGTGCCGACGGCGGATGAGTTCACTTTCAACTACCGCTTCAATGCGCGCTTGGGTGCCAAGCCTGAGTGGAAGCATATCGATCTGGGCAGCATCGTTACGCCTGAGCGGGCACCGGCGAGTGTGGCTGCGGGGCAATGAGTTTTGAGTTGCTCGGGCGGGCCTCTTCGCTGGCAAGCCAGCTCCCACAGGGTTCGAGGTTGTTCACAAATCCTGTGTCAGCACTGGCCTCTGTGGGAGCTGGCTTGCCAGCGATGGGGCCAGCACTGACACCAGCCAATTCAAAGCTTCAGCCACCGCGCGCGATACTCCCCAGGCGCGCACCCCAGCCAACGCGCGAAAGCCCGGTTGAATCCCTGCACATCGCTGTAACCCAAGCGATCCGCCACGTCGACCAGCTCCAGCGCCCCGGATTGCAACAGGTCCTCGGCACGATAGCGGCGATGCTCATCAAGCAGTTCGCTGAAAGTCCAGCCCAACGCCTTCAAGCGCCTTGCCGCCGTGCGCTCAAGCACATGCTGTGTAGCACAGAACTGCTGCCAATCCGCTGAAGCCAGATCTTCGATCAGATAATCGCTGAGCTGTCCGAGCAAGGTCGATTCACTGAGGCGTCGGGTCTGTTCCAGCAGATCGACAAGCGTTGTTTCCAATGCCGGATTGCCCGGTGTCAACGGCATCACGAACAGCTGAGGATCCAGATAAATCGCCGCGCATGATTGCTCTGCGCTCACCGGGGCGCGCAATGCCGATTGATGCTGCTCGCGGCTTGCCGATGCCAGTGCCACACCTAGCACCGGATCACGATTCACGCCGCTGGCGAGCAATTTGCGTCGTACCAGGCTGCACAGGCTGACAAGGATGTAATCGGTCAGCGCCGCCGGAGCACCCAGACTGCCGGCTTCGACCAGACGCAGTGTTACGCCGTCATCTTCACGCAGGATTTGCACACGGAAATGTCCGTTGAAAAACGCAAAGTACTCGGCGAAAAACGCACAGGCACGTTCCAGCGACACGGCGACATCGAACAGATAGGTCAGTCCATTGGTGGCCGTCGAAACGAAACGTTCACCCGCCGCCAGACCGATCAGTGGATCCCCGCTCTGTTCCACGGCAAACGCCCAGAAGCGCCGCGACATCAGCAGCGGCATGCGCGTGAACGGCGTGCGCAGATCGAACAGGCTGCGGCGCAGTAGTGCTTCGATTGCGCCTTGGGTAATGCCGCGCGCGAGCAATTCTTCAATGGCCGGCAGCAGGGTCGGCGCGTAAAAAGCGTTGACGGGCTGCGGATGGATTTTGCTCATGTTGTGCGCGCGTCTCCCGTCGCTCCGTTAGCCGCCAGCAAACGCTGATCGACGCTGAGGATCGCCTCGATCATCGCCCGCGCTGCTGGCGTCAGGGTAAAACCGGCGCGGCTGACGATGCCGTAACCCAGTTGCAGCGCCGGCTCGTCATGGGGGACGTCGACAAAGTCGAGCAGCTCGATCAGGCCTCGATCAAGTTGTTCACGCAAGGCCTCAAGCGTGGCAAGCCCCACCGCGTCTGAACGCAGCACTACGCGCTGGATCGCGTCAAATTGTGCGCACTCGACGCTCGGGGTGAAGTCCTGCTCACCGAGGATATCGGCGAGTACCTTGCGGATCATCGGTGGAATGCGCGTGCCGACGATCGGGTAATCGAGCAGGGCGCGCAAGCGCAGGTCTCGTTGCGCGAGGAGCGGATGGCCGGCGCGACAGAAAAACCGTCCCGGCCGCGTGCGCAGCAGGTGCACCTGATACTGCGGATCGCTGACGAAGTGCCGCGCATCGGCGACGAAAAACTCGATCTGCTGCTCGCGCAACCACAGCGTCAATTGCTGCCAGTCGCCCTGATGAAACCGCGTGCGAATCGCCGGATGCGCATCAATGAAGTCGGCCAGCGCTTCCGGCACCAGCACTTGCGCCGGATACGGACCGCAACCGAATTGCAGTTCGCCGCCGGTGAGGCCGTTGTATTGCGTCAATTCGTTGTGCAGCGCCTGACTGCCAGCGAGCAGGCGCCGCGCATGTTGCAGCACCAGTTGTCCTTGCCCGGTCAGGCGAAACTCACGGCTGCTGCGCTCGACCAGTTCGCAGCCGAGATCCCGTTCCAGAGTCTGGATGCTGCGGCTGAATGCCGGTTGGCTGAGGTTGATCGCCTCGGCGGCGCGCCCGAAGTTGCGGTAATCAGCGAGGGCGACCAAGTGGCGAAGCTGGCGAAGATCCATCATGCGTCTCCTGCATTTTGCGAATACTTTTAATGCATTGGATCGATAGCACGTCCGCTGGCATAAGTACACGCCTGTTCTTCGATGGCCGCCTTCATGTCTCAGCCTCTGTTCGCCTCCAGCGCGTTCACCCGCACGATTCTCGCGCATGCTCGCCAGTCCGGGCTGTGCCCGCAACGCTTGATGACGCGCGTCGGGATCTGCCCGTCAGTGCTCGCCGGACAGCATCAATTGATCGCCGCACAAGCGCTTGAACGGTTGTGGCGTGAGTGTGAATGGGCCGGGGTAGCGCCGACGTTTGGCTGCGAACTGTCCGACGGGATGGCGACCGATTGCCTGCAAGGACTGAATATTCTGCTCGACTCGGCCGCGACCCTGCGGGCCAGTCTGAAGTGCTTCATTGACTGCTTGCCAAGGGTGATCAATTACGTTGCGGTGGAGTTGGTCGAGGCAGGCGACGTGGCTCGTTTGCGCCTGCGTTCGCTGCAGGGGCAGCTCCATCATTTCGCTCTGGATGCGGCGGCGATAACGCTGGTGCGCAACATTGCCCGTCGACTCGGCGGGGCGCCTGGAGATTTGTTTGTGAGTGTCAGCCTGCGCCCCGCGCAAATGGCCGGTGGCTGGCTGCGTGGAGTGGGTATCGCGGTGGAGCAAGGCGAGCATCTGTGCCTGACCTTGCCGCGCTCCAGGCTCGATCAGGCCTTGCTGGGCGCCAACCCGTTTCTGCACCAGAGCATGCTGCGCCACTGGCACGCTGCAACTTGCGCGCCTGCGCGTGAGGACAATCTGACGATGGCGCGGCACTGGCTGACGGCGGGCGATCAACCGATCGAACGGATCGCCGAGCGGCTGGGTTATCGCCAGCCGAGCAACTTTATCCGCGCGTTTCGCAAACAGTTCGGGATTACGCCGAAGCAGTTTCGGTTGAATCCCGGTCAGGCATGAGGGGCGTTTGGCCTAAGGCGTGACGATATTGAACTGCGGCCCGAACGTATCCAGGCTGCCCATCAATAATCCGAATTTCTGACCATTGCCCTGCAACTTCACCAGCCCTTTTTGCATCGCCGTCGGGAAGTCCAATTGCTTCAGGCTGATCTTCTCCAGCGTATCGCGGCTCAGGCTGACGCTCGCATCCGCCGCCGGATTCAAGCCGGCGCGGTGAGTCAGCACGCCGTTGCGCAGGGTCAGGGTGAAATCCTTTTGCACATCGTCGAACGTCCAGTTCAGCGTCAGGTCATGGGCCACGGCTTTGTCGCTGTCCAGGCGTACCGCGAGGTAATCGAAGAACATTTCCGGACTCATCGCCCGGACCATGTCCACCGATACGGTATTGGCAGACTGCGGTGGTACGCCGTTGCGCAGTTCCATCGCACCGGTCAGGTACATGTTGCGCCAGGTGGCGTTCTCGCTTTGATAACCCAACTGCTCCAGAGTCTCGGCTTGAGCGTTGCGGGCATCCGCGTTGTCCGGATCGGCGAACAGCAACTGGCTGCCCAACTGCGCGGCCCAGCGGTAGTCAGCGCTGGCCATCGCACTGCGCATTTTTTCCAGCACCGACGTGGCACCGCCCATGGCCTCGACCGAGCGTTTAGCCGCATCGACCGGCGGCAGCGGGTTGAGGTTGGCCGGGTTGCCGTCGTAGAAACCCATGTAGCGCTGATACACCGCGCGCGTATTGAAACTCAGCGAGCCGTAATAACCACGGGTGTACCACTTCTGATCGAGCGAGCCGGGCAGTTTCTTGATTGCTTCGGCAATTTCCAGCGGCGTCAGGCCCTGGTTGAGCAAGTGCAGGGTGCGGTCGTTGATGAAGGCGTACATGTCACGCTGATCGGCGAGCAAAGTACGAATGCGCTCACCACCCCAGGTCGGCCAGTTGTGTTGGGCGAACAGCACGTCCGCCTTGTCACCGTAGCGCATGAGGCTGTCATCGAGGTATTGCGACCAGGCTTTGGCATCGCGTACTTGCGCGCCGCGCGGGGTGAGGATGTTGTGCATCATCTGCGTGGCGTTTTCGGCCATGCACAAGGCTTTCAGCTGCGGCAGATAAAGGTTCATTTCCGCTGGCGCTTCGGTGCCCGGGGTCAGCTGGAATTCGACTTGCAGGCCAGCGATGGTGCGGGTTTCCAACGGCTCGGCAATCAGATCGGTAGGCGCGATCAGTGTGACCGTGCCACCGCTGGGCGCGCTCTTGCCGAGGCCAGCATCGACCTGACCTTTTTCACTGCGCGGCAACAGGCTGCCGAACTGGTACTGCGCGCGGCGGCTCATGGCATTGCCGGCCATGACGTTCTCGCTCATCACGTGTTCCATGAAGCCGACCGGCGCGTAGACCTTGACCTTGCCGGACTTGACATCGGCCTCGTCGATCACCCCGCGCACGCCGCCGAAATGATCGACATGGGTGTGGCTGTAGATCACCGCGACGACCGGTTTGCGCGGGCGATTGCCGTAGTACAGATCCAGCGCCGTCCTGGCGGTTTCGGCCATGGTCAGCGGATCGATGATGATCAGCCCGTCGTCACCTTCGATGATGGTCATGTTGGCGAGGTCGAGACCGCGTACCTGATACAGCTTGGGGCTGACCTCGAACAGACCGGCGTGGGCATTGAGTTGGGCCAGCCGCCACAGGCTCGGATTGACCGATTCCGGCGTCTTGTCTTTGGCGAGGAAATCATAGGCATTGACGTTCCAGATGACTTTGCCGGCGGCATCCTTGATCTGGCCCTTGAACGGTGCGATCAAGCCTTTGCTGACGGATTCGAAATCGGTGCGGTCGCTGAAAGGCAGGGTTTGCAGCACGGCAGCGTTGCTTGCGGCGGTTTGCACGCTTGGCGCCACCGGACCGTCAGCAGCGAGCAACGGCTGGCTCAGGCAAGCGGTGATCAGGCAGGTCAGCAGGCCACGCGGGCTCAGGATGAAACGGGGCATGGGTGTCTCCGGTTTTTTTATCGTTATGGCCGAACAGCCAGCAGCTTAGGGCGCGGCGCTGGGTTGACGATGATCATCAGCGGACAAAAACCATTCAGGGCCGCTATCCTAGGCCCAGGTTCACTGATCGGGTTTGCCCATGCTTGAGGTTCGCGACGTTTTCAAAAGCTATGCCACGCCACAGGGATTGTTGCCGGTGCTGCAAGGCGTCGACCTGACGCTGGAGGCCGGTGGCAGCCTGGCGCTGATGGGCGAATCGGGCAGTGGCAAAAGCACGCTGCTGCATCTGGTAGCGGGGCTGGACAAGGTCGACAGCGGCAGCATCCGCAGCGGTGAACATCGTCTGGAAGCCATGAGCGAAGCGCAACTGGCCAACTGGCGACGTACGGAAATCGGTCTGGTGTTTCAGCAGTTCAACCTGATCGGCAGTCTGCGCGTGGAAGACAATCTGGCCTTTCAGGCGCGCCTGGCCGGGCGCCATGAGCCGCGCTGGCAAGCGCATCTGGTGCAGCGTCTGGGTCTGGGCGATCTGCTCTCGCGGTATCCCGAGCAACTCTCCGGCGGTCAGCAGCAACGAGTCGCTTTGGGCCGAGCATTGGCTTCGCAGCCGAAATTGCTGTTGGCCGATGAACCCACCGGCAGCCTCGATGAAGCGACCAGCGATGAAGTGCTGCGGCTGTTGCTGGAATTGCTCGATGACACGCCGACGACCCTGCTGATGGTCACCCACAGTCAGCGCGTCGCGGCGCGATTGGCCCAGCGTGTGGTGTTGTCGAACGGGCGGGTCGCCTGATGATCTGGCGGCAAACCCTGCGCGCGCTGCTCAGCCACTGGCGGCGCCATCCCGTGCAGTTTTTCAGCGTGCTGACCGGGTTGTGGCTGGCCACCAGTCTGCTCACTGGCGTCGAGGCGCTGAACAGTCAGGCACGTGACAGCTACGCGCGGGCCAGCCAGATGATCGGCGGCGAACCGCAGGCCAGCCTCAGCACGCCGAATGGGGCGCTGTTTCCCCAGCGCTGGTTTATCGAATTGCGCCGTCAGGGCTGGCCGGTGTCGCCGGTGTTGCAGGGCCGGCTGACGCTCAAGGGTCACGAAGACCAGCGGATTCAGGTGATGGGCATCGAGCCGGTGTCGCTGCCGACGGATTCGGCAGTGGCCGGGCAGGCGATGCCGATCGAGCGCATCGTCGAATTTTTCAGCCCGCCGGGCAGCACCTGGATTTCTCCGGACACCCTGCAAATTCTCGGCTTGCGCGAAGGTGATACAGCGCAAACCGTAAACGGCCAAACCCTGCCGCCACTGCTCGCGCAGAAGGACATGGCGCCGGGCCTGTTGCTGGTCGACATCGGCGTAGCGCAGCGCCTGCTCGAACAACCCGAGCAATTGTCGCGATTGCTGCTGCCCAAAGACTTTCATCAAGAATTACCAGCGAGTTTCAC
The DNA here is from genome assembly GCF_031456345.1 of Pseudomonas sp. 2957. NCBI lineage: Bacteria > Pseudomonadati > Pseudomonadota > Gammaproteobacteria > Pseudomonadales > Pseudomonadaceae > Pseudomonas > Pseudomonas sp. 2957. Next base: position 1,169,455 of record NZ_JAVDUL010000001.1, read on the forward strand.
CGATCGCTTGCAGCTCAAGAGCAGCGGCGAAGAAAACAACCTCGCGCGGCTGACCGAGAGCTTTCACCTCAATCTTGATGCCCTTGGATTTTTGTCATTTCTGGTCGGCCTGTTCATCGTCCACGCCGCCATCGGCCTCGCTCTGGAACAGCGCCGAGGTTTGCTGCGCACCTTGCGCGCCTGTGGCGTCAGTGCACGAATGCTGATCGCATGTCTGGTGGTTGAACTGGGTGTGCTGGCGCTGATCGGCGGATTGTTCGGTGTGATCAGCGGCTATTGGCTGGCCAGCGTGCTGCTGCCGGACGTCGCCGCCAGCCTGCGCGGTTTATATGGCGCGGAAGTGGCGGGGCAGTTGCGTTTGAGTCCCTGGTGGTGGTTCAGCGGCATCGGTCTGAGCCTGCTCGGCGCGTTGCTGGCCGGGGCCAACAGTCTGCTGCGGGCGGCGCGTCTGCCGTTGCTGGCGGTGGCCGATCCGCAGGCCTGGCATCAACAGTATTCGCGCTGGTTGCGCCGACAGGGTTGGCTGGCGACAGCGCTGCTGACAATTGCGCTGGCGGCGCTGATCTGGGGCGACAGCCTGAGCAGCGGTTTCGTGCTCATGGCCGGGCTGTTGCTCGGTGCCGCGCTGGCCTTGCCGGTGTTGCTCAGCGCGTTGTTGAACCCGTTGCTCGGGCGCAGTCGGTCGGTGCTCGGCCAGTGGTTTCTCGCCGACTGCCGCCAGCAACTGCCAGCCCTGAGTCTGGCGCTGATGGCGCTGCTGTTGGCGCTCGCCGCCAACATCGGCGCCGGCAGCATGACCGCCGGTTTTCGCCAGACCTTCAACGACTGGCTCGAACAACGCCTGAGCGCCGAGTTGTACGTCAACCCGGCCAACCCGGCGCAGGCCCGCGAGATGCACAGTTGGCTCAAGCAGCAGCGCAACGTGACCGCTGTGCTGCCCAACTGGCAGGTTTCGGTGACGCTGCAAGGCTGGCCGGCCGATGTCTACGGCATCATCGACCACTCGTACTATCGCCAGCATTGGCCGTTGCTCGACAGCAGTGGCAGCGATCCGTGGGGCAAACTGGCCACGGACGATGCGGTGATGCTCAGCGAACAACTGGCGCGACGCCTGAAAGTGAAGCCGGGCGAGCATCTGAACATTCCCACGCCGAACGGCACATGGTCGCCGCGCATCGTCGGCATCTACGCCGACTACGGCAATCCGAAGGGGCACGTGCTGATCAGCAGTGAGCACCTGCTGCGCGGATGGCCGCAACTCACGCCGAACCGCTTCAATCTGCGTATCGACCCAGCGCAGATTCCGGCGCTGCTCAACGCCTTGCAGGCGCGTTTTGCGCTGGATGACAACCGCATCGTCGATCAGGCGCGGCTCAAGGGCTGGTCGGTGCAAGTCTTTGAACGCACATTTGCTGCGACAGCAGCTTTGAACAGCCTGACCCTGGCCGTGGCGGGTGTGGCGCTGTTCATCAGTCTGCTCACTCAGAGCCAGAGTCGCCTCAGTCAGCTCGCACCGCTGTGGGCGCTGGGCGTTACACGCAAACAATTGATGCTGCTCAACCTCGGTCAGACCTGGCTGCTTGCCGTATTGACGTTGCTGTTGGCGCTGCCGTTGGGCATCGCCCTGGCGTGGTGCCTCGATGCGGTGATCAACGTGCAGGCGTTCGGCTGGCGACTGCCGCTGCGGGTGTTCCCGTTGCAGTTGTTGCAACTGATGGGCCTGGCCTTGCTCGCGACTTTACTGGCTTCGGCATGGCCGCTGTATTCGCTGTACCGCACACAACCGGCGGACTTGCTGAGGACGTTTGCCCATGAGGACTAAATGGCTCGTGCTGATGATTGCGCTGCTGCTGGCTGGCTGCGATCAGCCTGCACCGGAGGAAAAGGGCTTTGCCGGCATGGGCGATCAGGCGCAATCGTTCACCCCGGTGGTGCCCGGACGGGTATTCAGCTTCCCGGCCGATCATGGCGCGCATGATGGTTTTCGCATTGAGTGGTGGTACGTCACCGCCAACCTCAAGGATCAGCAGGGCAATGATTTCGGCGTGCAATGGACGCTGTTTCGCAGCGCCCTGAAACCCGTCGCCGAGCAGGCCGGTTGGGGCAACCAAACGATCTGGCTGGGCCATGCGGCAGTCACTTCGCGCTCGGTGCATCATGCCGCCGAGCGCTACGCCCGGGGCGGAGTAGGCCAGGCCGGCGTGCGCTTGGCGCCGTTCGAGGCGTGGATCGATGACTGGATGTTTGCCAGTCAGGCGCAGGATCCGTTGAGCGATATGCAACTCAGTGCTCGTGACAAGAATTTCGCTTATCAACTGCGCCTTACCTCCAGCCGACCGCTGGTGCTGCAGGGCGACAACGGTTTCAGCCAAAAATCCGAAGAAGGCCAGGCGTCGTATTACTACAGCCAGCCATTTTTCCAGGCCAGCGGCACGCTGCAGATCGACGGCCAGGCCTACACCGTTAGCGGCCCGGCGTGGCTCGATCGCGAGTGGAGCAGTCAGCCACTCACCGCCAATCAAACTGGCTGGGACTGGTTCTCGCTGCATCTGGACAGCGGCGAACACGTGATGCTTTATCGCATGCGGCAGAAGACCGGCGCGCCTTATCTGACCGGCACCTGGATCGCCGCTGACGGGCAGATTCAGACGTTGCGCAGCGAGCAGATCAGCCTTGTGCCGCAGGACACGGCAAAGGTTGCCGATCGACCGATGCCGGTGAAATGGTCGATCCGCATTCCTGACAAGAAACTCGATATCAGCGTTGACGCGATCAACCGCAATGCGTGGATGGATTTGCGTATCCCGTACTGGGAAGGGCCGGTGAAGATTGATGGCAGCCATCCTGGCCAAGGCTATCTGGAAATGACCGGATATTAACGGCGGCACCGCTTTCTTCCCTGTGGGAGCGAGCCTGCTCGCGAAAGCGTCAGCGCTGTGACCGCTGAGTTAACTGACTGGAACTCTCGCCAGCGCTCTCCGCTCTACCCAGAAACCCGCCATTTTCGGACTCACCCATGAGCGACGACCTGCAACCCCCAGACCTCGACACCTGGCAGCGCCTGTTCGACGATCAAGCCTACTGGCAGAACTCCCCTGACGCTCACTACCTCGATCTGCAACGCATCGCCGATGACCTGCTCGGCCAAGGCGCAATCGATCTTGAGCAATGGCAGTTGATGCGCGCCAAAGCCGACGATCTGCACAAGCAGTCACCCGAGGTCAACGTCGCCCGCGAACTCGAAGATCCCGAAGCCTGAGGACTCCTGCCATGAATACCACCAGCAACCAGAACGACAACCCCGACGAACCACGCCCGGTCGGCGAAACCGAGCGCGACAATGATGCCCTGCGCCCGACCGATCCCAAGCAGCGGCAGGACAGCGGCAAGGGTACGCCGAGTGGCGAATCCACTGCGCAAGAGACCGCCAAGCCACATACCCGTGGGCCACAAACCCAAGTCAAGCCCTGAACAGCGTCTATGCTCACTGGCACGCCTGCTGCTGAAGTCGTTTCGGCGGTGGGCGTCGCCATTTCATCACAGGGAAAGTAATGCATATGAAGCTCGACGCTCTGGCCAAGGCCATCACTCTCGCAACGCTGCTTTCTGCTGCCAGTTTCGGCGCTTTAGCTGCCGACATTCCGTTATCCGCCGTCGTTGAGGCCGATTCCGTTACCACCAAAGTGCTCGCCGTCGACCCGGCCAATCACCAGGTCGTGCTGGAAGGCCCCGAGGGACGTCAGGTCCACGTTCAGCTCAGCGACAAAGCGAAAAATCTCGCCAATCTCAAGGTGGGGGACCTGGTGAAGATCGAAGTGCAGCGGTCTGTCGCGGCTTATCTCGACACCGATGTAGATAAAGGTCTGCCGGGCACCACCGAACGTACCGGCGAACTGCGCAAGGCCCCGGGCAGCGATAACCCGGGCGGCGAGGGCTATCGTCAGGTTCAGGTGCAGCTGAAAATCAGCAAAATCGATTTGAAGACCAATCAGGTCACCCTCCAAGATCCGTCCGGACAATCGAAGACGCTCGATGTGAAGAAGCCGGAGATTCAGGCCAAGTTGAAAGATCTGAAAGTAGGGCAGAGCGTTATTGTCACTTATACCGATATCCTGAAAGTGACCAGTCAGCACGATAGTTGAGTATTAACTCTACAAGTTTATTGCTCTTGTACAACTTTATGTATGAGAGCAATCATATAAAGGTTTTTGTAAGACAATTCCCGGGATAAATCGGCAAAACACAGTTTTTAACTTTTCAGTGCAAAAATTTCATGTTTGCCCATGACGACAGGTCCACTTGTTTGAATTAAAATCCTCGGCGTTCGCCCAGTGTCAGGGCTCTTTACCGGTGCAAGGATTGCCAGGCCGTAACACTGGGCGAACTCCACTACTGGCGAAAGTTGTATACAGAATCTGCAAACAAAAAGGGCGACTTTGAAGTCGCCCTTTTTTATTGTTTTCGATCAAGTCGAAGCCTGCATACCGGTTTTGCCATGCTGCCCCTGCAAGCGCTTGAGTGTCTGCTGGTACATTTTTGTACGGCGGTGATCCTTGCCATACGTGCCTGCCGCCGCGACGGTGCCGGCCTGGATGTGATCCAGGTAGCGGAAAATCTTCCGCGGCGAGAGGAACCTGACGCCATAGCCCAACCCGACCATTCGATCCTGAAGCGTGTAACCAGGCACCTCCTCATCCATGCAGAAGTGCAGCCCGAGCGACTTCATCAAACGCGCATTCCACAGCGTACAGAAACTTTTCAGATGCGTTTCTTTATACGGGCGTGGTGGTTTCGAACGCAGGCCGAAATGAACTTTTAGCCGACGAACATGATGTTTGCAGAACCGCGAAGTTAACCGCCAGGTGTCTCGCAGCCACCCACGATCAAGTTGCTCAACACAACCCACCGCCGCCATGTCCGCACTTTTCGTGCATTCGCGCATCATCATCGCGAACACTTCCATGTCGTAGACAAAGGTATCGGTGTGCAGCAGAAACAAATAATCGGTCTCAACTTTCGCCAAGGCCAGATCCAGCGCCTTGCCATGGGCAATATGCCCCATTTCCTTACCGGGCGACGGCCGCTCGATCAGATTGATCCAGTCCAGCGAACGCAAATAATCGAGGCTGGCATCCGCCGAATCGTTATCCACCACCCACACTGGAATGCCCTGCGCCTGAACATGCTCGCGCAACAGTTCCAGACACATGCGGGTGATGTCCGGAGTTTTGTAATTGACCAGAACAAGACTGAAGTTGGGATGCGGCTGGGTAGGCAGATCGAAGGCTTTCATGTCGGAGGGACTCATCACGGCTCAAGACGACAGGTTGATGAGCCGGGATGCTAGCGGGGGAAGCTTAGGTGAAGCTTAATTTGCCGATCTGATTGGTTTGTGAAAACAAGCGGGATAATTCAGATCCGACATTGTTTTCCAATAGATGCAGCGACCATTTGGTTTTGTCGCTTGTCCTGAACGGCGGTCCATCCGCAAAACCTGTGGGAGCGAGCCTGCTCGCGAAGGCGTCTTTCCACTCACATCATCGGCGACTGTTACACCGCTATCGCGAGCAGGCTCACTCCTACAATAGAACGGCGCAAATTCAGGTCAGTTTGATCCGCAGCACTTCGGCACATTCCTCAATCGACCGCCGTTGCGTCTCGGCGTACAACCCCAACTCTTCAATGGTCGAACGCCCCAGCGCCTGTTCGAAAGCATGTCGATTGGAGTGTTCGGCGTAATGCGCCTGTGCGGCATCCCCCAAGTTCGACTGAAAAATCCCCGCCGCGCTCACCGGCAGGAAATCTTCGTACACCAGCGGCTCCGCTTTCACGTAGCCATCGCGCAGCAAGTCCTCCAGGGACGATTCGCCAAGTCCGTGCGGCGCGATGCCCTTTTCCGTAGCGAAAAAACGAAAGTACGCCAGCCCCTGTTCGCGCATGCCCTCGATGCTGTCAGGAAATTCGGCAAAGTGCTGCGTCATCAGCGCGTTGTAGCGTGCGGCATTGGCTTCATTGGGGAAGTCGCCCAGTTCATCGCGAGCGGCATTCAACAGGCGGTCATACAACGCGCGACCCTTGGGCGTGAGGGCGGCGCCGCGTTGTTCGATTTCGCCGAAGCGCGCGCTGTGGCTGCCACGGGTTTCGGGCTGATCGGTGAAGGCGATCGGCTCGTCCAGCGCTTTGAAGCTGGTCTGGCGCAGCAGGATCGGGCAATTGCGGCGTGGTGGACCTTCGATCACCGCTTTGGGTGTGATGCCATGGGCAGGCATCTGCTCCTGAACGGTGTCGATGTCCAGCGTGCGCGGGGTCAGGTGGTTGATATGCGGGCCTTTGAACGCAACGACATCGGCGATCAAGCGGTGCTGGGCGCTGAGTTTCTGGTACTGCGCGGCGCTGACGGTGGCGCTGTGGTGCCAGCGAAAAGTCTCCAGGGCCTGTCGGACGAATTCTGCGGCTTCGTCGTCATTCAGTCCGCCTGCCGTTTCCGCCTGTTCAATCAGGCGCAACGCCTCTTCAGTAAAAATCGAACGACGGGCCAGTACCGACTCGGCAAACGAACGCAATTCGGCGTCTTCAATCAGCTCCAGGCGCAGCAACGAGGTGAACACGCGAAACGGGCTGACCTGCAGCGCTTCTTCATGCACCGCGCGAAACGCCGTTGAATGCACCGGCACACCGGCCGGGGTCAGGTCGTAATAACCCACTGGTTGCATGCCCATCACCGCGAACAGGCGGGCGAGGGTAGCCAGTTCGCTCGCGGTGCCGACGCGAATGGCGCCGTGGCGTTCCATGTCCAGGCGTTCGATTTCGCCGGTGCGCTTGAGCTGTCCGGCGATGTCAGGCTGACGTGCCAGCACTTCGCGATTGGTTTTTTCTACCAGTTCCATCAGCGCGCCGTACAGCGGCACCTCTTCGCGGTACATGTCGGACATCGCTCGGGAGAAGCGTTGGCGGATCAGGTCGGGGCTGACGAACGGCTGCACGGTCATGAAAAAAATTCCTGCCACGGTGACGAAATGGATGCCCGAAAAGATCGCAGCCTTCGCCCACGCGGGCAAACGAAGAATCCTACGAACTTCATTCTGCCAACGACTGATCCACCAGCTCGACCCAGTGTCTGACCGGCGTGCGCCCGGCGCTCGCCAGATGGCTCTGACAGCCCACATTGGAAGTGACGATCAACTCGGGCCGGCCGCTTTCCAGAGCGTTGAGTCGCTGGTCACGCAGTTGCCGCGCCAGCACCGGTTGGGTCAGCGAGTAGGTGCCCGCCGAGCCGCAGCACAAATGGCCGTCCGGCACTGGTGTGAGGTTGAAGCCGAGTCGGGTCAGCACGGCTTCCACGGCGCCGCCGAGTTTCAGTGCGTGCTGCAAAGTGCACGGGCAATGCACGGCGATGCGTCGTTCGCTGGCGGCGCACACTTGCTCCAGCGGTTCCTCGGCGATGATTTGCACCAGATCCCGAGTCATTTCGCTGATCCGCCGTGCTTTCGAGGCGTAGATCGGGTCGTCCGCCAGCAAATGCCCGTAATCCTTGATGAACGCGCCGCAACCACTGGCCGTCTGCACGATGGCTTCGGCGCCGTTCTGCAGATGCGGCCACCAGGCGTCGATGTTCTGCCGAGCGCGGTCGAGACCTTTGCCCTGAGCGTCGAGGTGATAGTCGAGGGCGCCGCAGCAACCGGCCTCGCTCACCGGAGTGACGCTGATGCCCAAGCGATCGAGCACCCGCGCGGTCGCGTCATTGGTATTCGGTGACAGGCCCGGTTGCACGCAGCCTTCGAGCAATAACACTCGGCGCGGATGCCGAGGAGCGGGACGCGACCCCATAACACCCAAGTGCTGCGGCAATTTGCTTTCCAGCAGGCGCGGCAGCAGTGGTCGAAAGGTCGCGCCCATGCGCAGCAAGCCTTTGAACAGCCCCGGATTCGGCGCCAGCGCGCGCAAGCCTTCGCGCAGCAAGCGCTGAGCGGCAGGGCGCGGCACCGCGCTGTCGACTACCGCGCGGCCAATGTCGAGCAGGTTGTGATAATCGACGCCGGACGGGCAGGTGGTTTCGCAGTTGCGGCACGACAGGCAGCGATCCAGATGCAGTTGCGTCTGCTCGGTGGCCGGTGCGCCTTCCAGCACTTGCTTGATCAGATAAATGCGCCCGCGCGGGCCATCGAGTTCATCGCCGAGCAATTGATAGGTCGGGCACGTCGCGTTGCAGAAGCCGCAATGCACGCAGGTGCGCAGGATCTTTTCCGCTTCGCCTGCGCGGGGCAGTTGGCGCGATTGCTCGCTGAGGGTGGTTTGCATGGCTAAACCTCCGCGTACATTCGCCCGGGGTTGAACAGCCCTTGCGGGTCGAGTTGTGCCTTGAGTTGCCGGTGGTAGCGCAACAGGGTTGGCGCCAAGGGTTGAAACGGCGAGTCGGTGGCACCGTGGGTAAAGCACGTTGCATGGCCGCCCAAGGAATGGGCGAGTGCGTGAATCTCAGAGCTTTCGGATTTCACCCAGCGTTGCGCGCCGGCCCAGTCGATCAGTTGCTCGCCGGGCAACTCGAGAGGGCCGAGATTGTTCGGCAATGACAGGCGCCACAGCGGCAAACCTTCGTCGAAAAAACTCAGGCGCTGTTCGTTGAGGTCGCGCCAGAAAACCGAGTCCAACGGCTCACCACCGAGCCGTTGATGCGCCGCCGTTACCGAACCTTCGCCGCCTTCCAGACGCAGATACAGACTCTGGCCATCGTGACATGCCGCGCTGATCGGCAGCGGTTGCTGGCCCCATTCGGCAAGTTTGCTCAAGGCCCGAGCGCAGTCGATATCAAGGCGAATGCTCAAGCACTGGCGCGGTTTCGGCAGGACTTTCAGCGACACTTCGGTGAGCACGCCGAGGCAACCGAAACTGCCGGCCATTAGTCGCGACAGGTCATAACCGGCGACGTTTTTCATCACTTCGCCGCCGAAGCGCAGATGTTGACCGAGGCCGGTGATAACCCGCGTGCCGAGAACGAAGTCGCGTACCGAGCCGGACCACGGCCGGCGTGGCCCGGACAGTCCCGTGGCGACCATACCGCCGACCGTGGCGCTGTCGGCGAAGGACGGCGGTTCACAGGGCAACATTTGCCCGGCCTCATCCAGCGCCGCAAGCAGCTCGGACAACGGCGTGCCGGCACGTGCGGTGACCACCAACTCGGTCGGATCGTACTGAACGATGCCGCGATGAGCACGGGTGTCGAGCACTTCGCCGGCCACCTCGCGACCGAGAAACGCCTTGCTGTTGCCGCCCTGAATCTTCAGCGGCGTGGCATTGGCCCGCGCGGCGTTGACCTGATCGAGCAGGGCGTTGGCGGCATCGAAATCAGCCATCAGAATCGCTCCAGCTCGGGGAAGGGCAGTTGCCCGGCGTGAATGTGCATCGCGCCGAATTCGGCGCAGCGATGCAGGGTCGGAATGTTCTTGCCGGGATTGAGCAGGCCCTGCGGATCGAACGCGGCTTTCACCGCATGAAACAGCAGTAACTCGTCGCTGTTGAACTGCGCGCACATCTGATTGATTTTTTCGCGGCCGACGCCGTGCTCGCCGGTGATGCTGCCGCCTACCTTGACGCACAGTTCGAGGATCTTGCCGCCCAACGCCTCGGCCCGATGCAGCTCCCCTGGCTGGTTGGCGTCGAACAGAATCAGCGGATGCATGTTGCCGTCGCCGGCATGGAACACGTTGGCCACGCGCAAGCCATATTCCTCGCCGAGGCTGGCGATACCTTGCAGCACAGCGGGCAATTCGCGGCGCGGGATGGTGCCGTCCATGCAGTAATAATCCGGCGACAACCGGCCGATCGCCGGAAACGCGTTTTTGCGCCCGGCCCAGAAACGCACACGCTCGGCCTCGTCCTGGGCCTGGCGCACTTCAGTGGCGCCGGCCGCTGTCATGACTTCCCGTACGCGCTGGCAATCGTCGTGCACGTCGGCTTCGACGCCGTCGAGTTCGCACAACAGAATCGCCTCGGCGTCGACCGGGTAACCGGCGTGGATAAAGTCTTCGGCGGCGCGAATGGCCAGGTTGTCCATCATTTCCAGACCACCCGGAATGATCCCGGCAGCGATGATTTCGGCAACCGCGCGGCCGGCCTTCTCGACTGAATCGAAACTGCCGAGCAGGACCTTGGCGACTTGCGGTTTGGGCAGCAGTTTCACCGTGACTTCGGTGATGATCCCCAGCAGGCCTTCGGAGCCGGTGAACAAGGCGAGCAGGTCAAAACCGGCTGAATCGAGCGCCTCGGAGCCCAGCGTCAGACGTTCGCCCTCGATGGTCAGTACTTCGATTTTCAACACGTTGTGCACGGTCAGGCCGTACTTGAGGCAATGCACGCCACCAGCGTTTTCCGCGACGTTGCCGCCGATCGAGCAGGCGATCTGCGATGACGGATCCGGCGCGTAATACAAACCGAACGGCGCCGCCGCTTGAGATATGGCGAGGTTGCGCACACCCGGCTGAACCCGCGCGATACGTGCAGCGGGGTCGATGTGCAGGATGTTGTTGAATCGCGCCATCACCAGCAGCAGGCCCTTTTCCAGTGGCAGGGCGCCGCCGGACAACCCAGTGCCGGCACCCCGCGCGACCACGGGCACGTTGTTCTGATGGCAGAGTTTCAGCAGGGTTTGCACTTGCTCCAGGCGCCGGGGCAGGGCGACCAGCATCGGCGTGGTGCGGTAGGCGGAGAGACCGTCGCATTCGTAGGGTTTGAGTTCATCTTCGCGCCAGAGGATGTCCAGGTCCGGCAGGGCTTGTTGCAGGGCCTTGAGCAATTCGCCCTTGTTCACCTCGGGCAACGGACCGTCGAGGCGTTCGTCGTAAAGAATGTTCATGGGAACGCCAACCTTCTGTCTCCGCTGATCGTTCCCACGCTCTGCGTGGGAATGTAGCCCGTGACGCTCTGCGTCACTGGACGCAGAGCGTCCCCTGAGGCATTCCCACGCAGAGCATGGGAACGATCAGGTGCGCAACCTGGGGCATTGCGAGTATCCATCTTCATCGCTGTCGTTCCAGAAACTGCCCGTACAGCCGCGCGGTATTTCCCGGCTGTTCGACCATCGGCATGTGCCCGACGTGATCCCACACATCCACTTCGAGATTAGCGATGCCTTTGCTCCACACCGGCACGCTGCTGACGTCGATCAGGCGATCCTTGCGTCCCCAGAGCAACAGCGCCGGGCATTGGATCTCGGCCAGTTTCGGCTCCATCGGCGGGCTGGCGCGGAAGTCGCGGAAGATTTCTTCGAGCTCGTCACGTTGTTGCTCATAGCGCTGGGCGACGGCGTCCAGCACCAGTTTCGGTACCCACGGCGGCGACTCCATGGTCATCGCGTAGAAGCGCTGAAATTCTTCGCGGGAATTGATCAGAAACGGATTGTGCCCGCGCGCCAGATGGCGCTCCATGTCGCTCGGCTCCGGTGCGGTGACGCCGGCCGGGTCGATCAATGCCAGCGAGGCGATTCGCTCCGGATAGGTCGCTGCCAGCCACGCGGCAATGTAGCCGCCCATGGAGTTGCCAATGACGTGGACTTTCTCTACGCCGCAGACATCGAGCAGCTGAATCATGCGTTTGGCCTGAACCGCAATGTCGTAACCGCCGCCAGCCTTGAAGCCAGTCTCACCGTGGCCGGCCAGATCCGGAATGATCACCCGATACTGACGGACGAAGTGCCGGGCGCAGCGCAGCCAGAGGTTTTTATCGGCGCTGAAGCCGTGCAGCATCAGGATCGCGCTGGACGCCTCGTACGGCCCGCCTTGCCAGGTCGACACGGTCATCTCGGCGATCGGCACTTCGATCTTGTGCAGTTTGTACAACCTGGCCTCGCTGGCCATGGCCAGGTCGTACAGCCAATGGCCGACCGCCGGGTAACTCAACCAGCTCCAGGCCACGAAAACCGCGAGTGCGACAAACAGCAAAAGCATCGACGTCTTCCTTATACGTGTTCAGGACAAAATATGGTCGGCCGGTTTCAGCGCCCGGGTCAGCAGGTGATAGCTGAAACTGAAGCCGGGAAACATCGCGATCACATGACCGCTCTTGCTCTGGTACCAACTGTGGCAACCACCGGACTTCCACACCGTGCGCTGCATTTCCCGGTGGATCATTGCAGTGTAGGTACGTTCTGCGTCACGGCGCACTTCGATGCTGCTCAGGCCTTTGGCCCGTACGGTGCGGATGCAGTCGAGGATGTAGTTCATCTGCGATTCGATGATGAACAGCGCCGAGGTGTGGCCAATGCCGGTGTTCGGCCCGGTGACGATAAACAGGTTGGGGAAATCCGGCAGGCTGGTGCCGAGGTAGGCGCGCGGGTATTCGGCCCAGACATCTCTGAGTTGCACCGCGTTTTTGCCGCTGACCGGGTAGGAAATCACCCCGTCGGTGGCGTCGTAACCGGTCGACCAGACGATCAGATTAACATCGAGATGCTCGCCGTCCACGGTGTTGATCCCGCTTTCGTCGATCGAAGCGATGCCGTGCTCGCGACTGTGCAACGTGACGTTGGCGCGGCTCAGCGCCGGGTAGTACGTGCTGGACACCAAAACGCGTTTGCAGCCGATGGTGAAGTCCGGAGTGAGTTTTTGCCGCAGCAGCGGGTCCGGAACCTGGCGCTTGAGAAAACGCAGCGCATGTTGTTGGACCAGATGAATCGCCGGTCTCGAGTATTTGAAGGCGATCACCCGGGTTTCGAATTGCCAGTAGATCAGCCAGCGCAGCAGCTTGTACGCCGGCTTCAGACCGAGCAGCCAGCGTTGGAAACGGCCGAATTTGCGATCGGCACGCGGCAGCACCCAATGCGGCGTGCGCTGGAATACATGCAGGTGTTCGACTTGTGGCGCAATCGCCGGGATCACCTGCGCGGCGCTGGCACCACTGCCGACGATCGCGACGCGTTTACCGCGATAGTCGTAGCTGTGATCCCAATTATTTGTGTGAAAAGCCTTGCCTTGAAAGCGATCCATCCCAGGAAAGTGCGGGATGACCGGCTGACTCAACGGCCCGGAAGCATTGATCAGGAATTGGGTTCGGAAAGTACCTCTGGCGCGGGTGTGCACCAACCAACGCTTTTCCGCTTCGTCCCATTCGACCCGCTCGACATCGGCCCCCAGCTCCACGCGGTCGCGCAAACCGAACTGCTCGATCAGCTGTTCGGTGTAGCGACGCAGTTCCGCCTGTTCGGCGAACATCTGCGACCAGCGGTAGGGCGCGAATGACAGCGAATACAGCGGCGACGGCACGTCCACCGCTGCGCCGGGGTAGGTGTTCTGGCACCAGGTGCCGCCGAAAAAATCGCGTCGTTCAAGAATGCGAAAGTCGTCGATTCCGGCCTTGAGCAGGTTGACCGCCGCGCACTGGCCGCCGAAACCGCTGCCGATGATCAACACAGCGTAGGTATGCATGTGCCCCCTTTTTATAGTTGTTTTTCCATTTCCCCTCTTTCATTTATAGCCAACTCTGGGCCGCGCGTGCGGCGCTGATAGCGCTCTATTCAGGCCGCTGGCCGGTGATGGCTATTTAACGGCGCCCTGATAGACTCCGGACACATCCTTGTCGGGATGTAACCATGCATCGCGCGGTCGAGGCCCTTATGGGAAATACGCGAGGAAAGGGACTTTCACTGGCCAGGAGGCTGTACAGGTCGCGGGTGTTCGGGCTGCTGCTCGGGCTGATGTGTGTCAGCGTGGCGATGCACGCACTCGATCCGCCGCTGTGGGTGTGGGGCCTGATGCTGTTCAACGGCCTGGTCTGGCCGCATCTGGCCTTTCAATGGGCGCGAAGCTCGAGCGTGCCGTTTCGCGCCGAACACCGCAATTTGCTGATCGATGCATTCATGGGCGGCTTCTGGGTCGCCGCCATGCAGTTCAATCCCTTGCCCAGCGCTACCACGATTTCGATGATGGCGATGAACAACGTCGCCATCGGTGGCGGGCGTTTTTTGCTGGCGGGCACGGCGGCACAGCTATTCGGTATGGGCGTGGGGCTGGTGGTGTTTGCTCCGGCGTTCATTCCACCGACATCGCCGCTGCAGCTGTACGCCTGTTTGCCGTTGCTGTTGCTGTATCCGCTGGCGCTGGGCTGGATCTGCTTTCGCCAGGCCTCGACCCTCGGTCGGCACAAGCGCGAGCTATTGGCGTTGAGTCGCACCGACAGCCTCACCGGCCTGCTCAATCACGGCGCGTGGAAGGATCAGCTGAACCTCGCGTTCCAGCGCTGCAAACGCCAGCAGCAGGGCGCGGCGATTGCGCTGATCGACATCGACCACTTCAAAGCGATCAATGACACCTATGGGCATGTCGCTGGCGATATCGTCCTGCGCCAGTTGAGCAAACTGCTCAAACAGAATCTGCGCGCCACGGATGTGGCCGGGCGCTATGGCGGGGACGAGTTCTGCGTGATTCTGCCGGAGCTGCCACTGTTCAACGCGGCTCAGGCCATGGAAGCCTTGCGCGAGCGTTTTGCGGTGATGGGCTACGAGCAGAACCCCGCGTTGAAGGTCAGTCTGAGCATTGGCCTGGCCGCGTACGACCCGAGCCATGCCGACGCCACGCGTTGGCTGGATGAGGCCGATCAGGCGTTGTACGAAGCCAAGGCCAGTGGGCGCAATCGGGTGATCTGCAACAGCGACAACAAGCCGAGGCAGGCGCTGCTGGATTCGGTCTGACGGGCGAGCTGATACCTGTGGGAGCGAGCCTGCTCGCGAAAGCGCTGGGTCAGGCGGTATCAATATCGTTTGCCACGACGCCTTCGCGAGCAGGCTCGCTCCCACCGGGGTATGTGTTGTCGGTTAGATCAGTGTCGCATCCGCTATAGAGCCTCGCGCCGATGTCGGTTACGGTTGAAGTCCCCCGACACGAAACAAGGACTGCTTCATGACGTTCTCCTTTCCCCGCTCTCTGCTGGCCGCCAGCCTCGGTCTGTCCCTCGCATTCTCGGCCGCAAACGCCGCCGAACCGCACAAACAGGTGCTCGCCGATGCCGAGCAGTATCAGCCCGAAGCCCTGAAAATGTTGGAGCGACTGGTCAATATCGACTCCGGCTCAGGTTATGAGCCGGGCCTGAAACAGGTCAGCGACATTGCCATCGATGAACTGAAAAAACTCGGCGCCACCATCGAACTGGTGCCCAACACCCCGGAAAAATCCAACCACGTGCTGGCCACGCTCAAAGGCACCGGGAAAGCGAAGATTCTCCTGATGGCGCACATGGACACTGTGTTCAAGGAAGGCTCCGCCGCCGAGCGGCCTTTCCACATCAAGGACGGCCGCGCCTACGGGCCGGGTGTAATGGACGACAAGGGCGGCATCGTCGCCGGCATCTACGCATTGAAAGTGCTGAAGAACCTCGACTTCAAGGATTACGCGCAGATCACCTTCCTGCTGGATGCCAGCGAAGAAACCGGCTCGGACGTCGCCACCGACCTGATCAAGAAAACCGCCAAACAGCACGACGTCACCCTCAACCTCGAACCGGGGCGCCCGGCCGATGGCCTGGTGGTGTGGCGCAAGGGCAGTGCGACGGCGCTGGTCGAAGTCAAAGGCAAGGCCGCCCACGCCGGCGTCGCGCCAGAGTTGGGACGGAACGCGGCGATGGAAGCGGCGCATCAGATTCTGCAACTGGGCAAGCTCGGTGACGAGGCGAAGAAGACCACCATCAACTTCACCGTGCTCAAGGCCGGCGATCGCACCAACGTGATTCCTGATCAGGCCACGGCCAAGGCGGATGTGCGCGCGGCAGTGCCGGAGGAATTTGATCGCATCGAGAAGGATCTGGCGCGGGTCTCGCAGGACAAGTTGATTGCCGATACCGAAGTGAAAACGTCCTTGCAGCGCGGTTTGCCGCCGATGCCGCAGACCGCTGAGTCCGATCGCTTGATGGCCATGGCTCAAGGCATTTACGGCGAAATTGGCCGCAAGCTGACCGAGGAGGGCAGTGGTGGCGCGGCGGATGCCAGTCTGTCCGCAGGCGTAGGGACGCCGACGCTGGATGGCTTCGGCATTGTCGGCGGCAATATTCATACGCCGGAGGAATATGCCGAAGTGGCGAGCGTGGCGCCGCGGATTTACCTGTTGTCGCGGATGATCATGGAGTTGGCCAAGCCGCGGTGATGGGGTTGGTGGTGTGAATGCTTGGGATGGGGTGTCAGTTGACTCACCCCTCACCCTAGCCCTCTCCCCCAGGAGAGAGGACTGACCGTGTTGTTTATAGTCAATGCGGCAAGCTTAAGATTTTCTGCTGAATTCAATTTCGCATTCAACACGGTCCACCACGTCGGCGTAGATCCAGAGCATTCCCCAATCAGTCCCCTCTCCCTCTGGGAGAGGGCTAGGGTGAGGGGCTTTTGTGGGAAAAGTGGCAGTCGAGGACGGCGTACAAAAAATACCGAAAAGTCCGACAGAAGCTCTCGTTGCGGCCGTCGGGCGCGGCTCTTATAGTCTCCGTTCGCAGATAACTCTGCGACGATCTTGGCCGGTCGAATACAGAACCTGACCTTTCTGGAGTGAACTCTATGACCGACCAGGTAATGCCGCGCTACCTCCCCATCGACACCTACGACGCCGAATCGCCGGTGCTCTTCATCATTACCCATACAGAACTCAGCGACATGGCCGCCTGTGCGATGCACCGGTTTGTGGTCGTGCGCGATCTGGCCGACACTTTCGCCAGCCTCAACCTCAAGGGCATCTCCGATTGTGATCTGACGCGGGTGACCAGCGCGGTTCATCT
This sequence comes from Pseudomonas sp. 2957, assembly GCF_031456345.1. NCBI lineage: Bacteria > Pseudomonadati > Pseudomonadota > Gammaproteobacteria > Pseudomonadales > Pseudomonadaceae > Pseudomonas > Pseudomonas sp. 2957. Next base: position 1,186,195 of record NZ_JAVDUL010000001.1, read on the forward strand.
GCTGATGCGCGAGGGCTGCGCGATTCTGAATGTGATTCAGGCGCGGGCGGCGCAGCGGGAGGAGGGGTATAAGACGCCGGTTTAGCGGTGCCGCAATAGACGCTTTCGCGAGCAGGCTTGCTCCCACAGGGGACCGCATTTCAACTGTGGGAGCGAGCCTGCTCGCGAAGGGGCCGGTGCAGCGTGTGCATCACTCCTTGACGCTCATGTACTCCTTGGCCCAGAGAATGTATTCCTCCGGCTGGGTATAGGTGTGCGTCAACTCGGTCGCGCTCAGATCGGCGGCCTGGGTGAAGATCTGTCGCTGTTCGCGCAGGCTGTCGTAGGTTGCTTTGATCGCGGCGAAGTAGGCGCCATGGCCGTCGATGGTCACGCGCACGCCCAGTTCGGCCAGGCGTTTGTCGTCGCGCAGGGCCGGGTTGCCGTAGGTGACCAGCATCAGCGGCACGGTCAGATGTTCGGCGATCTGTTCCAGCTGATCGAAGTCCTGCACGCCGACCATGCAGATACCGTCAGCGCCTGCCGCCTGATATTGGCGGGTGCGGCTGATGATTTCCTGATTCGGCAGAATGCCAGCGTTGGTGCGGGCGATGATGGCCATCTCGGTGTCGACCCGGGCTTCCAGCGCCGCGCGGATCTTGCCGACGCCTTCGGCCACGGTGATCAGGTCGGTGGATTTGCGCCCGAATTGCGCGGGCAGCAAGGTATCTTCGATGGTCAGTGCAGCGACGCCAGCGCGTTCCAGTTCGACGATGGTGCGCATCACGTTAAGAGCGTTGCCATAGCCGTGGTCGGCGTCGGCGATCACTGGCAATTGGGCGACGCGGCCAATGCGCGTGGCCTGTTCGGCGAATTCGCTGAGGGTGATCAGGGCGAAGTCCGGCGCGCCAAGCACCTGCAGGGAGGCCACGGAACCGCCGAGGATACCCACTTCAAAACCAAGGTCAGCGGCGATGCGGGCGGACATCGGGTCGAATACCGAAGCCGTGTGGTAGCAGGTGTCGGAGGCCAGCAGCTGACGGAAGTTACGGCGCAAATCTTGATGGGAAAGCCTGGTCATACGAGTTCCACCAATACATAAGGAATGGAAAGGCTTGAGCAAAGGTGTCAACGCCGAAGAGTGAAAAGGCTATCACGCGAATGGGTCAAGAATCATGACGAATTTGCGCGGCAGGACTGGCGGCTGAAAGGTTTAATCTCCCGTGCCGGAAATATCAGGCCGCCACGGCATGTTGCTGTTGATGGGGCAGGAGCACTGCGCGCACTGAATTGCCCGGCTGCAGTTGCAGGCGTTTGGCAGTGAGACGATCGACAACCAGGCTGTTGCCCACCAGTCGCCCGGGGGCCACGGTGATACGGCAGTTTTCCAGCCGGCGGTTGTGAATCAGCCATAGCGGCGCCTGCTCGTCCGGGGTGCCGAGGCTCAAGGTCAGTTCGAGGCTGTCGCGCACCGTGCGGATGCTGCGGATCGGCGCTTCGATGACCGGGCCACCGTCGAAAATGTCGATATAGCCTTTGTGCGTGAAACCCTCGGCTTGAAGAATCTTCAACGCCGGCTGGGTGTTCGGGTGAGTCTGGCCTATCGCCGCCTGCGCCTGTTCGGTGAGGAGGCAGGTGTACAGCGGCTGGCGCGGCATCAGTTCGGCGATAAAGGCTTTGTTGCCCAGGCCGGACAAGTGATCGGCGTGGGTGAAATCCATCTGGAAGAAGTGCCGGCCGAGGCTGTCCCAAAATGGCGAGCAACCGTTTTCATCGGCACTGCCTCGCAGTTCGGCGATCATCTTCTCGCCAAACAGATGCGGAAATTCGGCGACGAACAGCAGACGACCCAGCGACAACAGGCGGCCATTGCTGCCGTTGCGCTGGTCATGGCGCAGGAACAGCGAGCACAGCTCCGATTGCCCGGTCAGTTCGTTGTTGAGGAACAACGTTGGGATCTGCCGCTGAATGCCCAGGTCCGGTGCCGAACTGACGGTCACCCCGAGCCGGTAGTTGTACCAGGGCTCGCGCAGGCCAACGGCGCCGGCCATCGCGCTGACACCGACCACGCGCTGCTCATCATCCTCGAGGACAAACAGGTAATCGGCATCGGCCCGTTCGACCTGTTCGGCGAACGCCCGTTGCGCCCAGCGCACCCGGTGCGCAAGTCGGTCCTCGTTGGCCGGAAGGGTGGTGAAACCTGGCCCGGCCTGTTCGACGAGGGTCATCAAGGCAGGCAGGTCGCTGACTTTTACCGGACGGACAATCATGCTCCAACTCCTTTGGCGTACCGATTCAGGCGCGGATGGCTAACGCGGCTCACAGAGCGACCAGCCGTATCGAGCTGCCTTCGCTGACTTTCAGCGCCGCGCAGATGGCGGGCGTCAGGGGCAGCGGCTGATCGGGGTGATAATCGAGTTCGGTGACAATCGCGCGGTAGTCATGCAGGGCGTCATTGCTCAGCAGATAACGGCCACGGGCGTCGGTCGATACTTGTTGGCGGACAATGGCCGTTTGGCTGTCAGCGATCGAGCGAATGTTTGCGGTACGCGCATACAGGGTCGGGCCGGCGTCGAACAGGTCGATGTAGCTGTTGGTTTCGAAGCCTTCCCGCGCGAGGATGTCGAACGCTTCCTGGCCGTCCGGGTGCACGCGGCCGATGCAATCCTGCGCCGCTTGCGGCAGCATCGGCACGTAGATCGGGTATTGCGGCATCAGTTCGGCGAGAAACGTGCGGCTCTGCAACCCGCAGAGGCGCTCGGCTTCCGCGTACGGCAGGTCGAAGAAATGCTTGCCCAGCGCATCCCAGAACGGCGAGTGACCCTGCTCGTCGCTGTAGCCGACGATCTCGGTGATCACCGCCTCGGAGAACCGCTGTGCATGCGCAGCAATGAACAGCAGGCGCGCTCGCGACAGCAGTTCAGAAAACGGCGTGCGCACCAACGCGGTGTCAATGTGGAAACCGCGCAGCAAGGTATGCCCGCTGAGGTCATGGCACAGCGACAACGCCGGCACGCCATGCTCGATGTTCAATTCTCGCGATGCACTGGTGAAATGGCGGTTGCGCAGGCTGTAGAACGGCTCCTTGAAGCCGGCGGTGGCAAGGATTTCCGAGCAGCCGACCAATTGCTGGCGTTCGAGATCTTCCAGTACAAAGAAATAGTTTTCCGGCCCCTGGGCTGTGGCGGCGCTGTCGAAAGACGCGCACGACGCGGCGATTTTTTCGCGCAGGTGTTCGCTGTCATCCGGCAGCGAAGTCACGCCGATCAGGCTCTCGCGGGCCAGGCGCTGTAGCTGGGGCAGATCATTCTGCTCGACTGGGCGTAAGACCAGCATGGATGTACTCCTGTATCAAAAGGTTCGGCCGATTCGCCGAACCTGACTATCACTGTCGGTGTCCACGCGTTGAATCGGCGGTCGCCTGATTTGTTGTCAGACGCCGCTCTTTTTCTTGTCAGCCTTTGCTCGGATCGGGCAGCGCTGTGCTGGCGCCGAGCTTGTTGAGGAAGAACAGGTACACCAGGCCCAGGGCAATCCAGATCAGGCCGAGTTTCTGCGCATCGACGCCCATGTTGTACATGATCGCGGCGACGATGATGAAGCCGATCACCGGGCAGAGCAGATGGCGCACAAACTGCCCCGACTTCTGCCGACGCCAGTAGTGGTTGATCACCGTCAGGTGCAGGAGCATGAAACCGCTGAGGGCGCCGAAGTTGATCAGCGAGGTGAGGATGTCGACCGCGTCGATGAACAGGTAGCAGATCAGCAGCGACAACACCGCCACCAGATAAATGCTCAGGTACGGCGTGTTGTGTTTCGGGTGGACCTTGGCCAGCACCTTCGGCAGCTTGCCGTCGCGGGCCATGCCGAACAGCAGGCGCGATACGGCGGCCTGCGAGGTGATTGCCACGGCCACGCCCCAGGCCAGCGCCGTGGCGACGGCTGTCAGGGTCGCGAGCCAGCTGCCAGCGGCGATTTCAGCGATTTCATAGAACGCGGTGTCGGCGGATTTGAAGCCCATGCCCGCCGCCAGATCGGTGGCAATCCACGTCTGTACGACGAAAATCGTGCCCATCACCGCCAGGGTGATCAGCGCTGCCTTGCCGACGCTGCGGCCCGGATCTTCCTTGATTTCTTCGGCGAGGGTGGAGATCGCGTCGAAGCCGAGGAACGACAGCACGGCGATCGACACCGCTTGCATCAGCAGAGCGAAGTTGAAGGTTTCCGGGTGATACAGCGGCGCCAGCGTCAGCTCACCGTTACCGCCACCGTTGTGCAGGGCGTTCCAGGCGTAGAACAGGAAGATGCCCAGCACGACCAGTTGTGCCAGCAGGAACAGCATGTTCATCCGCGCGGTGAAGGTGATGCCGCGCAGGTTGACGAATGTTGCGCTGACCAGAAACGCCAGGATGAAGCCGACCTTGGGAATGTCCGGGTACAAATGGTTGAGCGCCATCGCCGAATACAGGTACAGCAGCGGCGGAATCAGCAGGTAATCGAGCAGCATCAGCCAGCCAGCGATGAAGCCGACGTGTTGATTAAGGCCGCGTTGCGCGTAGGAATATACAGAGCCGGCAACCGGGAAGGCCTTGGCCATGCTGCCGTAACTCAGGGCGGTGAACAGCATCGCCACCATGCCGATGATGTACGCCAGCGGCACCATCCCCGGTGCTTCGGCGTTGACGTAGCCATACACACCGAACGGGGCGATGGGGATCATGAAGATCATCCCGTACACCACCAGATCGGTCAGCGTCAGGCTACGTTTCAACTCTTGCTTGTAGCCGAATTCTTCAATTTCCATGAAGCGCAACTCCTTGTCAGCCATCGGTCGGTTTATGTTTATCGGTCCGTCATTTACAGCAAAGGTGCGAGGTAGCCGGCCCAGCGCGACACTGCTTCGGGGCTGCGCAGCAGATCGTTGCGCACCTCGATCAGCACCGCCTCAAGGCCCCGGGCATCACCGTGCACCGGCACGGTCATGTCGCCCAAGGGATCAATTCTGTACGGCTGGTTGCCCGCCACCTTCAGCGGATGCACTTGCAGCCCGTCGAGCAAACGCAGGGCATAGTCTTTGGCCTGGCCGAACAACACGCCGACTTCCAGCGGTCGCGGCTGGCCGTAATACACCGGGGTGAAACTGTGAATGCCGACCACACGCACCGGCAGACCTTTGGCAATGCGCTCGTCGATCAACATCTGCAAGCGCGCATGAAACGGTTTGAACAGCGTTTGGCGCCGGTATTCGCGGGTCGCCTCATCCAGCTCGCGGTTGCCGGGTATCGGGTAGATCTCGCTCTGCAGCGGAATGCTGTCCGGCGCATGGCGCGGGCGGTTGAGGTCGATCAGCAGCCGTGAGTAATTGGCGCTGAGCAACGTGGCGCCGAGTTGTTCCGACAACTGTTCGGCCAGTTGCAGCGCACCGATGTCCCAAGCGATATGTTCGCGCGCGGCCGCCTCGTCCAGGCCCAGATTGTTCAGGGCGTCGGGGATGTAGCGACTGGCGTGTTCGCACACGAGGATCAACGGATTCGTCGAGTCCTCGCGGCTCAGGGTGTAGACCGGGCGGGTGTACAACCCGAGCTCGGCGGATTCAGTACAGGCGTGCATAGTGCTCACACAGGTCAGCGGGCGAGAGCTGTTCCGTCAGCGCCAGTTCCTCGGTTTTCAGGGCGTAATACGTGTCGAGTAATGGCTTGGGCAGCCATTCATTGAAGGCTGCACTGTCACGCAGGCAATCCAGCGCCTGGGCCAGCGAGGCGGGCAGGGCGACGATGCCCCGGGCCTTGCGTTGCTCGTCGTTGAGTGAATCGGGAATTTCGTCGGTGATCGCGTTCAGCGCCAGACGTTGTTCGATGCCCAGCCGCCCGGCAATCAGCAGTGCGGCCATGGCCAGATGCGGCGAGGCGGTGGCGTCCATGGCGCGGAATTCCAGGTTGAACTGCTGCGCAGCGGATTTACCCCCCAGGGTCACGGTCGGGCAGATGCGAAGCGCCGCTTCACGGTTCTGCTGCCCCAGACACGCATACGACGCGCTCCAGTGGTGCGGCTGCAAACGCTGGTAGGACAGCGGCGTCGGCGCGGTGAACGCGCACAGCGCCGGTAGAAAATGCAGGACTCCGGCAGCCCAATGCTGACCGATGCTCGACAGGCCGTTGCTGGTGCCGGCGTCGTACAACATCGGCTGGCCGGCCAGGTCGAGCAGGCTGACGTGCAGGTGCACACCGTTGCACACCGCTTCGGCGGCAGTCTTCGGCGCAAAACTCAGGTCGAGGCCCATTTGCCGGGCGATTTCCCGGGTGATTTCGCGCACGTTGACCGCACGATCCGCCGCCGCTACGCCGAGAGTCGGGCGGCAGGTGATTTCGTATTGGTGCTTGCCGTATTCCGGCAGAAACATTTCCGGCTCGACGCCGCCGGCGCGCAGGGCACTGAGCAGCCAGCCGCCGAATTCGGCGCCCTGGCGCTGCGCTTCGAGAGAGAACGCCGCGTGTTCGGCAATGCCTGCGTGCAGGTTGAATTCATGTTCGAAGGCGGCGTTGACTTGCAACCCCAGCTCATCGTGATAGCGCTCGATTTCATCGCGCAGCAATGTGCGTGGGCAGGCGCCCCACGCCTGACCGTCAGTCTCGCGAATATCGGCGTGGATGAAATCCAGCACCGGTGCATTGGCGTCCGGGCCGCTGCCGACAGTGACGCGGCTGCTCAGATCCGGAATCAGCCGCAGATCGCCGTACGCGCCCCACGGACTGCTCGAGGCGATGATGTCCTGCGGCGTCAACGCGCTGTTGGCGGGGACCCAGCCGCAACCCGCCGCCTGGTAATGCTCCAGCTCATCGCTAGGAAACGAGCGGCCCCGGGTGATGCCGATCAGGTCGGTGGTGACCAGTGTGGTCATCGGCAACGGGGTCAGGCGCGGGCTCATGGCTGCATCTCCCGCAGACGACCGAGCACGGTGTCGGTGTCGGTGATCCAGCAGTAACCCTTGATCGCGTTGAGGCAGGCGTGATGGCGTTCAGCTGTGTAAGTAGCGCAGGCATCCTCCACCAGCGTGACCAGATAGCCACGGTCGGCGGCATCGCGCACGGCCATGTCCACGCATTGGTCGGTGACGATGCCGGCGATGATCAGATGGCGGGTTTGCAGATTGCGCAGCACGTAATCGATGTTGGTTGAATTGAACACCCCGGAGGAGGTCTTCGGCAGCACGATTTCGTTTTCGGTCGGGGTCAGCTCAGCGATGACCTGAGCCTGCACGCTGCCCTTGGGCAGGTGCATGTCAGACAGTTTGTGATCCAGCGAGCGGTCGCGACCGTCGGCGGTCAGGCTTTCGATAATCGTGTGCAGCACGTTCTGCTGCGCCTGACGAAAGGCGCCGAGCAGACGCTGTTGGTTGGGCACCACCTGGCTGCGCGTGCGCTGGAGAAAATATTCGGCATCCGCCCCGCGCAGGTGCGGGTCGAATTGCGGTTCGAGCCAGGCGCGCTGCATGTCCACCAGCAACAAAGCGGTGTGGTCGGTCGCAAACGGCAGGTCCCGTGGCGAGCGGTGGGGAAGGCTGAACATCCTTATTTGTCCTCCAGCAGGTGAGTCGCAAAATCGTTGCGCAGGGCATCGATGCCTTCCAGGCGATCGGCCGGGTCCGGCACGCGCAAGGTCAGGCAGGCAATCAACGCCTCGACCTGCGCCAGCGCCGGCACCATGGTGTCGAACGGCGACGCCGATTCCACCGGCGCGCTGATGATCAGGTCCGCCAATTCGCGCAGCGGCGAGGCGTAGACATCGGTGAACAGCACCACCCGCGCGTTGTTGTTCTTCGCCGCCTGCGCAACGCGCAAAGCTTGGGTCTGGTAGCGCCGGTAGTCGAACACCAGCACCACGTCCTGACGTTGCAGGTCGAACAAGCGGTCAGGCAGCAGCGCGTTATCTTCCAAGGCGAAACAGCCGGGACGCAGCAGACGCAAATGGTTGAGCAGGTAATTGGCCAGCAGAATGCTGAAGCGGCCACCAAAACAGTAGACCTGATGGCGGCTGTCGAGCAGCCATTCCACGAGGATGCGCACGTCCTCAGGCTGGGTCAGGGCTTGGGTGTCGACCAGCAAACGCTGGCTGTCCGCCAGGTAATGCGCCCAGGCATCGTCCTTGTTCTGCTGCGAGCGCGGCTGCAACAGCGTGCGCGGTGAACGCAGGCGATGGTCCATGTCGCTGAGCAGGGCTTCCTGGAATTCGGCATAACCGCCGAAACCGAGCTTTTTCACCAGACGCACGATGGTCGGATCGCTGACACCGGCATGTTCGGCCAGTCGCGCCATAGGCCCGAGACCGTTGCGTGGATACTGATCAAGCAGGGCGCGAACGACTTTGCGCTCCGACGGCGTCAGGTCCAGGCCAGGATCGGTGATCAGGTCTCTGAGAGGGGGCATCCGGGCTCCTGCTGGATGGGGTGTCGAATTTGTTTCACATTCCGTTAAAAGAGTATTTATGTAATGGGTGCTACATGTCTAGCGAATTTTTGTACAGGTTTTTCGAGCACCAAAAGTGTGCAAGGTGCCCGTGTAATAAGGGCTACGTCGAAGTAACGCGCTGTTGTAGTCCTTTGCCAATTGTTGTGTCAGACATTGCCTATCCCAAGCTCAGCGACGGGATGGTGACAGCCCTGAAGGCCAAGGTTTTACGGCACAATGCGACGCGTATCGGCTATGTGCCATTGTTTGTTTTATCTTTCGACCGAGAACCTGCTCGTGCCAAGTAGCCGTTTGACATTGATTTGCCATGCGCGAACCATCGCACAGAAACTGGCGCGTTTTCCTACGGACGAGCCTGTTGAAAATCTGGCTGTTCCGTCCGACGCGTTCAGGGCGCGATTGGCGGTAACACGGCGGCTGGTGTGTGCTCCGGAGTTGAGAACTCAGCAAACGGCGGCATGGTTTGGCGTCGATGCGCAGATTGATCAAGCCCTGCGCGATTGCGATTGGGGACGCTGGCACGGCCAATCGATCAAGGATCTGCAAGCCAATGAAAACCAGGCTTTGCAAGCCTGGCTGACCGATCCTGAAGCGGCACCCCATGGCGGCGAATCAGTCAGGCAACTGACGCAGCGGGTGGCAAAGTGGCTTGACACAATCGTTGCAACGCCTGGGCATGTGGTGGCGGTGACTCATCCGTTCGTCATGCGCGCGGCGCTGATGCAGGTGCTGCAAGGCGCGGCGTTCAATGCAATCGACATCGAGCCGCTGGCGATGATCGACTTGCGCTTCAATGGCATCTGGCGTCTACGCTTGCCGGGCATGGCCCTTGAAGAGGAATTCTGATGAAACAGCTGCTGGTCATCGGCATTGGCGCCGGCAATCCGGACTACATCACGATGCAGGCGGTGAAAGCGCTGAATCGGGTCGATGTGTTCTTTCTGCTGGATAAAGGCCAGAGCAAGCAGACGCTGATCGACCTGCGCCGGGAGATCTGCGGGCGCTACATCACCGACCACGCTCATCGCTTTGTCGAAGCCAGCAGTCCGGAGCGCGAGCGCGGCGATGTCGACTACACGGCGAGCGTCGATGCACTCAATCGCGCCAAGCAGCAAACCTTCGAGCGGCTGATCAATGATGAATTGTCCGACGGCCAGTGCGGCGCATTCCTGATCTGGGGCGATCCTGCGTTGTACGACAGCACACTGCGGATTCTTCAGGCGATTCAGGCATCAGGCCGCTGTCAGTTTGAATACGAAGTGATACCGGGGATCACCAGCGTTCAGGCCCTGGCTGCGCAGCACAAAATACCTTTGAACACGATTGGTCGCTCAGTAGAAATCACCACAGGCCGGCGATTGGCGGCGGGGCAGGTGAGTGAAGCGGACAGTCTGGTAGTAATGCTCGATGCCGAGGATTCGTACCAGCGGGTGGCGGATCGGCAGACCGACATTTTCTGGGGCGCTTACCTGGGCACGCCGGACGAGATACTGCTCAGCGGCCGGCTGGCGGATGTGGCCGATGAGATCGAACGGGTGCGCAAGGCGGCGCGAGCGGAGCATGGGTGGATTATGGATACCTATCTGTTACGCAAGCCTTGAGTGGTTGGCGCCTGATCAAGCGCTTTCGCGAGCAGGCTCGCTCCCACAGGGAAATGCGTTGCAGAATGTGGGAGCGAGCCTGCCCGCGAAGGGGGCAGAACATTCACCACCGATTGTAGACAGGCAAAAAGAAACCCGGTGCAACGCAAATCGCACCGGGTTTTTTGTTGCCAGCCAACAGCGGATGTCGTGGATCCGCCGTCAACCTAGAACTCCGTATCAGCCGCGTTCCAGCGCCAAAGCCACGCCCTGACCGCCGCCGATGCACAAGGTCGCCAGACCTTTTTTCGCATCGCGCTTGAGCATTTCGTGCAGCAATGTCACCAGCACGCGGCAACCTGATGCGCCGATCGGGTGACCGAGGGCGATGGCGCCACCGTTGACGTTGACCTTGTCCAGATCCCATTGCAGGTCTTTGGCCACGGCCAGCGATTGCGCAGCGAACGCTTCGTTGGCTTCGATCAGGTCGAGCTGATCGATGCTCCAGCCGGCCTTGTCCAGGCAGCGGCGGGTGGCCGATACCGGGCCGATACCCATGATCGCCGGGTCGACGCCAGCGTTGGCGTAGGCGGCAATCCTGGCCAGAACCGGCAGGCCCAGCGACTTGGCTTTCTCGGCACTCATCAGAATCACGGCGGCGGCACCGTCGTTCAGCGACGAGGCGTTGCCTGCGGTGACGCTGCCGTCCTTTTTGAACGCCGGACGCAGTTTCGCCAGAGATTGTGCGGTGGTATCGCCGCGTGGCTGCTCGTCGACCTTGAACGCGACCGGATCGCCTTTGCGCTGCGGGATCAGGATCGGCGTGATTTCATCAACGAAGCGCCCGGCCTCGATCGCAGCGGCAGCTTTCTGCTGGGAAGCGGCAGCGAAGGCGTCCTGCTGTTCGCGGCTGATCTGGTATTTGTCGACCAGATTCTCGGCAGTGATGCCCATGTGGTAATCGTTGAACGCATCCCACAGGCCATCGCTGATCATGGTGTCGACGATTTGCGCGTGGCCCATGCGCAGACCGGTGCGCGCACCCGGCATGATGTAGTTGGACAGGCTCATGTTTTCCTGACCGCCGGCGATGATCACCTCGGCGTCGCCGCAACGGATCGCTTGCGCGCCCAGGTGCAGAGCCTTGAGGCCCGAACCGCAAACCTTGTTCAGGGTCATGGCCGGTACGGCGTGGGGCAGGCCAGCCTTGATCGCGGCCTGACGTGCCGGGTTCTGCCCGGCGCCAGCGGTCAGCACCTGGCCCATGATCACTTCATCGACCTGCGCCCCGTCGAGGCCGGTCTGCTCGAGCAACTGGCGGATCACCGCCGCGCCCAGGTCTACGGCGGATACATTGGCCAGGGAGCCCTGAAAACTGCCGATCGCGGTACGCGTGGCGGCAACAATGACGACGTCTTGCATGTGCGAATTCCTCACTGGGCAGCGAACTGCATTTCCGGTACGTGATCCGGGACGATCAGTTTACCAGCGGTTTTGGCGACGATTTCCTCAACACTGACGCCAGGTGCGCGTTCCTTGAGGACAAAAGCGCCATTTTCGATTTCCAGATAGGCGAGGTCGGTCAGCACGCGCTTGATGCAGCCGGCACCGGTCAGCGGCAGGCTGCACTTGGCCAGCAGCTTGGACTCACCGTCCTTGGACGCGTGGGTCATGATGACAATGATGTTGTCGGCGCCGGCCACCAGATCCATCGCGCCGCCCATGCCCTTGACCAGTTTGCCGGGGATCATCCACGAAGCGATGTTGCCTTCGACGTCGACCTCGAACGCGCCGAGCACGGTCAGGTCGACATGGCCGCCGCGGATCATCGCGAAGGATTCGGCGGAATTGAAGATCGACGCGCCGATCCGCGCAGTCACCGTTTGTTTGCCGGCGTTGATCATGTCGGCATCGATGGTTTCTTCGGTCGGGAACGGGCCCATGCCGAGCAGGCCGTTTTCCGATTGCAGCATGACTTCCATGCCTTCGGGGATGTAGTTGGCGACCAGGGTCGGAATGCCGATGCCGAGGTTCACGTAGTAGCCGTCCTGCATTTCGCGGGCGACGCGCTGAGCCATTTGTTCGCGGGTAAGTGCCATGTTGTTGTTCTCCGAAGGCCTGAATTATTTGCGGATGGTGCGCTGTTCGATGCGTTTTTCGAACGTGCCGCAAATGACTCGATCGACGTAGATACCCGGGGTGTGGATCTGCGTCGGGTCGAGTTCGCCGGGCTCGACGATTTCTTCGACTTCGACCACGGTGATCTTGCCGGCGGTAGCGGCCAGCGGGTTGAAATTCTGCGCGGTGTGACGGTAAACGACGTTACCGAAATGGTCCGCCTTCCAGCCTTTGACGATGGCGAAATCGCCGGTGATGGATTCTTCCATCAGGTATTTGCGCCCCTTGAACTCGCGCACTTCCTTGCCTTCAGCAACCGGGGTGCCAACGCCAGTGGCGGTGAAGAACGCCGGAATGCCGGCGCCGCCTGCGCGCATCTTCTCGGCGAGGGTGCCTTGCGGGGTAAGGATGACTTCGATCTCGCCCTTGAGCAGTTGCTCTTCAAACAGTTTGTTCTCGCCGACGTAGGAGGCGATGACTTTGCTGATCTGGCGGTCGGTGAGCAGCACGCCAAGGCCGAAACCATCAACGCCGCAGTTGTTGGAAACCACGGTGAGGTCACGGGTGCCCTTGCGCTTGATCTCGGCGATCAGGTTTTCCGGAATGCCGCACAGACCAAAGCCGCCGGCGATGACTGTCATGCCGTCTTCCAGCCCGGCCATCGCTTCCTCGTAGGAATACACACGCTTGTCGAAACCTGCCATAGGCACCTCTTTTATTATTTGCGGGCGGCTGGCTAGCCGAATGACTGGAGTGTCTCTCTGCTGGATATATTTGTTAAGTTGATTTTTAAGGTGGATTGATTGATAAATCTCACCAATACGCGTTCGGCGATGATCGTTCCCACGCAGGAGCGTGGGAACGATCAGGGCCATCGCATCACGGCTTGCAGCTTGACGCTTGCAGCTTGCAACTGGAGCAAAGCGACCATGACCATCAAACAGATCCGGGCCTTTCTCGCCGTGGCCCACAGCCTCAGTTTTGCTGTGGCCTGCGAGCGTCTGCATTTGTCGCAATCGGCGCTCAGCCTGACCATCAAGGCGCTGGAAGAGGGCCTGGGAGGGCGTCTGTTCAGCCGTAACACGCGTAACGTGGCGTTGACCCCGGAAGGCGAGTCCCTGCTGCCGCTGGCGCGCCGCTTGATCGCCGACTGGGACAATGCCGAAGACGAAATGCGCCAGCGTTTCAGCCTGCAGCGCGGACGCGTGACGCTGGCGGCGATGCCGTCATTTGCCGGCAATCTGCTGCCGCCGATCCTCAAAAGCTTCCGCGCGCGTTATCCGAACGTCAACGTGACGGTCAACGACGTGATCAACGAGCAAGTGCTGGAAATGGTCCGCGATCGTCAGGTTGAACTCGGCGTGGCGTTCGCGCCGATGCAGAGCACTTCGATGACGTTCACGCCGCTGTATGTCGATCGCTTTGTCGCCGTGGTGCCGGCCGATTCAGCGCTGGCCGGTCGCGCCGACATCGATTGGCAGACCTTGCTGGAGCAACCGTTCATCACCCTGCAGCGGCCATCAACGGTGCGGGTGATGCTGGAAGAGCATTTGCAGGCGCGCGGAATGAAGTTGCCGGTGGAGTTCGAGAGTCATCAATTGGCGACGGTCGGGCGAATGGTTGCCAGCGGGCTTGGGGTCAGCGCGGTGCCGGCATTGTGCGCGGGGCAAATGCGCGAGCTCGGTGCGCATTGCCTGACCTTGAATGATTCTGTGGAGCGGGCGATTGGTGTGTTGACCGAGCCGGGCAATGACCTGTCGGCGGCGGCGCAGGCGTTGTTCGAGATTCTCAAGGCGGAAGATTTGCAGCGCCAGTTCGATTTTCCCCCCACCCTGGGAGCGCGGAAACAGAGCGCCGAACGCTGATTCAGTGTGGGAGCGAGCCTGCTCGCGAAGAACGATAACGCGGTCTAAACCTTGGCCACGCGCCACAGATACCAGGCCGCAAGCGTCCGATAAGGTTTCCACGCCTGGCCAATCTCGATCATCTGTTTGCGCGTCGGCTGCACCTCCAGTCCCTTCAAGCGCCGATATCCCTCACGCACGCCAAAATCATCCGCCGGCAGGATGTCCATACGTTCCAGGCTGTAGATCAACAGCATCTCCACGGTCCAGCGGCCGACCCCGCGCAGGCTGGTCAGGCGTTCGATCAGGGTTTCATCGTCCATCGCCCGTGCAGTCGGGTAATCCGGCACCACGCCGTCCAGCGACGCCTGGGCGATCCCTTGAATCGTCGCAATCTTGCTCGCCGAAAAACCACAAGCACGCAGTCGCTCGACCTCGGTAGCCAGAATCTGCTGCGGATGCGGAAACGACTGGCCGGGGAACAACTCCACCAAACGCCCAAGGATCGCATCGCCGGCCTTGGCGTGCAGTTGCTGATAGGCAATCGCCCGTACCAGCGATTCATACGGGTCGCGCGCTGGATGTGGCTGATGCCGACATGGCCCGACGGCGTTGATATGGCGTTGCCAGTCATTGTCTATCGCTGCCAGAAAAGCGCTGGCCATCTCATACATGTCAGCCATGTTGCGGTGATTCGGACATACCCATCGAAATCCCTGTTTGCGTGTTGGATCGCAAGGCTCAAAAAGCCAATTGTTGAGTCATTTGCAGCGCAGCGTTTTCCAGCCTGAGCAGGAACGCCTTGCGCGGTTGTCCGCCACCATAACCGGTCAGCGAGCCGTCTGCGCCGATCACTCGGTGGCACGGGACCACAATCGACAGGCGATTGTGCCCATTGGCCAGGCCGACGGCACGGCTGGCGCCGGGTTTGCCCAAGCCTGCCGCGATGGCGCCGTACGTGCTGGTGTGACCGTAGGGAATTTGCAGCAGCGCCGCCCACACCTCACGGGCGAAAGTGCTGCCGGGCAGGTGCAGCGACACGCTGAACTGAGTGAGTTTGCCGGCGAAATAATCCGCCAGTTGCACCTCGATCTGCTGTAAATGCGCGTTGTGCCCCGGCGCAACCGCGTAGCCATAACGGTTCTGCAGCGCTTCGACTTCGCGGGTCAGCGCCGGTCGATCGAGAAACTCCAACAACACCAGCCCACGCTGCTCAGCCATGGCGATCATCGGCCCCAGCGGCGTGGTCAGGCGGGTGAACAGCAACGGTTCACTATTGGCCGCACGGCCCGGGGTGATGTGGAAGGACTTCTGAAACGCATCGCGAAAACCGCTGAGCGACTCGTAGCCGGAGTCGAACGCCGCGTGATCGATCGACGTGCCTTGCCTGATCCCGCCCAGGGCCATGCCGAGGCGACGTGTGCGCAGCCAGGCGTGGAACGTCATACCGAAGTGCTGCTTGAACCAGCGTCGCAGTTTCAGCGGTTCGATGCCCTCGGCGAGCAATTGCGCATCGCTCCAGCGCCGTTCGGGATCGGCGTCCACCGCATTGAGCAGGCGCTGCACCCAGTCCGGGGCGATGGCCGCTGCGTCCAGCGGTCTGCAGCGCAGGCAGGCGCGGTAACCAGCGCACAGGCATTCGTCGGCGTGGGCGAAGAATTCGACGTTTTCCGGTTTCGGCTTGCGCGCCGTGCAACTGGGGCGGCAAAAAATCCCGGTGGTTTTCACGGCGGTGAAGAACACGCCTTCATAGGCAGTGTCGCGCTCGAGCATGGCGCGAACCATTTCGGCGTGGGGCGGCAGGGCAGCGGCTGGTATGTTCATAGCCAGAGAGTAAATCCGCTTTGTCGATGGCTCCACCGAAAAATCGACAGTGAATTTTTTCCCTTGTGCAGCACAATGAGCGGGTCGCCGCTTTCGAGGAAGCCAACTCATGCATCCGTTTTCCATTCAGCGCATTGATCACATCGTTCTGCGCGTCGCCGACCTGCAGCGCAGCATCGATTTCTACGCCAGGGTGTTTGGCGCCGAAGTGGTCAGGCATAACCAGCCACTGGGGCTGGTGCACCTGCGGGCCGGTACGTCGATGATCGATCTCGTCGATCTGGCGGGCGAACTCGGGCGCAAGGGCGGTGGCGCCGCTGATGCGCACAAGCGCAACGTCGATCACTTCTGTCTGCGCATAGAGCCGTTCGACGAAGCCGCGCTCATCGCCCATCTGCAATCGTTCGGTCTGAGCGTTGAACAAGCCGCCAGGCGTTTTGGCGCCGAGGGTTACGGCTTGTCGCTTTACTGTTTCGACCCGGACGGCAATCAGGTCGAACTCAAAGGCCCGTCCGAGAGCGATCAGCCAGCGGTTTCCTGAAGCAGCAGCTCGGCCACTTGCCCGAGGGCCGAACGACCGTTTTGCGGTTGTTCAGACGCCAGATTGAACAGCGCCAGTTGCCGATCGGCGCTGGTGCCGCTGTCGATGATCGCCCGGGCACGTTCGAACAACTGCGCCGCGCCCAATACCTGTGCCGTTTCGGCAAAACGCTGCTCGGCCAGTTCCAGCCATTGCGCGAGCGAACAGTCGCCGTCGATGCCTTCGACCAAAAAGCGCCCATGAATTCCCAAGCGTTTGGCCCGCCAGCGATTTTCCTCCAGCATCGAACGCGCGGTCTGGTCGTACAGCAAACCGGGCCGCCGCTGCGCACTGGCATGAGCCACCAATACGCGGAAAAACGCCGCGAGGGTCAGCGCATCGTCGACCCGAGGGCAACCGTCAGTCATACGCAGTTCCAGGGTCGGAAAACGCGCGGCCGGGCGCACGCCCCACCAACACTCGCCGGGCTGGCTGATCGCGCCGATACGCATGAGCAACGCCAAGTGTTCCTCGTAATGGCGCTGATCGGCAAACAGCGGCGGGATGCCCATGCGTGGCCACTCGTCACACGCGGTCTGCCGATAGCTCATGAAACCGCTGGCGGCGCCATCCCAGATCGGCGACGAACAACTCAGCGCCAACAGCAGCGGCGTCCACGGCAGGACTTCGTTCATCACGGCGATGCGATCCAGCGGCTCGATCACCTCGACGTGCACATGCAGGCCCGACAACACGCTGCGGCGGGCAACATGGCCGTAGCGCTCGAACAGATGATGGAAATGTTCCTCGTCGGTCGGAACCTGCTCGCGCCAGTCGGCCAGCGGATGACTGCCGGCGCTGAGCACGCCCAGAGCAAACGGTTCAAGGGCTGCACCCAAGGCCTGACGGCTGCCACGCAGAAAATCACTGGCGTGCTCGAAATCGCTGAATACCGGCGAAGCCACTTCGATCTGCCCCTGAAACATCTCCGTGGCAAACCACACACCCAGCGCCGCCCGGCAAGCCTCGATGGCCTGTGGTGGCGGGCTGCCGATCATGCGCAGGCTCTGCAGGTCAGTGAGAAAGTACTCTTCCTCAATGCCGAATCGCGGGTGGCTCATGACGGTGCTCGAGCAAGTGTTTCTCTTGAGAACCGTGCGCCGTTGCGGTGGTTCACGCCAGGCGACCAGTGCCCCGCGAATGCACCGTTGGTCTTGTCCATTGCACTTGAGCGGCCAAGGCGTTTCCAAACAAGTCCGATCAACGTGTTCTGGAGGCAGACATGAGCAACCCATCCAGCAACGACAAAGCGCTTAAGCAAACCGTCAATCCCAACGACGACGGCTTCGCCATCGGCACGGCCGGGCGCGATGAAGACCCCAACGCCACCACCGACTGGGACGTTAGTCGCGATAACGAAGATGTCATGACGCCGGACGATACTCGCGGTCTGCCCGGTTATCCCGGCGCCGAAAAAAACAACCCATCGAAACCCGTTGCCGACAACAGCGTACCGGCCAACGGCGATCCATCGGTGCAGAACGACGGCGCTGATTGAGGTGGTCAGCAGTGGCAGGATAATGGCGTCGGTCGAACTTTTCTGATCCGGCGCCACTCTGAACCTGTCATAGGGTCGTAGTTCGACAGAAAAAACGCTTTGGCAGGCAGAAAAAGCTGCGTGGCGTGATAAATTCCCCCCACGTCGAGCCCACCCAGAATGGCCCCTGCCGGGTCCCACCAAGAGCGATCTACATGCAAGCAAAGGCCCGTGAGGTTTATGTGCCACCGGTGCTGCAAGATCTGCGGGCCGGCACAGCCGAACTGCACATCGCACTGGAAAAACGCCTTCCTTTTTTCTCCGACACCCTCGATACCCCCGCTTTCGAGCGCTTGATGCAGGCCTATTACGGGTTCTATCAGCCGCTCGAACAGGCTTTGCTCGCCAGTGGCGCGGTCCCGGACGACTTCAATCTGCTGCCTCGTCTGAAGGCTGACACCCTGCGCGCCGACCTGCGCGCACTGGGGGCAACCGCTGATGATTTGCCGCTGTGTGAAGATCTGCCAGTCATTGACTCCAGCGCCGCCAGTCTCGGCGTTTTGTACGTGCTCGAAGGCGCGACCCTCGGCGGGCAGATCCTGCGTCGGGAGATCGCCGCGCGGCTGAATCTGGACGCCGACAATGGCGCTGCCTTCCTCGATGTTTACGGCGCGGCCACCGGGCGGCGCTGGCGCGAGTTCATCGAATACCTGAGCAACCGGCCCATGGCGGCCAGCGAACGCGCGGCCGTGGTCAGCGCAGCACAAACCACATTCAGCTGTTTCGAGCAGTGGCTCGAGCGCCAGGAGGTACTGGCATGAACCCGCAAGACCCACAAGCCTTTGAAGAACTGCTGGCCAACTGTGCCGACGAGCCGATCCGCTTTCCCGGCGCTATCCAGCCCCATGGTTTGCTGCTGACTCTGACCGAGCCTGCGCTGCAGATCATTCAGGTCAGCGCCAACGTCGAAACCCTGCTGGCCCGCGCGCCCGAATCGCTGATCGGCCAGCCGCTGCACAGCCTGATCGGCGCCGAACACACCGCGCACGTGCTTGAAGCCTTGCAGCAGACAGCGTTTTCCGAGGCGGCGCCGCTACGATTCGAGCTCAACGGCACTGAATTCGAAGGTTTGCTGCACCGCCATCAGGGCGTGCTGATTCTCGAGCTGGAAATCCATGTGAAGAATTTCCAGCCGCGCAACGTCGCCGGCGTCAATACCCACCTGGGCCGCATGCTCCAGCGCCTGCAAGCGGCGACCACGCTGCAGGCCCTGTACGACATCAGCGTCAAGGAAATCCAGGCGATGACCGGTTACGACCGGGTGCTGATCTATCGCTTCGAGGAAGAGGGCCACGGTCAGGTCATCGCCGAAGCGTCCGATCCGTCGATGGAAGTGTTCAACGGCCTGTTCTTCCCGGCTTCGGACATTCCCGAGCAGGCCCGCGAGCTGTATCGCACCAATTGGCTGCGGATCATCCCCAACGCCGATTATCAGCCAGTGCCACTGGTGCCGAAGCTGCGCCCGGACACGCAAACGCCGCTGGACCTCAGTTTCGCCACGCTGCGCAGCGTCTCGCCGATTCACTGTCAGTACATGAAGAACATGGGCGTGCTGTCGTCGATGAGCATTTCCCTGCTCAAGGGCGACAAGCTCTGGGGCCTGATCAGCTGCGGCAATCGCCAGCCGCTGCACGTGCCGCATGAATTGCGCATGGCTTGCCAGACCATCGGCCAGGTCCTGTCGTTGCAGATCAGTGCCATGGAAACCCTTGAACTGACCCGCCAGCGTGAAGAGAAGGTCGAGGCGCTGTCGCGGCTCAACCAGGCGATGATCGATTCGCCGGAGAACGTTTTCGACGGCCTCGCCCATCAGCCAGCGACGCTGATGGCGCTGGTCAATGCCGGCGGCATCGCGATCATCGAAGACAAGCAGTTGCACCGTTACGGCAACTGCCCGGCGCCGGAAGAAATTCGCGCGCTGCACAAGTGGTTGCAGGCGCGCGGCGAGCCGGTGTTCGCCAGCCATCACCTGTCCAGCGTTTACCCGCCGGCGGCGCAGTATCAGTCTGTGGCCAGCGGTGTGCTCGCCATGAGCCTGCCCAAACCGGTGGACAACGGTGTGCTGTGGTTCCGTCCGGAAGTGAAGGAAAACATCAACTGGAGTGGCGATCCGCGCAAACCGCTGGATCTGGAAACCTCCGATGCCGGGATGCGCCTGCGTCCGCGTACCTCGTTCGAAATCTGGAAGGTCGAGATGGCCGGGATCTCCACCAAGTGGAGCCACGGTGACCGGTTCGCCGCCAATGACCTGCGCCGTTCGGCGCTGGAAAACGACCTGGCCCGTCAGGTACGTCGCGAGCAGGCGGCTGTGCAGGCGCGCGATGATCTGGTGGCGGTGGTTTCCCACGACCTACGCAACCCGATGACGGTGATTTCGATGCTCTGCGGCATGATGCAGAAAGCCTTCAGCTCGGAAGGCGCGCACACTTCGCGGCGTATCTCCACTGCAATCGACACCATGCAGCAGGCCACGGCGCGGATGAACACGCTGCTGGAAGACCTGCTCGATACCTCGAAAATCGATGCCGGGCGCTACTCGATCACCCCGCAGGCGCTGGAGGTCGGGCACATCTTTGAAGAGGCACAAGCGTTGCTGTCGCCTCTGGCCCATGACAAGGACATCAGCATTTCCTTCCAGGCCGATCCTGACCTGCGCATCCACGCCGACCCCGAGCGGCTGTTTCAGGTGCTGTCGAACCTGGTGGGCAACGCCATCAAATTCACCCCGCGCATGGGCACCGTCGGCGTGCACGCGAAATCGGTGGGCGACGAGATCGTGTTTATCGTGCGTGACAGTGGCGAAGGCATTCCCAAGGAGCACTTGCCGCATGTGTTCGACCGCTACTGGACGATAAAGGAAGGCAACCCGACCGGCACTGGCCTGGGTTTGTACATCACTCAAGGCATCGTCGAAGCTCATGGCGGCCAGATCGTCGCCGAGAGCGAGCCGGGGCAGGGCAGCGAATTCCGCTTCACCGTGCCGCGCCTGGCCTGAGTGCCCCTGTAGGGGGAGTTTGCTCGCGATGGCGTCAGTCCTGACAAGTCTGTTGTGACTGACCGAACGCTTTCGCGAGCAGGCTCGCTCCCACAGGTCTTGTGGGGGGGCGAGATTTGAGTCTCACGCAAAACTTGTGGGAGCGAGCCTGCTCGCGAAGACGTCAGCTCAGCCAACACTGGGCGACTGACCCACCGCTCCCTCAGAAGATTCGCAGCCTCAGGGTCATTTTCTTCAATACCGCAAATCCCCCGCTCGCTACCGTAGCCACCTCGTTCCTCGATTGAAGCAGGTGTGCAATGAGTCTGATTCTTTCCATGGCGGCGTTTGCCCTCGCCGCATCCATCACCCCCGGGCCGGTCAATATCGTCGCCTTGAGCGCCGGCGCGCAGTACGGTTTCCGCGCCAGCCAGCGGCACGTGGCCGGGGCGACGTTGGGGTTTGTGCTGTTGCTGGTGCTGATGGGCCTGGGCCTGCATGAGGTGCTGCAATTGTGGCCGTTCATGACCCGCGTGGTGCAATGGGCCGGGGTGGCGTTCCTGTTGTTCATGGCCTGGAAACTGGCCAGCGATGACGGCCAACTGAACACCAGCGAGTCCGGCCGTGCGCCGTCGATGCTCTATGGCGCGGTGATGCAATGGCTCAACCCCAAGGCCTGGCTGGCATGCGTGGCCGGCATGGGCGCGTTTGTCGCCGACGGCGAGGCGCGGCTGGTCTGGCAGTTTGCGGCGGTGTATCTGGTGATCTGCTATCTGTCGGTGGGCTGCTGGGCGTATGCCGGGACGTTTTTGCGCAGTTATCTGAGCAATGCCGCCGGGATGCGCTGGTTCAATCGGTTGATGGCGTTGTTGCTGGCGGTGAGTGCGCTTTATTTGCTGTTCACTTGATTGACAGGCCCACCACAACCCCCTGTGGGAGCGAGCCTGCTCGCGAACGCGGTGTGTCATTCAACACTTCACTGACTGATCCACCGCATTCGCGAGCAGGCTCGCTCCCACAAGGGGGGCAGTGTTCAACTTTGAGTATGAAGTCAGCCGCGATACTGCCCCGGCGTTGCCGCCAGATGTTGTTTGAACGCTCGCTGAAAATGCGCCTGATCGGCAAACCCGGCCTGGAGCGCGACATCGGCAATCAATTGGCCGCTGCGCAAGCGCTCGCGGGCGAACTGGATGCGCTGGTTGACCACGAACGCATGGGGCGTCATCCCGTAGCGCTGCTTGAACGCGCGAATCAGGTATGACGGCGACAGCTGCGCCGCCGCGCAAATCGCCTCGAGGCTGAGCACTTCGGTGCAATGTCCACGGATGAAATCAGCGGCGCGTTCCAGCTTGAAATTCGGCTCATCGACGGGCTCATCCGCCGGATTGAGGCGGACCTGCAAATCACTGAAAAACTCTACCGCCGCGCTGTGTTTCGCCAGCGCCTCCATTTGGTCGTCGAGCAAAACCTCATACAACCCCATCAATTTGCCGAACAGCTCGGCATCAGCCAGATGCGTGTCGGAAAATCGCCGGAATTCCAGCTCCCCGGCAAACCCCAATTGATGCTGCAAATCCGTCAGCCACGGCGTTTCGACATACAACATCACGTACGACCAAGGCTGATCATCGATCGGATTGCAGGCGTGTACATCGCCGGGATTCATCAGCACCACGGTGCCTGCTGCCACTTCATACTGCGCCTGCTCATGCACATAGGTGCTGCGCCCGGCGGTGATTGCGCCGATGGAAAAGTGCGCATGGGAATGCCGCGCATAACAGACTTCACGCCCATCCGCGATGGCCCGCGCCTCGATGAAGGGCAGGGCGTCGTCGCGCCAGAAGCGCGGGGCTTTCTCGGGGTTTTTCGCTGTGGCGTGTTTCATCGTGATCGTCCCGGCAGGTCAGCGTCCGAGTGTATTAGCTCTGGCCGGCGAATGCCCGTTGCAGTGCGGCAACATTGAGTTCTTTCATCTGAAACATCGTCTGCATTGCAGCGCCGACTGTTATAGGCTCTGGGGGCGTGACACCACGAGCGCGATGGAGCTGAACCATGACTGCATTTACCGGCGGATGCCTGTGCGGCGATGTGCGTTTTGAAGCCTCTGGCGAGCCTTACCGGGTCGGGCTGTGCCATTGCCTGGACTGTCGCAAGATCCACGGTGCGCTGTTTCATGCCTCGGCGATTTTTCCTGAGGACGCGGTGACCATCAGCGGTGAAACCCATGAGTATCAAGGGCGGCACTTTTGCCCGCGCTGTGGTTCGTCGGTGTTCAATCGCAGTGGTGATGAGGTCGAGGTGAACCTCGGCGCGCTGGATGCGCCGGATCAGTTGAAGCCGACCTATGAGAGCTGGATTGTGCGGCGTGAATCGTGGCTGCCGGATTTTCCGCTGGCCAGGCATTACCGTGGTGATCGTGAAGGCGAAGGGCGGGCAGAGGGGTAGGGGATTGATTCAGCCTTCAGCACGCTTGCGATTTCTGTGGGGGCGAGTCTGCTCGCGAAGGCTTGTTGTCGAGCGATGATTTGTTCTGGTTGACCGAGTACATATCCGTTGCTGCGGTAACGGCTGCTTAGGGTTTCGCCCTTACGGCGACTCACTTTTTTTACAAACGCCTAAAAAAAGTAAGCAAAAAAACGCTTGCTCCTGCGTTCGGCCCTCGCAGGCTCGGGTTCCTTCGCTGCGGGATCGATCCGGGCGCAGCGGCTCCGGTTTGCTTCGCTGCACCTCCTTCCGCTGTGTCTGGCTGCGCCAGACGGTCGCTGCGCTCCCACGCCCGGATCAATCCCTCCGCTCAGCCTTCCGACGTCGCCGGTGGATCAAAAGCAAGGTCAAAAGCACTCGAGCTTGCGCTCATTGTTGAGTGGGGCGGCTGCGCCGCGGGCAGCTGCGCTGCTTTGCTTTTCTGTGGAAGTGAGTTTGCTCGCGATAGCTATCTCAGAGATACAAATGAGCAGCGGATCTACCCTGACCCCTGTGGGAGCTGGCTTGCCAGCGATGGCGGCCTTGTAGCCGACCAGTCTCTGACGGATATACCCAATCCCAACTGTGGGAGCGAGCCTGCTCGCGAAAGCGGAGTGTCATTCGCAGATAATTGGACTGGAGAGACGCCTCGCGGGCAAGCCCGCTCCCACAGGGGATCAGTGTTTGCCAATTGCAGTAAGCCTGATTGAGGCGGTTACCCGCGAATAAACGCCAACAAATCAGCATTGATGGTTTCCGCTTGCGTCGTCGGCATGCCATGCGGAAATCCCGGGTACGACTTCAGTGTGCCGTTGGGCAGCAGTTTCGCCGATAACGGTGCGGAGTTGGCGTAGGGCACGATCTGGTCATCCTCGCCGTGCATCACCAGCACCGGCACGGTGACTTTTTTCAGGTCTTCGGTGAAGTCGGTCTGCGAGAAGGCGACGATGCCGTCGTGGTGCGCCTTGGCGCCACCGATCATGCCCTGGCGCCACCAGTTGGCGATGGTCCCTTCCGCCGGCTCGGCGCCAGGGCGGTTGTAGCCGTAGAAAGGTCCACTCGGCACATCGCGATAAAACTGCGCGCGATTCGCCGCCAACTGCTCTTGAAAGCCATCGAACACCGATTTCGGCAAACCGCCCGGGTTGCTTTCGGTCTGCACCATCAGCGGTGGTACGGCGCTTATCAATACCGCTTTGCTGACCTTGTCCTGACCATGTCGGGCGATGTAATGGATCACTTCGCCGCCGCCGGTGGAATGGCCGACGTGGACAACGTCGCGCGTACCCAGATGATTGACCACTGCCAGCACATCGTCGGCGTAGTGATCCATGTCGTGGCCGTCCCAGACCTGGCTGGAGCGGCCATGCCCGCGTCGATCATGAGCAATCACCCGAAAGCCCTGTGCCAGGAAAAACAGCATTTGCGCATCCCAGTCATCCGAGCTGAGCGGCCAGCCGTGGTGGAAGTGGATCACCGGCGCGTCGCGCGGCCCCCAGTCCTTGTAGAAGATGTCGACGCCGTCTCGAGTGGTGACAAAGCCCATATTCGTTACTCCTGACCTGTGATGGACAACCGCGAGGTTCGCGGGCCGGTTGCGCAGAGATACGACGACTCAGTGCGAGCCGTTATCAACTGTAGGAGCAAAGCCGGGGTCTGCATGACCGCTGGTCACAACGTGTGGCTTGCTGCGCAAATTAGGCTTTGCTGAAAGGGATAAGCGCGGGCGTCCGTAGGTTTTTGCGACCACAGCGACGCCCCTTTGCAATACGTGAGTCTGAGGAAATCACCCGATGCTGACCCTGAATATCAATGGCAAGGACCAAGAGCTCGATGTCCCCGCCGACATGCCGCTGCTCTGGGTTCTGCGCGATATCGCGCACCTGACCGGGACCAAGTTCGGTTGCGGCATGGCCCAGTGCGGCGCCTGCACCGTGCACGTCGACGGCGCGCCATTACGCTCCTGTATCACCCCGGCGACTGCCGTCGCCCATGGGCAGAAAATCCTCACCATCGAGGGCTTGTCCACCGATGGCTCGCACCCGGTGCAGCAGGCCTGGGCCGAGCTGGACGTGGTGCAGTGCGGTTATTGCCAGTCCGGGCAGATCATGTCCGCCGCCGCATTGCTGGCGAAAATTCCCAAGCCCACCGACAGCGATATCGATCAGGCGCTCTCCGGCAATATCTGCCGCTGCGGCACCTATCCGCGCATTCGCGCTGCGGTCAAACGCGCCGCCGAAATCGGCTGAGTCATTCTCTGGGAGAGGAACGATGAACAGTCCTGTATCGCGTCGCGGGTTTCTCAAGGGCAGCGCACTGTTAAGCGGCGGCCTGATGGTGGCGTTTGTGGTGCCCGGGGCCAATCGCTTTGCCCGGGCGGCAGAAAATGAAAACAAGACGTTCGCGCCCAACGCGTTCCTGCGCATCGCGGCGGACAACAGCGTCACCGTGCTGCTCGGCCATTCGGAAATGGGCCAGGGCA
The DNA here is from genome assembly GCF_031456345.1 of Pseudomonas sp. 2957. NCBI lineage: Bacteria > Pseudomonadati > Pseudomonadota > Gammaproteobacteria > Pseudomonadales > Pseudomonadaceae > Pseudomonas > Pseudomonas sp. 2957. The sequence continues at coordinate 1,212,041 of NZ_JAVDUL010000001.1, forward strand.
TCTGGACCGGCCTGACCATGCTGATTGCCGAGGAACTGGACGCCGACTGGTCGAAAATCCGCGTCGAGCACTCGCCAGCCTCGGCGGCGGATTACGGCTTGCCGGCTTTTGGCGGCATGCAGATCACCGGTGGCTCGACGTCGACCTGGATGGAATTCGACCGCTATCGACTGGCCGGGGCGACGGCGCGGCAGATGCTGGTGGAAGCGGCGGCGAAACGCTTCGACGTCGCCCCGTCGACGATTCGCACGGAGTCCGGCGTGGTCATCGCCGGGGACAAACGCGCGACCTACGGCGAACTGGCCGATGCCGCCGGGCAACTGCCGGTGCCGGACCCGAAAACCATCACTTTCAAGGAAGCCAAGGACTGGAAAGTCATCGGCAAACCAACCAAGCGTCTCGATACCCCGGAGAAGATCACCGGCCGCGCCAGATTCGGCATGGACGTGCAGTTCGAAGGCCTGATGACCGCGATGGTCGCCCGCGCGCCGGTGTTTGGCGCCACGGTGAAATCCTTCGAAGGCGCCGCAGCGCTGGCCATTCCCGGCGTACACAAGGTTGTGCAGGTGCCCAGCGGCGTGGCGGTGGTGGCCGAGCATTTCTGGGCGGCGAAGTTGGGCCGTGATGCGCTGAAGGTCGATTGGGATCTGGGGCGGTTGGCCGACATGAGCAGTGAAAAACTGCTCGAGAGTTTCCGCAAACTGGCGGCGACGCCGGGCACCTCGGCCACGCAGGCTGGAGATGCCAAGGCCAATTTCGGCAAAGCCGCGAAGAAAATAGAGGTCGAATACAGCGTGCCGTATCTGGCCCACGCGCCGATGGAACCGCTCAATTGCACGGTGAAAATCAGCGCTGGCAAATGCGAAATCTGGACTGGCACGCAGTTTCAGACCCTCGACCAAATGGTCGCCAGCAAGATCACCGGGCTCAAGCCCGAGCAGGTCGAAATTCACACGGAATTTCTCGGCGGTGGCTTCGGTCGCCGCGCCAATCCGACTTCGGACTTCGTCGCCGAAGCGGTGCAAGTGGCGAAAGCGGCGGACCTGCCGGTGAAAACCGTGTGGGCGCGCGAAGATGACATTCGCGGCGGCTACTACCGCTCGATGTACCTGCACAAGGCGCAGGTCGGACTGGGTGCTGATGGTTTGCCGATGAGCTGGCAGCATGTGCTGGTCGGCCAGTCGATCATGGCCGGGACGATGCTCGAGGCAGCGATGGTCAAGAACGGCATCGATGCCACCTCGGTCGAGGGCGTGGCCGACAGTCCGTACATCAAGGATCTGCCTCATCATCAGGTCGACCTGCATTCGCCGCAGACCAGCATCAATGTGTTGTGGCTGCGTTCGGTGGGCCACACCCACACGGGTTTTGTCATGGAATCGCTGATCGATGAACTGGCGACGGCGGCGGGCAAGGATCCGGTGGAATACCGACGCACGTTGCTCAAGGCGCACCCGCGCCATCTCGGCGTGCTCAATCTGGCGGTGGAGAAGGCCAACTGGGGCGCGCCGTTGCCGGACGGGCATGCTCTGGGCGTGGCGGTGCACGAGTCGTTCGGCAGCTACGTGGCGCAAGTGGCGGAGGTGTCGCAGGACAATCTGGCAATACGTGTACATCGGGTGGTCTGCGCCGTGGATTGCGGCATTGCGGTGAATCCGCAGAGCATCGCCGCGCAGATGGAATCGTGCATCACCTTCGGTCTCGGCATGGCGTTGCACAGCAAGCTCACCGTCAAGGACGGCGGCGTCGTGCAATCCAACTATCACGATTATCAGGTGCTGCGGCTCAACGAAATGCCGGTGGTGGAAGTGCACATCGTCCCCAGCAGCGAAAAACCCGGCGGCATCGGCGAGCCCGGCGTGCCACCGACCGCGCCGGCGGTGGCCAACGCAGTGTTCGCCTTGACCGGGCAACGCCTGCGCGAACTGCCACTGCAATTGTCGGGGGTGTGAGATGAAACGACATCTTGTGTTGGGCACCGTCGTGTTGCTGGGTCTTGGTGGCTATGCCTCGGACCTGTTTGCCGAGGATCAGCAGGCCTTGAAAGCCTTCGACACGGTGCAGAAAGTCTTTCAGAGCCCGCGCTGCCAGAACTGCCACATCCCCGGCGATTCGCCGTTGCAGTTCGACGCCGGCATCCCTCACGCGATGAATGTAGTGCGCGGCATGGATGGCAAGGGCGCCGCTGGTTTGCCCTGCGCCACCTGTCATGCTGAAAGCAATCCGCCGGCCAGTTATGGCCCCCATGCGCCGCCGGGTGCGCCGCACTGGAGCCTGCCACCGGCGGCGCACAAAATGGCCTGGATCGGTCTGCCTTCGGACAAGCTTTGCACCATGATCAAGGACCGCGCGAGCAATGGTGATCGTGATTTCGCCGCGCTGTTAAAACACGTCAGCGAAGACAAACTGGTGCTCTGGGGCTGGAATCCCGGGGCAGGGCGCGCACCGGTGCCAGTGCCGCACGATATCTTCGTCGCGCAATTCAAACTCTGGGCCGATGCCGGCGGGCCGTGTCCGGTGGCGCAAATGTGAAGCCTCGGCGATTTAGCGCTACGCTCAACGCATGACTGTCTACGGAGTGTGCGCATGCTGGTGCCCGGAAAACCTGCCAACGAAGCTTCCCGAATTGACGCGCTGCATGGCCTGAATCTCAATTCGGAGCCGGAGGAACGTTTCGATCGCCTGACGCGCTTGGCCAAGCGTTTGTTCAACGTGCCGATCGCTCTGGTCACGCTGGTCGACAAGGATCGCCAGTGGTTCAAGTCCTGTGTGGGTCTGGATGTCAGCGAGACGTCCCGCGATGTCTCGTTCTGCGGCCATGCGATTTTGCAAAACGAGCTGATGCTGGTGCCCGATGCGCTGGAAGATTTGCGCTTTCATGACAACCCGTTGGTCACCGGCGCACCGAATATTCGCTTTTACGCCGGTTATCCGCTGACCGTACCGGACGGTAACAAAATGGGCACCTTGTGCCTGATCGATACCAAACCCCGCAACCTCGACGACGAAGAGCGTGCCTTGTTGCGCGACCTCGCGGAGATGGCCGAGCAAGAGCTGACGGCGGTGCAGATGGCAAGCATGGATGAACTGACGCTGCTGTCCAATCGCCGTGGTTTCAAGCAACTGGCCCAGCATGCGCTGGATGCCTGCGCACGTTTGAACCGACCGGCGACGCTGTTGTTTTTCGATCTCAACGACTTCAAGCAGATCAACGATCTGTACGGGCATGCCGAAGGCGACAGTGCGCTGAAGACCTTCGCCGATGTGTTGCGCATTGCCTTTCGCGAGAGCGATGTGGTGGGGCGCTTGGGCGGTGATGAGTTCGTCGCGTTGCTGACCGGCTCGAGCCACGTTGAAACCACGCGGATCATGGCGCGGCTCAAGGAAATCCTCGAAGAGCGCAACGCCACGCTGCACCGTGGTTACGCGATTCGTTTCAGCGTCGGCCAGATCGAATACGACCCCAAACGCCACGAAACCGTTGATCGCCTGCTCGCCGATGCGGATGGCGCGATGTATGCGCACAAGCAAGCTCTGAAAGGCTGTTAGTAACGGCACCATCGCTGGCGAGCCAGCTCCCACAGAGTCCAGTGACGTTAATGAGGTGTGGGTTCACCTTGAATTCCTGTGGGAGCGGGCTTGCCCGCGATGGCGGTGGGTCAGGCAATTTGATGCTGGCTGATCGAATGTCTTCGCGAGCAGGCTCGCTCCCACAGGTCTCGATGGCGCGGAGGATTTTTCAGTTCAGCACCATCTCTGTGGGAGCGAGCCTGCTCGCGAACGCGTCAGCCGAACTATCGCCGGATTCGCCAGTGCTCAGCGCTTGGGCGGGCTCAGCTTCTGGTAAAACGTCAGCCATTTCTCGTGACTCGCAACGGCATCCTCGAGTTCGGGCACGCGCAATGCGTCTTGCAAGGCTTGCGCTTTGAAAGCATCGAACAGATGCCTGACGGCAGTGCTGGCGATGGCGTTGACTGTGTTGGAGGCGAAGGTATCGGGCACGGCGGCGCGCTCCTGTTGCGCCAGGGGGGCGCCCTGAATATCGAGGCGAGTAATGAACGCGTTACAAGTGGCATTCAAGCGAGGCTGGGAGCCGTGCCTGTAGGCTTCGGCGTCGACGGGCAGCGATTTCGCCGCATCATTTGCCCCCGATGGTTTGAGTAATGCAAGGTCGATATCGCGACGCAGCACCACTTCATTCCTGCCAGTGAAAATCTCGAAGACTCTGGCTGGACTCCCACTCAGCAGCGCCAAGATGCCGAATGGCGCAGTGCTGGCGTCAGCCAGCTTGTCCGTGGCTGCCGATACTGGTCGCAAGGCGAGCAATTCCAGATCGTGGTCTTCGATGTCGATTCGCTGCGCGAACGGCAAGCGACAGAACGCTTCCTTGAGAAATGCGATATGTGCGTCCTTCATTTGCCTCAGGCGTGCGCTCAGTGCCGCATGGAAGTAGGTCGCCACATTGTGCAGTCTGGGCAACGAGGCAAGCATGGGGGCCAGTTGCAACTGTGCATTGCTCGATTGCCATCCTTGCAGGTCACCTGTCAGCTTGCCGGCGACATGCAGTTCGCTCAGCGAGTAATGCGCTGAAAAGGTCTGCGGGTTGGCGTCTGCAACAAACAGCGCCTTCTCCGTGAGGTAGGGGGAATCGCTGAACACCTTGCGCAGATCGGCCAGGGCAACCGTGACGGGAGTGGGCGGTGCCGAAAGGAACGCCCGCCGATAAAGATCGTTCAACAGGCGATTGTGGTTGCGGAACAGGACATCGGCCTGCTTCAGCGTCGTGGCGTCATAAACAGTCACCGGAAATTCGGCGTTGCGCTGGATCAGCCCTCTGGCAACCGCCCAGTCAACGACCAGTGAGGCACAGGAATCCTCGCGCAGGAATTTGTAGAAGTGCGTGGGGGCCGGGCCTTTGGTCAGTTGGTTCAGTTGCTCATAGCTCATCAGGCGTGCCACACCCGGCATTTGGCTTTCGATATACAGCACGACCTGCTTCAGCCTGACCCAACGCGAACAGCTCATGTAACAGAGTGATGGCGGAATATGCCGGGTCAGAAACTCCGGCGCTATACCGGACAACAACAGATGGGTGGCCAACGTCTTGTTTTTGACCGATGCAAGAGCGGGCTGCCGATCAATGAAGCGGCGTACCTCGTCATAGCTGTCGCCCCAGAAATCACGCCCCTCCAGACGTTGCACGACAATACGGTTCAAATCCTCACCCGCGTTCGGCTCCAGGCTGAGAATCAATGCAGCGAGCAACAGGCGATCGCGGTTGGTGGCCAGCAGGCGTTTCTCCTGCGCCGGAGCGCCCAGAGTCTTCACCAGCAGATTGCCCAGCGTTTGCGCGCGCGGTGTGATCAGAATACGGCTGATCAGGTAGTCGGCTTTTGCCTGGAGCGTTTTGAGCGGCAGATCGGTATCGACACCCTCACTGAGGTAGTCGATCAACGGCGGCGAGTCTACGGGTAAAAACGCCTGTGTGGTGTCGACGATGCTCTGACGCTGTTGCGCCGTGAACCGCTCGGTTTGTGTCCACGGCTGGCCCAGCAGATACCAGTGATTCATATGTCCGGGACGGGTGTGCAGATTGATCCTGAACCATTTCACCAGCGCGAGGGCTTGCTCGACAGTATTCGGCAAAAGCAGATTGTAGAAGCGCAGCATTTGCCCAAGGGTGACTTTACCGCTTGAACGCAAGGCGCCGCCGGCTTTGCTTGCCTTGGCCTTGAGCTGGTCGCGAAAGAGTTTCAGATCAGCCTGTTTTTCCACCTGCGCCGTCAGGGTGACCCAGCCTTTTACGCTGGCAGTACCGACATGACCGGATTCGGTGACGAGCAATTGACTGTCGGCGGGCAGTCCGTGCTGCTGCAGGATGGCTTGAAAATCCTCATCGGCGCTGAGTGTCTGCAATTGACGCTGGCCATACTTCATCCGTCCCGCCAGCGCGGAATCCGGATGGGGCTCGCTGATTTCCTCGTAATCGATCTTGGCCTTGGGCGCTTTGTTCCAGCTCAGCGCTTCAAGGCGTCGCACGATGTGCCGGTTATCTTCCAGAGCGCCAAATTCTTCACGATAACTGCGGATGGGGTCGTTGCTTTGCACGTAATCGCTGACGTAGGGCAGCGCCGGCCAGCTTTGCTGGCGCAGGCGTTGCGCAAGTGCCCTGGCTTCGCGAGCATCTTGCGGCAACGCAAACTCATAGCGGCCCAGAAGCTCGCCCAGTTTGAGGCGCGGCCCTCTGGCCGGCGCGGAAACAGAGGCCGAAGTGAGGGTTACCGGCGTGTCGAGAAAGCCTCGCTGCTCGAAAGGGTCGCTCGCCAGCAACACTTCATCGATTCGATCGGCGATCGCCCGAAAGTCTTCCAGTTGCGCGTTGCGTTCCTTCACTAGCGCCGACGTGCTCTGGCCGTTTTCATCGATGGCCGCCAGACCGGTTTTCTTCAGCTCGGCGAGGATGACTCGGGCCTGAATCTGGTTTTGCGGTTCCGGGTAACCGTAGAACGCCAGCACCACTTGCCGTGGAAACCGATACAGCGGGTTGGCGGATTTACCGCCGATGTAGGGCAGGCCCAGCCCCGCAGGATCGATACGCTGGGAAATCGACAGCAGCATCGGCGCCATCTGCCACCAGCCCGAATCATCTTCCAGCGTGAACGTGCGGACATCGCTGGAGCCGTTCGAGGGTGTCTGCGCTTGCAGGGTATCGCCCTTGATCTGCAGGGTATCCAGATCGATGTTAAAGCCACTGGCCCAATCGAGAAATTCAGGGCGTTCGAGGGCGCTCCAGTAAAGCTCCATCCATTCGCGCAGCCGGCATGCACGGGGAACCTCCAGCGTGCGCGCCGGTGTGGCGGCGCTGACCACCGGTACGGCGGTCAATTCTGCGATGAGATTGTGAATCAGCGTCTGTTCATGTACCGGTGTGTCGTCCATCTGCGCCTCCCTGGCGGCTGATAAGCATCGAGCGCCGAGTATCAAAGGCAGGGCAGGGTGGTTGGCGGTACATATGTAGTTGGGCGAGCTTTTCTGCAGGCATAAAAAAACCCGCCGGATCCGGCGGGTTTTTTAACGGCTACAGGAAGATCACTCTTCGATGTTGCCCATCGCGGTGGTGTTGAAGCCGCCGTCGACGTACATGATTTCACCGCTGATGCCCGACGCCAGGTCGGAGCACAGGAAGGCGCCGGCGTTGCCGACTTCTTCGATGGTGACGTTGCGGCGCAGCGGAGTCTGCGCTTCGTTGGCGGCCAGCATCTTGCGGAAGTTCTTGATGCCGGATGCGGCCAGGGTGCGGATCGGGCCAGCCGATACGCAGTTGACGCGGGTGCCGTCCGGACCGAGGGAACCGGCCAGGTAGCGGACGCCGGCTTCAAGGGAAGCCTTGGCCATGCCCATCACGTTGTAGTTCGGCATGGTGCGCTCGGCGCCAAGGTACGACAGGGTCAGCAGGCTGCCGTTGCGGCCTTTCATCATTTCGCGACCAGCCTTGGCCAGGGCCACGAAGCTGTAGGCGCTGATGTCGTGAGCGATGCGGAAACCTTCACGAGTGGTGGCTTCGGTGAAGTCGCCGTCCAGTTGGTCACCCGGGGCGAAGCCGACGGAGTGGACGATGCAGTCCAGACCGTCCCACTTCTTGCTCAGCTCTTCGAAGACCTTGGCGATTTCTTCATCGCTGGCCACGTCGCACGGGAAGCACAGCTCAGGGCTCGAACCCCAGCCTTGTGCGAACTCTTCGACGCGACCCTTGAGTTTGTCGTTCTGATAAGTGAAGGCAAGCTCAGCGCCCTCGCGATGCATGGCGGCAGCGATGCCGGATGCGATGGACAGCTTGCTGGCGACACCGACGATCAGTACGCGCTTACCGGCGAGAAAACCCATGTGTTGCTCCTCTTTCAGGTTATTGCGCAGTGGCTGGTGCCAGAAAAGCGGCTTCCAGCAACTGCTGTGTATACGGATGTTGGGGGGCGGCAAAGATACTTTGCGCGTCTCCCTGTTCGACCACTTGGCCATGCTTGACCACCATCAGCTGGTGGCTCAGCGCTTTGACGACAGCCAGGTCATGGCTGATGAACAAATACGTCAGGTTGTACTTGGCTTGCAGTGAACGCAACAGCTCCACCACTTGCCGCTGCACCGTCCGGTCGAGCGCCGAAGTCGGCTCGTCCAGCAGGATCAGCGCCGGTTTCAGCACCAGAGCCCGGGCAATGGCGATTCGCTGCCGTTGCCCACCGGAAAATTCGTGGGGGTAGCGGTGCCGGGTTTCCGGATCCAGACCTACCTCCTTCAATGCCGCAATGATCGCCGCTTCCTGTTCGGCTGCGGTGCCCATTCTGTGTATCCGCAGGCCTTCGCCAACGATGTCGTTGACGCACATGCGCGGGCTCAGGCTGCCGAACGGGTCCTGAAACACCACCTGCATCTCCCGCCGCAACGGGCGAATCTCGTTCTGCGTCAGGCAGTCTAGCTGCTTGCCTTCAAAGCGGATCGTGCCTTTGCTGCCGATCAGCCGCAAAATCGCCAGACCGAGGGTGGATTTACCGGAACCGCTTTCGCCGACGATCCCCAGGGTCTGGCCCTGAGGCAGGCTGAAATTGATGCCGTCCACTGCCTTGACGTAATCCACCGTGCGTTTGAGCAGGCCTTTCTTGATCGGGAACCAGACTTTGAGGTCCTCGACTTCGAGCAGCGGCGCGCCGATTTCATTGCTCGCCGGGCCGCCGCTGGGCTCCGCGCCGAGCAATTCCCGAGTGTACGGATGCTGCGGCGAACGGAACAGCTCTGCGCACGATGCCTGTTCGACGATGCAACCGCGCTGCATGACACATACGCGATGCGCAATTCTTCGCACCAGGTTCAGATCGTGACTGATCAGTAGCAGCGACATGCCCAATCGAGCCTGAAGATCCTTGAGCAAATCGAGGATTTTCAGCTGAACGGTCACGTCCAGCGCCGTGGTCGGTTCGTCGGCGATCAGCAATTCCGGCTCGTTGGCCAGGGCCATGGCGATCATCACCCGCTGCCGCTGGCCGCCGGACAATTCATGGGGCAGGGCCTTGAGACGCTTGTGCGGCTCGGGAATGCCGACCATTTCCAGCAGCTCCAGCGTGCGTTTGGTCGCCACTTTGCCACTCAGGCCCTTGTGGATGCCGAGCACTTCGTTGATCTGCTTCTCGATCGAATGCAGCGGATTGAGCGAAGTCATCGGCTCCTGAAAGATCATGGCGATGCGGTTGCCACGAATATGGCGGATGGTTTTCTCGCTCAAATCCAGCAGGTTCTGCCCGGCGTAATTGATGCTGCCGGCCGGATGCCGCGCCATAGGGTAGGGCAGCAGGCGCAGGATCGAATGCGCCGTTACCGATTTGCCCGAGCCCGATTCACCGACCAGCGCCAGGGTTTCGCCGCGCTTGATATCGAAGCTCACGCCTTCGACCACGCGGTGCACGCGCTCGCCGAAACCGAATTCGACTGCGAGGTCGCGCACTTCGATCAGATTGTCCTGATTCATTTCACTTCCTCGGGTCGAAGGCATCGCGAGCGGACTCGCCGATAAACACCAGCAGGCTCAACATCAGTGCCAGTACGGCAAACGCGCTCATGCCCAGCCATGGCGCCTGCAGGTTGGATTTGCCTTGCGCGACCAGTTCGCCCAGCGACGGACTGCCGGCCGGCAAGCCGAAGCCGAGGAAGTCCAGCGCGGTCAGGGTGCCGATGGCGCCGGTGAGGATGAACGGCATGAAGGTCATGGTCGAGACCATGGCGTTGGGCAGGATGTGGCGGAACATGATCGCGCCGTTCTGCATGCCCAGCGCGCGGGCGGCGCGCACATATTCCAGATTGCGCCCGCGCAGGAACTCGGCGCGCACCACATCGACCAGGCTCATCCACGAGAACAGCAGCATGATGCCCAGCAACCACCAGAAATTCGGCTGGACGAAACTGGCAAGGATGATCAGCAGATACAGCACCGGCAGCCCCGACCAGATCTCGAGAAAACGCTGCCCGGCGAGATCGACCCAGCCGCCATAAAAGCCCTGTAGCGCCCCGGCAATCACGCCGATGATCGAACTCAGCACGGTCAGCGTCAGCGCAAACAACACGGAAATGCGGAAACCGTAGATCACCCGCGCCAACACATCGCGGCCCTGATCGTCAGTGCCCAGCAGGTTATCCGCCGAGGGCGGGGCGGGCGCCGGGACTTTCAGGTCGTAGTTGATGCTCTGGTAGCTGTAGGGGATCGGCGCCCACAGAATCCACGCGTCCTTGGCCTTGAGCAGTTCGCGGATGTACGGGCTCTTGTAGTTGGCTTCCAGCGGAAATTCGCCGCCGAACGCGGTTTCCGGATAGCGCTTGATCGCCGGGAAATACCAGTTGTTGTCGTAATGCACGACCAGCGGTTTGTCGTTGGCGATCAGTTCGGCGCCCAGACTCAGGCCGAACAGAATCAGGAACAGCCACAGCGACCACCAGCCACGCTTGTTGGCCTTGAACAGTTCGAAGCGCCGGCGGTTGAGAGGGGACAGGTTCATCTCAATGCTCCCGGCTGGCGAAGTCGATACGCGGATCGACAAAGGTGTAGGTCAGATCGCCGATCAGTTTCACCACCAGCCCGAGCAGGGTGAAGATGAACAGGGTGCCGAACACCACCGGGTAATCGCGATTGATCGCCGCTTCGAAACTCATCAGGCCGAGGCCGTCGAGGGAGAAAATCACTTCCACCAGCAACGAACCGGTGAAGAAGATACCGATGAATGCCGACGGAAAACCGGCAATCACCAGCAGCATGGCGTTGCGGAACACGTGGCCGTAGAGCACGCGATGGCGGGTCAGGCCCTTGGCCTTGGCGGTGACCACATACTGCTTGTTGATTTCGTCGAGAAAGCTGTTCTTGGTCAACAGGGTCATGGTCGCGAAGTTGCCGATCACCAGTGCGGTGACCGGCAATGCCAGGTGCCAGAAGTAATCGAGGATCTTGCCGCCCAGGCTCAGCTCATCGAAGTTGTTCGAAGTCAGCCCGCGCAGGGGAAACCAGTCCAGATAACTGCCGCCGGCAAACACCACGATCAGCAGGATCGCAAACAGAAACGCCGGGATCGCATAGCCGACGATGATCGCCGAACTGGTCCAGACATCGAAGTGGCTGCCGTGTCGCGTGGCCTTGGCGATGCCCAGCGGGATCGACACCAGATACATGATCAGCGTGCTCCACAGCCCCAGCGAGATCGACACCGGCATCTTTTCCTTGATCAGGTCGATGACCTTGGCGTCGCGGAAGAAACTGTCGCCGAAATCCAGCTGCGCGTAGTTCTTGACCATGATCCACAGACGTTCCGGGGCCGATTTGTCGAACCCGTACATGTGCTCGATTTCCTTGATCAGCGCCGGGTCCAGCCCCTGCGCGCCACGGTAGGACGAGCCGGCCACCGCCACTTCGGCACCGCCGCCGGCAATCCGGCTGGTGGCGCCTTCGAAACCTTCGAGCTTGGCGATCATCTGCTCGACCGGCCCTCCGGGCGCGGCCTGGATGATCACGAAGTTGATCAGCAGAATGCCGAACAGGGTCGGGATGATCAGCAGCAGTCGCCGAAAGATATACGCCAGCATCTGATTACTCCGTGCCCGCAGGGTCGGCTTGCAGTTGGGTTTCGACTTCTACGGCAGGCTTGGCGTCAGGCTTGACCCACCAGGTATTGATGCCGATGTCGTACTTGGGCGAGGTTTTCGGGTGGCCTATATGATTCCAGTAGGCCACGCGCCAGCTCTTGATGTGCCAGTTGGGCACCACGTAGTAGCCCCATTGCAGCACCCGGTCCAAGGCGCGAGCGTGGGCAACCAGACTTTTGCGCGAGTCGGCGTTGATCAGGCTTTCCACCAGTTGGTCAACGGTCGGGTCTTTGAGCCCCATGCTGTTGCGGCTGCTCGGTTTGTCGGCGGCGGCGCTCATCCAGTACTCGCGCTGCTCGTTACCCGGCGAATTGGACTGGGGAAAGCTGCCGACCATCATGTCGAAATCCCGCGAGCGCACGCGGTTGATGTACTGCGAGACGTCGACGCGGCGGATCACCAGATCGATACCGAGGTCGCTGAGGTTGCGCTTGAACGGCAGCAGCACCCGTTCGAACTCGGTCTGGGCGAGGAGGAATTCGATCACCACCGGTTTGCCAGTGGCGTCGACCATTTTGTCATCGACGATTTTCCAGCCGGCCTCTTGCAGCAGTTGATACGCCTCACGCTGCTGGGTGCGGATCATGCCGCTGGCGTCGGTCTTGGGATTTTCGAAGGCTTCGCTGAACACCTGGGCCGGCAGTTTGCTGCGAAACGGTTCGAGGATCGTCCGTTGCTCGGCGTCGGGCAGGCCGGTGGCGGCCATTTCCGAGTTCTCGAAGTAACTGCGGGTGCGCACGTAGGCGCCGTTGAACAATTGCTTGTTGGTCCATTCGAAGTCGAACAGCAGCCCCAGCGCCTGACGCACGCGCACATCCTGGAACACCGGGCGGCGCAGGTTGAAGACGAAGCCCTGCATGCCGGTCGGGTTGCTGTTGGGGATCAGCTCCTTGATCAAACGCCCCTCGGTGACCGCCGGAACGTTATAGGCGCTGGCCCAGTTCTTCGCGGTCATCTCCAGCCAGTAATCGAACTGCCCGGCCTTCAGCGCTTCGAGGGCGACGGTGTTGTCGCGGTAATAGTCGGTGGTCATCGTGTCGAAGTTGTAGAAGCCACGGTTGACCGGCAAGTCCTTGCCCCAGTAATCCTTGACCCGCTCGTAACGTACCGACCGGCCGGCCTTCACTTGGGTGACCTTGTACGGGCCGCTGCCCAGCGGGATTTCCAGATTGCCCTTGTTGAAGTCGCGACTGGCCCACCAGTGTTTCGGCAGGACCGGCAACTGGCCGAGGATCAGCGGCAGCTCGCGGTTGTTGCTGTGCTTGAACTTGAACAAGACTTTCAACGGGTCTTCGGCGATGGCTTCGGCGACGTCGTTGTAGTAGCCGCGAAACATCGGCGAGCCTTCCTTGGTCAACGTCTCGAAGCTGAACACCACGTCTTCGGCGCGCACCGGGTGGCCGTCGTGGAAGCGTGCTTCCGGGCGCAGGTAGAAACGCACCCAACTGTTGTCGTCGGCTTTCTCGATCTTGCTGGCAATCAGGCCGTATTCGGTGAACGGCTCGTCGAGGCTGTGTTTGGTCAGGGTGTCGTAGATCTGGCCGATGTCATCGGCGGGCACGCCTTTGTTGATGAACGGGTTGAGGCTGTCGAAGCCACCGAAGCCGGCCTGACGGAATACGCCGCCCTTGGGCGCATCAGGGTTCACGTAGTCGAAATGCTTGAAATCGGCCGGGTATTTCGGCGGCTCGTTGTACAGGGTCACGGCGTGTTGCGGGGCGGCCCAGGCCAGCCCGGCGAACAGCAAGCCGCCGGCCTGCACGAGCAGGGTGCGAACAGCGTTCATCGATCTTTCTCCGAAGACTTCAGCCACCATGCGCTCAGGCCCAGGGTGTAGGGCGGCGTGGTGACAAAGGCCAACCGGTTGCGGTAGGCCAGACGGTGATAATTGAGGTACCAGTTGGGAATGCTGTAGTGCTGCCAGAGCAGCACGCGGTCGAGCGCCTTGCCGGCGGCCACCTGCTCGTCGCGAGTGCGGGCGGCGAGCAATTGTTCGAGCAGGTGATCGACCACCGGATTGGCGATGCCCGCGTAATTCTTGCTGCCCTTGACGTTCACCTGGCTGGAGTGGAAGTACTGCCACTGCTCAAGGCCCGGGCTCAGGGTCTGGCCAAGGGTCATCGAGATCATGTCGAAATCGAATTGATCGAGGCGCTGTTTGTATTGCGCACGATCAACGGTGCGCAGGCGCGCGTCGATGCCGATGCTGTTGAGGTTTTCGATGTACGGCTGATAGAGCCGCTCCAGGCTCGGGTTGACCAGCAGCAGTTCGAAGCGCAGCGGTTGGCCGTCTTTGTCTTGCAGGCGCTGGCCGTGGAGCTTCCAACCGGCCTCGGCGAGCAGGGCGAGGGCTTTGCGCATAGTCTCGCGCGGAATGCCACGGCCGTCGGTTTTCGGCAGGGTGAACGGCTCGGTAAACAGCCTGGCCGGCAGTTGCTCCTTGTAGGGTTTGAGCATCAGCCATTCATGGCCGACCGGCAGGCCGGACGCAGTGAATTCGCTGTTGGGGTAGTAGCTGCTGGTGCGTTTATAGGCATCGCTGAACAGCGCGCGGTTGGTCCATTCGAAGTCGAACATCAGGCCCAACGCTTCGCGCGTCCTGACATCGGCGAAGGTTGCGCGGCGGCTGTTCATGAACAGGCCCTGAGTCTGGGTCGGGATCTGATGCGGGATCTGCACCTTGATCACTTCGCCACGACGTACAGCAGGGAAGTTGTAACCGTTGACCCAGTTCTTCGCCTGATGCTCGATGTAGATGTCGAACTCACCGGCCTTGAATGCTTCGAAGGCCACATCGCTGTCGCGGTAGAACTCGACGTCCATGCGATCGAAATTGTACTTGCCGCGATTGACCGGCAGATCCTTGCCCCAGTAATCCTTGACCCGCTCGAAAATCAGCTGCCGACCCGGCGTGACCGACGTGATGCGGTACGGCCCGCTTCCCAGCGGTGGTTCGAAGGTGGTGGCTTTGAAGTCGCGGTCTTTCCAGTAATGCTGCGGCAGCACCGGCAACTCGCCCAGGCGCAGGATCAGCAGCGGATTGCCCGAGCGCTTGAACACGAAACGAATGCGCTGTTTGTTGAGGATGTCGACCCGTAGCACTTCCTGCAAGGCCGTGCGATACAGCGGATGACCGTCCTTGAGCAGCGTTCGATAGGAGAACGCCACGTCGTAGGCGGTGATCGGCGCGCCGTCGTGAAAGCGTGCTTCGGGGCGCAAATTGAAGACGACCCAGCTGCGATCTTCGCTGTACTCCACCGATTGTGCGATCAAACCGTAGCTCGACGCCGGCTCGTCTCCGGACGGCGAATACTGTCCGGTACCGACCATCAGCGGCTCGTTGAGCTCGTTGATGCCGTACTGGAGAAAATTGGCGGTGGTAACCGGGCTGGTGCCCTTGAAGGTGTACGGATTGACCGTATCGAAGGTGCCGAACGCCATCACCCGCAACGTACCGCCTTTGGGCGCTTGCGGGTTGACCCAGTCGAAGTGGGTAAATCTAGCCGGGTACTTGAGCGTGCCGAACTGCGCATAACCATGACTTTCGGTAATCGTCGCGCTTGCGGGTGAGCTCAAGGCCAGGCTGATCAGGAGCAGGGAGAGGGCACGCTTCAAGTCAGATCCGATCCAGCGGCTTGGGCTTTGTGGGCCGTACAGTAACAGCTTGTCTGGACAGGAAAAAGATGCGGGTTAATGCCGGGTTAATCGTTTGCGCGAAGAGCCCCTCACCCTAACCCTCTCCCGGAGGGAGAGGGGACTGATCGTGGTGGCTGGGCGAATTGCACCGACGTGCGATACCGAGTCGAAGTCAGTTTCTGAAAAGCCCCCGATCGGCTCCATTTCCCCCTCTCCCCCCTGGGGGAGAGGGCTGGGATGGATCTAAAGCACACCACAAAAACTTCATCCAAAAAAAGCCCCTGAAATATCAGAGGCTCTTCAATCAGTGCGGCTGATAAACCGTAAGCATCTGCCCCGGCTTCAACGCCTTGCCCGCACCCGGGTTCCAACGCTTGAGATGTTGCATCTCGACGTTGAACCGCTTGGCCACCACATACAGGGTGTCGCCGCGCTTGACCTTGTACTGGGTCTGCTGCTTGCTCTCGTCCTTGCCTTTGGTCTTGGTATTCGCCGCGACCACGGTGTTGACCCGGCCGGACTTGCGCGCCGGTGCACGCTTGGTGTTGTCCTGCATGACCAGGGTCTGGCCGACCTTGAGATTCTTGCCGGTCAGCTTGTTCCAGCGCTGCAGATCCTTGACTTCGACCTTGTTGGCCTTGGCGATGGAGCCGAGGTTGTCGCCACGCTTGACCCGATAGGCGCGCTTGAGCTGCGCCACTTCCGACGGATCGGCGCCTTCGAACACCGGTTTCAGCGAGCGTGGGCTGATCAGTTCGTCCGGGCGCATGGTCTGCAGACTGGCAGTCAGCAGTTGTGCCTTGGACGTCGGCACCAGCAAATGCTGCGGACCGTCGATGGTGGTGCGCTGTTTGAACGCGGGGTTGAGCTGGAACAGTTCGTCTTCATCGATGTTCGCCACCGCAGCGACCTTGGACAGGTCCATGCGCTGGTTGATTTCGACGACCTGGAAGTACGGTTCGTTGGCGATCGGATTGAGGTTGACGCCATAGGCTTCCGGCGCCAGCACCACTTGCGACAGCGCCAGCAACTTCGGCACATAGGCCTGGGTTTCCGCCGGCAGCGGCAGGTTCCAGTAGTCAGTGGGCAGGCCAAGCTTTTCGTTGCGCTCGATCGCCCGGCTGACCGTGCCTTCACCGGCGTTGTAGGCCGCCAGAGCCAGCAGCCAGTCGCCGTTGAACATGTCGTGCAGGCGGGTCAGATAATCCATCGCGGCCGTGGTCGAGGCGGTAATGTCGCGACGACCGTCGTAGAAGCGGGTCTGGCGCAGGTTGAAGTAGCGCCCGGTGGACGGAATGAATTGCCACAGGCCCACCGCATCGGCGCGGGAATAGGCCATCGGGTTGTAGGCGCTCTCGATCACCGGCAGCAGGGCCAGTTCCAGCGGCATGTTGCGCTCTTCGAGGCGTTCGACAATGTAATGAATGTAGAGACTGCCGCGTTCGCCGGCATTCTCGAGAAAAGAGGGGTTACTGGCGAACCACAGGCGCTGTTGCTCAATGCGCGGATTGACGCCAAGGCCTTCCTGCAACTGGAAGCCCTGACGCATGCGTTCCCAGATGTCCTGGGGCGCCACTGGAGTGGGCTTCTCGGTCAGCCAGATCGGCTTCTGCTTGGCTCGCGCAGCAATGTTCGGCGTATGCGTCGCTTCAGTCTGCGGAGCGTGGCTGGAGCAACCCGCCAGCGTGGCGGACACAGCCACCGCGATGGCTTGTGCCAGGCGGGTCAAAGCATCTGAATTGACGGACTTACGTATGGATGACGACATTGGCTGGAAGTAAGTTCCGGGCAAAAATGTCGGGCGATTCTAGAAAGCGCACCCCCTGCGGTCAACCATTGAGAATTTTTGCCCCGGCCGGCGCGCTTGTCAGAACTTGTCTTTCCATGCCCGCAGAGCCGCAAATACCTCGCTCGGCTCCCGGTTTTGAGCGCCTTCCCGTTCGTCCACTTTTTGTGTAACCAATGTTTCAGAAGTGCGTAAAAACGGATTGGTCAGCTTTTCCAGGGCCAAAGTCGACGGCAATGTCATCACGCCGTTCTGCCGTTGCTGCGTGACCTTTTCCAGACGGGCGGCGACTTCCGGGTTGCCCGGCTCGACGGCGGCGGCAAATTTCAGATTGCTCAAGGTGTATTCATGGGTGCAGTAGACCAGCGTATCTTCCGGCAGGGCCGCAAGACGGCTGAGCGAGCGGTACATCTGCTCGGGTGTGCCTTCGAACAGCCGGCCGCAACCGGCGGCGAACAGGGTGTCGCCGCAGAACAGCAGACCATGGTGGTAATAGGCGATGTGCCCCAGGGTGTGACCGGGTACCGCATAGACGTCGAAGTCCCAGCCGAGCACGCTGACGCTGTCGTTGTCCTTGAGCGCTACGTCGCGCGCCGGGATGCTTTCGCTGGCCGGGCCGTAGACCTTGGCGCCGGTCGCGGCTTTCAGGCGCTCGACGCCGCCGACATGGTCATGGTGATGGTGAGTGATCAGAATATCGCTGAGCACCCAGCCCGGATGCGCGTCAAGCCACGCCTGCACCGGGGCGGCGTCGCCCGGATCAACCACCGCGCAGCGCTGGGTCTGATGATCCTGTAACAACCAGATGTAGTTGTCGGTGAACGCGGGCAGGGCACTGATCTGTATCATCGTCGGAATTCGCCAAGCAGAAAACATTGGCGCATCTTAGTAGTTCCTGGCGCGTTGGAGAATGACATGACCGATAAAGCGTTCGCTCAGGCCGATCCCGACTGGCTGGCATTGATCAGCGCCGCCCGCGAATGGCTGTCGGGGCCGCTCGGGCAATTTCTGCTGGATGAAGAGCGGCGCATGCTCGATGACGAGCTCGGCCGCTTCTTCGGCGGTTATCTGGTGCATTACGGGCCGTCCGCCGAAACCCCGCCGGCCGCGCCGCAAGTGCAGCGCAACGTGCGTCTCGGCGCACCGTTGCCCGGGGTCGAGATCGTTTGCGAAGAGCAGGCCTGGCCGTTGAGCGAGCACGCTGCCGACGTGGTGGTGATGCAGCATGGCCTGGATTTCTGCCTGTCGCCCCACGGCTTGCTGCGTGAAGCGGCGAGCAGCGTGCGCCCCGGCGGGCATCTGCTGATCATCGGCATCAACCCCTGGAGCACCTGGGGGCTGCGGCATTTCTTCGCCAATGATGCCCTGCGCAAGGCGCGCTGCATCTCGCCGTCGCGGGTCGCCGACTGGCTCAATCTGCTGGGCTTCGCGCTGGAGAAACGCCGCTTCGGGTGCTATCGTCCGCCGCTCGCATCACCCAAGTGGCAGAACCGTCTGGCCGGCTGGGAACGCAAGGCCGGTGACTGGCAATTGTCTGGCGGCGGCTTCTATCTGCTGGTGGCGCGCAAGATCGTGGTGGGGCTCAGGCCGTTGCGCCAGGAACGCCGCGAGCCGATGGGCAAGCTGATTCCGCTGCCGATGGCCAAGGTCAACCGCCGCCGTATCGAACCGTAAATCTTCTTTTATTTGTGGCCGGGCTTGTCCCGGCCGCGGTCATTGTCGATCCGTGATTGGCAGGACAGGCATTTTTTCTGGAAAGACTGGCATGAGCGAAAGCGTGGAAAGCGTCGATACCGTAGAACTGTTCACCGACGGCGCCTGCAAGGGCAACCCCGGCCCCGGCGGCTGGGGCGCGCTGCTGGTGTGCAAGGGCGTCGAAAAGGAACTGTGGGGCGGCGAGGCCAACACCACCAACAATCGCATGGAGCTGCTCGGCGCGATTCGTGGCCTCGAAGCGCTCAAGCGCCCCTGCGAAGTGCTGCTGGTCACCGACTCGCAATACGTGATGAAAGGCATCAACGAGTGGATGGCCAACTGGAAGAAGCGCGGCTGGAAAACGGCTGCGAAAGAGCCGGTAAAGAATGCCGACCTGTGGAAAGAGCTGGACGAGCAGGTCAATCGCCACAAAGTCACCTGGAAATGGGTGCGCGGGCACATTGGTCATCACGGTAACGAGCGGGCTGACCAACTGGCCAATCGTGGCGTTGACGAAGTGCGTGGTTACAAGCAGAGCTGATTTCGCTTCTAACCGTGGCGTAGCCATTCGCGAGCAGGCTCGCTCCCACAGGGAAATGTATTCCAGGCCTTGAATTGGAATGCATTCCAATGTGGGAGCGAGCCTGCTCGCGAAGGACCCGGCACGGTCTGACTGAAACACCCCGCCGAGCGTGTTAACATCCGCGCCTTTGCCCGATTGACCCGTTGAGAGCTGAGCACTGATGGCCACCAGATCCGTTGTACTCGATACCGAAACCACCGGCATGCCGGTGACCGATGGTCACCGGATCATTGAAATCGGTTGCGTCGAACTGATCGGTCGGCGCCTGACGGGCCGGCATTTCCACGTTTATCTGCAACCGGATCGCGAGAGCGACGAAGGCGCGATCGGTGTGCACGGCATCACCAACGAATTCCTCGTCGGCAAGCCGCGCTTTGCCGAAGTTGCCGATGAGTTCTTCGAGTTCATCCAGGGCGCGCAACTGATCATCCACAACGCGGCGTTCGACGTTGGCTTCATCAACAACGAATTTGCCTTGATGGGCCAGCACGATCGCGCCGATATCACCCAGCATTGCACCATCCTCGATACCCTGATGATGGCCCGGGAACGTCACCCGGGGCAGCGCAACAGCCTCGACGCGTTGTGCAAACGTTACGGCGTCGACAACTCCGGCCGTGAACTGCACGGCGCCTTGCTCGACTCGGAGATTCTCGCCGACGTCTACCTGACCATGACCGGCGGCCAGACCAGCCTGTCGCTGGCTGGCAACGCGTCTGACGGCAATGGCACGGGCGAGGGCGCCGACAACTCGGCTACGGAAATCCGCCGCCTGCCGGTCGATCGCCAGCCAGCACGGATCATCCGGGCGACCGAAGAAGAACTGGCGGCGCATCTGGTGCGGCTGGAAATCATCGCCAAATCGGCGGGAGCGCCGGCGTTGTGGACGCAGATTGCCGAGGCTGATGCGCAGGTCTGAAAAATCAAAAGATCAGAAGATCAAAAGATCGCAGCCTTCGGCAGCTCCTACGGGGATTGCATTCCATAGTAGGGGCCAGAAGGCAGCGATTTTTTGCGTTTGGCGACATGGAGCCAAGTTGCCACCCTCGCCACATTCGCCACAACCCTCTACCCTGAGTGCACTGGTCAGGTGCAAATCTGCCGCCTCAGGACACTGAGCCTCATGTACAAAGAGTTGAAATTTGCGCTGGCAATCATCCATCGCGACGGTAAGGTCGACACCGTCGGCTGCGTCAAGGAATGAGGACTTTTCCCAGTATGCAACCGGTCATGAATCCGAAATACCCAGGGTTGTCGGTGCGTGTAGCCGACGAAGGTTTTGCGCCGTATATCTGGGGCAGCGACTTCAGTTTCGAGGTCGCTGCCTACGGCGCTGCCGTGATCGGCAAACCGGTCGAGCAATGGCCGGTAACGCCAATCGTGCCGTACCGCAAGTGCTACGGCATCGATCCCGAAGAATTCAGCGCCTTTCACAACGCGCCCGACAGTGCGATTTTCATGGCGTACCTGGACGACGAGCCGGTCGGCCACCTGGTGATCAGCACCAACTGGAACGGCTTTGCCCACATCGATGAACTGGCGGTGCACGCCCCGGCCCGCCGCCACGGTGTGGCCAAGGCGTTGCTCGATGTCGCGCAGTTCTGGAGTCGCAAGAAGAAGCTGCCGGGCATCATGCTCGAAACCCAGAACAACAATCTCGGCGCCTGTCGTCTGTATGAGCGCTGCGGTTACGTGATTGGCGGCATCGACCAGTTGCGCTATCGCGGCATCGATCCGCATACCGCCGAAGTCGCGTTGTTCTGGTATCGCCTGTTCGATAATCCGCTGGAAAAACCACTCAGCTCGACAACATCGCCTCGGCTTGTTCCGTGACGATCGCCAGCAAGGTCTGAATCGCCGCCGACGGCGCGGCATGTTTGAAGGTCAGGGCGTAGAGGCTGATCGGCACCGCCGGTGACAATGGGCAGACGTCCAGGCCACCGGCGCGGGCGCCCAGAGCGGTGAACGGATCGACGATGGCCAGACCTTCGCCGGCCTCGACCATGCTGCGCATCATCTGATGGGTCTGCACGCGGGTCTGAATGCTTGGCGCCGGGCGCAAGGCCTGAAGTTTGTTTTCCAGCGCCGGGCTCAGCGGATCCTGACCTTCGAGACCGACCATGGCCTGACCGGCCAGATCCGCGAGGGAAATGTATTTCTGTTTCGGCTGCAGCCAGCCGTGCGGAGCGAGCAATTGCAGCTTGCCCTGGGCCAGCGGCTGGCAGTGGATATCGGGGTGTTCGGGATCGTGCAGGCTCAGGCCCAGATCGCTTTCGCGCAGTAACAGGCTGCGAACGATGTCGCGAGTCGGCGCGCTGAGCAGGCTGCAAGGTGCGTCCGGCAAGCGCCGACGCAGAGTCGCAAGGCTTTGTGGCAGCAATTGCTGGGCCAGCGGCGGGGTGCCGATGATGCGCAAGGGCGGGGCGAGGTACTGCTTGAGGCTGCTGGCCAGACGCTGCACCGGCTCAAGCGCCTCATAAACGTGTGCGATTTCCACCTGCAAGGCGCGCGCTTCGGGGGTCGATTGCAGGCGCCCGCGAACGCTGGCGAACAGCATGAACCCCAACTGACTCTCGGCTTCGCGCAAACGCTCTTCGACCTCGGTCACCGGCAGTTGCAGCCATTCGGCGGCGGTGCCCAGGTGACCGGTCTGCAAGAGCGCCTGAATCACTTCGATGTGGCGTAAACGCATGCGTGAAGTCCATGTTCAGCAGGTGGGGTCAGACGCTGAATCCTACCCCAAGTCCGCTCGCATGACTTCTGCTCATAACGCTAGGTTATTGAGCGACGGTTGGCTCAGGTTCGCGGATCAGGGTAATGCCTGATTGCACCAGGAGAAACTCGCTGTCACTGACCTTGTTGACCCGATCGCCAATGGCGAGTTTGTAAATGGGCTCCGAGCCAGTGGATCCGTCTGCAGACGGGTTCGATTCCTGGAATTCATGCACGGAATAAACGCGGCCTTCCGCATCTCTTGCATGAAACTGACCGACGAGTACTGCTGCCATCTGCTTAGAACCTCTGGAGATAAAACGCTTGATTTGCGGCTTTGTAGACCGTCAGCAAGCTCGGTAAGTTTTCCTACGGGAAAAAAATATTCCTCGCGCAGGAAAAACCAATGACCACTGGTGAAAATGTCACTGGATCATCTATAACTAGCGACTCTTCCCACGGACCATCGAGAGTCATCCATGAGCAATGTCTACAACGTCGCTGTAGTGGTCGGTAGCCTGCGCAAAGCATCGATCAATCGCAAAGTCGCACTGGCCCTCGCCGAACTGGCACCGGCCAATCTCAAGCTCGAGATTGTCGAAATCGGTGAACTGCCGCTGTACAACGAAGACATCGACGGCGCTTCTCCGCCGGCAGCCTACAGCACTTTCCGTCAGAAAGTGGCGTCATCCGACGCGGTGCTGTTTGTTACCCCCGAGTACAACCGCTCGATCCCGGCACCGTTGAAGAACGCCATCGACGTCGGTTCCCGTCCTTATGGCCAGAGCGCGTGGAGTGGCAAACCCGGCGCGGTGATCAGCGTATCGCCAGGCGCCATCGGCGGCTTCGGCGCCAACCAGCACCTGCGCCAGACCTTTGTTTTCCTTGATATCCATTGCCTGCAACAGCCGGAAGCCTACCTGGGCGGCGCCGGTAACGCGTTCGACGAATCGGGCAAACTGAGCGACTCGGTGAAACCGTTCCTGCAGAAATTCATCGATGCGTACGGCCAGTTCGTCGAGCAACACAAGAAATAAACTTACCGAAACTCACTGTGGGAGCGAGCCTGCTCGCGAAGGCGGACTGTCAGATAAGAATTTCGCGTCTGACACACCGCTTTCGCGAGCAGGCTCGCTCCCACATTTGTTCGATTTCCACTCGTTTCGCTATTTGAAGGCTTCTGCGAATGCTCGCTGCGTCACTGATTTTCCTGCTGACCATCACCCTCGTCATCTGGCAACCCAAAGGTCTCGGCGTCGGCTGGAGTGCAACGTTGGGCGCCGTGCTGGCGTTGATTTTTGGCGTCGTTCACCTCACGGACATCCCGCTGGTCTGGCAGATCATCTGGAATGCGACCGGCACCTTCGTCGCGCTGATCATCATCAGCCTGTTGCTCGACGAGGCTGGTTTTTTCAACTGGGCGGCGCTGCACGTGGCGCGTTGGGGGCGGGGCAGTGGGCGCAAACTGTTTGCCTTTATGGTGCTGCTCGGCGCGCTGGTCTCTGCGCTGTTCGCCAATGACGGCGCGGCGCTGATACTCACACCGATTGTGATTTCGATGCTGCTGGCGCTGCGCTTTTCACCGGCGGCGACGCTGGCCTTCGTCATGGGCGCCGGGTTTATCGCCGATACGGCGAGCCTGCCGCTGGTGGTGTCGAACCTGGTCAACATCGTTTCTGCGGACTTCTTCAATATCGGCTTCAACCGTTATGCAGCAGTCATGGTGCCGGTGAACTTCGTCAGCGTGGCGGCGACGCTGGGCATGTTGCTGTGGTTTTTCCGTCGTGACATCCCGGCGGCTTACGACCCGGAACAACTGGAAAATCCGCAAACCGCGATCCACGACAAAGCGACGTTCTACGCCGGTTGGGCGGTGTTGGTGATCCTGTTGATCGGCTGCTTTGCCCTCGAACCGCTGGGCATTCCGATCAGCGCTATTTCCGCTGTGTGCGCCGCGCTGCTGCTGGGTATCGCTGCGCGCGGCCACAAGATCTCCACGCGCAAAGTGATGAAAGAAGCGCCGTGGCAGATCGTGATTTTCTCGCTGGGCATGTACCTGGTGGTGTACGGCCTGCGCAACGCCGGGCTCACCGGTTACCTCGCCGGGTGGCTGGACGTATTCGCCGGTCACGGCGTGTGGGGCGCGGCCATGGGCACCGGGGTGCTGACGGCGCTGCTGTCGTCGATCATGAACAATCTGCCAACGGTACTGATCGGCTTGCTGTCGATCGACGCCAGTCAGGCCAGCGGCGTGATCAAAGAAGCGATGATCTACGCCAACGTGATCGGCAGCGACCTGGGGCCGAAGATCACTCCGATCGGCAGTCTGGCAACGTTGTTGTGGCTGCATGTGCTGGAGCGCAAAGGCATCCATATTGGCTGGGGCTATTACTTCCGTGTCGGGATTGTGTTGACCGTGCCGGTGTTGCTGGTGACGTTGGCGGCACTGGCGGTGCGGCTATCCCTATAGACCGAGTTGCTCTTTTCGCGAGCAGGCTCGCTCCCACAGGGATCGCATTCCACATTTGAGATGCTTTCTCTGTGGGAGCGAGCCTGCTCGCGAATTGGGTCAGGCACTACAAATCTCAGGCTTGGCCGGGGACATTCGGCCAAAGATCCGCCACCAGAAACAAACGTTCGGCCTCTTCCCTTTCGCCCTGGGCATTCTCGGTCAGGCGTACCATCAACTGCGCCGGGGCCAGTGCTGGCAGGTCTTCCAGCCACAAACGCAGGTGCTCATCTGTCCAGACCTGATCCGCCGGGTAATGCGCCGGCGCCAGCCACGCATGGCGGGGCAGGGGTTGCCAGCGGCCCGGCGGGCGCTGTGCGACAAACGCCGGCCAGTCCTTCTGATGCAGCCAGCTGCCACGCAGATGTTGTGGATGCGCGCCGTTCGGTGAGTCGGCCTGCCCCGGCCACGGATACAGCAGATAACCGCCCAGCCACAACTGCGCGCTGAAGGTTTCGATATCCAGCGCCGCGAGCACCTCGCGGCTTTCCGGGCGCGCCGAGATCGGCAATTGATGCTCGGCCAGATGTGCCAGTTTGCGATCCAGCCGGTCATGACAACCCGGCCCCAGCCACTGCGCGGGATCGCGGCCATCGCCATCCTGCGGGCCAAGGTAGAGCTTGATCGCCAGTTCCAGATGATGCACGCCGTCGCGGTCACGCAGCAGCATGTCGAGTTCGCCGAGGGTGTGCCCGGCGCGGCGAATCGGCAGGTTGGCGGCGATCAGTTCGATGCCCGGCGCATGCGAGACGGCGAACTGCCAAAGACGCTCGTAATACAGACCCAGACGCCGGGTGCGCGCCTGAGACAGCCATTGCAGCAGGCCGTAACTGTCGCGGTCGAGCTGGTGCAGCCAATGTTCGAGGCGCTGCGGGTCGTGCACCCATTCGCTGCCGGCAAGCGGATGGCGCTGGGGCCACGGCGTGGCAGCGAGCATCGGCGGCGCGAGGATCACCCACGCCAGGTCCCGCACTTCGGGATGGCGTAATCGATGGGGCAATTGCAACAATTCGGGGAACAGGATCATCTTGCGAGCATAGCCTTAAACCTGAGTGCACCCTTGAGGCTGAAAGGATTTTGTCTATCTGGCGCTTTCGCCCATAATCGGGTTTTCGCGTTTTCGATTGTCCGCAGAGGTCCCATGGAGCAATTTCGTAATATCGGCATCATCGGTCGCCTGGGCAGTTCCCAGGTGCTGGATACCGTCCGCCGACTGAAACGCTTTCTGCTCGACCGTCACCTGCATGTGATCCTCGAAGACACCATCGCTGAAGTCCTGCCCGGCCATGGCCTGCAAACCTCGTCGCGCAAGATGCTCGGCGAAGTTTGTGACATGGTCATCGTCGTCGGCGGCGACGGCAGCCTGCTCGGCGCCGCGCGGGCGCTGGCCAGGCACAATATTCCGGTGCTGGGCATCAACCGCGGGAGCCTTGGCTTCCTCACCGATATTCGCCCCGACGAGCTGGAAATCAAGGTCGCCGAAGTGCTCGACGGCCACTATCTGGTAGAAAACCGTTTCCTGCTGCAAGCCGAAGTGCGTCGCCATGGCGAGGCCATCGGCCAGGGCGATGCGCTCAACGATGTGGTGCTGCACCCGGGCAAATCGACGCGGATGATCGAATTCGAGCTGTACATCGACGGCCAGTTCGTCTGCAGCCAGAAGGCCGACGGCCTGATCGTCGCGACGCCGACCGGCTCCACTGCCTACGCGTTGTCTGCCGGCGGGCCGATCATGCATCCCAAGCTCGACGCTATTGTGATTGTGCCGATGTACCCCCATACCTTGTCGGGACGGCCGATCGTGGTCGATGGCAACAGTGAGCTGAAAATCGTCGTGTCCAAAGATATGCAGATCTACCCGCAGGTGTCCTGCGACGGCCAGAACCACTTCACCTGCGCACCGGGCGACACCATTACCGTGAGCAAGAAAGCGCAGAAGCTGCGCCTGATTCATCCGCTCGATCACAATTACTACGAGGTGTGCCGCACCAAGCTTGGCTGGGGCAGCAAGCTGGGGGGCGGAGGCGACTGATGCTCGATCCCGCGCGCAGTTACGACCTGATCGGTGACGTGCACGGATGCGCCATGACCCTCGAACACTTGCTGGACCGTCTCGGTTATCACAAGCAGGGCGGGGTCTGGCGGCATCCGTCGCGCATGGCGGTGTTCGTCGGCGACATCATCGACCGTGGCCCGCGCATTCGCGAGGCGCTGCACATCGTCCACGACATGGTCGAGGCGGGGCAGGCGCTGTGCATCATGGGCAACCATGAATTCAATGCGCTCGGCTGGGTCACCCCGGCGCCACCGGGCAGCGGCAAGCAGTTCGTGCGCGAACACACCAAGCGCCACGCGCGGCTGTTGCAGGAAACCCTGAGCCAATTCGAGGGCCATCCCGGTGACTGGCATGACTTCCAGCAGTGGTTCTACGAGCTGCCGCTGTTCGTCGATGCCGGGCGCTTCCGCGTCGTCCACGCTTGCTGGGACGCCGGACTGATCGAGCCGCTGCGGGCGTTGTTCCCCAATGGCTGCGTCGATGAACACTTTCTCCAGGCCTCGGCCGTTCCCGGCAGCTTCGCCTGCACTGTGTTCGATCGCTTGCTGCGTGGTACCGACATGCGTCTGCCGGGCGGCCTGACCATGACCAGCGGCGACGGTCTGGTGCGTTCGTTCTTCCGCACCAAGTTCTGGGAAGACGACCCGAAAACCTACGGCGACATCGTGTTCCAGCCCGATGCACTGCCGGAACCTGTCGCGCAGACGCCGCTGACGTCCACTGAAAAGAATTCCTTGCTGCGCTACGGCGTCGACGAGCCGTTGCTGTTCGTCGGCCACTACTGGCGCAGCGGCAAACCGGCGCCGATCCGCCCGAACCTCGCGTGCCTGGATTACAGCGCCGTGCTCTACGGCAAACTGGTGGCCTATCGTCTGGATCAGGAAACGCGCCTGGATCCGCAAAAATTTGTCTGGGTCGATGTCGAGCGGCCGGAGGTGCTGCAATGAGTGCGGTAGCGGTATTGCGCCTGCCGTTGGCGGTGGATTTGAGCGGTTTCGTCAAACTGTTGCAGCGCATGCAGGTCCCGCATCGGGTCAGCGAAGAGGCGGGCGAACAGGTGCTGTGGGCACCAGAAGAAATCAGCGAAGACGTGCGTTCCTTGTACGAGCGCTTCCCGGCCGGCGACCCGGATCAGCAACTGGATGTACCCATGGGCCAGACCTTCAAGCGCCCGAGCTTCGCCGAGCAGCTGAAACACGCCAAAGCCACCGGGTTCATTCTGCTGTTGAGCCTGATCGTCGGCGGTCTGACCTTCCTCGGCGAAAACCTGGAAACGCTGCGCTGGCTGACCTTCCTCGATTTCCGCGTGATCGGTGAGTACATCCACTTCACGCCGCTGGCCGACAGCCTCGCGGCGGGGCAGTGGTGGCGGCTGGTGACGCCGATGCTGATCCACTTCGGCATCCTCCATCTGGCCATGAACGGCATGTGGTACTGGGAGCTGGGGCGGCGCATCGAGTCGCGCCAGGGCAGCATCAACCTGATCGGCCTGACGCTGCTGTTCAGTCTGGTGTCCAACTACGCCCAGTTCGTCTGGAGCGGCCCGAGCCTGTTTGGTGGGCTGTCCGGCGTGCTTTACGGCTTGCTCGGGCATTGCTGGATCTTCCAGTTGCTGGCGCCGAACCCGGCCTATCGTCTGCCGCGCGGCGTGCTGGTGATGATGCTGGTGTGGCTGGTGGTGTGCATGTCCGGGCTGATCTCGCTGATCGGTTTCGGCCAGATCGCCAACGCCGCGCACCTGAGCGGGTTACTCATCGGATGCTTTACCGGTTTGTTGGGCGGTTTGTATAACCGCCGTAAACTGGCCGTCTAACATTTTTGTTTCAGCAAAGAGCACGGAGACCCTGATGTCCTCTTTCAACGACATGATCAACAACATCACCCCGGACATCTACGAAAGCCTGAAACTGGCCGTGGAAATCGGCAAATGGTCCGACGGCAACAAACTCACTGTCGAACAGCGCGAGCTGTCGTTGCAGGCGATGATTGCCTGGGAAATCCAGAACCTGCCTGAAGACCAGCGCACCGGTTACATGGGCCCGCAAGAATGTGCGTCGAAGTCGATCGAAGTGCCGAACATCCTGTTCAAATCGGATGCCATCCATTGATCGAGATTGGCCGCGGTGCAATCAGCAAAATGTCGGCGCGTCTGGACGGGTCGAACGTGCAGTACGCGTTTCGTCTGGATGACGTCGAGGTGCCGGTCAATCCGTTGATCGGCAGCACGCTGCGTCTGGAATTTTTGGGGGCGATCCACTGCACCCATTGCGGGCGCAAGACCAAAACCAGTTTCAGTCAGGGTTATTGCTACCCGTGCATGACCAAACTGGCGCAGTGCGACCTGTGCATCATGAGCCCGGAACGCTGCCACTTCGACGCCGGCACCTGCCGCGATCCGGAGTGGGGCGAGAAATTCTGCATGACCGACCATGTGGTTTACCTGGCCAATTCGTCAGGCATCAAGGTTGGCATCACCCGTGCCACGCAGTTGCCGACCCGCTGGCTCGACCAGGGCGCGAGTCAGGCGCTGCCGATCATGCGCGTGTCTACGCGGCAGCAATCGGGCTTTGTCGAGGACCTGTTCCGCAGCCAGGTGGCGGACAAGACCAACTGGCGCGCGCTGCTCAAAGGTGATGCGGCGGCGGTGGATCTGCCCCAGGTGCGCGACCAGTTGTTCGAAAGCTGCGCCGAAGGCCTGCAAGGGTTGCAGGAGCGATTCGGCCTACAGGCGATTCAGACGATTGCCGATGTCGAACCGCTGGAAATCCGCTATCCCGTCGAGCAATACCCGGCGAAAATCGTCAGCTTCAACCTGGACAAGAACCCGATTGCCGAAGGCACGCTGCTGGGGATCAAGGGCCAGTACCTGATCTTCGACACCGGCGTGATCAACATTCGTAAATACACGGCGTACCAGCTCGCCGTGCATCAATAAGGATTCCAGCATGCGCACCGAGCAACCGAAGATGATTTACCTCAAGGACTATCAGGCGCCCGAGTACCTGATCGACGAAACGCACCTGACCTTCGAGTTGTTCGAGGACCACAGCCTGGTTCACGCGCAACTGGTGATGCGCCGCAACCCTGAACGCGGCGCCGGCCTGCCGCCGCTGGTGCTCGACGGCCAGCAACTCGAGCTGCTGTCGGTGACGCTGGCGGACCAGGAGCTGAGCGCCGCTGACTATCAAGTCTCCGACAGTCACCTGACGCTGCAACCGACCAGTGAAACCTTCACCCTCGACACCAGCGTGCGCATCCATCCGGAAACCAATACCGCGCTGGAAGGCCTGTACAAGTCCGGCACGATGTTCTGCACCCAGTGCGAGGCCGAAGGCTTCCGCAAGATCACCTATTACCTCGACCGCCCGGACGTGATGAGCAAGTTCACCACCACCGTCGTGGCCGAACAGCACAGCTACCCGGTGTTGCTCTCCAACGGTAACCCGATCACTTCCGGCCCCGGCGAAGACGGCCGGCACTGGGCGACCTGGGAAGATCCGTTCAAGAAACCGGCGTACCTGTTTGCGCTGGTCGCCGGTGATCTGTGGTGCGTCGAAGACACTTTCACAACCATGAGCCAGCGCAACGTCGCGCTGCGCATTTATGTCGAGCCGGAAAACATCGACAAGTGCCAGCACGCGATGAACAGCCTGAAGAAATCCATGCGCTGGGACGAAGAGGTCTACGGTCGCGAGTACGATCTGGACATCTTCATGATCGTCGCGGTCAACGATTTCAACATGGGCGCGATGGAGAACAAGGGCCTCAACATCTTCAACTCCAGCGCCGTGCTGGCCCGCGCCGAAACTGCCACCGACGCCGCGCATCAGCGGGTCGAGGCGATCGTCGCCCACGAATATTTCCACAACTGGTCGGGCAACCGCGTGACCTGCCGTGACTGGTTCCAGCTGTCGCTCAAGGAAGGCTTTACGGTGTTCCGCGATGCCGGTTTCTCCTCGGACATGAACTCGGCGACGGTCAAGCGCATTCAGGACGTGGCCTATCTGCGTACTCACCAGTTCGCCGAAGATGCCGGGCCGATGGCCCACGCCGTGCGTCCGGACAGCTTCATCGAGATTTCCAACTTCTACACCCTGACCGTGTATGAAAAGGGCTCGGAAGTGGTCGGCATGATTCACACCCTGCTGGGCGCCGAAGGCTTCCGTAAGGGCAGCGATCTGTATTTCGAACGCCACGACGGTCAGGCCGTGACCTGCGACGACTTCGTCAAGGCCATGGAAGATGCCAATGGCGTTGACCTCAGCCAGTTCAAACGCTGGTACAGCCAGGCCGGCACACCGCGTCTGGCCGTCAGCGAGTCCTACGACGCTGCGGCGAAAACCTACAGCCTGACCTTCCGCCAGAGCTGCCCGCCGACCCCGGACAAGGTAGAAAAACTGCCGTTCGTGATTCCGGTCGAGCTCGGCCTGCTCGACAGCCAGGGCAATGAAATCGCTCTGCGTCTGGCTGGTGAAGCTTCGGCACAAGGCACCACTCGGGTGATCTCGGTGACCGACGCCGAGCAGACCTTCACTTTCGTCGACATTAACGCACAGCCGCTGCCGTCGCTGCTGCGTGGCTTCTCGGCGCCAGTGAAATTGAGCTTCCCGTACAACCGCGATCAACTGATGTTCCTGATGCAGCACGACAGCGACGGCTTCAATCGCTGGGATGCCGGTCAGCAACTGTCGGTGCAAGTGCTTCAAGAGTTGATCGGCCAGCATCAGAAAGGCGAGAGCCTGAAGCTCGATCCGCGTCTGGTGTCGGCGCTGCGCACGGTGCTGTCCGATGAGTCGCTGGATCAGGCGATGGTTGCCGAAATGCTCTCGTTGCCGGGTGAGGCTTATCTCACCGAGATCAGCGAAGTGGCTGACGTCGAGGCGATTCACGTCGCTCGCGAGTTCGCCCGCAAGCAACTCGCCGAAGGCTTGTTCGAAGCGCTGTGGCTGCGTTATCAGGCCAACCGCGATTTGTCGAAAAAGACTCCGTACGTGGCCGAAGCCGAGCACTTCGCCCGTCGCGCCTTGCAGAACATCGCCCTGTCGTACCTGATGCTCAGCGGCAAGCCGGAAGTGTTGGCAGCGGCGCTGGCGCAATTCGAGGCTGCCGACAACATGACCGAGCGCCTGACCGCGCTGGCGGTGCTGGTCAACTCGCCGTTCGAAGAGCAGAAGGCCCTGGCACTGGCCAGCTTCGCCGAGCACTTCAAGGACAATCCGCTGGTCATGGATCAGTGGTTCAGCGTGCAGGCCGGCAGCACCTTGCCGGGCGGTTTGGCGCGCGTCAAGGCGTTGATGCAGCACCCGGCGTTCAACATCAAGAACCCGAACAAGGTGCGGGCACTGATCGGCGCGTTCGCCGGGCAGAACCTGATCAACTTCCACGCGGCGGACGGTTCCGGTTATCGCTTCCTTGCCGATCTGGTGATCGAACTGAACGGCTTCAACCCGCAGATCGCCTCGCGCCAACTGGCCCCGCTGACCCGCTGGCGCAAATACGACAGCGCGCGTCAGGCGTTGATGAAGGCTGAGCTGGAGCGGATTCTGGCGTCCGGGTCGCTGTCCAGTGATGTGTATGAAGTGGTGAGCAAAAGCCTGGCGTAACGCCGATTAAATGTTTGGGGCGTTTAATTGATCGTTCCCATGTTCTGCGTGGGAATGCCTCTCTCGACGCTCTGCATCGGCTTTGGGACGCAGAGCGTCCCTTGCTGCATTCCTTTGCTGCGCGTGGGAACGATCAACAAAAAAATGCCGCTCAACGAGCGGCATTTTTATTGGCACAACAAACAGCTATTTACGCAGATCAAACCGATCCAGATTCATCACCTTCGTCCACGCCTTGACGAAATCGTTGACGAACTGCGCCTTCGCGTCGGAACTGGCATACACCTCGGCCAATGCGCGCAATTGCGCATTCGAGCCGAACACCAGATCCACTCGAGTCGCCGTCCACTTTGGCGCCCCGGTCTTGCGGTCACGGCCTTCAAACTCATCGGCATCCCGTGACGTTGGGGTCCACTCAACTCCCATGTCCAGCAGGTGGGTGAAAAAGTCATTGCTCAGCGTTTCGGTTTTATCGGTGAACACGCCATGCCGGGTCTGGCCAACATTGGTGTTCAATACCCGCAAACCACCCAGCAGCACGGTCATTTCCGGTGCCGTGAGGGTAAGCAATTGCGCCTTGTCGATCAGCAGGGTTTCTGCCGCAACCGTGTATTTGCCTTTGCTGTAATTGCGGAAACCATCGGCGATCGGTTCGAGGAAGCCGAACGATTCAACATCGGTCTGCTCCTGCGAAGCATCGACGCGGCCTGGCGAGAACGGCACCGACACTGAATGCCCGGCGTTCTGCGCGGCTTTTTCCACTCCGGCATTACCGGCCAGGACGATCAGGTCCGCCAGCGAGATTTTCTTGCCACCGGCGGCGCCGTTGTTGAACTCGCTCTGAATGCTTTCCAGCGTGCTCAGCACTTTGTCCAGTTGTTCGGGCTGGTTGGCCTGCCAGAACTTCTGCGGGGCCAGACGCAAGCGTCCGCCGTTGGCGCCACCGCGCTTGTCCGAACCGCGGAAGGTCGATGCTGCAGCCCACGCGGTCGAGACCAGTTGCGACACCGACAGTCCTGAATTCAGCACCTTGTTTTTCAGCGCCGCAGCGTCGCTGTCATCAATCAGCGGGTGCGTCACGTCGGGCAGCGGGTCTTGCCAGAGCAATTCCTCTTGTGGCATTTCCGGGCCGAGGTAGCGAGAGAGCGGCCCCATGTCCCGATGGATCAGCTTGTACCAAGCGCGGGCAAATGCGTCGGCGAGCTGATCGGGATTGGCCAGGAAACGCCGGGAAATCTGCTCGTATGCAGGATCGAAGCGCAGCGCCAGGTCAGAGGTGAGCATGGTCGGCGAGAGCTTCTTGTTCGGATCGTGAGCGTGGGGAACGGTGCCTGCACCCGCGCCGTTTTTCGGTTGCCACTGATTGGCGCCCGCCGGGCTTTTGGTCAGCTCCCACTCGAAGCCGAACAGGTTTTCCAGATAGTTGTTGCTCCACTGCGTTGGCGTGGTGGTCCAGGTCACTTCCAGACCACTGGTGATGGTGTCGGCGCCTTTACCGGTGCCGAAGGCGTTTTTCCAGCCCAGACCCTGTTGCTCCAGACCGGCCGCTTCCGGTTCGGGGCCGACATTGTCAGCCGGGCCGGCGCCATGGGTCTTGCCGAACGCGTGGCCGCCGGCGATCAGGGCCACGGTTTCTTCGTCGTTCATGGCCATGCGGCCGAAGGTTTCGCGAATGTCCTTGGCCGAGGCCACCGGATCCGGGTTGCCTTCCGGGCCTTCAGGGTTGACGTAGATCAGGCCCATCTGCACGGCGGCGAGGGGATTTTCCAGATTGCGTTCGCCCTGATCGGTGCGGCTTTCTTCACGGCCATGCAAATCGGGCTCAGCCACCAGCGTGCCGTCACCGGGCTCTTGCACTGGGCCATTGCTCTTGCCGTAACGGTTGTCGCCGCCCAGCCACTCGGTTTCCGAACCCCAGTACACGTCTTCATCCGGTTCCCAGACATCGGCGCGGCCCCCGGAAAAACCGAAGGTCTTGAAGCCCATGGACTCCAGCGCGACGTTGCCGGTGAGCACGATCAGGTCGGCCCAGGAAATGTTGCGCCCGTATTTCTGCTTGATCGGCCACAGCAGGCGGCGGGCCTTGTCGAGGCTGACGTTGTCCGGCCAGCTGTTGAGCGGGGCGAAGCGTTGCTGACCGGAGCCGGCGCCGCCACGGCCGTCGGCGGTGCGATAGGTCCCGGCGCTGTGCCAGGCCATGCGCACGAACAGTGGGCCGTAATGGCCGAAATCGGCTGGCCACCAGTCCTGAGAATCAGTCATCAGTGCTTTGATGTCTTGTTTCAGCGCCTGGAAGTCGAGGCTTTTGAAGGCTTTGGCGTAGTCGAAGTCCTGGCCCAGTGGATCGGACTTGGGGGAATGCTGGCTGAGGATTTTCAGATTGAGTTGATTCGGCCACCAGTCACGGTTCGTCGTACCGCCGCCGGCGGCGTGGTTGAACGGGCATTTCGATTCGTTTGCCATGTTCGGATCCCTATCAGGTCTGCGGCCGGCTCGTGCCGACTTCGGACTGGTAAGGCTAGACCCGAGTTGGCAAGTCGGCTAATAGCCGCAGTCTTGGCAGGCGATAGGCAGGCTCTTTTGCTACCTCGATATCGTGATGCAAAAGCGGCGTTATTTCGAAGCGATCTTAAAAACTGTCAGCTTTGACAGTGGTTGATACCACGCAATCCCAATACGTTGGAGTCAACGCAACGTCACCTTTACCTCAAGGGAATATCGACATGTCTCAGGACAGAACAAGTGACCTTATGAACAAACGAAATGCTACCGGTAGCTTCGTCGCGTTTCTCGATGACGATAAATTTCTGGAGAGCAAGTTATGTGTTTATGCAGAGACCGAGAAGGAATTTATCATCATCGGAACTGAAGATTTTATAAACACGGTCGATTTGTCTGTGCCGAATGCGCTAGAGGGAGATGGTCCTCACACAGTGATTTTTCCAACCATGGGGCGGCATTGGAAGGTTGTGATCAATCATTTTGACCAACCTATTATTGAGGGTGAACTTATCATCACCTTTTCCAATTTTCGCAAAACCGTAACAGGCACTTTTGCTCTGGATCTGGGAAAAACCGGGAAAGTGACAGGCGATTTCGATCTTACACTCGTTAACCCGAAGCAAAGTGACAGGCGAGTGCAGCCTTTATAAACAAAGACGTCAACTCGATTGCGCGGTGTCGTCCTCGGGCACGTCATCAAGAATGTCATCCTGCCCAGGCAGTTCAGTGATCACGCTGAAGTCCGATACTTCAACCGCGCCATTGCCGTAGCCCAGCAAATGAAACGAGAAGGCTTTGCGCGGCTGCGGGTTTTCAAAGCTGAAATCCATCTCCAGCGGCTGATCCGCCGTGGCGACCATTTCTGCTGGCAGGCCCAGTTGCACGTCCTGTTCAAATTCCTTGGCCTTGAGCTGAATGTACGCCGCCTGCTGCGGATCGACCGAGCGCACGGTCAGGCGCACGCGGGTGTGCGAGCCTTTGGGCATTTCCAGGTATTGCGCGCCGATCAGGTTGTCGGCCCAGTCATCCTTTATCTGCGCTTGCAGAGGGATGATGTTGTTGCTGCCGAACTGGTAGCGATGATTGAGCGGTGTGCGCAGCAAGGACAGGTCCAGCGCATCGGCGCGCGCGGCGATTTGCCGGGCCGGGTGGCCGCTGTAGGTGCCTTTGTATGTGGCACTTTCGGCGATGAAACCGGTGCTTTGGTAATAGCGGCAGCGGCGCGGCAGATCGCACTCGGAGAAGATGCCCTGACCGTTGTGGTAGCGCAGTTTGCCGTTGGTGAACGACATGATTTCTCGCCCCGAATCGTAGTCGCGAAACAGCGACCGCCCGCTCAGCGCAGTCGGCACCGGCAGGTCGAAATAGTCGAGGATCGAGGTGCTCAGATCGACGTGACCATAAACCCCGGCATTCAGACGCGGCAGTTGCGCCTGCTCCGGTGCCAGCGTCAGGTTGAAACCCCACGAGGAGGCCAGCCGCACGCCGTCGATGCCATGGGATTCATCCGAGGTGATCACCACCAGTGTGTCCTTGAGAACGCCTTGGCGCTCCAGCCCTGAAAGAAACTGATCCAGCGCATCGTCGAGATAACCGACGGCAGCCTGCTTGGGCGTCTCATAACGCTGCAGATAATCCTCCGGTGCGGAGTAGGGCTGATGGGTGCCGACCGTCAGCAGAGTCAACATCCACGGCTGCTTTTGCTTTTTCAACTGGCCGACGTAATCCAGCGCACCTTCAAAAAACGCCTTGTCATCCTTGCCCCACGGGAACTCCAGATAGTTGCTGTTGCTGAACCATTCCAGGCCGTGGGTCGCATCGAAACCGATGTGCGGCATGATCTTGTCTTTGGCCATGAAGCGCAGGCCGGCGCCCTGCAAATAATGAGTGCTGAAGCCGTGTTCGCGCAGCTGCGCCGGCAGGCAGGCCTGATTGCGTTCGTTGAGGGTGAGCATTTCCACGCCTTTGGGCGTGCCGTTGTTGAGCTTGTCGTAGTCACCGCACAGCATGGCGTACAGACCGCGAATGGTTTGATGGGTGTGCAGCACGTAATCCGGAGTGTTCATGCCGCGCTCGGCCCAGCGGCTGAGGTTGGGCATCAGGTCTTCCTGGTAATGACTGCCGATCGCTTCGCGGTTGGCGCGGATGTAGGCGCCGGGGATTCCTTCCAGGGCAATGATCAACACATTGCGCGCCTGACCCGGCGCGGCGAGCAGCTTCTGGCCAATGAGATCGACATCGGTGAGCCCGGCCATCGCCGGTGTCGGTTCTTCGACGTCGCCGTCCAGCCACTCCTCGGCCTGGATCTGCAAGTCGGCCACTTCGCTAGCGAGCAATTGATGCGGCAGGTTGTACAGGCGCCAGGCGTCGCCGTCATTCGGCCACAGGTTTAGCGCGCCCCAGTGCGCGGCGAACAAAACGATCGGCGCTGCCCAGGCCGCGCGCGGCAATGCCGGACGAGCCAGACCGCGCCCCACAAATTGGGCCAGCAGCCAGAAAACCAACGCACCCAGCAAGGCAATGGCCAGGGCAGGGTGCGCAAGTCCGCCGCCAGTGGAGTTCTCGACGAACTGCGGGTCGATCAGGTAGTGAACATCCGAAGGCGTCGGCAGGCGGCCGACGGCGCTGACCAATTCTGCCGTGGCGATCGCCAGCAGCGCCCAAATCACCAGCACCGGCAAGGCCAGCCACCACGTACGGCGATGCAGCGCTACCACCAGCAGACTACCCACGGCCAGATCCGACAAAAAGCCCAGCGGTGTCGACCAGCCCAACGCTGCACGCAGGCACACCGGCACGATCATTACCAAAACGATTAGAGAAAGAAGGCGGGCATTCGGCCGCCGCAGCCAGTTGAAAAGAGCGCTCACAAAAAAGGCCTGCTTGTCATCAAAGGGTCAAAAAAGTGTGGGTGATGATACCAAGGGCAGGAAGGCTGATCGGCTTTTTAAAACCCGCGGCCGGCGATCCCCGAAACGGCGCGTGCCCATAGCGGGCGTGGGTTGTGGGGCGCAGTGCCATTTTTCCCGAGGGCAGTTTTTTGTTTCAGACTGTTGTAGGTTCATCCACTGCTCCTGAATTCCAGCAGCAGACGTCAAATCGCTCAGTGCTATCGATATGCGATAAGGATATTTAATTTCTATTTTTTATAGCTATAAAGTCAGGCCTTTCAGCCCACCCCCCATGCTGCGAGGTTGTCATGGCCACACCGTTCAAACGTTCTGCGCTGACTCTGTTGGCCGCTACTCTGGCAGCGGGTGCGCTGTTCAGTAGCGGCGCCCAAGCCGAGGGCAGGATCAGCATCGCCCAGCAATTCGGCATTGGTTACCTGATTCTCGATGTCGTACGCGATCAACAGCTGATCGAGAGACACGGTAAGGCTCAGGGTCTGGACATCAAGGTCGACTGGAACAGCATTTCCGGCGCCACGGCGATGAACGAGGCGCTGCTGACCGGAGCGCTGGATGTGGTCTCGGCCGGCGTGCCGCCAATGCTCACCGTGTGGGACCGCACCAAGGGCAAGCAGAATGTCAAAGCCATCGCCGCGCTGGGCTCGATGCCCAATTACCTGCTGACCAACAACCCGAACATCAAAACCCTCAAGGACTTCAGCGACAAGGACCGTATCGCCGTGCCGGCCGCAGGCGTAGGTTTTCAGTCGCGCACCCTGCAAATTGAAACCGCGAAAGAATTCGGCGACGACCAGTTCAAGAAATTCGACAACATTTCGGTCAGCCTGCCGCACCCTGACGCCACCGCCGCGCTGATCGCCGGCGGCTCGGAAATCAATTCGCATTTCTCCAGCCCACCGTTTCAGTACCAGGCTCTGCAAAACCCCAACGTGCACAAAGTGCTGAGTTCCTACGACATCCTCGGCGGCCCGGCGACGTTCAACGTGCTCTACACCACGGAAAAATTCCACGACGAAAACCCGAAAACCTACAAGGCGTTCTACGACGCACTGGCCGAAGCCGAGCAGATCATCAAAGCCGACAAGCCCGCCGCTGCCCAAGCCTACATCCGCGTCGAACAATCGAAACTGCCGCTGGCTCTGGTCGAGCAAATCGTCAAAGACCCGGAAATCGACTTCACCGTCGTACCGCAACGCACGTTTATATATGCCGAGAAATTGCAGGAACTGGGCGTGTT
Source organism: Pseudomonas sp. 2957 (assembly GCF_031456345.1). Classification (NCBI taxonomy): domain Bacteria; kingdom Pseudomonadati; phylum Pseudomonadota; class Gammaproteobacteria; order Pseudomonadales; family Pseudomonadaceae; genus Pseudomonas; species Pseudomonas sp. 2957. The sequence continues at coordinate 1,250,942 of NZ_JAVDUL010000001.1, forward strand.
GAAGAACAAAGCGGCGAGCTGGAAGGATTACTTCTTTGAAGAAGCGCATGGTGGTGCGGGGAGTTGAGGGATTGGGCATCACCCGGAACTACTGTAGGAGTGAGCTTGCTCGCGAAAGCGGAGTTTCAGCCACAGATGAGTTGACTGGCCTGACGCCTTCGCGAGCAAGCTCGCTCCCACAGGTTTAGCCGCGTAAACCCTCTTCCGGGCAAAAAAACGGGGCGGCCCGATCATCGATCAGGCCGCCCCGTTTATGTGTCGGGCGAACAGTCTTTCCGTCAGCGATCAATGCATCTTGCTGTGATCGTGGCCGCCCATGTTGGTCAGCGCGCGGACCGGTGCCTTGACTTCAATGGTTTCTTTCTCGCCCTTGACGTTTTCCACGGTCAGGGTCAGCGGCACGCTGTCGCCTTCCTTCAACTGACCATTCAGGCCCATCAGCATGACGTGGTAGCCGTTCGGGTCGAAGCTCACGGCTTTGCCGGCAGGCAGCTCAACGGACTTCACCGGGCCCATGGTCATCACATCGTTCTTCATGCTCATTTCATGAATCTGAACGTCCTTGGCCACTGGCGAGGCAACGCTGAGCAGCTTGCTGTCGGTGTCGGCAGTGACGGTCATGAACGCGCCGCTGGCGGACTGGGTCGGCACGGTGGCACGGACCCAGGCATCGTCGACTTTGGTCTGCGCCGACACCTGGAAGGCCAGGCCGAGCAGGGACAGTGCACATACGGTGCGTTTGAGGTGATTCAGAACGGGATGCATCAGCAGACCTCCATAACAGTAAGCAAATCTTCCGTGCACTCTTGGGCTGTCAGCGAAGTGGACAGGCCCAGGCGCAACTCACCACGCGAGTCGTAGACGTAGCTGGTGGACGTATGGGAGATGGTATAGGTGTCGCCGGCCGGGACCTTCTCGTAGAACACGTCGAATTCCTTGGCGGTGGCCTTGGTTTCCTCAAGTGTGCCGTACAGCGCGACGAAGCTCGGATCGAAGGCTTTGACGTAGGCGTCGAGGATCTGCGGCGTGTCGCGCTCAGGGTCAAGGGTGATGAACACCACTTGCAGGCGGTCGCCGTCGCGGCCCATGAGTTTCTTGATCTGCGCGGCGCGGGCCAGGGTGGTGGGGCAAACGGCCGGGCACTGGGTGAAGCCGAAGAAGATCATCGGCATCATCCCGCGAAAGCTCGACAGCGACATGGTTTCGCCTTCGGGGTTCTTCAGCTTGAAGGTGCGTCCGAGGATCTTGTCGCTCAGATCCTTGCCGTACTTGTACGACAGTTGGCCACGTGTGTCGCAACCGGCGAGCAGGCCGAGCCCGAGCACGCCCATTCCCGCAAGTACCTTGCGGCGAGTCAACAAAGCCGTCATCTAATACCGCCTTTTGCAGCCCGCGAGTCGGCAGGACTGGCGGGGGGTTAACCGTAAAAGCGCCGCATGATAGCAAACTGAGGCTGATCGCCGGCTGCCGATCGCCGCGCGGTGCGGGATCGGACGACAAAAGGTGTAAGAAGAAATGACGAATAAGCGATGCGTTCGCCGCGACCAAACTTGATTTAAATAGTATGACGATTGGAGGCGAGCGCAGAAACACGTACTCTTGCCGCTGCGCTGCAAAGACCAAAACAACAACAGGAGTCTGTAATGCAACCGATTCGTCTCGGCCTGGTGGGCTACGGCAAGATCGCCCAGGATCAACACGTCCCCGCCATCCTCGCCAACCCGGCGTTCCAGTTGGTGGCGGTCGCTACCCAAGGCAAACCTTGCGTCGGCGTGGAAAACTTCCAGTCGCTGGGCGAACTGCTCGAAAACGGCCCGACTGTCGACGCAATTGCGTTCTGCACGCCGCCACAGGGGCGCTTCGCACTGGTGCAACAGGCGTTGGCTGCCGGCAAGCACGTGCTGGTGGAAAAACCGCCCTGTGCGACATTGGGCGAGGCTATGGCCCTGGTCGATCAAGTCGCCGATCAAGGCGTCAGCGCTTTGTTCGCCTGGCATTCACGCTACGCACCGGGCATCGCCGCCGCCCGTGACTGGTTGGCCAGCCGCACCCTGCAAAGCGTTCGGATCGACTGGAAGGAAGACGTACGCAAGTGGCATCCGGGTCAAGCGTGGATCTGGCAGCCGGGCGGCCTCGGCGTCTTCGACCCGGGCATCAACGCGCTGTCGATCGTCACCCACTTGCTGGCGCTGCCGCTGTTTGTCGAAGCCGCCGAACTGCGCGTGCCGAGCAACTGCCAGTCGCCGATTGCTGCCTCGATCAAAATGTCCGATGCGCAGCAGTTGGACGTTCGCGCCGAGTTCGATTTCGACCATGGCCACGACGAACTGTGGAGCATCGAAATCCGCTGCGTCGAAGGCGTCCTGCGTCTGGACAATGGCGGCGCGGTGCTAAGCATCGACGGCGTGAAGCAAAGCGTGTCGGAGGAGGGCGAGTACGCAGCGGTCTACCGCCACTTCCAGCAATTGATCAGCGACAAGGCCAGCGACCTCGACCTGCAACCGTTGCGCCTGGTGGCGGACAGTTTCTTTGTCGGTAGTCGGGCGTTGGTTGAGCCGTTTTACGATTGAGTGAATTTCAGTTTGAGTCGTCAGGGTGCGTAAGCAGGTCTGCGTCGCGCAGACCGCCAGACAAATAAAGCCTGCTTTTAACAGCAGGTTTCTTGGTCACTTTATTGGCTGCGTTCTGTAGGTTTCATACAGTTGCTGAATGTCGGGATTGTCCAGATTCGCGTAGACGATTCCTTCCTTGTCCAAACCGTCCAACCCTTTGATATCGCCAATCACTCCGGGCCATTCCTCACGGCTTGAGATGTTTACGACGTGAGGCTTCAGATAATCGTCCAGGTGGCCTCTGGAAGGATCGCGGATCTCGTCGCTGAGCGCCCGTAAATACGCATCTTTGTTGGTCTTCGACCAATCGATGGCGAACTTGGCTCGATAGCATAGTTCCATGTGAACGAGCAGGATGGTCCGCCCATTACCATCCAGAAACGGATGAGCGAAAGCCAATTGGCCCATCACCTCGCCAGGGCGCTCGTGGAAGCGTTTTTTGTTTGCAGCGAGCTCCAGCGCATATTCGACGGATCTTTTAATCAGCTCAGGTCGCTCGAAAGGTGTGTGATGCGGATCGTCTTTTGATCCTTTGAAAACCGCGAGGTGGGGAACAAGCTCATTCCTGTCTTTGCCTGACCATGGGTAGAAACCGGCAAACAGGATTTCATGAGTTTTGAGTATCGCTTGATAGTCGATGGATCTCTTTTTTGCCAGATGAGCAAGGGCTTCTTCGATACTGGCTTCGAAAGAGAGATGTTCCGATTCCTTTACTTCAACCGGGTCTTTCAGCTTGAGCGAGTTGCGAAGGTAGCCTTCAGTTTCGAAATCGCCGAAGGGGTCGAACGTCATGCGCTGAGCTGCTTTTTCGAACGCCTTTTTTCCTGAAGGTAACGTCCTTGCAAGGCCATGATTTCTGCCTTGTTCAACACACCCTTTCGCTTCAGATTAACCAGCAACTGCTCAACATTATCTAGCTCGACGGCATCACCAGCCAGTTGCGTTATCGTTGCCGCCATGCGGCTCAGGCCGTCACGCTCGGCGCCAATGCGGTGTTTTTCTGCAAGCTTGCATACTTCGCTCGCGACGCTGTCAGTGGCTGATTCGCTCATTGTTAACCCCTCGTTTTCTCTGTCGGAGCATAGCATGGCGCCGTTCTGGCGGATTAACCGTCGAGCATTTCAACGTTTGCCATTGTCCGGTTTGAGTGGACGGTGAAACACTTTTCAGCCGATTTATCCCTTTGCTGTGCGTCAGTAATCTGTACCCAACTTGAACGCAACAACAAAACTCCAAACTTGAAAAGGGACGCACACCATGACCACTCCAACCTACAACCGCCTGAACAAAGACGACGCTATCGTGCTGCTGGTTGACCACCAGACCGGTCTGATCTCGCTGGTGCAGGACTTCTCGCCGAACGAGTTCAAGAACAACGTGCTGGCGCTGGCGGATCTGGCCAAGTTCTTTGACCTGCCAACCATCCTCACCACCAGCTTCGAACAAGGCCCGAACGGCCCGCTGGTACCGGAGTTGAAAGAGATGTTCCCGGACGCGCCGTACATCGCTCGCCCAGGTCAGATCAACGCTTGGGACAACGAAGACTTCGTCAAGGCAATCAAGGCCACCGGGCGCAAGCAGATCATCATTGCCGGTGTCGTAACGGATGTCTGTGTAGCGTTCCCGACCCTGTCGGCGCTGGCGGAAGGTTTTGATGTGTTTGTGGTGACTGATGCGTCCGGCACCTTCAACACCACTGTTCAGCAAGCCGCGTGGAGCCGCATGACTCAGGCCGGCGCACAGATGATGAACTGGTTCTCTGTAGCTTGTGAGCTGCACCGCGACTGGCGCAACGACATCGAAGGCCTGGGCAATCTGCTGTCGCAGCGTATTCCCAACTACCGCAACCTGATGAACAGCTACTCGGCGCTGACGCAGCAGAAGTAAGCCTCCTACACAACGCAAAAGCCTGCTTTAAACAGCAGGTTTTTTGCGTTCAGGGCCGGCCGGCGAGTCACCGTTCGTCCATTGCCGGGCACTTGTCACGCGCCGGCATTTCACACGTTCAGGTATCTATCGCTGAATCACATCGGAGACCGACATGGACATTGATGAAAACGCACCGGGCAACCAGTCGCAACAAGCCGTGACGCGCACCACCGACAACGAGACCGGGCACGATCCCAAGCGGGAAAATCCCGAGGTGCCTTTGCCGCCGGACGATGAGGGACCGGTCGAGGAAGATATGTCAGATGTGGATGCGGCCAATTCGGTGTCAACCGAACATCCGCCGTCACGCTGATCGAGCGATTTAATCGATGCCTCCCACTCTGGAATTAGAGTGAGAGGCTCTCCCGCGCACCCTGATGCAGTTCAGTCACCGACATCGTGAAAACCAGTTTCGACCGGCCATGGTTGGAATATCCGTGCGCTAAATCCCCGGTGGGAGCGAGCCTGCTCGCGAAGACCGCGGCACATCCAGCATCTTTGCCGACTGACCCAGCGCTTTCGCGAGCAGGCTCACTCCCACAATGTTCCGCGTTGACCAATGATTTGGTGGTGCCACAAAACCCTGTGGGAGCGGGCTTGAACTGGTCAAGTAATATTGGACACCCGTTAGGGTTTTTCAGGCCGCCATTTTCTCCATGGCGACCGGTGACCGGTAGTTGTTGTAGCTATGGA